>JAVBSL010000043.1:0-8236 GCA_031556725.1 Lachnospiraceae bacterium | reverse complement strand
TGACCACGCAGTAAAGTTAGTATTAGAATGTGAATTTGCTTAAAAGATAAAACCAGCAAATTTATTGTTGGTCACTATCTTCGGCAACTAAGGGACAACGGTTCCCGTCTGTTTCTGGACAGCGGGAGCCGGTATTAACATCATCATCAGATTCAAGCCGTTGCAATGTAGACAGCGATAGTCCCGTTGCTTTGGAAACGTCAGATAATGTTAAATTTCTTTCTTTACGTAAATCCCATAGCTTTTCTTGCAATATAATTTTTGATTTCATAATCCTCACCTTTGACCTAGCAATCTTTGAAATTTACAGCTATGCCTAACATTCACGGCATGGCTGTTTTCTTATGTGGGAAAAGCCCTTTTTCTGAGCGTAAAACCCAATTAAGAGATAAAACGAGAAATTCAAATATCAATGTTATTATGATTATAGAAACAGTGCATATGCACCTTGAACCTTGAAAACTAAATACACAGTAAATCAGGTACGAATAATGATACTTTCTCACGACCTCCCACAGACTAGCGGGGGAGCCTCTAGAATACACGCGACAAGCGGTACTTTGGAGCTATGATGTAGTTACTTGCTACAGCCTGATTTATTCCCATGAATATCATTCATTTGACTGGGGGGCGTGGCAAATACAGTCGGAAGTAAAGCTAAGGCATGAAACGGAGGAAATTTAACTGGATAATAAAAAAGAGTTAAATATCAAAGTAACCGCAAATACACCGTCTCAAATCGCAATACAGAATTTCAAGAAAACTTTAATAGAAATATACAGTAAAAGTACATTGCAAAATAAAGCAAGCTGATTCATTTACTCTCTGCTTGCTTAATTGATTTTTCCTGCTGCTTTATAGTTTCAAGTCCAATGCGAATAAGCTCAGTTGTAGCTTCAGAGCGAGTTTGAAAACGCCGATCAAATCGGAAATCTTCAACTGCTTTGAACATAGCATCATCTACGGAAATCATATATCTTTGTTTTGTTGTAGCCATAAAAAATTCACCTCTAATGTGGTCATATTATGAATTTATTATAACATTGGCATACACTGATGTAAAGATACACTGATAATTTCATACACCCACTTGACAAGTGTATCAGTGATACACTATAATTAAAACAAGAAAGAGATACACTGATACACTGAAACGCAAACACAATAATTTTTAAGATTGGAGGTGAGTATCAATGGAATCTACCACTAAGTACGACATACGTTATGTTGCAATCTACATTCGTAAATCCCGTGCAGAGAGCATCGACGATTTAGAAAAACACAGACTGATACTCACTGACCTTTGTAATAAAAACAACTTCAAGTATGTTGAGTATATGGAAGTCGGTACATCGGACAGCATCGATATGAGACCGCAAATATCCAAGTTACTAAAAGAAGTCGAAGAAGGGATGTATGACGCTGTATGTGTCGTAGAATATGATAGACTTGGGCGTGGCGATTTAGGTGAGCAAGACCGATTAAAAAAGGCCTTTCAAAAGTCAGATACACTCATTATCACCCCTGATAAAATTTACAACCTGAACAATGATATTGACGATACGTATGCAGACTTAAAAGGATTTTTTGCTCGTCAAGAATATAAAATGATAACCAAGCGTCTTAGACAAGGCAAGAAAATCGGTGCAAGGCGTGGCCAATGGACGAACGGCACACCGCCATTCCCGTATGTCTATCAAAGGTATAAAGACAAATACAACGAAAAAGGGCTCGTTGTGGATGACCAGCGTTGTAAAATTTATAGGCAAATCGTTGAATTGGCACTAGATGGAAAATCCCCACGCAAAATTGCAGAGCATTTAAACGTCACAGGAATATTTACAGCCAAAGGCAATTACTGGAGTGCCATGACAATTCAAAGATTACTCATAGATGAAACACATCTAGGCAAAATAGTAAGTAACAAAACTCAAGGTGATGGTCACAAAAACAAACGCCCAAATGCAAAAGATGTGAAAGTAGTTCCCAAAAGCGAATGGGTAATCGTTGAAAATTGCCACGAGCCTGTAAAAACCCAAGAAGAACACGACATAATAACCAAATTTATAAACGAAAGAAATCTAATCGGAACAAAAGCCAGACATCAAACCCACGCATTTTCAGGGCTAATAAAGTGCCAGCATTGTGGACATTCACATACTTTTTATATCAAAAGGGACAAACTATTTATGAAACCGTGTTGGTACATTGATCCACTAGGCGAAAAATGCAAAAATGAAGGCATCACAGTTGATATTATCGAAGAAAAAGTGCTAACCGAGATCAAAAAATACAAAGACGACATACTTGCCGATGCGGAGCAGACGGACACATCAACAAAATCCATTTTATTTGAAATCGCCGAAAAAGAAGCATTGCTCACAAAACAAAAGAAAGCCCTATCGCTTGTAAACGATGCATATGAAATGGGCGATTACACCCGTGATGAATGGCTAGAACGCAAAAAGAAGCGAGAAGCAGAAATTACCAAAACAACAAATGAAATTTATGAGCTAAACAAAATTTCCCTCGAAGATGAACAAATTTCAAGCAAAGAAAGGCAAAAATCATTATCTCTATTCCTTGAAAACATCGCATCTGCAACTGACAGCGCAAGCAGAAACAGTCTATACAGAACCATAATCCAGAGCATAATTTACTACAGAAACGGAGAAGATATTAGCGTAAACATTAATTTCAAATAAAGAGGAAAGGCGTATTTGCAATTGTGAATACGCCTTCAATTATGAAAGGAGGTGATCTAGTGGACAATCAAACAAAAATACCTAATAGGTTATCAAATGAAAAATCTCCTTACCTGTTGCAGCACGCAAACAATCCTGTGGATTGGTATCCGTGGGGAGAAGAAGCATTTGAGAAAGCAAGGCGTGAAGACAAGCCTGTTTTCCTATCTATTGGGTATAGTTGACCGTCTACTATGACGCACATGTCATTGGTGTCATGTGATGGAGAAGGAAAGCTTTGAGGATGAGGGGATTGCGGAAGTGCTCAATGCCCATTTTATATCAATCAAAGTGGACCGGGAACTGCGTCCTGATATCGACAGTATCTATATGTCGGTTTGCCAGGCTATGACCGGGGGAGGCGGGTGGCCTTTAAGTGTTTTCCTGACACCGGCGCAAAAGCCTTTTTTTGCAGGGACCTACTTTCCGCCACGGGCATCATTCGGACAGGCCGGGTTTCATGAATTGCTGACTGTTATCAGCACTAAATGGCAGCAGGACCGGCAGACACTGCTGGATTCGGCAGAAGAAGTACTCAAGATTATGCAGGATGAAGAAAAAGAACACCATTCAGCGTGCAGTGATTTGTTAAAGGAAGCGGTTGCCATGTATCAGTATTCTTTTGATGACCGGTACGGAGGGTTCGGTAAAGCGCCGAAATTTCCGACAGCCCACAACCTTCTTTTTCTACTAAATTATTTTGAAACAAACAACGATTTTTCGGCGCTGAAAATGGTTGAAAAAACCTTGCAGCAGATGTATAAAGGCGGAATGTTTGACCATATCGGTGGCGGTTTTGCCAGATACTCTACAGATTCCCGTTTCCTGATTCCGCATTTCGAAAAGATGCTTTATGATAATGCCCTGCTGATTATGGCATATGCTCAGGCGTACAGGGTGACCGGAAAAGAAATATACGGCTTGGTGGCTGAACGGACGGCATCTTATATCCTGCAGGAGATGACGGATCAGGAAGGCGGGTTTTACAGTGCCCAGGATGCCGACAGCGAAGGAGAAGAAGGGAAATTTTATGCTTTTTCGGCGGAGGAAATTATACAGGTGCTGGGTCAGGAAGATGGTGCGGAATATAATCAGTTCTACGGCATCACAGAAGAAGGTAATTTTGAAGGAAAAAACATTCCTAATCTGTTGCACCATGAAAAAGAAGAGCTGGCGGGAGATTATGCGGCGGCTAACGAAAAGTTGTATGAGTATCGCAGACAAAGGATGGTCCTGCATCTGGATGATAAAATACTGACCTCATGGAACAGTCTGATGATTGCCGGTCTGGCAATTATGTATCAGGTATTTGGGAAGGAAGAATATCTGCAGGCGGCAATCCGAGCAGCTGAGTTTATTAAAAGAAAAATGACCGCAGATAATAATCTGTATGTGGGATATTGTGATGGTAAGCCCATGGTAAAGGGGTTTTTAGATGATTATGCTTACCATATATTTGCACTAATCCGACTATATGATGCTACTTTGGAAAAAGAGTTTCTGATTAGGGCCGAAGCACTGTGGAATAAAGTATTTTGTGAATTTGCGGATAAAGAAAAGGGCGGATTTTTCTTAAACGGAGCAGGAAATGAAAAGTTGATTTATCAGCCCAAGGAGACCTACGATGGAGCACTTCCCAGCGGGAACTCAGTTATGGCCTATAATCTGGTCAGGCTTTCGCAACTATGTATGAAAGAGGAAATCAGGAAAGAGACCGAAAGACAAATCTGCTTCATGACCGGCAAAGCGCAGGAATATCCCATGAGCCACGGACTGTTTCTAACCGCTCTTTTGTATGAAACTTATCCCCCGGAGCATATGGTTTGTGTGGTGAAGGATAAGGAGGATTTAATCAGGCTGACTCAGAAAACGCCCTTGCACGCCAATGTGATTGTTTTGGAGCAACCGACGGGCGAATATCCATTGCTTAATAATCAAACAACCTATTATATCTGCAGGAACTTTTCCTGTTTGCCGCCGGTAAATAAAGACCGATTATGAAAACAGGTATACTTTTTAGCTTTGTGATTGCCGGACATATACTTGGTTCGTTTTTCGGTATTTACTGTTTTCATAAGCAGGCTATAGCTTTCGGTATTCACTTGGCGTCATGCCCATAACGGTCTGAAAAGTACGATTAAAGCTGCGCTGACTTTCGAATCCTGCATCAGACCAGATATCCGTCAGGGTTTTGTCGGTGGAGCGCATTGACTGTAAGGCATATTCCAGCCGGATTCGATTGATATAGCTGGGGAAACTCATATGCAGCCGTTCGGAAAAAGTATGCGAGAGATAATACTTATTAACGTGCAATTCTTTTGCCAGGATGTCCAGTGACAGCGGTTCCTGAAAATGTTTCATAATATATTGTACCAGCCGGTAGGTGAGATCAGCGCCTTCCGGCTGTTTGGCATCCTCCAGCTCTAACAGCGGGAGAAGATGGGCCAGAATAACCTGAATCCAGGCACTTCCCAGCAAAATGTTATCGGGAATATCCGATTCGTCCAGACGGCGAAAAGCCGCCGGAACATCAGAATGTATTTCGTTGGCATTGAGAAAGGGATTGGCCGGCCGGTTTTTCTGAATAGAGTGTAAAAAGGCTCCGGTCAGCGAAGTCTCACAAATCAGCAGAAACATCAGACTCTTTCCGGCGGTATGATAGCTGTGTATCTGTTCCGGGAAAATGACCGCACAATCACCCGGACAGAGCAGTTGGTGACGGCCCATTACCGATACATCAATACAGCCGTCAGTGACATAAAGCATTTCCATATGATTATGCAGGTGCTCCGGAAAGCTGAGACTCTCGGCTAACCATATCTGTAGTTTACTCTCGCGAATTTCATAAAACGGATTCATATGATACCTCACATTAATAGAACAGCAATTATTGGCTACTATTATTGTATATCTGACCATCATTATACTGTAAGCAATGCTATAATGCAATTATAAAAGCGAAAGATTACGAAAGGGGTTATGGCAGTATGGAAAGTAAAAAGAAGGTATTGATTTTTAAAGGCGGATGGGACGGCCATGAACCGGATCTGGTAGCGGAACGTTTTGCCGGATTGATGAGAAAGAATGGGTATTATTGTGAAATTTATGACAATCAGGAGGTACTCCTGGATTTGGAACGGCTGATGGAGTTGGATCTGATCATTCCCTGCTGGACCATGGGGAGTATCCTTCCCGAGGCGCGGGCTAATATTGTGAAAGCGGTAGCTGCCGGCTGTGGTCTGGCAGGATGCCACGGGGGTATGTGCGATGCTTTTCGTGAGGATGTGGAATGGCAATTTATGACCGGCGGTCAATGGGTTAGTCATCCCGGCGGAGACGGCATTACATATCAGGTCAATATTCATAAGGGCTCCAGTTCTATTGTGGAAGGCCTGGAGGATTTTGAAGTGTGCAGTGAACATTATTACCTGCATGTTGATCCGGCAGTGGAAGTACTGGCAACTACCCGTTTCCCGGTAGTCAATTATTATCACAGTGCCAATAAGCAGGTAGATATGCCGGTGGCATGGACCAAGTTTTGGGGCAACGGCAGGGTATTTTACAATGCACTGGGACATCATGATGATGTGTTTGAAAAATTTCCAAATGCAGAAACATTAATGGAACGGGGTATGCTTTGGGCCGCAGAAGGAAAACAGTATGCTTTGCAGAACGGTCTGACAACCGAAAAGTTTGAGAATTCTGCCAAGATGTATTGATTCGAAGAAAGGATAAGGGTATAGATAATGAAGAAGGTAAAAATCGGTGTATTAGGATTGGGTGCCATCAGTGGCATCTATTTGGATAATTTGACAAAAGTATTTCGAGAAGTGGAAATAGTGGGTGTCTATGATTTGATTCCCGAAAAGACCAAACAGGTGCAGGAGGATTATCAGATTGCCAAGGGATATGCTTCCATGGATGAACTGCTGGCAGATGAAGAAATCGAAATCGTTCTGAACCTGACCAGACCGTATGAGCACTATGATACAACTAAGGCTGCTCTGATCGCGGGAAAGCACGTTTACAGCGAAAAACCATTGGCAGCTACTTATGAAGAAGGCTGTGATCTAATCCGGCTTGCAAAAGAAAAAGGACTGCTGATCGGGGGTGCTCCGGATACTTTTCTGGGAGCTGGTATTCAGACCTGCCGCAAACTGATCGAAGACGGCTATATCGGACAACCAATCGGTGCTTCGGCCCAGATGCTTTGTCATGGCCATGAAAGCTGGCATCCGGCACCGTCATTTTATTACCAGTGCGGCGGCGGCCCGATGATGGATATGGGTCCCTATTATATCACCGCATTAATTAACCTGTTAGGCAGAGTGGAAGGTCTGACGGGAATTACATCCAAGAGTTTTGAGACCAGAACTATCACCAGCAGTCCGCAGTATGGTAAAGTCGTGCCGGTAAAGATTCCTACTCATATTAACGGGATTCTTAAGTTCGCCAATGGTGCGGTAGGTACGGTCACCACCACTTTTGACGTATATTATGACCGGCAGGCCAGTCTGGAAATCTACGGAACCAAGGGAACCTTGCGGGTACCGGATCCAAACTTCTTCGGCGGCGAGATTACCCTGTTCCGTCCGGAAGAAGGATGCTTTAAACCGGTGCCGATGGTATTTGATTATACGGAAAACAGCCGTGGGCTGGGTGTTGCCGATATGGCTAAGGCATTGCGCACAGGCAGAGCGTTTAGGGCGAATGGCGAGCAGATGCTGCATGCGTTGGAGGCTATGACAGCTTTTGAAAAGAGCAGCAATGAAGGGCGGTACATCACTCTTGAAACACCTTATGAAAGGCAGGCACCTATGGCCGGTGACGGAGTTAAAGGGATTTTAGATTAATAGTGTATGCAAACCGCAACCCGGGTTAACAGAAATTGTTAATCCGGGTTGATAGACGTCTGCCCTAAGGTCTGATATACTACTAACAAACATAACAAAGGTAGGAAAAACATGATTGGTCATAACCTAACTTCACTACGTAAACTTCACCGGATGTCACAGGAAGATGTGGCAGAAAAAATAGGCGTTTCCAGGCAGGCCGTAGCCAAATGGGAAGCAGGAGTTACCACCCCCGACATTAACAATTGCATTGCGCTGGCCAAACTTTATCAGGTATCAGTAGACAATCTGATTAGTTATTCAGAAGAAACAAACCAGATTCCAATCCCACCGAAAGGAAAGCATCTGTTTGGGATTGTTACACTGGGGGAAAAAGGCCAGATTGTGATACCCAAAAAGGCAAGGGAAATTTTTGAGCTGAAAGCCGGAGATAAAATTGTTGTTTTGGGTGATGAGGAGCAAGGTATAGCACTGGCCAAAGCCAGTACCCTGATGCAATTTTATGAAGTTTTAAAAGAGACGGAGAATGAAGAATAAATCACACTTTGAATTTATAGATTAAGCTGGGGGAAACTGATATGAAGGTAATTTTTTTAGATGTTGATGGGGTATTAAATGCCCCGTTGGAAAATGAAGGTC
>JAVBSL010000016.1:0-93239 GCA_031556725.1 Lachnospiraceae bacterium | reverse complement strand
GACCACGCAGTAAAGTTAGTATTAGAATGTGAATTTGCTTAAAAGATAAAACCAGCAAATTTATTGTTGGTCACTATCTTCGGCAACTAAGGGACAACGGTTCCCGTCTGTTTCTGGACAGCGGGAGCCGGTATTAACAGTATGCTTGCATTTCATCCCTTGTTCTGGCACTTGTACAGTAATTAACCAATAATTCTATTCGTTTTTCCTGATTTATGTCATGGTCTGTAACATGAGCTGTATCTTGGTCTGTAACATGGACTGCATCAATCCCTCGCATGGCTCGTAGAAAACGTGCAAATGGAGTAAAAATGTAGTCCCCCCCCAAAAAAACAACGTTTTTGATAAAGAGCAAAGTGCGTGAAACCCACAAGCTCAGCTTTGCTGAGCATTTTATAAAGGTTTCATAATTTTTAATAAAACGATTAGCACTCACCTCTTGACAGTGCTAACAATGCGTATTATATTCAGAATATAGGATAAAATAATATCTAATAAATCAGGAGGGAGCTATATGAACATTTCAAAATTCACTCAAAAATCCGTGCAGGCAGTTGACGGCTGTGAAAAGCTTGCATATGAATACGGCAACCAGGAAATAGAGCAGGAGCATTTACTATATAGCCTGCTTACCATAGATGACAGCTTAATTTTAAAATTAATTGAAAAAATGGAAATCAGCAAGGAATATTTTCTGAATCGCACTGAAGAAGCACTGACCCAGAGAGTCAAGGTACAAGGCGGCCAGATATACATCGGTAAGGACCTGAACAAAGTACTGATTTCAGCGGAGGAAGAAGCGAAAGCATTAGGAGACGAATATGTTTCTGTGGAGCACTTATTCCTGGCTATGCTTAAATCCCCCAACAAAGCCATCAAAGAAATCTTCCGGGAATACGGCATCACCAGAGAACGTTTCCTGCAGGCCCTATCCACCGTCAGAGGTAACCAGCGGGTAACCAGCGACAATCCCGAGGCAACCTACGATACTCTGGAAAAATACGGTCAGGAACTGGTAGAGCGGGCCAGAAATCAAAAGCTCGATCCGGTGATTGGCCGGGATGGAGAAATTCGCAATATCATCCGTATCCTTTCCCGGAAAACCAAGAACAATCCGGTTCTCATCGGGGAACCGGGTGTTGGGAAAACCGCAGTTGTAGAAGGTCTTGCCCAGCGAATCGTCCAAGGCGATGTTCCTCAGGGATTAAAGGATAAAAAAATCTTTGCCCTGGACATGGGAGCATTGGTAGCCGGAGCTAAATACCGGGGTGAGTTCGAAGAACGTCTGAAAGCTGTACTGGAAGATGTGAAAAAGAGTGACGGACAGATTTTACTTTTTATTGATGAGCTCCACACCATTGTCGGAGCCGGGAAGACCGATGGAGCGCTTGATGCCGGCAATATGCTGAAACCCATGTTAGCTCGTGGGGAACTGCACTGTATCGGTGCCACCACCTTAGATGAATACCGTAAATATATCGAAAAAGATGCCGCCCTGGAGCGAAGGTTCCAGCCGGTTATGGTGGAAGAACCCACAGTTGAAGATACCATATCTATTCTTAGGGGTCTTAAGGAACGTTATGAAGTATATCATGGTGTAAAAATTATGGACAATGCCCTTGTCAGTGCGGCAATCCTGTCTAACCGCTATATTTCCGATCGTTTTCTGCCTGATAAGGCCATTGATCTGGTAGATGAGGCTTGTGCATTAATTAAGACCGAATTGGATTCCATGCCCACCGAGCTGGATGAACTGCGCCGTAAGGTAATGCAGATGGAGATCGAGGAAGCAGCCTTAAAAAGAGAAGATGACCGAATTAGTCAAGAAAGATTACAGGTGTTACAGAAAGAACTGGCTGAACTGAAGGAAGAATTTAATAACCGGAAGGCTCAATGGGATAATGAAAAGGCTTCGGTGGAACGCCTGTCCAGGCTGCGTGAGGAGATCGAGAATATTAATAACGAAATCCAAATCGCCGGGCGGGAAGGTAATCTGGATAAAGCCGCCGAGTTAAGTTATGGTAAGCTGCCCAGTCTGAAGAAGCAATTGGAAATCGAAGAAGAAAAGGTGAAAAAGGAAGATCTGACCCTGGTTCATGAAAGTGTATCGGAAGAAGAAATAGCCCGGATCATTTCCCGTTGGACCGGAATCCCGGTTGCCAAATTAACCGAAAGCGAGCGTAACAAAGTCCTTCATCTGGATGATGAGCTTCATAAGCGGGTAATCGGTCAGGAAGAAGGTGTGACCAAAGTAACCGAAGCAATTATCCGTTCCAAAGCCGGGATTAAAGATCCCACTAAGCCAATCGGTTCCTTCTTATTCCTGGGACCCACCGGCGTGGGGAAGACCGAATTGGCAAAAGCCCTGGCAGTCAGCCTGTTCGATGATGAAAGCAATATGGTCCGGATTGATATGAGCGAGTATATGGAAAAGTATTCGGTATCCAGATTAATCGGTGCGCCTCCCGGATATGTGGGATATGAAGAAGGCGGCCAATTGACTGAAGCAGTCAGGAGAAAGCCTTATGCAGTAGTTCTTTTTGATGAAATCGAAAAGGCTCATCCCGATGTGTTCAATGTGCTGCTGCAGGTATTAGATGACGGGCGGATTACTGATTCCCAGGGAAGGACGGTTGATTTCAAGAATACCATCCTGATTATGACCTCTAACATCGGTGCCGGATATTTGCTGGAAGGAATTGATTCTGACGGATGCGTCAGTGTAGAAGCGGAAAAACAGGTTTTAAATGACTTGCGCGGACATTTTCGCCCGGAGTTTTTAAATCGACTGGATGAGACAATTCTTTTTAAACCCTTAACAAAGGAAAATATTGGTGGTATCATTAAGCTGATTATTGATGACTTAAATAAAAGGCTTTCCGATAAGGAGCTGACTATCCGGTTAACACCTTCGGCAGAACAGTTTATTATTGAGAACGCATATGATCCGATTTATGGTGCCCGCCCTTTAAAACGCTATATCCAGAAATATGTGGAAACCTTATCAGCTAAATTGATCTTATCCAACCAGCTGTCAGGCGGAGATACTATTTTGATTGAGGAAAAAGGCGGACAGCTGACAGCAGCTAAAAAAAGCTCCGAAGAAAGGAAAAAGTAATGATTCCCAAAGACCCCGTTATGCTCTTGAGTTTTATCAATCTAAAGCTGCGTGATTACTACCCATCGCTGCAAGTGCTGTGTGAAGATTTACAGTTGGAAGAAGATGAGATTAGGACCAAACTGGCAGCCATAGATTATATATATCATGCAGAGTCTAACCAATTTAAATAGACACAGCAATACTTGCCCCCCTTTTTGTTAGTCAAAATTTCTAACAAAAGGGGGATTTTTATAAATGGGTGGTTCACTTTATTAAAATAATGTATACTAAAGAAACATATATTAAAATGATAAAGGAGGCACTTTTCCTAATGATAAAACAAAGAAGAATGCGAAGGATCAGCAGTTTGCTTATGGCACTCTTGCTTTTTATAGGTTTATGCGTAACAACAATGTCGGTACATGCTTCGGAGCAGGATGATGAACAGAAAGTTGTACGTGTGGCATATCTTCTTGCCCCCGGTTATCAGGAGGGTGGGGAAGGCCAGCCCAAGAGTGGATTTGGATACGAATATTATCAGCAAATTTCATATTATACCGGTTGGAGATATGAATACGTATATGGCAGATTCAGTGAGCTGTTAGAGATGCTGAAAGCAGGTGAAGTAGATATTATGGGAAACCTGTCCTACACCGAAGAACGTGCAAAGGATATCCTCTACTCCACGGAAGATCAAGGACGTGAGAGCTATTATGTTTATGCACTTGCGGATCAGACAGCCATTAACCCGGATGATGAAACAACGCTTAATGGGAAACGAGTCGGTGTCAGCAAAGGAAGCTTTCAGCAAGCTATATTCACCGAGTGGTGCGAGCAGAAGGGAATTACCTGTGAAGTGGTAGAATATACAGATTCCAAAGAACGGATTCTGGCACTGAACAATGGGGAACTGGATGCTTCCATAACGGCAACAATTACTAACCGAAACGAAAACAATGCCAATTGGGTGCCGATTATTAAAATAGGAGATTCCCCGTTTTACTTTGGTGTAAGTAAGAATAGAGAGGATATTTTAGAGGATCTGAATGGTGCGCTTTCCAAAATACAGGCAGGAAATCGGTTTTATAATAATGAGGTATATCAGAAATACATAACCGGTTCTTCTTTAATCACAGAAACCTTAACGGCCGAAGAAAAAGAATATATTGCATCACATCATACTATTAACGTGGGATATGTAGGTGATTATGCACCATATTGTTTTGCGGATTCCAAGACCGGAGGGGTGAGCGGAATGGGCCCGGCAGTACTTTCTTACATCGGGGAAAAATATGGTGTATCCTTCAATTATCAAGAATATTTTTTGTACAGTGAAATGCGGGAAGCCTTGAATCGTAAGGAAATTGATGTGATGATGCCGGTGCTGGGAGACTATTGGTCGGCAGAAGAACAGGGCTTTTGTTTGACCGACGAATTGATATCCGGTACGATGACCCTGCTTTATGTGAATGATGAATTATCAATGCAGGAAATGACAGAAAAAATTGCGATCAGTGCGGAGAGTCCGTTTCAGAAATACTATGTGAAGCTTTATTATCCGGAAGCTGAAATTGTGGAATGCGGCTCCGGCCGGGATTGCATGAAGGCGGTTCGGGCGGGAGAAGCCAACAGCACCATTGTAAATACCAATGTTTATCAAATTTTGGAGCAAAAAGACAATTCTTTGTATGATATAAAGAAGGTACCGCTTCAAAACGGTGTTGATATTTGTATGGCGGTACGTGGTGATGATATTCCGTTTATGACCTTTATCAGCCGCGGTGTTTCAATTACCCCCAATTCGATTATTTATGATGCACTGGTTTCCGCGTCACATGTTGAGAAGCATTATTCGTTATTGGATATTTTGAAAAACAATGTTATTGTCATCGTTGTAATTGCATTAGTCATTTTTGTGCTTATTTCTGCGGTGTTTCTTCGCTATGCGGTGGTTACTACCAGAAACCGTAAAAATTTATTGGAAGCAAAAGAGGAAGCGGTTCGGGCCAATGCGGCTAAATCTGAATTCTTAAGCAGAATGTCTCATGATATTCGAACACCTATGAATGGTATTATGGGAATGTTGGATATTTCGGAAAAATATCTGAATGATCCGGAAAAGGTAAAAGAATATCATGATAAAATCCGTACCTCCTCCGGCTACCTGCTTTCTCTCATCAATGATATACTGGATATGAGCAAATTGGAAGCAGGAGGTATCGAGTTTGCGGAAGAATCCTTTAATATGCGGGACTTGCTTAGAAGCTGTCTGGATATTCTGCAGCCTCTGGCAGCGGAAAAAGGGATTACCGTCAGTGAATCGGGGGGAAGGAATCTGATCCATTCCGATCTGATCGGAAGTCCTCTGCACATCCGGCAAGTGTATGTAAATGTAGTCACCAATGCGATTAAGTACAATAAGGTGGGCGGAACCGTTATTTTGACAGTAGAAGAGGTCTCTTATACAAGTGAAGAGGTTACTTATCAATTTACGGTTACAGATAGCGGCGTGGGCATCAGTGAACAGTTCCAGGAATACATGTTTGAATCATTTACTCAGGAAAGCAGTGAAGGACGTACCATTTATAGCGGATCCGGTCTTGGGCTATCCATTGTAAAGAAAATCGTAGAGCAAATGAATGGAACCATATCGGTGGAGAGTCAGAAAGATGTAGGTACCACATTTACAATTACAATTCCTTTTAAGATTGACCCCAATCCCTCTCAGCAGCCGGTTTTTGCCGGAGAGGAATGTGCAGCGGCAATATCCGGTATGAAGGTTTTGCTGGTAGAGGATAATGAAGTGAATCTGGAAATTGTCCAGTATTTGTTGGAGGATGCCGGAGTATCGGTGACAGTTGCAACTGATGGTCAGAAGGCAATTAATACTTTTGCCCAATCAAAGATTAATCAGTTTGATATAATTCTGATGGATATTATGATGCCGGTGATGGATGGATTAACAGCAGCGAAGGCTATCCGTCAACTGGATCGGACAGATGCCATGACCATACCGATTGTTGCCATGACGGCAAATGCTTTTGCAGAGGATGTCCAGAAATCAAAAGAAGCGGGTATGAATGAGCATATTGCAAAGCCCATTGATACCAATAAAATGTTTAGAATTATGGCGGAATTAAGAAAAAGCAATGATAGATAATAAAGGCAGGGGTAGTTATGTTAAAGGTATTTTTGGTAGAAGACGAGTTTGTGGTACGTGAGGGGATCAAAAACAATATTGACTGGAAGGCACACGGATATGAATTCAGTGGAGAGGCCGGCGATGGCGAATTGGCTTTTCCGATGATTCAGAAGTTAAAGCCGGACATTGTAATTACCGACATCCGAATGCCGTTTATGGATGGTTTGGCACTAAGCAGGCTGATTAAAAAAGAATTGCCCTGGATTGAAATCATTATTTTATCAGGATATGAAGAGTTCGAATATGCCAAGGAAGGGATTAAGATTGGTATTGCCGAATACCTTTCCAAACCGATCAACGGTGAGGACCTTTTGCGGGCGGTTGACGGACTTGCGGTGAAGATTGAAGAAAAGCAGCAGGAACGGAAAATCCGCGAGATGTATATGAAGGAAATGGAGGAAAACTTTCTCAGAGAAAGAAAGAATTTATTTCATTATCTGGTTACAGGCTCCAAGTCGGCAGCAGAACTATTGGAGATTGCGGACAAACTGGATGTGGATCTGTCTTCTTTGTGGTACAACATCATTTTGGTCAAAATACAGTCCATGAATCATGCCCATGATGAGTATTCAAACCGCCTCGTTGAAATAGAAGAAAAAATCGAAAAACTGGAAGATGAAGCACACTTATTGATCTTTGACCGAAACCTGGAAGGAAAAGCCCTTCTTTTTAAGGCGGATTCCAGGGAGGAGCTGGAAGCGGTTCAGAATGAGTATCTGAACAGAATGAAAGATATCCTGATAAATTACGAAGATGTTCGCTACTTTGGCGGAATCGGTATGCCGGTCAATCGGCTAAGGGAGCTACCGGCCTCATTTGAACAGGCCAGTCATGCCTTTGCCCATCGCTATCTTGTTAAGGAAAGCCGGATATTAAGCAGTGAAGAGCTGGAACAGAGTATTTATCTGGAACAGGAGCAATTTGATATCAGTAATGTTGACCCAAAGCAGATTGACAGGAGTAAAATCAAGGAATTTCTTAAGTTTGGTGACCGGGAGGAAGCCATTTATTTTGTGGAGGAGTTTTTTAAGGATCTTGGAAAAAGTGCGATGAAATCCAACCTGTTCAGGCAATATATTACTATGGATGCTTACTTCTGTGTGGTCGATTTTCTGGAAGGACTGCAGATTCCCAAAGACGAAATCCCCCCCATTGATGCCACTCCCGGAGCAATACAAAATGAGGAAGGTGCCATTGATTATATTTTCAAGATTATTAAAAAGGCGTTGGAACTGCGGGAAAAAAGAGCAAGTAACCGCTATGAAGACATTGTGGATGAAGTGATGCGTTATATCGAAAAGAACTATGCAGAGGAGGAATTATCACTGAATCTGCTTGCCTTGCATGTGAATTTTTCCCCCAATCACTTAAGTATGGTATTCAGTCAGCAGACCGGACAGACGTTTACCAAGTATTTGACGGATTATCGAATGAGCAAAGCCAAAGAGCTTCTTCGCTGTACCGGAAAACGAAGCAGTGAGATCAGTCTTGAAGTTGGGTATAAGGATCCCCATTATTTTTCCTATTTGTTCAAAAAGACCCAGGGCGTGACACCGACCCAATATCGTGGCGATAAAAATCCGGAAGGAGAGGAAGGATGAAGGAAAAACTGAAGCGGATTTATAATGACGCAACCCTGGATGTCAAAATCAGATATTCCTATATACTCCTGCTGGCCCCTATTGTCCTGTTTCTGATTTTTTGCTTTTACAATTTATGGGCCGGAAATCGCAGCTATGAAAATATGATTAATTCAATCTCGGTTGCCAGCGAATTCAGCCTGGATTTTAAGAAGGATTTTGACTACGAGACCTACCTTTTGATTGTAGAGAACAAGACTATTGAGGAATCCAACCTGAATGGGATGCTGACCGAAGCTAACCGTATCGTCAGAGGGCTCGAGGAACTGACCAGTCAGCAGGAAAATGTGAACCGCCTGAAAAGTGTGAAGAAATACCTGACCAATCTGGGAACTTATATTGAACGTATTAAAGAAAATCTGCGGGCGGGCAATAAATACGAGGATAATATTGAAATATGGGAGAATGATGTTCAGATCGTTACCTCGTTACTTCGGGAAACTATTTTTGAATATATTTTTTATGAGATTGGGGATATTCAGCAGGCACGTACCGAGTATCAGAATTTTTTCATGACAATGATCCGATTCTCAATTATTGCATCAGTAGCGATCTTGATCTTGCTTTTATTTCTTTCTTATTATATTCCCCTGAGTATTACCCACCCCATCAAAATGCTGACAGAGGTAACGGAACAGGTAGCCAAGGGGGATCTGACGGTCCGCTCTGATGTTCGGACCGGTGTGGAAGCCACGATGCTCAGTGATTCGTTAAATACCATGATTGATAAGATTAATGAGCTGTTAGAACAGGTAACAACGGAGCAGATCAGATTGCGGAAGGCAGAATTTGAACTGCTGCAATCCCAGATCAACCCGCATTTTCTTTATAATACTCTGGATGCGATCATCTGGCTGGCCGAAGCCGGTGAGCAGAAGAAGGTGGTCGGCATGGTGGGAAGTCTGTCGGATTTTTTCCGGACCTCTTTGAATCAGGGAAAGGATATCGTTTCGATAAAAGAAGAATTGCAGCATGTTCGAAGCTATCTGGAAATTCAGCAGGTCCGGTATCAGGACATTTTGAAGTATGAAATTCACATACCGGAAGAATTGAATAGATATCTGATTCCCAAGATTACCATCCAGCCTCTTGTGGAAAATGCCCTGTATCATGGTATTAAGAATAAACGCGGCTTCGGTGAGATTATAATCAGCGGGAGAAAGGAAAAGGATTTTTTCCTGATTCAAATAGAAGATAACGGTATCGGTATCAGCGCGGAACGTCTTTTGCAGATTCAGAACGGCATCCGGAATAAGGCATCTACAGGAAAAGTGATTTACGGTTTATACAATGTGAATGAAAGAATTCGTTTGAATTTCGGAGAAAGGTACGGAATTTCCATAGAGAGTATTTATGGGGAGAGAACGATTGTCAGCATTGTATTACCCTGTATAGAAGAGGAAAAATAGAAAAATCAACTTGTAAAATAGAAAAACAAACTTTTTTCTGATCTTAATATAATTCCCAATAAAAATTTTAACTTTTGCGTGAGCTATCTCCATGGAATTTGGGATAAATAAGTCATATGATAGGATCATCAAAGAAATAGTTCTTTGAAAAACCAATGTATATGGGAGGATCAGAAATGAAGAAGAAAGTTTTAGCAATCATCATGGTTGTAGCAATGGTCGCTGGATTAACCGCTTGCGGTTCCAAAAGCACAGAAACATCAGGAGCAGCAAAAGGCAGCTCAGGCGGCTTGATCAAAGTTGGTATCATCAATAACGACCCCAACGAATCCGGATATCGTACAGCCAATGATAAAGACATGAAAGAAACCTTTACCAAAGAAAACGGATACGAAGCATCATTTGCTTACAGCCTTAAGAACGACGAGCAGATTACCGCAGCTCAGAAGTTCATCCAGGACGGCGTTGATTATCTTCTGCTTTCCGCAGCAGATACAGCAGGTTGGGATTCTGTTTTAAAGGATGCTCAGGATGCCGGTATCAGAGTTATCTTATTTGACCGTACTATCGATGCAGATCCAAGCCTTTATGAAGCTTCTATCGTTTCCGATATGGCTAAGGAAGGCCAGACCGCAGTTGATTGGTTAAAAGGCCAGGGACTTAGCGAATATAAGATTATCCACCTTCAGGGTGTGATGGGTTCCGCAGCACAGCAGGGACGCAGTGGTGCTCTTGATAAAACCGCAGCATCTGACGGATGGACACTGGTTACCCAGCAGACCGCAGAGTGGAATGCTGAAAAAGCACAGCAGATCGTTCAGTCAGTTATTGACTCAGGTGAATCCTTTAACGTAATTTATGCAGAGAATGACGATATGGCTAAAGGCGCTGTAGCAGCTCTTGATAAAGCAAACATTTCTCACGGCGTTGGTAAAGACGTAGTAGTTATGGGCTTTGATTGCAACAAATGGGCATTAGAAGAACTGTTGAAACAAAACTGGAACTATGATGGTCAGTGTAATCCTTTCCAGGCTTCCTACATCAATGATATTATCAAAACCATTGAAGGCGGCAGCGCTCCGGCACAGAAAACTGTAATCATGGACGAAAAAGGTTTTGACGCTGCTACCATTACTCAGGCAGATGTTGATAAATATGGTATCTAATCAGAATTAATGAAAGGCGCGGCGCAGCGTGAGATTTGTACGCATGCCCGCGCCTTTTTTATCAAATAGGAGGTGATACACTGGTGAAGAATATACCGATATTAGAAATGAGAAATATCCACAAAAACTTTCCCGGGGTACGAGCATTGCAGGGAGTGGACTTCACTCTTTGTGAAGGCGAGATCCATGCCCTGATGGGCGAAAACGGTGCCGGAAAATCTACATTGATCAAAGTCTTGACTGGGGTTTACGGAAAAGATGAGGGTCAGATTTTCCTAAAGGGAAAGGATAAGGAAGTAATCATCCGGTCGCCCCAGGACGCACAAAAACTTGGAATCAGTACCGTATATCAGGAAATTACCCTGTGCCCGAATCTTTCGGTTGCGGAGAATATGTATATTGGCCGGACCAGCGGTCCTTTACAGAACTGGAAAAAAATGAATGAAGATGCGGAAAAAATACTGACATCACTTGATATACCGGCAAAAGCAACGATGCAGTTGGCCAGTTGTTCTCTGGCAGTTCAGCAGATGGTGGCCATTGCCCGGGCGGTTGATATGGAATGTAAAGTATTGATCCTGGATGAACCCACCTCTTCTCTGGATGAGCAGGAGGTTGCAAAGCTGTTCGGACTGATGCGGGATCTGCGGGCGAGGGGAGTAGGCATTATTTTTGTTACCCATTTCCTGGATCAGGTATATGAGGTGTGTGATAAGATTACTGTTTTACGTGACGGTAAATTGGTGGGGGAATATGAGATCAAGGATCTGCCGCGGGTTCAATTGGTTTCCAAGATGCTTGGCAAGGAATTGGACGATCTTTCGGAAATCCGGGAAGAAAGTTCGGAGAGTGTGCAGGATGATACCGCAGCACCGGTATTTGAAGCGGAAGGACTGGTAAGTAATGGAGGGATCAAACCCTTTGACTTTTATATTAAAAAAGGTGAGGTAAACGGTTTTACAGGTTTGCTGGGTTCCGGCAGGAGTGAGTGTGTCCGGGCGATTTTCGGTGCAGATAAGGTGATCGGCGGAACGGTGAAAAAGGATGGTAAACAGATAAAGATTGCCAAACCTTTGGATGCTATGAGAAACGGTATCGCATACCTTCCCGAAGATCGTAAGGTTGATGGTATTGTGGGCGATCTTTCCGTCCGTGAGAATATTATCCTGGCTTTGCAGGTACTGAAAGGATTTTTCAAGCCTTTTACCAAAGCGGAAGCAAACAAGTTTGCCGATGAGTACATTTCTCTTTTGGGAATCAAGACAGCTTCAGCTGATACACCGATTAAATCTCTTTCCGGCGGAAATCAGCAAAAGGTTATTCTGGCCCGTTGGCTGCTGACCAACCCGGAGTACTTGATTTTAGATGAACCCACCAGAGGTATTGACGTAGGAACCAAGATTGACATTCAGAAATTAGTGCTTAAGCTTGCTTCAGAAGGTATGAGTGTTACATTTATTTCCTCTGAAACGGACGAAATGCTTCGAACCTGTTCACGATTGGTGGTTATGCGGGATCGTAAAGTGGTCGGCGAGCTGTCAGGCCAGGATTTGACGCAGAGTAAGATTATGAGTACTATTGCCGGAGGTGACAAAGAATAATGCAGACAAAAATGAAAAATATATCAGAATTATTCAGACGGCAGATATTTATTCCGATTGCGGCACTATTATTGCTTGCTTTGTTCAATCTGATTACCGATCCTTCCTTTTTTAGGATCACATTAGGTTACAACAGTGCAGGTGATCCGGTTTTATCGGGCTATCTGATGACGATTTTAGATTACGGCTCAGAACTTGCCATTCTTGCCATTGGTATGACCCTGGTTACCGCAGCTTCAGGCGGTCAGGATATCAGTGTGGGTGCAGCCATCGCAATCAGCGGAAGTGTTGTGCTGCGAGTGCTTTGCGGGACCAATTCAAGACCGGACACCCTTCAGGCTCCGATTATTGTGGCATTTTTGGTAAGCTGTGTGGTAGCCATGTTGTTTGGCGCATTTAACGGAACATTGGTGGCGTACTTCAAGATTCAGCCCATGGTGGCAACCCTGATCTTATTTACCGCAGGACGCTCCATTGCCGCCTGGATCAATAATAATGAACTGCCCATTATCAGTGATGCTTCTTTTGGTTATTTTGGCGGATTCATACCGGGGATACCGATTCCCACACCGTTTTTTATTGCGGCAGCCTGTATGATAATAGCAGCCCTGGTACTGCGGTTTACCAACCTGGGGTTGTATATTCAGGCAGTAGGTATCAATGAAAGCTCCTCCAGACTGAATGGTCTGAATCCCGCTTTTATTAAATTCCTCAGCTTTGTAATCCTTGGTTTGTGTGTTGCGGTTGCTGCACTGATTAAAGTAAGCCGGCTTTCCTCCATCAACTATTCGGTTATTGCCAAGGATATTGAGATGGATGCCATTCTGGCAGTGGCGCTGGGCGGAAATGCTTTGAGCGGCGGTAAATTTAACCTGACGGCCTCTATCCTGGGTGCCTTTGTTATTCAGTTTTTGACCACCACACTTTACAAGTTCAATGTACAGTCGGATGCGCTTTCTGCATATAAGGCAGTAGTGGTAATTGCACTGGTGGTTTTCAGTGCACCGGTAGCAAGAGAAGGCATAGCGGCTTTTTGGAAAAAAATAAAGCAGCGGCTGCATATAAAGGAGGTGGCTTAATATGTCCAAATCCAATAAGATGAAAAATATCACGGACACCAACCTGTTATTACTTATAACCATCGTTGTTTTCTTTGCAATGTATATCGGGGCGATTTTGTTTCAGGGAAAAGGCTTTTTAAAGCCGCAGACTTTCTTTAATATCCTGAATGCCAACGCCGCTTTAATTATTGCATCCTGCGGAATGAGTCTGGTCATGATTACCGGCGGAATCGATATTTCGGTAGGCGGGGTTGCGGCACTGGTCAGTATGTGCTGTGCGGTTTACCTTGACTTCAAAGGTGGTAATGTTTTTGTGGCTATATTGATCGCAGTGGTAATTGGTCTCGCATTTGGCCTGGTACAGGGATTTTTGGTTGCTTATCTGGATATCCAGCCCTTTATTGTTTCCCTGGCGGGAATGTTTTTTGCCAGAGGTATGACCACGATTGTTAATACCAATCCCTTTAATGTAGCAAATGAGAAGTTTGTGGCATTGAAAGAAACAAGGCTTGTGGTACCGGGCTTTGGATCGGTAAATAAACTGGGAACCTATGTGGATGCCTATATAGAAATCGGTGTCGTCGTTGCCATTTTGTTAGTTATTCTGCTGTTTTGTGTCCTTAGATGGAGTAAACTGGGACGCAGCTTTTATGCAGTGGGTGGAAATAAGCAAAGTGCCCTGATGCTTGGTATTAATGTGAAAAGAACAAAATTTCTCTCACATTTGATCTGCAGCCTTTTGGCAGGTATCGGCGGATTCGTTTATTTCATGCATGTTGGTTCCGGATCGGCTTCACATGCCAGCGGAATGGAGATGAACGCCATTGCTTCTTCGATTATCGGCGGCACTATGCTGACCGGCGGTGTGGGTAACATTATCGGTACATTTTTTGGGGTGCTTTCACTCAGTACGATCCAGAATATCGTTTCATCAGCCGGACTGGATCAGGCATGGTGGACCGGAATTACTATCGCAGCTATGCTTTGCCTGTTCCTGGTGGTTCAGAGTATCGTTATGGCCCGTAAAAAAAGTGCTTTAAAAACAAAAGCCGAATAAACTGATTTTATCATATTTCTAAAAAGAGGAGCTGCCGGTAAGCGGTGCCTCTTTTTAGTATCTATACAAAAAGGAGGGAGCTATAAATGAAAAACAAGAGATTTAAACCAGGTTTATTTACACTGCTGATCATGCTTTCGCTAGTACCGCTTATTTTATCGGTGGTGATTATCAGCACTATTTCTTTGTATGTAACGAAAAGCAGTTTAGAGAGCAGTGCCAGGGAAACTCTGTATATTGTTGCAAATAATCTGGCTAATTATTGCTATCAAAATGAAATAAACGCAATTAATGTAGGGGAGTATTATGACTATCTTGACAGTCTGAAGGAAAAGAATATTGAGATGGCAATTATTTTGGAGGGAACCCCAAGTGCCACTTCTATTAAAAATGAGAATGATTACCGGATTAGAGAGATAGGATTTAAAGATGCAGAAATAGAAAACGGGTATTATGATGAATACGTAGTTATTGACGAAAAGGTATACTTTGCCTATTATATGCCCCTCAGAGCAGGTGGCGAAGTAGTAGGTGCGGCTTTTGCCGGAGAGCTCGCAGAACATGTGACCGGAGCAACCACCAGTATTATTGTCGAATTTGCCGGAATTGCCGTCCTTCTGGTGATAGTGTTTGCCGTGATTACCCTGATTTTCAGCAAGGTTCTCATAAAGTCTTTTGCGGAAATCGGCAAAGGTGTAAATGCATTGTCAAAGGGTGACTTACGGAAGCAGAAAGAAAGAAGAAGCTTTGTGAAAGAAATGGACACACTTTTGCAGGAAACGGGACTTATGCAGAAGAATATGTCTGAAACAATCGGTAAGGTAAAAGAAGTTTCGGAAAGAGTAGCCGAAAATATCGGCGAAGTAACAAAGCTAAGTGAAAGCAGCTCCGGCAGAGCAGGCCAGATTACCACGGCAGTGAGTGAATTGGCAACGACCACTACGGTCATGGCCGGGAATGTGCAGGATATCAGCACTCAGATGCAGGAAATCGGGAACTGTGTGAATGATATCTCCGAGAGCGTAGAACATTTATTTGTGAATTCCGAGCATATTTTAGGAACCAACAACGAAGCAAAAGCAGATATGAATGGCATTATGGAAAACAGCGAAAATGCGGTAAATTCGGTAAATGCCATTTCGGAACAGATAAAACAGACCAATGATTCGATTACCGAGATCAATAAAGCGGTGGAATTAATTCTTAACATTTCCGAACAGACCAACCTTTTAAGTATAAATGCATCCATTGAAGCCGCCAGAGCGGGAGCACAGGGAAGAGGATTTGCAGTAGTTGCCGAGGAAATTGGAAAATTATCATCCCAAAGTGCGGAAGGAGCGGAAATGATTAAAAATCTGGCCCAGACAATTATTGAAAAATCACAGAAATCGGTACAGCTGGCGGATAAAGTACATACTTCCATCTTGCGGGAGCAGGAAAGCATCACCCTGACCCAGAAAAAATATGAAGAACTCAGTAAGGATATCGATCAATCGGTAAGTGATATCAAAGCAATTGCGGAAAAAACCGACAATCTGGCAGAGCATAAAGAAAAAGTAATCCGGAACGTATACGGATTAAGTGCCATCAGCGAAGAAAATGCCGCCAGTAATGAAGAGGTCAGCACTAATATCAATGAAATTATGACCGAGGTGCAGATTGTCAACGAGAATTGTAAAAAAATGAATAGCATGGCGAAAGAACTGGAAAACTCCGTATCCTATTTTCATAATTGACAAAAGCCAAAGATGTATGGGATTATATATGTAAATCCAGGCTTGGATAATCAAATAGGAAAGGTATGGAGTATGAAGAAAGTAATAAAAAGGTTATTAATACCAATCACTTTCATGTTTTTTCTATTAGCCGCCAGCTGTGGAAAACCTTCGGCAGTCATACCGGAAACAACTATGAAAGAATATATTGTGGTAGGTTTTTCACAGCTTGGTGCGGAATCTGACTGGCGAAGTGCCAATACGGAATCCATGAAATCCACATTTACGGTAGGAAACGGATATAAACTGATTTTTGAAAATGGCCAGCAGAAGCAGGCTAACCAGATTATGGCGATTCGAACCTTTATTCAGCAGGAAGTTGATTATATTGTTCTGGCTCCGGTAATAGAGACCGGCTGGGATACGGTTCTTCAGGAAGCGAAGGATGCCGGAATCCCGGTTATTATTGTTGACCGCCGGGTGGATGTTCATGATGAGAGCTTATATACCTGCTGGGTGGGTTCGGACTTTGAACTGGAAGGAAAAAAAGCAGCAGAATGGTTGAATCAGTATGCGATGACTAAGAGCATTGCGCCGGAAGACCTTCATATTGTTAATATTCAAGGTACAATCGGCGCCACGGCCCAGATTGGGCGCACGAAAGGCCTTGCCGATGCCAAAGAAGCTAACGGTTGGGATCTTATGGCCCAGGTACCCGGAGATTTCACCCAGGCCAAAGGCAAGGAAGTTATGGAATTCCTTTTAAACAAATATAACAATATCAACGTTGTTTATTGCGAAAATGACAACGAAGCCTTCGGTGTCATAGAAGCCATAGAAGCAGACGGTAAAAAGGTTGGATCGAATATTACAGAAGGTGAAATTATGGTCCTCTCTTTTGACGGCGTTAAGAAAGATGCCATGCATTATATCCAGATGGATAAGATCACCTGTATCACTGCATGTAATCCCCTCCAGGGTCCCCACGTTAAGAAAATCATCGAATCTCTGGAAGACGGAAAAACACCGGACAAGTTTTCCTATGTTGATGAAGGAATGTATGCTCATGATGATACAGTGAAGTCCGTAGTAGTAGACGGTGTCGAATATCCGGTGACGGTGGTGACCCAGGAAGTACTGGCTGAGCGTGGGTATTAATGAAGAGGGAGCATAAATGAGACTCAAAAAGTACTGGAACGGATGGGGTGCGTGGCTGGATCGCCATAGCATAAAGACAAAACTGGTTGTGATGTTCTTTTTTTGTGTGCTGTTTCCGGTGATTTCCACCAATACGTTAATTATTGTCAGAGACATAAATAGTCGTAAAGCGGAAGAAGGGCAGCGTTACCAGAGGATGAGCGAATCGGTCAAGTATAGTATTCAGTCAGCAATAGACCGAACAATTTATGGTATCAATGACATCTATACCAGTTTAGATATTTTTAATTTTTTGGAAACGAAGTATGAAACCGAAGCAGATTTTTATCGCGCCTACACCCAGCTGCCTCAAAGGTTTATGATGCATGGCAAGGAAGGGCAGAATATTATTGCCAGTACGGCTTATGCCGATAATGGCACGATTGTTAACATGCCGGAATTTGCCAGACTTGAAGTGGCTTGGGGGGAGCAATGGTTTCAGGATTTTCTGGAAGCAGATAAGAAGCTTTTGCTATATACCTATTACGACGAGGATAAGAAACCGGATGCAAAAAAAGGTGATACCAAAAGAGTAATTTCGCTTATCAGAAAGCTTGATTATTATGGTAGTATAGGATGCGCTAAGATTATTAAACATGATTTGAACTATACCGCAATTGCCCAGGATATTATAAAGGCTAATTATAGTGATCAGGTATATGTGTGTGACGGGGATAAGATTTTATTTGATAACGTGAACTACATCAATGGAATGAAAGAGTACCAGAACTTAAGTAATGAAATAAAGAGTACAGCCGCTGTCAAGGAAACGATTAATTTATACGGTACCAGTTGGGATATCTATATTGTCGGTGAAAAATTAACGGTCTCCGGTTATCTGCAGGATAGTGCCGGAGCGTTGAGCATTTTGATCCTGGTCAATCTGCTTCTTCCGGTAGCAGTTATGCTGGGAGTAAGCCGTTCTATGTCGGCACGTATTTTGTCATTAGGCGAGCACCTGGACATGGTTAAGGAAGAGAAATTTATCGAAATTGAACCGGTTAGGGGAAAAGATGAAATCAGTAAATTAATGGGTAACTATAATTTAATGGTTAAGAAAATGAAGGAACTGGTGGAGGTAGTATTTAAAAGTAAGATTGAGCAGCAGGAGTCGGATATATCCAGACAACAGGCGGAACTTTCGGCGCTTCATAGTCAGATTAACCCGCATTTTATGTTTAATGCACTGGAGAGCATCCGGATGCGGAGTGTCATAAAGGGAGAAGAGGAAACCTCGGAAATTATCGGTAAATTAGCTGTGTTGATGCGTAAATCAATTAACTGGGGCGTAGACGATATTCTTCTTGGCGAAGAGATGAAGTTTGCAGAGGCTTATCTGCAATTGCAAAAATACCGGTTTGGTGAACGCATGTCCTATGAAATAGAGATAGGGGAGGGGCTAGAAACTATCAGAATTCCCAAACTGACAGTGGTAACTTTTGTAGAAAATGCCTGTATTCATGGTATAGAAGGAATGAGCCGTCCGGGACGGATAACTGTCAGTGCAAAGCGTGCAGGAGAAGACTTGCTTATTGTAATAGAAGATACCGGAGCGGGCATGACCGAGGAATATGTACGGGAACTGACCGGCAGAATGCATCATGCCGAGGTTGAAATGCTAAAAGATGGCGAGCAGGTCGGAATCACCAATGCCTGTATCCGCCTGCAGCATTATGGTAAGGGTCAAGCCCGGTTTGATGTGAAAAGCAGTAAAAA
Source organism: Lachnospiraceae bacterium (assembly GCA_031556725.1). Taxonomy (GTDB): domain Bacteria; phylum Bacillota; class Clostridia; order Lachnospirales; family Lachnospiraceae; genus UBA935. Next base: position 74,375 of record JAVBSL010000016.1, on the reverse strand, counting down.
TATCGGAACCAAAGTGACAATCAGCATCGCTTTGTTCAGATAACAGAAAACAAATAAAAGGAGAGAGAAATCATGTTAAAAGTATTGATAGTAGATGATGAACCTTTTATCCGGCAGGGCTTGGGACTGCTGATTGATTGGCAGGCACAGGGCTTTGAAATTGCCGGAGAAGCTTCTGATGGGCGGGAAGCCCTGGAGTTTTTGGAGGAAAACACAGTCGATCTTATTATTGCCGATATAAAAATGCCGGAAATGAATGGTTTGGAACTGATGGAACGGATCAGGGAAGAACAGATATCTGAGGCCTTTATTGTGGTGCTGAGCGGATTTGCGGATATAAATTACATTCAGGCAGCAATCAAATATAACTGCGTTGATTATATTTTGAAACCGGTCCAAAAAGAAGAACTGATTGCCCTGCTGCAAAAGGTCAGCGCGGTAATGAAAACCCCATAAAAGAACGGGGGGCCTTAAAGCCTTCCAGCAATTCTTCATAGGTTCCTTTTAAAAAGACCTGTTGAGGGTAGGCTTTTGCCCATCCGGCAACCAGCAGGTCTGCCAATTCTTCGCTGATACTGTTTTGCTGATAAATAATCATGGGAACAGTATATAAGGCAAGCAACAGCTTGGAGGTCTCGATATAATCTCTTTGTTTAAATTTTCTCAGCGAAGAGATTTCTTCTGCAGTATCAGCCAAAAATTTCGCAACCAGTTCATTCAAAAAGGCTGAGCGGTTTGTTTCATCTTCGAGACAAGCCTGTTCAGCGGCATCTAAAACCGGTTTGACTTCTTCGGCATAAGCGGTAAAGGCCTCGGCATAGTGTTTTTTATTAAACTGGTCCATCAGGCGGCGATGTTCCGACAGAAGACTGCTGATATGTTCTAAAACATAAGCTTTGTTTTGGGTCATGGTAGTTCCTCTCTATTCCATCTTTTGTATTTATATTTATATCATATTTACCTGAAAAATACAAATAAATATAGTATACTGCATATATTCTAAAAAGCACTCAAAATGGGAAGTGGCTGTGAAAATCAAAAATGACTGGCAAAAAAAAGGGATTAAGTGTTTCCTCTTTTTGTATACATTATTGGGAATTATGTTTGTAGTAAGGCGCGAAGGTGCTGTTCCGGCGGCTGAAGATACAGCCGTAATAAGCAGCCGGGTACAGACGACAGATGCGGACAACTACAAAGATGTTAAAAAAGTCTCACTGACCTTTGACGATGGGCCCCATCCGATCTATACCGAGCAGATTCTTGACGGTTTGAAGGAACGGGGAGTAAAGGCGACTTTTTTTATTACCGGTTCTCATGCAGAACAATATCCGGAGATCGTCAAACGAATTTATGAGGAAGGCCATGTGATTGGGAACCATACCTACTCTCATATGCAGCTGAAAGCCGGAAATAAAAGAAAATTTGTGAAAGAACTGCAGGAAACCAGTAAGGTGATTGAAGAGATTACCGGACAGGAAACGCTTTATGTCCGTCCGCCCTATGGTGAGTGGGATAAGGATCTGGAGAAGGAATTAAATATGTTTCCGGTATTTTGGACCGTTGATCCTTTGGACTGGTGCAGTACGGATGCATCTTGTGTGGTAGCCGAAGTTGTCGGTAAGATAAAAGACAATGACATTATATTATTACATGATGAATATGAAACCACCCGGGTGGCATCATTGGCAATTATCGATCAGCTGCAGCAGAAAGGATATGAGTTTGTAACGGTAGATGAAATTTTGTTTAACTGAAAATATGATATCTGAATGGAAAAAGGAGATTGAAAATGAGTGAGAAAGAGAGTAAAGTATTGTTAATAGCAGATTTTAATGATGTGATACGAGACTTTTTCGCAGGAAAGAAAGTATAAAATGAAAAGAGCAAGGAGAACAGGAAATGAAGTATGAAGTGATCAAACTGATGCCGGAAAGCCAGGCAACCCTGACGGTTTATCTGCGTGAAAATAATGAGGAGATCAGCATTAAAAAGCGTCCCTTTATTTTGGTGATACCCGGCGGAGGATATGAAGGGGTTTCCGAGCGGGAGGCTGAGCCGGTGGTGAGTGAATTTTATCGAATGGGATATCATGTGGGTGTTCTGCGCTACTCTGTAGGACCGGATGCTCTTAATCTGCAACCTATGAAAGAGGGAATTACGGCGATTAAGATGCTGCGGGAGAAGGCCGGGGAATGGAATATTATTGCTGATCGAATCGCTGTTTGCGGATTTTCAGCCGGTGGTCATCTGGCTTGCAGCTTAGGGGTTATGTGGCAGGAACCCAAGCTGATGGAAGCTTTAGACTATAAGGACGACCGTTATAAGCCCAATGCCATGATCCTGTGCTATCCGGTGTTGATTGCCGGTGTGAATGCCCATCAGGGCTCCCTGATTAACATTTCCGGTTCGGAAGATCTGGCAAAGCAGGAATTCTTTTCCCTGGAGAAGCGGGTGGATAAGAGCACACCGCCCACGTTTATCTGGCATACGGTAGATGATGACTGCGTACCGGTAGAAAACACTTTATACTTTATTGGTGAGCTGCAAAAAAATCAGATATCTTATGATGCCCATCTGTTCCGCAGCGGCAATCACGGGATTTCCGTATGCAGCAAAGAGACGGATTCCGAAAATGCTCATTGCGGCAACTGGATTCCCTTATGTGAAGAGTGGCTGAAAGATGTTTTTTCTTAAATTTTACATTTATTTTACTTTTTAGAGATAGTAAGGTCCTTCTGCCATCCATATAATTATGGATGAAACAGGGGGCCTATTATTATGAAACAAGATTTTGAGACAGTTAATAAAATACTGGAAGAGGAATGTATCACACCGGTGTACCAGCCGATAGTATCTTTGGTAAACGGCGAAGCGTATGGTTATGAAGCCCTTAGCCGCATTGCCAATGAGAGCCTTTCGATAAATATTGAAGCTATGTTCAGAACCGCCGATCAGATGGGGAAAGCCTGGGAGCTGGAAGCTTTGTGCCGTAAGAAGGCTTTGAAAAATGCCCGTGCTATGCCGGATCAGACAAAGCTGTTTTTAAATGTAAATTCAAATATTATCAATGATCAAAAATTCAAGGCCGGTTTTACCAAACGAAAACTGAATAAATATGATTTGGACTCGGAAAATATTATCTTTGAAATAACCGAACGGGTAGCCATTCTGGATCGAAATACCTTTTTTGAGTCCATCAACCATTATAAGAATCAAAATTATGGTATTGCCATCGACGATGTGGGTTCCGGATATTCAGGACTGAATGTGATTGTTGATGCCAAGCCGACTTTTATCAAGCTGGACATGTATCTGGTGCGGAACATCGATCAGGATGAGACAAAGATTGCGTTATGCAAGGCCTTTGTAGAGTTTTGTAAGAACAGTAATATTAAAATGATTGCCGAAGGTATTGAAACCGAGAATGAATTGCGGACCCTGATTCGGTTAGGGGTTCACTATGGGCAAGGTTATTTTCTGGGGATTCCCAAGGCCGATTTTGCTGAAATCGAGGCAGATAAACGAAAATTAATAGCCGACTGCTTTTCCAGGGGATACGTGGATACCTATAAAGGCAGTGCATTTCCGCCCATTGAGAGTATTTGCAAAAGGAGTACAGCGGTGATGCCCGGGACTAAGGCCATTGAAGTGTTTGAACTGTTAAGCCGGAATCCGAGTATTATGGAAGTATGCGTGGTAAAAGAAGAACGGCCGGTTGGCTTTATGACCAGAGGGGATATCTACGCCGCTTTTGGCGGCCGGTATGGCTATGATTTGAATTTCAAAAAGAGCATTAAGGATATTATGAATTCGGAATTTCTGCGGGTGAACCATGGAGTGCCCATTGACAGGGTGTCACGGCTGGCTATGCAGCGGCCTTATGAAATACTTTATAATCCTATCGTGGTGGAAAGAGATAATAAATATCTGGGAATCGTAACCGTCAAGGATTTACTGGATTCCTGTACCCGGATTCAGGTAGATTCGGCTATTGCAGGAATTTCCAAACAGAAAAAGAAATTATTTTGAAATCATATAAAAGCCTTTAGTACATATTTTCCTTAATCCGGATATCCACCTGGGTATAATTCATTTCCTTACGAGGCAACTCGCCGGTTGTAAGATAGGCAAATAAAATATCCAGAGGCTTAGAACCTTGTAATACCGGCTGCTGACAAATGGTAGCAGAGATAATGTTATTTAAAATATACTCTTTGGTGGTAGGAATATCATCAAAAGTGAGAATGGTCATATCTTTTTCACGCCCCAGGGTGGTTACCGCCCGGCAGCCGCCATAAACGCCCCCGGCAGTAAAGAACAGAGCATTAATCTCGGGGTGCTCAGTCAGTAATTTGGTAGTCAGATCATAACTGACAATATCATCATCATTGTTTTCGACAGTCTGGATAATTTTTAACTGTGGATAATGCTCGGCGATACAGGCGGAAAAGCCGGCAATCCGCTCGGTATGACACAAAACGTTGGGGGAACCGGTGACAATGCCGATATTTACCTCATCATGGGTGATAAGGTGCATCAATCCGCCGGCAGTTTCACCGGAGTGAAAATAATTGCTGCCTACATAAGCCATCCGCTTGGCGGAAGGAATGTCGGTATTAAGAGTAACTACCGGGATATTCTGTTCATGACATCTGGTGATAGCCTGAATGATTCGCTCATCATTATAAGGAGAGAGGGCCAGGCCGTGAATCCCCTCTTCCAACAATTCGTTAATAGCCGCTAACTGTTCTTCCACGCCGTCAGCCACTCTCTTTACGACAACCGAACAATTATATTCATCCAATTCTTTTGCTTTCTTGGTAATTCCCATTTCAACCAGATCAAAAAAAGGATTTCCTGAACCAAACAAAACCACGCCTAATACCAGCTTTCTCTTTTGAGCCGCCAGAACAATGCCGGCTTTGTTGGGTTTATAATTAAGGGCTTTGGCAATTTCCCAGATGCGTTCTTCGGTTTGAGGATTTACAGCCCCTCTTTTATTTAAAACTCTGTCTACAGTGCCCCTGGAGACACCTGCCAGTTCGGCGATTTCACGGATAGTAGTCATATCAGGATAAACTCCTTTTCAAAAAATATATTACGTGTGAAACGTGCACGGACACACGAGAAATAAAGCATTACATAAAAATTAACACAAAGGACCGAAAAAGTCAAAACTTTCTATTGATTTTTATGAAAAAAAGTACTATGATAAAAACATCCGGTTGATACATCGGCACAAAAAGTAAAACCATTAAATGTGCTCGAGCACAACAGGAGAAACAGATATATAAGGAGGTAGAAAATGCTATATATTGGTGTTGATTTGGGGACAAGCGCAGTAAAGTTACTATTGATGGATGGAGAAGGAAAGATACAGAATATTGTATCTAAAGAATATCCCCTTTATTTTCCTCATCCCGGATGGTCAGAACAGAAACCGGAAGATTGGTATGAACAGACCATGGCAGGGATCAAGGAACTGCTGGCGGGAGCCGACAAGTCTCAGGTGGCCGGTATCAGCTTTGGCGGTCAGATGCATGGCCTGGTGATTTTGGATGATCAGGATCAGGTAATCCGTCCGGCGATTTTATGGAATGATGGCCGGACTTACGAGGAATGTGATTATTTGAATCAGGTAATTGGTAAGGATAAATTATCCGAGTACACGGCCAACATTTCGTTTACTGGGTTTACGGCCCCGAAGGTACTGTGGGTAAAGAATAAAGAACCGGAGAATTTCGCCCGGATTGCCAGGATTATGCTGCCTAAGGATTACATAGCATATAAACTTACCGGCGTAAATTGTACCGATGTATCGGATGCTTCCGGAATGCTTCTGATGGATGTGAAGAATCGCTGCTGGTCCAAAGAAATGTGTGATATCTGCGGCATAACCACCGATATGCTGCCTAAGCTTTATGAAAGCTATGAAGCAGTTGGTACCATAACACCGGCAGTGGCAGCAGAACTGGGATTGCCAGAGGCGGTAAAAGTGGCAGCAGGTGCCGGTGATAATGCCGCAGCAGCAGTGGGAACCGGAACGGTAGGCGATGGTATGTGTAATATTTCCCTGGGAACCAGCGGGACCATCTTTATTTCTTCCAAGAAGTTTGGGGTGGATAAATACAATGCCCTTCATGCTTTTGCCCATGCTGACGGAACCTATCATCTGATGGGATGTATGCTCAGTGCCGCTTCCTGCAACAAATGGTGGATGGAAGATATTATCGGAACCAATAAATATGCGGAAGAACAAAGAGATATCAGCGGACTTGGCGATAATCATGTTTATTTCCTGCCTTACCTGATGGGCGAGCGGTCTCCCCATAACAATCCGGATGCCAGAGGTACTTTTATCGGAATGACCATGGATACTACCAGAACCGATATGACCCAGGCTGTATTGGAAGGTGTGGCTTTTGCTTTAAGAGATTCCTTTGAAGTGGCCAAATCATTGGGAATTAAGATCGAAAGAACCAAAATCTGCGGTGGCGGAGCCAAGAGTCCCTTATGGAAAAAGATGATTGCCAATATCCTGAATTTAAAGGTAGATGTAATCGAAAGTGAAGAAGGACCGGCTTTAGGCGGTGCCATGCTGGCAGCAGTAGCCTGCGGTGAATTTGAAAGTGTTGAAGCGGCAGCAGCCAAAATTGTTAAGGTGGTAGATACGGTAGAGCCGGAAGCAGAGCTGGTGGCCAAGTACGAAGCAAGATATCAGCAGTTTAAGGAAATCTATCCGGCTTGCAAATCCATTTTTGAGAAAATTAAATAAGGAGGAAAGGTAATGAATGTTTTAAAAGTAACAGACGATGCTTTCAAAAAATATGGACGCATTGTGGATGACGTAGATTTTACAGCATTAGTTGAGGCCATGCAGAATACACCTCTGCCGGCAGATGTGGTATATGAGCCCAGCATTGCGGAACTGGAAGCCCTTCCGGTGATGAAGGAGTTGGAAGTTAAGGCTTATGGCGAGATGCCGATTCAAATCGGCTATTGCAACGGACACAATACCAAACTGAACGCTTTTGAGTATCATAAAGGTTCGGAGATCAATGTGGCTGCTACCGATGCCATCCTGATCCTGGGAATGCAGCAGGACATCACGGCTGATTTTACCTATGATACAGCCAAAGCGGAAGCTTTTCTGCTTCCCAAGGGAAGTGCGGTAGAGCTTTATGGAACCAGCCTGCATTATGCACCCTGCTCAGTGGATGGCAATGGTTTCCGAGTTACCATCGTTTTACCCAAGGGCACCAATTACCCCTTGAAGGCTTCTCATGCAGGCGGCGAAGACGGACATCTTACGGCAGTAAATAAATGGCTGCTGGGACATCCTGAGGGTGGATTGGCGGAAGGCAGTCCCATGGGTCTTGTAGGAGAAAACTTAGACGTAAAATAATAATATTAAATAATAAATAACCTGCACAGAAGCAGGATAAGGAGGCTAAATAAATGAATAATTTACCACAAGTAAAAATTGGTATCGTGGCTGTAAGCCGTGACTGTTTTCCGGAGTCTTTATCGGTAAACAGAAGAAAAGCGTTAATCAAAGCATATGAGGACAAATACGGAAAAGCAGACATCTATGAATGTCCGATCTGTATTGTGGAAAGTGAAATCCACATGGTACAGGCATTAGAGGATATCAAAGCTGCCGGCTGTAACGCATTATGTGTTTACTTAGGCAACTTCGGACCGGAAATCTCCGAAACTTTGTTAGCGAAACATTTTGACGGACCGGCTATGTTCGTAGCAGCAGCAGAAGAATCACAGAATGATCTGGTTGGCGGACGTGGTGATGCATACTGTGGTATGCTGAATGCCAGCTACAACCTGAAGCTTCGTAACATCAAAGCTTATATCCCGGAATATCCGGTAGGAAACGCTGAAGAATGTGCAGATATGATCAATGAGTTTGTTCCCATTGCCCGCGCAATCGTTGGTTTGAAAGACTTAAAGATTATCAGCTTCGGTCCCCGCCCGCTTAACTTCCTGGCTTGTAATGCACCCATTAAGCAGCTTTACAACCTGGGCGTGGAAATCGAAGAGAACTCAGAATTAGATTTATTCGAAGCATATCATAAATTGGATAATGACCCCAGAATCCCTGCTAAAGTGAAAGAAATGGAAGAGGAACTGGGACAGGGCAATATGAAACCCGAAGTATTACCGAAACTGGCTCAGTATGAACTGACCCTGTTGGATTGGGTAGAGGCACACAAAGGCTATCGTAAATATGTTGCAATCGCCGGAAAATGCTGGCCGGCATTCCAGACCCAGTTTGGTTTTGTTCCCTGCTACGTAAACAGCCGTCTCACCGGAATGGGCATTCCCGTATCCTGTGAAGTAGATATTTATGGATGCTTAAGCGAGTTTATCGGAACTGCTGTCAGCGATGACGTAGTTACCCTGCTTGATATCAACAACTCCGTACCGGCTGATATGTATGAAGAAGCTATCAAAGGTAAATTTGACTATACCCATAAAGATACCTTCATGGGCTTCCACTGCGGAAATACCAACTCCAAGAAGCTGTCCTTCTGTAATATGAAATACCAGATGATCATGGCCAGAAACCTGCCTGAAGAAGTAACACAGGGAACGCTGGAAGGCGATATCATGCCTGGCGATATTACCTTCTACCGCTTACAGTCAACCGCTGATAATATTCTTCGCGCTTACATTGCACACGGCGAAGTTCTCCCTGTAGCAACCAAATCCTTTGGTGGTATCGGTGTATTCGCTATTCCGGAGATGGGAAGATTTTACCGCCACGTACTGATCGAAGGAAACTATCCTCACCACGGTGCTGTAGCATTTGGTCACTTCGGCAAAGCTTTATATGAAGTATTCAAATATATCGGCGTAGACGTAGAAGAAATCGGCTACAATCAGCCAAAGAACGCACGCTACAAAACCGAAAATCCTTTTTAAATCGGGGCGGCGGGGGTTAGATTAGGCAGAGCCGACAATGAGAAAAGCAATTTGTTCCGTTCAAATCCTGTTTTACCAAGCATTTCGATGAGCCTTAAGCAAAATTCGTGTTCGCACGAGCGGGCTCCACGAATTTAAGTCTCATCTCCATGGTAAAAAGGGATTTTTACGGAATAAATTGCTTTTTCTCGTTGCTGGCTCTTGCCTTAATCTAACGGCCCTGCGGGCCGGTATCTCAACTTGCACTTTGCGAAAAAACTTTAAAAAGCGAGTGAGGGTTAAAACCTTCACAACCATTCATACATCAGGCAGTGAAACAGCAGGTATGGCGCTCGCACGAAATAGATTTACTTTTTAATATCCATATGTTACGATACGGATAAGCAATGAATTCTAAACTTTTTTATCTATATTTCTTTAGCCGTATTGGGCTATCTCAAGATCTGAACTCTTTGCTGAAATCCCTAATAAACAGGCAGAGAGACATAGATGAGAAACTTTCTGCCAATAAGCAGAAAGGAAGAAACATATGGAAGAAGAAAAAGTAACAGGATACCCACTGCTGTCTGAAAACTACGAGCTCAATTTAAGTGATTTTGCTTTGTTTTGTCGGTGATGCGCCAAAAGACGGCATACGAAAATGTTCTCAGTATCATAATGGATGAGGAGGATCTTTTGCTGGAAGAGGTGGAAGTAGAGCAGGTGGTCCTAAACAAGAGTGGAAAGCGGGCGATTCGTCTGGATGCTTGGGCGATGGATAACAAGAATCGCCAGTTCAATATATTTCTAAATATGACGAGTAAAGAAGGAAAGCCGGAACTGGTGAGTTTGCTGCAGTACATGAAAAAGACAAGTCTGGATAACCCTGAGATACTGGTGAAGGATAAGCGGATAGAAAAATTGAATGAGATAGTTAGTGAAGTGAAACAGTCAGAAGAATGGGAGGCTGTGAGGATGAATATTTTAGAGATTGGAATTGAGCAGGGTGCGGCTCAGAAGTTAATTGAACAGATATGCAAAAAACTTCGTAAAGGAAAAAGCATAGATTGCAAAACTGCGAAGTAAGAGTGTTATGTAAGAAAATAAGGCATAAGAGATGAGTGAAAGCAGTAGTTGTTTTCACTCATTTCATAAGGCGGGGAACAAAGTAGTTGAATTATAGCAATTTGCTTCTAAATAGAAAATCAGAATGGATAGGAGATGATTATAATGATAGAAAATATAAAACATCCAAGTGAAAGAATTATGAGGGAATTGATTAAAGATGCATGGGATGACAAAGGAATAGTTGCGGCAGTTATCAATCCGCAAGGTAATATAGTCGCTAAAGGTGAAACAACAATCTGGAAGGACCACGATCCGACTGCACATGCGGAAATAAATGCTATTAGAAATGCATGTAAGCAACTAAAAACAGATAAACTGCCGGGATACTGGTTATATTCTACATTTGAACCATGTCCGTTATGTGCATCAGCGATAATCTGGACAGGTTTTGAAGGCATAGTATATGCCAATAACCCCGACTTTAAGGGGAGACAGGAAAACTGGTCGTTTATTAAATGCAGGGATGTTATAAAAGCAGGTAGCTATATAAGCGAGATTGAAGTGATTGAAGACTTTTTGCTTGATGAAATAAAGGACTATTTTTTGGTGAATTAAGCGATAGCGGAGGGTAAATTCCAATTCGTGAGGTAGAACATATGATTAAGCAGATTGAAAAAGATAATATAAAAGAGTGTGTGGAAGTAATTAGTAAAAGTTTTATGACAGTGGCAAATGATTTTAATTTCACTATAGATAATGCACCGCGATTTACAGCATTTGCCACAACTGAAGAACGCCTCATGTGGCATTTAGAAGAAGAAAAAAGACTAATGTTTGCTTACATAGAAAACCATAAAATTGTTGGCTATTATTCTCTACTAATAAAAAATGAAAATGAGTGCGAACTGAGTAATTTATGTGTTTTGGAAGAATTCAGACATAAAAAGATAGGTGAAAAACTTCTTGAACATGCTTGCGAACAAGGCAGAGCACAAGGTTGTATCCAAATGAATATTGATATTGTTGAAGAGAATGTTAAATTGCGCAAGTGGTATGAGCGGCATGGGGCAGAGCACATCGGAACAAAAAAGTTTGATTTTTTTCCTTTTACCTGTGGATATATGAAAAAGCAACTATAAATTAAGCAAAAAAGATTACTTTGTAAAAATGGAGGAGGCAGTTTGATGAAAAGTTTGGGATGGAAGTATTTACTGTTTGCGTTGGGTGCATTTTTAGGGCTTGGGTTGGAATTTTTAGTAATTGGGCTTGGCTATCTTGCCTTTGGGGAAATTGCAAGTTTTCAGGGACCACACTGGCAATTAATTTTGCATTGGATTGTAACCTGCATATTGTGGAGTTTCACGGCTGTTTTGCTTGTGCGAATCGCAAAAAAGAAAACGGGCTTTGATATATTTGCAAAAGGCGAAAAGATGAAGCTTTGGCAATATGGTACCGTAATTTTTGCAGTTGTACTTTCATTGGTGATAAGCTATATAGCCTGGGGCATGAATTTCAAAGTAATTAGTGAGTTCAATGCAAACGGACCGCTGCGGTTTGTGTTTCAATATATCTACTATATGGTTGAAACGGTAATGTTTTTACTAATAATAGTTTTTGGTCAAAAAGCATTTGAAAGTTGGACAAAAAAAACAAATTTACCGTGGGGCGGAATTGTTTGCGGCTTGACTTGGGGTATAGCACATATCCTCAGTCGTGGTTTCTTTGACCCGGCCAACGGTATACTATCAGCCATATCAGGGTTTATGTTTGGTGCAGCTTACTTGCTTGTCAATAGGGATATCAGAAAGTCATGGATTGTTTTGTTTTTAATGTTTGTGCTTTAGGCGCACGTTATAATCATGGTAACGGCAATTGGCCTTTACCTTAATTCCGGATTACCAAACGGGAGTTTTGCGCCCGCGATGTTTTTGTATTATACGATATTAAGCAATCTCTTTTGTTTACTTTATTTTCTTGCCGCCGGTATTGCAGTTGTTCAGGCAATCAAAAAAGACGGGGTACGTGGTGAAAGCACATGGGCTATCCACGCAAAGGGAGCTGTAATTATGGCTATCACGGTTACTCTATTGATTTACTGGTTTATCCTGGTAGGTGCCGGATTTGAAATGGCAGAAGGTACTTCTCCATTGGCCAACCTGATTGTACATCTTTTTGTTCCGGTACTTTCGATATTGGATTGGGTTGTGTTTGACCCAAAAGGGCGATTAAACAGACTTGATCCCTTCAAATGGCTGATTATACCACTGTGCTATTACATATTTACTGTCATTGCAGCGAAGCTAGGTATGACATTCTATGACGGAAGTCATTATCCATACTTCTTTATAGATTCAGACGTCCTTGGATGGGGAACAGTAATGCTGAGCGTTTTGGGACTTACAGCTGCTTTTCTTGCGATAGGATATATTGTTTTTGTAGCAGATAAATTATTATACAGGTGGGGAAAAAAGAGGAATAAGCTTGATTGAACTTTGGGATATATTAGATAAAAACGGTAATGTTACAGGACGTGTTCACGAGCGTGGCAAGCCCATGAACAAAGGCGAATACCTTATATCGCAAAGATCGCCTAACAAGATGTTCCCCAATATATGGGAATGCACGGGCGGAAATGTGATTGCTGGAGATGATAGCTTAACTACGGCATTGAAGGAGGCGAAAGAAGAATTAGGCATAATTCTTGAGCCGCAGAACGGACGAATGATTCAACATCACTTACGGTGCTGCAACGAGGAATGTCACGGTTTGGTTGATGTTTGGTTGTTTCGGCAAAATGTAAACATAGCAACTATAATTCTTGCTCCTGATGAAACCTGCAATGCAAAGTGGGTAAGCCGTGATGAAATTAATCGTATGATTGACGAGGGAACATTCACAACATGGGAACTATGCACATACATTGATGAATCGTTTGAGGAATTGTAGACAGTATAAGCATGTGAAATTAATAAGTGATTAAATTGAAAAAAATGAGCGATTTAAGCTAAAAAGAGAAAATATTATTTGCGTCACCACCAGTGACACAAGTTTCGACGAATCAGAAGTTGACGGGGCGGACTGGATGTAGATAATTTATATTTTGTAATATGACGTACTGCTGTCTTATTTATTGATTTAAAGTAAATATATAGGAGATGATTTTATGATTGAATATGAACTGTTACTCGAAACAAATAGGCGAATATTAGCAGGTGAGGTATTTTCTGATAAGGAGAAAACTTACATAGTCAGTCAATTTCTTTTGATAGCCAACACTCCCAAGGATCATGAAAGCTATGATGAAAAGCCTATTGCCAAAGCACGACATCCTTTATTCTTCTCTGCACCACAAAATGATGGTAAGAAACTTAAAACAATTATGGGGCAACTGCCTAAAACTCATATACTAAATGGCAATATGTATGAGTTGGAAATACTGCGGTTATTAAACCTATTTGCACCAAGTAACCCTGATGTAGTCGAAATGACAAAACGAACTCTTAATCGTCTTAAAGCCACTTGCTTTGGTTATCATGGTTGCTATTTAGGAGAATGTTTTGACTCATCTTTAGTCGTTTTAAGATTTTTGTCTGTGGCAGCGCCAAGTGAAGTAACATGGATGAAAAAAATTATCGCCATATACGACGAACATCACGCCGATAAAAGACGAGCAAGAGCTGTCGATAATTATTACAAACTTTGCTTGTCTGAACTTCCATTTCAACTTGATAAAATATGCGCATTATAAGCATAATGTGTAGTTATCAAATTCAAATTTTTAGAAAACTAAGAAAGATAAATTCTAACCTAAAGAATTTATGGAGGAGAATGATATGCAATATGCAATTGAATTATATTATGATAAAGAAACAGAACAGAAACTTTTTAATTTAGCTAAAAGAATAGCAGATGAAAAATTAAGTACGAAGTATTTAGAATGGAAAATACGCCCACATCTTACATTAGCTTGCTTTAATGATGTGGAGGAAGAAAAATGTATAGAACAATTAAAAAATTTTGCCCAAGACCATAAGCGAATGCCGGCATACATTGGTTCAGTAGGAATGTTTAATGATACAAAGACGATTTATGTATCACCGATAATGAATAGCAGTATGTACCGATTTCATCAAGAATTACATGAATATTTAAGTGATTTTGATAAAACCGGTTGGGAATGGTATTGTCCAAATGGTTGGGTTCCACATTGTACAATAGCCCTGACCGGAGAAGACGACGATAGTGTTTTTTATAAGGCAAGTGATTTGATATTACATGAATTTAAAAAACTCAGCGGAGAGTTTGTTTCTGTAGGATTGGTAAAGATAACATTTCCGGTGGAAGAGATTTATACTGCTGAATTATATTGATAAGGAATCATGAAAATGGCTGAATTAAGAATATATAATAATGAAATGCAACAGGATATTGAAGAATTCTATTATAAATGTTTCACTGATTTAGGTTGGGGCTATGAACCAAATGACAGACATTCAGATACCGTAAATATTCAAAAAGAGTACATGGCAAAGGGCTGTATGTGGTGTCTTTACGAGGGTGATTTATTGATAGGGACGGTTGCCGTTAGAAATATCAGTGTAGAGGATAAAGAAGAAAAAGTTGCAGAATTGAAGCGAATGTTTATGCTAAAAGAATACCAAGGTAAGGGCTATGGGCATTTATTGCTTGAAACCGCAATTTCTTATTCACGAGAAAATGGGTTTGATAAAATGCGCCTCGATTCCAGAAAAGAACTCCGTATGGCGGTGCACTTATATCATAAGCATGGATTTGCTGAAATACCTGTTTATAATGATAATAAAAGTGCAGAGTTGTATATGGAATTAAAATTAAATTGACAGGGAGATTTATATGAGATTTGAAGAACGTAAAATAACCTTAAAGAATAGTAAAGAATGCATATTATGTCCAACAAGTACAGATTATGCCGAGGATATGATTGCGTATTTAAAGACAACATCTACGGAGACTCCTTTTCTCTTGCGATATCCGGATGAAGTCACATATACAGTAGATGGCGAAAAAGAGATTTTGAATCGTTTGCTGGAAGATGAAAACTCCGTAATGATGATGGGATTAGTTGATGGTAAAGTAGCAGGTAACTGTAGTATAAATGGACTTGGAAATAAGAGAAAAATTCAGCATAGATGTTCTTTGGCAATAGCTCTTAAGAAAGAATATTGGGGACTGGGCCTTGGAACGGCGATGATTGAATATTTATCCGAATTGGCAAGAAAGATCGGTTATGAACAGATAGAACTTGAAGTTGTGGATGGAAACAAGGCTGCCAGGAGTCTTTATGAGAAAAATGGATTTATAGAAACCGGAAAGCATGTAAATGCCATGAAATATGATGATGGTACCTATAGCGATGAGTTTGTGATGATTAAGAAGTTGTAGTTTGTAGAACCGAGATAAGTCAAGAAGGTGTTATAGATGTTCACTATATAAAACGTACCCATAAACAAAAGGGTTTTAATGCGGTTAAAGAGGGTATCAAAATTTGATATAGAAAAATTCTACAAGCGATGGAACCGATGTTTGACCACAATGCCTAAAATAATATTAGGTGAAAACATTGTCTGAGCAGTATTTTCAACGAATTTAGGAGCGAAGAGCAGGGAAAGAAAAAGTGAGGGAAACAGTTTGCGAATTCTAATATATGGGGCAGGTGTTATCGGAAGTTTATATGCATCACTATTTTCAGAAGCAGGATTTGATGTTTCGGTTTATGCCAGAGGAAAACGGTTAAAATATTTGCAGGAGAATGGTTTGCAATATATTAATAAGCATCAGGTAAAAAAGGCAAATGTTCAAATTCTTGACGTATTGCAAACAAACGTTGAATTTGATTTCATCTTTTTAACTGTTAGGGAAGAGCAGGTAGAGGAAGCCCTTTTAGAACTGAAAAATAACAAAAGTCCGAATATTGTGACTATGGTAAATACAATAGAAATATATAGTAATTGGGGAAAAATTTGTGGCGAGGGAAGAATTTTACCGGCATTTCCGGGAGCAGGCGGCAGTATAGAAAATGGGATACTAAATGCAGCTCTTACCCCCAAGATTATTCAGCCTACAACTTTTGGTGAAATAAGTGGGAAGCAAAGTACAAGGCAAAAGACACTTGCGTATGTATTTCGAAAGAGTCATATACCATATCAAATCGTATCAAGTATGCATAATTGGCAAGTTTCTCACCTTGGAATGGTGGTGCCGATTGCAGATGCATATTATATGAGTGAATATCCTGAGAGAGTATATCTTGATAAAAAAATCATGGCACAAACAGCCAAAAGAATGAAAGCTAATTTTAAGATACTTTCAGAAAAGAAGATGCTTTCTCCCTTTAAATTTAATTTATTTATGATATGTCCGACTTGGATTTTTACCAAAGCTCTTAGAATTATTTTTCGAAGTAAATTTGGACACCAATTTATGTATCAGCATTCTATGAATGCACCGGCAGAAATGCGTGATTTGCATGAAAAGTTTTATGATTATTTAGGGCAAAATGTTGAAGAAATGCACAAAATATAATATAGTAATTTTGAAGAAATGCATAAATGGAAAATGAGAATGGAAAATAGGAGGAAATATATGTATTTTAAAAGAAAGGCAGGCGATTAAGCATTTAGTAAAAGATGGAAGATATCATTATATCGAGACGGGATCGTTAATCTCAATAAAAAAGAATGTAAAAGATATATTGATTCCATCAGAAGAAATGAAAATTCAAGTATACCCAATGGATTATGAAGAATTTTGTGATGCAACAGATAAAAACTATTCAATGTTGCAAAACTTATTTGAAATGAAAAAAGGAATTGGCCAGTCAGTAAACCGAAAGCTTATGCGTGATGTAAGAGTGTATATGGCGGTTGGCGGAATGCCGCAGGCAATTGAAGCATATGTGGGCGGTGATAATTTTTCGATGATTGATCAAGTAAAACGGCAGATTATTAAATTATATGAAGAGGATTTTAAAAAAATTGATCCGTCTGGCAGATTATCGGCAATGTATCATTCTATACCGGCACAATTGTCTAAAGATACAAAAAAATATCGAGTATCTGCTGCACTTGGTAAAAGAAAAACATCCAAGGATGATAATCTTATATATGACTTGATTGATTCGAAAACGGTTTTACCGTGTTACAATTCAACTGATCCGAGAGCAAGCTTATCGCTTACGAAAGATCTTGATAGCTATAAACTATATATCGCAGATACAGGATTATTTATTACATTAATGTTTATAGATAGACCTGTTGCAGAAAATGAAATATATGCAAAACTTTTATCGGATAAACTTCCGGCTAATTTAGGATATTTGTACGAAAATATCGTTGCACAAATGTTAACAGCAACGGGAAGAGAGCTATATTACCATACATGGAAAAAGGAAGGAAGCACACATTATTATGAAATTGATTTTTTGATATCACAGAGAGCAAAGGTGTCTGCTATAGAGGTTAAATCTTCTGGAGTTGGAAAACATGATTCACTGACAGAGTTAAGAAACCGATATTCTAAACACATAAATGATTGCTATATTATTTCACAAAAGGATGTAGACAGGAAAGAAAATATCAGATATGTACCAGTATATATGACATCTTTTTTAGTCTAGGGCGATTTATTAACAAATGGACAGTGGCTGGTAACTTTATAGAGAAACTGGTGGAGGATGTTATGATAAGTGTCAGATATGTTCAAAAGGAAGATAAACTTTTTTGGTTTAAACTGGACAGTCATTTGCCAGAGGCTGAATTTGAAAAGAAAATCAGAGATAAAATGGGATATGTATTACTAGAAGATCAGGATCCGATTGGTTTACTCAGATACAATCTTTTTTGGGATAATACCCCTTTTTGTACAATGCTTTTCGTGGATTGGGAATATCAACATAAGGGTTACGGAAAAATACTTATGGATTTTTGGGAAAAAGACATGAAGCGATTAGGATATGGAATGATCATGACATCTACACAAGTGGATGAAGATGCTCAGCACTTTTACAGGAAAATGGGATATCAAGATGCGGGTGGATTACTGATTAATATTCCGCAATATGAAGAACCTATGGAACTGTTTTTAATCAATGGTCTTTCCGAATTATAAAGCAAACATAAAAAAGCACACCGGAGCGTAAATATCCGGTGTGTTTTTTGTTGGATGAGCTTGCCCCTACTCGGGAGCATTTTCCTCGCCCATCGGAAGAGCGGGAATCGCATTGGCAGCTTCAGCCGCCGCCTGTGCCGCCGCTGCGGCCATATTCATTTCATTACGTTGTTGTTCAATAATTGCCGGTGCATCCGGATTAGCGAAGAATTCCAGATTATGCGGGCAGGATGCTGTATTAGTCTGCGGAATAACGATGTTGGTTATGGATCCATCTTCATTAACCACCTCTTTGGTAATGGAAGCACCGCCTACATTGGCAGGTGCAGTTCCGGAACCGCTCAATAAGGAGGGGTCTTCCGGAGGAGTCAATTCCAGCACGCCGGGAACCATGAAAGGACAGGACTCACATGCAGGTAAGTTTGAGTATTGACATACCATACCCTGATAGTGGGCGTTGCAACTGTCCGTAGGTACTGTTCCTTCGGCAAAGTATTCGGTTCTTAAGGTACCGTCACAAAGTCCGGCGATCGGCAATTTACCGGAACGGGAACATACCGTTGCCTGAACGATACCGGAAGGTACCTGGAAGGTAAGGCTGGGTAAGTCTTCGTGGATCTGTGACATAACCGCCCGCCATAGTTTCTTGGACAGGGCTTGTTCCTCGCCCTTACGCAATTTTACGTTATTGTCATATCCGGTCCAGGTGGTTGCGGTATAGTAAGGAGTATATCCGGCAAACCACACATCATTGTAAAGGGAGGTGGTTCCGGTTTTTCCGGCAATCGCCATGCCACCAAAATTAACAGCAGTACCGGTTCCAGAGGTCACAACATCCGTCATGGCATGGGTCAGCAGATAAGCAGTAGTTTCCTTAATAACCTGTCTGGACACGGGATTGGTATTATCAAGCAGGACGTTACCATCATGATCGATTATCCGGGTATATAGCTTAGGCTTAATGTACATACCACCATTGGCAATGGCAGCATAGGAAGCATTTAATTCCAGGTTGGTTACACCCTTTGTAACACCGCCCAAAGCAAGTGACTGTACGATATCGGAATGGATATCGGTTTTGCCGCCCACGGTTACTTCTTCCCGGTCTACCAGTGTTGTGAAACCAAAGTTCAGCAGGTAGTCAAAACCTAACTGGGGGGTAATCTGGGTTAAAGTCTTTACGGCAATAATATTCATCGAGTCGCGGATACCGTCTCGTAAGGAGGCCAGTCCGCGGTATCCCGTTGACCACCAGTTGCTAACCGGCCGGCCATCAGCATAGTTAAAAGGTGCATCATTCTGGACGGTAGCCAGGGTTAATCCGGCACTGTCAAGAGCCGGTGCATAAACAGCAACAATTTTAAAGCAGGAACCGGGCTGACGTTTGGCATCTACCGCACGATTCAGGGTTCGGCTTCCGGTTTTGGTACCGCGGCCACCTACCATGGCAGCCACATGACCGGTACTTTGATCTTCAACTGTAATGGAAACCTGAGGCTGAGGTGTTAAACTGATTTTTTCACCAATTTCCTCGTCGCCGCTTGACATAACAACAGCTTTATATTCTGCAATGGCATCATATGCTTCCTCTTGCGAATTGAAAATCAAATTAAAGTCGCGGTTTGATTCCAAAAAGTAATCCTTTAACATTTCTTTGCTGTGGTTCTCTTTATCTCCGTTGGCCTTTTCGATAGTCAAATCATAATTAAGATACCACCGGGTGTTAGCCGGATAGTTTTCTTCATTTAAAAAGACGTCATCGCAAATCTTTTGAATAGCCGGGTCCTGAGTGGTATAAATCTTCAAACCGCCGCTATACAGAAGCGTATACGCCTGAGTTTCATTGTAACCGGCAGCCAGCAAATCTTCCATCACATCATCAATCAGTGCATCTACAAAATAAGAATTGGTAGCGTCATCAGCAACTTCTTCATCCACTACCTGAATGCGGGAATACACATCATCGGCAATTGCATCATCATATTGGGTTTGGGTAATATACTCATGCTTCAGCATATTTCCAAGAACCTTTTTACGCCGTTCAGCGTTATCCGTAGGATGGGATATCGGGTTAAAACGGGTGGGATTTTGGGTAATAGCAGCAATAACAGCACATTCGGAAAGGTTTAAATCCTTTACCGACTTGTTAAAATAACGTTGTGATGCTGCCTGTACACCCAGAGTATTCTGGCCCAGGTTGATGCTGTTCATATAGTTAACCAGAATATCTTCTTTGGACATGATTTTTTCAAGCTCCAGGGCCAGATATTGTTCCTGTACCTTTCGCTTGGCTTTTTCCGCAAAGCTTTTTTCGCTGGTCCAGTCGGTAAATACATTGTTTTTCAAAAGCTGTTGGGTAATGGTACTGGCCCCTTCCGAAAAATCAAATTTATTCTTGATACCTACATAAGCAGCACGAAAAATACCTTGGATATCAATACCGTTATGTTCATAAAAACGCTCATCCTCGATGGAAACAAAAGCATGTGAAAGATTTTCCGGAATCATATCTTTGCCCACAGGGATTCGATTGGAATTTTTGTTAACCAATTTGGCTATATTGTTACCCTCGATATCATAGGCAAAGGTTGAAAAGCCTGTCGGGGTTACGTTAATATTACTAATGTCCGGCGCAGTATCGATAATGCCTTTAAACACCCCGAAACCGGCACAGGCAGCAATGATGCCTACTGCTATTAAGCAAATGAGAATAAGATTGAAGAAGGTCAGTAATACCTTTTTCCCCCATTTTCCGCCGGTGGAGTTCAAAGCTTTCTGCTTTGCACGGACACCTCTTTTTCCGTAATTCATAGTTACCTCCTGCATAATCTGAGCAGAACCGTATTAGATGAAATTCTGCTGATATCACCCAAGTATACCAAACTTTTCCATCAAAATAAAGGTTTTTTCTTCCATATTAAGAATTGTTCACAAAATCTTATACTTTTATTCGGCTTTATGTTAAACTACTTTAGAGGCACCATTTGCAGAAAAATCGGAGGCAGTATGAACGAAAAGCAGGAAGATATTCGGCCTTATCTGGAGATAGCGGAAAGAGGAACGGGCGAGATTGTTGAGAAAAAATCAAGATTTATTGCGACGGTAGCGCCGGTTTGGTCGGAAGAAGAGGCCTTGCATTTTATTGAAGAAATTAAGAAAAAGTATTGGGATGCCAGACATAACTGTACAGCATATATAATCGGAAGGAAAAGTGAACTGGTACGCTATAGTGATGATGGGGAACCCCAGGGAACCGCCGGAAAGCCGATGCTGGAGGTTTTAAATGGGGCGGGATTAACCAACATTGCAGTGGTAGTGACAAGGTATTTTGGCGGAACTTTGCTGGGAACCGGCGGATTGGTACGGGCCTACACTCAGGCGGTACAGGAAGGAATCAAAAATACTTCCGTCATGCGGATGCGTTACGGCAGTGCGCTGACCATCCGGGCAGAGTATCCGGAAGTGGGGAAAATCCAATACTTGCTGGGACAGCGGAATATACCGATATTACAGTCCCGTTATGAAGAAAAGGTAGAGATGGATATTATGCTTCCTTTTGAAGATACTGAAGACATTAAGAAGGCTGTAACCGAAGTTACGGCGGCCAAAGCGGCAGCGGAAGTGACCGGAGCCGGATTTTACAAAGATTTTACGTTGACAAACAGGTAGTAAATGCGCTAAATTGATAGAAGGCAATTCACGAAAGGTGGTGGTTTTTATGGAGCGAAGTACGCAGTCAAGTTCAGATGTCCCCCTCCCATGTAGGAGCATAAAAATCACGAATAAGGAGAAGAATTGCGATGGACGAAATCAAGGAGTTAGATGTAATCAAGGAACTGTTGGAGACTAAGCAATATACAAGACTTCGTCAAAGACTGGCAGATATGAATATTGCCGATATTGCTGTAGTCATGGGAGAACTGGAGGAGGAAGCGCAGTTAAAGATTTTCCGGATTCTGCCCAAAAGTATGGCAGCAGATGTTTTTTCCTATCTGGAGGTGGATGATCAGCAATATATTATCACGTCCTTGTCTGACCGGGAAGCGGCTAATATCATTAATAACCTGATGGCCGATGATGCGGTAGATTTTCTGGAAGAAATGCCTGCTAATATGGTAAAAAAATTGTTGGCTAATGCCAATGCGGAGACTCGCAGGGATATTAACCATTTACTGCGCTATCCGGAAGACTCTGCCGGTAGCATTATGACGGTAGAATATGTGGATTTGAAGGAAGATATGACAGTGGAAGAAGCTGTTGCCCGAATCCGCAGGGTGGGTGTGGATAGTGAAACCATCAATGTATGTTATGTATTAGATTCAAAACGAACACTGGTAGGAGCGGTAGCCCTGCGTCAGTTGCTGCTTAGTTCAGCAGACACCGTAATCAGTGATATTATGAGTGAGAACGTTATTTATCTGAATACCCTTATGGATCAGGAAGAGGTTGCCAGACAGTTCTCCAAATATGATTTTATTGCGATGCCGGTAGTAGATAACGAAAACCGGTTAGTAGGTATCATTACCGTGGATGACGTTGTGGATATCCTGGAAGAAGAAACCACGGAAGATATCGAGAAAATGGCCGCTATTGTGCCGACGGATAAGCCCTATTTAAAAACGGGTGTTTTTGAAACCTGGAAGAGCCGGATACCCTGGCTGTTGCTGCTGATGATTTCAGCGACTTTTACCGGCAAGATCATTACCTCCTTTGAGGAGGCCTTAAGTATTGTTCCAATCCTGATGGCCTTTATTCCGATGCTGATGGATACCGGTGGTAATGCCGGCGGGCAGGCCAGTGTAACCATAATCCGTGGGTTGTCACTGGGAGAAATTGAATATAAAAATATTCCCACCATTTGGGGAAAAGAGATATTAGTATCAATTTGCTGTGGAATTACACTTTCAGGCGCTTATTTTGTTAAACTGATGCTGTTTGATAAGGTTGGGATTCCGGTAGCCATGGTAGTATGTCTGACGATTGTGGTAACGGTCATTTTAGCCAAAATTATTGGTTGTACCTTACCCATATTGGCAAAAAAAATCGGCCTGGACCCGGCGGTTATGGCAAGCCCTTTTATCACCACGATTGTAGATGCACTGTCTTTAATTGTATATTTCCAGATTGCTCAGAGAATATTAAAGATATAAACTGTGAGTGAACAGAACGCAAGGGACGAGGATGTTATGAACCTCGTCTTTTTTTGCCCGTTTCAGATGCAACTCACCTCGCTAAAATGCAATTCATCGAAAGTTTATTGAAATTAAGATTTTCGAAATTATAATGGAGTTTATTAAGCGAATGGAGGAATTTTGATGGGAAATATAGTATTGGTTTTGCTGATTGCAGTGGAAGTATTTTTGATGATTTGGGATTTAATGCAAAATGAGCGGCATGTGAAGGAAAGACGGATTGTCAGGATTGGAGAATTTGTGCTGCTTACGGTCCTTTTGCTGACCGGGGTGCTGGAATGGGGATTCAGGTATTATGCCATTGCATTGGTGCTTCTGGTGCAGGCGCTGGTGGCAGTGATTGGATTAATTAAGAAGCAGAGCAAAGAAAAAGCGTTTCATATTGGCAATGTTATCGGGAACTTTATTGGAAAAGTATTTTTGTATTATATGGCGTTGCTGCTCGCAATAATATGTCCTCAGTTCAGACCTGTTACCCCGGATGGAGAGTGGGCAGTTGCATACAGTAAATATACATGGACTGATGAAGAACGAATCGAAACTTTTGCTGTAGTAAAAGAGGGGGAGGCTGCGCCTCACCGAAAGCTGACGGTAGAATTCTGGTATCCGGAGGAGGATACCGGTGAAACTTATCCGCTGCTGGTATTCTCCCATGGTGCTTTTGGGTTTTCCGGCAGCAATCAGTCTACCTTTGAACAGTTGGCATCTCACGGCTACGTGGTGGCAAGTATCGGCCATACCTATCATGCTTTTTTTACTTTAGATACGGAAGGGGTCTTTACACCGGTCAATATGGATTTTATAAACAGTGTTTATACTATTAATGCATCGGAAGATGAAGAAATGATTTATCAAACTACGCAGGAATGGCTGAAGCTGCGGGTGGATGATGAGGACTTTGTACTGGATACCATATTGCAGCTGGCGGCGGCCGATAGCGGTACACCTTTTATCCAGGTGGATAGCACTAAGATCGGATTGTTCGGACATTCGCTGGGCGGTACCGCCGGTGCGGTGCTGGGAAGGACCAGAGA
Source organism: Lachnospiraceae bacterium (assembly GCA_031556725.1). Classification (GTDB taxonomy): domain Bacteria; phylum Bacillota; class Clostridia; order Lachnospirales; family Lachnospiraceae; genus UBA935. The sequence goes on along the minus strand of JAVBSL010000016.1, from coordinate 50,017 downwards.
GGATATCGGAGCGGTGATCGATCTGGATGGTTCCATGCTGGGTGAGGCAGTAGGCGTTGAGAACGGATTTCCGATTCTGAATGAAGAACCTTATCCGGTTCCGCTTTTAAATATATATGCGGAAGATCATTACGAGGCGGCCAAAGAACTTGTGGAAAGTACCGGTGAAAAGTATTATAATTTTTATGCTGCCGATGGGGCAATTGAAGCATATTCGGTGGTATTTAGAAAAGCCGGTCATCTGAATTTTACAGATTTGCCTTTGTTTTCTCCCTTTTTAGCAAGACAGTTGGGAGTAGGAAAGATAGACGCCAGATATGGGGTGGAAAAGATGAATGAGGTGGTGCTGGAATTTTTTGACAGCATTTTTAAAAATGGTACCAGGCCGGCATTTGCAGAGGAATATTGAGCGTATGAAAGTAGTTATGAGAAAGATTCAGAATAAGGCGGAAGAACAGGTGGTTCTGGAATGTGTGGAAATGACCGGAGAATTTGAAGCAATCCGGAAATTTGCCGCCAGTCAGGGCTACACGATAACCGGTTATCTGAATGAAAAGAGGTTTACCCTTCCCCTGGAAAATATTTATTATTTTGAGGCGGTGGATGAAAAAGTATTTGCCTATACTCACAAGGAAATATATGAAGTGAAGAAGCGGCTTTATGAGTTAGAGGAAGAATGCCGGAGCCACCATTTTATCCGCTGTTCCAAGCAGGTCATTTTGAATTTGATGCGGCTTACATGTATCAGTCCGGAAATCAATGGGCGGTTTGTGGCACATATGAAAAATGATGAACAGATTATTATTACCAGGCAGTATGTTCCTGATTTGAAAAAAGTGGTTATGGGAAAGGGAGAAAATAAAAGATGAAAAAAATTATTATTAATTACCTGCTGATATCGGCTTGTATTACGGCTGCAATGGGGACTATTGGTGTTTTTCTGGCTCCGGATTTGAAAGTCGGATATGATAACTTCTTTGCCCCCTTTCTCTTTGCGGCAGTGGGCATGCTTCCGGAAGCGGTATATTATTCCCGTAAGGTATTGAACCGGCGGCAGCGAATCTTTCGGGAGATTCTGCATTTGATTTTGTTGGAAATAGCTATTCTTTCCTTTGCCTGGTTTGGCAATGCCCTGATCAGTATGGAAATAACGGTTGCCATAGGGGGATCTGTGCTGGTAATCGATGTGGTGGTCTTTTTCCTGATGAAAGTAAATGCCAGCCGTGTGGCAATGGAATTCAATAATGCCTTAAAGCTAATGCAGGAAGAAATGGCAGAATAAATTTTTGCTTGACAGGGGCAAAAATTGGGTATAAGATACAGACAATTAACAATTTCATAGAGAAAGCAAAGACTATGATAAGAAATAGTAACATTCAGGAAGCCTGACAGAAAGCAGCCGGTCGATGAGAGGCGTGGGGATAGCGGATGTGAATACCTCTTTGAGTTGCGCACCGAACGGGAAACTAAGTAGGCTGCGACGGATAAGCACCCCGTCATCGTGTGCAAGGGTATCGCCGGCAGCAGTAGGAGCAGGACCGTACCTGATGAGGTAAACAGTGTGAGCTGTTTATAAAATAAGGTGGTAACGCGAGATACATCTCGTCCTTATGGAAACATGAGGACGGGATTTTTTTGTCCTCGGGGGGTTGTTGACCGACAATTACAAGACTTATACTCGGCAGCGGGATGCGACAATTTATTTTGTTCCAATCCTGTTTTGCCAAACACTACAATGAACCTTAAGCATAATTCGTGTTCGCACAAGCGAGCTCCACGAATTAAAGTTTCATTTTCGTGACAAAAAGGGATTTACACAAAATAAATTGTAGCATCTCGTTGCCGAGTATAAGTCTTGTAATTGTCGGAAAAGCAGGTTATGAAAGGAGAAAAGAAAAATCATGTTAAGTGCACAGGAACAAATCAGGATTATTGAAAAGGGCGTTTGTAAGTTGGTGAATCGTGAGGAATTGTTGGCTAAGCTGGAAAGATCGGTTGCTGCTAAGCAACCGCTGGTTGTTAAGTTAGGGCTTGACCCAACGGCTCCGGATATTCATTTGGGGCATACGGTGGTGCTTCGGAAGATTAGGCAGATGCAGGAGATGGGGCATAAGGCTGTGATTATTATCGGTGATTTTACCGGTAAGATTGGGGATCCTACGGGGAAGGCAAAAGGAAGAAGTGCACTGTCCGAAGGACAGGTGAGGGAGAATGCGGCTACTTATTGCGCACAGATATTTAAGGTGTTGGATCGGGAAAAGACGCAGGTTTGTTTTAACAGTGAGTGGCTTTCGAAGCTTGCTTTGGAGGAGGTGCTTAAGCTGGCGTCGGTGACTACGGTGGCGAGGATGCTGGAGCGGGATGATTTTGAGAACCGCTTCCGTAATCAGGTGCCGATCGGTATCCATGAGTTTTTTTATCCGTTGATGCAGGCTTATGATTCGGTGCATCTAAATGCGGACATTGAAATGGGCGGTACGGATCAGACTTTTAATATTCTGATGGGAAGAACCCTGCAGAAGGCTATGGGGAAAGAGCAGCAGATTGCCCTTTTTATGCCCATATTGGAAGGATTGGACGGGGTGGAGAAAATGAGCAAGAGTCTGGGGAATTACATTGGTATTGATGAACCGGCGCAGGTGATGTTTAAAAAGGCTATGGAAGTGCCGGACAACTTGATTATTCGTTACTTTGAACTGGTTACGGATGTTCATCCCGATGAGATAGAAGCTATTGGAAAACAATTGGCTGAAGGAGCCAACCCCAGAGATATTAAATTAACGCTGGCTGAAACCATTACTTCCCTATACCATGATGCCGAGGCAGTAGAAAAGGCAAAAGCTTTTTATCATGCAGCCTTTTCTGTCAAGGGCATCCCGGATGATGTTCCCGAACTGGTCATTGATGTGGAAGGTGACCTCCTGAAAGATATCATTCCGCAGCTCGTGTCTGAAGGTTATGTATCTAGCAAAAGCGAGTTCAACCGGCTTCTTGCGCAAGGTGGCATCAGCATTGAGGGTGAAAAATTTACTATGGAAGATCTGACGCGGGTAATGATATGCAATGAAGTAGTAAAAATCGGGAAAAAGAAATTTCTGAAAATCATTAAATGAGAAGAACAGCGCAGAGACCAACAAATCTCTGCGCTGCATCAGGATACATATTCTTTTATTTATTGCCGGCTCGTTTCCGCAAGGTAGGATCAAGAATTTTCTTCCGGATTCGTAGGGAAGAAGGAGTAACCTCCAGCAACTCATCGGTATCAATAAATTCCAGAGCCTGCTCCAGACTTAATACCTTCGGCGGAGATAAACGCAGGGCATCGTCCGCACCGGAAGAACGGGTGTTGGTTAACTGTTTCTTCTTACATACATTGATTTCAATATCCTCACCTCTGGCACTTTCACCGATAACCATGCCGGCATAAACTTTTTCGCCGGCACCGATAAATAAAGCACCACGCTCCTGGGCATTGAAAAGTCCGTAGGTAACCGCATCACCGGCTTCATAAGCAATCAGAGAACCTAATTTACGGTATTGGATATCACCCTTATAAGGACCGTAGCCATCAAAGATGCTGTTCATAATACCATTTCCTTTGGTATCAGTTAAGAATTCACCCCGGTAACCGATCAATCCGCGGGCAGGAATGGAGAATTCCAGACGGGTATAGCCGCCGGAAGCAGCGCCCATATTGCGCAGCTCACCTTTTCGCTGGCTGAGTTTTTCGATGACCGCACCGGAGAATTCATCGGGCACATCCACATAGGTTAATTCCATCGGCTCCAGTTTGTGGCCCTTTTCATCGGTCCGATAAAGAACCTCAGCTTTGCTGACAGCAAATTCAAAGCCTTCCCGGCGCATATTTTCAATCAATACCGAAAGATGCAGCTCCCCACGGCCGGATACCTTAAAGGCCTCAGTGGTTTCGGTTTCTTCTACTCTTAAGGAAACATCGGTGTTCAATTCCCGGAAAAGACGGTCGCGCAGATGGCGGCTGGTCACATACTTGCCTTCTTTGCCGGCAAGGGGAGAGTCATTTACCACAAAATGCATGGCAATGGTGGGTTCGGAGATCTTCTGAAAAGGAATCGGAACAGGATTTTCAACAGCACACAGGGTATCACCGATATGAATGTCCGTAATACCGGAAATGGCCACGATCGAACCGATACCGGCTTCCTTTACTTCTACTTTATTTAAACCATCAAATTCATATAACTTGCTGACTTTTACTTTTTTCTGCTTCTCAGGGTCATGATGATTCACGATCACCACCTCCTGATTGACGCAGATGGCACCGTTGTCCACCTTACCTACGCCTATCCGGCCCACATATTCATTATAATCAATGGTACTGATCAAGACCTGAGTTCCGGCTTCAGGATCACCTTCCGGTGCTGGAATATAGTCCAGAATGGTTTCAAACAGGGGAATCATATTGGTGCTTTCGGCTTCCATATCCAGGGAAGCAGTACCGGTTTTGGCAGAGGCAAAGATAAAGGGACAGTCTAACTGTGCTTCATCGGCATCCAGATCCATTAAAAGTTCCAGAACTTCATCGATAACTTCTTCCGGCCGGCCCTCGGGACGGTCGATTTTATTAATACAAACAATTACCGGCAGCTTCATTTCCAGAGCTTTCCGCAGAACGAACTTGGTTTGGGGCATGGCACCTTCAAAAGCATCCACTACAAGGATAACGCCATTTACCATTTTTAAAACCCGCTCCACCTCGCCGCCGAAGTCAGCGTGGCCCGGAGTATCAATAATATTGATTTTGGTATTTTTATAAGTAACGGCTGTATTTTTTGCCAGAATGGTGATGCCTCGTTCCCGTTCGATATCATTGGAGTCCATGACCCGCTCGGCCACCTCCTGATGCTCCCGGAATACACCGCTTTGTTTCAGCAGTTCATCTACCAAAGTGGTCTTGCCGTGATCAACATGGGCAATAATGGCAATATTTCTAACATCTTCTCTTTTTTGTAACATAAATACCTCATTTCTTTTTGTTGTAAATTCCAAGGATTTAGTATACCACCATTAGTTTTATGTTGCAACTATTGATTTTCCGAATGTAGGCAAGGTATAATTGATTCAGATAAGAATAGAGGGCGAACCAATGAAGGCACTGAATGAAGATATTAAAACAGGAAATTTGAAACAGATCTATCTGTTTTACGGAGAAGAATCCTATCTCCGCAGGCAATATCGGGATAAATTAAAAAAGGTCCTTATCAGCGACGAGGATACCATGAACTATAACTATTATGAAGGAAAAGCAGTCACTGTTCCGGAAATCATTGATTTGGCGGAAACCCTGCCCTTTTTTGCTGACCGACGGGTGATTATCTGGGAAAACAGCGGTTTGTTCAAGAGCGCGGATGAAAAGATGATTGAATATCTGAAAAGTGTTCCGGAAAGCACCAGCATTCTGTTTGTGGAGGCTGAGGTGGACAAGCGGGGGAAGATGTTCAAGCTGCTGCAGGGAATGAGCGGGGCGGTGGAATTCCCCGAACAGGATGAGGACACCTTAAAACGCTGGATTGCCGGTATTCTGAAAAAAGAAGGAAAGCAGATTACCGAGCGTACAGCAGTATATCTGATTGGCAAGACCGGCACCGATATGGAGAATATTAAGGGCGAACTGGAAAAACTGGTCTGCTATTGCATGGACCGGGATGTGATTACCGAAAATGATGTAGATACGATCTGTACCACCCGTATTTCCAATCATATTTTTGATATGGTGGGTGCGGTAGCGGATAAAAAGCAAAAAGAAGCATTGCGGCTTTATTATGATTTGCTGGCACTGAAAGAACAGCCGATGCGGATATTGTTTCTGATTGCCAGACAGTTTAACGTCTTGCTGCAGGTTAAAGAACTGAAAGGAAAAGGGTATGATAACAAGGCTATCGGTGCCAAGGTAAATCTGCCGGGGTTTATTGCCGGGAAGTATGTGGCCCAGGCGGCCAAGTTCAAGCGGGAGGATCTGCGGAAAGCAGTGACGGCCTGTGTGGAAGCGGAGGAAGCAGTAAAAACCGGACGAATGAATGATATCATGAGTGTGGAATTGCTGATAGTGAAATATAGCGTGTAGGTAGGGTTGCGGAAGGGTATCGGAAGGGGGACGCGGCCTGGAGGTTGTGGAAAGGACAGAAGCGGAGCGAGGTATTGTAATGGAATAAATTACGATATCTCGTTTCCGTTTCTGTCCTTTTGCCACGGTTTTGGGGGGCCGCTGGGTTTTCCGTGAGCACCGCTTGCAGACCGGTGGCATTATTATAAATTTTCAATTTACATTACGGAGTCCGTTTTATGGGACACTTGAACTGCTATGATGGAATTACAGAGTTGTTAAGAGATTAAAGGTGTGGGATGGACGGAGGTAATGGGATGAAAAGGATGAAAAGCAATTGGGTGAGGTTGGTGGTTTTGTTTACGGTTATTTTTTTGTGTGGTTGTTCTATTCAGGTGGTGGGGAAGGAGAGGAAGGTGTCTCATGAAGATGAGCGGTATTATCAGGTGATGGAGAAGGAATATCGGAGCGGGTTAAGGAACTTTTTGGATGAGGCGGGGTATTATAACAGCGGGATTAATATGACGAAGGTGATTTCTCCGAAGGAGGTTGCGAAGGGGACAGCAAACGATGAAAGGGAAAGTCAGGAGACTCGGACATATACGGTTTCCATATATAATAAGAAGATTAGTCAGCTGGATAATGTAAAACGTTCCGAATTAATGAGTGAGTTAGTTAAAATGGAAGTTTTGATGAATGGATTTGATGTTTCTTATGAATTTATGGAAACAGATGTGTAAAAGAGAATGACAAGCTGTGAATTTGAGATTATAATAAAAAGAAGTTTATTATAATTTGGAGGAAGATATGCGAAGCAACCCACAACCACAAGAAGTTTATAGACATTTTAATGGAAATTTATATCAGATAGTTACTTTGGCGGAGCATAGCGAAAGTGGTGAAACCATGGTTATATATCAGGCTTTATATGGTGATTATAGAGCTTATGCCCGTCCCCTAGAGATGTTCATGGAGCCGGTGGACCGGAATAAGTATCCCGAAGTTTTGCAGGAATACCGGTTTGAACTGCAAAATCTGCAAGGTGAAGCAGCAGAACAGGTAAAAACGGAGCAAATAGAGATTGAACAAGAAGAAACAAAACAACTGGAAAAAGAACAAGTTGAAGATAACGAAAACATAGAAGGTGTTGACCCTCTGGTGATGGAATTTTTAGGGGCGGATACATGTGAGCAGCGCTTGCGGATTTTAGCGGGGCTTCATCATCGCATTGACGATCATATGATTACTACCATGGCGGTGGCAATTGATGTGGAAATCGAGGATGGGGATACCGAAGACCGTTTTGAACAGCTGCGGCACTGTCTGCTGACTATGAGGAGGTTCGAAAGCAACAGATAGGAGGTGTGCCTGTGGCATATTGTTTAAATAATCGTTTGGTAGTAGGTGTTTCATCCAGAGCCCTTTTTAATCTCACCAAGGAAAATGAGATTTTTGAAAAAGAAGGGGTAGATGCCTATTGCCGGTATCAGTTGGAACATGAGGAGGAAATATTGGAACCGGGGCCCGGTTTTGCACTGATTAAAGCGCTGCTTAATCTGAATCGCATTCCGGGGCAGGAAGGCCGGGTAGAAGTAATTATCATGTCTCATAACAGTCCGGATACTTCCTTACGGGTTTTTAATACCATTGCCCATTATGGATTGAATATTTCTCGGGCAGTATTGGCCAGCGGAGCTTTTCTGGCACCTTATCTGGAAGCTTTTAAAACAGATTTATTTCTGTCAGCGGATGAGGAAGATGTGCAGCTGGCGATTGATGCCGGAATTGCAGCGGGTACGATCTATTGCGGAAATGAGCAAAGGTATAGCAGTGAGGAAGAGATTTCCCAGATCAGGATTGCGTTTGATGGTGATGCGGTGCTGTTTTCGGATGAATCGGAGCAGATTTATCAGGCCAGCGGTTTGGAAGCCTTTGAAGAAAATGAACGGCTTCATGCCTGTAATCCCTTAGCGGCAGGGCCATTTGCCAAGTTCTTAAAGGTGATTTCCGATTTGCAGGAAGAGTTTTCCATGGAACAGGTGCCCATCAGAACAGCCTTGGTAACGGCCAGAAGCGCGCCGGCTCACGAGCGGGTTATCCGTACCCTGCGGGCTTGGAATGTGCGGATCGATGAAGCTTTTTTTTTAGGAGGTATTGCTAAAAGGGATGTGCTGAAAGCTTTTGGCGCTCATATATTCTTTGACGATCAGGAAGTTCATGCGGTTCCGGCAGCACAGGTAGTGCCTTCGGCTAAGGTTCCGTATAAACATAAAACAGAAGAGGTTGCGATATAGTGGAGTATCAGAAGATAATCGAAGGACGGTTTCTAAGCCGTCCTAATCGGTTTATTGCCAATGTGGACATAGAAGGGAACACAGAGCGGGTACATGTGAAAAACACCGGCAGGTGTCAGGAATTGCTGACCGAGAATGCCAAGGTGTTTCTGGCTGAAAGTGATAAGCCGGAACGCAGCACCCGTTATGATCTGGTTGCAGTACAAAAGGGTTCGCGTCTGATCAATATGGATTCTCAGGCACCCAATATGGCAGTGGCAGAGTGGCTTAAAAAGAAAATTTTATTTCCAAACCTGCAGACTTTGAAGCCGGAATACCGATACGGAGATTCACGGCTTGATTTTTATGCGGAGGCAGGGCAGAAAAAAATCTTAATAGAAGTGAAGGGGGTAACACTTGAAAAGGACAATGTGGTATATTTTCCGGATGCTCCTTCCGAGCGGGCTGTCAAACATGTAAAGGAATTGACGGAAGCGGTTCGAAAAGGCTATCAGGCATATATTCTTTTGGTAGTACAGATGGAAGATGTGATTTGCTTTAAGCCCAACGAAGAAATCCAACCGGAATTTGCCGAAGCCTTGCGGGAGGCCAGGGCTGCCGGTGTGCAGGTTCTGGCATATGATTGTCTGGTGACGCCCGTGAGGATGGAGATCCGAAAAGAGGTGCCGGTGAAACTTTCTCTACTGGATGAGATTGCCACTCCCTTATTAAAGTGGTATGATACAAAAAGACGGATTTTGCCCTGGCGGGAGGAACCAACCCCCTATCATGTGTGGGTTTCGGAAATCATGCTGCAGCAGACCAGAGTAGAAGCGGTCAAGCCTTATTATGCGAGATTTATCGAGGCGCTGCCTGATATCAGGAGTCTTGCTAAGGCACAGGAAGAAACGCTTCTGAAGCTGTGGGAAGGCCTTGGCTATTATAACCGGGTGCGCAATATGCAAAAAGCAGCAAGGCAGGTGATGGATGAGTATGATGGTGTCATGCCATCAGCCTACGAAGACCTGAAGAAGCTTTCCGGAATCGGAAACTACACAGCAGGTGCGGTGAGTTCCATTGCTTACGGACAAAGAGCGGCCGCCGTGGACGGTAACGTGCTGCGGATAATAGCTCGTTTGTGGGCAGACGGTGCTGATGTTACCAGACCGGAGATTAGAAAAAGGGTTGAACAGGAACTGCAGGCAGTGATTCCAGGCAAACGGCCCGGGGATTTTAATCAGGCGATGATGGATTTGGGAGCGATGGTCTGCCTTCCTGGTGGTGCACCCCAATGCACGCAATGCCCCCTGAAGGAGTTATGTGCTGCGCATTTGACAGGCAGGGAAACGGAATTTCCGGTAAAAGTGATTAAAAAGGAACGTAAAAAGGAAAATAAAACCATTTTGATTCTGCGTAAGGACAAAACAGTGGCTTTGAAGAAGCGGCCGGATAAGGGATTATTAGCCGGCATGTATGAATTTCCGACATTAGAGGGACACTTATCAGATAAAGAAGTTTTACGGGAATTAGCAGCCATTGGTGTACAGGCAATCTACATCAAAGAATTGCCGCCCGGCAAGCATATTTTTACCCACAAAGAATGGCATATGACCGGATATATTGTCAAAGTAGATGAACTGACTGAGAATCAGAGCAGTGACGACGGTATGATCTTTGTGGAAACAGGTGATGTTCAGGAACGGTATCCGATTCCGTCGGCTTATGCAGCTTATGCGGAATTTTTGAATATAAAATTAGGTATGGATAAATAGTGGAAAGGCCAGGTCATTGATATGAAAGTGTTGACAGTTACGGTGCCCTGCTACAATTCGGCAGGCTATATGAGAAAGTGTATTGATTCTTTGCTGCAAGGCGGTGAAGATGTTGAAATCATTATTGTAGATGATGGTTCCCGGGATGAAACCCTATCCATTGCCAGACAGTATCAGGCGGAACACCCCACGGTGGTACAAGTGGTGGATAAAGAAAATGGCGGACATGGTTCGGCAGTGAATGCCGGTATCGAGCACGCCACGGGATTGTTTTTTAAAGTGGTAGACAGTGATGACTGGGTAAAAGAAGAAGCTTACCAGGCAATTCTTCGTATCTTGCAGGAGCTGGCTGGCGGAGAAACGATGTTAGATATGCTGATCAGCAATTTTGTTTATGAAAAGGAAGGCGAAAAGCGAAATAAAGTTATGCGCTACGGACATGCTCTTCCTCAGGGAGAACTGTTCCAGTGGAAGGATATCCGGCATTTTAGGAAGGGTCAATATATGCTGATGCATTCAGTGATTTTCCGGACTAAACTGTTGCGTGAATGTGGACTGAAGCTGCCGGAGCACACTTTTTATGTGGACAATCTCTTTGTATTCGAGCCTCTTCCTTATGTTAAAAATATGTATTATCTGGATGTGAATTTTTACCGTTATTATATCGGCCGGGAAGACCAGTCGGTAAATGAAGATATTATGATCGGCCGAATTGACCAGCAGATTGGAGTTAACAAGATGATGGTTGATTATCTTGCTGAAAACCGGACTGCTATTGCCGGAAACCGTAAACTTTATAGATATATGTTGAATTATCTGGAAATCATTACCACTGTTTCTTCTATATTAATGATACGTTCCGGAACAGATGAAAATCTGGAAAAAAAGAAAGAATTATGGGAATATATCCAAAAGAAAGATTGGATTCTGCATAAGCGCCTGCGCTATGGATTTCTTGGAAGCTCTACCAACCTCCCCGGAAAGGGAGGTCGGAAGATATCCGTGGAAGGCTACAAAATCTGCCGCCGGTTTTTTAAGTTCAATTAGGTGGGGGATTGTAAGGGGTTATGAGGGGGCCCGGCTCAGCCGTCTGACTCGTTTAAATATGTAGTACACAAGAATTTCTGCTCATGTTTCTAATTTGTTTGATTTCTAAGTGGAAAATTTTATAGCAAAAGGCAAATCAAAAATCAGCAAAACTCCTCACGTTGTTCGTCGGACAGTTGCTGATTTTTAATTGAAGCTATAAAATTTTTCACTAAGAAATCATTACAAATTTTCAAAAATCGCAGAAACACTTGTGTATTACCTATTTAAACGAGTCAGACGGCTGAGCCGGGCCCCGCGTAAGTTTCCTGACAATAGTCCTGCAAATTAATTTTCTTGTACGCTGTCGGGCTTGCGGACTAATCTTCCGCCCAAGATTCTATCTCCCTGATAAACTACCAGGTACATGACGGCAGCCATGATGAAGGCGGTGATGACATCAAAGATGGAGTGCTGTTTGATGAACATGGTGGAGAGAATAATGGAGATGCATAGAACTAAAGAGCCGTTGCAAAGCCATTTATTTTTGTGTAATTGTGCGGAGCGCAATACGGCAAAGTGGGTTCCCAGGGAGTTGTAAACATGGATACTGGGCCAAATATTGGTGGGTGTATCGGTTCTATAGAGTCCCCTGACCATCTGGGTAAGGAAGTTTTCGTTAGGCAGGATATAGGGCCGCAGGTTTTGACCGTTGGGCCAAAGGGTGGAAATCAATAGGAAAATCGTCATTCCGGTAAAAAGGAAAATACAGTTTTTGTAATATCCGGTTTTGTCTTTGAAGAGGCCATACAGAACCACCACCGAAACATAAAAAAACCAGAGAAAATAAGGAATAACGAAAATTTCCAGAAAAGGAATGTAGTCATCCGCTTTCAAATGGATCAAAGTGTAGGAATTGGTTACAGTCTTTTCCAGGTACGCAAACCAGGCTAAATAGATGATCATGTAGAGCATAAGCGGCAGCCCATGCTTATACTTGAGTAAAAAGTTTTTCATAATTCTCCTCCGTACTGCGGACGGTCCGCAGCTAAACCAGTAAATATTAAACCAATAAATGTAATTTCTCTTTATAGCAGGTCATGGTGACCGAGCGTGACTGCTGCTCCGATTCACCATCGGTATGTACCCACAGGGGGGCAGAAGTCTCAATGGTTAAGGTTTGACAGCGGTAGCTGTCGATGCCGGGAAAGATGTAATGTTTTCCCCAAAAAGCAGTAGGCAGTGCCAAGAGGATGACCAACTTGGGAAGGCTCCCTACTGTGCAAATATCCAGAAGCCCGTCGTTGGTGACGGCGTCAGGACAGAACTTGAAGCCGCCGCCTTCATATTGATGAACCATACCGGCAGCAAATAAAAATTTTTTGTAGTGCACCGGTTCGGTACTATTGTCCAAATATATGTTACAAGCCACCTTTTTGGCTGTAATAATCTGTTTTAAGGCAATTGCCAGATAAATCAGTTTTCCCAATCCGATTTTGTTTAATATTTTTTTCAGGCGGGACACCAGTGCTTCCTGACAGACCGCTGCATCAAAACCGATACCGCTGCTTACAGCAAAGAAGCGTGTCTGTTTGGTTTCGTTATAAGTCACCGAACCGATATCTACCAGGCGGTGAACCTGACCGGACAGGATGCGTTCCAATGTGATCTGCGGATCTTTGGGTAACCGTAGGTCTCTGGCCAGATCATTGCTGGAGCCGGTAGGAATATAGCCGATTTCAACCCGGTCAAAATCAGCAACACCTTGCAGGACTTCATTTAAAGTTCCGTCGCCGCCCAGAATAATCAGGCGGAGCGGTTCGGCAGGTTCCTTTGGCAAGTTCGAAGTCAAATCTTTTACATATTGAATAATATGTCCGGTGTGCTTAGAAAAAACCACATCGTACATAATTTTCTTTTTTTTAAAGACCGGTTCAAGTGCGTCCCACATTTTTCTGCCGTGTCCCGATTTGGAGGCAGGATTTACAATAATATGATACATGTCGGTACTCCATCATTTGTCTGATTACTTTTCTTATTTTAGCAGTGATTGTTTCGGATGGCAAGAGTTGTTTTTTTATGGTAAAAATAGGGCAATCTTGTGCACTTTCATTCCAGGACACGCATTTTGTTTGCAAATGAAAACTCTTATGATATACTTATTTCGATAAATAGTATTGAGATGCATGGAGGAAGAACTAATGTATGATTTGGATGAAGTAAGGGCGATTGATCCGGAAATAGCCCAGGCAATTGAAGATGAACAGGCCAGACAAAACAGCCATATCGAATTGATTGCTTCAGAAAACTGGGTCAGCAAAGCAGTTATGGCAGCAATGGGCAGCCCATTGACCAACAAGTATGCGGAGGGCTATCCCGGAAAAAGGTACTATGGCGGCTGCGAATGTGTGGATGTCGTGGAAGAATTGGCAATTGAGCGTGCGAAAGAGCTGTTCGGATGTGATTATGCCAATGTTCAGCCTCATTCCGGCGCACAGGCTAATCTGGCAGTACAATTTGCCGTATGTATGCCCGGTGATACCATTATGGGTATGAATCTGGCTCACGGCGGTCACCTGACTCACGGAAGCCCGGTGAATATCTCCGGTAAGTATTTTAATATCGTACCATATGGAGTAGGTGACGATGGATTTATTGATTATGATGAATTAAGAAAGATTGCTTTAGAATGTAAACCCAAGATGATTATCGCCGGTGCTTCTGCTTATGCAAGAACCATTGATTTTAAGAAGTTCCGTGAAGTGGCAGATGAAGTGGGCGCTGTGCTGATGGTGGATATGGCTCACATTGCCGGACTGGTAGCAACCGGACAGCATCCAAGCCCTATGGCTTATGCTGATGTAGTTACCACCACAACTCACAAAACCCTGCGCGGACCCAGAGGCGGCATGATTTTGGCTAATGCGGAAGCAGCAGAAAAATATAATTTTAATAAAGCTATTTTTCCCGGTATCCAGGGCGGACCGCTGATGCATGTAATTGCTGCCAAAGCCGTTTGCTTTAAGGAAGCTTTAAGTGAAGAATTTAAAACCTACCAGAAAAATGTGGTAGATAATGCCCAGGCTTTATGTAAGGGATTGATTTCCCGGGGTATTAAGATTGTTTCCGGCGGAACGGACAACCATCTGATGCTGGTGGATCTGACCAATTTTGATCTGACCGGCAAGGCCGTAGAGAAGCTTTTGGATGAGGCTCACATTACAGCCAACAAGAACACCATTCCGAATGATCCTAAATCACCCTTTGTAACAAGCGGTATCCGCTTAGGTACGCCGGCAGTTACTTCCCGGGGGATGAATACCGAAGATATGGATCAGATTGCCGAGGCGATTGCCCTGGTAATCAAAAACGGAGAAGAGAAGATCGGTGAGGCCCGTGCGATTGTACAGACCTTAACAGATAAATATCCATTATAAAAAACTAATGTAAAACTGTTCTCGCATGATTGGGAGGTTATGTATGGAAAAGAGAAGGGGTATCAAAGCAAAAACGAAGCAGTCATTTAAAATTGTCATGATTTTCATGGTGATTAGTGCAGCGATCAGTCTGGCATCTTTGCTGAAGATTGGTTCGGATTACCAGTTTGCAATCGAAAACTACGGTTTAAGCCAGGGTTATATGGGCGAATGCGGTATATTGCTGGGGAATATCAGAACGAATCTGCGGGCGCTGGTTTTGGAGACTGAAAATGCGAGGAAGCAGGAACTGGGAAACCAGATCACTCAGGACCAGGAAAAACTGAATGAAAGACTTGAGGTGCTGAAACCCACCTGTATCACTCAGAAAGAGCGGGATTTATTTGCTGATATCGAAGCCAGTCTTGGAAACTTTAACAAGTATACAGAGGAAGTGGTAAGTATTGCTTCTGAAGTTCAAAGTACGGCGGCGTTTAATAAGATGATCAGTGAGAAGGCCTTTCATATGATAAAAAATGACCAGGAACCTTACGCACAGCAAATCAAGAATAGTATCGATGAGCTGTTGGTAATCAACATTGACGTATGCCGGGATACTGCCCAAAGTGCGGATGTTTTAACCGGTATTTTACTGGGTGTAATTGTCATCATGACTGCAATTGCAATAATTGTAGGTAATAGAAAGTCCAATCAACTGGCTGTTGAGATTTGTACACCCCTGAATGAAATGATGATTGTTGCCAAGAGTATGAGTGAAGGGCATCTGGATATCGAGGTGCAATCGGTCAAGGATGATGAAATCGGAAGTTTGGCCGACTCCTTCCGTGAGATGATTGTGATGTTAAAGCGGTACATTAAAGAAATCTCACGAGTTACTACCGAAATGTCCGAGAAAAATATGAATGTGGAAATTGTCGAAGATTTTGAGGGCGATTTCCATGAAATAAAGACATCGATCAATGATTTTATTAAATCCTTTAATCAAGCGTTGAGCAATATTAAAAAAGCATCACAGGAGATGGTCTGTACTTCCGGCCAGGTTGCGGAAGGTGCAAATCTGCTTGCGGAAGGTACCGTAAAGGAAGCAGAAGTAATCGACGTACTGACCGGTGCAGTTAAGAGCATATCCGAAAAAGTAACGACTAATGCGGAAAATGCCAAAAAGGTAGGTATGTTGTCCGGTCGGGCCAATGAAATCGTCTATACAGGAACCAAACAGATGGAAGAAATGGTAGAAGCCATGAAAGCCATTGAAGGCAGTACGAATGAGATTCAGGATATTATTCAATCCATCGAAGAAATCTCTGATCAAACCAATCTGCTGTCATTGAACGCTTCTATCGAAGCTGCCAGAGCAGGAGAAGCAGGCCGCGGTTTTGCGGTAGTGGCATCGGAAATCGGCAGTCTGGCGGATAAGAGCGGAAGTGCCACCAGAGATACTACAGCATTGATACAGAAATGTATCGAAACCACCAAAGTCGGAACCCGTATTGTGGAGGAAACTGCCAAAACCTTGCAGAAAATTGTGGAAAGTACCAAGAGTCAGGAAGAACTGGTTAGGGAGATTACCACAGCCTCTTTCCAACAGGCCGAGGAACTGGAAAAGATTGTGCAGGATATTGATGGAATTACCGGTGTTGTGCTGGCGAATTCTTCCGTTTCGGAAGAGAGTGCAGCGGCCGCAGAGGAATTGAATTCACAAACCGATGTGATGATGAAAACAGTCAGTGTTTTTCAAATTAAATAAGATAAAACGACAAAAAGAAAAAAATCCCGAGATTCAGCAGCATAAACTGATGTAATCTTGGGATTTTTATTGTAAAAATAGCTGAAATTGTTTGTGAAATATCATAAAAACATGAAATATATACTTAATATGAAATAAAACAATGAAAAAACTGTTATAAAATGGTAAAAAGGAATAAAATGTAAAAAAAGTAAAAATAATTTCAAAATGTGTTGACAAATTAAAAAAGGATGCTATAATAAACTTATAAACAGTTCTAGTTCATATAGATAAAATCCAACGAAAGGAAGGTACAGTCCACCGAAACAGTTAGTTGAGTTTTAGAAATGAAGTAAAGCTTGTTTAACAGTAAACTTTTAAAGTACAAAAGAACAGAGCACGAAAGAAGAAAAGCGAGAAAATCGGTAGTGAAAGAAGTATCGCAAGATGCAGTTCGAATCGAAAATCGTACTCAAGTACATCTGAAGAAGTAACGGAAGACAAAAGAAGAAATATCTAAACGTTACAGTACCATCGTACAAAAGAAGAATGGAAAGAATACGAAAGAAAAAGTTTACTACAATTGAATACTGAATATTCCAACGAAAAAACTTTCAAGAGAATATTCGGGAAAATCCAAAGCTGGAGGTAAAGGCCATTGGACAATGAAGTTTAGGAGCGGGTGTTAATCAAAAAGAGATTAATGCCCGCTTCGACCGTGTGCCGGTTAATTTATTAATTTTTGTGAAAACATGCATGTTTATGTGGAAATATTGGGAAAAATAGGGTATGATATACTATATGTAGTAGATAATATTTTATAAGGGAGCAGTAAAAGTGGAAGAGAATTATCAAGAAGATGAATTATGGGAAAGACGAGAGTACCGGAGAAAACGGCGAATCCGCAATCAGGTTATCGCCTATATTACGATGGTAGTATTAGTGCTGGGAATTGCCGGTGCTGCCGTGTTTGGTGTGAAGTATCTGGCAGGAACCATGAAAGATCAAAAGCAAGCCGAAGAACTGGAACGCCAGCTGGCAGAAATGACGGCAGAGGAAGAACCTGTTACGGTAGAAGCACCGGCGGATTATGTGGAACCGAGTCCGGAAGAAGATGTAGTAGTTGATCCTTTGGATAGCGTGGTCGAGAACTGTATCGCGGAACTTCCTTTAGAGGATAAGGTGGCAGGCTTGTTTTTTGTTACGCCGGAAGAATTAACCGGAACCACTAAGGTTATCAGAGCAGGGGACACAACCAAAGAAAAACTTCGTGAATATGCAGTTGGCGGTTTGATTTATTTTAAAAGCAACATTCAGTCCAAGGATCAGCTGAGTGAGATGCTGAATAACACCAGAACCATGAGCAAATATCCCATTTTCTTAGGTGTTGATGAAGAGGGCGGAACGGTAGCCCGGGTTGCGGAAAGCAAGCTTGGCGAGAAAGTGGATTCCATGGGTAAGATAGGCAAGGAAGGTGATCCGGCCAAAGCTTATGAAGCGGCCAGTATAATCGGCGGTTACTTGGGAGAGCTGGGATTTAATATGGATTTTGCCCCGGTGGCAGATGTGCTGTCAAGTGAAGACAATAAGGTAATTGGGGATCGTTCCTTCGGAACCGATGCAGATGTGGTGGGCAGTATGGTTTCTTCGGCTGTGAGTGGTTTGAAGGATACCGGCGTTCATGCTTGTCTGAAGCATTTCCCGGGATTAGGTAATACGGAAGAGGATTCACATGGCGGAATGGCAGCGACTGAACGTTCATTAGATGAAATGCGGGCAATTGATTTCGTGCCCTTCAAGTCAGGAATCGATGGGGGAGCAGCGTTTGTGATGGTAAGCCATTTATCAGCTCCTAATGTGACCGGGGATAACACACCGGCATCTATATCTTCTAAGATGATAACTGAAATCTTAAGAGGAGAACTGGGATTTAATGGTGTTGTCATAACCGATGCCTTAAACATGGCAGCCATAACCGATTATTATACTTCCGATGAAGCGTGCATCAAAGCCTTACAGGCCGGTGTGGATATGCTGCTGATGCCGGAAAACTTTGAAGAAGCATACCAGGGGGTTTTGGAAGCAGTAAACAACGGAACGCTTTCCGAAGAGCGGATTAACGAGTCCCTGCGCCGGATATATCGGGTAAAATATGCCAATCAGATTATTGAATAATAAATTTTAAAAATTCATTGACAAAGTAAAAATCCTATAGTATATTAGTATTTGTCCGTGAGACAACGGTCTGTAAAAGCAGACCGAATCATGCGCGAGTGGCTCAGTGGTGGAGCACGACCTTGCCAAGGTCGGGGCCGCGGGTTCGAGTCCCGTCTCGCGCTCTTACAAAGCGTGATATTATTGATATAATTATCGGTAATATCGCGTTTTTTGCTTTTCAAATGAAGAAAATATGCATTTGTGAGGATTAATATGAGCGGTATACTGAAGGTACTGAATGCAATATTGGGAATACTGGCAGTAGTAGTATGTCTGACAACAGTAGGGGTTATCATATATGCTTCGGTTCACCCCAATATGGGCGGAAATGCTGCACCGATAGCTGTCGCCACCGAATCCCCGACAGCGGAAGCACAGGCCGGAGAAGCGACAGATGCTACGGCAACACCGGAAAGCAGCGGCAGTACGCTGGCAGGACATGTACATGATTATAAGGAAACGATAGATATACAGGCAACCTGTATGTCTGCCGGTCGGATGAAATATATCTGTAGTTGCGGCGATTTTTATTATGTGGAAATACCCACAGCAGGACATGTGGCTGATGATTGGGAGGTTGCCACAGAGCCTACGGCAAATCAGTCCGGATTACGGGTGAAGAAGTGTATTTATTGTGATGAGCTGATTGCCCGGGAAATCATTCCGGCCACCGGAGCGGCAGCCAGTGCCAACCACGTTCATGCGTATATAGCATCCATTGAAAGTGAACCGACTTGTACGGTTGCGGGAATCAAAAGATATACCTGTAGCTGTGGTTCCTTCTATCAGCAAAATATTTCGGCAATCGGACATTTGGCCGGAGACTGGACGGTAATTAAGGAAGCAACTATATCAGAGACCGGGCTGAAACAAAAGATTTGTAATGTATGTCATACTTTAATAGATTCCCGTTCGATTGACAAGCTGCCGCCCACACCATCACCCAGTACATCGCCCCTTCCGTCGGGAGCTACGCCGTCACCCAGCCCAACACCTACGGCAGCACCCACGCCTACACCGCATAGCCATAGTTTTGTCTGGTATGTGTATAAAGATGCTACTTGTAACGAGGCGGGCATTAAAACAGGAAACTGTTCCTGCGGCGCGGAAGACATAGAACCCATACCCATCAATAAAGATAATCATAATTATGCAATTACCATTATAAAACCGACTGCTACAGAAAAGGGATATACCCAGCATGTCTGTACCAGATGCGGAGACTCTTTTAAAGATAATGAAACACCAGCCACCGGCTGAAAGTGAAAGGACCGCTGATAACGGTCCTTTTTCATTGCGAATATTATGAAAAGTACAAGCATAAGATTAGGTACAAGCACTTATTGTGAGGACGACAAGGTGGAAAGGGGATCTGGTATGTATGCAGACAAAACAGCAGCGGATGTGATAGAACAGCTGGAGAGTAATGAAGAGTATGGACTGAGCAGCGAGGAGGCAATAGAGCGGGCAGCGCAATATGGCGCAAACCGGCTGGAAGAAAAGAAAAAAAAGGGGTTTTTGGCTCTCTTTTGGGATCAGTTGAATGATCCGTTAATTTATATCTTACTGGCAGCAGTTGCCATATCCTTATTTTTAAAAGAAGTTGGGGAAGCAGCAATTATTATTGTGGTTGTGCTACTGAATTCTTTAATGGGAATTTTTCAGGAGGGGAAGGCCAGACGGGCTATTGAAGCGCTGCAGCAGTTGACAAGCCCTAAAGCACTGGTCAGACGGGACGGCAGGAAAGTAGAGATCGACAGTGTCGATTTGGTGCCCGGGGATGTGGTGTTTTTAGAGGCAGGCCGGCAGGTGCCGGCGGATTTGCGTCTGATCCTGGCAGTGAACCTGAAGGTGGAAGAGTCAGCCCTAACCGGGGAGTCAATACCTGTAGATAAGGATGCGGCATTTCGGATATCTACGGAAAGCAGTATCGGTGATCAAAAAAACATGGCATTTATGTCCACCGGGGTTTCTTACGGAAGAGGAGAGGGCATCGTGGTGGCTACCGGGATGAATACCCAGATCGGAAAAATTGCCGGTTTGATTAATAATGGCGGAAATGAGATGACACCTCTGCAGAAGCGGCTTGCGGATTTGGGTAAGGTATTGAGTATGGTTGCGGTGGTCATCTGCGTGATTCTTTTTGGGGTGGCTGTTCTGCAAAAACGGGACATAGGAGACATGCTGCTGACGGCAATTTCGCTGGCAGTGGCAGCAGTACCGGAAGGGCTGCCGGCCATTGTTACTATTGTGCTTGCTTTAAGTGTCTCCAGCATGGTAAAAGTAAATACGATCGTGAGGCGGCTTCCTTCGGTTGAAACACTGGGGTCGGTAAGTGTGGTATGCTCGGATAAGACAGGAACCCTGACGAGGAATCGGATGACTGTCCGGGAATGTTATGCTGATCTGAGAATTCTGCCGGTTAAAGAACTGGATTATGAAAAGCACAAACTTTTTATTGAAGGCTGTACCCTATGCAATGATGCGGTAATCGAGCAGGGAAACCGGATTGGTGACCCGACTGAGCTGGCATTATTGGATATGGCGGCTGACTTCGGAAGCAGCCGGATAATTTGTGAGCGGGAACAGCCCAGAGTGGATGAGTGGGCCTTTGACTCAGGCAGAAAAAGAATGACTACGGTACATAGCAAGGGTAAAAGTAAAATAGCCTATACCAAAGGGGCGGCCGATGAAATGATTGCCAGATGCAGCAAGGTAATGGTCCATGGAAAAGAGGTTCTTTTTACAGAACAGGGAAAGCGGGATGCCCTGCATGCTATCGATGAAATGGCTTCCCGGGCCCTGCGCGTGCTGGCAATAGCAGTTAAGACCAGGGGGGACTTAAAAAATGAAACAGATATGGTATTGGTGGGACTGGTAGGGATGATTGATCCTGCCAGGCCGGAAGCGGCAGGAGCGGTAAAGAGTTTTAAAGAAGCTCACGTCGATACGGTGATGATTACCGGTGATCATATTGATACGGCATTTGCCATTGCTAAAGAGCTGGGAATTGCTCACAGCAAATCAGAGTGTCTCTCGGGAAGCCAGTTAGAAGCTCTTTCGGATCAGGAATTTGCGGAAATCGTAGAAAATATCCGAGTATATGCACGAGTATCACCGGAGCATAAGGTGCGGATTGTGGAAGCATTGAAAGGAAGAGGAAAAATCGTAGCCATGACCGGTGACGGTGTCAATGATGCTCCGTCTCTGAAAGCGGCCGATGTAGGAATTGCAATGGGCAAAGAGGGAACCGATGTGGCAAGAAATGCAGCAGATCTGGTTTTGACTGATGATAATTTTGCTACAATTGAAAAAGCCATCCGAGAGGGCCGGGGGATTTTTGAGAACATCCGTAAGACGATTCTTTTCCTGCTTTCGTCTAACTTTGGTGAGATTATTACCATGATGGCGGCTATTTTTATCGGTTTGCCGGCACCTCTTAAGGCCAGCCATATCTTGTGGATTAATTTGATTACGGATTCCCTGCCGGCCCTGGCATTGGGAGTGGACAAAAACGATGGGGAAGCAATGATGAAGCAAAAGCCCAGAAACAAGAAGGAGAATTTATTTGCCCATGGTGGCTTAAGCTGCACCTTGTGTTATGGAAGTGTCATTGCCATTATCAGTCTTTTTGCTTTTATTCAAGTACCCTATGCTGTTTTAACTGCAAAAGGGATTCCGGTAAATCTGCTGAATTTGGAAAAAATACTGGCTTCCGGTGAAGTTCTTGCCAAAGCGCAGACCCATGCCTTTACTGTTCTGGGGATGAGTCAGCTGATTCATGCCATTGGCATGCGTGATGTTAATAAGTCAGTGTTCCGAATGAGGCATTTTGACAATATGGCTTTAATTGGGGCATTTGTATTTGGTATCTTTTTACAGGTGCTGGTTACAGAAATACCGTATTTTGTCAGCCTCTTCGGAACCACCAGATTATCATGGCAGGAATGGATTGCCTTGGCGGCATTGTCTCTTACGCCCTTACTGGTGCATGAACTGTTGATTTTAGGAGGCAGTAATTCGGAGACAAAAAATACGGAAGATGATGTACCGATGGAACCGGCTTTATTGAAGGAGACGTGAGAAGGCTAACAGCAGAAGCAAAACGGCACCGATCCACGCCAGATTAAGGGTAGTGCGGGTGACGATTCCCCGTCCTACCAGACAACCCAGGCGGATAATCAGGAAATTTACAGCTACGGCAGTAACGAAAATAAGGAGCGGGGAAAGGAGTGCGGCCTGAAAGCCAAAGCCGGCGGCAACATTATCCAATGACAGTGCCAATCCCAAAAAGGTGGCTTCTTTAGGAGAAAGGACCGTAAGATCATCCTTATTTACATTTTCAATTGTGCGGGGAAGGAAAGTGTCAAAGAGCCGATAAAGACCTAAAAGAAAAAGAACAGAAAAAGAAAAATATTTTATGAAATTATGTGGCAGGATATCTTGTAGCAAAGATCCGGCCACTAGGGAAAATAGTAAAAAAGTACCGGACATTGCGGACATAATAAAGGCAGATGAAAAGGGGATTTTAACTCTGTTCATTCCATAGGAGAGTCCTGCGGTAAAAGCATCGATTGACACAGCTACCAGCAGGAGGGTGATGGTATAAATTGCAAGAAACATATTTTACCTTGTTATAATGTTTGCTTTATAATATTCAACTGTGGTATAATTTGACAATAAATAAAAAAATTCGGTGGCAAAGATAGAGAAGTAAGGAATGGTAGCGTGACGGAACATAAGAGCTTTATAAATATTGGCTTGACTGGGAGTACTTTAAAGATAATCGCCATAATCAGTATGATTATAGACCATACAGGACTGGCACTTTGGCGAAGACTTCCGGGGATGGGATATCTTGTTCCGGACGTTATGACATATGAAAAATGGGAATTTGTTTATCATTGTCTGCGTAACATCGGAAGAACGGCATTTCCTATTTATTGCTTTTTACTGGTGGAGGGTTTTTTCCATACCTCCGATAAAATAAAATATGCAGCAAGGTTATTGATTTTTGCTTTTATATCAGAATTACCGTTTAAGTATGCTTTTTTAAATCTGGCATCATGGCGAAACGTTTTTTTTACTCTATTTATAGGATTTATTACTATCTGGGCGATGGATGAAGCGGGATATCGTTTGAAGCAGTGGCATACCATTTGGATGGGGAAAATACTATGCTGGACAGCAGGCGGCTGTGCAGCGGCATTCCTTGATACCGATTACGGATGGAAAGGTATTATGCTGATCGGAATATTTTATCTGTTCCGGGAAAAACGTCTGCAGGCACTGGTGATCGGATATCTGTCCTTTTTATGGGAAGCGTATTGTTTGCCGGCGTTTATTTTGATTTGGTTTTACAATGGAAAAAGGGGAATTAAACTTAAAATGGTTTTTTATCTGGTTTATCCATTACATTTGACGATACTATATGTGATTTGGAGATATCTGTTGTAGGACAGATACTAATGTACAAGGAGGAATTTATATGAAGCAATCCAAAGTATGTGTGATAATTGGAGACAACTGTGAAAGAGAAGCAGCGATTCTTACGCAGCGGGCCAGGGAAGGATGTAACATTGCATTTATGGCCGCAGATAAGGAAGGGGGCGAGCGGCTGAAAAAAGAGGTGGAAGAGAAATTCCATGTAAATTTTTTCTTTTTTCATGGGGACAGAGAGAGTGAAGAAGACAGAGATTTATTTGCAGGGGCAGTAGAAGGGATGTATGGTGGCGCAGATTATTGGATTTGCAGTACGCAATAAACAATGGGAGATAATATAATATGAAGCTGGTCTTTATAGGTGCCTGTCATGAAGTAACAGGGAGCTGTACTTATTTGAATGCGTGCGGAAAACATATTTTAGTGGATTATGGGATGGAGCAGGGACGTAATGCTTTTGAAAATTGCGAACTGCCTGTTCAGGAGTCATTAATTGATTATGTATTGCTGACTCATGCCCATGTGGATCATTCCGGTATGTTGCCGCATTTATACTCCAGAGGATTCAGAGGGCAGATTATGACCACAGAGGCCACTGCGGATCTGTGCAGTATCATGCTAAGAGACTGTGCACACATCCAGATGCAGGAGGCAGAATGGAAGAGCCGTAAAGCCAAGCGAAATTCCATCCAGGAAAGTGTTGAACCGCTATATACCATGGAGGATGCAGACGGTGTTATTAAGCGTTTGGTGCCTTGCCGTTATGGCAATGAAGTAGAATTAAGTGAAGGCATCAAGATTCGATTTACAGATATTGGTCATTTGCTTGGTTCTTCCAGCATTGAAGTGTGGGTGACGGAAGAGAAAGATACCAAGAAGATAGTTTTTTCAGGGGATATTGGTAATAAAAATCAGCCTTTAATTAAAAATCCGGCGAAAACGACGGAAGCGGATTATGTTATTATGGAATCCACCTATGGCGATCGTTTTCATGACAAGGATCGTTTGGATTATGTGGGCTCATTAGCAGAGATTATTCAAAGCACTTTTGACAAAGGAGGTAATCTGGTAATACCCTCTTTTGCCGTTGGCAGGACCCAGGAGATTCTTTACTTTTTAAGAAAGATAAAGGAAGGCCGGCTAATCAAAGGGCATGATGGATTTGAGGTATATGTGGACAGCCCTCTGGCGGTAGAGGCTACCGGTATTTTCCATAAAAATGAATGGGGATGCTTTGATGATGAGGCCATTGCGCTGGTACGGCAGGGTATTAATCCCATTGCGTTTCCGGGTTTGCGTTTATCTATTACCAGTGATGAGTCTAAAGCGATTAACTTTGACAATGAACCCAAGGTCATTATTTCGGCATCGGGCATGTGTGAAGCAGGCCGGATCAGGCATCATCTGAAACATAATTTATGGCGTCCGGAATGTGTGATTTTATTTGTGGGATACCAGGCTATGGGAACGCTGGGACGAACCATCGTAGACGGAGCGGAAGAAGTAAAGCTGTTTGGTGAACCTATCGGGATTCGTGCTCAGATCAAGACTTTAGCAGGACTTTCCGGTCATGCGGATAAAGAGGGTTTGCTTGAGTGGGTTGGCGGTTTTGAAGAAAAGCCGGCGAAGGTATTTGTGGTTCATGGTGAGGACAGTGTCAGCGAAAGCTTTGCAGAGTGCCTGAACAATGAGTATGATATTGATGCTTATGCGCCTTATAGCGGTACCCGTTTTAACTTGCTGACAGGTACTTTTGAATATGAAGCAGCACCGGTTTATCTGCAGAAGAAGGCGAAAGCTATTTCTGAAGTATTTAACAGACTGGTGGCAGCAGGTCAGAGACTGGTGGCTGTTATTCGTAAGAATGAGGGTGTTGCCAATAAGGATTTGGCGAAATTTGCCGATCAGATTAACTCTTTGTGTGATAAATGGGACAGGGATTAGAGGTATGAGGATGAGTTTAGCAGATCACATTTTTATCGATATGTGTAAGGATATATTAGATAATGGGACAAGTACCGAAGGGGAAAAGGTGCGCCCGCACTGGGAGGATGGAACACCGGCCTATACTATTAAAAAGTTTGGAATAGTGAACCGCTATGACCTGGCAAAAGAGTTTCCGCTTTTGACCTTGCGGCGGACCGCTTTAAAGAGTGCTACCGATGAAATGCTTTGGATCTGGCAGGCTAAATCCAATAATATCAATGATCTGCACAGTCATATCTGGGACGAATGGGCAGATCAGGAAGGATCTATCGGTAAGGCTTACGGCTATCAGTTGGGTGTGAAACATCAATACAGAGAAGGTATGATGGATCAGGTGGACCGGGTGATTTATGACTTGAAGAACAATCCCTTTAGCCGCCGGATTATTACAAATATTTATGTCCATCAGGATCTCCATGAGATGAATCTGTACCCCTGCGCTTACAGTATGACTTTTAATGTGACCCAGAAAAAGGGTGAAGACAGGTTAACCCTGAATGCAGTGTTAAATCAACGGTCTCAGGATGTGCTGGCGGCCAATAACTGGAATGTAGTGCAGTATGCGGTTTTGGTTCATATGCTGGCGCAGGTATGCGATATGAATGTGGGAGAACTGGTTCATGTAATAGCCGATGCGCACATTTATGACCGGCATATCCCGATTATTAAGGAATTGATTACGCGGGTGCCGGGACAGGCTCCGGATTTCTGGCTGAATCCGGATGTGAAGGATTTTTATGAGTTTACCAGAAATGATGTGCGGGTGGAAAATTATGAAACCGGTCCGCAAATTGAGAATATACCTATTGCAATTTAAATAAAGGAAGTTTAAAATAATATGAATATAATTACAGCAGTAGATGAAAATTGGGCCATTGGCAATAAAAATGATTTGCTGATCAGAATTCCGGCAGATCATAAGTTCTTCCGCGAAGAAACTACCGGGAAGGTAGTGGTGTTAGGAAGAAAGACCTTGGAGACTTTCCCCCAAAAACAGCCTTTGCAGAATCGAACCAACATTATATTGTCTGCTAATCTTGATTATCAGGTGAAAGGTGCAGTGGTGGTGCATAGTCTGGAAGAACTGCGGGAGGAATTGCAGAACTATCCAACAGAAGATGTTTACATTATTGGCGGGGAAAGTATCTACAAACAAATGTTGCCATATTGTGATGTGGCACATATAACCAAGATCGATCATGCTTATGCAGCCGATGCTTATTTTCCCAATCTGGATGAATCCAAAGAGTGGCAAATTACTGCGGATAGTGATGAACAGACCTATTTTGATATTACTTATGCGTTTGTAAAGTATGAAAGAGTGAAGTAAAATGCAATGGAGGAGTGAATAATTATGTTGAACATCAGAATTGAAAAAAATACTGATCCGAAACCTTTGCCGGCGGCAGATAATCCGTTAACTTTCGGTACTATCTTTACCGATCATATGTTTATTATGGACTATGAAGAGGGGAAGGGCTGGATTGATCCCAGAATTGTTCCTTATGGACCATTGGCCATGGACCCATCTTCAATGGTATTTCATTATGGACAGGAGCTGTTTGAAGGCTTGAAGGCCTATAAAGCCGAAGATGGAAGAATATTGCTGTTTCGTCCGGAGTGCAATGCCAGACGTTCTAATGATACTTGTGAAAGAATCTGTATTCCCACCATTCCGGAAGAGGACTATGTGCAGGCCATCAAGGATTTGGTGAAACTGGATGCAGCATGGATTCCCACCAATCCGGGAACTTCGTTATATATCAGACCGTTTATTATTGCTACCGATCCTTTTCTGGGGGTAAGACCTTCCAATCGGTATAAATTTATAGTTATTCTGTCACCGGTAGGAGCTTATTATCCGGAAGGCTTGAATCCGGTGAAAATATGGATTGAAGCAGAATATGTCCGGGCTGTCCGGGGCGGTTTGGGAGAAGCTAAGGCAGGTGCCAATTATGTAGCCAGTCTGAAAGCGCAGGTAAAGGCTCATGAGGCGGGATATTCACAGGTTCTGTGGTTAGATGGCGTGGAACGGAAATATATTGAAGAAGTTGGAGCGATGAACATCTTCTTTAAGATTAATGGTAAAGTGGTGACTCCGGTATTGAATGGCAGTATTTTGCCCGGTATTACCAGACGAAGCTGCATCGAGCTATGTAAGCAGTGGGGATATGAAGTAGAGGAGCGAAAAATCGCAGCAGAAGAATTGTTTGAAGCGGCCAAGAGCGGTGAACTGGAAGAAGTATGGGGAACCGGAACGGCAGCAGTAGTATCGCCTGTAGGTCATCTTCGAGAAGGTGATGAAGTGGTGCAGATTGCCGATGGCGGTATCGGGGAATTGACCCAGAAGCTGTATGATACTTTAACCGGTATTCAATTAGGAAAGATCGAAGGACCCGAGGGGTGGGTTACGGAAGTAAAGTGAGGTTGTGAAAAGCGAGGTTGTGAAAAGCAAGGTTGTGAAAGCCGGGGAAGGCAGCCGTCCTGCAAGATGAAAAAACTGCCGCCGGTCAGTACATAACATACTTCTCGCACACCGAAGAAAAAACAATAAAATGCGAAATGTACGCCATTATCAGACACTTGGAAATTGTGTCTGATACTGACGGACATTTCGCATTTTTTATTTTTCATAAAAGTGTTGACAATGGAACAATGTTTTGTTACACTTGAGACGATAGAACAAAACATTGTTTCGAGGAGGTGCTTGAGTGGAAATGATATCTAAGAAGGAACTTTTAGAGTTGATGGGAATTTCGTATGGGCAGTTGTATAGGTGGAAAAGGGAGAGGTTGATTCCGGAGGAGTGGTTTATGAAGCAGTCTGCTTATACGGGGCAGGAGACCTTTTTTCCGCGGGAGCAGATTATTGCCAGGGTTGGAGCGATAATGAAGCTTAAGGATAATTATTCGCTGGAGGAATTGTCGAAGATGCTGGAGCCGGATGTGACGGCTTGTATTTACCGGGAAGATTTGGACTTGGTGAAGGAGATAAATCGGGAGGTGTTAGAGCGGGTGCTTGCTTTGACCATGCAGGAAACCTTTCGGATACCGGATGTTGCTTTTCTGATGTTGCTTTCGGGGATCAGCAGTAAGGCGGAACTTAATGCTGAGGAGAGTGTGGATTTGGTAGAACGGACGCTGCCAGGGGTATTGAAACAAAAAGGTGGGGTATTTAATTGCGCTTTCTTTATGGCAGATGGAAAATATCACATGGCATTTGCCGGGGAAGGCAGTGAGGTGATTTTTGACACGGGGATATCCTTAGTAGAAACGATGACACTGGATCAGGTTATGAGCAATATTAAAGTGAATTATAGTCACTTATTACATTGAATAATTGGAGGAAATAATATGCAGTCAGGAACTTTTAAAGGAGTAGGTGTAATCGGAAGCGGAGAATACAGCATTTTGTCAATAGATGGGGTATACAATTGCCCCGGGGATATTCAGGCCGAAGAAGTTAGTGTGAATGGGGTTTTGAACTGTTCAGGAGGAATAAAAGCTGAGTTACTTCATTGTGCCGGCGTATCGGATTTTCGCAATGGTGTTAATGTACGAAAAGTGGAAGTGACAGGGGTTATGAGTGTCAGCCATGATAATAAGATAGAGGCAACGGAGATTGATTGTACAGGAGTTATTAATATTGATGGAGAGATTTCAGCTGATCGAATCCATGCCGATGGTTTTATCTGTGCCAGAGAAGTGGTGGGTGACAGTGTGACCATCCGCTCACGAGTCAGTACACTTGCCAAGATACTCAGTACTTTTACCAAGAAATATTCCACGGTGAATCTGGTGGAGGCGACCAAGGTAGAATTAATTGGAGTCATTGCAGAGACTGTAAACGGTAGTGATATCACTATCGGTCCCAAGTGTCAGATTGACAGAGTGGATTGTAACGGAGTTCTCTTTATCGATCCGGATGCACAGGTGCATCAAATTACAGGGAAATATATACAACGTGTATAGTAAAAATCAGAGGATGCCGCGTTACTTTACTTTGCGGCATCCTCTGATTTTATTAAAATCCTTCTAACCGTCTTTGCTTTCTTAATTCTACTCTTTTTAAAGCACTTTCCCATTCGCCCTTAGCCCCTTCGCTGTCAATTGCAATATCAAAAGGAATGGGAGCAGGTTTGTCATTTTCATCCAATGCCACCATCGTCACATAGGCCCGGTTCATAGGACGCCGGGTGCCGTCTAATTCCTCCAGATAGGTATCAACACGAACTTCCACGGAACTACTGCCCACATAGGTTACATGTCCTGTTACTACCACTAACTGGTTTAGGTAAGCGGGACTTTTGAATTGCAAGTGATCAATGGCGGCGGTGGTTACTTTCATACTGGTATGGCGTCTGGCGGTAATACCGCCCACCTCATCGATCCAGGCTACCAGTTTACCACCAAAAAGGCGTCCTTCGCCGTTGATATCTTCATAACGCAGAAAATGGACCTGTTCGGTCCGGGAATAATCGATTGGTCTGGTGGGTCTCATATTTTAATAACTCCTTTTTACACAAATATTTTCCAAAACATGTAATAAAATCATATCACAAAAATGTTTTCATGGAAAGTAATCTGTGATATGATAGTAAGGAATGTTTGAAAATCAATATTATTTTACGAAAGGTGGAAATGTTTTGAGTAAAGAAATTGCAAATACGACTGAAATTATGCTGGGCAATGCAGCCATTGCCAGAGGTGCCTATGAAGCGGGCGTAAAGGTATCGGCGGCTTATCCCGGTACTCCCAGTACAGAAATCAGCGAGAATATTATTAAATATAAGGACGAATTGTATGCTGAGTGGTCCCCTAATGAAAAGGTTGCCATGGAGGTGGCTATCGGAGCTTCCCAGAGCGGCGTGCGTGCGTTGGTTTCCATGAAGCACGTGGGTGTTAATGTGGCCTCCGATCCATTATATACGGCATCTTACAGCGGTGTGAACGGCGGTTTGGTACTGGTAGCGGCTGACGATCCGGGGATATACAGTTCTCAGAATGAACAGGATACCCGAATGGTGGCAAGAGCTGCCATGGTACCGGTGTTAGAGCCTTCCGACAGTGAAGAAGCCAGAGTATTTACCAAACGTGCTTTTGAATTTTCAGAGGAGTATGACACTCCGATCATTGTGCGGACCACAACTCGTCTGGCTCATTCACAAGGGTTTGTGAATCTGGAAGAACGAGTAGAAGTGGAAGATAAGTCTTACACCAGAGATGTTGCCAAAAATGTTATGATGCCGGGTAATGCCATTAAACGTCATGTAGTTGTGGAAGAACGGCTGAAAAGAATGGCAGAAGATGCCAATACTCTTGATCTGAATAAAGTAGAGTACAAGGATACTAAGATCGGTGTTATTACAAGCGGTATTCCTTACCAATATGTGAAGGAAGCCCTTCCCGAAGCCAGCATTTTGAAGTTGGGCCTGGTACATCCCCTGCCCCGGAAATTGATTGAAGAATTTGCCGCTAAGGTGGATAAGCTATATATCGTGGAAGAATTAGAACCGGTTATCGAAGAACAGGTAAAATCCTGGGGAATCGCAGCTATCGGTAAGGAAATATTTACCGTTCAGGGTGAATATAGTGTACGAATGATTAAAGGTGCCATTTTAGGTGAAAAAACGGAATTCGACGTACCGGCAAGTGTACCTGGCAGGCCGCCGATCCTTTGTCCCGGCTGTCCTCACAGAAGTACTTATTCGGTACTTAAAAAATTAAAGATTCATGCCGCCGGTGATATCGGCTGCTATACGCTAGGGGCGGTGGCTCCTTTGAATGTTGTAGATACCACGGTTTGTATGGGTGCCAGCATTTCTACTCTACATGGAATGGAAAAGGCCAAAGGCAGAGAGTACATAAAGGACTGGGTAGCAGTAATCGGTGACTCCACCTTCCTGCATACGGGCATTAATTCACTGATGAATATGGTTTACAACAATGCTACCGGAACGGTAATGATCCTTGACAATTCAACTACCGGGATGACCGGCCATCAGGATCACGCGGCTACCGGAAAAACCCTGATGGGCGATAGAACCTACATGATCAATATCATGAACCTGTGTAAATCACTGGGCATTGAGCATGTTTATGAAGTAGATGCTTTTGATATAGAAGAATTAGAGAAAACCATTAAGCAGGAAGTGGCAAGAGAGGCGGTATCGGTTATTATTGCTAAATCCCCCTGTGCTCTTTTAAAAGATTTTGTGCCTAAGGGCAAATGTAAAGTAGACCGTGAGAAATGTAAGAAGTGTAGCATGTGTCTGGTTCCCGGCTGTCCGGCCATGAGAAAAGCCGCCGACGGTACCGTGGAAATCGATGAAGTGATGTGTAACGGCTGCGGACTTTGCATGAGCAATTGTAAGTTTGGTGCAATCAGCTTGGAAAAGAAGGAGAAATAGGATGGAAACAAAGAATATTATGATTGTCGGCGTGGGCGGCCAGGGAACCCTGCTGACCAGCCGTATTTTAGGCGGTATTACCAAAACTGCCGGATATGATGTGAAGATTTCTGAAGTGCACGGAATGGCCCAGCGGGGCGGAAGTGTGGTAACTTATGTGCGCTTCGGTGATCAGGTGGCAGAACCCATCGTGGAAGAAGGGCAGGCCGATGTACTGATTGCGTTTGAACGTTTGGAAGCCCTGCGTTATGTGCATTTTTTGAAAAAAGACGGCGTGTTGATCGTGAATGACCAGCGGATGGATCCCATGACGGTGGTGACCGGGATGGCTGAGTATCCGGAAGGTATTATCGAAACTCTGAAAGAACGGCGCAATGTGGTGGTAGTGGATGCCATGGAAGAAGCCAAAAAGCTGGGCAACTCCCGGGTGTTTAATACGATTATTATCGGTTTGGCTGCTAAACGCATGGATTTTAAGAAGGAGGACTGGCTGACCGTAATAGAGCAGACGGTTCCGGCCAAAACAGTGGAATTAAATAAAAAGGCTTTCGAATTGGGGTATAATCTTTAAATTTTAATCAAATTTTCGGAGGAAAATGAAATGATATGGAATGAAGCAAAAGAGTGTATGAGCCGTGACGAAATGGCGGTTCTGCAGAGCAAAAGACTGGTGAAGACAGTTAACAGAGTTTATCACAATGTAGAGTACTACCGCAAAAAAATGCAGGGAGCTGGAATTGAGCCGGGAGATATTAATGGCATTGAGGATTTGCACAAATTACCCTATACCACTAAAGATGACCTGCGGGATACATATCCTTTTGGATTATTTGCAGCCCCACAATCGGAAATTGTCCGGATTCATGCATCCAGCGGAACCACCGGAAAAGCAACCGTAGTTGGCTATACCAGAAGAGATATTGATGTCTGGTCAGAATGTGTGGCCAGAGCGTTGACGATGGCAGGTGTGGGAAGAGGCGATACCATCCAGGTAGCATATGGTTATGGATTATTTACCGGCGGATTAGGTGCCCACTATGGCGCAGAGCATCTGGGAGCAACGGTTGTACCCATGTCAACCGGCAATACCAAGAAGCTGACTACAATGATGGAAGACTTTGGCGTAACAGCGATTGCCTGTACCCCTTCTTATTTGTTACATATTGCAGAAACCCTGGAAGCAGAAGGAAAGCTGGGTGATATTAAGCTGAAGGCTGCCATTTGCGGAGCCGAGCCGTGGACCGAGGCAATGCGTTTGCAGATCGAAGATAAATTACATATCAATGCTCATGATATCTACGGCTTGTCGGAAATCATGGGACCCGGTGTGGCGTGTGACTGTATCCATCATAAGGGTCTGCATATTTATGAAGATCATTTTCTTCCGGAAATCATTTCACCTGAAACACTACAGCCTATTGGTGCAGGAGAAACCGGAGAACTGGTATTTACCACATTGACCAAAGAGGGAATCCCGCTGATCCGTTATCGGACCAAGGATTTGACCAGCATTGATTATGATAAATGTGAATGTGGCAGAACTTTAGCCAGAATCAGCCGGTTCAAGGGACGTTCCGATGATATGCTGATTATCCGCGGGGTAAATGTATTCCCTTCGCAGGTAGAGGCAGCACTTTTGGAAATGGGGGAAACTTCTCCTCATTATATCATGATCGTAGACCGGGTGAATAATCTGGATATTCTGGAAGTACAGGTAGAAGTAGAAGAGCATTTCTTCTCCGATGAGATTAAGGCATTGGAAAACCTGACGAAGAAGATAGAACGGACCATTCAGGGAGCAGTCGGTCTGGCCGTGAAGGTGAAACTGGTAGAGCCCAGGACCATCGAAAGAAGTATGGGAAAAGCAGTTCGTGTAATTGACAAGCGTAAACTGGTGTAGAAGACGGAGGTATGTATATGAAACAATTATCGGTTTTTTTGGAAAACAGGGAAGGCAGACTTTCGGATGTGCTTCGTATCCTGAAGGAAGAGAATATTAATATTATTTCTTTGAGTCTGGCAGATACCAGTGAATACGGAATGCTTCGTCTTTTGGTATCTGACCCGAAAGGGGGACGGGATATTCTGAAGAAAAATGATTTGTCGGCAACATTAACGGATATTCTGGCGGTGAAGATGGATCATCAGGTGGGAGCTTTGGAAAAGGTATTGACTGTGCTCTGCAATGCAGGCATTAACATTGAATATATGTATGCATTGTGTACCGGTACCGACGAGGCGGCTTTGGCCATAAAAACTTCTGATCTGGAAGTGGCCACTAATGTGTTGAACCGTGCAGGTGTAGAATTCTTTGAATAAGTACTGATAAAAAAGTCCGGTTTTGCCGGACTTTTTCTTGACTTTATGGATAATATGCGTTATAGTACTTTTGTGGTTAAAAGCGTTAATGCTTTAAACCGCGAAAGTAAATTACGGAAAGAAGAATTAAGATGACAATTATTGATTTGTTAGAGAGAAACAGTGAAAGATACGGAGAGGATATCAGTCTGGTAGAAGTGAATCCGGAAGTGACCGAGGTTCGGCGGGTTACTTGGAAAGAATATGAATTGACTGAGCCCAATCCTTCTTCTTATTACCGGCGGGAGATTACCTGGCATGTATTTAATGAAAAAGCCAACCGTTTGGCCAATCTTCTGATTTCCAGAGGAATCAAGAAGGGCGATAAGGTGGCAATATTACTGACCAACTGTCTGGAATGGCTGCCCATATATTTCGGCATCTTAAAGACAGGAGCCCTGGCAGTGCCTTTGAATTTTCGTTATGCACCGGATGAGATTGAATACTGCGTGAATCTGGCAGATGTGGATATATTGATGTTTGGACCGGAGTTTATCGGCCGTGTAGAGGAGATTGCTGATAAGATCAGTACTAATCGATTGCTGTTTTATGTGGGCGAGAATTGTCCTTCCTTTGCGGAAGATTATAATTCGCTGACATCCAACTGTTCCAGCAAATCACCGGATATGGTACTGACGGAAAGTGATGACGCCGCTATTTATTTTTCTTCGGGAACCACAGGATTTCCCAAGGCAATTTTACATACTCATGCAAGCCTGCTGCATTCCTGCAGCGTGGAGCAGAATCATCACAAGCAGACAAGGGAAGATGTGTTCCTTTGCATTCCGCCTCTGTATCATACGGGTGCCAAGATGCACTGGTTTGGTTCATTACTGTCAGGAAGTAAGGCGGTTCTGCTGAAAGGAACGAAACCCCGTTATATTTTGGATGCGGTTTCTAAGGAAAAGTGTACTATCGTATGGCTACTGGTGCCCTGGGCACAGGATATTATCGAAGCCATTGAAAGCGGAAAGGTAAACCTGGCCGATTATGAACTTGAGCAGTGGCGTTTGATGCATATCGGTGCGCAGCCGGTACCGCCCAGTCTGATTCGTAACTGGAAGAAATACTTTCCCAATCATGCCTATGATACCAATTACGGTCTCAGTGAATCCATTGGACCGGGCTGTGTACATCTGGGAATGGAAAATATACATAAAGTAGGTGCCATCGGTGTGGCCGGTTACGGCTGGCAGACCAAAATTGTGGATGAAGACCGAGCAGAGGTGGTCAAAGGTGATGTTGGTGAGCTGGCAGTTAAAGGACCCGGTGTGATGGTATGCTATTATAAAGATCCGCAGGCAACGGCCGAGGTATTGAAGGACGGCTGGCTGTTTACCGGCGATATGGCCAAGGAGGATGAGGACGGCTTTATCTTTTTGGTAGACCGAAAGAAAGATGTTATTATCAGTGGCGGTGAGAATATTTACCCTGTGCAGATTGAGGATTTCATTCGCCATAACAATGCGGTTCATGACGTGGCGGTGATCGGTATCCCGGATAAACGCTTGGGAGAAACCACGTTGGCGGTAGTAGAATTAAAACCGGATGTGGTTTGCACAGAGGAAGAACTGAGTGCATTTTGTCATCAGCTGCCCAGATATAAGCGCCCCAATAAAATTATTTTTGCCGAGATTCCCCGGAATCCTACCGGTAAGATTGAAAAACCGAAGCTGCGTGATAAATACTGCGGTAAGCGGTTGGTAGAAGCACAGAATGAATCATAACTGAAAGAAAGAGTGAGGATGGAGAAAATGATTATACAAATATTGATGTTGGTGGTATTTTTTGCAGTTATGATTGGAATTGGGTTATACTGCCGCAAACATACCACAGATGTAAACGGATTTGTTTTAGGGGGACGAAGTGTGGGTCCCTGGCTGACGGCATTTGCTTACGGGACTTCCTATTTTTCAGCAGTTATTTTTGTGGGATATGCAGGTCAGTTTGGCTGGAAATATGGCCTGGCATCGACCTGGATCGGTATCGGCAATGCCCTGATCGGCTCCATGTTAGCCTGGGTGATTTTGGGCCGGCGGACCAGAGTTATGTCCCAGCATTTGAACAGTGCTACCATGCCGGAATTTTTTGGCAAGCGATTTGACAGCAATGCTCTTAAAATCGGAGCATCCGCAATTGTTTTCATATTTTTGATTCCTTATACCGCATCCCTATATAATGGATTATCACGACTTTTCGGAATGGCATTTAATATTGATTATTCCATTTGTATTATTGTAATGGCGGTATTAACAGGGGTGTATGTAATAGCCGGCGGATATATGGCTACCGCAATCAATGATTTTGTTCAGGGAATTATTATGCTTGTGGGTATCGTGGCAGTTGTGGCAGCAGTATTAAAATCTAATGGCGGCTTTATGGAGGCGGTTAACAGTCTGGCTTATGTGGAGGATGTGGCTGTTTCGACACAGCCGGGGGTATTTGCTTCCTTCTTCGGCCCCGATCCGGTTAATTTGCTGGGTGTTATCCTGTTAACCTCTTTGGGAACCTGGGGATTGCCGCAGATGGTACAGAAGTTTTATGCTATTAAAAGCGAACGGGCTATTAGCAAGGGAACTATTATTTCCACAGTTTTTGCTTTGGTAATTTCCGGTGGATGTTATTTTCTGGGCGGATTCGGAAGACTGTATTCGGATAAAATTGATGTGGCTAAAGAAGGCTTTGATGCAATTATTCCGGCAATGTTATCGAACCTGTCGCCATTATTAATCGGGTTGGTGGTTATTTTGGTACTGTCAGCTTCGATGTCTACTTTGTCATCATTAGTTATGGCTTCCAGTTCCACATTAACACTGGACTTTTTGAAGGACAATATTGTTAAGAATATGAGTGAGAAAAAACAGTTATTGGTTATGCGTATTTTAATTGTTGTCTTTATTGCTATTTCGGTAGTAATTGCAATTATTCAGTATAAGAGCAGAATTACCTTTATTGCTCAGTTGATGGGTATTTCCTGGGGAGCACTGGCAGGAGCTTTCCTGGCTCCGTTCCTGTATGGGTTGTACTGGAAAAGGGCTACAGCCCCGGCAGTATGGTGCAGCTTTATCTTCGGAACGGTTCTGATGACTGCTAATTTGTTGTTCGGAAAATATTTCCCAACTATGCTGAAATCCCCTATTAATGCCGGAGCTTTAGCAATGGTAGCAGGATTGGTGATAGTACCGGTAGTAAGCTTATTGACGAAAAAGCCCGAAGAAAAGCGAATTGATGCGGTATTTTCCTGCTATAACAGAAAAGTTGAGGTTTCACAGAAAAAATCTATTGGGGAAGAGTAAAAACTCTTCCCTTTTTTTTGCAATTGTTGTATAATACACCATAGATACTAGGAAACATATCAAAGAACAGGTCTTGTTTTGAATCCCAATAAATGAATTAATTACATAGAGAGAGGTATTTATGAGAGAAAAATATGAATCGCTGGGGCTTGCCGATTTGCGTGCAGTTGCCAAAGCAAGAGGTTTAAAAGGCACCTCATTACTAAAGAAATCCGAACTGGTAGATTTGATGCTGCAGGAGGATGAAAAGGACAAAGAGAAAAATAGTGTAGCTGCTAAAGAAAGCGGTGAAGGGAATAATACAGAGAAAAGAGATGAAGAAAAAACACCGGCAGACTTAGACAGCGGCATTATTGCCAGCGGTATCTTAGAAGTGATGCCGGATGGATATGGTTTTATTCGTTGTGAGAATTATTTACCCGGTGAAAGGGATGTGTATGTGGCACCCAGCCAGATACGCCGGTTTGGATTGAAAACAGGGGATATTCTGGAAGGAAATACCAGGGTGAAATCACAGGGGGAGAAGTTCGCCGCACTTTTGATGGTAAAAAGCATCAATGGTTATTTACCGGAGGTGGCAGCTACCCGTCGTAATTTTGAGGACATGACCCCCATTTTCCCCAATGAGCGGATGCATCTGGAGATGCCCGGTGCCAGTGTTGCCATGCGGATCATGGATTTGATCAGTCCGGTCGGCAAGGGCCAGAGAGGGATGATCGTATCACCGCCTAAAGCAGGTAAAACTACGCTGTTAAAAGATGTGGCCAAGTCGGTTAAGCGTAATTCACCGGATACCCATCTGATTATTTTATTGATTGACGAACGTCCTGAGGAAGTAACCGATATTAAGGAAGCTATCGAAGGGCCGAATGTAGAAGTAATTTATTCGACTTTTGATGAATTGCCGGAGCATCACAAGCGAGTGTCGGAGATGGTAATCGAACGAGGCCGGCGTCTGGTAGAGCATGGGAAGGATGTAATGATCCTCATTGACAGTATTACCCGTTTGACCCGCGCCTACAATCAGGTCGTTCCTCCCAGCGGCAGAACCTTGTCAGGTGGTTTGGACCCCACGGCACTTCATATGCCTAAGCGAATCTTTGGTGCCGCCAGAAATATGCGGGAAGGCGGATCACTGACCATTTTGGCAACAGCACTGGTGGATACCGGTAGCAAGATGGACGATGTGGTTTACGAGGAATTCAAGGGAACCGGTAATATGGAATTGATTTTGGACAGAAAGCTTTCGGAACGAAGAGTATTTCCGGCTATCGACATTCCCAAGTCGGGTACCAGAAGAGAGGACTTGCTTTTAGCTACCGACGAATTGGAGGCCATGAATATCATGCGAAAGGCACTGAATGGCTTGAAACCGGAAGAATCGGTGGATCGGATTCTGGATATGTTTGCTAAAACAAGAAATAACCAGGAATTTGTAAATATGGTCAAAAAAATTAAATTCATATGATGAAAAGTACTTGCAAGATAGTGGAACCTATGATACACTGATTAAGGTTGTTTTGCGGCAACCGATGTTTTGTGGATGAGAACAACTACTTATATTTAACAATAGAGAGGTGAAGAAATGAGAGAAGGAATTCATCCTGATTATCATCAGGCTACAGTAACATGTAACTGTGGAAACACATTTGTGACAGGATCAACCAAACCTGAGATTCACGTGGAAATCTGTTCCGCATGCCATCCGTTCTATACCGGACAGCAGAAACAGGCTCAGGCTCGTGGACGTATTGATAAGTTTAATAAGAAATACGGTGTGGAAAGCAAATAGCTATACGCATGAACAATGGTTCAAAAGGTTGAGGTGTCACATCTCAACCTTATTTTTTCTTACTGTAGGAAATAGAAGGGATAATCATGGCAAGAAAGAAAAAAAATGTATCTTCCGGTGTCGGCGGACAAGCCGTTCTGGAAGGGGTTATGATGAAAAACAAGGATGAATATGCAGTAGCCATCAGAAAGCCTGATGGTGAGATTGATGTGGAAATCGATGTTTTCAGAGGAACTTTGTCGGGCAGTAAAATAAAGGAGGTACCTTTTATCAGAGGGGTACTTAATTTTATTGATTCCATGGTTCTGGGGATGAAGACCATTACTCATTCGGCTTCCTTTTATGAGGATGGTGAAGCCGAAGAGACAGGCTTTGACAAGGCTTTTAATAAGATTTTC
Organism: Lachnospiraceae bacterium; assembly: GCA_031556725.1. GTDB lineage: Bacteria > Bacillota > Clostridia > Lachnospirales > Lachnospiraceae > UBA935. The sequence goes on along the minus strand of JAVBSL010000016.1, from coordinate 9,803 downwards.
AAGGATAAAGCGGAGAAAGTATTGATGGCGTTAACGACAGTGTTTTCCGTGGTGTTAGCGATTGCCATTTTTATGATTTTGCCTTTTTATTTGTCCGATTGGATGAAGGGATTTATTCGTAACAGCTCATTGATCATCATCCTGGAAGGTGTTATTCGAATTGCTATTTTCTTGATTTATGTGGTGGCGATCAGTTTGATGAAGGATATTCACCGGCTCTATCAGTATCATGGCGCCGAACATAAATGTATTAATTGTATTGAAAAGGGACGTCCTTTGACTACGCGGGATGTTATGCGAAGTTCCAGACTGCATAAACGCTGCGGTACCAGTTTTATGTTTTTTGTTATTTTTGTAAGTATTATTGTCTTTTTCTTTATCAGAGTGGACAATACTTTTTATAAGGTATTATTAAGAATTGCACTGGTTCCGGTGATTGCGGGGATTTCCTATGAAATTATCCGCTGGGCAGGAAGAAGTGATAATATTATTGTGAAAATATTGTCGGCACCGGGGATGTTGATTCAAAGACTGACCACCAAGGAACCGGACGAACAGATGGTAGAAGTGGCCATGAAGGCAGTGGAAGCGGTGTTTGACTGGAAAGCATACCAGAAGGAAACCTTTGGGTATGATGTGGATGAAACATGGCTTAATGACGAAGCCGATCAGGAAACCGAGGCGGATTCAGTAACCGAGGAAGCGGATTAACCGATGAATTACAGGGAACTTTATGAATGGGGCAGGGAACAGTTGGAAGCTGTCCGGATAGAAGAAGCTGAATTGGATGCCAGGTTGCTTTTGGAAGCGGTCTGTCATACGGTTAAGCATGATTTACTGGTCCATGGTGAGAGAGTAATTGAGGCAGAGAAGCGAGAAAGTTATGTAAACCTTATTGGTCAACGCCGGACACGTAAACCGCTTCAGTATATTTTAGGTTATCAGGAGTTTATGGGGCTTAATTTTAAGGTGAATCCTCATGTGCTGATTCCCAGGCAGGATACAGAGATTCTGGTGGAGGAGGTATTAAAGTATCTCCATGATGGACAGTCGATACTGGATATGTGTACCGGTTCGGGATGTATCTTATTAAGCTTGCTGAAATATTCTAATTATTGCAAGGGAACCGGTGTTGATATTTCTAAGGAAGCTTTGGCTGTGGCGGCAGAAAATGCGAAATGTCAGCAGGTAGATGCCGAATTTGTGGAAAGCGATTTATTTGCAGCAGTATCGGAGAAGTATGATATTATTGTTTCCAATCCTCCTTATATTGCATCTTCTGTAATTGAAACGCTGTCAGAGGAAGTCAGGGATTATGAACCCCGGCAGGCATTGGATGGAGATGTGGATGGACTTTTCTTTTACCGGCGGATTATTGCAGGAGCAGCAGATTATCTGTATTCCGGCGGAATGTTATTTTTAGAGATTGGATATGACCAGGCAGAGGCCGTTTGCGAACTGATGACAGTGAGTGGCTTTAAGGAAGTAGAGGTCGTAAAAGACCTGGCTGGATTAGATCGGGTAGTGTTCGGTATATATGGAGGAACGAAAGGTGTTTGACAGATTAGAAGATTTATTGATTAGATTTGAAGAAATAATGGGTGAGTTAAACGAACCCACAGTGACCGGTAATCAGGAGCGTTTTCGTTCCCTGATGAAGGAACAGAGTGATTTGACTCCCCTTGTAGAAGCTTATAAAGAGTATAAAAAGTGCAATCAGGACGTAGAAGATTCCATCGCCATGCTGGAGGAAGAATCTGATGAAGATATGCGTGGAATGCTTAAGGAAGAATTGAATGAAGCAAAGAAGCGTATTGAAGAACTGGAAAATGAAATGAAGATTTTGCTTTTGCCCAAGGACCCCAATGACGAGAAAAACGTTATTGTGGAAATCCGTGCCGGTGCAGGCGGTGATGAAGCTGCTCTTTTTGCAGCTGAAATGTATCGTGTATATGTGAAGTATGCTGAAGGCAAGCGCTGGAAAGTGGAAACCATGAATATGGACGAGATTGGTATCGGTGGTGTGAAGGATGTCAGTTTTATGATTAATGGACAGGGAGCATATTCCCGCTTGAAATATGAAAGTGGTGTGCACCGGGTACAACGTGTGCCGGAAACAGAATCGGGTGGCCGGATTCACACCTCCACGATTACCGTGGCAATCATGCCGGAAATCGAAGAAGTAGAAGTAGATATTGACATGAATGACTGCAAATTTGATGTGTTTAGATCTTCGGGAAACGGCGGGCAAAGTGTTAACACCACCGACTCGGCAGTACGTTTGACCCATATTCCCACCGGAATCGTGATTTCCTGCCAGGATGAAAAGAGTCAGTTGAAGAACAAAGATAAAGCACTAAGAGTACTTCGTGCCAAGCTATATGAATTGGAACAGGAAAAGCAACATGACGCTGAAGCGCAGTTAAGGAAGAGTCAAGTGGGAACAGGTGACCGTTCGGAGAAGATCAGGACTTATAACTTTCCCCAGGGAAGAGTTACCGATCATCGGATTAAGCTGACCCTGCATAGGCTGGATGCGGTGATGGATGGAGATATTGAGGAAATTATTGACAGTCTTATTGCAGCGGACCAAGCTTTAAAGTTGTCTAAGATGAACGAATAGGCATTTGAGGTGCCGAAAAGCCTTGAATATGCGTTGTTTTTTTGAATGATATTTTTTTAGAAGAATGAAAAGCAATTGAATAATGTTGTAATAAAAATGGTTTGTGAAAATTTCACAGACCGTTTTTTCTGTTTTTAGGTGTTATTGACGCACTGCACTCCCTTATTTAGGGTGTTTAGACTATTTAACCGCCCTTTTTCTTAGAATGCTTCACAGCCCTTGAAAATACTGGCTTTTTGGTTGAAAAATGGAAAAAAAGACAAAGTATTGACGCACTAACCGCCCTTTGTGAAAAACAAGTAGAATTTCCGGAGTATATATGAAGCTATATTTTTTGGCTTAACAATGATATAATTAATCCAATCAGAATTAATAGAGATATTTAGTTACAAACGAAAATCCAATTGTTTTCAGTGTTTTTTTGGGTGTCAAATACTTTTGACACTATGTTTTCGGCAAAGTAAAACAGGTTTGATAGACAGAAAATGAAAAAGCCATTATTCTCAGAGCAGGTCAAGAGAATAAATCACTTGTGAAAGGAGTAAGTCTTATGGAGCTGAATGCACATATTAAAAAATACCGAACGGATATGAATTTATCCCAAGAGGAATTGGCTGAAAAGGTGTATGTAACAAGACAGACAATTTCAAATTGGGAGAATGGAAAAAGCTATCCAGATATTCATAGCCTGTTGCTTCTCGGCTCATTATTTAAAGTATCTCTCGACCAACTAATTAAAGGAGATATAACAGGAATGAAAGAAATGATTAACGAGCAGGAAGTAAAAAAACTCAATTACTATGGAAAAATTTTGAACATTCATTTTGCGATTATGATTTTGTCAGCAGTACCACTATTTGTGTGGCTTGACAAATATGCTTTGATACCATTCGGTGTCATATTTGTCGTTACAATGTTCTGGGCATTAAAGGTTGAAAAATTTAAAAATGAAAATGATATACAGACCTACAAAGAGATTGTTGCTTTTTCTGAGGGCAAGAAATTAGATGAACTCAATAAACAGGTCGAAATTGGCAAACGTCCATATCAAAAAATTTTACTGGTTATTGGGAGTGCTGCTATTACAGTGGCAGTTTGCTTTTTGATTGGACTCTTAATGCATATATTCTTAAATTGAATTGTTCGCCCAAAAGAACTAATGAAATTATATATAGTTATGGTAATGTGCGGAATCATCGGTGGAATCACAGATATAGGTGCTAACTATATAGTTTAGATAATACCAAAAAGCAAGCGTAAATTTCAGACTGGAAATTTGCGCTTGCTTTGTTGTCTTTTCCTTTGTTGTCTTTTGGGGGATGAAAACAACAAATATTTATCGACATACGATAAATATTTGTTGACAATCAATCTTATTCATGATATTTTAGTTTTGAAGAGGTGCCTAGCATTAACAGGAAAGGATAATAAAATGAAAGAGAAAATAAATTTTTTGATAGGTATATTAAAAAAAATATTATATTTTTTTGCGGGAATATTAAGCTCAATTATATGGAGAAATTTACCTTATGAGCTTTTGGTAAGTGGCGGGGACGCTGAGAGGGTATATATTATTACGCTGATAATAGCCGTTACTATTTCACTTTTAATGATTAGGAACAAAAAAACTAGATTTTTTGGTATAGGTTTTATTATAATTCCCGGATTTTTTTGTCTACTATATGCATTTGCATATTTTATATTATGGATTCTTGGTTTCGGAAATTGGTATTAATGTTGCCGTTGGCGAGCAAGAACCTCTGGGATTCATGGTATTAAACCATGGTCATTTTATCAAGTTATGAGATAAAGTTCAAACCATTAGGTTTACCTAATGAGCTTAAGCTTTGGTGCAAAAGTAAAGACAATTATAGATTCCTTATAATTTCTTGCGGTGTTGTAGGTATTTCCAAAATTTCCATAGCAACTTTACTTTCGAGACCTAGCCATAGCAACTTTACTTCACCGACTCCCTATTAAAGCCACTTTACTTCACCGTTTTTATGTATAGCCACTTTAACTTCATCGCATTCAACCAGGCAGCTAAACTTGCCAAGATGAACGAATAAGCATTTGAGGTGTCGAAAAGCCTTAAATATGCGTTGTTTTGTGAATGATAATTATTTAGAAGAATGAAAAGCAATTGAATAAAATTGTAATAAAAATGGTTTGTGAAGATTTCACAAACCGTTTTTTCTGCTTTGGAGTTATATTGACGCACTGCACTCCCTTATTTTAGGTGTTTAGACTATTTAATTGCCCTTTATTTTAGAATGCTTCACAGCCCTTGGAATTACTGGGATTTTGGTTGAAAAATGGAAAAAAAGGCAAAGTATTGACGCACTAACCGCCCTTTGTGAAAAACAAGCAGAATTTCCGGAGTATATATGAAGCTATATTTTTGGGCTTAATAATGATATAATTAATCAAATCAGAATTTGTAGAGTTAATGGATGTAGCGTTTATTAAATCAAAATTAGCATATGATGAGTAATTCAAGAGAAAACTAGCCAAAAGTAGAAATGGCTAGTTTTTTGTAATGAAAGACATTTTATTCGTTTTCAATTGATATATTTTTTGAATTATTCATAAATTCAATGTACTTTTGTCCCCATATAGTAAAACTCTCTAGCACAGGTTTGAATTCCTTGCCGATATCACTAAGATGGTATTCCACTTTAGGAGGTATTTGAGCATATTCAGTTCGGATAATTAATCCTTCAGATTCGAGCTGTTTTAGCTGATTTGACAGAGTTGCATGAGTCATTTTAGGCATTTTACGTTGCAACTCATTAAATCGTATTGGGCCTTCGCTTAAGTAATTCATGATTAGAATTGCCCATTTTCCTTGGATAAGACGTTGTGCTATTACACAAGGACAGACATTATTATTTTGAGTATTTTCCATAGAATTCTCCTTTGTGGTATGTTTCATGATACTAGGTATTTTTCATAATCGTACTTGTAAGATTGTTTTTAACGATATAAAATTGAACTGTGATATATTTTTAAACTATAATATCACATCAATTTATGAAATACAACTAACAATTAGGAGATGATATGAAAAAAATTATTATTCTAAATGGAGCAGGCAAAAAAAATGGAAGTACAGCCAGCTTAATTAATGCTTTCCGAGATGGTGCCAAGAGCAGTGAGAACCTTGTAAAAGAGTTTAATATTCAAGATATGAATATTAAAGGTTGTATTGACTGCCAAGGGTGTGCCAAAGCAGATGAGAACAGCATAAAGCCATGCGTTCATCATGATGATATGGATGAAATCTATCCTCAATGGTTAGACGCAGATATTATCGTTTTTGCTTCACCCGTTTATAGGTGGGGAGTTAGCGGCCAGCTTAAAACTGTAACTGATAGAATCTTTGCATTAGAGAATAGCCGAAAAATCATCTAGAAACACTTGCAAAAGGGAGTGTATTTCTTGTTACATCTGCATCACCAAACATATCTCAGACACTGGCGTGGTATAATGGCTTTCAAGAATATTGCGGGTGGGAAAGCCACGGTGTAGTGCATGGCATTGGCAATTCAATATTTGCAAGACATGATATGGGTGAGGAACCAATCATAAAGGCATATGAATTAGGAAAATCAATTATTTAAAAGGAGATTAACTATGGAATTTAAGGAAGTAATCAGAAAAAGAGAAGCAATTAGAAAATTTAAAGATATTCCTGTTGAACAGGAAAAACTGGATTTGATTTTAGAAGCAGCGCGACTTGCTCCAACGGGAGCAAACAAACAACCACAGCGTGTATATGTACTGAAGAGCACGGAAGCACTACATAAAATGGATCAGATGACACCATCAAGGTATGGCGCACCAATAGCACTATTAGTGGCTGCAGATAAAAGTGAAGCTTGGGAGTGGCAAGGATATAATGGTTACGAGGCCGATGCTGCTATTGTAGCAACTCATATTCTTCTAGCAGCAACAGACGTAGGGGTTGGCAGTATCTGGGCAGGTATTGTTGATCAAGAGGGCGTGAGAGATATCTTCGAATTACCTGAAAGTGTTCTTCCTGTTGCATTTATACCATTAGGATATGCAGCGGATGATTATAGCGGTAATCCAATGCATAATCAGAGAAAGCAGATAGAAGAAATTGTAAAGTACGTCTAAGACAACTTCAAGTTTATGGAGATATCAAAAAACTCTGATTTTGTAGAAAAGCGCAAGGCAATTATAGATTCCTTATAATTCTTTACGGTGCGGCAGATATTTCCCAAATTTCCATAGCAACTTTACTTTCGAGCCCTAGCTTTAGCTACATTACTTCACCGACTCCCTATTAAAGCCACTTTACTTCACCGCATCCGATCAAGCGATGAAGTTAAGCCATCTTGAAAATAATGGCTGAAATCATTAATTATAAATCGTTCCAGTTTGGTAATGGGGAATCATTTTTGATTGCTTCATTAATCAAGCTGTAGTAACGAATCTTTTTTTGCAGATGTGTAAGTCCTGCTTCTAAATCCTTCATGGTTTCTAAAGTTTTTTCTTCCTGAGTTTTCATCATATCTAATATTTTCTCATGATTGGCTACCATATCTTTTTCATATGTGAAAAAAGCTCTTATTTCAGCTAAAGGAAGAAGAGCTTTTTTGAAGCATTCTATGGCAGTCAAGCGATCAACATGTGATTCGTCATAGACTCTGCGATATGAATTTATATGCTCTACATTTTCAAGTAACCCGATTTTTTCATAATAACGAATTGTCGATGCTGGTAAATAAAACATTTTTGATAATTCAGTAATTGTATAGGACATAATTCCTCCAAATTCCTCCCAAAAAGCTTGACTTAAAGTCAACTTCAAGTTTTATAATATACTTATTATACTAAAAACCAGGGAGGTTCACAATGGAAAATTTTAATTTTTATTCACCTACATTTTTTGCATTCGGAAAGGATCGCGAGGGTGATTGCGGGGAGTTGGTAAAGAGATTTGGTGGCAGCAAGGTATTGATTCATTACGGTGGCGGCTCTGTAGTACGCTCCGGATTACTTGATAGAGTAAAGGAGTCTCTTAAGAAGACTGACATTGAATTTGTTGAGCTGGGTGGTGCTATGCCGAATCCAAGAAGTGGTCTTGTTTATGAAGGAATTGAACTTTGTAAAAATAAGAAAGTCGATTTTATTCTTGCAGTTGGTGGCGGAAGCACAATAGATTCGGCTAAGGCAATTGCTGCCGGTGTAGTATATGACGGAGATTTCTGGGACTTTTATCAGGGGAAAAGAATCGAAGAGGCACTTCCTGTAGGTACAATCCTTACAATTGCAGCAGCAGGTTCTGAAGGTTCACCTGATTCAGTTATCACCCATGAGGATGGAATGATTAAGAGAGGTGCGTCAGGAGATGCGATCCGTCCTAAATTTTCCATTTTAAATCCTGCTCTTACAGAAACGCTTCCGGCATACCAGACAGCGTGTGGTATTACCGATATTGTTGCTCATTTGTATGAGCGTTACCTTACAAACTCTAAAGATGTTGAAGTTACAGATCGCCTGATCGAGTCACTCATCCTTACCATGAAGACGGAGGCTCCTAAGGTTATGGCTAATCTTGAAGATTATGAAGCCAGAGCAAACATTATGTGGGCTGGAATGGTTGCTCATAATAATATTGTTGGTGTTGGCCGTTCTCAGGACTGGACCAGCCATCAGATAGAACACGAATTATCCGCATTGTATGATTGTGCTCATGGAGCAGGTCTTGCGGTAACAATGCCGGCTGTCTTTACTTATAATATGTCTCATGATGTTATGAGGTTTGCACAGATTGCAGTTAGAGTATGGGGATGCCAGATGGATTTTGCTCACCCTGAAGTTACCGCCAAGGAAGGAATTGAGGCACTTAGAAGCTTCTTGATTTCTATTGGAATGCCTAAGAATTTTGCGGAACTTGGGGCAAAGGAAGAAGATATTGAGAAGCTGGCATACACCTGCTGTTACGGAAAAGGAAATGAAGGCGGAAAAATAGGTGGATTTGTGTCACTTGAACAAAAAGATGTAGAAGCAATTTATAAATTGATGGTTTAGTGAAGGAAGGGAGCTAATAAGATGCAAAAAATAAATATCGCGAATGGACCAGAAAATGTATCCAGACTTATACTTGGCTGTATGCGCATGCCATCACTTTCAGTAGAAGAGGCAGCAAATATGATTCAGACAGCCTATGATTTAGGTATTAACTTCATAGATCACGCCACATGTTATGGTGGCGGTGATGCAGAAACAAGATTCGGTGATGCCATTGCTCTTACAGGCGTAAAGCGTGAAGACTTAATTATTCAGTCAAAATGTGGTCTTAAGTTTGACCAGCAGATTTTCGACTGGAGAAAGTCAAATATTATTGAAAGTGTCGATGGAATCCTTAAGAGATTAAAAATGGAATACCTAGATGTTCTGCTATTACACAGACCTGATTTGTTATATGACCCAGAACAGATTGCAGAAGCCTTTGATGAGCTTGAAGCCGCGGGAAAGGTTCGCCATTTTGGGGTCAGCAATACACTGCCTATGCAGATTGAATTGTTGAAGAAATATGTAAAACAGCCTCTTAAGATTAACCAGTTACAGCTTTCTTTAGAGCAGTCACAGCTGATTGATCAGGGCTTATATATGAATAACAAAACCACAGATATGTCAATTATGCGTGATGGAGGTGCTCTTGATTACTGTCGTCTAAATGATATTACTATTCAGGCATGGTCTCCCCTTCAGCATGGAATGTTTAAGGGTATGTTTATCGATAACCCTGATTTTCCAGAGATGAACAAGGTTCTTTTAGAGTTAGCTGAACAGTATGGTGTTACAAAAGCAGCTATCGCCATTGCGTGGATTCTTAGACATCCAGCTAAGATGCAGGTAATTGCAGGAACTATGAATCCAGTACATCTTACCGAAATGGCAGAGGCATGCAAAATCGATTTAACTCATGAAGAATGGTATAAGTTATATCTTTCTTCTGGAAAATTCTTACCTTAAGGAGATAGCTAAAAATTATGAAGATAGCAGTTGTATGGTCAAGTCCAAATAAAGATGGATTAACGAACACCGCGGTCAACCAGTTCATGAAGGGACTAAATAACGCGGGTGCAGAAATAAATGAGATATGGCTTAATAGAACAAAAATGGAACATTGCAGAGCATGTGG
>JAVBSL010000019.1:0-34328 GCA_031556725.1 Lachnospiraceae bacterium | reverse complement strand
AGAAGATATATATATTTATAGACGTTTTAAAAGAGAAACATCTAAAATAAACTCAGATTAGAGGAGGAGTTCGAAATGAACAAAACGGAATTAGTTGCAGCTATGGCTGAACAGGCTGGATTATCCAAAAAAGACGCAGAGAAAGCTTTAAAAGCTTTTACAGATGTAGTAGCAGAAGAATTAAAGAAAGATGAAAAAGTTCAATTAGTTGGATTCGGAACATTTGAAGTTTCCAAGAGAGCAGCCAGAGAAGGTAGAAATCCTCAGACCGGTGCAGTTATGAATATTGCTGCTTCTAAAGCTCCTAAATTTAAAGCTGGTAAAGCTTTAAAGGATATGATTAACTAATTTTAATGATTATCCACGAGAACCTGTCTTTGGACAGGTTCTTTTTACTAAGTGAGGTGAAGACTATGCGATTAGACAAATATTTAAAGGTTTCCAGACTGATTAAAAGAAGAACCATTGCTAATGAAGCCTGCGATGCCGGGCGGGTGATGATCAACGATAAACCGGCCAAGGCATCTTCCAATGTAAAAGCCGGGGATATCATTACCATCCAGTTTGGCAATAAAGAGGTAAAAGTCGAAGTACTGGATGTACAGGAAACGGTAAAGAAGGATGAGGCCAAAGAACTGTTTCGGTACTTGTAAAATGAATCGGACATAGTCATAAAACGGAAAGTTCCCTAATATACTCTTTTATAGAAGAATGAATAGGGGGCTTTTGTTATGGAGGATCTTAACAGCGTAAAACAGCGTACACATAAACTGATGCTTACCAACCGAAGGACATGTACCATCAACGGAATCAAAGATGTGTTGTCTTTTGATGTCAGTGAAATTATTTTGGAGACAGATCAAGGCATGTTAATGATAAAAGGAAGCGAACTGCATGTCAGCCGGTTGACTTTGGAAAAAGGAGAAGTTGACATCGACGGCAAATTTGACAGCTTTACTTATTCGGAGACAGCCGGATACACGGCAAAAGGAGAATCACTGTTATCAAAATTGTTTAAGTAGGTGAAGCATGAGTCAGGATATTTTATTTGAAGTGAATTTTTTTCTTCATTCATTTCTGCTAGGGGTAGTGATTACCTTCGTATATGATTGGTTCCTGATTTTCAGGCGCAGTATCCGCCATAATATATTTATGATTTCGATGGAGGATATGTTTTTTTGGATTGCTTGTGCGCTTGGGGTTTTTTATATGCTCTACCGGGAAAATAACGGAGTTTTGCGGTGGTTTGCTGTTTTTGGAGCGGCAATCGGAATGCTGGTATATAAAAAGCTGTTCAGTTCGTTTTTTGTGGATTTTGTATCGACTTGTATTCTCAAGGTTTTTCATATTATATGTAAGATTATTGCTTTGATTTTGAAACCGATTATTTTTATCGGTAAAAAATTATTCAAATTTATTGCTTTTATAAGGCGAAAAGTTTACAATCTGTTTAAATTTATTAAAAAGAAGTTGACGGTTCAGTTAAAACTTATTAAAATAATATTATGTAAACAAAAAAAGAAGAGGGAGAGCGGCAATGGCAAGAAGGGTGGCGTACCGCAAAAAGCGTCAGAATAGATTCAGTATGTTTCTGGCAGCAACGGTAGTGGTGATGCTGTTGGTTGTAGTTGCCGTGGGCAGCGTTTCCTTAAAAGAGAAGAAAGCCTTTTACGAACAAAAGGAACAGGCTTTGATGGAACAGATTGCAGTGGAAGAAGAGCGGCAAAAGGAAATTGAGGAACAGGAAAAATACACCCATACCAAAAAATATATGGAAGAAATGGCACGAAAAAAACTTGGACTGGTTTATGAAGGAGAGATTATTTTCAGGCAGGAAGATTAAAATAATGATGCAGAAGGCAAAAGGCTTTCTGCATTTTTTGTCGGAAAGTTTTCAGGACAAGCCTCCTTGTTTTGACATAAAAAATCCGGCGGATTTTGTATAATAACTCCCGCGAAGCTTGAACTTAAAAATTGAGCGGGGCAGAATCAGGAGGAGTTTTTATGCGTCAAAAAGAATCGTTTGAAAATATATTACCCGAATATGGAAGGCGTAAGCTGCTGATGTATGCCGACTCTATCCGGGAATTGGCCAGTACCTTCGGGGATGTGGACAAGCAGGAAGACCAGGAGATTATATTGCCCGAGGGTGAAGATCGAAAAGACGTTTTGTGGCAAAGAAGAATGCAGGAAAATAAAGGGATTATGGCTGAGCATCTGCAGGAAATGGCCCAGATTATGGCTAAGGTGGCGGATGAATCAAGACGTTTCGTGCCCATGGGGGAAAGACGTTATAAGCAGATCTCCCATGCCTTAAAAGAAGTCGGGGTTCAGGTAAAAGATATCTACATATTGGAAAACGAAGAGGGATATATAGAACTGTCGCTGGTTTTGCGAAGTATCAAGGCCAGCAATGCCATCAGTGTGGAAGAAATAGGTGACATTGTCTCGGTACTGACCAATGATGTCATGGTACCGGCCATTAACAATCCTTTTTTTGTCAGCCAGGAATGGAAAACCTTCTACTATGTGGAAGCGGCTCGCTTTCATGTGCTGACGGGAGTGGCCAAAGCGGTAAAGGAAACCGAGAAAATATCCGGTGACAATTATTCCATATTTGAAACCGATCCGGGAAATCTGACGGTAGTATTATCTGACGGTATGGGCTCGGGTGAAAAAGCATGCCGGGACAGTGCCCTGATTGTCGAATTAATGCAAAAATTCCTGGAAGCGGGATTTCAGAAGGAAGTGGCCGTGCAAATGATAAACAGTGTCCTTTTAGCCAGCTCCGAAGCCGGCAATATGTCTACCCTGGATTTGTGCAAAATAGATTTGTATACCGGTTATTGTGAGTTTGTTAAGATCGGTTCGGCCAGTGCCTATATCAAGCGGGAACATATGGTAGACCGGATTTCGGCAGGAAATCTGCCCCTGGGAATTTTTAACCGGCCGGATATGGAAGTTGTAAAAAGGCGTCTGGTAGACGGGGACTATATTGTGATGGTTTCGGATGGTATACTGGATGCCCTGTCCCAGGGCATGGGGGAAGATATGATGTCGGAGCTCATCGGCGGAACCGATTTAAAAAATCCCGGAGAAATCGCTAATGCCCTTTTGAATTTCTGTATTCATCAAAGCAAAGGCAAAATAAGAGATGATATGACTGTTCTGGTGATTGGTATTTGGGAGAAGGAAGCGCATTGATTTTTGGATTAGTATCGGATATAGTATAGGTATGTTGAAAAAAATCAAGGCTTATGTAGAAAAATATCATATGCTTGCACCCGGCGACGTGGTGGTTGCCGGTGTGTCCGGAGGAGCAGATTCTGTCTGCCTTCTTTTTGTGCTTTTAGAATTGCAAAAGGAAATTCCGTTTACTTTGACGGTGGTTCACGTGAATCACGGTATCCGTCCGGAGGCCGGCGAGGATGCCGCATATGTGCAGAAACTGTGTAAGGAACAGGGAGTAACATACTGTTTATATGAAACAGACATCAGGAAACTGGCAAAGGAACAGGGGACTTCAGAGGAAGAAGCGGGAAGAAATTTCCGATATCGGTGCTTTCAGGAGGTGCTGGGACAAAATGGGGGTAAGCCGGGAAAAATTGCGGTAGCCCATAACCTGAATGATCGGGCGGAGACAATGCTTTTTAATCTGTTCCGGGGCAGCGGCTTAAGCGGAATGACGGGTATCCGGCCGGTAAGAGAGGATATCATCCGTCCGCTTCTGGGGATAGACAGAAGCGAAATCGAAGATTATTTGGAAAGCAGAGATATTCCTTATTGTATCGATAGCAGCAACCTGGAAGATGACTATACCAGAAATCGTATCCGCCACCATATTCTTACCTGTGCGGCGGAGATTAACCCACAGGCGTCAGCTCATATGGCGGGGACGGCGGATGCCGTTTGGGAAGCGGAGGAATATATCGGGAAACAGGCCAAAGCAGTCGCTGATCAGTGCGTGAGCAGGATGCTCGGCCAAATAGAAATCGACCGGCAAAAGCTCCTGAAACAGGAGCCGCTCATTCAGAAAAGGATTTTCCTTTTTGCGCTGGAGCAAGTGATTCCGGGAAGGAAGGACATTACCACTGCTCATATCAAAGGGCTGATGGATATTGCCTGGGGTGAAGGAAACAGAGAGATCCACTTGCCATATGGTCTGTGCGGAATGAGAAGATATGAAAAGATCATTATCAAAGCAGCATCAGATGACGAAAAGAACAGTGAAGTTTTCACAGTAGCTGATTCCGGAAGTCTATTTATTCCGAATATGGGAATCCTTAAGGTTAGAGTATTTCCATATCAGAAAAGTGAAAGAATTCCGCAAAAAACATATACGAAATGGTTTGATTATGATAAAATAACAACGTCTGCCGTTTTCCGAACCAGACAACAAGATGACTATTTAATTATAAATCAGGCGGGAAACCGGAAAACCCTTAAGGAATATATGATAAATGAGAAGATACCCAGAGAGGACAGAGAGCAGATGTATGTACTGGCGGATGGTTCGCATATTATATGGATTCCGGGATACCGGATCAGTGAGTACTATAAAGTCACGGAACAGACCAGAGTAATTTTAGAGCTAAAGATAGAAGGAGAAAATACAAATGAGTGAAAAAGTAAGTGTAATGTTGACCGAAGAAGAAGTAGATGCCAAAATTCAACAGATTGGCGAACAGATCAGTAAGGATTATGCCGGAAAGCAGGTACATTTGGTATGCGTATTAAAAGGCGGCAGCTTTTTTATGTGTGAACTGGCCAAAAGAATTACCATCCCGGTGTCTCTTGATTTTATGTCGGTTTCCAGTTATGGCGGAGAAACCCAGTCCAGCGGTGTCGTAAGGATCGTAAAAGATCTGGATGAACCCCTGGAAGGCAAGGATGTAATTGTAGTAGAGGATATCGTGGATTCGGGAAGGACCCTCAGTTATTTACTGGATATGCTGAATGACCGTAAGCCAGCCAGCTTGCGCCTGTGTACCCTTTTAGATAAACCGGAGCGGAGAGTTGTGGATGTGAAGGTAGATTATACAGGATTTCAGATTCCCGATAAATTCGTTGTAGGATATGGTTTGGATTATGATCAGCGGTATAGGAATCTTCCCTATATCGGCGTAGTAGAATTAGGAGAATAATTTGCAGAACTGCAGATGGATAGGAGCTTGAAGTGAAGAGTAATAAAAATTTTAATTTATACTTTTTTTTAATATTGGGCTTACTGATGCTTGCTGCCTGGATCGGTACGCAGAATACCCGGGAAAGTGAATTTACCAGAGGAGATCTGGTGGCATCACTTACTAAATCAGAGGTGGTTAAGGTTTATATTCAGCCCTATCAGCAGACGCCTACCGGTGAAATAAAGGTGGACTTAAAGGACGGACAAAGAAAGATTATGTACGTAACCGATGTTCAGGAGATTGAACAGCTGCTGTTAGAGCACAATATTGATCCCGAGGTTATGAAGGTGCCCGGGGATAATTGGTTTTTAACCAGTGTCTTTCCGGTTTTACTGGCGGTTATCGTGATGGTATTTTTCTTTGTGATGATGAATAACCAGAATGCCGGCAGCGGAAACCGGATGATGAATTTCGGTAAGAGCCGGGCCCGTCTGTCTAACGGAAACGGGCAGATTACCTTGAAAGATGTAGCCGGATTAAAGGAAGAAAAAGAAGATCTGGAAGAGATCGTAGAATTTTTAAAGGAGCCGGCGAAATTTGCCAAGCTGGGAGCCCGGATTCCCAAAGGCATCCTGTTAGAAGGTGCCCCCGGTACCGGTAAAACGTTGCTTGCCAAAGCCATTGCCGGTGAAGCGGGAGTTCCGTTCTTTACCATTTCCGGTTCGGACTTTGTGGAGATGTTTGTGGGTGTGGGTGCTTCCCGGGTGCGGGATTTATTCGAGGAAGCCAAGAAGCATTCCCCCTGTATTATTTTTATTGATGAAATTGATGCCGTGGCCAGACGCCGGGGAACCGGTATGGGAGGCGGCCATGATGAGCGGGAGCAGACTCTGAATCAGTTATTGGTGGAAATGGATGGCTTCGGTGTAAATGAAGGAATCATCGTATTGGCAGCAACTAACCGGGTAGATATCCTGGATCCGGCCATTCTTCGTCCCGGCCGTTTTGACCGTAAGATTAGCGTAAACCGGCCCGATGTAGGCGGCAGGGAAGATATCTTAAAGATACATGCCAAGAACAAACCCTTAGGGGAAGATGTTGACTTAAAGCAGATTGCCCAGACTACAGCCGGATTTACCGGTGCGGACTTGGAAAATCTGTTAAATGAAGCAGCTATTATTGCCGCCAAATCTGATCGTAATTATGTCGTACAGGAAGATGTAAAACAGGCCTTTATCAAAGTGGGCATCGGCGGGGAAAAGAAAAGCCGTGTGATCAGTGATAAGGAAAAACGGATTACGGCCTATCACGAAGCCGGTCATGCTATTTTGTTCCATGAATTGCCCGATGTGGGTCCTGTCCATATCGTATCGATCATTCCTAACGGATTGGGCGCGGCCGGATATACCATGCCGCTGCCTGAACGGGACGATATGTTTATGACCAAGGGTAAGATGCAGCAGGATATTATGGTATCACTGGGCGGGCGGATTGCCGAAGAACTGGTGCTGGATGATATTACCACCGGAGCTTCCAGCGATATTAAAAAGGCTACACAGGCGGCCAGAAGTATGGTTACTAAGTTTGGTATGTCAGATAATATCGGTACCATTAATTACGGCAGTGATGAAAATGAAGTTTTCATCGGCCGGGATCTGGCCCATACGAAAACATATAGTGAAGAGATGGCCGGTGAAATCGATCGGGAAGTTAAGAATATTATTGATGACTGCTATCAGAAAGCCAAAGAAATTATTGTGAAGCGGATGGATATCTTGGATAAATGTGCTGCTCTGCTGCTGGAAAAAGAAAGAATATCAAGAGAAGAGTTTGAAGGATTATATGAGGTGAAAGCGGCTGCAGAGGACTTCTTTAAGGAGTGATTGTGCAAAATTTACAAAAATAACAGAAGGTTTTTGTAATATTTGTGAATTCTGGGTGTTTACGCAGAAAGGGGGCTGTGCTATTATCTAAGTGTACCCCCCAATACATTATATAGTTTTTTGCTATACCCCATAAGAAAGAAATACCTTCTCTAAAAAGGACAGTACGTGTACTGTCCTTTTTACTGTAAAAAGCTGTAAAAATACCTTTTTATGTTGATTATATACAATATATAGGATAAAATAGAAAGGTATAATTAAATCTTGTTATTGGAGAGCAGATTTTATGAATTTTGGGAAAAGAATAAGGGCGGAGCAGAACAATCAGTACATTTCCACCATGCGGCCGCTTTTTAATAGAAGAGCATTATTCAGCGATATGACTGATGATTATGTGTCACCCATGGAGCCTAATGCCTATGGCCAGGTTACAATCCGCTTCCGCACAGAGCGGGACAATGTTGACAGAATTTATCTGGTAAACGGCTCGGAAAAGCTTTTGATGATTAAAACAAAATCAGATGATATGTTTGATTATTATGAACATGAAGTGCAATTGGAAAATGAAGAATATTCATATTATTTTGAAATACAGGCAGGCAAGATTATTTGCTACTATGACATGCGTGGGGTATCCAGAGATATCCAGGCACAATATATGATGCGGATTATTCCGGGATTCAAGACACCTGATTGGGCCAAAGGGGCGGTGATGTATCAGATTTATGTGGATCGCTTTTATAATGGGGACCACGAAAATGATGTATTATCCAACGAATATGAATATATTAATGATAAGACCGTCAGAGTGGAGGACTGGGATAAGTATCCGGCGGTTATGGGTGTGCGGGAATTTTACGGCGGTGACTTACAGGGTGTAATAGACAAAATGGATTACCTGCAGGACTTGGGTATTGATGTTATTTACTTTAATCCTTTATTTGTATCACCCTCCAACCATAAATATGACATTCAGGATTATGACTATATCGATCCTCATTTTGGCAAGATTGTAAACGATACCGGTGAATTACTGCGGCCTGAACAGCATGAGAACCGCTTTGCGTCCAGGTATATTAACCGGATATCCAATAAGGAAAATTTAGAGGCCAGCAATCAGTTTTTTGCCAAAGTAGTAGAAGAGGCGCATCAAAGAGGGATGAAGGTGATCTTAGACGGAGTCTTTAATCATTGCGGTTCCTTTAATAAGTGGATGGATAAAGAGCGGATCTATGAAAATGCCGAAGGGTATGAAAAGGGGGCTTATGTGGATGCCGCCAGCCCTTACCGCAATTACTTTGATTTTCACCGCCAGGATGCCTGGCCTTACAACAATACTTATGACGGCTGGTGGGGTCATGACACCTTGCCCAAGCTAAACTTTGAGGCTTCCAGAGATCTTTTTGACTATGTTATGAAGATTGCGGCCAAGTGGGTGTCACCGCCCTTTAATGCGGATGGCTGGCGGCTGGATGTAGCGGCTGATTTGGGTCATTCGCCGGAGTATAATCATTATTTCTGGAAGGAATTCCGTAAGGCAGTAAAAAGGGCCAATCCTGATGCCATCGTGCTGGCAGAGCATTACGGCAGTTCCGCCGAATGGCTGCGGGGTGATCAATGGGATACAGTTATGAACTACGATGCGTTCATGGAACCGATCACCTGGTTTCTGACCGGTATGCAAAAGCATAGCGATGACTACCGGCCCGATCTGGTTGGGGACGCAGACAGCTTTTGGGGAGCTATGCGGCATCATACAGCCAGTTTTACCATGCCCTCCCTGTTGGTAGCGATGAATGAGCTTTCTAACCATGACCATTCCCGATTCCTGACAAGAACCAACCGAAAGGTTGGGAGAACCAATACCCTGGGTGCCCACGCGGCAGACGAAGGTGTTAATAAGGCTGTGATGCGGGAGGCAGTGGTTATGCAGATGACCTGGCCGGGCGCACCCACCATTTATTATGGTGACGAAGCGGGTGTGTGCGGATTTACCGATCCGGATAATCGCAGAACTTATCCCTGGGGGCATGAAGATCAGGAAATGATTGCATTCCACAAGGAAATGATTCGGATCCATAAGGAAAATGAAGAATTTTTAACCGGCTCTCTTAAGGCCCTGGAGGGAGAGTATAATCTGATTGCTTATGCCCGGTTTAAAAGGGATAGTCAATCGGTAATCCTCGTAAATAATGGTGATCATGATATCACCAAGGAAATAACAGTGTGGCACTTGGGGATTCCCCGGCAAAGTACCATGAAACAACTGATATTGACCACAGCGGATGGATTTACGACAGAAGAGAAAGAATTTCCGGTAGTTTCGGGTAAGATTAGTATTTCATTGCCTAAGACTGCTGCAATCGTTTTAAAATACGAAAATAGGAGTCAGCATGCATTTAAAAAGAAAAGTTTTTTTTAGTGTTTTAACAGCCATATTATGGTCTTCACCGGTTGCAGCATATGCAGCTAATTCTCTGCCGAATATAAATGTTGCGGTTTCGGATACGGAGACAATCGCTACCGAACGAATTATAAATATAGCACTGGATCATCTTGGTTATCAGATTGCTACCACTTCCTATGCTCTTAATAGTATGGCAGTGGAAACCAACAGTGGCGGGATGGAGCTTCTTGCTTTGCAGTATGCCGGTTTGGAGGAGGAATATCCAAACCTTATTTGTGTTCCGGAAGCCTGTGGCACGATTGAATTTCGCGCTTATATCAGAGACGATCATAAGGCTGCCATCAATTCATGGGAATCCTTAGAGGGATTAAAGCTGGTTGGTTATAAGGAGAATAATTATATAGCAGAACATGCCGGGGAGTATGCGGCGGAGCTGGCTGTGGCCAACAATTATGCGGATTTGTGGGATGCCCTGATTCGCAATGAAGCTGATGCAGCGGTGATGCAGTTCTCCGGAGACGGCGAGATTACTTTGCCGGAGGGGATTGCCCAGGCTGGTATTGTTGAAAAAAAAGATGGTTTTATGTACTTGAACAAAAAGTACGCGGAATTAGTGCCGGCCCTGGCTCAGGAAATAAGAAACTTAAAGGCTGATGGGACGATCGAAGATATCCGCAGCGGTAATCTGAATGATAATAAGGATGTACTTATTTATATATCTTCTTATCATGGAAACATGAAATGGGAGGAAGGAATCAGCAGGGGTATCCTTGAAGGGCTTGGTACCGATCAGGATTATGAAATTTTCCAGTATAATCTGGATGCCAGAAGGACGGAGAACTTTTATGCGAAAAAGGATAGCATACGAAGGGATATTCGGGCACTGCTGATTGAAAAGCAGGCGGATATTGTTATTGTTTCGGATAATGATGCACTGGATTTTGTGAAAGAAAACTATCATCAGTTTTTTGAAGGTTTGCCGGTAGTTTTTTGTGGTATAAATGGATATACCCCGGAAATGCTGCAGGGTTTTGCTGCTAATTTTGCAGGATGTTCCGAATCCATTTCTGTACGGGCAACAGTGGAAGAAATGTTGGGAATGTATCCTGACACAGAAAAGATATTTATTCTTAACGACTACACCAATGCCGGCCGGATCTGGCAAAAAGATATTGAATCACAATTAAAAAATCTTTCCCTTAAGGTAGATATTGAATATAACGAAAATATGACTAAGCAAGAGATTTTAGAGAAGCTTAGCAATATGGAGGAACATACTTTAGTTCTTCTGGGGACCTTCGTTACTGACCGGGATGGGGTCTTTTATGATGAGAGTATAGTAATACAGGATTTGAGTGAGATATTAGATGTTCCAATTTTTGTTTTGATGGATTCCTACATGGGAACCGGAGCACTGGGTGGATTTGTATCCATGAGCATTAATCAGGGAATAACGGCGGGAAACATTGCCCGTGAATTATTAAACGGCAAGCAGATAGGAGATATTCCCAGTATATATGCATCGGAAGCATTAAATAACTGGGTGTTTGATGAAGAGGCATTGAGCCGGTTTTCCCTTGATAAAAGGACTTTGCCGGAAGGCACCATTTTACTGAATCGGAAAGTACCTGTGTGGGAGACATGGCTTAATAATACTCAAATGATTTTGGTGATATTCCTGGTTTTGGTATTGATGATACTTGCTATGGGGTTTGGGCTATATAGATTGGCAGCGGTAAATAAAAAGCAGCGTGAAAGAGAGCTTCAGAAAGCCAAACAGCCGCTGGAAGCGAATCAGGAACTGCTAAAAAGGGCAGAGAAAATTATTGATGATGTGACCGAAAAAGCACCCTTTGCCTTCTTCATTGTTACAGAGGGCATAGTGCTTAGGATGAACGAATTTGCCCGAAGGGAAATGGCCGTCGAGCTTGGCCAAAACATATCCGAGCTATATAAGACTAACGGTATTTATGAAAGAAATACTAAAATTCTGGAACGGCAGGGATTGCTGAGCGGTGATATTACATACTTGAAAATGAAGAATGGAGAACAGCATAAATTCTCGGTAAATTATTCATGGATAACATATGGTGGTCAAAAGAAAGTAGTAGTTTATGCACAGGATATTGAAGAGATAGAGATCCAACGGAGTAATTTGAAGCGTTCACAAAAGGATCTGAAGATTATTTTAGATGCGCTTCCTACCGCTATGGGAATTATCGACAGTAATGAAAACAGGCTGGAATATGCCAATGATGCTTTTATGGATATTTTCGGATATACGGAGACCGAACAGTCCGACAGGTTGGATTTAGCATTAATTATTGAGCGGTTTTATGCTTGCTGGCAAGGAACTACGGTAGTTTTTGAGTACGAAAATGATTTGCATTTAAAAATATATGCCGATCAGATTATCTTCTTAGGAAAGCACTGTATTGTGTTGATTGCCCAGGACATTACGGCGGAGGTGAAACAGACCCAGTATCTGGCCGAAGCGGCAAATAAAGAAAGGGAAGCCAATGCCCTCAAGGGAACGTTTCTTGCTAATATGAGCCATGAAATCCGGACCCCCATGAACGCCATAATCGGACTGTCCCAATTGGCACTAATGAAGGAGCAAAGCCTGGAGAACTTTGATTTCTTCAGCAAGATATGCTCGTCTGCGAAGAACTTGCTGTCCATAATCAATGACATCCTGGATTTCTCTAAGATAGAAGCGGAGAAGATGGACTTTGTTGAGGATGTATTTAACCTGGAAGAAACGATTGTTAAT
This sequence comes from Lachnospiraceae bacterium, assembly GCA_031556725.1. Classification (GTDB taxonomy): domain Bacteria; phylum Bacillota; class Clostridia; order Lachnospirales; family Lachnospiraceae; genus UBA935. The sequence continues at coordinate 22,139 of JAVBSL010000019.1, read as the reverse complement.
GCTTTTCTGGTAGCAACGGACAGGGTAGATGATAAACCGGTGGAAATTCTTTTGGATATGCATCCGGATGTACCCTACTATTTGATGGGTGATAAAACCAGGTTGTGGCAGGTGCTGAAAAACATATTGGATAACTCGGTGAAATACACCAATGAAGGCAGAATCATTCTTAGAGTTTCGTTAAAGAGCGAGGATGAAGAAAGGGTAATCTTAACCTTCCATATTCAGGATACCGGCGTGGGAATGACGGATGAACAGACGGAAAAATTGTTTGCGCCGTTTGAGCAATTCCACCGCAGTACTAAAAAAGCCGGTACCGGTCTGGGGATGTCCATTACCAAGCGTCTGATTGATATGATGAGCGGTGAAATCCGCATCGAGAGCACTCTCGGCGAAGGCAGTGACTTCTATGTTACGATTCCTTTTAAGCGGGCCAATAACCAGAAGACCATGCAGGATTTCATGCGTGAAACGGTAGGAAATCAGTACGGAAATATTGGTTCTATCTTGTTGGTAGATGATGATGAGTATTCGCTGGCCTTCATGTCAACCATCTTAAAAAATGTAAATATCAGTTCGGTAATGGCCCAGAATACAGAGCAGGCGTTAGATTTGGTCAGGATCTCTGTAGAAAACAATGCACCTTTTGCGGTAATGATTATCGACTATCGTCTGGGTGAAGAAAACGGAATAGAACTGGCTAAAAAAATTAATGCCCTTTCGGAAAACACCAAGCTGCTGCTGGTTACCGCCTATGCCAAGAGACTTTTGTCGGATGCGCTGCTGGAAGAAGTGGGATTTAGGGATATTATTGAGAAGCCATATGTAGTTTCTACTTTTTTACAGAAAGTATGTAATGTCTTTCCGGAAACCAGAGCAGTACTTAAGATGCACAATAACCGCTTCCCCAATGCCCGTATCCTGCTTTGCGAGGACAATGAGATCAATCAAATGGTTGTATCCGGTATTCTTTCGAACTTTGATATTGAGCCGATTATTGCAAGAGATGGGGCAGAAGCATTATCAATTCTGGAAAAGAATAAAGTTGATTTGATTTTGATGGATATTATGATGCCGATTATGGATGGGCATGAAGCCACCAGGGCAATCAGACAGAGCAGCAAGCCGTACAAGGACGTTCCGATTTTTGCCATGACAGCCAATGTTATGTCCGATGAGGTGGAAAAATGTCTGGCGGAAGGCATGAATGGACACTTGGAGAAACCTATCGACATTGAGAAGTTCCAAAATGTGTTGGAAGAATACTTATCAAAAGCATAATAAATCATATAAAAAATCGCTTCGTGCTGCCACGAAGCGATTTTCTAATTAGTTTCTTCAATGTCCCAGGTGTTGTCTGAGAGCTTTTTTATGGCATGTTCTTCCATTAGCGGCTTGCACAGGAAGAAGCCTTGCATGGTGGTGTATTTAAGGGCCTTGAGGAAGTGATACTCCTCTGGTGTTTCGACACATTCGGCAATGATGTGGAAGCCAAATCCATGAATCAAATCGGCAACGGCACTATTGATGTTGGTGAGGCGTTCATCGGAGCCCATATCCTGGAAGAAGGAAGGACCGATTTTTACCGAGTTAAGCGGAAAGCTCATAAAATGATTAATGGAAGAAATCTGTCCGTCAAAGTTATCTAAGGCAATCAAGACCCCTTTTTCCTGCAGCAATCGGACCTTCTGAAAAGCTGTGCGGTACTCGGGAAGCAGCAGGGTTTCTTTGATTTCTAACTGGATACTGTTTTCGGGAAGCTTATATTCCTCCAGCAAAGCAACAAATTCGGAAATAAAGTCAGGATTTTGCAGTTGTACAGCAGAAAGATTAACCGACACAAAACCATTAAAATTCTGTTCCGAATGAAGCCTTCCGGCAAAGCAAAAAGCAGATTTTAAAGAAAGCATTCCCAATTGGTTCATCAAAAGATAATCGTTTTCCGCAATCGGAATAAATTCAAGCGGGCTGAGGAGACCCATTTTATTGCTTTTAATACGCATAAGTGTTTCAAAACCAATGATTTCTTTATCCTCAATATTATAGACCGGCTGATACATAAAGAAGATTTCATCGGTACTGAGGCAGTTTCTTAATACTTCGCTAATGCTGTTTTGGCGGTCAATGTTATTGCGCATTTTTGAATCGTATAAGCAGTAGGAGTTTTTGCCGCTGTCTTTGATTCTGAACATGGCAATATCCGCATTGGATATTAAGTCATGGCTGGTAATGCCATGATCGGGATAATGTGAAATACCGATACTTACCGTAATAAAAAAGGTAGAATCATTGATAACAAAAGGATGTCTTAGTTCTTCCTGTAAGGTGGCAGCCGCCTCAACCATTTCCTGGGAAGTGCCGGCTTTCGATAAAACAAACTCATCACCGCTGATGCGTGCACAAAGATCGAAGCAGGCACCTGATTCCATCAACCGCTTACTGATGGCGCGTAATAGTGCATCTCCGCAAAGGTGTCCGAAGGCATAGTTGATTTGCTTGAAATTATCCACATCCACATAAAGAATACCGAAGGAAGTATTTTGAAGGGTTTGATGAGCAATTTCTTTTTCAAAAGCGGTTCGGTTAAGCAAACCGGTTATTTCATCATGTAAAGAGGTATATTCATTTTTGTCTTTTTCTTCCTTCAAAAGTACAAACTGATTTTCCAGGGTGGTGATCATGGTATTATAGCTATCGGCCATCTGGCCAAATTCATTTTTTCTGGATATTTCGCAGCGGTTATAGGAGCCCTCTTTCTCACCGGAAGAAAAGGCGCTGGTAAGCTTCTGAATGGGTGAGACAAAATATTGGGAATATCTTTTTCCCAAAATAATGGCAACGAGGGTAATAATCAACAGGGACACCAGCGTATATATGTAAACAGAGGTACGGTCGGCAGAAAATTCGCTATAGTCCTGGCGGAGTATCAGTACCATTTCGATTTCCGGCATTACTTCATAGTAATAAATACGCCGTTTTCCGTCCATGATATCGTCGATTAAGCCAATTGCAGGAACTTCGCCGTTTTTATAGCGATTCAACAGATTTACCAGTCCGGGAGCAGCCGTGTGGGAATTGTAAAAGCGGGGATCGGGATGATAAAGGATATAATTATCGGCATCAATAACAAAGGATAAACCGGTTTTACCAAAAAAGATATTGTTTGAAAATTTAGCCATAAAGTTGGCATCTACGTAAGCCACCAGAACAGCAACCAGATTCCCGTCACTGTCTCTTAAAGCCTTACTGAGACCAAGGCGGTGAACATCCGGGTCATTCGGATCGAGTAAAGCGGAATGCACCTTGCTGGTAAAGACATAACCGGAATCGGTATTATCTTTTATATTTATATAATAGTCCATTTGGGATAAATCCATGCCCGCTGCTTCAGGAAAATAACCCACAATCACTTTTCCGCCGGCATCCAGAAGAACAAGATTATCAAAAGTGTGCAGGGTATCTATATAGGTATGAAAGTACTCATTCACGGCATTTTTGGCGGAAAGCAGTTCCGCCTCAGTAGCTTGATGGGAATTCAACAGCCGCAGATAATCCTGCATACTCCAGCTGGAAGCCAGCAGGGATACCTCATCCTTTCTCAGTCCAACAATTTCCGTGTAAGCTGCTGCAGAGGTCTGGGTAATGGAATTCAGACGGTCAAGGTGGATGTTCTCAACCGTTTTGATATTAGTCATCAGGGAAATTCCGGACACAATCATAATGGGAATAATGGCAAAAGTTGTGAAAATTACAAATAATTGTCTCTTTACTGTCAATTTGTTTCCTCCTAAACGATAATAGTTGAATTATTCTATCATATATTTTGAATAAAGGCTAGTAATGTTGACTATTTTTTACATTTCGACTATAATTAGAATACATCATAAATGAAGATTTTTAAGAAAAAGTGAAGATTTTTAAAAGGGGAAAAATTACGAAAAAAATATGCACAAGTTATTACTAGAGGGAGAGAAAGTGTATGGAAAGTACAATCAGGATTGATACTCAAAAGTGCGTAGGATGTAACTCCTGTGTGCGCGTGTGCCCGGCGAAAGAGGCGAATGTTGCCCAGTACGATACAGCAGGGAACATGGTTATTGTTATTAATGAGGACAAATGCATAAGGTGTGGTGCCTGCATTAAATCATGCTCCCATCATGCTCGTTTTTTTATGGATGATACTGAGCAGTTCTTAAAGGATTTGGCGGCCGGAGAAAAGATTACGTTAATTGCACCGCCGGCCATTAAGATTGCTTTTGACGGTAACTGGCGGCATGCCCTTCAGTGGTTAAGAAATGCCGGGGTAAAGGGGATCTATGATGTCGGATACGGTGCCGATATCTGTACCTGGGCACATTTGCGTCTGCTGGAGAAGAATCCGAATGCCAAGGTAATCACCCAGCCTTGTGCGGCAATCGTTAATTACGTTACCAGATATAAAAAGGAGCTGGTGAGCAGTTTATCACCGATTCATAGCCCGATGTTATGTACAGCAGTTTATATGCGGAAATACTTGGGAATTACCGGTAAGATAGCGGCGCTTTCGCCCTGTATTGCCAAGAAAGATGAATTTCATGAAACCAAACTGGTTGATTATAATGTAACCATGGATATGCTTAAGAAATACTTTGCCCAAAAGGGAATCAATCTGCCGGAAATCAAAATATACTCGGATTTTGAGTTTGATGTACAGCAGGGATTTGAAGGATCCATTTATTCAAGACCGGGCGGACTTCGTGAGAATCTGCTGATTCATGCCCCGAATTTAGAAGTCACCAATTCGGAAGGTGTACATAAGGTTTATCAGGAATTTGATGATTATGCGGCATGCAAGAAAGAGCATCTTCCCCAAGTGTTTGACGTACTCAATTGTGAATTCGGCTGTAATGGCGGACCGGCGGTAGGACAGGAGTACGACTGCTTCCGGATGAATAAGATCATGCACAAGGTAGAGTCGTATACCAAGGGCGAACGGCAGAAGAATAAAACCAAAAAGGGTCAGGACCTCCAGTTCCAGAAATTTGATAAGGAATTACGCCTGGAGGATTTCATGCGTAAGTATGAGATTCCTAATGTGAAGGCCTTCGAAACCACGCAGAAGCAAATCAACGATGCCTTTATCGCATTGGGTAAAAGCTCGACATTGGAACGGAACTTTGACTGTCACGCCTGTGGTTTTAAGAGCTGTAATGATATGGCTATCGCCATTGCCAATGGGCTGAATGTGGTAGAGAACTGTAACCGTTATACCATGAACAAGGTAAAAGAAGAAAAGATCCAGATTGCCAAGATCAACGAGGAGGTCTTGAAGCTGACAAAGGAGCTGGAGGAAGTCTTTGACAACCTTACAGCTAATATCGAACATGCTAAAATGCAAGCCGGCGACATTGAAAAACTCGGCAATACCAGCTATATGGAAATGGAACATATTACAGCCCGGATGAAAGATTTGGAGGAAATTAAGGACAGCATCACGTCTTCTGTAAGCAATATCAATATCAGTGTAGCAAATTATAACAAAATGACTACGGACGTTGAAAACATTGCCAGCAGTATCAACCTGTTATCTCTCAATGCTTCCATAGAGGCAGCAAGAGCAGGGGAAGCCGGAAGAGGATTTGCGGTAGTTGCTTCCAACATCAGAGAACTGTCGGAGGATTCCCGCCAGTCAGTAGGCAGTGCAAAAGCCAATGATAAGGATATTCAGGAATCCATTACAGCCATTAATGAAGTGGTTGGCACCCTGAATGAACATACTGCCGAACTTCTGCGAGCAGCGTCAGGAACCAGGGACAGCGTAAGGCTGACCAGGGAAAACGGACAGGAAATCGGTAAATCAATGGTCTCAGTTAATGAGCTTTCGCAAAATGTGTTGAAAATGATACGAGAGACAAGAGAGTTGTTGAATCAACAATAATCTGCACAAAGGGAAAAAAACAGTGCATAATAATTGGCGAACATATATGATAAAGCATAATGTTAAGAAAACCGTGGGTGTTGTGGTCCTCATGGTTTTCTTTGCTGTCTGTATGTTTATGTTTTTTCAGGATAATCGAAAAAATGTCGAAAACAGCACATACAGCTATATGTATAATGCAACAGAAAATATGGTTGATACAATGGACAGTTTTATTAATAATTCGATTACAATAATTGCGGATATGTCTCTTTTATGTGGAAAGCTTCCTGACAGTGGAGTAGACCAAAGAATGAAACTGATGGAAGAGCTGTGCCGCCAGTCAACTTTTGAATATATCGGTTACGCAGATACCAATGGTACTTATACCAGCACAATCGGAGTGAGTATCAGTATTGCAGACCGGGAGTATTATCAAAGAGCGATGTCCGGAGAAGCAGGGGTGGCAGCAATTAAGAATTCCCGTATCCGCAATGAGGATGTAATCACTTTTTATGCGCCCATATACAGAGAGGGAAATATAGAAGGAATTATATTCGGGTTTTATTTGAATGACTATATGAATCGGATACTTCACAACACTTTTTCAGGAATGAATACGGAAGCATATATAGTTGACAGCGATGGGAATGTTATATATGGAACAGGAAGCTATGAACCGGCAGGATTAAATAATATTATTCAAGTGCCTCTTGCTGTGAATGACTGGTCAATTGTGCAGGTATTTCCGGATCAGGTGATTGAAGATAACGTATATTTAATGAATCGTTCAGGAGTTATTCTGACAGTTGAATTGGTTTGTATAGCATTAACTGCCCTGGTTCTTTTATCGGTTGGTCAGCAGCGGCGGCGAAATCTTCTTAAATATGAAAATGCCCGCATGGAATTAATATTGTCGATGATTCCCGGCCTGTTAATTGAGAATATGGATGATGATGACCAGGTAAGTGCAGAAGGAAGTGCGGCATATATGTTCTCACTGCCTCCCGGTCTGTTTCAGAAAGAGAAGTTTTTGACCATTATTCACCCGGCGGATGTTGTTAAATACAAAGTGGCTTATAGTAAAGCAGAAGAAGGTAAAGATGAAGAAATCGGTGAAATCCGTGAGGAAATTCGTCTAAGAGCCAATAATGATAAATACATTTGGGTGGAGTGTTTTTTCTCTACGCTGGTTACTGCTGAAGGAAACCGGCGTATTATCAGTACTTTTCAAGATATTGATAAGCGAAAGCGTGATAGCCAGGAAAAAGGAAATATTATCCAAAGCTTAAGTAAGCAGTACTGCAGCCTGATTTTTGTAGATTTAGTAAATGACCTTTATGATGTCCTTAAGGATGAAAGAGGACTGGAGATGCGTATTCCCATAAAGGGTGCGTATAATAGATTCAACACTATTTTTATGGGCAGCAGAATATGTTACGAAGCCAGGGAAAATATTGTTGAGCAATTATCCATTGAAAATATTCGTAACCGGGTATCCGCTGATTCCCCTGTTTGGGAAGTGGAATATAAACGAAATTTGGATAAGGGCAGGGAAAAGTGGGAACGGATAACGATCGTGGAAGTGTCGGAGCGCGGCGGAAAAGCAACTGAAGTTATTTTTGGTATTAAAGATGTGTCAGCCCAAAAAAAGGCCGAGCTTGCCAGCCGGCAGACTCTGCAGGATGCTTTAGATGCGGCGAAATCAGCGAACAATGCAAAAAGTGATTTCTTATCGAAGATGTCTCATGATATCAGGACTCCTTTAAATGCAATTATCGGAATGTCGGGGATAGCCGGAAGAAACCTGCAGGATCAGGCTAAGTTAGAGGATTGTCTGCACAAGATCGATACTTCCGGTAAGCATCTTTTAAATCTGATAAATGAAGTATTGGATATGAGCATGATTGAAAACGGAAGTACCATGTTATTTGAAGATAAATTTGATTTGAATGAGTTGATCCAAAATGTAAAGAATATTACAGAAGCTTTGGTGACAGCCAAAGAACTGACTTTTGTGATAGATTTTAAAGGCTTGCAAAATCCCATGGTAATCGGGGATGCATCCCGTATTCAGCAGATATTGACGAATATTCTCTCTAATGCCGTTAAGTATACAAAACGGGAGGGCAGGATAGCATTTGCGGTTAGGGAGACGCCGTTGCAATATACCGATATCAGCGCATATGAATTTATTATCGAAGACAATGGAATCGGTATGTCACAGGAATTCTTAAGGGATTTGTATGAACCGTTTATCAGGGTGGATGATTCCCGAATCAGTAAAATAGAAGGAGCCGGATTAGGCATGGCAATCGTGCATAATCTGGTGGAGCTGATGAATGGAAAAATTCAGGTGGAAAGCAAGGAAGGAGTTGGCACCAGATTTATTGTGACCCTTCATTTGAAGCATCAGGAGACTTTGGAAAAAGAGACTGAAAAAAAGGAAAGGAACGAGAAATTACAAGTAACCGATTTTGTCGGAAAAAGAGCTTTGCTGGTAGAGGATAATGAATTAAACATGGAAATAGCCCAAGACTTATTGACTCTTTTGGGTGTCGCAGTGGATACGGCAGAGAATGGAGAAATGGCAGTGGAAAGGGTTGCCAAATCGGAAGAAGGCTATTATAATATTATTTTTATGGATGTTCAGATGCCATTAATGAACGGATATGAAGCTTCGGAGAAGATTCGCCGGTTGGAAAGAACAGATGTGGCCAAATTACCGATTATTGCCATTACTGCCAATGCTTTTACCGAGGACGTACAAAAGGCCAAAGAAGCGGGAATGGACGGTCACGTGGCAAAGCCGATCGGAATTGAACAGTTGATTAATGTAATGAATATTTGGATAGAATAAACCGGTATAATGAGGAAATTATATGAAAAGCCTGCTTGTTTATCTAAAGGATTATAAAAAGGAAAGTGCTTTGGGGCCGCTGTTTAAGCTGCTGGAGGCTTCCTTTGAATTGATGGTGCCTCTGATTGTAGCGGGAATCGTCGATGTTGGACTTGTAAATGCTGATAAAAAGTATATTATCGGCAGATGTTTATTACTGGCAGCCCTGGGACTTATTGGGCTGCTTTGTTCCGTTACTGCCCAGTTTTTTGCAGCAAAGGCTGCTGTGGGGTTTGCAACGAAGCTGCGCCGGTCGTTATTTGCTCATATTCAAAGCCTTTCCTTTGGAGAGATGGACAGGGTCGGAACCTCAACCCTGATTACCCGGATGACAGTTGATGTGAATCAGGTGCAATCAGGAGTAAATATGGTGCTGCGTTTGTTCTTACGTTCTCCTTTTATTGTATTTGGAGCCATGATTATGGCATTTACGGTGGATGCCAGGGCAGCGTTTATTTTTGTTGTGCTGATTCCGGCTCTATCGGTGGTGGTATTTGCTATTACCGCCACCAGTATTCCTTTATTCCAGAAGGTTCAGGCCGGTCTGGATAAGATAATGCGGATTACCAGAGAAAACCTGACAGGGGTCCGGGTTATCAGAGCATTTCGCAGGGAGGAAGCGGAGAAACAGGAGTTTTACCAGGACAGCAGTGCACTTTTGCATATGCAGACGTTTACCGGGCGGATTACCGGTTTGATGAATCCCCTTACGATTGTTATTGTGAATATTTGTATTATCGTCTTGCTCCACACGGGAGCAGTGCGGGTGGAGGCCGGGGTGCTTACCCAGGGAGCAGTGATTGCGTTAGTAAACTATATGTCGCAGATTCTGGTAGAGCTGGTTAAGCTGGCCAATCTGATTATTACCATTACCAAAGCATTTGCATCGGGTAACCGAGTTGCGGCGGTATTGGCAATTAGAAGTGATGAAGAAGCAGACACCACGCCGTCCCGGTGTCCTTCTGGATCCGAACAGGAGACAGGCAACAGGAGATCCTACTTAGAATTTAATCATGTTTATTTTCGCTATCCGGAGGCTGGCGAAGAAGCCCTGAGTGATATTGACTTTCGGGTGAAACGGGGAGAGACCATCGGTATCATCGGCGGTACCGGTTCGGGAAAATCCTCACTGGTTCATTTGCTGCCCCGCTTTTATGAGGTGGAAAGGGGAAACATATATTTAGACGGAAAAGATCTTCGGACGATGCCGGTCAAAGCCTTGCGTGATCAGATCGGAATGGTAATGCAGAAGGCCGTCTTATTTCAGGGAACAATCAGAGAAAACTTGCGATGGGGCCGGGAAGATGCCACGGAGGAAGAACTTTGGGAAGCACTGAGGATTGCCCAGGCGGAGGAATTTGTCAGAAGCAAGGCAGAGGGATTGGAAACCAAAGTAGAGCAGGAGGGCCGGAACTTTTCCGGGGGTCAGCGGCAAAGACTTGCCATTGCCAGGGCGCTGGTGCGGAAACCGGAAATATTGATTTTAGATGACAGCGCATCAGCCCTTGACTATATGACCGAAGCAGCATTGCGGGCGGGGCTTAAGGAAAGCCAAAAGAATACTACCGTATTTATTGTATCCCAGCGGGCATCTTCCGTGCTTCATGCGGATCGGATCATTGTTCTTGACGACGGTAAAATAGCCGGTCTGGGTACGCACCGGGAGTTACTGGAGAATTGCCCGATCTATCGGGAAATTTATGACTCTCAGTTTGATAAGCAGACACCTTCACAAAGCAAAGGAGGTGCCTGAGATGAAAGAGGTAAAAAGAAAAGAAACCTGGGTTAAGTTTCTGCAGTATTTAAAACCTTATCGGCTTTATCTGCTGGTTACCGTTACCATGGCATTGATAACCGTTGCCCTGACTTTATATCTGCCCATCCTGATTGGCAGCGCCATTGATCTGATTGGCAGGATTAGGGAAACGGGCAGTATGGATCGGCTGCTGACTTTGCTGTTTTCAATGGCCGGGGTAGTAGGGGCTACGGCCCTGACCCAGTGGATATTGAATCTGACGAATAATAAAATTGTATACCATGTTATTCGTGATATCCGTAAGCAGGCTTTTGAAAAAATTGAGAAGCTGCCCCTTAAATATCTGGACGGTCATTCTCATGGAGATATCTTAAGCCGCATTGTTACTGATGTGGATCAGTTCGCAGATGGCTTATTGATTGGTTTTACCCAGGCATTTACCGGAGTAATTACCATATTGGGAACATTACTGTTTATGCTTAGCGTAAATGTAAGCATCACTGCTGTGGTGGTATTTTTGACACCACTGTCATTATTTGTGGCTAATTTTATTGCCAAAAAGACCTTTCGGATGTTCCAGATGCAGAGCCAGACCCGCGGGGAACAGACGGCTTTGATCAACGAGATGATCGGCAGTCAAAAAGTGGTTCAGGCATTTGGGAAAGAGCAGGATGTACAGGAACAGTTTGACCAAATCAATGAAAGATTGGGAAGGTATTCTCTGCGGGCGATTTTTTACTCTTCTTTGACGAATCCCGGCACTCGTTTTGTGAACAATCTGGTTTACGCCGGAGTGGGACTGGTGGGGGCACTTTATGCACTGGCAGGGGGCTTGACGGTGGGTCAGCTGACGGTATTCTTGTCCTATGCCAACCAATATACCAAGCCTTTTAATGAGATTTCCGAGGTGATTACCGAATTGCAAGGTGCCCTGGCTTGCGCCGCACGGGTTTTTGCCTTGATCGAAGAAGAGCCGGAGACACCGGAAGCAGCGGATACAGAAAGGCTTAAAAGGGCAGAAGGAAATGTCCGGCTGGAGCAGGTGTATTTCTCCTATCGGCCGGGGCAGAAACTGATTGAGAACTTTAATCTGGCAGTGCAGGCTGGTCAGCGGGTTGCTATCGTGGGACCTACCGGATGCGGCAAAACCACCATTATTAATTTGCTGATGCGCTTTTATGATATCGACAGCGGAAAGATTCTGGTAGAAGAGAAGGATATCCGCAATCTAACCAGAGATTCCCTGCGGGGTGCCTATGGTATGGTACTGCAGGAAACCTGGCTGCGAAGCGGTACGATTAGGGATAATATTGTTCTGGGAAAAGAAAATGCCACAATGGAAGAGGTCATGGAGGCAGCAAAGGCCACTCATGCCCATAGCTTTATCAAGCGGCTGCCGGAGGGATATGATACGGTGATCGGTGAAGACGGGGGAAACCTGTCACAGGGGCAGAAGCAGTTGTTATGTATTACCCGGATTATGCTTAGCCTGCCCCCCATGTTGATCTTGGATGAAGCAACCTCCTCCATAGATACCCGGACAGAAATACGGATTCAACAGGCGTTTGCCCTGATGATGGAGGGGCGGACCAGCTTCATTGTAGCCCACCGTTTATCCACCATCCGCAGTGCGGATGTTATTCTGGTGATGAAGGACGGGCACATTATCGAACAGGGAAAACACGAGGAACTGTTGGAGCAGAAAGGATTTTATGCACAGTTGTATAATAGTCAGTTTGTAGAAAACTAAAAAAAGAAAACTTATTTAAAAAAAGGTTCATTTCATTTGAGATGAACTTTTTTTAAACTAAGAAGAAGACGAGAAGATATGGGAGAGGCGGTTGTGATAATGGGATACACATTTTTGGATCAAAAAGGAACTTTTTATTTGGAGAATCCTGAAAATACAGGAGCACTGTATTTTCCGATTGCGGGAGAACAGGGGATTAAGGGGGCAGTCACACCTAATCTGGGAGGAGACTTAAAGACAGGGCAAAATACTTTTATCCTGGAGCCGGTCAGCGTGGAGAATCTGCACAATAATAAAAGCACCCGCAATTTCTGGTGCTGTATGGAAGGAAAAGGAATCTGGTCGGCAACGGGAGCATCCGCAGAGGAAAAGGCCGCCGCTTTTACCGACAGACAGGAAAAAAGTACTCTGGAAGCAGGGATAATGTGGCATAAAATGACCAGAGAATCTAAGAAATATCAATTACGTTCCACCATTACCTCCTTTGTCCCGGTATGTGATTACCAGGTGGAGGTTATGCACGTGGAAATCAGTAATACAGGCCGGGAAGCGGTAAGCTTTGTGCCTGCGGCAGCAGTGCCCCTGTACGCAAGAAGTGCGGATAACATTCGGGATCATCGCCACGTAACCTCTTTGCTTCACCGGATCAGGACGTTGGATTGTGGTGTAACGGTAGAACCTACTTTGACCTTTGATGAGCGGGGACATCAAAAGAATGAAATTACTTATTTTGTCTGCGGAACCGATGGAAAAGGGGAAAAGCCTGAAGGATTTTACTCCACAGTAGATAATTTTATTGGTGAAGGGGGTAGTTTTGAACGTCCCGAAGCAATCGTTAAGAACCTGCCGCCAATGCCCGCCGGGACAGCAATTGACGGTTATGAGGCCATGGGCGGACTTCGCTTTCATAAAGTTGTGCTTAGGCCGGATGAAAGTAAAACCTTTATTATTTTAATTGGCCTGGCCGGGAACCGTGAAGATATAGAAGCAATCGTATCTGCCGCCGGCAGTCAGAAAAAGGTCATGGATATGCTGGAGGTCACCAAAAACTATTGGAATCAGAAATTAAATGTCTCTTATCATACGGAAGATGAGCGCTTTGACAATTTTATGCATTGGGTTAATTTTCAGCCTATGCTGCGCCGAATCTATGGCTGTTCTTTCCTGCCTCACCATGATTACGGAAAAGGCGGCCGGGGCTGGCGGGATCTTTGGCAGGACTGTCTGGCACTTTTGATTATGAATCCGGATGGTGTGCGGGAAATGCTGATTGATAACTATGCCGGTGTGCGGATTGATGGCAGCAATGCCACTATTATCGGCAGCAAACAAGGTGAGTTTATTGCGGATCGGAACAATATCACCAGGCTATGGATGGACCACGGTGTCTGGCCTTTGATTACCACTAAGTTCTATATTGACCAAACCGGCGATATCGGGGTGTTGCTGATTGAAAATAAGTACTTTAAAGACCGGCAGACGATGCGGGGAACGGCCAGGGATGAAAGATGGCAGGAGGGTGACCGGACGATCTTAAAAGACAAAAACGGTAATCCCTACAGCGGAACTATATTGGAACATTTACTGCTGCAGAATCTGACTGCTTTTTACGAGGTTGGGGAGCACAATCATTTCCGGATGCGGGGAGCGGACTGGAATGATGCCCTGGACATGGCGGAGGAAAGAGGTGAAAGCGTTGCTTTTACAGCCGCTTATGCCGGTAATCTGGAAACCTTATCACAACTTTTGACTTATCTGAAAGAGGGTGGCATGAGCAAGGTCAGTGTCCTTAAGGAAATGACTGTTTTATTTGCAGATGATGAAAGGCTGTATGAAGATATTGATGCCAAGAAGAAGTTACTGGCAGAGTATGGTGCTTCCTGCCGGCATGATGTATCAGGAGAAAAGGCAGAACTGGTCATCGAAGAAGTAATAGACGGGCTGCATCATAAGGCTGAATGGATCAAAAAGCATATCCGGGAAAGCGAATGGCTGGATCAGGGCGAAGAAGGCTGGTTTAACGGCTATTACGATAACAACGGCCGTCAGGTGGAAGGCAGATTCCCTTCGGGGGTACGGATGATGCTCACCGGGCAGGTATTTACTATTATGTCGGGAACGGCTACTGAAGAACAAATTGAACAGATTACAGCAGCGGCAGACCGGTATTTGTATGAGGAAAAAGCCGGCGGATACCGTTTAAATACGAATTTTAATGAAATCAAGACGGATTTGGGCAGAATGTTTGGATTTGCTTATGGCCATAAGGAAAACGGTGCAGTATTTTCCCATATGACCACCATGTATGCCAATGCCTTATATAAACGAGGTTTCGTTAAAGAAGGCTATAAAGCTTTGCATACTCTCTACCGCCAGGCCATGAACTTCGATGTGAGTAAAATTTATCCCGGTATACCGGAGTATTTTGATGGAGCAGGCAGAGGCCTGTATCATTACCTGACCGGAGCGGCCAGCTGGCTGATGATGACTGTTATTACAGAAATGTTCGGGGTAAAAGGCCAAAATGGCAACCTGATCTTTATGCCGAAGCTGCTGGAGGGGCAGTTTGACGCCAATAACCGGGCGGAAATCAGCCTGACCTTTGCCAATTGCAAATGGCATGTGATCTATATCAACGGAGAGCGGAAAGAGTTTGATGAGTATCAGGTGAAGGAAATCCGTCTGAACGGAAGAACGGTTTCTTCAACCAATATGGCGGAAGCCTTTGCCGACAACGTAATTCCCCTGGCAAAGATACAGGAACTGGATACCCGCATGCAGCAGGAAGTAATCGTGGTTTTGAACTAAGAGAAAATGATGGAGGCTATTATGGAAGGATATACGATTAAGGATTATGGTAAGAAATCAACTTTTGCAAGTTTCCTGCCGGGAATCAGCGGAGTATACGGAACACCCATCTGGTGCTATTACGTGAACAGAGGGCAGTGTGTTGCCAGCTTCGGAGTGGCGGATAAGGACCATGCGATTATGGAATTTTCTCCCGCCCATCAGTCTTATCAAAGTGTTAAGCGAACCGGGTTTCGAACCTTTGTGAAAAAGGATGGGACTTATTTTGAACCCTTTAAGGAAGAAGAGGTCAATCATCAGATGCATATCGAGATGAATGGTCTGGAAATTACCGAAACCAATGAAGCTATGGGCATCGAAACTAAGGTGAATTATTTTACCCTGCCCGGTGAGGCGGTGGGAGCATTGGTTCGTAAGCTGACCATTAAAAATATCGGAGCAGCAGTGGCAAAAGTGGAAGTACTGGATGGTATGCCGGCCTTGATTCCTTATGGAATTAACATGGATAATCTGAAAAACATGGGTCAGACAGCCAAAGCCTGGATGCAGGTGGAGGATACCGATACGTTAGTGCCATATTTTCGGGTGCGGGCCAGCATTGAAGACTCTACTGCCGTAAAGGAAGTGGTGGGCGGAAACTTTTCTTTAGCCTGTTTGACGGATGGGAGCAGACTGTTGCCGATTGTGGACCCGGATCTGGTCTTTGGTTATGATGTTTCATTGGAGAAGGCCGTAGGCTTTATGGAGTCAGGTATTAAGGAGATGCTTGCGGGTGAGCAGGTTATGCAAAATCAATTTCCCTGTAGTTTCTATGGAACGGAAAAGGTTTTGGAACAGTCGGAAGAACTGGTCATTTATCAGGTGGCCGGCCAGGTGGAAAACAAAGAAATTTTAAAAGTCTTTGCCGATGGAAGGCGGGACGGCCGGTATTTTGAGGAAAAGAAGGAAGAAGCAGGGCGGCTCACCGAGGAGCTTTGTCAGGTAATCGATACCCATACCGCATCGGCGGAATTTGATGCCTATTGTAAACAGACTTATCTGGATAATGTATTGCGGGGCGGTTATCCCATTCGCATGGGAAAAGATAAGGTATTTTATGTGTATTCAAGAAAGCATGGTGATCTGGAACGGGATTATAACTATTTCAGGATGCTGCCGGAATTTTATTCTCAGGGAAACGGAAATTTCCGTGATGTAAATCAAAATCGCCGCTGTGATGTGTCTTTTACCCCCTATGTAGGTGATTTGAATATTAAAAACTTTTACAATCTGATTCAGTTGGATGGCTATAATCCGCTGGGGGTGGAGAAGGTAAGCTATACACTGACCGAAAAGGATGCAAAGGCAGTTACAGACATACCGGCAGCTCGGGAATTTTTGACATCACCTTTTACACCGGGAGCTTTTTTTAAGGCACTGCAGGGCTGGGGAGTTGAATCCACAGAAAAAAGTCTGGAACTCTTTGATAGGGTGATGGAGAAGGCCGAAAACCGGATTAACGGTGACTTGATCGAAGGCTATTGGACCGATCACTGGACTTACAACCTGGACTTAATTGAAGGGTATCTGCAGATTTTCCCGGAGCAGGAAGAGGAACTTTTATTTGAAGCGGGATATTCTTACTTTGTCTCTCAGGTTAATATCAATAAACGGCATAAACGCTATGAAAAGACGCCTAATGGCATTCGTCAATACCATCCCCTGGATGAGGAGCATAAAAGAAAATCCGGTGAAAAGATATTAAAGAGTAATTACGGGAAGGGTGAAGTGATTTATTCAACCCTGATGGAAAAATTGATTCTTCTTTGTGCGGTTAAGTTTGCAGCATTGGATGCCTATGGTATGGGAATCGAAATGGAAGGCGGAAAACCAGGCTGGTATGATGCTTTGAATGGTTTGTCCGGCTTGCTGGGATCTTCCATGTGTGAAACCTATGAACTGGGCCGTAATCTGGAATTTACTATTGCAAGGTTAAGAAAATATCCTAAAGATATTGCGCTGCTGTCTGACACGGCCGAACTGATTGGGAAACTGGGAACGATTGCCGCAGAAGAAATGACAGCTTTGCAAAAGGAGCAGGAAGTACTGTCTTTCTGGAATAAGATCAATGACGTGAAGGAAGATTATCGGGAAAAGACTTATCAGGGTGTGTCCGGTGAGAGGACTATCTGTAATGCCGGGGATTTGGCCGAAACTTTGGAAAGCTGGCTTAAGATTGTCCGGATAGGAATTGATAAAGCCTGTCAGATCAGCGGTGAGCTGTGTCCTGCTTACTTTTACTATGATGTTACTGAATATGAAGAGACTGCAGAAGGAGTCATGCCTCTTCACTTCCAGGTGAAGACAGTGCCTTATTTTCTGGAGGGGCCGGTCCGTTTCCTGAAACTGGAACATACCTTGGGGGAAAAGCGGGAGCTTTACCGGAAAGTAAAGAATAGTGATCTGTATGATGAAAAGCTGTCCATGTATAAGGTCAATGCATCTTTAAGTGAGGCTACCTATGAAATCGGCCGGGCTAAAGCGTTTACTCCGGGGTGGCTGGAGAATGAATCCATCTGGCTGCACATGGAGTATAAATATCTTTTGGAATTATTGAAGTCCGGCATGTATGAGGAATTTGAGGAAGATTTTCACAAAGCCCTGGTACCGTTTTTGGATCAGGAGACATACGGAAGAAGTATTTTAGAAAACTCTTCCTTCATTGCCAGCAGTAAGAATCCTAATAAAAAGTACCATGGCAAGGGATTTGTGGCCAGACTCAGCGGTTCTACCGTAGAATTTATTCATATGTGGCAGATTATGATGTTTGGGAAAAATCCCTTCAGGTTGGAGGAAGGTCAGTTAACCTTGCAGCTGGAGCCGATGATTCCGTATTATCTGGCGAATGAAACAGTATCGGGAACATTTCTTGGAACTGTTCGGGTGGATTATGAATTAGGAGAAAAGAAAAGCTATCTGCCGGGACAGTATCGGATAGAAAAAGTGGAACTTCACTACCTGGATGGCAGCAGTTTTATCTCAAATATGAGTGTTATAACAGGAGATAGGGCGAGGGATATCCGGGAAGGAAAAGTGTCCCGGATCAAAGCCAAATTAATATAAAGAAAATCGTTAAGAGGATAGCCTGAGCTATCCTCTTTTGCAAATCATATAAAAAATCATGCCGTCAGCTCTTTTTACTTCTTTCATGCCTAGCTTAGACAATAATTTGATAGAAGGAAAATTATTATCTAAACAATCTGCCGTAATGGCCTTTACCTCTTTTTGACGCAGCCCCCAATGGAGCAATGCTGATACAGCTTCAAAAGCTAAGCCTCTGTTTCGTTGTGATTCTATAATGGCATATCCTATGTCAATATGACCTTCCTCATCAGGGCTTCCCTTAAAACCGCCATCCCCGATAATGCAATTATCTTCTTTGTTTACAAACAGCCATGCATCAAAACCATCCGGGACTGATTTTCTGCTCAGACTATCGTGAATCAACGTCAAAATATCTTTAATGTCCGCTTTTTCCGGCCATTCGTCAGTTTTTTTAACATCGAAATCAAAGTATACAGTTGAATCATTATTTATGATACCCGAAACAAATTCAAGACTCATAGGTATTAAACGTAATCTTTCAGTTTCAAGAAAAATATTATGCTGTGGCAATATTGATACCTCCATTTGATTTAAACTTTGTTTGATATTATAACAATAAATTAACGAGGTATCAACCAAATTATAATGCGCATCTTAGACTTCCGATTCTAAGATGCGCATTATGTGTTATCCATAGTTTTTACATGCCTGTTTAAACAAGTTGTCAAATTCGTTTGATTGTTCTCCTTTCCGGCTTCCTTCATGAGGCTGCGGTCTTTGATGTGAATCTCTTAACATAGGAATAATAACAATAGATCTTGCATTGGAAATAGTAAATAGGGCTTCTGCTGTTCTCACCTCTCTTCCATGATTGATGATTAATATGCTATTATATATATCGTACTAAAGTACCAGAAACTTTATAGCAAAAACAAAAAAATTTTCACAAAACCACAAGGTAATGTGGTAAGATAAAATGCAAAGACAAGATGTATGTATTTACGAATGATTAAAATGCAGGAGCAAAACGACTATGAAAAGACGAATAGCATTGGGCGGAGTGGTATCCATATCTCTGATTTTATTATTATTTATTACGTCATGCGGGGAAACATCAGTAAGTGATTATAATGCTAAATATGTGACGGTAATGCCGGACGTAACGGCTTCCATGCTGTCGCCGGATTTCTGGATTTCCAAGATTAAGAATCCTGATAAGGAAATATTAACACCTGCGCAGATTCAGGAAATGAACCGGGAAGGCTATGAAACCCTTGAATGGTTTAATAATCTGGAGCAATGGCCGGATACAGTGGCAGCAGATGAATTACAAAAGAAAATAGATATTCCTTTTCCGGAGGGCGAACTTTATATAGAGGATACAGCGGTTACAAAAGGGTATTGGGATAAGCTGGCGGCCAATATGAATCTGCATAATATCAAAAATACAGTAGATGTAAGATATGGCATCATTACTGCTCGTACTAACATCAAAAGATATCCCACAACGGATATCATTACCGATGAGCAGGGAGATGTGGAATATGATGAATTTCAGGAAACAGCAGCATTTACCGGTGAACCCTTGCTGATATTGCATGAAAGTTATGATGAGCTTTTTCTTTACTGCGTGACAGAATACTATCAGGGTTGGGTTAGTAAAGCGGATATAGCTTTATGCCATACAAAAGCGGAATGGCAAAGTATCTTTACTTATACAGATTTTTTAATTGTTACCGGAAACATGGTACAGCTTGATGAAAATTCATATTGTCCGGAAATATCGAATCTGGAGTTATACATGGGAACAAAACTGCCGTTGGTTGCGGTGGCCGAGCAACCGGAAGTGCTTTATGGCAGAAGGGTTCTGGGAAATTACGTGGTAAAGGTTCCGGTTCGGGGCAGTGACGGGTATGTGAAGCAGGAATATTTGCCGGTACCCATTTCAAAGGATGTACATATCGGATACTTACCCTATACACATGCCAATGTGCTAAGCCAGCTATTCAAAATGCAGGGTGACCGGTATGGATGGGGTGGTATGCTGGATGCCAGAGACTGCTCAGGACTGACCCAGGAGTTGTATCGCTGCTTTGGCATCGATCTTCCCCGTGACGGTAAAGCGCAGGCTGAGTATGTGGGACGAAAGATAGACATTACAGATAAAAGTGACGCAGAAAAAGAAGCCATCCTTACGAAGCAGGTAAAACCGGGGGCATTGCTTCAATTCCCCGGTCATATCATGGTATATCTGGGCAGGCATGAGGGGAAACATTATGTAATGAGTGCTGCGGGCAGTTATGGGGTTTATTCTGAAAGTGAAAAAGAGTATAAAAGTAACAGGACGCGGTCGGTCTATATAAATACACTGGATACCACACGGGCGTCCGGTAAAACGTGGATGGAATCGCTTACGACGGTGATATGCCTGGATTAGGGAATGTGGTAAGATAAATGCGGAGGGCAAGATATATGAATTACATGATTACGGTAGTTGTTGCCGGAATAATGACTATTTTATTTATAATTTTGATATTTTGTATCAGGCGCCGACCGGCAAACAGCTCATTGGAAGAGATGGAAGGCCGGGAATTCGAATTATTCTGTGCGGATTTGTTAAAGAAAAGAGGATTCATTGAAGTAGAGGTTACCAAGGGAAGCGGTGACTATGGAATAGATATTCTGGCCGAAAAGGAAGGCGTTACCTACGCTATCCAATGCAAACGCTACAGCGGCCCGGTAGGGGTGAAAGCAGTTCAGGAAGCCTATGCCGGCCGAGACTATTATGACCGGATGGTAGGAGCGGTGATGACCAATCAGTATTTTACAACGCCAGCGGTGGAAGCTGCCAAAAAACTGAAAATCTTACTGTGGGATGGCGGATATATAGACAGTATGATGACAGAATAATCAATCAAAATAAGGAGTTTCAGGCAGTATGAAATTTTTACTAACGGCAATCAACGCCAAATATATCCATTCCAATCCGGCAGTGTACAGTCTTCGCAGCTTTGCCGGTGCAGATGCCGATACGGCAGGCCAAAAACATATGGAAATAGCAGAATACACGATCAATCATCAGTCAGCGGAAATTTTGGCGGATATTTATAAAAGAAAGCCGGATGTAATCGCCATTTCCTGCTATATCTGGAATTGGGAAATGGTGGGGAAGCTCCTTCCGGAATTGCGGAAGGTTCTGCCGGAAGTACCCATATGGCTGGGCGGCCCGGAGGTATCCTATAAAGGCGAGATGATTTTGAAGCGGTTTCCCTCTGTAACAGGAATCATGTGTGGTGAAGGAGAGCAGACTGTCAAAGAGCTTTTGGGGTATTATGCAAATAAAAAGGGAGCACTTTGCGGGATTAAAGGCCTGCAGTACCGTTCGGCAGAAGAAATTGTTTTTACCGGTGAACGAGAGCTTACCGATCTGAATCAGATTCCCTTTCCCTATGAAGATCTGGCAGCATTTGATAACAGGATTATTTATTACGAATCCTCCAGGGGATGTCCGTTTCGCTGCAGCTATTGCCTGTCTTCTATTGATAAATCGGTAAGATTTAGAGATTTGGAAAAGGTAAAAGCGGAACTAAATTTTTTTATGGAAAACAAAGTACCGCAGGTAAAGTTTGTAGACCGCACTTTTAATTGCAATCACCAGCATGCCATGGCTATTTGGCAATTTATAAAAGAGAAGGATAACGGTGTCACTAATTTTCATTTTGAAATTGCGGCGGATATTCTGACATCAGAGGAAATAAAACTGCTGGGCACCCTGCGGCCTGGTCTTGTGCAACTGGAAATCGGCGTACAGTCAACTCACGAACCAACCCTTGCCGCTATTTGCCGGAAGATGGATTTTGAACAGGTGAAAAGGACGGTACAGACTTTAATCCAAAAACGGAATATTCATATCCATTTAGACCTGATTGCCGGTCTTCCTTATGAA
>JAVBSL010000027.1:0-35537 GCA_031556725.1 Lachnospiraceae bacterium | reverse complement strand
AAAATCAGAACCGGTCATCTGTCTTCTGGAAGGTGTATATGGGTTATAAGTCTTAATTCCCATGACTTTTTCTCCTTTCGATTTTTATAATCCAGCAAAAATTTCGATGTCTTTGCTGTCTGCGGTCAACTGCACAACTGCTTTTTTGGTCTTAGCGGTTCTGCCTACGATAGCGCCACGTCTTTTCTTTTTGCCGTCGTAGTTCATGGTGTTTACTTTGGCAACCTTAGCACCTGCAAACATTTTTTCCACAGCTTCTTTGATCTGGGTCTTATTTGCTTCCGGATGAACCAGGAAGGTATATTTCTTTTCGCCCATTCCCGCCATACTTTTTTCAGTAATAACAGGTTTGAGGATTACGTCATAATATTGAATCGCTGCCATTATGCATACACCTCCTCGATTTTTGCAACAGCATCCTTAGTCAGGATCACTGTATCGCCTTTCATAATATCATAAACATTGATCGTATTGATCTGTGCGGTCTTAATTGCAGGAATGTTCTTTGCACTCATTACTACTTTTTCATCATTTTCTGCTAAAACCACCAGTGCTTTGGATACTTTCAAGTTGTCTAAAACACCCTGGAACTTCTTGGTTTTGATTTCATCAAATTTCAACTCATCAACCACGATCAATTTATTTCCCTGTACTCTGCTGGTTAATGCTGATTTAAGTGCCAGTCTTTTTTCTTTCTTGTTCAGCTTGAAACTGTAATCTCTGGGAGTGGGAGCGAATACCACACCGCCTCCTGTCCACTGCGGAGATCTGGTTGAACCCTGTCTTGCATGACCGGTTCCTTTCTGTCTCCAAGGTTTTCTTCCGCCGCCGGAAACTTCTGCACGTGTTTTTGCTTTCTGTGTTCCCTGACGATTGTTGGCCAGCTGCTGCACAACTGCCATGTGTACCAAATGCTCATTTACTTCGACTCCGAAGACTGCATCGCTTAATTCAATTTTGCCGACTTCTTTGCCTTCCATATTATAAACAGATACGTTTGCCATCTGAATGGTCCTCCTTTCATTTTGCGAAACTGCAGATTATGCGTTTGCCTTTACAGTTTCTTTAATGGTCACTAATGCTTTCTTAGGTCCGGGTACTGCACCTTTTACTAAAAGAAGATTCTTTTCAGCATCTACTCTTACTACTTCAAGGTTCTGCACTGTAACCTTTACGCAACCCATGTGACAAGGCATGGATTTTCCCTTAAATACACGGCTGGGGGATGAAGCCGCACCGTTGGAACCATGATGGCGATGGAACTTGGAACCATGAGTCATGGGACCTCTGTGCTGTCCGTGTCTCTTGATAGCACCCTGGAATCCTTTACCTTTGGAAATAGCAGATGCATCAATTTTATCGCCGGCTGCAAAGATGTCAGCTTTGATTTCGTTACCGAGTGCGTATTCTTCTGCGTTTTCAAATTTGAATTCTCTAACATATCTTTTACAGGAAACTCCTGCTTTTTCGAAGTGGCCTTTCTGGGCTTTGTTAACACCATGTCTGTGGATCACTTCTTTTTTACCGCTTTTATCTTTGTTAACGATTCTTTCTTTCTTGTCAACAAAACCAACCTGTACGGCACTGTAGCCGTCGTTGTCGGCCGTCTTAACCTGTGTTACCACACAAGGTCCGGCCTGAAGTACGGTTACGGGAATCAGGGAACCGTCTTCGTTGAAGATTTGAGTCATTCCGACTTTGGTAGCCAAAATAGCTTTTTTCATGTTTACCTCCTGTTTGTTCTACAGCGGCCCGGGAACTCCCGTGCATCTAGTAGGGGTCTGTTTTTTTGTTATTTGTTCTTCATTTTAATGTCGATGTATACACCGACGGGCATTTCCAATCTCTGCAGAGCATCTACCGTCTTGGGGGTAGGTGTCATGATATCGATCAGTCTCTTGTGGGTTCTTTGCTCGAACTGCTCTCTGGAATCCTTGTACTTGTGAACCGCTCTTAAGATAGTAACTACTTCCTTCTTAGTCGGAAGGGGTACCGGTCCGCTTACCTGAGATCCGTTCTTCTTTACTGTTTCGATAATTTTTTTTGCAGATGCATCAACTAATTGATGATCGTAAGCCTTGAGTGTGATTCTCATTACTTGACTTGCCATAAAAAAAGTCGCCTCCTTTTCGCACTTTTACTTAATAAGTACGACAAGCGGTGACTGTACACTCTCCCGTGTGTGTCATGTTCTTTTACGCAGATATGGAAGGATTTCCTTCCTGCTTCAAAAGTACTTGCATCAGCACGTTGTTTCTGTCCGGAGACAGACATATGTTTGTACAGTGACTTGCCGTCAGTTTCTTGCAGCTGATTCTCTGAATCAGCTTTTTGACATTCGCTCCACGGAAAACCTGCAGTGCCTTTCAGCCTTGCAGCAACCTCACGTTTCACAGCTATCATGCCACAGCAATGACTAGTATACATGATGTTTTCGCACCTTGCAAGTATTTTTTTAAAAATTTTTAGATAAATTTTATATTTTTTTGTATTGTTTTTCGTGCAAAAGCACTAATAGCGGTTCAGGTAAAATCTTATACTATATCTAGTTAACTACTATAGCTCTTTTCATTATACTGTTCATTGTTCATTTTATTACATTTCTTTTTTGGTCATCAGCACTTCTGCTTCTCCGTTTAACTTTTCAGTTAATTCACCTACCATTCTGACAATCTTACTATTCTTATCACATGCATTATAAGTTTCCGCAGCATGAGCAGACACTTCTTCCATAATCGCCGAGACTGTTTGAATATTGTCTACGATGCTGTCATTAGCTTCTTTCAGCCGTTCCACCACACCTTCCAATCCGCTTGCTCTTTCATTGGCCGCCTGTTCGCTTTCGGTAATCTTCTCAAAACTTTGGGTGGCGCTTACTGCCAATTGGTTTTGTTTCTTATTGGCCTCCATCATTTTATTAATGACTTTTACAACCGTATCCAATTTAGCCGAAACATCATTAACCGATCCGGTAATACTAATCGTTGCATCCTGAGTCTGATTAGACAGGCTGGATATTTCTGAGGCTACAACTGCAAAACCTCTGCCTGCCGCTCCAGCTCTGGCGGCTTCGATGCTGGCATTTAAAGCTAACAGGCCGGTCTGGCTGGCCACTCCGGTAATTAATTCTATAATTGACTGCATCTTTACCGTTTGTTCGCTTAATTCCTGCAAGTGCGCCACCAGCTGTGCGCTGACCCGCTCGGATTCTTCTACATGTTCTACCATTACATCCATTTGCTGCTTGCCAAGTTCTACTTCCCGGTCGGTAGTCTGCATGCTCTCCCGGATGTCCCGGCTCATCTCCTGTACCTGCCGGATATGCTTCTGAATATCTTCCGTACTGGCCAGCTGACTCTGTATCGATTCCGCTGTATCGGTAGTTCCGGTAGATACCTCTTCCATGGCTGCCCTGGTTTCCTCTACTGAATCCCCAAGAACGATCATTTCACTGGACATATTCTGAATATTCACCGTCATAGCCTCGGAAATATTCATTACGGTGTTTAATATTTCGGTAACGTTGTTCTTTTCACGGTCAAGAGCCTGCAGCTTATCTTCATTATTCTGCCTGGTAACCCTGGAGGTAAAAATCACATAAATTCCCATAATCAACAAAACTAATATCTGAATCTCTGCTGATGCAAGCTCGTTCTCCTTAAAGCCATCAGGATGCAGCATGATCACTGAGATTACATTGACAATCAGGCAGGCTGCTACCCACAAGCTGTTCAATAGAATATCCGAAAAAAGGGTAAAAACAATGAACATCGGTATGATATATGTAAAGGTCATGATATTGGTAGTGGTAAATAAAACGTAGCTGTAAAAAATACTATAGGTAATGCCGATCATATATTTCATGTTTTTATTTTCTGGGTTTTTATTATAAAGAGCAATTTCAATTGCCGGCGGAATAAGTGCCAACGCAATTACACCGGCTACATATCCTATTGTTCTTGCACCTTTCACTACCTCGAGCAGGTACGCCAATGTAATAATAACACTTACTGCTGTGTGACATATTATCGCTGCCCGATTGATACTGGCCATTTCTGATCGCTTTTTCCTTACCTTCATTGTTTTCCTCCTCTACCCTACTTTATATGGTTTTCTTATTATAACGCTTTCACTTCTTACTGTCCATCGTACATTTTTTAACAAATTTTCGCAAAATAATATGCAAAATGCCAGAAGTTGACAGTTCTTACCGGTTCAGAATATAATAGCCATAAAACAACTAACGATAAGAGGAGAGTTCCCTATGCCAAGTATTACCCCTTTTAACAGTATCAGACCCAACAAAGATGTGGTTTCACACGTGGCAGCACTGCCATATGATGTTTACAACCGAAAGGAAGCCTGTGAGATCGTTGCCGGTGCGCCTCTTTCCTTCCTGAAGATAGACCGGGCCGAAACATCTTTTCCTGATGATGTCAGCACCTATGACGACCGGGTCTATGCCAAAGCCAAAGAACTTTTAGATGGCATGATTACTGACGGTACCTTTATAATGGAAGAAGCACCTTGCTATTATATCTATGAACTGACCATGGATGGGCACGCACAAACCGGGATTGTGGCCTGTTCAGCAGTAGAAGATTACGAAAACAGCATTATAAAAAAGCACGAAAATACGCGTGAGGATAAAGAAATTGACCGCATCCGCCATGTAGATACCACCAATGCCCATACCGGTCCTATTTTTCTGGTATATCGCTCCCTGGATGTCATCAATAGAATTGTTGATAGTATGAAAGCAAATGTACCCGAATATGATTTCATATCCGATGATGGCATCGGTCACCGTGTATGGATTATCAATGAGATGGAAACTATCGAAACATTGCAGAAGGCCTTTGCCGCTGTTCCCTGTACATACATTGCCGATGGTCATCACCGCTGCGCCTCTGCTGCCAAGGTTGGCATCAGACGTCGGGAAGCAAATGCCGCTCACACCGGTGATGAAGAATATAACCGTTTTCTCTCGGTATTGTTTCCCGATGACCAGCTATATATCATGCCTTACAATCGGGTCGTGGCTGATTTGAACGGATTGGATAAAGAGGACTTTCTTAAAGCCATCACGGAAAAAGGCTTTGCTGTAGAATACATGGGAAAAGAGCCGGTTGCTCCTGGCAGAAAAGGAACCTTTGGAATGCACCTGGCTGATGGTTGGTATCTGTTGACAGCTAAGGACGCGCTTCTTTCCACCGATCCGGTTGCCGGACTGGATGTTTCTATTCTGCAGGATTATCTGCTGGGACCGGTACTGGGTATCGGTGATCCGCGGGTGGATAAACGGATTGATTTTGTTGGAGGAATCCGGGGATTAAAAGAACTGGAAAAAAGAGTTGCCGAAGATATGACGGTAGCTTTCTCCATGTATGCTACTTCGATACAGGAACTGTTAGATGTGGCTGATGCCGGACTATTGATGCCGCCTAAGTCTACCTGGTTTGAACCCAAGCTGCGAAGCGGGTTGTTTATTCATTCACTGGACTGATTCTAAGTTTATAAAATATGTAAGGTCACTAAAAGTGGCCTTACATAAAGTAATACTATCTATTCTTCTTATATATTCGCAACTTCCTATTATCTATTTCAAAATTTTCCATACAAACATTTCATTGACATTATGGAGTATATCCCATATTATATTGTTATACAGAAGATATACAGAAAGGATTTAATGACCGAACCATTTGAGATTATTGTATATACTAAAGATAACGGCCAAAAACCTATAGAAGAATTTCTGCAAACGAAATTGCTTTGGCAAAGAAATATCGAACTGATTATTATAAACACCATTGTGGAGGTATTGATTATGTATGATGACTTTGACAAAATGTTAGAAAAAGAATTAAAAAATCCCGAATTTAAAGAAGAATATGACGCGCTAGAACCCGAATATACAGTTATACAAGCACTTATCGATGCTAGAAAATCAAAAAATATGACACAAAAACAACTAGCTGATCAAACCGGAATCGACCAAGCTGATATAAGCAAGTTGGAGCGGGGACTTAGTAATCCAACTTTAAATATGTTAAAGCGACTGGCCAATGGATTAGGTATGAATATCAAATTGGAATTCATTCCTAAAAAATATAAATAAAGTGCCAAACGATTTTATTTTCGCTTTCGTCACTGCAAAAGACGTTCATCCTTTTGAATGTTAAGCTCTTCGATATTGGAATCACTGGGAATATCATCTTCTAATGTAACACACTTATTCTTTTCACGCTTCTTCAGTTCTTTAATCCACAAATGCTTACCGATCTGGCATAGCCAAACATATAATTTGCACTCTTCTCTAAAACCATCAATAGATTTTAAGGCCTGATAGAAAACCTCTTGCGTTAATTCCTCGGCAAGGTGCTGGTCTTGACAAAGACTAAACAAATACTTATAAACTTGCGGCATATATTGAATATATATCTGATCCATGTCTCGCATTTTTTCACCTCTTCATAACATAAGAGTTCATCCCGTTGTTTTCGTTACAACATCTTAAAAAAATTTTTTCGTTTTTAATTATTATACTGCAAAATTCTATATTTACAGATAAAAAGGATTTTTCAAGTTGACCTACAACCCAAAAAATCCTTAAGGATATAATGTTTCATTACAATTTAGCTAACAATTCTTTTAAGATAATTTGCTCAAAATGATTCCTCTTCCCACCTTTTTTTCAAGTATTGAGTAAGAGTTTCCAATACTGTTCCTGCTTTCAATAGTTGTTCTTCTGCCATCTCTCTGGAAACAATCACAAAGTCCTCATAGTCAGCTTTTTCCCGAAGTTTAATTGCCGATGCCACCATTTTTGATATTGACTTATCGAAAACTCCTTCTTTTACATAATTCTTGTTAAAAAAAGCAATTACCCCCGAATGCTTGCTGGAGTCAAATTCATCCAAAGCTGTTACTGCACGCAGACCATGGAAAATCGCATAATACGATCTGTTCACAGACGCTTTAAAACTCTTTTCATGAAGTAAAAGTTCAGCCGCTTTTAAGTCTTCATCAGCACGCTGAAATCGATATTGTGATAATTCTTTCATGCTGCTTGCCATAAAACGACTCCTTCCCTATTTACATTTTTATAGAATGGGGTTACTGCTTCCCATTCACAGAAAAAGTCATAATCAATATCAATTACAGAAAAAACCTTATCATATTTCAAATTCATATCCACAACTAAATCTAATAATTTGTCTTCAATCTCCGATTCAAGTTTCCCCCGTACCAGTAGCGCAATATCGATATCTGACTCATCGGTATCAGTGCCCCGGGCAACAGAACCATATAGGACAATTCGAACAAGTCTTTTTTCCATAATTCCCAAAATACCCTCTACAAGCTCCCTTGATGTGCTTTGATCCATTAGTACACCCCTTTTCCTTCTTTGCTCTTCTTTAATTATAGCGACTGTCCCTAAAATCGTCAACAGATCTGTCACTATTGGATTGCCAGAATCTATCCCTTCACCCCCGACAGACTGATTCCATCCTCCAGATACTCCTGCCCATACATCAGCAGCAAGATTACCGGAAAGGCATATACGCTGGAGGCCGCAAACGCCACTCCCATCTGCTCCTTATTAACCGTTGATAAGAACAGAGATAGTGGCTGGGCACCACTTTCATGAATAAAGACCACCGCCTGATCCACAAGATTCCAGTAATCGATCCAGGTCAGCATGGCGGTAGCCGCCAATCCTGATTTGACCATCGGCAAAACAATAAATCCAAAAACCCGCAGATGCCCGGCCCCGTCTATCCGGGCTGATTCCAGATAAGCATCGGGAATCATCTTCATAAACTGCCGCAGCAAAAATACCCCAAAGGGATGAAAGATTCCGGGCAGAATAATTCCCAGGTACCCTTCAGAAATATTCAGCCATCCGGCCATAACATAATTAGGCATCAGTGTCACCTGCAAAGGCAATAGCATAACGATAATATACAGAAAAAACAGCATATCCTTTCCCCGAAAATGCAGAACCGTAAAAGCATAGGCGGCCATAGCTGAAACCGCCAGGTTTCCAGCCACCACCGGCAACGCTATTTTTACTGAGTTCCAGAACATATTAAGATATACCGGACTCTTTAACAATATTTCACTATACTGGGACAGGGTAATCATTTCCGGAATAATATTCATTCTAATATATCCATCCTGGCCCGGTTTTTTTATCTCCGTAATACTGTAATTATGATCTATTTCATTTTGCCCCATAAAGGAGTTGGTAAACACAACAAGCAGCGGAAAGAGATAAACAACCGCTGCTGCCGTAAAAAGTCCCTTTGCAATTATATTAAATAATCTTTTTTTCATTTTAGCTTATCCGCATACTTACTTTCCGCCCCAAACAGGCATGCGATCAGCAGGACGATTACTGCTGTCAGGATATAGATGGCTGTGGCCAGCTTTGGGTACTGCAAGGACAGAAACATATTGTTCATATAGTGTTGCAGCATATATAAGGAATCCGGCGGATACTGTCCGGTAATCGCATAAATTTCCTTAAATACCTTAAAAGAATTTACAATCGTCATGATTAATGTTAAGAAAATAGTGGGTACCAGATATACCATGGTGACTTTACAAAATTGCCAAAACCGGCCCGCCCCTTCCACTGCCGCACACTCGTAATACTGGGTGGGAATATTATTCAGCCCGCTGATAAACAGCGCCATATCATATCCGATATTTTTCCATAAAAAGATAACCGTTACTGTCCCAATGGCATATCGGTCAGAGAGCCAGTCAGGGCCCTCTACACCAAATTGCCAAAGAATTTTATTCAAAACACCATGCCGGCTGAATACATTTTCCCAAAAGAAGGCGGTAGTTGCCGACGGTATCACCAGCGGAATCAGAAAAACCAGGCTGTAAATATTACGGTACCTTTTCATCCCCTTTACCGCCAGTGCTGCTCCCAGTGATAAAATCAGATTCAGCGGTATGGCAAGAGCCATAAATACCGCCGTATTCTTTAGCCCTCGCACAAAATATGGATACTGAAACAAAGTCACAAAATTCTGAAGCCCTACAAATTGTTTGGTCAGGGGGTTATCCATCATCACAAAGCCAAAGGAAAACAGAAAAGGAAATAAATAAAATGTTATAAATCCCAGGCCGCTGACTGACAGCATCAGTATCGGAATACGCTTATTCATTGAGATACTGCGTTATCCGGGTATATAGTGTCCTCGCGGTATCTTCTGCTGACTGCTCCCCGTCAAAAAACTTCTTGTTTTCGAAGAAGAAATAATCATTGATGGCCGGATCCAACATATCACAATGATTAATCTGTTCCATCCAGGTTTCCAGCAAGGATAGCATTTCCCCTTCTTTTATCTCCCACTGATTGCCGCTGTTATACAGTTCCAGACTCCGCTTTATATAGGCTTCTGTTCCTTTTCTGTTTACCGGCAGTCCCCAAAGTGCGGGCGTACTTTGTATCTCATCAGACAACATAAATTTCAGGAATTCCCAGGCCAGCTCCTTATGGGGCGATGCGTTATTTATGCCAAAACAGTTAAAGTTGTAGATGGCTACATTTCCTTCTGCATCCGCCAGGGGCAGCACCCAGCATCGATCCCCCTCCGGCAGCAGAGTGTAAAAGGCACTCTGCATATCCCAGTCAGGCTGCATAGCCATATAATATTCATCCTGAAGAAAATTAATACTTCCCGGTTCGGCAAAATACTCCCGGTTGCCGCATATCTCTTCCACTTCATTTAATAACTCTACATACTCCTGCATATCAAAGGTTACCTGTTTACGGTCCACATCTACATAATCCTTGATATTTTCATGAATTAACCGGTGCATATACTGTGTCGGACCGGCAGTGTCTACATAAGCATTATTTTTAGACGTTCCTGCCACCAGCTTCTTTGCAATTTCAATTGCTTCGGTATAACTTATCTTCTTTTTTCCGGCATCAAAAGATACCTTACTTTCAGCGGCCAGAGCCTTATTGAATCCAATTGTTTCAAAATTACATACGTAAGGCAGGACATACAGCCCACCCTCCGGATCTCTGGCTGACTCCAGGGCTTTCATATAATAATTCTCTTCATTCATTTCCGGTGTTGCCGCCACAAAATCACTCAAGTCGGCAAGGGCACCGATTTCCATATACTTTTTGACCGGCAGTGAAGCGGTAAAAAGGATATCATCTGCTTTTCCGGCCATAATCTGCGTATTCAGATAGGTCCGATAACCTTCACCGGTAGGTTGGGCGGAAGGATCTTCAAAGGTATTGATCACAACCTTGATATCCGGATACTGATTCATAAAAGCCTGGGCTGCTGTTTTCAGATATTCACTTTCGTTTCCTATAGATACCGTGATTTCACCCTTCATTTCCGGCTTAACATATACATAGGGTTCCTCCTCCGGTTCCGCTTCCTTTTCAACAGCCTCCTTCTCCGTCTGTGGTCCGGGCGTCTCAGAAAATGACCTTTCTTCAACCGCTGCTTTCTGTCCGCTGCTGCATCCGGTCAATACCATTGCCAATATTACCAACAGTACCATTACTCTCTTACTCATAAAAAACCTCCCTGTTATATTTTTTTATTACTGAATAAAAAAATTGTAGCAGGGAGATGTCTTTAATTTGTACCATAGTTGTCTCAAACTTGCAAACTAATTTATTTTATAGTTTGCGGTCAGGCGTATGATAAGTTCATAGCCCTTTTCACTTTGTACTACCTTTTCCGTCACCGGTTTTTCATAACTGACCTGGTTTTCACAAACCTCTGCATACAAATCCGTTTCGGCTAATTTGGCAAAGATTCCATAATTACTTTTTGAGTATCCGGTTTCTGTTTTAACGGATAGCCGTGCCACAAAGGCCTCCAGGGTTTGTTTGGAACAATACACCGCAAAGCTGATATCAGGCTGCGCCGGATGCACCTTAATATACCAGGCCTCACCTGTCATGGCATTGATCTTAAAGGAAACCTGTCCCTCTTCACCGGAAAAAGTAACCCACCAGTAGCTGTAATAGGGATATCTGTCTTCTGATATATTTTTATCCGTTTCTTTGTTACAAAGATAGGCATTCACCAGGGGACTTGGTTGAGCGGTCACCGGTATGCCGATCTCCTGCCCCAGCACCTTAAGCCACGCTTCACCGGTTCTGATGGCATCTTCCAGTTTAAGCTGACCGGACCAGGGATCATGGGGATGTTCCGGTTTATCCGAATCCCAGCTTTCAATTATCTTAGCTATCTCTTTTTCCGGCAGGATTGGCCGGATCACCATTCCGTCTGTCCTTTGTTCTTCCTTAATGGCAATTTCCTCGCCGGAACCTTCCATGGTGCTGATGGATCTGCTTTCTTCCGGAGAGATCAATTCCCTTTCTTTTATTTCCAGCATTCTGCCCACAACCTGCCAGCCACCCAAAGCCAGACTTATCGATAATAGCATTCCCAGTCCGGTAAACCAATTTTTCTTATTCATCGTCCCCTCCTTGCCGACCGGCTCCGGCCGCTTCACAGGGAATCACAAATTCTACGGTGGTTCCTGCTCCCGGCTGACTTTTCAGAATAAGCCTGCTTTCATGTATCCCGGCTATTTTTTCGGCCAGGGCCAGTCCCAGACCGACTCCATGCTGTCTTCTTGACCGGGATTTATCCACTGTGTAGAAAGCTTCGGTAACTCGCTTCAACTCTGCCGCCTGCATCCCCCGTCCATTATCGGCAACACTGATCAGGTAGCCTGCTTCCGTCTGTTGTCCGCTGATCCTGATTGCTGTGCTTTCCGCCTTCATGGCGTTGTCAATCAGGTTAAGCATCAGGGTTTTGAACAAATCGTATTCCACCCGAATATCTGCCGTCTCGGCATCTAAGCTGCACACAATCTTCTTTTCTGCAAAAACGGGATTTAATCCATATACAATATCCTCCAGCACTTCGATCGCCGGCATTCCGGTCAGCATGAATTCATACCGGTTCAAGATGACCAGATCCATCATTTTCAAGGAAAGGGACTCTAAGCGCATCCCCTCATTTAAAATATACCACGCTGCTTCTTTGGTTTCAGCTTCTGTCAGCTTTCCCTGATACAGCATATCCGCATAACCGATTACGGAAGTCAGGGGAGTTTTTAATTCATGAGCAAAACTTGCAGTAAATTCTTCTTTCTGCCTGGCATTTTCCGACAGCTCATGAATTTTATCCTCTATCGTTTCCGTCATCTGATTAAATCGTTCCGCCAATTCGCCGATTTCATCCTGACTGCTAATCTTAAGCCGCTCCTCGTAATTACCATCGGCAATTCTTCCCGCCGCAGCGGTCAGACGTTTGATCGGGCGGGTCAGAAACAGGGAAAATAGAAGCAGCAAGATCATACTGCCAATCAGAGCAATCGTATATACCTGACGAAAATATGCTATCATCTGCCGCTGCCCGGCAATTACCGCACTGATGTCGGTAACCGTAGCCAGATATAGCGTCTTACCGCTTTGCACTATTTTTCCGCAGACCACCACATAACCCTTGCCATCCACTTCCTGCATTTGATAGGATAAGGTATCCTCATCCTGCGGCCAGGAAATCTTCACCTGTTCCGGGAGATTGGAAAAAAGAGGTTCTTTGTTTTCACCAAAAAAAGCCGCCTGGCCCCGTAATTCATCTGCCAGATTGTTCAAAAACTGCTTTTGCCCCGGCTTTTCCTGATCAAAGACGGCGGCATCGGTAAACAAGCGGACCTGCACGGTAAATTTATCATATTGATATCTGGTCAGGGTATATTCTGTCTCTCTTTTAATGGCATTTTCATAGGAATGTGAAATCAGATAATATCCTGCCGGCAGCATCGCCATGCAGAAAACTAACGTCCCGCAAAGAAATATCTTAGCAAATAGCTTCATTCACCTTCCTCCAGCCGGTACCCGATTCGAAAAACTGTCTTAATGTAATTTTCCCATCCCAGCTTCTTGCGTAGCCGCTGGATATGAGTATCCAGTGTTCTGGTATCACCTAAAAAGGGCTCATTCCAGACTCTTTCATAAAGCCGGTCCCGATAAAGGGCAACATTTTTGTTCCGAATCAGCTCCACCAACAGATCAAATTCCTTAACCGTCAGTTCCACCGCCTGCCCATTCTTAATAACCTGCCTGGAATCCAGATTAATAAAAACATCACCAAAGGTAAGCTGTTTCTCACTTTTCCCATACCGGCGCAGCACTGCTTCAATCCTTGCTAACAATTCTCCCACCTGAAAAGGTTTCACCAGATAATCGTCCGCACCCAAACACAGCCCCTTAATTCGATCTTCAACCGTCCCCTTAGCCGTCAGAAAAATAACCGGTGTCCCCAGCGGTCTGATATATTCCAGCAGCTCGTAACCGTCAATCTCCGGCAGCATAATATCCAGTAAAATCAAGTCAAAGCTTTCCCGTTCAATAAGATCGGCACCCTGCACCCCATCAAAGGCACATACACACCGATACCCTTTGCTTCCCAAATAACTGGAAATCAAGTTGGAAATAGCTTCTTCATCCTCTACCACTAATACGTTAATCATAATCTACCCCCATTTTCCCTTCCATTTTAACATGTTTTTACCTTATCATAAAGATGTCACATAGTTGTGTCTTATCGCAATAAAAAATGCGGCCATAACAGGCTTTTCCGCCTGATAATAGCCGCATTTTCGATTTTACTTTTAGACCCTTTAAGCCTTAAACAACGTTCCTATCTGAATCCCCTCCAAAATATCGGGAATATTATATACCCTCTCACCATTGGCAATAATCATATCAATCCCTGCTTCCATGGCTACTTTAGCTGCTGCCACCTTGGTTACCATCCCGCCGGTACCCACGTTGGACTTCACCCCTTTGGCCATTTCCTCCAGTTCCCCATCGATTTTTCTGACACAGTTAATAAAAACAGCATTTTCATTCGTGCGCGGATCATCGGTATACATCCCGTTAATATCGGTAAGCAGAATCAGCAATTCCGCTCCCACAAGTTCTGCCACGTAGGCCGACAATGTATCGTTGTCACCGAAGATATCGTTCTGGATCTCATCGGTTGAGATGGCATCATTTTCATTCATAATGGGAATTACGCCCATATGTAACAGTTGTTCCAAAGTACGCTGGGTATTTGCCCGGGTAGTCTCATTGGTCATAACGCTTTTGGTCACCAATATCTGAGCGATGGTTTGATTATATTCCGCAAACAACCGCTGATAGATCATCATCAACTGGGCCTGACCGACGGCCGAACATGCCTGAGTTACAGCCAGTTCCCTGGGGCGTTCTTTGATTCCTAACGCTTTCCGTCCTGCGCCAACGGCGCCGGAGGATACCACGATTACCTCTTTATTACGATTACGGATATCGGTTAATACCCGCACAAATTTTTCCAGTTTAATCAAATCCACATGACCGGTTTCGGCATGGGTAATGGTGGATGTGCCAATCTTAATTACCACCCTTTTTTTATCTTTTAAATAACTTCTGTCTATAATTGTATCCATTTCTTCTGTCCAGCCTTCCTGCTTCTATCTTCTACTACCTCAAACATTTTACCACAACTTAAACAGGTTGCAACTACTATTTATTTAAAAATAAAAATCACTCCAGCAATTCCTTCAGTTTACTCGCCAAATATAAAGGCACATTTGTTATCATTCCATCCTTTCGGTATCCACGTTTTGAAAACCGGATTGCATGTACAGGATTATTTTCATTCACATAGGTCTTAAAGGACGGCGCTGATTTATCTTCCCCACTCTTGACTTCGACCGGAAGGATTTCCGTTCCGGACTGTAACACAAAGTCCAGTTCACTATTTTTAGCTGCAAAGTATCTCGGTTCAAGGGCAAACTGCCCTTTTAATTGCTGTAACACAAAATTCTCTGTCAGCGGACCTTTAAACTGATAATCCGCCTTTAAAAGAATTGCTGAATTATCAAGACCTGCCATATGCTTCAGCAATCCCGTATCGAAAACAAAGAGTTTAAAAGCGTCCAACCGGTCGAAAGCAGTAAGCGGATGCTCCAGCCTGCTTACATTGTAGATACGATTCAGCATTCCGGCCGAAACGAGCCATTCAATTGCTTCTTCAAAATCCCTGGCCCTTGCACCTTCACGAACCGCTCCATACATGAATTTTTCGTTCGCTTTAGACAATTGAGACACTATACTACGAAAAACCATGAGGATCCGGCCACTGTTTACTTTCCCATTATGCTTTGAAAAGTCATTTTCGTAGATGGAGATCAGTTCCGCCTGAATCTGATTGATTTTTTTCGGGTCTTTGTTCTTAATCCAGGATACAATACATTCCGGCATACCCCCAATGATAAGATAATAATTATACATATCCAGCAAACGATTGTGAAAAATGGTTTCTATCATCTGCTCCTTTTTAATGCTACGGTAATAGTTAAATAGTGGTTCGTCTACCGCCGCAAGAAACTCATCAAAAGTAAGGGGATAGATTTGAATAAGGTTTACCTGTCCCACCGGGTATGATTTTGGCGAAGCCAACAGCGTTCCCAAAAGACTTCCCGCCGCTATAATATGATATTCATTGGCTTTCTCATGAAAATATTTCAGTGAATTAAGCGCCTCCGGACATTCCTGCACTTCATCAAAAATAATCAGGGTTTCTGCCGGCAGAATCTTTTCACCTGACAAAAGACCCAGGAGTTCAATAATACGCTGTGGATTTTTATTTGTTTCAAAGATGGACTTCAATTCATCCTCTTCGTCAAAATTATAATATACATAACTTTTATAATAGTTCTTGCCAAAATCTTTCATGATCCAGGTTTTACCAACCTGTCTGGCTCCTTTTAGAATTATTGGTTTTCGATCTTCACTGTCTTTCCATTCTACAAGTAATTCCGTGGCGTTTCGCTTCATAAAGGTCGCTCCTCGTATTATATTTAACAACTATAGTATGCCACATAATTTCCCGTTATACAATGGTTTTCAAACACGTTATTCTAAGTTTTTTTATATTAAAATACACATTTTTCTGAATTTTGATTAAAAATTCAAAAATTGAATAAACTGCTCCTGAAAATCCGGTTCATCTGCTAATTCAATGTGTCTAATCTCACCGGCATATCCTTCCATCCCTGCCCTAAACTGCCCGGAAAGCAATGCTATCCCTGCACCGATTCCAGCACCATTGCCAATCAGCTTGATTCGCTCAGATTTCACTGGCGGCAATAAACCAATCCGTACTGCACTTTCCCTGCGAATATAATTGCCAAATGCCCCAGCCAGATAAATTGCTTCCAACTGCTCTGCCTTCATACCGGCGTGTCTCAACAAAGTCTCGATTCCTGTCCTGATGGCACTTTTGGCCATCTGAAGCTGCCGAATATCCCCGGCAGTCAAAAGCACCCCGGCACCTTCTGGGGAAAGCACAAATGCACTCTGCCCATTCCACTCTGTCAGGCGGTCTGTCCACGATTTCCGGATGCCTTTTTCCACTGCCTCTGCCCCGGTTAACAGATATCCTGTTTCGTCAATGATACCGCAATCCAGTAATACTGCCAGTGCATCCACCAGACCCGAGCCACAGATGCCTGTTGGCACGCCTTCGCCGATTACCGCAATCTTAATTTCCTCCCCTTCCAAATATACCTTTTCGATAGCCCCTGCCGTTCCCCGCATACCCTGATAAACAGCAGCACCCTCTAAAGCCGGCCCGGCTGCTGCCGAGCAGGTATAAGCCCGTTCTTCTCCCAAGTCACTTTTGCCCAGAACAATCATTTCCCCATTGGTACCGATATCTAAGATTAATAAATTACTCTGATTCGTAAGCTGTCGGACATATCCATACACCGCCGCCATATCCGCACCAACATGACCTGCTATACCCGGCAGAATGCACACATCACACTCCGCTCCCTTTACCAGCCCCAGATCGCTGCCTTTGCGCCTTTGCATTCCTTCATAAGCTGACCTGAAAGGAGCCCTTGCCAATCCCTCCGGTGAAACTCCCAGCAGTAAATGACACATGGTGGTATTTCCCACTATCACAATACGGCTGCAGACTCCCTCCCCCAGCAATTCTTCCATAATACTGTTTAAACAAGCCACGATCAACCGTTGTAAATGCTGCAGATTCTCTTCCCCTTCCAGCGCATACGAAATCCGGCTGATCACATCCCCCCCATAGGTTGATTGGGGATTGGCTTTGGTGGTGGTTCGCAACAACTTTCCGTCCCGAAGGTCAAAAAGAAGACCGGCAACAGTAGTTGTTCCAATATCAAAGGCAATCCCCAACCCCTTCCGGTCCGGCTCAGCACGAAACACCGGAGAAAGGGTAAAGTGATCGCTTTTGTTCGTAACCGGCATTACTCCTGCTGCCACGCACCCGTCACAAACCACCTTTCGGCAGCCGGCACAGCGTTTATGACTATCTGCTTGGATCAATCTATCTAAATTTTGCATTCAAATAACCGCCTTTCCAATACAAAGATTTTATTGTACATTGACACGCTTTCATGTATGATATATCATATCACACTGTGAAAAAGCGAACAAGGTGACTGATTATGTAATATGCAGAAAGAGGATATTTATATGTGGATTGCCAACGAATGGAAAGAATATGAAGTACTGGAGACCTCCGCCGGAGAAAAATTGGAACGCTGGGGGGATTATCTGCTGGTCAGACCGGATCCTCAGGTTCTTTGGAATACTCCAAAAACTCGTAAAGGCTGGAAGCAAAAAAACGGCCATTATCACCGCAGCGCCAAGGGCGGCGGGGAATGGGAATTTTTTAATCTGCCTAATGAGTGGAGTATTAATTATAAAGAATTGACCTTTCGTTTAAAACCCTTCAGTTTCAAACATACCGGAATTTTTCCCGAACAGGCCGTTAACTGGGACTGGTGTTCCCGTAAAATCAAAGAAGCCGGACGCCCCTTAAAAGTACTTAATCTTTTCGCCTATACCGGCGGTGCCACGTTATCCGCGGCCAAAGCCGGTGCTTCGGTTACTCACGTAGATGCCTCCAAAGGGATGGTTGGATGGGCCAAAGAAAATGCCGCCGCTTCCGGACTGGAAAATGCACCGATTCGCTGGCTGGTAGATGACTGTATTAAATTTGTGGAACGGGAGATCCGCCGGGGCAGCACTTATGACGGTATTATCATGGACCCGCCTTCTTATGGCCGGGGACCAAAGGGCGAAATCTGGAAAATAGAAGACAGCATTTTCCCCTTTATTGAACTGACTGCCAAAATCCTCTCGAAGGATGCGGTTTTCTTTCTAATCAACTCTTACACTACCGGGCTCCAGCCCGCTGTGCTTTCTTATATGATGAACCGGGTGCTGGTGCCGCATTTCGATGGCCGCGTAGAATCTGCCGAGATTGGTCTGCCGGTTACCGGTGATGGGCTGATACTTCCCTGCGGAGCTTCCGGAAGATGGGAACGTTGTTAACAAAACGGGAGATGCATGACACATCTCCCGCTTTTTATTCTTATTATTCTTAGTAGCTGGCGGCCATGCCAACCATAATTACTGCAACTACAATGCCAATCAGCAAGTATAATCCCACCAGGACTGCCATCATAATCAGATATGCCTTAAAGAAATTCGATTTACTCTTCTTCTCGGTTTTACTGAAGGCCCATACAAAGGGCAATACCAAATTGGCACAGGGAATCATCAACAGTAAAAAGCTGACGATCCATTCTCCCATAGTCATCGGTTCTTCTTTGTAAGCCTCCGGGGGCTGCTGATCCATTATCGGTTGTTCATAAACCGGTGGTGTATAGCTTGGTTCGGTATAATTATCCATTACGTTCCTCCTCTATTTTATTC
Source organism: Lachnospiraceae bacterium (assembly GCA_031556725.1). Taxonomy (GTDB): domain Bacteria; phylum Bacillota; class Clostridia; order Lachnospirales; family Lachnospiraceae; genus UBA935. The sequence continues at coordinate 16,705 of JAVBSL010000027.1, read as the reverse complement.
GAAATAAGCACCTGCAAAGAACTTGTAACCCAACGGGGTAATGCCCCAGTTCTTCAGATTGGTGACAACAGCGTAATCATCAGTATAATAGTAAATCGGTGCACAGGCAAAATCCTCGCCCATCAAGATGTCTTCTGCTTCATGAAGCAATGTATTACGTTTTACCGGATCGCTTTCAGCCATAGATGCAGCAATCTTTTCATCATAAGCCGGATTGCTGTACTTACCGTCATTATTACCGGAAGTGGATAAGAACAGCGTCAGCATAGTAGCAGGATCATTGTAATCACCAATCCAGCCGTTCCGAGCAATGTTGAAGTTACCGGCGCGACGGTCAGAAGTTACAGTAGCCCACTCAGTAGCACGAATTTCCACGTTAATGCCCAGTACTTCCTTCCACATATTCTGCAAAGCCTCAGCAATAGCAACATGTGCGGTATCATTGTTTAAAAGGTACTCAGACTTCGGAAAACCTGCACCGCCGGGGTAACCGGCCTCAGCAAGAGCAGCCTGTGCGGCCTCTTTATTCTTTTCATAATCAGCAGGTGCAACATAAGTCTGCCAATTATCACGGAATAACTCATCCTGCCCGGCCGTCTTGAAACCGGTTCCGACAAAAGCCTCGCCGGGCGCTACCCGTCCCTGCTTGATGACATCCGCAATATATTGTGTATCAACTGCCAATGTTAATGCCTTACGAACCAACGGATCATTAAAGGGCTCCTTCGCAGTGTTAAAGCTGATATAATAGGTTCCTAACTGGGGAATATTGCCATGGGTACCTTCCGTTTGAAGCGCCGGAATATCCTCTTCCGGCATTTGATCAATAAAATCCACCTCACCGGCACGGAAAGCCGCAAGTTCGGCTTTATTGTCCGCAAGGAACACCCATGTTATTTTGGCAGGTTTCACACTGGCTGCATCCCAGTAACCGGGATTGGGAACCGTAACCATATTCTCATCAAGGGAAAAGCTTTCCATCTTAAACGGTCCGTTAGAAATATAGGTTTTCGGATCCTTTACCCAGTCATCGGCTCCGGCAGACTCAATTACATCCTGGCGAAGCGGCATAAATACCGGGAAAGCGACGATCTCTGCAAAATAAGGGCAGGCATTCTCAAGGGTAACTTCAAAGGTCTTATCATCAATAACTTTAACGCCAAATTCATCCAGGGCTTTCTCACCATCCAGGATTGCCGTTCCATTCTTTACATAAACAGCCATATCATAAGCATATGGTGCAGCGGTATCGGGATTAGCCAAACGCTTCCAGCTATATTCAAAATCCTGCGCCTTTACCGGCTCGCCGTCAGACCACTTGGAATCACGAAGATGGAAGGTCCATACCAGACCGTCATCAGAAACATCGTAGGATTCAGCCATACCGGCTTCCACACCGGAACCGTCCCATTTGTAACGCATCAGACCCTCAAAGTTGTGAATGTTGTAACAAGAGGAATCCAACGCACTGCCCATCGTTGGATCAATGGTTTCCGGCGGCGACGCCAGACAAAGCTTCAGTTCGTCCCCCTTTACGCTGCTGCTTGACGCTGTACCATTATCTTTACCTGATGATCCACATCCGGTAAGCAGTGCAGCCATCATGCACATGATTAATAAAATTGCAGTACTTCTCTTTTTCATCTAAATCTCTCCTTCCCATTAAGGGTTTTATAAAACAACTGCCAATTGACAGTTATTTTCCGTTTGTCACCAGATGACAGGCACAACTGTGTCCTGAACCAATCTCTGTAAGTTCCGGCGTTACCTCCGCACAAATCTCTTTAGCATGAGGGCACCTGGTCCGAAAACAGCAGCCACTGGGAGGATTGATCGGACTGGGTATATCTCCCTCCAGAATAATTCTGTGGGAATTTCTTGATTGATTGGGATCCGGTATGGGGATTGCCGATAACAGTGCCTGGGTGTAGGGATGCTGAGGGTTTTTATATAGTGCATCCGCATCAGCCAGTTCAACCAGTTTGCCCAGGTACATAACCCCGATTCTTTTGGATATATGTCTGACAACTGCCAGATCATGGGCAATAAACAAATAGGTCAGTCCCAGTTTATCCTGAAGCTCCATCAGCTTATTGATTACCTGCGCCTGAATCGAAACATCCAGCGCACTGATCGGTTCATCGCAAACGATAAACTCCGGATGCAAAGCCAGTGACCTGGCAATGGAGATACGCTGGCGCTGTCCCCCGGAAAATTCATGGGGATAGCGGTTCATATGCTCGCTGTTCAATCCAACCAGTTTAAGCTGTTCGATAATGGCATCATTCCGGTCCTGACGGTTTAAATACACTTTGTTAATATCCAGTGGTTCCCCCACAATATCACCCACCGTCATCCGGGGATTCAGTGAGGAATAAGGATCCTGCAAAACAATCTGCATCCGTTTGCGGTAAGGGGCCATATTCACCTTGGTAATGTCAACACCATCAAACTCAATACTGCCGCCGGTGGGTTCGTAAAGACGTAGTATGGTACGTCCGATGGTTGATTTTCCGCAGCCGGATTCCCCCACAAGTCCCAATGTTTCACCGCGTTCAATGTCAAATGTTACTCCGTCAACAGCCTTCAGGGGCATCTTCCTGGTGAGAAATCCTCCGCCCACATAAAAATGCTGTTTGATATCGGTGACCTTAAGCAATGTACTCATTCCTCCGCCTCCTTATCCTTAGCCTTTGCATGACACCAGCAGGCCGAGGTATGCCCCTCGGAAAGCAGGAATTCAGGCGGCTCCTTTTTCAAACATATCTTCATACAATTGTTACATCGGGGGGCAAAGGAACAGCCCTCCGGCAGGTTGAGCAGATCGATGGGCGTACCCTCAATGGGCTGCAATTGTTTCTGCTCTCCGTCCATCTTCGGCAGACAAGCCAATAATCCTTTGGTATAAGGATGAGATGGATTGTAATAAATATCATCTATCGAACCGGCTTCCACAATCCTGCCGGCATACATAACCAAAACCCTGTCACAAATGTCTGACACGATCCCAAGATCATGGGTAATCAAAATAACCGCTGCATCGGTCTCACTTCGCAGCTTTTTCATCAGATCCAGAATCTGTGCCTGTATGGTCACATCCAACGCAGTGGTGGGTTCATCGGCAATCAGCAATTTGGGTTCACAGCAAAGGGCTATGGCAATCATAACCCGCTGACGCATACCGCCGGAAAGCTCATGGGGATACTGCTTCATCCGCTGCCCCGGATTATTGATTCCCACCTTCCGAAGCATTTCAGTACCATGGTCAAAAGCCTGCTTTTTATCCATATCGGTGTGCTGTCTAATGGTCTCCACAAGCTGATTACCGATTGTATAAACCGGGTTCAGACTGGTCATGGGATCCTGGAATATCATCGCCATCTCTTTTCCGCGAAGCTTCCGAATCTCTTTTTTATCAAGTGTACTCACATCTCTTCCCTCAAAGTAAATGTTTCCGCCCACCACCTTGCCGGGGTATGCCAAAAGCTGCATCATTGCACCCACCGAAACACTCTTTCCGGAGCCTGATTCACCGACAATGCCTAAAACCTCTCCTCTGCCTAACGAATAAGACACACCGTTAACAGCTTTTACTTCGCCGGCAGGAGTAAAAAATGAAATTTGTAAATCAACAACATCTAATAAGTTATTAGTCATATAAAAATCCTTTCAGCTAATTGCGAAGCCGCGGATCAAGTGCATCACGCAGACCATCGCTCAGTTGGTTAAAAGCCAAAATAATAAGTGCGATCATAATGGATGGAAAGAGAATCAGATAGGGATAAGTATTAAGTGCCGTCAGCGCATTGCTGGAAAGGGATCCCAGGGATGCCATCGGTGATGAAACGCCCAAACCGATAAAGCTCAAAAAGCTCTCGGTAAAAATAGCTGTGGGAATCTGGAACATGGTTGTAACAAGGATAGTTCCCGATGCATTAGGAAGCAGGTGCTTACGGATAATCCTGCCCCCGGAAGCTCCCAGCGCCTTAGCCGCAAGGACATATTCCTGCTGCTTCAACAACAGCATCTGACCGCGCACCATCCGCGCCATACTGACCCAGTATAAAAGTGCAAAGGTCAAAAATATCGAGATAATACCCGATCCTGCCTGAAAATTAGGAAATGCCTCATTAAGCCACGGCTTTAATGTGAGCTGAAGCAGGATAATAATCAATAAATCGGGAACCGAATATAACACCTCGCAAAAGCGCATCATCAGGTTGTCCACCCGACCGCCCAGATAACCGGATACAGCACCATATACAGTTCCGATAAATAAAACAATAATGGCACAGAATAAGCCAATCAACAGCGATATCCGGGTTCCGATCATGGTTCTTACCAGCATGTCGCGCCCCAGCATATCGGTCCCGAAAGGGTGTTCCAGACAAGGTGCCACGTATTCGCTTCCCCTTATTTGCTGTTCAAAAGAGTATGGCACAATCCAGGGGCCAACAACTGCAAATAATGTTATTAATATAATTACCACCAGCGAAACCATCGCCACCTTATTTTTCCGAAAACGTCTGATGGCGTCCTTCCAATAAGTTACACTTTCACGCATTTGGACTTTTTGCTGTTTTTCCTCATCGGTAGCCGGCTGAACATCTTCAATATGCAGATGAAAGCTTCCCGGCATGGTGTATTTGGAAACCGAAACTTCTCCGGTCTGTTTTTCATTTTCACTAATTTTTCTCGTCAACACCTTCTTAAACACTCCTCTCAGTTTTTCATCTTAATCCGCGGGTCAACAATACCATAGAGAATATCGACGATAAGGTTAGCTGCAATAATAACCATTCCCAGGAATATCGCCGTTCCCATAATCATCGGGTAATCACGTCCATTAATCGAAGTAACAAAATAACTACCCAGTCCGGGTACGGCAAAAATGGATTCAACCACAAGACTTCCGGTAAGGATTGCTGCGGTCATGGGACCTAAGTATGTCAGTACCGGAATCATCGCATTCCGCAGTGCATGTTTAAATAGTACCGAGAACTCCGACAATCCCTTCGCCCTCGCTGTCTTCAAATAGTCCTGTCCAATAATATCCAGCATACTGGAGCGCATCAGACGGGTGATATAACACGATGGGGAAAGCGAAAGTGCAAATACCGGCATAATATAATTTTGGGGCGAGTCAAGCCCAATCGTAGGCAAGATCTTCAAGTTCATACCGAAAGTATATAACAGCAATGTCGCAACAATAAAACTCGGCAGCGCAATTCCAAGAGTACAAATAAACATGATAATCCGGTCTATCACAGTGTTTCGCTTATATGCTGCCAGTACCCCCATGGGGATACCGAAAATCATCCCCCAAAGCATGGCCAATCCGCCGACCCTGGCCGATACCGGGAATTTTTCACCGATAATTTCCGTTACCGAATATCCTTTTCTTTTATAGGAAAGCCCGAAGTCAAACTTTGCCGCATTTTTCAGATAGTTCTTATATTGCACAATAATGGGCTGGTCAAGTCCGTACTTCTTATTCATCATATCAATTGTCTGCTGGGTGGCCCGCTCACTGAGAAACGGGCCGCCGGGTATCAGATTCATTAAGAAAAAAGTCACTGTAATAACAATAAACAATGTGACCAGTGCCGATAAAAAACGTTCTGCTACAAATTTAATCATTTTACCTACCACCTTTTCAATCAAAAAACATTTTCCTGATAATGGACTGATAGCCCGGTATCCGGTTCTCAAATAAATTATCCTTAGTATAAACATAGGGAACACGCTCTGGGAAATACAGGTACATTCTGATAAAGTACGCCGCAAGCAGAACAATAAAAAGAATGATGATCCCTGCTATAAAGCCTTTTACCTGTCCGCCCTTGACATATCTGCAAAAAAAGCAATATGCCCCAAACAAAACAATCAAAAATGCCACCGGATTCATATAAAAAGCACGGGAAAATTGTCCGGTCAAAACAAACAAAACCGCTCTTGTCATCCCGCATCCCGCACAGGGAAAGCCAGTCACATAAATAAGCGGACAGGCTACCGGCATAAAAACATGAACTACCACATAGTAGACGGCCACTGCCGCCATGCACCATATATACTTTTTAATGTCATTCCAAATTCTGACGGCTATCGCTTTCATCTTTGCCTTTCCGTTAATATTTTTTTAATTGCCCCGTTCAGTTGCTTCATATCGATTGGCTTTGCCAAATGCCCGTTCATTCCGCATTCAATGGATTTCTTCATATCCTCATCAAAAGCATTGGCCGTCATGGCAATAATGGGAATTCTTTCCGCATCCTTGCGCGCCATTTTTCTGATCCGCTTCGTTGCCTCCAGTCCGTCCATTACCGGCATCCGGATATCCATTAAAATCACATCATAATACCCTGGTGTACTTGCGGCATACTTATCAACTGCCTCCTGGCCGTCTACCGCCACCTCCACGATAAAGCCCTGCATTTCCATAAGGGTTTGTGCAATCTCTACGTTAAGGCTGTTATCTTCTACCAATAGAACACGGCAGCCCTCCAGACTTTTATCGCCGGGCAGGTCCGTATTCATGGCCTTCTTTTCCTCTGCTTCACCGTTTTCCATAAGCAAAGTAAAATAGAAATTGCTTCCCTGACCAGGTTCACTTTCCAGTTCGATATTTCCGCCCATCATATGAACCAGATGGCTGCTGATGGAAAGGCCCAGTCCCGTACCGGCATATTCATTTTTACCGGCACTTTCCACTTGTTCGAAGGAAAGGAAGATTCGTTCCTTGTTTTCCGCATTGATTCCGATTCCGTCATCGCGGACTGAGAATTTCACCTCAGTCTGATGGCCGTCTGCTTTTTTCTGATCAACGGAAAGAATAATGTTTCCTTTTTCTTTCGTAAATTTCACCGCATTTCCCAACAAGTTGACCAGTACCTGGCTTAAACGGAGTTCATCCCCCAAAACCCATTCATTTTCAATATTTTTTTCAACCAGGTAATGAATATTTTTACCTTCTGCCTGAGGCAATATCATATTCTCAATTCCCTTAATCAACTCGTTAAGATTTAAGCTCTTCATATCCAGCTTCATCTTACCGCTTTCGATTTTGGACATATCTAAAATATGATTAATTAGCCCTAACAAATAATAGGATGATTGGGAAATTTTGTGCAGGCACTCTTCCACCTTGTCTTCCTTTTCTTTTTCCAAAAGTGCGATGGTAGTCATTCCGATTATTGCATTCATCGGTGTCCGGATCTCATGAGACATCCTTGAGAGAAAATCACTTTTAGCCTGGCTTGCCAGATCATGCTTTTCCCGATTAATATTGGATTCGATAATCTTTACGATTTCCTGAATATCATTTTTATCCCGTTCGCTCCATTTTGTGCTCTCATCTGCTTTTTGAACAAAGCTGACCGAACCGATATAACATTCCCTGTCATACATGGGGACACTGATGCCTTCCGCATCATCCGAAACAAACAAAATCTTCCGCTGCAGGGGCAATAATTCCCCCAACTCTAAATAAGTATCATTTTGATCCTCAATACTCTCAATCAGTTCACCAAATTCCCCCACCGAAAAATACCTTATTTCATTGGTATTTGAGACAATATTTTTTAACTGCCACCAGTAATTCAGATAAGCCGCATGAAAGTCACGGTCTACCATTACCACCTTGATGGCTTCGGCGGTAAAATAGTGACCCAGTTTGGTTAACATAACTGCCATTACATTGGACAAATCTCCACCTTTATCAAAAAAGTTAAAGACCTGGGAAATAATATTCAGCTTTCCGGAATAAGTAATTCTTGCGATTCCGTTAATCTCCCGTTCCTCATTAAGCTCTTCATAGGTGCTAATATTACTTCCCTTTTCCTTTTTTACAAGGAACAGTTCTTTCTTTACCTGTGTCAGCAATTGTTCATAGGAAATTTCTTCCCCGCTCACTTCCTTAACTCCTGCCGATACATTAATTTGCAATGTGCTATTGGGATACATTTCCTTTGCTTTTCCCTGTAAATCCGTAATAAAGCTCCATGCTTCCTTTAACGTAAATCCGCCAAACCAGAGTAATATTTCATCACCGCCGATACGGACGCCGATCATCCCCTCACTAAGTATATCACGGATGATTTTTCCCATTTCTTCTAATATGGAATCTCCCAAAATCATTCCATACGCTTCATTGATCCCCCGGAATCCATCAATATCCAATAGTGCCAGACATCCTCTGTCACAATATTTAAGCTCCGATTCGATCAGCTTCTTTCCGGCTTCTTTCTTCAAAAGACCGGTAACAGAATCCTGCCGCTGTTCCTCTAATTGACGCAGCTCATTTAATCTTTCACGATTGATATTTTTGATACTGCCGATAATCTTGGAACGGATACCTTCAGCATCATGGATTACCGTTCCTTTTATCTGTATCCATTCAAAATCCGCATCAGCTTTCAATTTCGCCTGCAGAACTGCTTCAACCTCGTTTTCCGCCTTTGCAATAGCATCCAATACTACCCTGTGATGTTCCGGTAAAATTGCTTCCATGGTCTGACTGCGGCTGAATCGCTGATATACACTTTGTTCTGAACTGACACCGACCACTTCCAGATTTTCTTCTTTTATATCATAGGTAAATAAAATATCCGAACTGCTGCGTAAAGCAATCCGGTACCGCTCCTTTTCCTCCAGAAGCGTATATTCATTTTCCTTCTGCATTTCCGTAAGGCTATAGACCACCTCATACAGCTCATCCACTTCCCGGATATTTGATTCCTTATATTCCGCCAACTGATTATCCGAACTGCTGCGCAGGGACTCAGCCAGTTTTCTGATGGGTGCTGTTATATGTGTTGCAATAAAATATATGGCCGTACAACTGAAAATGAAAGCAATTATCAGACCTGTCACCAAATTAACCGTTATTTTTTCACTAAAGCCAAACAGACTCACGTGCTCTTTTATTCCCGCAAGAACCCACACCTCATTTTTAAAAGGGGTGTTGCTGCTATACAAATACAATTCACTTATGGACACATAAATGGGTTCGGCGGCACTGGTAATCTCCTCTGCCTGATAAAGTGAAGCATACTTTGTTTCATCAATGGTTATTGTTGTACCGGCAGTACTCATCCGCTCTGCTAAAATACCGGAACACACTAACGGAGTCAGCTGTCTGCCGGCATTATCATAGCGGGCCAGCATATAGCCTCCGTTGTCACTAACCTCCGTATTTTGAACAGATATCTGCTTCAACAGATATTTGCAGGATATCTCCGTTCCCATAACACCGTATACCTGCCCATCATATACTAGCGGAATACTGTAGGTAATCACCTGATAAGAATCTTTTTCATTACCTCTTGTCAGTAAAAAAGGTTCACTCCAGTAGCCAAGATTTTTATAGGAAGCATTCGGACTTGCCACGGCTGCCTGATATGGCCGGTAAAAGAAATTATCTCTTGCTCTTTCCCCCGGCTCATCAAAATGAAATTTGGTAGTCCACAAAGCATCTAAGGGAATTCCCTGTTCATGAGCAAACTCACTGTTTCCCCGTTCCATTAAAACATCCGAATAACCGCTTGGATTACTGAGGGGATCGATATCCCTAAAGTAAATGCCATTATAGGTAATGTCCTCCGCTCCGGTTTTGGGGTTTCCCACAATCATAAAGCTTCCGGTTACAGTATTTTTCCTGAGCATATACAAACATGATGGCAGCATCTCGTGCAGCAGCTCGCTTTGGAGTTTTTCATCCCCCATAAACTCCCCAATACTAATTTCTTCCCGCTCTAAAATAAATGTCAAGGCGGCATCCATCTGCTCTTTCTCTTCCTTCACATTCGACCATTGCTGGATCATATTATTTTCCAACATGATTTTTCGGCTTTCAACCGCCTGATTCAATATGTCTGCTGAGTTTTTTGCTAACAAACTTGTACTGCCGCCCCAAATTACCGTTCCGTATGTAATCAGAGCCTGCACCAGCATAACTAAAATCAGCGGTATAATAAACATACTTAAGATTGTTCTCTTCTTCAATTTACTGCCGTCTCCAATGCCTCACAAAATGATTGATACCATTCCTCAAATGCTGCCTGGGTAAGCAAATCAGCCGCTGCATCCTCCAAACTCATTCCTCCGGCAATGCGTTCTACTACTATTTCACGATCTGCTCCTGCCTTATCCTGTAAATGATACTCCAACACCTTTCTGGCGGCACTTCCGCCATCAAAGGCCTTATTGGTATATAAAGTACACTCCTTAGAGTTTTCAAAAGCTGTGATAATCGTATCATAAGTTTTCGGTGATACCGTTAACCCTCTTTCAGTAATTACTGCATCCATACTGGCTTTATTGTAAGCTTCCTTAATAACCGGAAGATATCCGGAAGCACAGCCAAAGGCAATGTTTTGTTCTTTCTGGGTAAACCATTTTAAAAATACCACTGATGCATACTCTTCTTCAGGGGTTGATTTGGTAACCACCATACCGGCTCCCTGCTGTACCGCATAATTGGCACCACCGGAAAAAAGAGGATCCGGCATTACCAGATAATCAATGTTGTAATTTTCTTCATTTTTTTCCACTTCATCCGGAAAATACATAGAAGAAGTGGTAGATCCGGTAAAAGCAATAATTTCACCGATTTTCAGATCATCTGAACGAAATCGGCCAAAGGATTTAAAGTATCCTTTTATATATGGCGTGTAATAATAATCCCAGATCCGTTTCATAACTTCTTTATCGGCATTCAATGTTACCTGCTGGTTATGTACTTCAAAAATTTCCGTTCCCAACTGCATAGATCCTGACACGAACAGGTTTGCAACGGCATCCCTTCCATAAAAAGCCTGACCATCATCGGCGATATCAGGGGTCTTTTTATCAGTCCATTCGTAATAACACTGTGCTGCCTTGGCCAACCCTTCTTTTGTCTCCAGGAGAGACAATTCCGTACCGGTTTCCGCCGCAAAAACATCCCAATCCGTTTTATTTATCATCATAATTTCTGTTGATTTAGCAATGGGAAAAATCCGTAGCTCATTGTTAATGCCTATTTTCCCTTCTTCGATATATGAATCTACGTATGCTGCCTGCTCTTCTTCTGTCAAGTATTGCGAAATATCCGCCAACTGTCCCATTTTATCAATCTCATATGCGGTATCGGCATAGGAGGAAAAAATGTTGGGAACGGCTTCGCTACCCACTTCTTTATTAATAGAATCACGTACATGTGCTTCCAGATCATTTACATCACCCTGGCTGTGTCCGGTCACAAAAATCCCCTTTTCTCTTCCTTCGGTATCATTAAACCGGGTTACCAGTTCATCAAATGCAGCCTGCTGCGCACCGTTATAATAATGCCAGATGCTGATTGAAACCGGATGCTTGGGATCCAGCTTTACTCTTGTGCTCCGGCTGCCTCCGCAGGCACAGATACATACAGCCATACTTATCATTATCACAGCTATTATTCTTTTTTTCATAATACATCCTCTCATGGTTTCATAATCTTCATCTAATATAACATATACCAAGATTATTTACCACATGTTTACCGAAACCAATGCACCTCCGGCAAAAGACGTTTCTAACCATTGAAACATGGATATTTCCTTGCGAAATCCCTGATCGGATATTACCGTCAGTCTTTCTTCCGGCTTATAATTTACAATTGTCACCCAGTGCCAGCTGCCAAGATTAGGCAGCGTACCGTTAGAGTAATTTAAGAAAGCTACCGGTAAATCCGACTGTAATGACTTCATAATAAACCTTTCCACTTTTTCATAATCCGGTCTTCGAAAAGGCCGGATGGGGATCCGTAAGATTTCACTGACTGCCGCGATTCCCTTAGTTTCGGCATAATGTGTCATTCCTTTGGCAAAAACCCGGGGATTTTTCACACCGCCAATCCCCGGCTTGACAAAGGAAAACATATCATTCATTAGCTGCAGACATTCCTGCCTGCTGCCGGTATCAATCGGGTAAAGGCAGGAAAGTTCCTTCCTGCTGCGGGCAAAATACCAGACAATATTAGACGCTGCGGTGGGACCGCAGCCTGACATCTGACGCCATTTATCTTCATACCAGTTCTGATTACCGCCAAAAAAGACCGTTTTTTCCATTCTTACTTCAAATACCTTTTCCATCTGACTGCCCTTCTTTCGTTACTCGTAAAATTTTTCCTGATGCTCGATCAGCTTATCGCCCTGATAAACAAACTTGGCGGAAAAGAAGCCTTTTTCGCTTTTAAGCCACGGCCAGAAAAGACGGTCTCCCTCCCATAACTCCAGTTCTTCGATTTTATCGGTATCTATCCACCTAAGTTCTCCTTCGTCACAGACTCCGATAGTCCCTTCATAGCTGTCAGCGGTATAAATGAACATATAGATTGGTTCATCCTCGCCATCTTCCATCACAAAGGTTACCGTTCCCCGAAAACAATAGTTGGTTAACATAACTCCGGCTTCTTCCTTAATTTCCCTTACCAAACATTCTTCCGGAGATTCGCCGGCCTCAAATTTACCGCCCAAACCAATCCATTTATTTTTATTAATATCCTTTTCCTTTTTATTCCGGTACAGCATCAAGGTCTTACCATCTTTTTGAATATAACATTCCGTACATAACATCCGGCTTTCCTCCTTTTTTATTCAAAGGCACTTTTTACCCGTTTTTTTCCGTTCAACAGGCGGTCATTCTTATTGGCAAAAGCTTTCATTCGGGCTTCCAGCAATATTTTACGGCCTTCAGGGTTTCTGGTATAGACTAAATCATAATTTCCTATGTATTTTTTCACTTCACCCAGAAAAAGTTCACCGTCTTCCTTACGCTTGGCAAACAGCTCCGGCACACAATAATACCGGCATAATTTAGGTGTCCTGCCCTGAGCCTTAAGCAAATAGCGCTGATTGTCCACGATTGCAAAAAACTCCAGCAGCGTAGTGGTAAACACATTTTTTTCCCGCAGGGTACCACCCTTTAAATAGGCATAGCAGGCCAAACCTTCGCTCCACGACTGTCCTTCTTCCACACCCACGCCCACATGGGAACCGGTAATCTGTCCAGCCTTCTGCAAAGCTGTTAAAACAGCCTTACTGATGCTGCGCATATATCGCAGAGGAGTCACGATTTTCATCAGCTTCGCACCATAGCGGATACCTATAACAGATACTATAGTGCAAATGATTCCCAATAAAGCTACTATCATTTTACTTCCGCGTACCGGCCAGTCAAAAAGTATCAGCGAGAACTCCAGTCCCCATAAAAGCAAACCGGCAAATATACTTAATAATGCCATAGCAAATATGTTAATCAAGATCACTCCCGGTTTCAGCATGGACTGGTCCACGCCTGCCTCATCGGCAATCTCCATTTTCTCTATCACAGTAAGACTTTCTTCCCAGCGTTTCTTTAGGGCCTTTCGATTGGCTGCCATGGAAAGCATTTTCTGATTAATCTCATTTAAACTGTTCCGGGTATAAGGCGGACTGATAAAACTAAGACGATCCAATCCATTTTCAATAACATCCTCTTCATAATGAACACCCAGAAATCCCTCAAACCGCCTTTTCAGCGTCTTAAAGTCCTCTGATTCTTCTTCATCTCCCCGGCTGCCCAGAGCGGACTTCGGTTCCATACAAATCAAATGCCAGATATTGCTGACCTTATCAGGATTCCCTTTCATGGATCTGATGGCACGGCCACGCATCTGGTTGCTTAACATAAAAGAACCAACAAAGGAGGCCAAAATCAGGCTGTTGATGCAAGGAGAATCCCAACCTTCACCCAACAGCGACTTCGTTCCGATCAGCACCCGGATATAACCTTTACCGAATAACTCCGTTAATAGAGAAGAAGCCGTATGCTCGGTGCCCTTTACCGTCACCAGATAATACCCTGGAGCACCGCACTCCTTCACACTTCCTGCAATCCCCCGCTCCTGCATCAGACCCTCTAAGGGTTCCCTGGCCTCTTCGGGAATGATTACCACACTGCCGCTAAGGACCCCCGCCCGCAATCCTTTAAGGGTTGACAGTTCTCGTCTGATATTTTCAAAAATGGGTACAACTCCCAATTCGTTTACCGTCTTATCCGGATTACCGATGGCAGGTAAGAATTCCTTTTTTATAAAATCTGTTAAAATCAATAAGCGGAGTTCTTCTCCCATATTTTTGTGCTCGGCCTGAATAATCTGCAAGATGCTGTTAATCTTCCCTTTGCTGGTCCGCAGCAGCTTATTTACCCCGTCATTATTTACCAGTCCCACTTTGTTCTTTTGAATCAGGCTGTCCGCCTTCAGTTCGGCAATCATCTGCTCCCGATAGACCTTATCGCAAAAATAACTTTCTGTATCTTCATAAAGAAATCCCTGCAGCAGCTTTTCCATATAATAGGGCGACATGGCCGGCAGCTGACGGTTGGCTCCCAATATCCGCACCAGTTCTTTTGAAAAAGGAATTCCTGCCGCCTTTAAATAAACCAGCAAGGAAGTCAGATAAGCCGGGTTATCCAGAAATTTCTCCGCATGGGCCAAGGGATTGCTCAATCCTGTATGTCCTTTAATAACATTGGCAAACTCTTTATCTGTAACAAATCTTGCGGTGACCTTTTTTGCTCCTTCGCGGAAGGCAAGCACCGCCTGTTCTTCTTCCCTGGTGGGCATATTGAAATACACATAATCCTGATGAGGACACAAACTCCCCTCTTTTACCAGTTCAGGGACAATAATCTCTTCATCGATGGGACCGCAAAGGCTGTTATAACGTTCCCATTCCGCCGGTGTGGAATCGTAAGGGGGTGTAGCAGTTAAGGAAATCACCTTAACCTTCGGCAGCTTTTTCATCATTTCTTCTAATGCTTTCCACCACTCACTGCGTAAATGATGGGCTTCATCCAGACAGATGGTTTGAACACCTAACGTTTTCATTGTGGCAAAAAAATCAAAATCCGAATAATCCACAGTTTCTGTCACAGCACTCTTTTCTTCATCATTCTCTCCGGGATCTGCCGCTACGCTTCCCTTATATTTGCTCATACAGCTATGTAAGGCCTGATAAGTAATGGCGGTAATGGGGGCTGCTTTCTTAATATTATTGGACAGCAAGCCTTCCCCATCCTCCGGCCTGGCTAGAAAGGCTTCCTTGATCCGGGATATCCACTGGTCTCTGATGGTGATACTGGGGGATAAAATAAGACAAGGCTTACCTAACCGCCCGATCAGTTCGATTCCCAGAGTGGTTTTGCCTGACCCCGGTGCAGCAACGATATGAATCTTGTCATCCTGCATGTGTATGGACACCTGATCCAGTACCCGCTTTTGATAGCTGCGCCATTCGCCTTGAAACTGTATTTTTTGTCCCAGATTTTCCATTTAACAACCTTACCTTTCCGGTTCCGTAAGTTTCATTTGTTAGTTTACATAATTTTATCAATTCGCTAAATCATGTTTTAACCTATTCCCGTTTTGTATTTCCCCTATCTCACTAATATGAGCTCCATTCCTTCTTCGGTTGCTGTAAATCCACACTTTTGATAAAGCAGCCGCCCTTCTTGCGTTGCATCGAGACTGATATGAGATACCCCTCTTTGCTTTGCATCCTCTATCATCATTTTTACCAGTTCTACGCCAATTCCTCGTCTCCTATATGCTTCCTTGGTATAGACATTCATAATATGTGCGCGAAGACCTCCGGGATGACTGAAGGTTGGCAAAACCATAAAATAACATACGGTTGCGCAGGCAACGGGCCGCCCTTCTTCCCATGCTAAAAAAGTGGCTTGGTCTCCATTTTGAAAATATTTCTCCGTGTTATTTGTCAAATCATGATTTAGCTCTTTCTTGTTAAGTTCATATAGCATCTCATACCGGATTGATAAAACTGCTTCCAAGTCCTCTTCTTTTGCTCTTTTAAATATCATTCGTTATTATACCTTTCAACTATTTTTCGGCATATCGAGCAGGCGGAATAGCAATCTGATGTATCTATTTGCTCACCTTGTCTGTTCAAATGCTCCACTAACTGCTTTACACCGCCCTTCATTAAGGCTTTCATGTAATCATTTTGATAAGGATCATATTTACTTAAGATATCTGCCATCTTTTCTTGATAGAGGTTCCCGATGGTAAAAGCACATACCTTTACGTTCCCTTCCGGTTCCATGCATATTGTTCTCACATCAGCAAGGTTCTCCGTGTACTTGGCCTCCCCGCATTTGACGGTTAAATCCAGATCTTCCGGCATCGGATAGTATTCTTTCAGATAAACCGCCGCATTACCGGCCGGAAAAATATCATTACCGCTGGAAACTCCTATTCCCAAATCAGAAAATGAAGATAATATCTCCCTTGTCTTTTCGTTATAAGGATTATCCTCCTGTTCAGATACTACCCAGGCCGGATGGAGTCTTATCCTTTCGGGATGGGAACGTGCGATTTCCTCGGCAAATAGGCGAACCTGCTCCAGTGGGATCGTTTCCTGATGGAATGTATCTACCGACAGCAGGATGGCATTAACACCTGACTGAATCAGTTTTTTTGCCATCTCTTTGACCATTTCATCATCTTTTGAAAAATAGCCGTTGGTAATCAACTGACGCTTGGCTATCCCATTTTCCCTGGCAGCGTTGTGAATGGCACAAACTGTATCGGCATAAAGCAATGGTTCTCCGCCGAAGGTCATTACCGACTCTACCGGAAAGCTTTCAGAAAGCGTAACAAGTGCGTCCACCGCCGCCTGGG
>JAVBSL010000013.1:0-141556 GCA_031556725.1 Lachnospiraceae bacterium | reverse complement strand
CCGGAAGAACCGAAGGTTCTTCGAGCTCAAATCTCCGATTTGGGCTTTTTTACTGTTTTTTGGTTCGTTTCTTGTTCTTAAATAATTCTTTTTAGAATTTTCAAGGTTGCATTACTATTTATTTGTCAAGGTTCTGTGTTTGTCTTGTGAGACGCAACTCTGATATAATATCATGGGCGTCATACGAAGTCAAGACATTTTTTTGAAAATTTTTTCAGTACTTTTTCAACCTTTTTTAAGGAATGAAAAACCGCAGTTGCTATGCGGTGGACTTTTATTATAGCATTGTTAATTCTGTATTGTCAATCTTAATTTACTTGCTTTTGATTTTTTCTTTACACAGCTTTTACTAACATATTGCCAATATTAAAATCCCGTATCGAAAAAATAAAAGCATCGCTAATGCGATACTTCTATTCGTGGTAAACCACAACGGAGAAAGAGGGATTTGAACCCTCGCGCCGCGCAAACGACCTACACCCTTAGCAGGGGCGCCTCTTCAGCCTCTTGAGTATTTCTCCATAGTCTGAACTTCTTTTCTGTAAGCATGCCACTTACCATATTAAATTATACGTCAACTTGTGACGCAAGAGTAATTATACCTAAGGGAATATTGTTTGTCAATGGTTTTTTACTGTTGACTGTGCAGGGCTATCGCTGCTTCAATTCGTCTTTTTACTTCGGCGGCTATCTCTACTGTTTTCAGATCCTTATATTCATCATAATACATGGGCGGAAGATATATCAGCTTTACTGTCACGGGTTTAATTGAATTCTCATCAAAGGGTTTAAAGGAGTCTATCAAGGCACAGGGTACAATGGGGCACTTTGCTTTGGTTGCACTTTTAAAACTGCCGCCTTTAAAATCTAATAGTTCGTTTCCTTTTTTACTTCTTGTTCCTTCCGCAAAAATAACAAAGTTCTTCCCGCCCTTAACTTCCTCTGTCATCTGGTTAATGATTCCCATTGATTGCCGCACGTCCTCTCTATCTATTACAAGAGAACCAAGTGCTTTGCTTACCTGTTTCAGCAGGATAACATTACTGGCTTCCTTCTTAATAACAAAAGCAAAGGGGTTGGGACAGGATTCCAAAAATACTAATACATCAAACAGCCCCTGATGATTGGGGAAAAAAATAAACCCATTTTCTTTCGGTATATTTTCCGTTCCATAAGATTCTATGGTAACCCTTCCGGCATGATTGGCAACTTTAGTCACCTTTTTTACATAGGCAAAAGCCTCCTCATGTATGGTATTTTTATTTTTACCATACCGCCAGATTCTAAATGCATAATAGGGTGCTATAAAAAACAGTCTCAATACCATCAATGCTATCCGCATATTATATCATTCCTCACATTTCGCCTTTTCATATAGATCATTTCCCAGAGAATCAATTACCACAATTACCGGAAAATCTTTTACTTCCAATTTTCTGATTGCCTCCGTACCCAGGTCTTCGTAAGCAACTACTTCTGATTGCAGAATAGTCTTAGACAGCAAGGCTCCCGCTCCACCGACAGCAGCAAAATATACTGCACCGTTTTTTATCATAGACTCTTTTACTTCTTTGGAACGCTTTCCTTTTCCTATTATTCCCACTTGACCCAAATCTAATAGGGTAGGAGTATATTTATCCATTCGGCTGGCTGTGGTCGGGCCGGCCGAACCAATCGGACGCCCCGGACGCGCCGGTGAGGGTCCCATGTAGTAAAGGGTAATACCATCTATTTCTACCGGTAACTCTTTTCCCTCCTGCAAAGCTTCATACATTCTTTTGTGAGCGGCATCCCTGGCCGTATATATGGTACCGGTTATGGATACATAGTCACCTGCCCGCAGCTGCCTGACATCCTCTCTACTGATCGGTGCTGTTATCTGTTTTTTCATATTTTAATCCTTTATATTGTATCTGCAAAAATCGTTCATACTATATATCATAATTCATCGCATTATATATAGAAGAAACTCGTTCTATATTTCCCGAATGCTATGCCTGTTTACATGACAGCAAATGTTAACCGCTACCGGTAATCCGGCAATATGCGTGGGAAATGTTTCAATATTAACTGCCAGTGCGGTGGTTGTTCCCCCCAGTCCTCCCGGACCGATTCCCAGGCAGTTAATCTCTCTTAATAATTCCTCTTCCATCTCTTTTATATGGGAAAGCTGCGATGGCTGCTTAATGGAACGGGTTAGGGCCTTTTTGGCTAACAATGCGCATTTTTCAAAAGTGCCGCCGATTCCCACTCCCACTACCATCGGTGGGCAGGCATTGGGACCGGCTTCCTTTACTGCCGTAAGAACGGCACTTTTAACGCCTTCGCTGCCATCGGCCGGTTTCAGCATAAAAATCCTGCTCATATTTTCACTGCCAAATCCTTTAGGCGCCACCGTTATCTTTACTTTATCACCGGATACAATCGTATAGTGAATCACTGCCGGCGTATTATCACCGGTATTTACACGTAAAAGGGGATCCCTCACTACCGACTTTCGCAAATATCCTTCGGCATAGCCCTGTCTTACCCCTTCCTGAATGGCCTCTTCCAAAGAACCACCTTGAAAAGTAACTTCCTGGCCTATTTCCATAAAAATTACCGTCATGCCGGTATCCTGACAGATGGGTATCATGTCTTTCCCGGCAATCTGCAGATTATCCTGCAGCTGCTCCAGTATCTGTTTTCCCAAAGGTGATTTTTCCGCCTCGGTTGCCTTACACAGTCCTTCTTCCATATCGGCTGTTAGAAAGTGATTGGCTTCTACACACATCTCTTTTACATTTTTAGTAATGTCTTCTACTTGTATCGCTCTCATTTAACTGTATTACCCTACAATCGTCTTTCTGACTTCTTCCAGCTCTTCTTCGGTGGGTGTTCCCACATGCCAGCTCACTAATTTTTCTCCGCTGTCGTAGCGGGGAATCAGGTGTAAGTGAAAATGAAAAACCGTCTGACCGGCAGCATATCCGTTGTTCTGCACCAGATTAAAGCCATCGCACTGCAAGACATCTTTCATCTTAGCCGTCATCTTTCTGGCTAACTTAATACTTTCTGCTGCTAAATCTTCCGGCAATTCCCATAAATCAGCATAGTGCTCTTTTGGCAGAATCAAAGCATGCCCTCTGGTTGCCGGGCCCACATCCAAAATAATCCGAAACCGTTCATCCTCATATAAGGTTTTTGACGGTATCTCCCCTGCTGCTATTTTACAAAAAATACAATCCTCTTTCTTCATATTCCATTCCTCCGGTATTTATTTGTTCATAAATGTAAAAATTTGATCTAAGGTCCGTAAAATCTTAAAATCGCCCTTCATCTTCATTTCGCCTGCCATAAATGCCCGTTGGAAAGTCATTCGGGCGGAAATAATTTCATTTAAAGTGGGGCGGCTGATCTGCATTTCCACATCCGGACGGTCCACAATACCATTAGCACCTTTTTCACCATAATGGCAGTCCACATCCGTACCGTTTACTTCAATATATAATGCTTTCTTTTGATTATCAACGGTAAGCTTATAAACTGCCTTAAACCCGGCCTTCGGTGTAAAATGATTCTTAAAGTCGGCAATATACTCTGAACTGTTATCCTGTTCACTGCTGCCCATCATATCCCGGAATAAACTGGTAAGTTCCTGAATATCTTCTTTTTGTCTTTGTACATAAACATCATCAGATGCATACTGTGAAAGCTGTTCTGACTCCTGGGGGGTCAAATCAGTGTTTTTGGTAATGGACACCATCTGCTTTACCGCCTGATTACTGGCCGGTAAGCTGGGCAGTTTCTGGTTAATGGAACGATACATATTTTCCGCTTTTTTTTCAATGATCCGAGTATAGTCCTCACTATTTTCCAGCATAGTGGCATCGGTAATATATCCGCAGATACCGCTGCATGGCAAACCGCCCAGAATTTCCCAGGCTGTTGACAGATTAAGCTTGCCTTCCCGTTCTCCGTATGTAGTTGCCATTACAATGGGGCACATATATATCTTCGCTATTTTTTCTTTATCACCATACAGCCAGCAGGCATCCAGAAATTGTTGCATAAATCCACCGATTCCATACCATTCCACGGTAGTTGCCAAAATAATCCCATCTGCTGCTTTCAATGTCTGGGGCAATGTGGTAATACTGTTTTTCAATTCATATAAATTAAACCGTTCCACTGTCACATGGAGCTCTTCCAGTACTGCCTGCATCTTATTAATCACGTATAAAGTGGGGTCATCCATAAATCCTCGTCCCCCATAATAGATATTAATCTTCATATGTAATCCCTCTTTCTTGGTTTTCAGATAAATTATATGCTTTTTTCATTATATAACACAACTCCCACATATGTACAGAACGGAAATGGAAAAGATCAGTTAATTATTCTTCATCCTGCAAAGCATCGTAACCTTCCTCGCCGGTTCTTACCTTAATAACATTTTCAATATCATATATAAATATTTTACCGTCGCCGATGTTGCCGGTGTAAAGCGCTTTCTTAACAGTATCCACAATCAATTCAAGAGGAACCTTACAAATGACGATTTCCACTTTAATCTTAGGTAAAAGCGTTGTTTCAACCTGCGTGCCCCGGTAAAATTCATTGCCGCCCTTCTGCATACCGCAGCCAAGTACCTGCGTTACTGTCATACCGGTAATGCCGATCTGGTCCAGAGCTTCTTTTAGTGCTTCGAACTTTCTCTGTTTGGTGACTATTACCACTTTGGTCATTTTTGCACCCGGCCTGGAAGTCTTTGAAACCGGTATGGCAACGTCCACAGGCACTTCTGCCATTTCAGTATTGGGCCTAAAGTCTGCTCCCGAAGGAACTGTCATAAAGTCTGCATAGCTGCTGACAAGTCCATGTTCTTCGATATCCAGTCCCACTAATTCCTCTGCCCTTGAAACACGTAAACCAACTGTCTTTTTGATAACTATGAAAACAATTGTTATAGTAACGGCAACCCATGCAATTACAGAAACTACACCCAATGTCTGTATTCCCAGCATACGGAAACCACCACCATAGAAAACACCTCCCTCTAAGGCAAATAAACCGGTTAAAATAGTACCCGTTGCACCACACGCGCCATGAACCGCAATTGCACCTACCGGATCGTCAATTTTAAGAACTTTTTCGATAAATTCAACGGCAAATACTAAAACAAATGCTGCGATTAAACCAATAAAGAATGCTCCTGCGGGTGATACTGCATCACAGCCTGCGGTAATGGCTACCAAACCTGCCAGGGAACCGTTCAAGGTCATGGATACATCCGGTTTTTTATAACGGATCCAGGTAATGATCATGGTTGCGGTGGTTGCGGTTGCTGCTGCAATATTTGTGGTAACAAAGATGCTTGCGGCAGACAGGATAGAATCGTCACCGGTCATCGAAACCGTAGAACAACCGTTAAATCCAAACCAGCAAAACCAAAGAATGAAAACACCCAAAGCTCCCAGTGTCAAACTGTGTCCGGGAATGGCTTTTGCCTTACCGCTCTTGGAATACTTTCCGATTCTGGGGCCTAATATTTTGGCGCCGATCAATGCCGATACACCACCAACCATATGTACTGCGGTAGAACCTGCAAAATCATGAAATCCCAGCTGTGATAGCCAGCCGCCGCCCCAGATCCAGTGACCGGAAATAGGATAAATAAATGCACTGATTACAATACTGTAGATACAGTATGCACTGAATTTAGTTCTTTCAGCCATTGCTCCCGATACAATAGTTGCGGCTGTTGCGCAAAATACTGTCTGAAAAATAATAAATGCAGGAGAAGGGATAGTTGAACTATAGTCGTCTCTGATAAAGAAATCAAACCCGCCAAATAATGCTCCGTCCCCGGCAAACATAATGCCAAAACCAATAAGCCAGAACACCAATGTTCCCAGTGCAAAGTCCATCAGATTTTTCATAATAATATTACCGGCATTCTTGGCTCTGGTAAATCCGGTTTCCACCATTGCGAAACCCGCCTGCATAAAAAACACCAATACTGCTCCTAGCAAAACCCAAATTGTGTCTACTGCTGAATACATAATTTCTCCTCCTTAAAATGACAAAAAGGTGCTGTGGACATAGTGTCCACAGCACCTTTGCTGTCTATTTGTTTACTTATGCTACGTATGATAGCACATGGTTTTTTACTTGTCAATTATTTTTTTTAAATTATAAAAATTTTTATCGATAGCAAAAAGTTAACTTCCCCAGTCGGATTTCATCTCCCGGTTCGATTTGTACCGTCTCACTGGGCTGCAGCCGCAGTCCGTTTTTATATGTACCGTTGGTAGAATTCAGATCGGTCATAAAAACCGTATTATCTTTTCCGGTGAATTTCACATGCATCCGGCTGATAGAAGCTTCGGCAATACAATAATCTGTGCATCCAGTCATTTTTCCGATTGTACAGGGCAATTTATTCAAATCAATGTGATGCTTATTTCCTTTGTTCATGCCATATAGTTTATTTTCCTTTACTTCTTCGGTGGAGTACAGGAAAACAGTATCCCCATATCTTTCCGGAGCCGGTTCTTCAGGAGAACTGACAGGCTTACTTTTTTCTTCACTGTTTTTTTCCGGTCTTGGCAAAGCCTCTGCTGCAGGTCTTTTTTCAGAACATCGGCTGAATTTCAGGATAAGATACAGCATCCCGGTTATGAGTAGAATCAATGCAAAGGTAAATAACAAAACCCATGTTATTAAGATTTCCTGTGAAGTTAACAGGTAACGATTTTGTATATACAATATCGTTGCCGCCCCTGCCGCCGATGTTAATGCTGTTATAAAAAATTTGATCTCCTGCTCTTTTTCTATGGATGGTACATATACCGGCTCCGCCTCTGCCTCCTCAATAGGCTCCTCCACATAAATGTTTTGCTCTTTTTGTATATGGCAGGTATTGTTCTCTTCTAAATAGTAATCCAATTCGTCTGCCGCAAACCGGCCTCGCTCCGCCAACTGACACAAGCCGTAAACCATATCCACCAATTGCTCATCCTGGTGATCTATTACACCTATCATAAATTCCATAAAGGTTTGAATGCTGTTTTCCGTTTCTCCGGTTTCGTATGGATAATAGACAAAATAAGTTTCCTCAGTTTCCCAATTGACAAAGATATATTCCGGTGACAGCAATAATCGGCTGTCAGTCAGTAAAAACGTCTGTATTTCTCTTAAGATTCCTCTGAATCCGGTTAAAATACGAATTGCCTTGTCCTTATTTATTTTTTTATATTCATATAAGGTTTTCAAAGACTGCAGGGAATTTACTTCATAATACAAAAAAGATTCACCATTAATAAACCGTGTGCTGCAATCCAGCAAACTGGGAATTTTATTTTCTGTAATCATTTTAAGCTGGTATTTATCATTTATCTGCTCCTCCCGGCATTTTAAAATCAGGTAATTATGATTCATGTCTTTATAATATTTACTTTCTAACAACTTTACCCTGTCCTCCTTACTTCTCTGATAATGGCAATGGGATTGGTGGTAACTGCCTGCGATTCGATTTTAATCTCTTTTTCCTGCCAAAATGGAATTCTTGTTTTGCCCTTTATTATCATGATTACTTTTAATTCATCTGCATTTATTTCCTCGCTTTCCTTCTGAAATGCCGGATATTTCCCGTCTTCATATAAGCGGAGAGTTCTTTGCTCTATATAGCGGTTTATTTCTTCCTTATCCCGCACCGGCAGGTATCCATATATTATTTCACCGTATTCTTCGGCCCAGCCGGTAAAAATACTTCCTCTAAAACTTAACAAATAACAGTCCTGGGCCAGTATGCACCTGCTGTAAAGAAAAAAAGCAGTAAAAACAAGAAAAATGTATAAAAACAGGGCAGTGGGAAGAATAAAAGATGCTTCTACGGTAAGATAGCCTTTCAGGCCATATTTATTTTTTCTATTTCCCAATCAGCACTACCCCCCAGGCCGTCAGCAGAAAGGGCATAAACGGCAGCTGGGTCTGCCTGCCGCCCCTTCGGAAAACCAATATCAGTAAAGACATCAAAGAGCATAATATAAGTCCGATGAAAATCACCGCTATACACTGGCCAACCCCCAGCAATATTCCAATCAACAAAATAACCACCCCATCACCATACCCAACCGCTTGCTTTGTCATAAAGGCAATCAGTAAAAAGACCACCCCCGGCATCAATTTCGGCCAGACCGACCGATGAAGCAAAGTACCGTTCATTAATGCCAATCCTGTTATAATTGCACCAAAAATCAACAATACCGATAACGGGATCTGTTTGGTACGAAGATCAAAAAAGGCACAAAATAATAAAAAGAGAAATGCTGTTAAATTTACCGCATATATCATCACTAACCTCCACATTTGGAGCAGGCGTGCTGTTTATTTTCCACTGCCTTCTCCAGCAATATTCTAAAGACCGTTCTTTTTAAACCGGAGCAAACCGGACTGCTGTGGTAGCGGCTGCCGAAATTGGTTATATAGCAAGTACTGCCGCCCTTATCCCCGCATATTTCACATTCATAGTAATTGCCGCCCCCTTCGTTTCGCAAGGAAAGAAGGTCACCCCGATCAACACTCCTTACCGATAGATCCAGATAAGTGCAGTCCCTTTCCAGGTGATATACCGTTCCGGTTTCCGCAATATACACAAACTGCTGATTTTCCCCTGCTCCTCTATGACTGCCTGGATCATAACCCACCCAGGCATGCCCGTAATATTGATGACTAAATTCCAGATTTCCAGGATCCAGCCAAAACAAAAATGGTTTTACCTGATAGCTTTCCTCCAAAATTACCAGTTCTTCCCCCCTGCCTGCCTGATACCGGTATGCTTCCAGGGATATGCGGTTTCCTTCCTGATGAAGCTCCGACAGAACCTGGGTCTGTAAATGAATGATTTGAAATGCATAGAGGACACTCATCATAAAAAAGAGAAATACAGGTATTACCAAACAGGCTTCCACCGTCATACTCCCTTTTACATAAAAAGAGATATGCAAAGATACCCTCCTTTTGAAGCTGTTAAAAAAATTTCGGAGAGAGAACGCTTTTATTCTTTTTTTCTTATTCGGGCAGTTCCAAAACAAGGGCATCTTTGCATATCTCCTTTAATAGTAGCCATATTTTCTATCTATTTCGTATTGCCTGCCCATTCCATCGGCAACTGCCCTAAGGCGGTAGCTCTCCAGACACCAATCCATTTGAAAATCCTGATTATATGCGGTCTGCCGGATATCCATCTCCATAATATCCATGGCACGAAAGTCGATATTTTTCTCCTCCTCACAGCTTAACATCAGCCACAGATACTGAGCGTAGCTTAATCCTGCGCCGGCATAATCAATTTCTCCCTTGGTTAGCGGTACCTGTCCGCCCTGCATAATTACGCCTGTATCATATATACTGTCAATAAAGGCCCATGCATAAAGAATGGAATGGGTGACCGGTTCCATCAGCTCCGGTTTTAATTGCACTGCCCGAAGGGAGCCGGCAATCTCCTCTGCCTCACTGTATTTGGAATCATTACCGAAATAAAGTCTGATATGGTCTGCAAATCTCCACTTAAATATTTTTTGGGCTGCTGCCATAATATTTTTTTGATCCGAGTCCTCTCCGAAAACCAAATATTCAATTTGATATTCCAGCAGCGCACCGGGCTTTTTCTGTTGATAGTAACCGCACTTTTCAAAAAGATATGCCTGGAAAAGGTATCTGTCACTTTCATTTGCATCAGGAGCACTGCTTTCTTTTCCTTTTTCTTTATTTCGATGAGATAAATAACTGTCTGCATTGATAATTGCTCCGGTAGATGCCTTTCCTCCGATATAGTACAGGCTTTCCAGTTGTTCATTGGCTGTCGCGTAAACACTCTCGGCCGGATTATCTAAAGGGACTTCCTCCCATTGCCCCTGTGAGTTTAGTACTAACGGCAATGCTATGGCTGAAATCCCGCTCATAACTTCGTTCCACTTTACCATGCCATCATAGCCATCCAGTTCTATTGCCGTACTGATTGCTCTTTTCAAATCGGCAAATTGATCTTCCCTGCCGCTTTCTCGCATGTAGGCACAGGCTTGACGCTGCAGGATCATGCCTTCATAGTCCGATGCCAGGATATATTCGGGAATTATCACCTGTTTTAATACCGGTTCATTCCATGTGGTTTTTTCTTGATTTGGGGTATGTATATTCTTTTCCATATAATCTTTTAAATGCTCCTCCATGTTTTCGATCCCTCCGGATCCGGTTCCGTATGAAAGATCTACGAACAGTAAATCATATTGTTCAAGCAGCTCCCTGTGAAATTCCCCAAGCAGGGAATTGGCGCCGATATCGGCAGCACATTCCAATCTCATTTTACCCAAATTATGTAATGCGCCGCCAATCAAGCCCAGAAATATACTTAAAAGAAACGTCAGCGACAAGGAAAGAAATACTGTCAGATATCCTTTCATTAAGCCATGATGACGGAACTGTCCGCCGCAATTTTGTCAAATACCACACTGATTAAATCTTGAATCTGTGACTTGAAAATAATTACCAATCCGATCAAAACCACAATAATAAGTATAATTTCTACTGTCCCCATTCCTTTGTTGTTTAATTTTTTACCTTTCATTTTTCTTCCTCCTTTTGTTTTAAAACATAGCGTATGCCGGAACCATAATAATAATCATGACAATCAGCAGCATGATCATCATCGGAAATAATAATTTTGTTCCCATTTCTTCGCCTGTTACTCTTGCGGCATTCCTGCGGTCTTCCAAGGCCAGGTCGGCTTCTTCCCGCAATACCTGCAGAATATTTTTGTTACCCTTTTGCAGATGATTACACAATAAACCGGCTAATTTACGATAACGATTCCCACCCAGCCTTTTGCCGAAGCGGAAATATACTTCATTTTCCGAAACACCGTTTTCCAATTCACGGCATGAAATCAACATTTCTTCACACAGCACATTACCCTTTGTGTCATTTTCGTTATCTACGTAGTCCTGCACAATTTTCTTCCATGCATTCTTGACCGTCATGCCAGCTCCCAGGTAAAGTACCAGTTTGCTTACCAGTTCCGGATAGAGCCTTTCCAGCTGTCCCTTTCTCTGCGTTACTTTTTTATGCAAATCTTTGTCTTTTCCGGCGTAGATTACGATGGCTGTCAAAAAGACCATTATCCAGAGATATATACTGTCCTTACCGGGCTTCTCCCGCCATTGAATGGGTATTCCCTGGATGGTTTCCGGCAATTTCAGTTTTTCCTCATAGACATTTTCTTCCTTGCTGCTTTCTACCGCCTGTACTACTTCTGCATGCCATTTTTCCCGTATGGATTGATTCGGTGGGAACACTTTTAAATCGATTTCTTTACGGAAGCGAAAGTCCTGATAGGTATCTTTATAGCGCAGGCATACTGTTAATGTTACCGATTCTCCTGCCAAAGGCAGTTTTTCATTTTTCACCTCGCCATCCGGTTTAACTATTTTAGAATTACTGCTCTCCCAGCTGATTTGAAAAGGATAATTTTCCAGATGGGAAACCAGGTTCAGACTTCCTGTGATCCGTTCCGTTCCGGCATTTTGGGACAGTATCTCCGGAATCAGTTTAATAAAGACTTCCTCGGCAAGCACCTTTGCCTCTTCTTCACTTATGCTTATAGGCTCGACCAATACTGTTATTTCTTCCGTTACCTCAGTCTCCGCCTGCAGATCAATAGTATAACTTCCTTTTTCCCATGAGTATTTTGTAATTTCACCTCCCGAACTTATCCTGCTTCCCTGCTGCTGATATAGATGTAGCCCCAGGGACAAGACGTTTCCTATCAGAAAAAGTAGTAAGATCATACGAATTTTTTCCACATAAAAGGCTTGTACCTTCTTTTCAATATCCCTGCCTGGGTATAAGACCTGCATATCTTTTTTTGCATTTTCACTAAAATACCTTGCTTTTCTCATTCTCTGAAATAAAAAGGCACTGCTTTTGCTGAAAAGTTTTCGCTGTTTTACCGGTTCTCCTCTTGCCAGGAAGGCCATTGCCAATAGCAAAAGAAAACTGCCGCCATATACAATTCCCATCTTTAAACCTCCACTGTAAGCATTTTTATTGACAAGGCATAGGCCAGCAAATAAAGAAACAGGCAGATACTCATAATGATAATACCGGAAAGGTTATGGTAAAGTGCCTGAAAAAATCCCGGTGAAGTAATGTCCAGATAGCACAATATAAAAAAGGGAACTACATTCATAATCTTTTGCTCTGTCCTTCTGGCACTAAGCAAAATGCTTATTTCCTTTTCCGTTTCTATTTTTTCGCCAATAACAAGGGCTGTCCGTTCCATAATATCAGTCATATTTCCGCTGCTTAACTTGGCAGCTCCAAAGACTCCCGCAAAATCTTCGATTTCTCTTATTTTGCTTTTTTTACCGGCTTCCCTGATACGTTTTTCCAGGGGAATATTATTTTCCAGTCCGATTTTGATAAATGCCAACAGTTTTTCCACTGCGCTCTCCTTTCCATAGAACCGGTTCATTTCCCGGTAAGTTTCCAGGAAAGCATTTTCTACCGAATAGCCCGCTTTCAGATTACCGGATACCATTTCCATTACCTCTTTAAATTGCTGTCGCAGTTCCTCTTGTTTTTTGTAGATTAATTGTTTGGCCGCATATTTTTGATAGAGAAAAAATAAAAACAAAAGCGGCAGTACTGCCCATAAGGAGCGGTAAAAAAAGTAGGAAAACAGCAGCACTACTCCTATTCCTTTGATGACCAGATACAGCTTTTCTTTTTGACTGAACTTATAAAAATAATTCATTTTTTAACTCTCCCTTCTTTTGCAGTGTGGCAATCACTTTTCCTCCCTTTTCTTCTCCGTTTTCCTTTAATTGATAAATCGGCAGGATCTGTATATCACCGCCTTTCATGCCGTTGATTTCGGCGATTTCTATTATTCGGCGGGAATTATCCCGTAGTCTTCCCAGGTGGACAACCAGATTTACCCCGGCAGTAATTTGTTTTCTGATAGCCGGCAGCGGCAGGGGCATACCCATCAGTACCATGGTTTCTAATCTGCTGAGCATATCCTTGGCGCTGTTGGCATGGATTGTGCACATGGAACCGGCATGTCCGGTATTAAGCGCCTGCAATAAATCAATTGCCTCGCTGCCCCTGACTTCCCCCACAATAATCCGGGATGGGCGCATCCGCAGAGAGGTCTTTATCAAATCACGAATGGTAATTTCTTTACATCCTTCCACATTTGCTCCCCTGGTTTCCAACCGGACAAGGTTTGGGAGGTTCCTGATCTGCAGCTCCGCACTGTCTTCAATGGTAATGATCCTTTCATGGGCTGGAATAAAATTGGACAGTACATTCAAGAAAGTGGTTTTTCCCGAACCGGTTCCGCCGCTTACCATAATACTGCAGCCTCGTTCCACCAGCTTTTTTAACCATAATGCTGCTTCTTCTGTGATAGATTCATAACGGATCAGGTCCTCCATGGTTACCGGCTCTTCCGGAAAACGGCGAATGGTAACAATAGGGCCGTTTAAAGCAACAGGATTTAATACCACGTTTACTCTGGCACCGTTAGCTAATCTGGCGTCCACAATGGGAGAGGCTTCGTTTACCGTCCGATTGCAGTCAGCTACTATTTGCTGGATAACATGATTCAGCTTTTCTTTTGTTTCAAAGCGCAATTCATAGGGAAACAGGCTGCCGTTTTTCTCAATAAAAATATTTTCTGTTCCGTTAATCATAATTTCCGTTATTTCCGGTATATCCAGCAGTTCCTGTAAAATATCCAGTTTACGGATGGTATAAAAGATTTCTTTTCTGAGTTTTTTGCGAAATGCAAGATTGCAATATGTGGATTTACTTATGCTTACGATTTCCCTGTCAATAATTTCCTGGATATCTTCATCTGATATGTCTTTAGAAAAGTCAATTTCCGTTAAAACCCTTTTTTGTACTGTTTCTTTGATTTTATTTTCCATATAGATCCCCCAGCAGGTTTTCCTTGATATACACTGCCAGTTCTCCATAGGTTAATTCGCTGAATTTAATAGGAATATTTTTAAAAATCGGTAAATTCAGTTTTTGTGTTTTAATTGCTACTTCCTGGCAATTCATGATATTCAGTGCCTTCTCATACTGCTCCATTTTAGCAATTGCCATAGTATCCCCGCGGGTAATGGTGTAAATTCTGTCACACTCCTGCAAAATATCGGTAAGACCGTTTACATAGTCATTTAAATCCAAAAGAATATATTCATAGTCACATTCCATCCGCATTTCTTTAAAAAGGGCAGTCCACTGCTCACCGGGAATGTTCATCAGATCGGGGTATACCTCCGCCGGCGGAATAAAATGCATGCCGTTCACCTGTTCAATAATAGTACTGAGTTTATAAACAAATTTTTCCTTGATACAGTCAAAGAAATACATCAGATCGGTTATGTCCGATTTAAATTCCCGTCCCAACATATGAGTAAATCCGGAATAGCATTCATAATTCAGATATAGGGTTTTGTGATTGCGGGCTAATATTTGCCCAAGAGTCATTGTAAAAGTGGTTTGAAGACACCGCCTTATGGGTGTATAGATGCCGATAATTTTAACATTTTTCTGAGAAGTCTTAATTTTCCGTTTCATGATTCCCGGCGCTTTTTCGGCATAGTAGATTAGCATTTCACTCACAATACAATCAGCCGACTGATATTTATTAATATTATAAAAATGATTTTCTTCTGCTGCCACGCCGCTTTCATTCAAAATAAAAACATGGGGTATCCCCAACTCCTTTATTTCTTCCCGATAAGCCGATTCGGCAATGAGCAGACACTCTACCTCCTCCTTTTGTCCGAAAAGTAACAGACTGTCCACCTGTGTAAAGACATATACTTCGAATGGAATGTCCTTTTTTACCTTCAGAACCTCCATCATCCGGTATGCGTAGTTTTCCTCCAGATCGCATACCGCCAATATTCTTTTGTCCAAAACTATCCCTCCTGTTTTTTTAAATAAAATGGTTGAAAAACTAATCGATACGATTTGAAATCTTTCAGAAATTAGAATTACTAAAAAAGAAGTTATCTTGTAAAAAGGATTATAACTGCTAATAAAAAGCCTGTCCAGTAGCAAAATTGAAATATTTCAATTTTGTGAAAAACTTACAATAAATTATAAAAATTAACGCCATAAAGCAGGATAAGCCCCGGAATTCCAAGGAATCCGGTTGTCAAAATATTTATGACATTAATGCCGATTTCTGCTCCGATTTTTTGATTTTGCAAAAAAAGATTAATGAAATAAATACCCACTGCTCCGGAAACACCTCGTAAGATGAAATTGATAATCCATTCCATTTTTGTTTTAAAAGCCCCCATCAGTAACACCAATACACATACAATAACAATCAAAAAAGCTCCTGTTGACATATTCATTATCCTTACCTCCGCATATTTCAATTCTCTGAAATATATGCTTGGCAGTTTTTAACTATTACCGGAATATTTTATCTTGTCCCTGGCTATAATTAGTATAAGAGGTAATAAATGGATAAAGAGAGGTGTGTATTACATGAAGTTTTATTTTAGCCAAGCATCCCATGTTAATCAAACCATAAGTGATGAAGAAGTCCAGCGCAGTTCTCTGCTTTATGATTTAGAAAAGACAAAACAGGCCCTGGAAATTGCCTATATGGGATTCGACAATGTTACAGAGCCTGAATTAATTGATTGTTATATTTATGAATTAAATTCTGTTTTAAAAAGATATAACTTTATCTTGGCACAGCTTAATAAATTGCAGCCTGCTCCGGAAGATGCCAGTATCCTAAACACTGAAGCCCCGGTTGCTGCCATGATTGGTTAAGCTCTCCAATAATTGCTTTTTGTCATAGGTAAAACCGGTATATACCGTTTGGGTATTTACCATAACCGGTGCGGAAGTGTCCTGTTTACTTAGTTCCTGATATGCCGCATGCAGTCCTTTGATCACTTTTTCGGCATTCTCAACGGGCGCGGCACTTCCCTTTACCTCTGCCCTGGCCAGTTCCCTGTTTACATACAGATACAATTGTAAAAGCTGCATTGCCATCTCATATTCAAAGTGGAGTGATGCCAGCAATTCATTAATGCATCCTCTGGTTCTTCGGATTGCCGTTCTAAATTCTGCACGATTCTCTTCTGCATGAGCACTCTTTGCTTCTTCCATGTATATCAAAGCCATTTCATATAATATCACAATTAACTGTGTTTTATTTGCCTGGGTTATCTTCCTTGTATACTCCTGCTTTAATTCCTGAGTCATATTCCTGCTCCTCCTTTTTTACTGTAGCAACTGTAAAACCTGCGAAGGTCTTTCGTTTGCCTGTGCCAACATGGAGGTACTTGCCTGGGAAAGTATCTGCAAGGTGGTATAACTGGTCATCTCCTCTGCCATATCCACGTCCATAATCCGGGAGTATGCAGATGTCATATTTTCACTGGTAACATCCAGATTGTTAATAGTATGTTCCAAACGGTTCTGGTATGCACCCATATGGCTCCGGGTGGTAGAAACATAGTTTACCGCTTTGCCCATCTTACTTAATGCATCTTTAGCTCCCTCTTCTGTGGAAACATCAATATTACTGATACCCATATTCTCCAGTGACAGCTTATGAATACGAATATTTAGCTGCTGACCCTTATTGGCACCGGTCTGCATATCCATAGAACCAAAGCCTGTTACATCTATCTCCATATTGGTGTAAGTACCTGCTTCACGCAATTCCAGTTTCAGCTCAAAGCCTTTTGCTCCCGTAATGGTAATTACCTTTCCGTCTGCTGCGGTAACCTCTACACCAGCCGGAAATTCACTGCCTGGAGTAAAGCTCACACTATTAAGGTCAACATTTCCATCTGCGTCATAACCCGCCGTCAGTGCACTTATGGAATATGTTCCTGATTTTACATAATCACTGTAGCTTGCTACTTTGACACTTGTCTCGTTAGTATAGCCTCTTAAGTCAAAAGAACCATCCAGAATCTTCTGCCCGTTAAATTCTGTGGTATTGGAAATTCTGGTAACTTCTTCTTTCAGAGCTGCCACTTCCTCCTGGATTAACTTCCGGTCATCATCGGTAATCGTTCCGGTAGCGGACTTTACCGAAAGTTCATTGATTCTTTGTAAGATAGCGTGCACTTCGCTAAGAGCACCATCCGCAATTTCAATAACCGAAATAGCATCACTGGCATTTTGTGTTGCCACCGAAATACCTTCGATCTGAGCATTCATCCTTTTGGCCATGGCCAGGCCTGAAGGGTTATCCTTAGCATTTACAATCTTTAGTCCCGATGATAGTCTTGACAGGGAATCGGAAAGTTTGTCGTCATTTCTGTATAAAGCGTTGTTAGCCAGTACTGCTGATGCGTTAAAAGCGATTTTCATAATTATTCATCCTTTCTGTCTTGATATTTTCTATGAAATTCTTTGAAAATATCCTATAAATGCCTTTGCTGCCATATAAAGTTCTTTTGTTGATACCTTTTCCGTTTCATTCTGCCCTTCGGAAAAATGGTGTAAGTCTAATTTTTTGCTTTGAATAAAACTGATATTTTCTACCGGAGTATCCAACATATCTGCTAAAACATCTTCCGACTGTTTCAGTTTTTCCAGTCCTTCTTTCTGACTGCATACGATATATCCGCTCAAAGTACCATCGGTTATCTTAAATTCACAGGCTACTTTTCCCATTTCTTCTGATGCAATAGTGGCTGTTACTTTTCCGCCCTCAGATGCATTATGGACAAACCGCAGATTTATGGTTGTTAATTCTCCATCGATTTCAACGGGAATTTCATATTGCTCTTCTTTGGCAAAAGATGTAGCCAGAGAAATTTGCCGGCACATTCTGCTTAGTTCTTTTACATCAATGGCCTTTACCTGTTCCTGATCAGCGGCACCAGTGACAATATCGGTCATGGTATTTTGCAATTGCTGATAGGCTTCTTTGGCACTTTCGGCATCGGTAAACTTTTCATATAGATTTTCTATGTCTTCCTTCAGGACTTTTTCTTTGCCGGTCTGCTTTGCCAGTTCATCTGTCTTTTTATACAGCATACCGGGATATTTCATCATACCGGCCGCAGCCATCAGTTGATTCCAGGTAACCGGCTGGTTATGATTTAACAATGACCGGATTACCGCATCTTCGGTATTCTTCAAGGTCTGGACTTCTTTGACCTGCTCTTTGACATAGGCTTCATCAGCTTCCTTTGACTCCAGCGATGCCATGATTTCTTTTAAGTCTTCTTTGGAGGGTTTGGCACTTACCCCGCCAAAGTTATCATTCACTGTAACATCCATCCCCTGTTTTTTACTGCTGCGGATGGCGGTCAAAAGGTTTCCCATGGAAAATTCCATCTCGGCATTTACCATGGCACCGACTACGGCACTGTCACTCTTCTCCACTTGCCTGAGTAAGCGGTAAACACCGATATAAGCACTTCTTTCCTGTTCGGTAATACCATTCTTTTGCTCCAGCTTAAATAAAAACCGGCTGTAATCTTCCATTTCTTCAGCAACTGTCGTTTCTTTTCCGGAAAGATAGGTCTTAAGTTCTTCTAAACTCATAGTCAAAGGATTTACCTTTTCTCTGATCATTTCCAGAACAGTTCCCGGTTTCATCTTACTGATTACATCATTTAACAAATTATCTTTTTCTTTTACGGCTTCGATATTTTCATCCGTCAGTTCCATACTGTTATAACCCAGGATTCGAATTGCCCGGCGGTTGCTTTCATTGACTTCCAGATTCCGATCTTCCAGAATATCATCCACATTCCGAAAAGCCTTGCGGATAGAGTCACCCATATCTCTTCTGGGGGCTGTCATAACTGCCTCGTAAGTCTCTTCCGCTTTCTCATAAGCACTTTTAAGAACTGTACCTCTTTCATGGATACCATTGAGGGTAGTTAAATCTTCTACATCGGCGATTGCCATTCTGCCGATCAGCGCTGCGGGCATCGCTGAAATCTCATCTACCTTGGTAACAGTCTCCTGATAAAGTGAGAAATGAAAGGATGCTTCTTCTTCCTTCAGTTCATTTACCAATTGCTCCAAAGGCATGGTATCAATGGAAATACCGCTTCGTAATAATTTTAAATTAGCTTCTACCGTCATTTTTAACCGGATTTCTTCCAATTGACGTTTGGCGGTAACTGCTTCACCTGTGGTATTTTCCGGTACCGGCTTGCTGTGCTCCTGCCGTTTTGCCGCTAACAGATTTTTCATGTTAAGCATCTGCTTTTTAGAAAGTACGACATCGATTGTCTGCGGTTCTATCTCGGCTATTTCAACAGTGTACTCCACTGCTTTTTCCAGATAGCTTTGATTATCCTGCATATTGGCGGCCAATGGATTCTTCCCATCCGCAATGGCTGCAGCAATGGCTTTGGTAATCTCCTCCATGGTTTGCGGGAGCTGTAAATCCTGTAACTGCTGTAATGCGGTAAAGTTTTCTTTTGTCAGGGGAATTCCCTTTTCAATCAGCCATTTGCTGTCTGCCAGTGCATCTTCATTCACTTCATAGCCGGCTTCGCTGATTACCTTTTTCATTTGGCCTTCCAACGCCTCCCAGTTATATTCATCGGCCTTTTTCGCATAATAGCCGCCGGTGTCCTGGGCATAGTAGCCTTTACCCTGTTTTCCTGCATCCGAACCGCCGGAAAATTGGGCTAAGTACAGATTTTCAATGGTGGGAGGAAGTTTATTTTCCACCATAAACTTTGTTGCACCTTCTGATAATTCCGTAATCTCCCGGGCTTTTTCAAAAGCTTTATTTGCTGCCTTGGCATTTTCCTGATTCACAGGTATGTCGTGGGCTGCAAACTGTTTGGCCAAATCCTGGGCCAAAACTTTATTACCGGTAATCTGCTCAAGTTTGGCTGTATCCAGATCATCAGTGTACCCGATTACCTCGCTGCCGCCTTGCACGATTGCTGCTTTTATATGATCGACAATGGTTACTACCGTCTCTACTTCCACATTTCCGGGGTGGACTCCTTCTTCCTGAAGCTTTGCGAAATCTTCCTCAGACATAGTATTAGACATTATGGCCATGTAATTTCGGCGAGAAGCAACATCTTGCTGCCCTGCCTCGCGGCTAACATCTTCTGCGGTCCGTCCGTGGACTGTTCTATCTCCATGGACATTTCTATCTCCATGACCTCCATAAGCATTGTTATCCATAACTGTGCCAGAAATGTCTAATGTGAATCCATTCTGTTCTCTTGTCCTTTGAGAATCCTGAATGCTGTGTGCGGTTGTATCCCTGCCTATATTTTGAGAGTAAGTGTGCACCTTTTCCGGTGTTTCCATAGCTACTTTCATATGAACTCCAATCATTGCTCACAAATATAGTAAAGGGTGAATGCTTTTGTTTTGCATTCACCCTTTATTTCGTCATAAAGCCTTCTTTTCTTAACCTTTGCTGTTAAAAAACAAATATCGCTGCACAATAAGGCGGCAGATCAAATGTAATATGATAGTCCTTATAGTTACATTCTCCGGCTTCTGCTATCAGTTCTTCCAAAATGTTAGCACCATTTCCGCCAAATCGGTTTTCTTCGCTGTTTAATAACAATCTGTATCTTCCTTTTTTGGGTACTCCTACTTTATATTCCTCCCAAGTCATTGGTGTCATATTCAAGACAAAGAGAAGATTGTTCTTTCCGTTTCTGGATTTTCTGATAAAACTGAATGTACTGCGGTCTGCATCATCGGCATTTAGCCACTCAAAGCCGGACCAGTCATTATCGATTTCATACATGCTGGGATACTTGCGGTAAATGTTCAGCAATTCCTTCACATACTCATGAAGTCCCCGGTTCAGTTCTTCCTCCAGCAAATACCAGTCAAGTTCCCGCTCTTCACTCCACTCACGCTCCTGGCCAAAGTCCTGGCCCATAAAAAGCAGCTTCTTGCCGCTATGACCGAACATATAAGCATATCCGGTTCGCAGATTGGCATATTTGTCAGACTTATATCCCGGCATCTTATTGACCATGGAACATTTCAAATGTACCACCTCATCATGAGAAAGCGGTAATATAT
Organism: Lachnospiraceae bacterium; assembly: GCA_031556725.1. Taxonomy (GTDB): domain Bacteria; phylum Bacillota; class Clostridia; order Lachnospirales; family Lachnospiraceae; genus UBA935. Next base: position 120,475 of record JAVBSL010000013.1, on the reverse strand, counting down.
AATTTTCACTGCTGTTATAGCTCATGGCAAAGGTCATGGCATAATGATTATTCTTTCGGAAATAGGGGTCTAATTTCATATACTCACAGAAATCATGCATCCATCCCATGTTCCATTTAAAGCTGAAACCTAAACCGCCGTCTTCTACCGCTCCGGTAACCATCGGCCAGGCCGTTGATTCTTCGGCAATGGTAATGAATCCGGGATAAGTTCCTAAGATTACTGAATTCAAATGACGGAAAAATTCAATAGCTTCCAAATTTTTATTGCCGCCATATTTATTGGCAACCCATTGTCCTTCCTTTTTGCCATAGTCCAGATATAACATAGAAGCAACTGCATCCACGCGGATACCGTCAATATGAAATTCTTTGATCCAGAAAAGGGCATTGGCAATCAGGAAATTTTTCACTTCTGTTTTGCCGTAATTAAATATTTTCGTTCCCCAGTCGGGATGTTCTCCCAACCGCGGATCCGGATGCTCGAAAATACATTGTCCGTCAAAGCAGCCAAGCCCATGAGCATCGGTTGCAAAATGAGCCGGAACCCAGTCTAAAATAACGCCGATCTTATTACGATGCAGCTGATTGATCAGATACATAAAATCGGTTGGTTCCCCATATCTTGCTGTGGGAGCATAGTAACCGGTTACCTGATAACCCCATGAACCGTCATAGGGATATTCGGAAATACCCATCAACTCTATATGGGTATATTTCATCTCTTTTAAATATTCTACAATTCTATCTGCAAATTCTCTGTAATTATAAAAATCCTTTTCATCTCCGCCCCGGGGATGTCTCATCCAGGAACCGATATGGCATTCATATATGGCCATCGGCTCTCGGTCATGTCTCTTATTGTCCCGGTCTCTCATCCAGGCATTATCAGACCAGTTGAATTTTGATAAATCTGTGGTCTTTGATGCTGTTCCGGGACGCATTTCCGCATAGTTGGCAAAGGGGTCGGCTTTATAAAGCCGCTGCTCTTCCTGAGTAATAATCAAAAATTTATATAATTCATTCACCGTAACATCGGGTACGAATAACACATGGATTCCGCCCGGTCCGATTTTTTCCATAGGATGGCTAGTCTCATGCCAATTGTTAAATGTACCGATTAAATAAACGGCTTTGGCATTGGGAGCCCATACAGCAAAATGCATGCCCTTCTTACCATTTTCTTCGGACGGATGCGCTCCTAATTTCTTATAGATATCATAGTGAGTTCCTTGTGCGAATAAATACTGATCTGCCTCAGAAATAAATACCTTGGACATATTTTCCTCCTAAGCCTTCTTAATAATGCATGAAGTCTTTTTCCCTTAAGATTATCATATCATCTTCATCATATCGCTTACCCACAAGAATGTCAAAGAAATGCTTCGGATTTTTCTTATCCGCAAAATAAATTGCCTCTTCTACCATCTCCTGAACCTCTGCAACCGTTACCTCATGATCGCTGGTCTGCATGTCCGCTATCCTGGTATGTAATGCTAAAACCCCAAATTCATCAATAGAATACTCCAACTCCTCGGCATATTTTCTGGCAAATGCCACCAATGACTGATCGTCCAATGCTTCCAAATCAATTCGAAGATTAAATGCTTTCCCCAGTTCTTCGTATGACTCAATTAATTCATTCATAGCCGGCTTAATATCTTCCAGGATAACAATATAACCGGTATTTTCCTGTTCCAGCACCTTCAGCAGTTTCTTTACGGTTTCCCCTTTCATTCGGGATGCTCTTTCAATAATAATGGCACCGTTCTCTAATTTGGAAAGGGTTGCTGTAACATCCTTTTTATTAAGTGTATCGGCCGATACTTTGGCCACTTTTCCGGAGAAATTGCTATCGGATTGCTGTACTTCCTTAATCAGTCCTTTTGCCACCTGAATGGCTCCCGTTCCCTCTTCACCGGTAATGATTACATTTCCGGTGTACGCCGCCAAACTGATATTATCAAGTACTTCGATTAGCTGGCGTTTTGTTCTCTTATGATGAACAAAACGGCCAAAAGCTTCATTTTCACTATCACTCAGCTCTCGGTGGGGCGAATTCGATCCCTCTCCCGATGCTTCCGCGGCCGTAGATGTTTCCTCCTCCGCAAGTGCTTCCGGGGCTTCGGGGGCTTCTTCCTCTGCAAGCTCTTTCGTATCCGCAGGCTCTTCTTCCTCCGCAAATATTTCTTCTGCCGAAATCTCTTCCTCTATAGATATCTCTTCATCCATAGCGGTTTCTTCTTCCGCAGCATTTTCTTCTGCTTCCGGCAACTCATCTTCCATAGAAAGCATTCTTTGAATCTCTTCATCCTCGGGCTCTGCATTCTGCAAATCTTCATGCAGTTCCTTCTCACCCGGTTTATCTTCTGCGCCTATGTCGGCAACCTTAATAATGTTCGGCGCACCTCTTTTGGATTCTTCTTCCTTGATAACCGCCGCCACCATTGCTTTTTCCAGTTTTTCCAACAGGCCTGTCTTTGTTTCTTCATCAAAGTTCGCAAACAAAGTATCCGTTTGCTTTCTAACCTTAGTACGCACTTCCTCCATGCGCTTTTGCTCGATTTCCCTTTTCTGTCTTTCCCATTCAGCAAGGATATCTTCAATTCTAAGCTGACCGGTAATCTGCTTTTCTATTTTCTCTTCTTCCGGCATAACCAGGCCGATTTGTCCGTCATATTCCTGGGTAAGGATTTCATCATATCCGGAAGGCTTTATAAAAGTTTTAATAATACCGGTATTACTTAAAGAGGTCTTGTCATTCTGTGGTAATTCCGTTATGGTTTCCTGAACGGGCTGCGGCACTATTTCTTCCTGTACTCCTATATCGGCCGTATCTCCAAAATATACTTCCGTCTCATTAATCATTCGTATTTCATCGGTAGGGTTTCGTTCCGGAAGTATTTGTGCTTCCGGTTCCGGTGCTTCAACGTCCGGATTTTCAAAAAGAATCTCCTTCATACTTTCAGCCAGTTCCTGCTGTAAATTAATGGTATTATACTGGCTTACGTCCACCGGCTTAATGCGAATGTCCATTTCCTCTGATTCCTGAGGTATTTCCTGCCTTTCCTCAAAATTATATTCCCTGGTATCAAATTCCATGGAAGATTCTTCTTCTGCTTCATTATAATCTGCGGAGCTTGCCTCGGAGTCTTCTTCCTCATCTGCCGAATTGCTAAACTCCTCCCGGTAATTGTCCAATTCGCTGTAGGCAACGCTTTGCTTTGCTTTTTCCAAGCTGACTGCCTGCTCGTCCGTAAGGGGCGCATGAAGCTGCTTTAACTCCAATGCCTTTGTAACATACCGGCCTTCACCCCAGCTGGCAAATAACTCATTACACTCTTCTACACACTTTGAGCCAAGACCCACACGGTGATATAAATAGGCCAGCTCATATGCCCATTTTTCCCGATAATCTCTTCTCTTCAGCTCTTCCAGAACAGCAATCCGCTCTTCCAGACTTACGTCCTGCGCTTCATATATCTTATATTGTAAAATGTAACGGCCACTGTCTTTTGGCGCTACCTGCACGAATTCTTTATAATACTCAATCGCCTGTACAAACTCACCCAGCTTCAAGCACAATTCACAAAGTGAATATACAATAAGGCGTCCTCCCGGATGCCTTTCATATGCTAAAAGCAGAATTTCCTTACTTTCCTCATAGCGGCGGTTGATCTTATATACATCACTGACCGTACAAAGCATCATAACACTTTTCACTCTGCGCCAATCAATGGTATCGGCAATTGCTGCTGCCGCCTCATAGTCTCCTTCTGCAATTAACGTTTTCATTTCTTCTACACGTACTTTGTATTCGTATTTATCCAAGGTACTCACCTCTTACATTTTTATCGATAGTCACCCTATTTTCATTTTTTAAGTTTACCATATGGGACTGTGAATGTCAAAATATAATAGTGGATTTTATCAACATATGGCGATAAAATGACAAATATATCCATATATGTTGTATCTGATCCTTACTTTGTTAAAAGATTGGCAAGCTCTGCAAACTGAGATAAGGTTAATGCCTCTCCTCTGATTGTTTCACTTAAATTCATCTTTTTTAAGGCATCGGTTACTTGCTCTCTGGTCAACTGCAAATTACCGGCATTGGCCAACCCATTGGCCAGTGTTTTTCGTCTTTGATTAAAAGAAGCCCGGATAATTGCAAAAAGAAAACTTTCATCGGTAACTTCTACGGGCGGTACTTCATGTCTGGTCAGGCGGATCACCGCACTGCTGACATTGGGCCGGGGGATAAAACAATTAGGCGGAACGATTGCAACGATCTCCGGTTTGGCATAATACTGAACCGCCAGCGATAACGCACCGTAATCCTTCGTTCCGGGACCAACCTGCATCCGGTCAGCCACCTCTTTTTGTACCATAATGGTAATACTTTTCAGCGGAACCTTCTGTTCAAAAAGAGCCATGATGATAGGCGTAGTTATATAATAGGGAAGATTTGCTACCACCTTAACCGGTTTCCCGTTATTTTTCTCTGTTACCAGCTGGTTAATATCTATTTTTAAAACATCTTCATTAATAATGGTAACATTATCATATTCCGAAAGAGTATCTCTTAGAATCGGAATCAATACCTTGTCAATCTCCACCGCCACTACCTGTCCGGCCTGCTCGGCCAGATACTGGGTCATCGTTCCAAGCCCGGGGCCGATTTCCAGAACACAATCTTCTTTGGTGATCTCTGATGCTGTGATAATTTTTTCCAATACATGGGGATCAACCAGAAAATTTTGTCCGTACTTTTTCTGAATGGTAAAGTTATATTTTTGCAGTATTTCTATTGTATTAGAAGGAATCCCTAAAGTTGCCATATTATCTCGCTTTCTGCATTTATATTTTATCGGGGTAATCGGTTCCTGTTTCTTCCCGCATTTTCCTTAAATAAGGTGCCGGATCTTCTTTCATTTTCAGCATCGTATCAAAGGCGTATAGAATCATCTTATCCCCATTGAACTTCATATCTTCTTCCCCTTTATCCAGGTGAGCTTTAAAATGATCAATCTGCCATACCAGAATATCGGCAATGGTACAGCCTTCAATGGCGGCTTCACAAAGAAAATTCCGGGTATCGTAATAGCAGGAGAATTCCTGCAATATTTCCGGAGCACTGCACAGCCTGTCCCAGAAGTCTTTTAAAAATGCTTCATCCTCACCGGCATATTGGCAAAGATTACCGGCCCACTCGTATAGTAATTGCAATGCCTGACGAATTGCTTCCTCCTGTGTCATAAAATACTCCTTCTCATTATTTTTTATTATTATATCCTAATTTTGTAAAAAAGAAAATAATACTACTTGACACACTATACTCTGTATTGTATAGTATAATGTGTAAGGAGGTATTAATATGGATATTCAACTAAAAAAAGGATTATTGGAGTTCTGTGTTCTTGCGGTTCTTAAGAAATCGGACTCTTATGGTTATCAGATCGTAAAGGATATTTCTACTTGTATAGAAATCCCGGAGTCAACCCTTTATCCCATTCTGAAACGATTAGAGGCGGCTTCTTATCTGGAAACCTATTCCGTGGAGCATGACAGCCGGCTGCGAAAGTATTATCGGATTACCGAAGCCGGAAATGAGCACATGAAAGAATTTCTGGAGGACTGGAACCAGGTTATGCGGATTTATGAATTTATTAAGGGAGGAGAAGACAAATGAACAAAACAAATTTTTTGAGTGAACTAGACATCTGCCTGAAGCGGATGCAAAAAGCAGAAAGAGAAAAATTTATTACCTATTATGATGAAATGATCGCCGATTATATGGAAGACGGTCTGTCGGAGGAGGCTGCTGTAGAAAAGGTCGGCAAGCCTGACGATGTTGCAAAAGAAATCTTATCGGAAGCAGATACGGTGATTCTGCCTATACCCCCGGTGAGCAATAAAGTTGTCTTAATTATTTTGTTGGTTCTGGGCTTTCCGCTGTGGGGTATGCTGCTGCTGACAGCTTTACTTACCATTTTTTGTGTTTATTTTGCATTATGGTGCATTCCTTTTGCTACCGGCATGGGTGCAATTACCTTCTTCGTAGCCTCCTTAGTCAGCATTATCGGTGCCCCTTTCGTTATGACCGGCAGCTTTCCGGTAGGCTTAACCCAATTGGGCTTAGGTGTTGCTTCCCTGGGAATATCCATCCTCTTAACCTTAGCTACCATTCCTCTGGTTAAAAAGTTTGCTTTTGAAACCAAAAGAATAACCCTATATTTTTACAATAAAGTGAAAAGGAGCATAAAACCATGAAAATTCAAAATTTTAAAAAGAAATGTTTGAGTGGTAGCCTTATCCTGTTATTAGTAGGTTTTATCATTGCCGGAGCTGGTTTTGCCATGACTGGTTTTTCCCCCAGTTCCTTTGAAAAGGCAGGTGGACATCGCTGGTACCAAACCATTTATGTTGAACATGGAGTGCTATCTTACGGTGTTCAATTATCAGAAAACGTTAGTATCCTCAAAATCGGCGGACGTCCCTTTAATATTGCTCTATATTTTAATATGGAATAATTTTTTAGCATTATCGGCTGTAACCGCAATTACTTCTTCCTTATCTATTCCTTTTATATGGGCTATTTCTTCAGCTATATAGGGAATATATAAGGAAGAATTTCTTTTTCCCCGGTAGGGCATCGGTGCCAGATACGGACAATCGGTTTCCAGCAGAATTTTTTCCAGCGGAATATATTCCACAGCTTCCTTCAATTTCTTAGCATTGGAAAAAGTAACCACCCCGCCAATACCGATATGGTAATCCATATTTAAAAATTCCCTTGCCGTTTCCTTCGTATAAGAATAGCAATGAATCACTCCGCCCAAATCCCCGGCATGAAACTGCTCCATCATATCCACAGTATCCTTAGCCGCATCCCGGGAATGAATGATAACCGGAAGTGCAACTTCCTTCGCCATAAGAAGCTGTCTTTCAAACCACTGCCGCTGCAGCTCCTTCGCCGGCTCCGGCCAGTAATAATCCAGCCCGATTTCACCCACCGCAACTACTTTCCCATTACTTTTTATATGATAAGACCGACAGCTTTCGGTAAGCCACTGAAAGTTCTCTTCGTTAAGCTCTTCCGCTCCACCGGGATGTACCCCCAATGCCGCATAAATAAAATCATACTTCCTCGCAAGCTCAAGTGACTTTTCCGAAGTCTCTATCCCCGCTCCCACATTAACAATATACCCTATCCCCTTTTCCTGCATGGATGACAATAATGCTTCACGATCCTCGTCAAAAGCTTCATCATCATAGTGCGCATGGCTCTCAAATATCATATTTACACCTTTTTTTCTTTATATTCCTGTTTTTTTCAAAAAAACACTTGCAAAGCACAAATCATTATACTATAATAACATTTGCGTTGCAAACAAACTTAATAACGTATGCGCCTCTAGCTCAGTTGGTAGAGCAGTAGACTCTTAATCTATTTGTCCAGGGTTCGAGTCCCTGGAGGCGCACTGTGAGTACCATTTTTGAAGACGTAGGAGCTTTGGGGATGGTGCTTTTTTTTGTAGGGTTTTGGAATAATACGGCGGGGGAGGGTAGTGAAGGGGACTGGCGTGTCTATTACTTTGCCGGGCTCCGACAGGGTCAGGTTAAGGTCAGAAGCCCGCAACGAAATACCGCATTTATTCTGTGAAAATCCCTTTTTGCCATGAAAGTGAGACTTAAATTCGTGGAGCCTACTTTTGCGAACACGAATTTCGCTTAAGGCTCACTGGAGTGTTTGGCAAAACAGGATTGGAACAGAATAAATGCGGTACTCTTTGCGGGTTCTGACCTTAACCTGACCCTGCGGGCTTCACAACCTCAACCTTCACAACCTCACGCCGTAGCCTGCTCAAACTGTGAGTTATATAATTCGGCGTAGAAGCCGCCTTTTTGCAGGAGTTCTTCGTGGTTACCCTGTTCCACGATGTCGCCGTCTTTCATAACCAGGATTACATCGGCATCCTTGATGGTGGACAGGCGGTGGGCGATTACGAAGCTGGTGCGGCCTTTCATGAGATTGGTCATGGCTTTCTGGATCCGGGCTTCGGTTCTGGTATCTACCGAGCTGGTTGCCTCATCCAGTATCAGGATAGGATTGTTGGCAAGAATAGCTCTGGCAATGGTCAGTAACTGCTTCTGCCCCTGAGAAACATTGCTGGCATCTTCGTTTAACTCCATCTGGTAGCCTTCCGGCAGGGTCTGGATGAAACGATGGGCGTGAGCCGCCTTGGCAGCAGCAATTACTTCTTCATCGGTAGCGTCCAGATTACCGTAACGGATATTTTCCATAATAGTTCCTTTAAACAGCCAGGTATCCTGCAGGACCATACCAAAGTTCTCTCGCAATTCACTGCGGTTGAAGTCTTTGATATCGTGTCCGTCTACTTTAATGGCACCGCTGTTGACATCATAGAATCGCATCAGCAATTTAACCATGGTGGTTTTTCCGGCTCCGGTAGGTCCCACGATGGCAACCATTTTACCCGGCTCCACATTACAACTGAAGTCATTAATAATAATCTTCTCCGGATCATAACCAAACTGTACATGATCAAAGGTTACTTCTCCCTTCATTTCCAGTTTTACCGGATGAGGCACGGTCTGTTCTTCTTCCTCTTCACCCAGGAACTCAAATACACGCTCAGCGGCGGCGGCTGTAGACTGCAGCATATTGGAAACCTGTGCAATCTGCTGGATGGGCTGGGTAAAGTTTCTGACATATTGGATAAATGCCTGTATATCACCGATTTTAATAACGCCCTTAATGGTCAATATACTACCGCTTACCGCTACTGCCACATAACCCAAATTGCCCACAAAGTTCATAATAGGCATCATCATTCCCGAGATAAACTGAGATTTCCAAGCAGATTGATAAAGTACTTCGTTGGTTTTATCAAATTCTTCAACGGTATCCTTTTCCCGGTTAAATACCTTAACAATATTATGACCGCTGTATACCTCTTCAATCTGGCCATTGATCTTTCCCAAATATTCTTGCTGGGCAATAAAATGCTTCTGGGATTTCTTAATAACAAAGCCAATCAATCCTCCGGTAACCGGCAGGATTACCAAGGCAATCAGCGTCATTAAGGGACTGATGCTGAGCATCATATACAAAACACCAATAATGGTCGCTACCGAGGTAATCAATGTGGTAACACTCTGATTCAAACTCTGCCCCAATGTATCCACATCATTGGTAATTCGGGAAAGGATGTCACCTACTGCATTGGATTCAAAGTATTTCATGGGCATCCGGTTGATCTTTTCCGAAAGCTCCCGCCTAAATCTGAAGCTTAGTTTTTGTGATATATTCGTCATGATCCAGCCCTGGATAAAGGACAGGACTGCGCTGATTCCATATAGTGCCAACAGCCTAAGCAGAATATTTCCGATTTTTTCAAAGTCAATCGCTCCGGTTCCCTGTACCTTACCTATATAGCCGTTAAACAATTCGGTAATACCTTCACTTAAAACCTTTGGGCCTCTGATATTAAATATAGTACTGCCAACGGCAAAAATAGCTACCGCGATTAAGGCAAATTTATACCTTCCCATATAATTTAGCAGTTTTCTTACAGTACCCTTAAAATCCTTAGCTTTTTCTCCCGGCATCATGCCTCCGGGTCCATGCCCGCCGCCGGGACCCATTCGTCTGGGAGGTCTTACTGTTTGATTATTATTTTCGCTCATTATGCAATACCTCCTTTCAATTCTTCTTCCGATAACTGGGATTTGGCTATTTCATAGTAGGATTCACAGCTTTCCAATAATTGTGCATGGGTACCCATGCCGACAATCCTGCCATCATCCAAAACGATAATTTTATCTGCATGTAAAATAGTATTGATTCGCTGGGCTACGATAATTACTGTCGCGTCCTTTACTTTTTGATTCAGTGCCTTCCGCAGGGCAATATCTGTTTTATAGTCAAGGGCTGAAAAGCTATCATCAAACAGGAATATTTTTGCCTGCTTGGCAATGGCTCTGGCAATGGATAAGCGCTGGCGCTGTCCGCCGGATACATTGGTACCGCCCTGAGAAATTTCACTTTCATATTTTTCCGGTTTTTCATCAATAAAGTCTGCTGCCTGGGCCACCTGGGCGGCTTCGGTCATCTGCTCATCGGTAATCCACTCCCCTGCAAATTTAATATTAGAAGCAACATTTCCGGAGAATAATACGCCTTTTTGCGGCACAAAGCCGATCAGGCTGCGAAGCTTGCTTTGGGATACATCTCTAATATCTGTACCATCTATCGTAATTTGACCGCCTGTAACATCATAAAATCTGGGGATCAGATGTAATAAGGTGGATTTTCCGCAGCCGGTACTGCCGATAATTGCGGTGGTCTCGCCGGGATTGGCCGTAAAGCTCAAATGCTCCAAGGCGTCCTCATTGGCATTGGGATAGCGGAAGGATACATCTTTAAATGCTATCGCACCTTTAACATGAGCCATCTGTTCATCCTTTACCGTAAGACTGTCATGAATAGTTTCTTCCGTAACTAAAATCTCGTCAATACGTTTGGCTGAAACAATTGCACGAGGCAGCATTACCGATACCATGGTCAGCATCAGGAAGGACATTACGATCTGCATGGTGTAAGTAATAAAGGCCATCAAATCTCCTACCATCATATTGCCCATGTCTACACCCTGAGCACCAAACCAGACAATTACCAGGGTAATTCCATTCATCAGCATCATCATCAGGGGCATCATCAAAGTCATAACCCGGTTGACAAATAGTTGGTTCTTCATCAAGTCGGCATTGGCTTTTTCAAAGCGCTGTTCTTCATATTTTTCGCGGCTGAAGGCTCTGATTACCTGGGTACCGGTGAGAATTTCCCGGGATACCAGATTTAAGCGGTCAATTAAAGCCTGCATCTTGTTGAATTTGGGCATGGTAACCATCAGCAATACACCGACGATCAAAAGAATAACGCCTACTGCCACTCCGATTATCCATCCCATTCCGGTTCTGGTACTGGCTACCTTGATTACTCCGCCGAAACCGAGAATCGGTGCATAAATAATCATTCGCAGCAGCATAATGGTAACCATCTGAACCTGCTGAATGTCATTGGTGCTTCTGGTAATTAAAGAAGCGGTGGAGAACTGGTCAATTTCCGCATTGGAGAAGGAGATAACCTTCTTAAATACCTTCCCTCTCAGTTCCATACCCATCCTGGCTCCCGTCCGGGATGCCAGCAATCCTACTAAAATGGCCGACAACATCATAATTATTGAAAATCCCAGCATGATACCGCCTTTGCCCAACAGATAATTTATCTGTACTTTTCCCAGGTCAATACCCAGAGCTTTATATTCCGACTGAATCATTAAGGTGGCGCTTTGCGCAATAATGGAGTCCTTCATATCACCGAAGTTTTCTATCATCTTATCCCGCATTTCCAGTAACTGGCTCTGATCCATCATCCCGGCGGCCTGGGCCTGCCTAATCATATCCAAGGTCATGGCTGCCGGTATCTGTCCGCCGGATTTTTCACTGAGAGCGGCAACCTGCTCCGGGTCACTGAATAAAGAAACAACAATAATGGGGCCGCCTAAGATTTCATTCATAGCTGCTACCGTTTCTTCGTCCTTTTCATTCAATTCATAGTTGCCCTCAATATTTTCGCTGTATGCTTTTTCATATGCTGCCTTTTCTTCTTCGTTCATGAACAACTTTAAGTTTTCATATGTTTCCGCTGTCATGACATCAGGAGCCACATTTTCGATACCGCTTTGGGTAATTCCCACGTCCACGATATCAGACATGTATTGGGGTAATGCCAGGTCACAATATGCCTGAATGACCAGCAGGACAACTATCGCCGCTACGGCCAGTCCCGATCCTTTCAAATGTTTAAATAATTTTCCCATGCCTAGCTCCTCCTGCTTTTTTTATTCTGAACAGATAGTCTTTCCGCTTCTTCCATGACGATGTCTTCCAATTCTCCCCAAAGCCGGATTAGCATTTCGGTCTTTTCCGTACCCATCCGCGCCATTACTCCGGCACCGAAGGCTTCCATATTTTTTGCTATTTCTTCCCGCTTTTTTTCGCCCTCTTTTGTTAAAAATATATAAGTATTTCGCCGGTCATTGGTATCAGACTTTCGATCGATTAATCCTTTTTCCTCTAAAGAACGAAGGGTCCTTGACACTGCTGGCGGTGAGCTTCCCCGGCACCTTGCCAGATCGGTCACAAATATTCCTTTGGCATCCGGACAATTGGCCCCGAACCGCCCAATCATTTCCAGGGTTCCGATCTCATTTTGGGAAAGGCCCTCAATAAGATTGATAATATTAACTTTTTGAAATCTGACTGCCACATGAAGCAGATGCTCCATTAACTCTCTATTTCCCATTTTTCCATTCATTTCAACATCCCCCATAAAATTATTTAACATTGTTAACTATTTACGATGTTACCTATTATATTACCAATACTTAACATTAGCAATAAAAATTCTATAAACTTTCCGATAAAAAAAAGTAAAGGGAAATTGTTTTATCCCTTTACCTCATTTGTTAGCCCTTTGCCTGCAAAAAATTCATCCAGGTTCTGTAATGTTACCTCTGCAATACCTTCTAATGCCTCTTCTGTGAAAAACGCCTGATGTGACGTAATAATCACATTTGGTCTGGATACCAGTAGCGAAAGAATGTCATCCTTGATAATGGTTCCCGACATATCTTCAAAGAAAAAGTCTGCTTCCTCCTCATACACATCCAGTGCCGCACCACGTATCTTTTCTTCATTCAAAGCATCCAACAAGGCTTCACTGTCAATCAGTGCTCCTCTGGAGGTATTGATGATAAACACATTTTTCTTCATTTTATCAAAAGCACTCTTATTTAAAACATGTCTGGACTGTTCGGTGAGCGGTGCATGGAGGGAAATCACATCACTTACACGGAATAGCTCATCCAGTTCTACGTAGTCAATCCCTGCATCCTTCGCCGGATAGGGATCTGAAGCTACTACCTTCATTCCAAAGCCCCGGCAAATATCTATAAATACCCGGCCGATTCTGCCGGTACCGATCACACCCACTGTTTTTCCGTGAAGATCAATTCCCGTCAGTCCCACCAGGCTGAAATTAAAGTCCCTGGTCCGGACATAGGCTTTATGGGTTTTACGGTTCAGCGTCAATAATAATGCCATGGCGTGCTCCGCTACTGCATAAGGAGAATATGCCGGTACCCTTACGATGGGAAGTCTCCCTGCTGCCGCTTTAATATCCACGTTACTGTAACCAGCCGAACGCATGGCTAAAATCTGAACCCCTTCTTCTACCAAAACATCAATGGTTTCTTTCCCGATATCATCATTTACAAAGGCGCAAACCGCTTCGCAGCCCTTGGCCAGTCTGGCTGTATGAGCATTTAACTTGGCCTCCTGATAAACAATCTCATATTCCGTATTCATCCGGTCAAACCAGGTCATATCATAGGACTTTGTATCATAAAACGCTATTTTTTTCATTTTCCTCCTTACTAATACATCAAAGCATATTTATCCACTTCTTCAAATCCGATTTTCTTATATAGTCTTCCCGCATCCGGGTTATCGTAAAACACACATAAAAATTCTTTTCCTCTTTTAAATGCTTCCTCACATAACGCCGATGTTGTTTTACTGGAATAGCCTCTGCCCCGAAAGTCGGGGTGGGTGGCAACGCCGATGATCATGCCGCTTCTGGCACTGTCAGCCGAGATCTCCGCTACCGAAACTAATTGATCCTGATAAAACATACCCATCGCAAAACCATCTCTTTCCAGATTGGCTCTTCGTTCCGCAATCTTTTTACTTCTGGTTTCTTCAAAGCGAAGCGTTGTTTCCTCCACCGTTATGTATAAATCCACGATTTCCTCCGCGTCTTCGGCAGTCAGCAGCCGCAGCTTGGCATCTTCCACGGTAATCATATTTTTTTCAACATGATTACATCTTAGCATATATTCAATATCCAACCGCATTTTCGGGAAAAAAGGTGCAATCCGGCGCAGAATACTTGCCTTCCCATTCATGGAATCAATAATTTTATCCTTCAAAAAAGCAATCACCGGCTCTATCCGAAAGGTATCTTTTTGGCTGTAAATAATATAATTATCAAAATACCGAAGCACCAGACTGTCCCATGCTTCCCCTTCTTCCTGAACATATACGTTTATTTCATCGGAGTCTATGCCATAGTTTTCGATATCACCGATAAAAAACAGATTGATTTCCGGTTCTGCCATAACATATTCCAATATTTGCGCCCGTTCAGTTTCTTTCATCTTCCTCATAGCTCATACTACCTCCCTTTCCGTACATTGCCTGTAATAGCTTTCTCCCATTCCCATAATAATAAATATAAAAGGCATATTTAAAATCTGCCCAAAACTAACCATGTTATGTATCATATAACTGAATGCACAAACTGCCGGAATATATAAAACCGGGTTATCCCTTCCCTTCTTTATAAAACGTGTTATTAACGAAACGAAAATACCAATATACGCCGCCGTTCCAACGATTCCGGTATTGACCAGCATACTAATCCATTCGTTGTGAGCATTTTTTAATACCGCACCATCAAAAAAATCATGAACCTCCTTCATAATATCCGGCTGGGTATACAGATATTCCGCAAAGCAATCCGGCCCGATACCAAACAGCTTTTGATAAAGGTTCATCCGGCCAAACAGTTTCAGGCCGGTTCCCCATGTGGCTCCTCTGGCATTCCCCCATTCCATATTAAACACAAATAACCCTTTATCCGCTAATCCCGGAATTCCACCCGGCATTAACGTATTTACTGCCGCCAGCAGGAAGTAAAGGACTATTCCCCCAATCGGTACAGCAATAAAAATCCTCTTTAAGTACCGCCTGTCAAACTTACTGTTCTTTATCATCATATACAGCAAGACAGCAAACACCAGTAAAAACAAACTAAGAGAGGAGCCGGTCACCATGCCGCAAAGATTATCTGTTTCATAGGAATACTTTCCGGAAAAAATAACCCGGAAAAGCCGCATCATCTGGCAGGCCAAACACCAGCCTGCCGCCAGTTCTACCCATCTTCTTCCATACTTTTCCCATTTATCCATACACACAAGCAGCAATAAATAAAATACTGCCATAAAGGATAAAAAAGCACTGCTGCTGCCTTGTGTCACGCCGGTGGCAAAAGCAATTAAAGTATAGATTCCGGCTGCTGTTCTAACCGGACGTCTCTCACTAAATAAGTATAAACAGGCACCGATGGGCCACATCACCACAAAATAGCCGCAGAACCAATTGATATTACCGAGCGTTGATATAAAATCCGGTGCCACCTTCTCAAAGGGAATCGGGTAGAACGAAAACCGATTGCAAATACCTAACACATATACAATCGCCGATCCTGCCAAAAAGCTGATCCATGTATATTCCGAATACTTCCACATTCGGGAAATGAGTAAGTATGTAACCGCAATAAGCAACAGTGTTTCCAAACCCATAAACCATCTTTCACTGCCTGTCCATGCCTCTTTCCGGAAGGATGACAGCAGGAAAGAAAGTGTTGCTGCGACCGCAAATAAAATTACCGCCTGTTCTGTTATGGAAAACTGCTCTTTCGCACTGCCGGAAAAGATATAGATGATGCTGCCGGCAAGCACAATTATCAGCATACTCATCGTTACGTATTTATAAAAAAAGTACTTATCATCGCCAATACTGCTATAGCTTGCTCCCTTAGAAAATGACCACTTTACATATAAGGGGTAAACCACTGTCATAATGATAATATAAGCCTGTAAAAAGAGATTGCTTCCCTTTTTACAAAAAGTATTTATTCCTGACATTCTTCTCTGTTTTCCTTCAAATAGCGATATGTTTCAAATATGATAACCAATCCGATAGGCCCTTTAACGATTCCCATCAATCCAAACAGCTTAATACCCACATATATGGCAAATAGAATCGCAACCGGCCAAATTCCCACCTTATTACCGATTAATTTGGGCTCTAACACCTCTCTGGCCAGTGCGCAAACTCCGTAAAGAATAATACAAACCGCCGCTTTCCAATAGGATTCGGAAAATAACTGGATGATTGCCAGGGGAACCAGCATAATTCCGGTTCCGATAAAAGGCAGCATATCCATAAATCCGGTAATGATGCCGTATAAAATACCGCCCCTGATTCCAATAGCCCATAAGGTAATACTGCACAGCCCACTAATCACCAGCAAAATAATTATCTGTGCCCGCAGAAAAGTACGAATATATTCTATCACCTTGCGTCCGATTCGGATAATACAAGAAAATTGTCTATAATTACCAGCCTTATTTATAATTTTATCATAATCTTTTATTAACAACAAGGCACTGATAATCATTACGATAAAAAATCCAAAAAATCCGACGATATTTTTTATATAGATCAAAGAACCGCCCATTAGCTTGGGCATTATATTAATTTCCAGATTTTCAATCTGGATATCAACCTGCTCCATAATAAAGTTTTCGATGTAAGTACCATCAAAACCGAAGCGTTTTTCCATATTTTCACAGCATATCTTCAAAAACATTCCAAACTGCTCTTCGATAACATCTATCTGACCGATTATCTCCATTCCTTTGTGGCAAAGAACATTGCAGGCCCAGCCGATGACTGCTGCCAAAAGAATACAGGTACATAAAATCAGAAATGCTGCCATAATACCTTTTCGGATATGCAGCCGTTTCTGAATCCGCTCCAGTTTGGGGTATAGATAGGCGACAATTAGAAAGGCAAATAAAAAAGGTGCTACCAGCGGACTTATAAATTTCATCACCACATAAACACCTAATACTACTCCGATTACAATCAGGAGTTCCTTATTTTTTCTTGTTAAAATTTTTTCCATAAAAAAATCACCCATATATTTGCCTCCCAAAGTTCAAAATTAGTATGAGTAATTTTTGTTTTTATTATAAACATTTTGGTTGGTTATTAACTGGAAAAAAAGGGTGAAAATACCTGATTAAGAGGCTGGATTTCAAAAGTCTTTTTTTCTTTTGTTCGGGGATGGATAAATTCCAGCAGGCAGGCGCATAATGCGATATGCTGACAGTTCATCTGCCGGCTTTTTTCTTTAGATTTTTCATTTCCGTATTTGTTATCTCCAATCAAAGGCATACCCGCATGAGACATCTGCACACGAATCTGATGGTGACGTCCGGTTTTAAGCTTTACTTTTATTAAGGAAATTTCTTCTTGCTGTCCCATAACTTGATATTGTAAGCAGGCTTCTTTGGCATCTTTTGTTCCTGCTGCAACTACTTTTGATTGATTGCCCCTCATATCCTGCAGTAAATAGTCCCGAAGTTCACCTTGCTGTTGCTCCGGTGTTCCTAAAACCAGGGCATAATAATACTTCTGTATTGTATTATCTGTTATCTGACGGCTCAGATTGGCAGCGGTCTCTTTGTTTTTGGCAAAAAGAAGTAAGCCTTCTACCGGCTGATCCAGGCGGTGAATTACTCCGATGTAAGGTTCACCCTTATTGGCTGATTTTTCTGCCAGATAATTTTTTAATTGGCTGACCATATCTTTTTGCCCTAAGCGGGCTGTCTGTGTTGCAATATCTTCCGGCTTGTGGACCACTATGAGGTCATCATCTTCATATATAATATTCTGCATCATCACTATCATAATAACCTTCTACAGCCTCTTCTCCAGTTCCTTTTTTCGCTCCTTCCAATCCGGCATTAGCATTACGACAAAATCGTAAAACTTCTTGGAATGGTTCGGATGTTTCGCAAAGTGGAAATGATGTGGAAGACCATTTCGCTAAGGTGGGCGAGATGGTTCAAATAAAGAGGTCAACCTTATCACCCTCTTCCTCCATTAATTCCATCTCAATAATATAAAATAGTTTGTAGTCCGCACACATCCACTTATTTTAGAATGTGAACTTTAGTTATACCTTAAACCTGTACCCTACACCCCAAATGGTTTCAATATACTGAGGCTTCGCCGAATCATACTCGATTTTTTCCCGAATCTTCTTAATATGCACCGTTACCGTCGCAATATCGCCGATGGAATCCATATCCCAGATTTCCCGGAACAGCTCTTCTTTGGTATATACATGGTTCGGATGTTCTGCCAAAAAAGTCAGCAAATCAAACTCTTTTCCGGTAAATGCCTTTTCTTCCCCATCTATCATTACCCGGCGGGCCGTTTTATCAATCCGGATACCTCTGATTTCTACCACATCATTGGCCTTCTGACTGGTTCCCACCAAGCGGTCATATCTGGCCATATGGGCTTTCACTCTTGCTACCAGCTCACTGGGGCTGAAGGGTTTGGTCATATAATCATCGGCACCTAACCCCAAACCTCTGATTTTATCAATATCATCCTTTTTGGCCGACACCATAATAATGGGAATATTTTTTTCTTCCCGGATATGCTTGCAGATTTCAAATCCGTCCATCCCCGGCAGCATCAAGTCCAATACCACCAGGTCAAAATCCTCTGACAATGCGGTTTGTAATCCCACGTCACCGGCATTGCATATCTTCACATCAAATCCGCTTAACTCCAGATAATCCTTTTCCAGATCCGCAATCGCTTCTTCATCCTCAATAATCAGTATCTTACTCATAGTCTCCTCCATCCTTCTCACTCTGGTATTTTCTAAAAACAAAATGCATACAGGTTCCTTCGTCCTCTTTACTGGTTGCCCATATGTAGCCGCCATGGTCTTCTACAATCTTTTTTACAATCGACAATCCGATTCCGCTTCCGCCTTTGGCTGAATTACGGGAAGCATCCGTCCGGTAAAAACGTTCAAATACCTTTCCTAAATCCTTGGCCGCTATGCCCCTGCCGTTATCCTCTATTTCAACCCGAATGGAATCTATTTCATCTAAAATCCGGATATCAATCTCACATTCTTCCTTACTTCTGTCCATATATTTAATACTGTTGCTGACAACATTGTTGACTACCCGCTTAAGCTGTTCCGGATCAGCAATGATTATCGTATCGGGTGATACCAGGTTAGAATAATTCAGCTTGATATTCTTAGATTCCAAATCCAGTCCCACTTCTTCAATACAATCCCCGAAGTAATCAGCTACATTGATCTTATGGAAGTGATAAGGTATCCGGTTAGTATCTATTCCCGTATATATGGTAAGCTCGTTGATCAGCCTGTCCATATCATTGGCTTTATTGTAAATGGTCTTAATATACTTATCCATTTTTTCCGGTGTGTCGGCCACCCCGTCCATGATCCCTTCCACATAACCCTTGATGGCTGTTATGGGCGTTTTCAAATCATGAGAGATATTACTGACCAATTCCCGGTTCTGCTTTTCCGTCTCAATCTTTTCATCGGTAGATTCCTTCAGCCGCAGCCGCATGTCTTCGTAATTGCGGTATAATTCACCGATTTCACCGCGGCTATCGGTATCCAGCATATATTCAAAATTACCCTCTGCAATATTCTGCATGGCAAAATTCAACTGATTGATAGGTGTAAATACCCCTCGCTGAATCCAGCGGGTCAGCATGATACTGGTAAAAAGCAATATCAATATAATAGCAAAAAACATATCTACCAGTAAGGTTTTAGAGATGATGTTATTCAATCTGGTTACAATAAAGAAACTGCCCTGGCTTCCATCCGAAAAAGTAAAATCCAGCTGACGCACCAGCTTCTGCATATCGTTATAGTAAAAGCCGGTTTCCACGTCCCTTCGCGCAGAATCCAAAACATCATACTCCGGCAGCCTTTCAAAAATCCTTGCTGCTGCATTGGGATTCCCCGCATAATATATCTGGTTATCCTTTCTGACTATAATATAGGATGCTTTATCAACAATGTTTTCATTCAGTTTTTCCAGATATTCCATATCTTCAATTGTGTTTTCGTCCTTTTCAATCTGTTCTCTGACCTGGACGAATACTTCGTCGGTAATTTTTACAAATGTTTGGTTGGGATCGGTCAGCACGTTGTAATCCACAGTCTTCATATCGTAATCTTCATGACTGTTGAGTAAGTATCCGCCAATTCCCAGGAAAGCAACTGCTGTCAATACCAACGGCAATATGATAATAGTTAAAAAAGTTACCAATAGTCGGGTCTTAAATTTCATACCAAATCCTCATCTATTTTCATCTTTCCCTTAGTATAGCACAATTTTCGGCAATAGCTATTAAAAGAAAAAAACATTCTTATTAAAAATCTGTAAACAAAACTGTTAAAATGGTATTGACTTTTATTTTTATTTTGTTATAATAAAAATAGTAATTATTACTGTTTTGAAAGGAAATGTAACTATGGCGCTGAAATACAGCAGACAACGGGAGACCATTAAGGACTTCCTGATAACCAGAAAAGATCACCCCACCGCCGATATGGTATATATGAGTGTACGTGGGTCATATCCTAATATTAGCCTCGGTACTGTATACCGCAATCTTACCCTTTTGGCTGATATCGGTGAAATTGCCCGGATTCGCGTAGGCGACGGCGTAGACCATTTTGATGCGGATACTTCCCTTCACTATCATTTTATTTGCAGTGAGTGCGGCAGTGTTATTGATTTGGATATGGATAGTCTGGACCATCTTATCGAAGCAGCCAACGTGGGTTTCGATGGACAGATTGATGGCCATGTTACTTACTTTTACGGAAAATGCAACAACTGTTTAAAAAAAGGAAAAGGAGAATAATGTTATGAAATTTGTATGTCAAGTATGCGGTTATACTCATGAGGGAGATTCTGCACCGGATAAATGTCCTGTATGTAATGCTCCTGCGGAAAAATTTACGGCACAGTCCGCTGATAAAGTTTGGGCTGCTGAACATGTGGTAGGCGTTGCTCAGGGTGTCCGTCAGGACATTATCGATGATCTTAGAGCAAACTTTAACGGCGAATGCACCGAAGTAGGTATGTATCTTGCTATGGCCAGAGTGGCACATAGAGAGGGATATCCGGAGATCGGTCTGTACTGGGAAAAAGCTGCCTGGGAAGAAGCAGAACATGCTGCAAAGTTTGCCGAACTTTTGGGTGAAGTGGTAACCGATTCTACTAAGAAAAATCTGGAAATGAGAGTAGACGCTGAAAACGGAGCTACAGGTGGTAAGTTTGATCTGGCTAAACGAGCTAAAGAACTTAATCTGGATGCTATCCATGATACCGTACATGAGATGGCCAGAGATGAAGCTCGCCATGGCAAAGCTTTTGAAGGATTATTGAAAAGATACTTCAGTTAAACCATATGACAAGGGAATACGCCCTCAAGCTTGCTTGAAAGGGCGTATTTATTTGGCTTATTATACGGCGGCAAGCGGTTTCGTCTTTTCCTTGCTACATTTTTCCGCCCTGCCCCTCAGCTTCTGCCCTTCCAAGTAAATACAAAAATGCTATTGCCGGTATCCGTAAAATTGGCACCTTCGTTTCATGCTTTGTAATACCTGCGTCTTCCAGTCTTTTTGTTATCAGGAAGGCACTGGTTACTTTGGAATCCGCATCCCTGCAAAGTTCTACGATTGCATCTGAATCCGGAATATGTGAATTATTCCGATACTTTACCTCGCACAGAATTTTATCACGGGGCTGTTCTATAACAACATCTACTTCTTTTTGATTGTCTTTTGCCTTTCTGAAATATCCCAGTTGTACCGTGCTACCCTGATAAAAAGATGTAATGTGCTTATATACTGTAGTTTCCACCATTACACCCAGATCTTTTTCATCAGATAATACATCATCAATCATCAAAACTGCATTACGGATAGCTGCATCGGCAATAAATATTTTAGGTTTACCTTTTAATGCACCTTTGCTCCCAACATTCATGGGTTTTGCCAAATAAATGAGATTTGACATTTCCAAAGCCTCAATATAATTGTCTAAAGTGATAACAGATGTGTTGTCCAGCTCTTTTGCTGCTGTTGTCACGCTAAATATTTCTGTCGAATTCATGCAAAGATACAGGAACAATTTTTCCATTAGTAATGGGTTTCTAATATTAAACAACGATAGCACATCTCGCTTAATAACCTTATCGACTACATCTTCCCGAAGCATCCTCTGGGAGTAAGAATCGTCATCAGATAAAACAAGCTCAGGAAAACCGCCAATCATTAAATAGCGGTTAAAATGCTGAACCAGTGGATTAAATTTGTTCATAAGATCATTCAGCTCTGCATTACTCATTGTGACAAGGTTTGTAAGTCGTATCATATCCGGAATTAATGGCTCTTCAAGCAACAGCAATTGGCAGTATTCGTAAAATGACATGGTTGGAATTTTTAGAACACTCCACCTTCCCGTACCGCTATCTGCTGCTCCTTTCTCAAGAACAGGGCTTGCCGAACCGGTTGCCGTCATACAAATGTCCTTACGGTTGTCATAAATAACTTTCATCCACAATTCCCAATTTTCTGTGTACTGAATTTCATCAAAAAAAATATAGCGGAGACCTTGCGTCGGATAAAGGGATTCATAAATATCAAGAACCTTTTCCACACTGACAAGCTTTATAATTGGATTGTCAAAAGTTACATATAAAATATTTCTGGGGTTAATACCTTCTGTAAGTAGCGTCTCAATCATCTGGTACATAATCGTAGTTTTTCCTACGCGTCTTGCACCGGACAATATCGCAAAACGTCTAATTGTCTTATGTTGTATCATTTTAAGTGCATCATAGTAGGCAAGACGCTTCTGTGGCTTGGTTTCCTCTTTGATTGCTGACGGATTACGCCACCAGAAATTGTATTGCTGTAATACCTTGATAACTTGTTCTTCACTAACAAGAGTCATTTAAGCCACCTCCTAAGATATGTTGTAATTATACTTTACATTTTTTTCTGGAGTTATGCAAGTATATTATGCTAATACTCTTGATAAATTCTTTTTTTGCTAATAATATCCGGGAGTTTGACGGTTATGCTCTTTACATTCTTGTAAAATAGTTAGTTTTCACTTATACTAATTCTAAAATTAAATGGTCTGGGCATGGCCAAGGAGTTCAAAAGACATGAAAAAAATCGGTATTATCGGGGCTATGGAATTAGAAGTAGACACTTTAAAGAGTAAGATGAATGTTAAAAATATCATTGAAAAGGCCTCCATGGAATTTTATGAAGGCACCTTGAATAATACAGATGTGGTAATTGTGCGAAGCGGCGTTGCCAAAGTAAATGCCGGCATCTGCACCCAGATCCTTTCCGATTTATTTGATGTTACCCATATTATTAACACCGGTGTGGCCGGTTCCTTAAACGCTGATATCAACATCGGGGACATCGTAATCTCTACCGATGCCTGCTATCATGATATCGATGCCACAATCTTCGGCTATCAACTAGGGGAAGTCCCCCAACTTGGCCGCCTTTACTTTGAAGCGGATAAATCTCTTATTGCTCTTGCCAAAGCATCCTGTCAGGCTGTTAATTCTGACATTCAGGTATTTACCGGAAGGGTGGTAAGCGGTGATCAGTTTATCTGTGATCCCTCTGTAAAAAACCGGATAACCGATACCTTTCAAGGACTATGTACGGAAATGGAAGGCGTTGCCATTGCTCACACAGCTTTCTTAAACCACCTTCCTTTTGTTATCATCCGGGCTATTTCCGACAAAGCCGATGCTTCCGCCGAAATGGATTATCCGGCTTTTGAAAAAGCTGCGGCTTTGCGCTCCGCCAGGCTGGTTGAGCATATGTTAGGTGAAATTTAAAAGTCATCGGCAAGTCATAAAACTCTTAATCCGGAAGAATACATAAGATACCGCAAAAGTAATGAGCGCACTAATCACTGTGCAAATATAAATATTAAAAGGAAAGAAATTTACACATTGCATAAAGATAAAAGTATGTGTCAGGTAGCTATACAGAGAACACTTTCCAACCAACATCATTAACTTTCCTTTTGTATTACCTTTTGAAGATATAAGAATTACAGCCAGTGTCCATATAACTGTTGCCCCTATTTTATACCATATCTGTATTGGTTCTGTTATCTGTTCTCCTTCAGCCAATGCCACCAGGCCAAAGTACACCACCAAAATCATCGCCGCCGCTAAAACAATACTCCAAATACCTCTGGTTCTGTCTACAAATTGTTTTATCTGACGGTCATATTCACCAGCCGCCACACCCATCACAAATGCAATATTCGATACATAAAAAAAATAAAGCATTCCATGGTTATATAAAGCAAACGAAAAGGCTCCGGAATATACACAAAACAAAAGAATCCTCATCCCTTTGCCGGCACCGGTTGCCCATAAGATCATAAAGCCGATATAAAAAAGAAATAACACCATCATAAACCAATAGTGATATCCGCTCAAATACTGCAAAAATCCTCTGACTGTTCTGAAACCGCCGGAAAGCAGTTCAATAATACCCACAATTATCAGATAAGGAAAATATACATTCTTAACTTTTTTCCAGATAAACTCCTTATTTACTTTTTGATTCTTAAGAGACTTTACCATGGCATAGCCGGAAAAAAGGAAAAACACATTTACTCCATATACTCCCAGCTTTGTTAGTGCATTACAGCAAAATAGCGCCACCGGATTTTCAATTTCGGCAAAAGCTATCCACCATTCCGCATAATGTGACAGCAGTACCATTAATACTGAAATTCCCCTAAACCAGTTGGTCGTTTCTTTTCCCAGTAACTGTCCTACCATAATCCTTTCAACTGCCTTTCCCATATTTAGAACCATGATGCATATTGATAATAAAACTGCGCATTGGTATTCTGCAAGCTGTAAGTGGTGTTATTTCCACCGAAAATCAGGCAAAGTGAATATATAATCTGCAGAACCATGCAAAAACAAAACAACTGTCTGGCTATTGACGGTTTATAATCTGCTCCCTCTGTCTCAAATAAAGCAAACCAGGCAATCGCTGCCGCAATCAAACTTCCAAAAGCCAAATCAGAAAAATAACGCTGTAATATTCCGGCAAAGTTTACATCCAAAGCCGCCAATAAAATCGAGATACCAAGACTGATTATTGTAAAAGCAAGCAATTTTTTTTCTTTTAAACGATTTCGCAGCCAAAATAGTGTGGGCAATACCCAAAGAAATGCATTAGAGGATAATAGCCCTCCATAGGTATATTCCGCCGTCATTTTTCCCATATAGATTGTCCTGATTTCATTACGCTGTACGAACGGAAAAACCGGATCGATAATCGGAAGCTGAAAGAAAAAGTGATACAGGCCCAACACAATCCGTTCCATATTAAAGCCCCGCCTGGTCATATCATTGCTGGTAAGACTGTAAGCCGCGCCAAAGTCAAAGGGCGAATCAAACCGAATATAATTATAGTACATAATTCCGGCCGCAACCAGAAGATACGGCAGACAGATTGCTATGG
Source organism: Lachnospiraceae bacterium (assembly GCA_031556725.1). Classification (GTDB taxonomy): domain Bacteria; phylum Bacillota; class Clostridia; order Lachnospirales; family Lachnospiraceae; genus UBA935. The sequence goes on along the minus strand of JAVBSL010000013.1, from coordinate 95,071 downwards.
TTTGTCTAACCGACGTTTTAGAAAACAATGTTCTTTCCGAAAAGATGCTATTCCAGAAAAGGGGCAGCGCCAGGAAGGAAAAGAGCAGCATCTGCGGGCGGCAGCCGGCTACTAAAGCCATGGAAAGAGAACCGGTGGTAAAAAACAGGCATTGCTTTAAGACACCTTTTTCGCTTCGGATACCCTGAAGCCAAAAGTATAATCCCGCCGCAATAAACATATTGGCCATCATAATCGGAACATCATACAGACTGGGCTGTGCAATGGCGCAAACATAACCTCCGTTAAATATCGTCAGTACGCTGATCATGATATAGAAAATAAATGGTGTCTTAGGAAACCATCTGCGAATGACCTCCCGGTATAAAGCAAATACCATAATCGCAAACATCCCAACGCAGGCCCATACCGCAAGATAATCCGGCAGGTGATGTCCCGTCAGGAGATAACAGGGAATGTACAAAAGAAGTGCCGGCACCACCCCAAAGTAAATATAATAATTGCCGTTGTAGTAAGCATAATCAGCTTTATAATCAATGGAAAGAGCCTGCAAACGAATGGTGTCATAAGGATTTGCCGATTGAAGCAGATCCTCCCCCGGCTTTTCAGCCAGTACGGTTTCTCCTGAAAGCAATAATTCAGTCAATTCGCGGTACTGGTTATGATGAGGCCACGGCGGACGGACCGATGTGGGACTTAAACCCACCAAGCCGTAGAAAAGACCCAGCATCAGCAGCAAAACCAATATTAAAATAATCTGCTGGCTCCTGCTATGATCCTTAACCGGATTCATCAGCAGCGCCTTTTCGGATAAGATTCCCCAAATGAGCAGGGCCAGTGTATAGATTAACAGTATCCGTACCGGTTGGATCGAAAACGGTACCGGCACATTCGCGGCTATTTCCTCCCATTGAATCACAGCACTTTCAGCCGTTTCAAAAGTAATCTGCAGATCAGTTACCTTTCCATAGGGATAAAGCGCCATATATTCTGTTGCCGAAATACCCGATACAATCGTTCGCTCCGGTAATTCATAAGAATAAGCATTCCCCTCATCACGTAGAGCTATACGGCAAGTCAGGGTATCCACATTAGCCGGCGAAAGAGAAGCATCCGAACGGACCCCCACATGAAGATTTTGCAGGGAAACATTCAAATTGCTCCCTTCCCATACAAATATTCCGGTTGGCGCCTTATAGCATCCTAAATCAGCATCATATATCAATCCGGTGTAATCCCCGGCTGTATTCAGAGAATTTTTCTGGAAAAAAAGAGAAGATACGGAAGCAAAGTTCCATAAGAAAACTTCCACAACTATTGTTAATGCCAAAAGAATCAATGGCATGAATTTCTTACATCGATACATTAGTTACAATCTCCTCATATTTCGTTTGGTTTCGCTATTATTATACAAAAAAAATCCAATTTATGGAAGGAATATGGTACAATAATAAGGATTTATTAATAAATAGAAATCTAAAACTTTGGAGGAACATATGATAACTATTTTATGTAATTGGCTATATATAGGCATTACTACTTACTTAATGGGCAATGCTTTCATCTGCTTAATAAAAAAAATATTAAAAACAGATGTCGAAATGAGCTTATTTCATAAATTATTTGCCGGAATTATGATTACCACCTGCTATGCACAAGTCTTCAGCCTCTTTGGCGGTGTCGGTATGCTTGCCAATCTGATTATTATTCTCGTCTGCATCCTCTATATCGTAATCAGCAGAAAATCATTACTTGCGGAATTAGATAAGGATTTACATATATTTAAGGAAAAACCTTTTCTTTCCGTATGCTTAGGTTTACTTCCGGTTATTTTATTTGCTCTTGTTTCCTCCGGTCCTCCTAAATTAATTGACACCGACTGGTATCACGCTCAGACCATCCGCTGGATTGAGGAATACGGCTGTGTAAAGGGCGTTTCCAATCTCTTTTATTCACTGGGTTTCAATGGCGCACAGCATTATTTTGACGCTTTATACAGCATGAAATTTATATTCGGACAATCCTTAAAGGGTGCTGGTGGGTATTTCGGTTTACTGCTCTTTCTCCACGGTGCTTTCCGCCTATTGGGTGCAAAACAGCGAAAGCACCATATTGCCGATGCTTTGGCAGGAGCGGAAATCATATACATTATCATCATTACCGCCTTTTTTACCGATCCATATACGGATACGCTTCCCAATTGTTTGATTTTCTTCATTTTAACAGAATGGATAAGTCTGACCGAAGAGTCTGATGATAACCGGAAAGTGATTATTTTCCCCTATGCCTTTTTATGCGTTTTAGCAGTTTTTGCAACAGTCGCCAAAACCTCGGCAGTCATCATAGTGCTTTTGGTAATTTACCCGGCAGTCCTTTTAATCAGGCAAAAAGCCTGGAAGGAAATCGCCGTTTATATCCTGACCGGTCTTTTGGTGATCGTACCGTTCTTTATTACCAATGTTATAACCAGCGGATATCTGGTATATCTGGCCAGTGGAGCGGATTTTTTCAAAGTGCCCTGGAAAATAGATATAGAGGTCTTGCGTTATTCCGTGGATAGCATGATTCATGGTGCCAGGGCCGTAAATGCCTCCATGGATGAAACCTTAAATAATGGACTGGCCTGGATTCCGCAATGGTTCCGCAATGATTCGGCAAGTCACAAAATATTATATCTGGGAATAATGGGTATGTTCCTGTTTGATGTGGTTATGATCATTCGAGATTTACTGACCGGGAGAAAGCAGGACCTTCGGCTTATATTCCTCCGGGCAGTCGTTTATATCGGACTCGTATATTGGCTCATGACAATACCGCAGGTAAAATACTGCTGGGCACTTTTACTCACTCCTCTGGCTGTGGTTCCGGCCGTTTATTTAAAGCAAAAAGAAAAAGGCGCTTTTAAGTATATTACCTTATTAGCAACCCTTGGTGCACTGGGTATATTTGCACTATACGGCGGATTTTACAGTTATCGGACGTTAGGCTATGTCAAAACAGCATTTCCCCATTATCTGATCAAGCAGGCTGATTATGAACAACATCAGATGGTGCCTGTAGAAAAAGACGGACAGACCTTTTATATCCGGGAAAAAGACGGTTCTATTGTCTGTGGATATTATGTATTCCCCTATCTAAATGACGAAGATATGCTGGATACTCTGGTAGTAGGGCAGTCACCCAAAGACGGTTATTCTTTGGGTACAGACTAAAAGAATTGCTGGCAAATTAAATTTGCCAGCTATCCAAATAGGTTTCTTGATCCTCTGTGAGCTTATCAATGGATACGTTCAATGCTTTTAACTTTCTGCGGGCTACTTCATTATCAATTTCCGTGGGAACCGACATTACCATATCCGTAATTTCGCCCTTACCTTCGGCTAAGTGCTGGGCGCATAATGCCTGAATCGCAAAGCTCATATCCATGATTTCTGCGGGATGTCCGTCACCGGCTGCCAGGTTAACCAAACGGCCTTCTGCAAGTACATAAACCCATTTATCGCCGATCCGGTATCCCATGATATTTTTTCTCTTTTCGGCAACTTCATCGGCAACCTCTGCCAGTCTGTCTACATTAACCTCTACATTAAAGTGTCCGGCATTACATAAGATTGCTCCATCCTTCAACAATGCAAAATGTTTTTCACTGATAACATCTTTACAGCCCGTTACTGTAACAAAAAAGTCCCCGATTGCTGCTGCTTCGCTCATTTCCATGACGCTAAAACCATCCATCAAGGCTTCGATTGCCTTTACCGGATCTATTTCGGTGATGACTACTTTGGCTCCAAGTCCTTTAGCCCGCATTGCAACACCTTTTCCACACCAGCCATAGCCGGAAACTACTACGGTTTTACTGGCAACCACCAAGTTTGTGGTTCTGTTGATACCATCCCAAACCGATTGACCGGTACCGTATCTGTTGTCGAATAAAAACTTACATTGCGCATTATTAACCAGGATCATGGGGAACTTTAATGCCTTGGCATTGTTCATGGCTATTAATCTTAAAATACCGGTAGTGGTTTCTTCACATCCGCCGATAATATCCGGTATCAGTTCAGGATATTCGGTATGTACCAGGTTAACCAGATCACCGCCATCATCAATAATAATATTGGGTTTGCCTTCAATCGCTTTTCGTAAATGACTCTCATATTCTTCTGCGGTGGCACCATACCAGGCATAAACATTCATACCTTCACTTACCAGTCCGGCTGCCACATCATCCTGGGTAGACAGGGGATTACTTCCGGTAATGAACATTTCGGCACCGCCGGCTGCCAATACCCTGCACAAATATGCTGTCTTAGCCTCCAGGTGGATTGATAACGCAACCCGCTTGCCGGCAAAAGGTTTTTTTAACCGGAACTCTTCCTCAATGCTGTTTAAGATGGGCATATTATTCTTTACCCAATCAATTTTCTTAACTCCTTCGCTTGCCAGATTAATATCCCTTATGTCGCTCTTATGCATGTTCTATTCTCCTTCTTATTTTATTTACCTGTTCGTAAACTTCTTCTTCGTCTATATTGGTAAATTTATTGTTTTCCATTACAAACTTCCCATTTATGATGACGCTTTCCACTTCCGAACCATTCATGGAATAGATAATCGCCGACATCAGATTGCTGCAGGGCTGTAATTGCGGAGTATTTAAGTTAATAATTGAAAGATCCGCCTTCATTCCCACATCAATCCGTCCCAGAGAATCCTCCATGCCTAAGGCCCTGGCGCCATTGATGGTTGCCATGTTAAAGGTTTCCAATGCATTCAGTATACAGGCATCCTCGTTATTTCCCTTGTGAACAAAGGATAATATACTCATTTCTCTAAACAAGTTCAAGGTATTATTGCTGGCCGAGCCATCCGTGCCGATACAAACATTTATGCCCGCCTGCAAAAGTTCCTTCATGGGTGCAAAACCATTTCCCAGCTTCATATTACTGACCGGATTGGTAACTGCACTTACATTTCTTGTCTTTAAAATCTTGATGTCATTTTCTGTTAAGTTAACACAATGAGCGGCAATGGTTGGAGCCTTGAAAAAATCAATCTTTTCTAACAGTTCTACCGGTGTCATATTGTGCTGTTTCAGACAGTTGTCCACTTCATTTTTGGATTCGGAAAGATGGATGTTTAACCGCAGTTGATTCTTATAAGCCAGATCACTGACATGCTTTAAGAAATCAACATCACAGGTATAGATTGCATGGGGTGCCAGACAGAAACTAAGGAGATCACTCTGATGCTCTTTCATCTCGGCAAAAGCTTCCTCAATCCGGTAGCTGTTATTAATATCCTCAGCCCCACCCACTACGCCTCTGGAAATCACTGCCCGCATACCGATCTTTTTGGCTGCAAGAGCAGTTTGATTGTTAAACATATGCATGTCCAAAAAATTGGTTGTACCGGTTTTTATCATTTCCATGCAGCCTAACAGGTTACCCCAGTAGGCATCCTCTTCCGTCAGCCGTTCTTCCATGGGCATTACGTTTTTAAATAACCATTCATCAAAGGCCAGGTCATCAGCGGCATTTCTGAGTAAAGTCATATAGGCATGAGTATGGGCATTTATTAATCCCGGCAACATTAACTTTTGACCGGCATCAACGGTTTTATCCGCTATAAATCCCTGGGGGCAACTGCCGATACCGGCGATCTTATCTTCACTAATATAAATATCTTTTTTTTCAATACTGAACTTTTCTGAACTATGCTGCAGTACCAAACCACCTTTTAATAGTATATTCATTTTGTTTCCTTTCCGTAATTGACTAAAGATATCGTATAATAAAAGTAACAAAAGTGCAAGCCTTACTACAATATAGTTTACTTTCTATTTTTGTTTTGCCGTATATCAGTTCAATTGCTTTGATCGAATTGTGGATGTATAATGAAAACAGTTTTTGTTGGTCACCAGCTGATTATTTCGTGCATGGATTATCATGAAAACAGGAAGATTTTCATATACAATTCATCTTAAAAGGAGGAGTTGCGATGGACTGGCTTGACAGGATGAACTCTGCTATGGATTATATTGAAGCAAACTTGACAGAAACGATCAGTTTTGATGAAGCTGCAAAAATGGCGTGTTGCTCTACGTACCATTTCCAAAGAATGTTTTCATTTATTACAGGTGTGCCGCTCTTGCAAAAGCGGCCGAAAAGAAGCCAAACGAATTACTGGATGCCGGAGTAACCTACGGTCATAATCCAAACGGAAGCATGAAGTATATGATCGGTTGCATAAAGCACGCGGATGCTAAATCAGCCGGCTACACCGTATTGAGCATACCAAAGCAAACATGGGCAGTTTTCAGTGTTGTATGGGCATCACAAGATAACACCAATCTGCATGAGACATGGCAAAGAATATATTCCGAATGGTTCCCCCTGGCTAATTATGAACATGCTGATTGCGACTTTGATTTGGAACTATACTACGGCGACAGAGATTCTAACTATGGTGTTGAAATTTGGATTCCAATTAAGAAAAAGTAATCAGCGAATTCTGTGACCTTCAGACCCCAATGTCATCAAAGAGGGTCTGAGGTGTTATTATTTCTTTGCTCCACCTTCCTATCAATTAACATATTCACAATTAAGCCCCCACTGACACATATTCCGCCAACCAGATTTTTAAACGAAAATTCCCCGCTCAAAAAGATGTCCAGCACAATACCGGTAAACACCTGACCGATAAACATCAGTAACGTCATGGAAAAAGATGATATTTTGGCTACCGTCATATTGGAAATCAAAACAACAAAAACCCCCAGTAAGCCACCGGTAAATATCCATATCTGCGGAATCGATAAGGATACCGCACTCTTCTGTATTCCCCCACCCATGGTAAAAAGAAGAATACCTGCTCCCGCAAGGCCTATCACATAGTTAAAAAAGGTACTTTTCAATTCACTGGTTTCGGCCGCCAGCCATGCATTAACCGTTCTGGAAGTAACAATCGTCACCCCGGAAAGAAAAGACATAACTATTGCCACTATCATAGAAGACTGCCAGTCCATAGGAAATATCATAAAAACAATGCCCAGCAGGATAATAAACAATCCCCATAATTTTCTGGGATTGAATCTGGTTCTGGGCATTTTAAACCATCCATACTCATCAATCAAAATGGAATTTACGCTCTGTCCAAAAAGACAGAGCGCTAATATTGCCGAAACACTGATTTTTCCAAATGCCGCATTATTAAATACCGTCGTAAAGGTGCCCAATGCACCTCCCAAATATAGATAAAACGGCAGCCTTTTTCCTGAAAAGGGATTTTCCTTCTTTTTTAAGATCCATAAACTGATAAAAATCAGACCCACGATATGAATGATCACCGTAGCCTGCATGGTTCCATAGTAACCCGTAAGAGCCCCATTCACCATGATCATAACGGAGATGATAACACCTGCTATAATCGATAATATATAATACAAACCGGCACCTTCCTTTATCTGCTTCCTTTATCGTATGGAATTCCTTCCGCCCGGGGCGCCATGGAGTTTTTCGATGTGAAAGCAAGTACGATTAATGTTGCGATATAAGGAATCATCTTATACACATTGCTGGGGATCGGAATATTCTGCATGAAGGAAATGCCCGAGTAGGAAGAGGCTATCGCTTTCATCAATCCAAAAAAGAAAGCTGCAACCACGATTTTTCCCGGTTTCCATTGGCCGAAAATCAATACTGCCAATGCCAAAAATCCATATCCCGATACGGTTGCATTAAACTGGGTTGACGTGGGAATAACAAACACCAAACCACCCACGCCCGCCAATGCACCGGAGATCATAACACCCGCATATCGCATCTTGTATACGTTGATACCCACCGAATCGGCTGCCTGGGGATGCTCCCCGCAGGAACGCAGCCGTAATCCGAAGCGGGTTTTATAAAGCAGCAGCCAAGACAGGAACAACAGCAAAAATCCCAGATAAGTTGTCAGGTAAGTGTTCTGGAACAGTAATGGCCCAATCACGGGGATACTTCCCAAACCCGGCACCTTTTCAATACGAAACTGATTCACAAAAGGAACCTGCTGAACGGTACGGATCATTCTGGCCACATAAATAGCAAAGGCCGGTGCAAACATATTAATCGCCGTACCGCTGATTACCTGATTGGCTTTCATATGAATGGATGCATATCCATGAGCAAGGGACACCACCACGCCGGTCAGTGCCGAAATGACGATAGCCATCAGAAGAATGGGCTGTCCCGGTAAAACACTCTGGAAAGTAGAAATAAACAAAATACCCGTAAAGGCTCCCATAATCATGATACCCTCAAGGGCTATATTGATAACACCGCTGCGCTCCGAAAACATCCCGCCAAGAGCAACTATGAGCAGCGGAATGGAGAAAAACATTGTTTGTTGTATAATAAAATAAAGGATACTCATTTGTCCTGCTCCTCCTTCCTCTTTTTCATTCTGCTCTGAATGAATCCCTTCAGCAATAAAGCAAAAGCACTGAAATATATAATTATCGCAATAATAATCTCAATTACCTGTGGTGCAAAGTTATAAAGCTGCATATTAAAACCGCCCACCGTCAGATAAGCAATCAGCAATCCGGAGAAAATTATGGCAATAGGATTATTCAATCCCAGCAAAGCTACCGGAATCCCATTAAATCCTTCCGCTGCCAGCACATCTATCACATCAATTCCCTTTCCGGAACCGGCCAGATATAAAAGAGCTCCCCCAAGTCCGGCCATGGCTCCGGCAATTACCATGGAAAAAACAATGCTGCGGTGTTCATTGATGCCGGCATATCTTGCAGCATCCCGGTTAAATCCGCAGGCCTTCAGTTCATAGCCAAAGGTCGTCTTATCCAAAATAATATACATAATAATTGCCATCACAATGGCAACTACAATTCCGCTGTTAGCACTGGAAATATTATTGCCGTCACGAAAGATTATATCCAAGCCCATTTTCGGCATATTAGCCGTATCAGCCACCCTCATGCTCTGATTTTTAAGAGAGTCAAACACAGTCAGGGTAATCAGATAATTAACCAGATACATCCCGATATAGTTCATCATAATACAGGCAATAACTTCATTTACATTTCGATACGCCTTTAAGATTCCCGGAACCGCTCCCCATATTGCACCCGCCAGCATGGCTGCCAATAACGCCACGATCCAGTGCAAAGCTCCCGGTAAAAAGGTACACTTTACCCCTACTACGATAGCGGCATATGCTCCAACAATAAACTGTCCCGGTGCACCGATGTTAAACAAACCGGTGCGGTTTGCAAAGCCAACGGAAAGGCCGGTCATAATAATCGGTGTAGCAAAGTATAAAACTTGTCCCATACTTTTCAGGTCGGCAAAACCGCCGGATAAAATGGCACCAAAGCCTCCCAAAGCCTGAGAAGGATTACTAAACAAAAGCATCACAAGACCTACCAGCAGTCCAACTAAGATGGCTGTTATTGAGGACAAAATATCGGCAAATACATTACTTCTGAAAAAAGCTTGTATTTTACTATTTTTCATGATTCGCCCTCCTCTTTTTTCTTTGAACCGGCCATATATAGTCCAAACTTCTGGTAATCTACCTCTCCCGGCAGAATATCTGCCACGATTCGTCCCTCAAAAATAACCAGAATACGATCACTGATGTTCATTACTTCTTCTAATTCCAGGGAAACCAATAATACCGCTTTTCCACTGCTGCGCTCGTTTAAAAGCTGCTTGTGGATATACTCAATGGCACCTACATCCAACCCCCTGGTAGGCTGTACGGCAATCAAAAGCTGCGGGTTCCTGTCAATCTCTCTGGCCACGATTGCTTTCTGCTGATTTCCGCCTGACATACTGCGTGTTATCGTCTTTGCTCCCTGACCACTGCGAATGTCAAAACGTTCAATCTGACTATCTGCATATTTATATATTTCATCGTATTTCAAAAAACCGGATTTCTGAAATCTTGCGTGAAAATAACTTTGCAAAACAAGATTATATGCCAGATTATAATCCAATACCAGTCCGTGTTTATGCCGATCCTCCGGAATATGAGCCATTCCGTTCATGCTTCTTTTACGAATGCTCTGATTGGTGATATCTTTTCCCATCAGTGTAATCGTTCCCTCATCTGCCGGAAGCATACCCGTCAAAGCATACACCAGCTCACTCTGACCGTTTCCGTCAATACCGGCAATACAAACAATTTCACCGGCCCGGACCTCAAATCCAACATGATCAACCACATTTTTTCCGGTAGTTTTATTTTTTACGGTGAGGTTCTTAACATCCAATATCACTTCACCCACCGATGTTTCCGGTTTTTCTACCGTCAGGCTGACCTTTCGCCCTACCATCATCTCGGAAAGCTCTTCTTTGGTTGCTCCGGCTACCTCTACCGTTCCGATATAGCGGCCTTTCCGCAAAACAGTAACCCGATCGGCCACCGCCTTGATTTCATTTAATTTATGTGTAATGAAAAGAATGGATTTCCCTTCTGCTACCAGTCCTTTCATAATCTTCATCAATTCTTCTATTTCCTGCGGTGTCAAAACAGCTGTCGGTTCATCGAAAATCAGAATTTCATTTTCCCGGTACAGCATCTTTAATATCTCTACCCGCTGCTGCATCCCCACAGTAATATCTGAAATAAGTGCATCAGGATTCACTTCCAGACCGTAACGCCTGGAAAGTTCCACTACCTTCTCTCTGGCGTCCTCCATCTTAAGAAAACCATTCTTAGTAGTTTCTACACCGAGAATAATGTTTTCCAGTACCGTAAAGTTATGTACCAGCTTGAAATGCTGGTGCACCATTCCGATTCCTAACTTTGTGGCATCATTGGGCCCATGAATCTGAACCGTCTGTCCGTTCTTCTTGATTTCACCCTTTTCCGGTTGATAAAGTCCGAATAAAACACTCATCAGGGTAGATTTCCCGGCACCGTTTTCGCCAAGAAGGGCATGAATCTCGCCTTTCTTTAACTGAAGTGTTATGTTGTCATTTGCGATAATACCCGGAAATTCTTTTGTAATATTACACATTTCAATAATATAATCCAACTATACTCACCTCTTTTGCTATATTTTCCCATATATTAAAATGAGGGGGCAATCGCTTGACCGCCCCCTCCAAACAAGGCTATTACTTAATTTCAGTAACCGCTGTATATCCTGTTACAATCTTGGTAACACCATCTACATCTTCATCTCTTGTAATGTCGATTTCGTTATTTGCCAGCTTTGCAAAAATCGCATCATAATCAGCCTGGGTAAAGCTTGTAAATTTGGATGAGCTCATAGGAAGGCCTACGCCATCATTATCAGCACCGAATACCAGGGTCTGCGCTCCCGGGAAGCTGTTCGCATAGTAACCTTTGACACAATCATAAACAGAAGCTTTTAATCCCTTCATTGCGGAAGTAATTACTGTAGCGGATTCACCGGACTGATCAACGTCAACACCGATTACCTTAGCACCGGCCTGTTCTGCTGCTGCCATAACAGAGTTGCCCACGGCACCGCCACAAGCGAAAATAACTTCTACCCCATCATTATACCAGGAAGCTGCCATCGCCTGCGCTTCGGGAGTTGCTGCAAAAGCACCGGTGTAGTGATAATTAACGGTGATCGCATCGGCTGCAAGTCCTAATTCTCCTGCTGCAAAATCAGCGCCCTGTACAAATCCATAGCCATAACGGATTACTGCGGGAACAGCCATACCGCCCATAAAGCCCAGCTTGGTATAACCGTCTTTTACTGCTGCATAACCGGCTAAGAAACCAGCCTGCTCTTCGGCATAGTTAACACCTACTACATTGCTGTTGGTCTTAAAATCTGAGTAGTCTGCATTATGAGGAGTTCCGTCAACAAGGATGAATTTTACATCCGGATAACGATCCTGTGCCTCATAAATAGGAACCTCAAACAAGAAACCGGGGGTAACAATTACTTTAGCGCCACCCTTTACAGCCAGGTCAATACCTGCCAGATATGCATCGTCACTTTGCTCGCTAGGTTGGTAGTACTTATGAGAAATGCCTTTTTCTTCGGCATACTGTACCAATCCTTCCCATGCACCCTGATTAAATGACTTGTCATCAATGGTTCCCAAGTCGGTAATCAACGCCAGCTCTGCTGCACCTTTGTTGCCACCGCAAGCTGCCAGAGAAAGTACCATGGCAGATGCAAGAAGTAATGCTGTAAACTTTTTCATTCCTAAATCCTCCTTAGTTTTATTACATGTATTTTATCTGATCTTGCTCATGTAAAAATAAGAGCAAGTTGATAACTCATTTTCTTAATAAGTACCGGCGTTTTCACCCGCCAGAATCTGGATAGCGGAGCTTGTCCCCAATCTCTCACAGCCTGCGGCCAGAAAATCTGCCATATCCTCCCTGGTACGGATTCCGCCTGCTGCCTTAATCTTTACTTCCGGACCGATATGCGCCTTAAAGAGCAGAATATCTTCCATGGTGGCGCCGGCTGTTCCGAATCCGGTTGAAGTCTTGATATAATCGGCACCCCCCCGGGTCACACAATGACAAAGTTCAATCTTTTCTTCTTCCGTCAGATAACAGGTTTCAATAATAACCTTCAGAATATTACCGGCAGCAGCTCTTTTTAATACAGTTATTTCTTCCGTAATCTTATCAAAATCACCATTCTTCACATCACCGATATTAATTACCATATCCACTTCGGAAGCACCATCCTCGACTGCTGCCCGAACTTCTTCCGCTTTCACCCTGGTAGTATGATATCCCAGTGGAAATCCGATTACCGTGCAGATATTAAGTCCCGGAAACGTAGCCGCAACTCTTCCTATATAAGAGGGAGGAATACAAACCGAAGCTGTTTTATAAGTAAGCGCTTCTTTACAAAGCAGCTTAATATCTTCCCAGGAAGCAACCGCTTTCAATAAAGTGTGATCCACATGGGACAGTATTTCTGAATTTTCCATAATTGCCTCCAAAATACGTAAGTTTTTATAGCATCATGGTATCATAGACTTTGTTGCTTTGTCAATCTGTTTGCTGTAAGTATATTTTCACTTTAACTAACATAATAACACTTTTATGTTATAATAATAACATATTGTCTTTTAAAAAGTTTATATGTTTACATTATCTCCATTTTATGCTATTATTAGTAACACATTCTATATGGAAAGGTCTATAACCAAATGAGTAAAAAGGAATCCCGCTTGGAAAAATTAATTGAAATCTTGCGAGTACGCAGCTTTGTTTCCATTAAAGAGCTTTCTAAGCTGTTGGAAGTTTCTGAAATGACGGTCAGAAGAGACTTGAAAACACTGGAAAATAATTATACCGCTGAAAATATCAGCGGTACCATCGTTTATAATCCCAGTCAGTTGAGTGCTCCCGAAGAAAGTGGCTACAACCTCACCGACCAGGTAGAAAAGCGTAATATGCAAAAAGCAGCTATCGGCAAATATGCTGCTTCTTTAGTTGATACCGGCGATATCATCATTATTGATACCGGAACTACTACCAGCCATCTGGCCGCTAATCTGCCGGCCAATAAGGATATTACCGTTTTATGCTATAATGTCAATATTTTGATGGAGATACGGCGTATTCCCGGACTTAAAATGCTTTTTTCCGGAGGCTATTACTATCCTAATACCCAGATGTTCTCCAGTGATGAAGGAATTCAGTTTATTCGCGGTCTTCGTGCTCAGAAAGTTTTCATTTCGGCGGCCGGCATCCATCCTCAGCTGGGTGTAACCTGTGTCAATGGATATGAGGTTCCTACCAAAAAAGCGATTCTGGAATCCTCCGTACAGAAAATCCTGTTAGCTGATTCCAGTAAATTTGATATGGTGAAATCAGCCTATTTCTGCGAACTTCATGATATCAGCGATGTTGTTACCGACAGCGGTTTATCGGAAGAATGGCGTCAGACCCTTGCAAATATGGGCATTACCGTGCATATTGTTTAGTAGTTACCTTCCCTTTATGATAATAAAAACTCTAATAAATTTAAATGAATAATACCTTCCCTGCTTACCTTTATTTTATCCATTGTTATCACATATTTGGGATAATTATCGGTAATGCAATCGTAGGCTCCAAATTCTCTTTCAATAACTGCATCATCAGATAATAAATAGGCGGCTTGGATATAAAATTTTTCTTCACCCTTTTCTGCTATAAAATCCACTTCTCCCTTATACGTTTTTCCGATATATACTTTATAGCCTCGGGAAATCAGTTCATTGTAGCAAATCGTTTCAATCAAATAATTGTATTCATCCTTTATCCGGTTCTTTTTTAGATGGAAAAACCCCAGATCGCAAGCATATGTTTTCTCTTCATATGTCAAAAATTTTTTTCCACGTATATCAAAACGCATAACCTTATCACAGATGCATGCTTCCGTAATATACTTTATATAATCATATACCGTAGGTGCAGATACCTTTTGATAATCATCTGTAAGAACTGCCGCTATTCTATTTCCGGAAATAATCGTAGAAGAGTTGGCTATCATATATTCAAGAACCTTTTCAAGTGCCTGTGGTGATGCTATCTTATTACGCATTACGATATCTTTCAGCACTACCGAATCATAGATATTTGATAGTATTACTTCTTTACTGCTATCATCCTCGGCTTTACATACTAACGGCAAGCCTCCCCATTTCATGTAATCTGCCAGCATTGCTTCCTCTGACTCAGACCGACCCTCTGATTTTTGATATTCGCAATATTCCTTGAAATTAAAGGGCATTACCCGAAAGGATATAGTCCTTCCGCTTAAATGTGTGGCCAGTTCCCCCGATAATAATTTTGAATTAGATCCGGTAATAAAGATACTGACATTATGAGTTGCCCGAAATGAATTGATTACCAATTCAAATTCATCAACATTTTGTATTTCATCAAAAAGCAAATAATATTTTGTATCATCACTTATTCGTTCTTCAATATATTCATGTAAAGAATCCGGATTACTGATTTTCCGGTATTGATAATCTTCAAAATTGATATATAGTATATTTTCTTCTGAAATATCTGCTTCTTTTAGTTCCTCAATAATTTGTTTCATAATTGTTGATTTACCACAACGCCGAATTCCGGTAATAACTTTTACCATTTCTGAATCATAAAATGGTCGAATCCTTTTTATATATAGTTCTCTTTTTATCATTACCTTCCTCCCTTAATATCTTATTTATCATAACATATTTCTTTAAGTAATTCAAATTTATTAAATATATTTAATTATTTTCAAATATTTTCATCATTATTAAGTATATTTAATTATTTTAATTCCTTCACATACTGTCGGAACTCTTCCGTCTGGGACCAGTATTTAATCCCCCAGTTCTCAAAGTTCCATTCTTCCATATATGCATTGCACTCAAAGTCAATATAGTAAATCAATTCATCGCTTACAACAAAGTTAGTCGGAAAATAATCTATATTCAATCCTTGCGGGATCAGCTGTGAACTCATCTCCCGGACCTGATACAGATAGCTTTCCTTCATTTGGTCCAAAAGAACCAAATCATATATTGTCGGACCATCAATGTATTCTTTTAATATTCTTTCCTGCTTCTCATCGACATCTAACAGCCTTGGTATCCTGATTCCGCTTCTGCATAATTTTTCATAATCGTTCATTTCCGCTTCCAATTTATTTCCAAATTGATAATAACTGCATGGTTCATGATGAATTTGCTTGGCGACATATTCTCTTTTTCCATCCGTCACCAAATAGGAATATCCACCCTTCCCTTTTCCTAAAAGCCTGATTACCTCAAACTCTTGTTCAATGATATCTATAGTTTCCAAAATTAGTCTCCTTGTATTTCGTAATTATCTGGCTATTTCCATAATCCTTCTGCCCCATTTTTCTTTTTGAAATTCAAAGGCATCCGGCAAAAATTCCACTTCCGAAAATCCTGCTGCCCGGTAAGCCCTGACTGCCGCTTCATTCACATCAAATACCGCCAGTCTTACCGTTTCGAGATTTAAACTGGTAAAGGCATAATGTACCGCCATTTTCATCATTTCCCGGCCATACCCGTTTCCCCGTTTTGCCGAGTCCACAATGATAAATTTCATATAGCCACTGTTTTTATTATGATTGATGGATATGGCAAAATGCCCCAGGGGACGTCCCTCATCATCAGTAGCCACAAAAGAATCCTGATTCAGCTTTATCTCATCTTCCGCCAGCTTCTGCTGGAATTCCTCCTGATTAAACCGATAGGGTAACAGATTGGCGCACCACAGGGCATGGCTCCGCTCATTCGCTATCCATTTAGCAATATTCTCCGCATCTGTTTGACGATAAGGTCTTAATCTCATAAAAATATCTCCTACTATATGTAATCTAATCGATATATAGTTTATTATAAAATATTTTGATGCCAAAAGATATATACAATGATATAATTTATTTATTGATACTGTTTACTATATCATAGCGGAGGGGCGCTTATAATGAAAACGGGTTATTCTATCTTTATCAGTATTTTTATTGCTATTTTTATCTTGACTTCCGGACTTATTATTTATATTCTCATGCAGCAGATCACCCTTTGGAACACCGATGCTCAGATTCCAAATCCCTTAATGGATGCCCAGTTTCAGACTCAGGATGTAACCGATGAAGCTGGCGAAACATCTGGACAAAGGGGCTATGTGGAAATCTCAAAAAACCAGTTGGACACTATTTCCTCCAACCAGTTAAAGGAATTTGCCGACGAATATGTTAAAAATGGTCAATACGAATGGGTTTCTATCACCACTCCTGAGGGGAATGGAATAAATTTTCTCGGTACAGATTATAAAAATGCCGAATACGGCATATTGTCCCATGATGGCCGAACCAACACTTTACAGGCAAATATTACTTTTGAAAATAATTCTTATAAATTTCACAAACTAAACGATACCGATACAGCTTCGCCTTCGGAAGCGACTGCCAGTATACCAGACACCAGGGATCTGGATGCAACGAATGTTGATTCGGCAGATACAGACCCCTATGAAAGAAGTGTAGACAGCAGTTTCGATTATGAAGATAACTGGCTGGGCTTTACCTTTACCGCACCGGATGATTACGTTATGTCAATCAGTAACGATCTGGATGATTTGAATGTACTTTTAGACGATTTGGATGCCTCTATGTTAATGGTGTGCAGTTCTCCTTCCGGTACACCTTATGTCCTTGTCATGACTGAAAAAGTAGCAGATTCCTTGACGGATCGTGAGTATGTTGAGGCATCCCTATCGCTCATTGGAATCCCCGATAATCATTTTGGTTATACAACTCTGGCCGGTAAGGATGCTATTAAAACCCATATTGATTCCCTTTCCTCCTTTTATCAAGGTTGGGAAATTAATCAGGATCTCTACTTTATAAGAAAAGAGGACACCTCCTACGTATTCTTTTTAACCTATCAGGACGATGAGACCACTGCTGCCACCATTCTGTTAAACGGTTTTAAATCAAAATAATATATTCAAAATACCATTTTCATATTTAGCCCCTGTAATTGACTTACCCTTTAGCTTTGCCGGAAGGACAAAGCTGCGGTATTGATTTTGAATATTGATAAACAGTTCATCCCCTTTTTGCAGCAAATCCAAATCTTTTTTATCTAAAAAGGGCAATTTAATGCGGAACCAATATACTCCTTCCTGCTCATCCAGGGTAAATATTTTCCCCTGAAACAAAACATCCATGGGATTTATATCTTTATAAATCATTTCCGCGGCGGCCTCAAGCCGCTCCGGCGTATGCAATTCATGTTTTAAAAGTTCCATATGCATAATCGGTATTCCGGCAAAGCTGTCTTCAATATCCCTTAAGCTATTCTCCTGATTTTCAATCCACTTATGGAAATATCCCGATAGAGACTCCCGGGGATAAATTTTATTTACAATAATGGCATCCACATTCATATCATACAATTGCAAATAAGAAAAATTCCGTTTTGATTCCTTAACCACAATCTTTTCCGGAGTAGTCACAATACGCATACTGACAATATTTTTTTGCAGCAGCAGATTTCGTAATTCCTCTATTTTTCCATATAAATACTCTATATCATCAAAAATAGTATCCTCCGGCATGGGAATCTTGGCCGTTTTCTCCACAATCGGTCCGGCTACCTTAAGCGCCTTCCGTTTCAGAGGCAGGATCCGCATCAGCCACCCTTCCATCATTTCGGGAAACTTTAAAAGGGACATGGTTTCTCCGGTCGGTGCACAATCCACGATCAGTACATCATATTGATTTTCCTGATAAATCTCCAATATCTTAAATAGGGAAAAAAGCTCTTCAAATCCCGGAAAAACTAATAGTTCTTCTACTTCAATACTTTCTCCTGACTGAGAAGTAAGCAGTCGTTTCATATATTCTTTTAAATTTCCCCAGGCCTTTTCACTTTCCGCTACCGCATCAATTTCCATGGCATATAAATTTTTATCACCTGTAGAATAATCTATCTTAGTTGGCGCATTTCCAAGCTTCCTGCCAAAAGAGTCCCCCAGACTGTGAGCCTGGTCAGTACTCATAATCAATACTTTCTTACCCATACCTGCAAGTTTACATGCTGTTGCGGCCGCAATGCTGGTTTTCCCTACTCCGCCTTTTCCGGTATATAATAAAATTCTCATGGTTGCTTCCTCGTCTTTCTTTTATTCAATAATTACCTTCTGAACCTTCTGTTCTTTGTTTCCTTCCGAGCCATTCCTTTCAGGTGTTTTGCTTTCAGAAGAGCTGCCTCCGGTGGCCGAATACAGTTCCATCACTATTTCCATTAAGTTTTCCTTTAAGCAGTTATTTATTTCATCCAGATTGGCATTCACCTTTTCCGGCAGCAGTTCTCTCAGGGCTTCGTATTCCAGCTTTTTTGCTGCTATCATTTTAGCCAAAAATTCTTTATTCATCCGCATCCTCCTTTACAAAGCTTACCTTCAGTAGATTATCCTGGAATTTCGCCGATCCCACCGAGAAATCACGCAGTACGTCCGGCTTTCGGATATTTCTTTTCACATTCCCGATTTTTAGTATCAGATCATTGCCTGCCTGATGCATCACCAAATCTGTTTTTTCAATACCGGGAAGATAAATACTCATTAAGTACCCTTCCGCAGTTTTTTCATATACTTCTCCCGAACGAATCTCCCTTATTTCAAACAAATTCTGTTCTTTTAAAGCACTTTCAATTACCCGGTCTAAGGATTCCATTCCGTTTAAGTCAATATCAAACCAGGGAATCCGGTGAATCGGAATTTCACCAAACAGGCCTTCCAGCTCCTCAATATAATGCGCCTGTATCTTCAGCCATTCGGAAAAAAAAGAGTTATCCACATTTTCCGGCAAAATCCGGTTAATATAAACACCATCCACATGAAAACCATATAGATTCATATACATATAATTTCGCTTGGTTTCTTCTACCACCATCTTTTCAGGAACGGTTACCAAACGCACGCTGCATATCTCCGGATTTTTCATCAGTGCCTGCAGTTGACCCAACTTACAGTAAAACCGCTCTATGTCATTCATTGCTTTCCCATCCGGCAATTCCAGATTTAAAACCGTCTTTGAAATGGGACGGGCCACTTTCATTGCCACTTTTCCGATGGGAAACAGCTTTTCCATATACCAGGACAAAAGCTCGGGAAATTTCAACAGGGAAAGGGTTTCGCCGGTAGGAGCGCAGTCTACCACGATCAAATCATAATCCCCTTTTTCAAATAACAGCTGGATCTTCAAAAGGGAAAATAATTCCTCTATGCCGGGAAACATTTCCAAAAGCTCCAGGCTGTCACTGCCATCTTCCCTTTGAAACGACATCAGCTTTTCAAAGGCCTGCATCATGGCTGAAAAATCATGGGTCATCTCATAAGTTGGGTCAACCTCCAGCGCATATAGATGATCTGCCGCCTTTGTTACTTCTCTGCCAATGGAACATTCCAATAAATCACTGAGATTATGAGCCATATCGGTGCTGACCAGCAATGTTTTCAACCCCTCCATCGATGCCTTTCTGGCATGGGCCGCCGTAACACTGGTCTTACCTACCCCACCTTTTCCTGTAAAAATGATTATTCGTTTCATGTTATTCTCCTTTCGAATAGTTCGATGTGCGAAGTAATTGCTTTTTAAAAACAGAGTTTAAACTCTGTTTTCAGTTACTCTATTGTTATACGCTTTACTTGTTTAGACTGTACTGCTTTTTCTGAGGCTTCATTCATATCCTCATGTAATACCTTAAATACCTTCTCAACGGCCTGAAATAAAACTGCCTTTTCTTCTGAAGATAATATTTCCATCGCCCGCAAATAATATTTACTGATCTGTGCAATTTCATCGGCCAGAAACTTCTGCCCCAGCTCTGTCAGGCAAATGGTTACTACCCGCTTATCCTCCAGACTTCGTTCCCGCAGTACCAGTTCTTTCTTTTCCAGACGGCTTACCACGCCGGTCACCGTATTGAGTGGTACTTGCAAATATTCGGCAATTTCTGTCATATTGACCTGTTTTCTTCGGTATACCAGCAGCAATACAAAAACATCATTTTTCGAAAAGTCCAAAAACAGCTGATTCCATTGCTCCGGGAAAAAGAGAAACTTGCATTGTTCTAAAAAATCAAATATTAACTTTTCCATGGAAGACGGATTCTCATATTCGTCATAATACGGCATGGGCTTCACCTTCTTTTACTTCGATACTCGAAGTATATTTATATAATATCGCACTATTGTCTCTTCGTCAATCCTTTTTTTCTTGACCTATATTTATAAAAAATAAATTGAAATGTAGTATATAATATGGTAGTATTTATACATGCCAATTTATTGGCTGGTGCTACCCAATCGGAGACGGTTCACCTTTCGCCAAAATGAGTACATTTTGAGAGCTTCCTTGTATATCGGAGGTAATGCATATGGAAAATACGCTGAAAGGAACATAAGATGTTAGAAATTGTTGTTGGCATTGTTGGTATAGTTGTGTCAGTCATTAGCATTATCGTGACTATTATCAGCATCCTTCAATCCACTACTAAAGATAAACATCAAAAAAACAACCGTCCCTCGCCAAAAGGATAAATGGTTGTTTTTTTGATTTAATAATGCAACTAATAATGGTGAACCGTTGTGGTAGCACCTTTTATGAGTAAATACTACCACATATGGTCATATCTGTCAAACGAATTTGTTTTTTCTGGTTTTGATTTATCATAGAAGTCTTATATACTCTCATCGCATATTTCCATACCTGATACCAAAAATTTGGCGAGGGCGTTATTCTGATAATCCGGCTACGCCACCTGCCTCATTTTAAGCAATGCAATATTTACTGTGCCTCATTGACATAGGTTCTGACTCTGTTTTCAATGACATCAATTACTTCTTCCAACGGCTTGGTCCCATTAAAATAGAAATGTGCTTCTTCCTCGATAATTTTATCAATATCAGGTAAGATCATTACTACTGTGTCTGCATTTTCAATCAAATTGCGAACCGGCAGTATATCTTCTTCCCTCACATCCCCCGGATTGAAATGATATGTCGGGAAACTAGTATCACTGGTAGTAAACAAAATATAAGAGCTTGTATTTTCCATAACCCATGAGAAATGATAATCCAGCACATTCTTTCTAATCTGAAAGCCCTTTGTTGAAAAATCTTTTTCCATTCTCATCTGTGCCGCTTCTCCTAAAAGGGTACTGATAAAGCTCCACACAATATCTTTATGTTTACTGTTTGCACTGATAGAAAAGGTGGTATAGGATTGAATCAAATGACCGTTTCCTTCTTCGGAAGGATATCCGATATAGGTGATTGGTTCCCCCAGCAAGCCGGAACATCCAAAATAATCGAATCCCATTCTCACCAGACTATCCACCAGCATTACCTGCCCACCGCTGAGTTTTCCGGCTATATTGTTGGCATATACATACTGGTCATCCTTTTCAAATTGATTGGCAAATGCAAGCATTTTTATCAGCAATTCACGATCAAGAGGGTTATCGGTATTCTCCGTATTCACTAATTGATTATTGTAAGAACGTCTGAGCAAGCGCAAAACCCCGCTTTGGGAGTTATCGTCAAAAATAGCCCTTCCTTCCGGAACGTTTTCGGCAAAAGCAATCAACTCATCCAGGTTCCAGGCAGTCCTATCACCCAAATCTGCTGTCCTGCCAAAAACTGTAAACAGAGTAAAACTAAGCGGCATCCCATAAAGGTGACCCTGGGTTTCAAACGCTTCCAGAATATTTTCCTGAAAATCACTGCGATCCAATGTCTCGTCTCTGTTAAAATAAGGATTCAAATCCTCCACTGCACCTCTTTGAGCAAGTGCACCTATTCTATATGGAGGCATTAGCAGTAAATCAGGACCGCTGCCGGAAATGATTTCCGTATTGAGTCTGGTATAATCTTCATTATAATTTTTAATTTCAATTTTATATTCCGGATTATTCTTGTTAAAATTAGCTATTTCTGCTGCAATACCCGATGGAAGGGAGTAAAGTGTGCCAAGCGTAAGTACTGTCTTCTCCTGTGTGCCGACTTCCCCCTCAACCGCTTCCTTAAAAGCGGTTGCCTCAATCCTCATTGGAACAACTCCATAATCCCTGTTAACTACCAAAACGCCATTTTCTCCATATGGCAGCAAAATACCACTGGATATTCCGTTAAAATCATATACCAGCCAATCAAATTTCTTAACTGTTTCTTCTAACTCGAAATTATATCGGTAAACACTGCTTTCCGTAGCAATCAGCAAATCTTCATTTCTGCCGGCTGTCATATAAAACCGCTCGCCTGGAATATTGTGTTCCAACTTTCCCGACAATTTTTTACCGGAAACATCTATTTCTCTGATTTCTGCCCCATCGATGCCGTTATAAGCAACAAATACTTTTCCACCACTGCTGCATACATTCGAAATTATACCTTCTGCTCTGGTCTTAAACAACTGCTTACCGGTCGGATCAAGCACAAAAATATTTTGATTTGCAGTAAAAATTATAATACGATTTTCTTTATCTACTGCCAATCCCTGTATCACCGTAGGCTCCTGTCCACCTGAATATTCGGCTAAATCCAATGTCAGCAACAATGCACCGCTTCGATCAAGCTTATAAAGCATCATATTCTGCATCATTTGACTCCCCTCATTGCCCGGCACTTCTTCTGTATAGCCAAAATAATAAGTATTACCTTCCAAGTCCATCGTCATGTTCAAGACCCTTTGATTTTCTGTCAGGGTAAAATTTATCTCCGGCTCTGCCGCACCTTGTTTCAAGGTATAAAAGGCAGTTTCATTCTGTTGCAATTCCTCATTGAACTTGGTCGCGGCATAGTGCAGGTCACTTCCATCGGAATATGCCCCGTCAAAAGAAGTATACTCCGGCACCGAAATGGACTGCGTCACATAAGTAATTTCTTCCTGGATTATCTCCTTCCCCTTTGAACCGTTCTTTCCGCAGCCAAAAACAAAAAACGTTACTGCTAAAACCCAATATAGCACATAATACTTCCTTTTTTTTCCCTCCATTACCTAAATTCCTCCCTTATATTTTGATACTCTCCAATTTATTTATAACATATGTTAAGTGTTTTAAATTCCTTGCTGATTTTTTGAATGCTGATAACTGATTCTATAAAAACACCTCTTTTCCTGTAAAGTAATGCTAGCTTTAGTATATAGGAAAATAAAAGAGACTGCACGTTTTTTTCAAAAAAAACCGCAGGTTCTCCCATAATCCAGAACCTGCGAATCGCATTTCACTATTCATGATTTCTCTTTACACAATCAGATTTCTCTCTTCCCCCCGCAAAAAAGCTGCGATATTTTCATAAGTCTCCTGTACCACCCGATTTCTGGCTTCTGTACTGGCCCAGGCCAAATGAGGCGTGATAATCAGCTTATTGCTATCCATTATTTTACTTAATGGATTACTTTCCTTCATTGGCTCAGTCCCGGTTACATCCAATCCCGCTCCGGCAATCACATCCTCCGTCAATGCCGTATACAGGTCCGCATCCTTGACCACCGCCCCTCTTGCCACGTTAATCAGGATCGCACTCTTCTTCATCTTCCGCAACGCATCCAGATCAATCAACCCTCTGGTCTTATCACTTAAGGGACAATGCAGGGACAAAAAATCCGACCGTCCTAATAAATCATCCAGCTCCACCCGCTCATATTCCGTACAGGTACTGGTTCCGGTAGGGGAATAAAAAATCACCTTACTGCCAAAAGCCTCTGCCACCTTAGCCACGCTCTTCCCAATATGCCCCATCCCAATAATTCCCCAAGTCTTCCCTGCCAGTTCGGTAAAAGGCCGGTCAAAATTAGAAAATCCGCTTTGTGCTCCGTAATCACCTGACTTCACATAATCATCATAATGACGTAGCTTCTCCAGGATATAAAAACATAAAGCAAAGGTATGCTGGGTTACTGCCTCGGTGCAATAATTTCTGACATTAACTACCCGAATACCCCGCTCCTTACAATAATCAAGATCAATATTGTCGTAACCGGTGGCAAACTCACAGATCAGTTTTACCTGCCCGGCATCTTTCAAAGTCTCCGCATTTAAAGGACACTTATTAGCAATAATAATATCCGCATCCTTTACCCGTCTTCCGGCATCTTCGGCTGTACTTACCGGATAAACTGTTACTTCACCCAGCTCACTGATACAATCTACCGATATATCCAATCCCACTGTATTTCTTTCCAAAATTACAATCTTCATCTAAATCATTTCCTTTCCTTTTTACATCTTTACCGGTCGCCACTGCCTTACACAAACTTCGCAGAAGGAATGGGGGCTTGATCCCGCCTAATAATCTTGGACTAATGCTATCGGTTCTGCGATTTATGAATAATTTGTATTGATTTCTTATTGGCAATTTTGCTGATTTAAGACTTGTACTAAATCATAAAAACTGCCGATTAGAAATCAAACAAATTTGAATATGAGCAGAACTGATAGCATCAGTCCAAGATTATTAGGCAGGACCAAGCCCCCATTCCTTCTGCGAAGTTTGTGTATTTACGTGTCCATTCGTTTTAATTTAATCAAAATTTGATAAACCGGTTTTCCCAATACCGCCACAAGAGCAAAATTCCAAACTCCATGCCAGACATCCCAGGGTAGTCCGGCAATCCAATAAGTAAGTGCATAGGCGGGGTCCACCGGCAGATACGCTAATGCAAAAAAACCACCGAACAATAAGCCAAATGCACCGGCCACTACTGCCCACACGATAAATTCTTCCTTTACCATTTTCATTAAAAGCAATACCACCAGACATAAAATCGGCCAGGTGTACAGATAGCTGAGCCACCATAAGCCAAAGCCCCATTGTATACCTTCAAAAAGATTAAAAACCGTTATAATTAACAGCGTTTCCTTACCAAACACAATCGTGTAGAGGATGATTAGCAGGGTTACCAGCTCTACATTCGGCAAAAATTCCAGTGCCAGCTTGGAAACATAAAGGATAGCACTAAGCAGTGCTATCCTTGTCATTGTTTTGACAGGCATCCTTACCAACCCTGCATTAAGGTAAAGGTATATTTGTCTCCGTCCTGCAGCGGAATTTGCTCTACACCAAGCATTATTTCTTTATCATTGACGGTGATACACCACCAGTACTCCTGACTGAAATCCTGCTCCATTCCATACCATCCGGTTATGAACATTCCTAACTCGGATTCCTCCCACTGACAGTCCTCTGCGGTGCGTATAAATTCACCCAGATAAATCAGATCGGATTTTTCATTGGTAATCTTACTGAAGTCATCTTTTTCCGAAATCACTTCTACCTGGAACTTTTTGGTACCCTCTTGGGTCTCCCTCAGATTGAGGAAGGCTGCAGCGCCTGCGATAATGATAAGTACCGCGGCAAAGACAGCTACCAGTGTTAGCTTTTGTTTTTTGGTCATAATATTAATCTCCTTTCTTTCCTACCAAAGAAACAGATTTACGATTATGGCAAGTCTTAGGACTCAGCATCAACCAAAACATTCGCCTTCTCATATGTTTCCATACAATGGCTGTCAAATCTGCAATCTGACCGAATGTTCCGTCCGCATTACCTCAGAGTAAGCTGTCAATGATTTTCACATTGTTCCTTATTAAACCCAAAATGGGTACCATATTCGCTGCTACCTATTTATTTTTACAATCTTTTTAATAATTCTTCTCTTTGTGCTTCATATCCCGGTTTGCCTAAAAGTGCAAACATGTTCTTTTTATAGCTTTCCACACCCGGTTGATCAAAGGGATTTACACCCAGCATGTAACCGCTGACACCACAGCCAAACTCAAAGAAGTAGAACAATTCACCCAGGTAAAATTCATTTACCTCGGGAATATGGATCATCAGGTTGGGAACCTGTCCGTCGGTGTGAGCCAGGATCGTACCGTTCATGGCACTCTTATTGACAAAATCTACCGATTTTCCGGCCAGATAATTTAATCCGTCCAAATCTACTGCTTCGGTGCCAAGGATGATCTCCTCACGGCTGGTTTCAATATCAATTACGGTTTCAAATAAAGTTCTGGCACCATCCTGGATAAACTGTCCCATGGAATGTAAATCGGTGGTCAGATCCACACTGGCGGGGAAGATACCCTTCTGGTCTTTCCCTTCACTTTCGCCGTAAAGCTGTTTCCACCATTCGGAAACAAAGTGAACACAAGGCTCATAATTAGCCAAAATCTCGATGCCTTTTCCTTTTCTTAACAAAATATTACGAAGGGCAGCATATTTTACTGCATCATTATCTTCAAAAGCAGCTTCCAATGCCCGTTTTCTGCCGTTAGCCGCACCTTCCATCAATTGATCGATGTCTGCGCCGCTTACTGCGATAGGCAAAAGACCCACAGCTGTTAATACAGAGAAACGTCCGCCTACATCATCCGGTACCACGAAGGATTCGTAGCCTTCTTCATTGGCCAGATTCTTCAAAGAACCTCTTTCCTTATCAGTGGTGGCATAGATTCTCTTTGCGGCCTCTGTTTTACCGTACTTCTTTTCCATCATTTCTTTGAATACCCGGAAAGCGATGGCCGGTTCGGTAGTTGTTCCTGATTTACTGATCATATTAATAGAAAAATCTCTGTCTCCGATTACCTGGATCAGATGCTTAATATAAGTAGAGCTGATGGAATTGCCCACAAAGTAAATTTCCGGTGTTTTTCTGATTTCTTTGCTTACAGTATTGTAAAAGCTGTGACGCAAAAATTCAATGGCCGCTCTGGCACCCAGATAAGATCCGCCGATACCGATTACCAGTAAAACTTCGGAATCACTTTGAATCTTCTGTGCCGACTTCTTAATTCTTGCAAACTCTTCTTTGTCATAATCTACCGGCAGATCGATCCAGCCTAAGAAGTCATTTCCGGCACCTTCCTTGGATACCAGAAGTTCCTTGGCCTCCATTGCCTGCTTTTTCATAATTTCTACTTCGGCATCCGATACGAACTGTGCTGCCTTAGAATAATCAAAAGTTACTTTATTGCTCATCCTCTTACTCCTTTTATCTGTTTTTTAACTAAATCCCTATACAGTGTAGCAAATATGATTTTGTTTTTCAAGTAAAAAGGGCGTCAAATCTTAAACTCCGCTACCATTTCCTGTAAATCATCTACCTGTTTCACAATCTTTTCGGAGGCGGCTGACACTTCTTCCAGATTTTCTGCCTGCTCCGATACATTTGTTGAAATCAGATTTATTTCATTTACATTATCACTGATGGTCTTATGGATACTATCCACATGATTGCTTACCTTTATGGTAATATCGCCCAAAGTGCTGATATCTTCTACCATGCTGTTAATATCGTTATCCACTATTCTGGTGCCTTCTTTAATCTCGGAAAATCGTTCCTGGGTCTGACTGGCCAATTCATTTCCTTTGATCATCTGGCCCATGCCCTCTTCCATCTTATTTGACATGCTGCCTGCATAATCCTGCACCTTCTTAATGATTTCCCCAATCTGGCTTACTGCCTGTGCCGAATTCTCCGCCAGATTACGGATTTCTGTTGCTACCACCGCAAAGCCTCTTCCGGCATCCCCTGCTCTGGCAGCTTCGATGGAAGCATTAAGAGACAATAAATTGGTCTGAGAAGCAATTTCTGTTATGGTATTTAAAATCTGATTCATCTCATTTGTGCTTACTGTCAAATCCGTTGCCATTTGTGCCACGTCCTTAAGCAGGACATTGAGCCCTTCCAACTGCAGCATATAAGTTTTCATGGCATCATTTCCGCTAATTGCTGTTTCCATTGCCGTTCCGGCATGCTGTGAAATGCGGTCAATTTTGGCATTGATATTTTCGGATATATGTATTAAATCACTGACTTTTTCCCCGATATCATCGGACTCGCCCTGCTCTGACAGAATTCGTCCCGATATTTCTTCAATAGATTGGGAAATAACAGAACTTCCGGCAGCATTTTCGGCAGCACTTTCGGTAACTGTATAGATGCTCTCTCCTACTTCCGCACTAAGGCTGTAAACTTGAGAAATAATGTGCTTCAAGTTATTGCTCATGGTATTAAATGCTGTTGCCAAATCTTTTAGTTCATCTTTAGTACTTAAAAGAATCTCTTCGCCGGTCAGATCGCCATCTGCCATTATGGAAATATTCTTTTTCAGGAGACCGATGGGTTTAATAATCGTCTTTTGTACAATGGCAAGTGCAAAAACAATTACCGCCACCAGTGCTATAAATACAGCGATAACTCCAATCATTATCATTTGCCGGAAGCTGCTGCCTATTTCAATTTTCAACTGATTACTTCGATCCAGCTCCATCTGCATAAAAGATAACGCATAGCTTTTAATAAAAGGGGCTTCTGACTGCATCTTCTGCGCATACTCACTGCCCACGGAAGAAAATTCTTCACCGCAGGCTTCCACCAGGTCCTCATAAGCCTCTACATAAAGATTTACATGAATTTCCAAGGTATCCAGCTGTGTATGGTTTTGCTTAAAGATAGGATCATCACCAATATTTTCCCGAATGGAAGGCATGTACTCCTTCATCAGAGCAATTGTTTCCCCTTCTCCGGATTTCTCAATGTTATCACCAAACAGGCACATATTTGTAATTATTTTCGCCTGATTCTCTGTTTTACTGCTAATAAAATTAATTTTTACCAGATTATCCAAAAGATTCTCATATTGCGTATTAAAATCATAACTTGCTTTAACAAAAAAAATCAACAAAGATAACAAAACAACTGCGACAAATCCCATTAAAAAAGTAATTCTCTTACCAATGCTCGGTGCAAATATTTTCTTCATACAATAATCCCTCCATCCTCTTGTAAGGCAACAAAACGATTATTGGAAAACCAATAATCGTTTTTTCTTTATGTTATTAGACCCTTCGCACTTTCCTCAAAAATTTTCCCTCTAATTACTGCTTACTGTTTTTTCTTAGAAATAACATCAAAGATAACCGCAAATAACAGTACACCACCTTTTACAACTTTTTGCCAGTTGGCATCTACACCCATGATGGACATACCCAGGTTCAGAACACCCATCAGAACTGCACCGATTACCACTCCCTTAGTGGTTCCGATTCCGCCGTATGCGGAAGCTCCGCCGATAAAGCAGGAAGCGATGGCATCCATTTCATAGTTGGTTCCCGCTGTGGGGTTAGCTGAATTAAGTCTCGCCATAACCACCAAAGCTGTGATGGAAGCAAGGAAGGCCATATTAATATAAGCGATGAAATACACCCTGTTGGTATTGATACCGGATAATTTGGTTGCTTTCTCATTACCGCCTACTGCATAGAAATGACGTCCAATCGTTGTTTTAGATGTAATATATGTATAAATCAATACGATAATCGCTACCCAGATCAAGATAACCGGAATACCTTTATATAAAGATAATTTATACATAAATGCCAGTACTACCGCACAGATAATTACGACATTGATAACAGTACTGCTTACTTTTGGTGTTTCATAACCTTTTTTGATCTTATTTTGGCGGCTGATCATCTGCAAAGCAATATATCCCACACAGAAGAGGACTCCCACCAGCATACAGGTCAGGTTAAATCCTTCCATTGCAAATATGTCCGGTACATAACTGTTAAACATATTTAAGAAGTTATCCGGCATGGGTGCAATGGTTTGTCCTTCCAGAATGCTGTTGGCAAGACCACGCCACATTAACATTCCCGCCAGGGTTACAATAAAGGGCGGTATTCGGAAAAAAGCAATCCAAAATCCCTGCCATGCTCCGATAACCAGGCCTACTACCACCATAATCAAAATTGCTACCGGAATGGG
This sequence comes from Lachnospiraceae bacterium, assembly GCA_031556725.1. GTDB lineage: Bacteria > Bacillota > Clostridia > Lachnospirales > Lachnospiraceae > UBA935. The sequence goes on along the minus strand of JAVBSL010000013.1, from coordinate 64,743 downwards.
AATTCCTACTTTAACAATCAAGGTGGCTCCAACGGCTCCAACCAAACATACTACAGAACCAATCGATAAGTCGATGTTACCCCCGGTAAGAATACAAAGCAGCATACCGGTTGCCAGAATAAACACATAGGCGTTTTGGGCAATCAGGTTATTTACATTTTGAGGCAGCAGCATCTTGCCGCCGGTTCCAATTGTAAAAAAGATAATAACCAAAACAGTAATAATAGTCATCGCATTTTTTGTTAAGCCAGTTTTTACGTTAATCATGATTACGCTCCTTTACTCGAATTTAAAATGTGAGACATGATAATTTCCTGTGTTGCTTCTTCCCTATCTAACTCGCCCACCATTTTTCCTTCATTCATTATATAGATTCGGTCACACATTCCCAGTACTTCCGGTAATTCTGATGATATCATAATAACTGATTTACCTTCGGCCACCAGGCTATTGATAATACAATAAATCTCATATTTGGCACCTACGTCAATACCACGGGTAGGTTCATCTAAAATCAATATCTCCGGATCAGCAAACATCCACTTGGATAACAATACCTTTTGCTGGTTTCCGCCGCTTAAGTTTCCCACATTATTTTCCACGGAAGCACATTTTGTCGTGAGTTTATCTTTGTACTCTACTGCTACTTTGTATTCCAGATCCTGGTCAATAATATTGTTTTTACTTACTCCCTTTAGATTTGCCAGGGAAGTATTCACACGGATAGGATTACTTAAAATCAATCCGTTTCCTTTTCGATCCTCGGTTACATAAGCTATTTTACGGTCAATCGCTTCTTTTACATTCTTCAGATCGACTTCTTCACCGTTCACCTTCAAGGTTCCGGAAATGTTGCTGCCATAACTTTTTCCAAAGATACTCATGGCCAGTTCCGTTCTGCCGGCTCCCATCAATCCCGAGATACCCAGCACTTCACCCTTACGGACATTTATGGAAACATCATCCACCACTTTTTTTTCTGCATAAAGGGGATGATATACATTCCAATTTTTTACTTCCAGCTTAATCTCACCGATATTCTTCTTATCCCGCTTCGGGAAACGGTCAGTCAGGTCACGACCTACCATTCCTTTGATAATCCGCTGTTCATTGATGTCATCAACACCTTTTTCCAATGTTTCAATAGTAGCTCCATCTCGGATTACCGTAATCTTATCAGCTACATAAGAAATCTCATTTAGCTTATGGGATATGATTATGGAAGTCATACCTTGTTCCTTAAATTTCAACAGCAAGTCCAGCAGCGCTTTGGAATCGGTTTCATTTAAGGATGCGGTAGGTTCGTCCAAAATCAATAATTTGGCATTTTTTGCAAGTGCTTTGGCAATTTCCACCAGCTGCTGCTTACCTACGCTTATATCTTTAATCAATGTTCTGGCAGAATCCTTTAACCCTACGGTCTTCAGATATTCATCCGCCATTGCATATGTTTCGTTCCAATCAATAGACGCTTTACTACCTCTTTCATTACCCAGAAACATATTTTCCCCGATCGTCATATAGGGAATCAGCGCCAGCTCCTGATGTATAATAACAATTCCTTTTTCCTCACTATCCTTAATGGTGGTAAATTTGCATTCAGTACCTTCATATTCAATGTCACCTTCATAAGTTCCGTAAGGATATATACCGCTTAATACATTCATCAACGTAGATTTTCCGGCACCGTTCTCTCCTACAAGAGCGTGGATCTCGCCTTCTTCTACGACTAAATTTACATTATCCAACGCTTTCACGCCCGGGAATGTTTTGGTGATATTTTTCATTTCCAATTTAATTGCAGCCAATTTGATTCCCTCCCAATATCTTTTCCATTAACTTAATACTCTTTCAAGGAATATAGGCGGGCTAAACCCGCCTATATTTAGTTATTAAATTATGATTACTTTAACTGATCTTCGGTATAGTATCCTGAATCAATCAACAGTTCTTTGTAGTTGTTAACGTCTGCAAATACGGGCTCACACAGATAACTGGGGATAACGCCTGTACCGTTGTCATATGTTTCGGTATCGTTAACAGGTGCTTCAGAACCTTTCATGATAGCATCAACCATGGTAACAACCTGTTTTGCAAGATCACGAGTATCTTTGAAGATTGACATGGACTGCTTTCCAGCGATCATGTTCTTAACGTTTGCAACGTCACAGTCCTGGCCGGTGATAACCGGAGCGTCACCATTGTATGCGCTGTCAAGAGCGGTGGTAACACCAAGTGCTGTAGAGTCATTAGAACAAAGTACTACGTCTAATTTGGTTCCGCCTGCATAGTAAGAAGAAATGATGTTTTCCATTCTGGACTGTGCATTTTCGGATGACCAGTTAGCTGTTGCTACAGTAGCGAAATCAAGCTGTCCTGACTGAATAACCAGTTTGCCGCTGTCGATGTATTTCTGAAGAACGTCGATTGCACCCTGATAGAAGAATTTAGCATTGTTATCACCGGGATCACCTGTGAATACTTCCATATTGAAGGGGCCTGCTGCATTTTCAAGATCCAAAGCTTTCACGATATATTCGCCCTGCTTGGTTCCAACCATGTAGTTATCAAAGGTTGCATAGTAGGAAACTGCATCGGTGTTCATGATCAAACGATCGTATGCGATAACCGGAATGCTCTTTTCCTTTGCCTGTGCTAAAACAGTTCCTAAGGAATCACCATCGATAGATGCGATAACCAGTACCTGTACGCCGTTAGCGATCATGTTTTCAATCTGAGAAACCTGAGTTGCTACGTCATTGCTGGCATACTGTAAGTCAACATCATATCCTGCTGCCTTCAGCTGTGTTTCCATGTTGGCACCATCCTGGTTCCATCTCTGTAAATCCTTGGTAGGCATTGCTACACCTACTAAACCACCGGCGGTTGCTGCTGCTTCGGTGTTTGTGTCTGCTGCAGGTGCTGCTTCTTCGGTTTTTGTTTCTGCAGCAGGTGCTGCTGTTGCTCCACCATCGTTGGCCTTTGCACCACATCCTGTTAAACAGGTTGCGATCATTGCTACTGTGAGTAAAGCTCCAAGTAATTTCTTTTTCATTCTTATTCCTCCCTTGAGATAATGTTTAATTACTTTTTACAAACTAACTATAGCACGAGAGAAGTTGTCTATCCAATAGTACATGTTTGCAGTTAACAGTAATTTTTCAGTATGTAAAAATCGCCATTTTTTTATGCTAGCATATTTTTGTCTCTAAAAAAATATCATCACAAATTTGTGCTAACGCCCTGCTTTGTTGGCTTTTTAGTGGGGTATATTCAAATAAACGTCTTCTTTTAAATGAAAACCGCCTTCTATAATTACCTCATCCATATTCTCTTTGGTTACCGCAATGGGCATTATTTTCACATAAGGAACCTGCTGCTTTCCGTCAAATGCGGTATCCTCTTTGCTGAAATCCTCACCTTTGGCCAATTTAACGGTATATTCGGCGGCAACCTGAGCTAATTTTTCAATGGGCTTATAGACCGTCATGGTCTGGGTGCCCTCAACAACTCTTTGACAGGCATCCAGATCCGCATCCTGTCCCACTACCATAATGTCACCGGCCAGCCGGCGTTCCGATAACCCTTTGATAGTCATTCCGGCAAGACCATCATTACCGCACATGATTCCGTCAATGTTATACATCTTACCATAATTATGGTTAATATAATTAAATGCCTCTTCACTTCGCCACTCATCACAAAAGACAATATCTACAATTTCGATATCCGTTCTGGCAAGACGTTGTTCAAAACCCTTATCTACCAATTCCACATTATTATCTCTGGTAGGCCCATTAATCATGACCACTCTCCCATCTTCCGGAATGGTATCTATTAAAGCTTCTGCCATTAATTTTCCGACTTCTTCATTATCAAAAGAAACAAAAAGATCCACATTCATGTTCATGATCAGACGGTCATAAGCAACTACTTTGATTCCTGCCTTTTTAGCGCTGTTTACTGCTTCCTCCAAACCGTAGGAGTCTACTGCTACAACTACGATTACATCCATCTTCTTATCAATAAAATATTTTATTTGGGATATCTGCTCTTTTAAGTCACCGTTGGCATTTTGTACATTGACCTCTGCTCCCAGCTTTTTAGCCGCAGAAACAAAGACATCTTTATCTCTTTGCCATCTTTCAATAACAAAAGAGTCAAAAGTCACACCAATTTGTATCTTTTCCTGCTCCGTTTTCGTTTCAACCGGTACCGGCTCTTTTTCCGCACCACACGAAGGCAGATATAACATTCCCAGTATACAACACAAAAATAGACTGATTCTTCTCTTCGGCATCTTATTTGTTCTCCTTGTACTCCGTTGGTGTAAGACCTTCATTTTTCTTAAATATCCTGCTGAAATAGTTGGGATCCTGATATCCCACCGCAACACAGATATCCTTCATACTCATATCCGTGTTTTCCAGTAGTTCTTTTGCTTTCGTAATCCGGATAGCGGTAAGATACTCAATAAAGTTCTCACCTGTTTCTTCTTTAAATAATTTACTGAAATAATAAGGGCTGATATCCATCTCTCTTGATACTTCGTCCAGTGAAATATCATTTTGATAATTATTATTGATATAAGCCTTTGCTCTGGCAATGGTTCCGCTGGAATGCTCTTCTACACTGTTCTTTTGTATCCTTCTGGCCGAATCGGCTACTTTATCCACAAACCATTTTTTCAGGCTCTGGTAATCTTCAAAACCAACAATCGTCGAAAGGTATTCGGTACGATCTGTAAAATGGTAAGTCATACCTGCATTGAGATAAGCCAGATGCTCCGCATAAAGAACAAATTCTGTCACCTTTAGCTTAACGTCCATCTCTGCATGAGGATATGTCTCTTCCATCCAGTTAAAAAAAGCTTCTGCCTCCTCCATGGTTCCGCCGACATCTCCTTTTTTAACCTTGTCAAACAATCTTTTCTCGGTTTGAATGGGATAATCGGCATCATAAGCACAGCCAATCGTCATATCCTGGATATGAACCACCTCATCATCCATGTTTCGCAAGGAGTTTAATGCTTCCCTGTGAGATTCTATTAAATAATCCAGCCGCTTTACCGAACCGATACCGATACGGAATTGCATATCGAGTTTTTTTGTCAGCTTTTCCAATAATACCCGGCAGCTTTCCATGGTATGTATTCTTTGATTATAATCGGAAACTTCTTCCTTAACCGGCATAAAAACAATAATTCGGTTGGCCATCAGCGGCCCTACCACTCCCGGCATACAGTCTTTGATCGTTGCCCGGATGTCCTGATAATAAGATTGTATTTTTACCCCGGCTCCCACCACATTTCCTAATCGGTAGCCTTCGGTCTTGTCCCCGCATTCCACAATATAAAGGTAACCACAGTTTTCCTCTATACCCAAAAGCTCCTGATATCTCATAATATCTTCCGAATAATCATCCTGAAATAAAATATTATATATAAATCCACTTTCAATCAGAGGAATGACATTTTCAATCTTTTCTTTAATTAATAATTCATTGCTTCTCTTTTCACGGGTTTCGTTAATAATCTGCATGGAGCGCTTAAGGACCGCAACAATGGTATCCCGGTTTACAGGTTTATTCAAATACTCCAAAACCCCCAGGTTAATCGCTTCTTTGGCATAATCAAATTTATCGTATGCGGACATGACAATAAAAATAATATGTTTATTGGATCTTTGGATTTCTTTTATGGCTTCAATGCCGTTAATGCCAGGCATATGAATATCCATAATGGCAATATCGGGACGAAAAGTCTCCGCAAGCTCGATTACGCTCCTTCCGGTCTTCGCATATTCAATCACACATTCTTTTCCGAAGTTCTTTTCAATAATAAACCGCAGCGAGTCAATTACAATCCCTTCATCATCGGCAAGCATAATTTTATACATATTAATCTCCTTCCGGTAAGGGAATATGAAGAAGAATCTCCGTTCCCTTATTCTCTCCATGCGCAATGATTTCCAACGTTTCTTCCCTGTCATAAAACAGCCTTAGCCGATCGATAACATTATTTAACCCAATACCGTTGGAATCGCCGCTTTGTTCCTTTTCTTTAATAGTACCGCTATTTATTTCTTCGATTCGTTCCGGTGTAATTCCGATTCCGTTATCCCGGACACTTACACATATCTCTTCCTCTCCCTGGTAAACCGCTAAGGTTATGATACCCTGTCTGCCAATATCCCGAATGCCATAATTAATACAGTTTTCCACTATCGGCTGTAAGATCATGCTTGGTACCTGTATGAAACACAGCCCTTTATCTATTTCCTTTATATATTGTATTTCATTGGAAAACCTTACATTTAAAATATAGATATAATTATCCACCAGTGTAATTTCATCCGCTAACGTCGTACTCTGGTTGTCCTTTTTAATACTATACCGGAAAAAGGCTGCCATATTATCAATAAAGGTGTAGGTCCGGTCAGCTCCCTCCATCATGGCAAGCTGGGCGCCGGCATTTAAGGTGTTGAACAAAAAATGGGGGTTGATCTGAGCCTGCAGGTATTTCAGCTGGGCATCCTTCAGATGGGTTTCCATCATCAGCTCTTTTTCCTTCATGGCCCGCTCCAGTTCCATACTTTCCTTGGTTCGCTGAATATTTTCCCGAATACTTAAGGTCATTTTGTTAAAAGCATTGGTCACCACACCGATCTCATCCTTATTTTTTACTTCTAACTGCTGTACTTCCAGGTTTCCGGCTCCTACCTCATTGGCCGCTCGTGCCAGCTGACTTAAGGGATTGGTAATACTTCTGGTAATAACCATTGCCAAAATAATATTGGTTACCGTCACCGCAAACAAAATAAGGGTGCTGATATATTCCAGGGACTGCAGGGAAACCAGCAGCGCATTATAGTTTTCCGAATTGCTTTTAAAGCGCTCATTGTTCAAACTGTAAATGTATGCATTGATATAATCAAACATTTCCGTGGCCTGCTTGTTGCTGAGGTTATATTTTTCAATCATCCGGCCGCGCTTGGCATCCACTGTGGCCTTGGAATACTCCAGATATTCCTCCGATAAATTACGAATATTTTTTTCCATTAACCGGGAGTTGCTGTTGGTTGCCGTATCATATAAAGAAGCGGTTAATTCCTGATAGTCCTGAACGCTTTTATAATAACTCTGCATGGCATCAAAATTTTTAGTATTTAAATACTCGGTCATATAACTTTGGACCGTAGATAAGGTTTCCGTCAGCTGGTTCAGCGTAACATTACTGCTGTATACTTCATCGATCTTTTGAATCCGTCCATTAATATTAATGAACATAAACAGGTTTACACTTAAAATAATAACAGAGGTGAAAACAAATACCCCTATCAGCTTCATCTGTATGGAATTCCTCAGCCTTATGGCATTAGTGTTCCTCTTCATGGACTCTGTACTCCTTTACATTGTCGGTGGTAATCAAAGTCATATCTACCGGCATATATCCGCTGACATATCCCGTGCTGCGGTATTCTTCCAGAGCGGTAACACAATATTCTCCCATCTGCCCCGTATCCACGGCGATGGTTGCCTGAATAACATTTTTTTCAAGGGCATCCAAAATATCATCCGAATCATAGTATCCGATAATCTCTACATCCCCAACTTTATTATAATCTACCACTGCCTGATAGGTACAAGTAGTGGTTACTTTGTCTAAACAGATTAAAACATCGGGAAGCTGATCGCCCTTCATAATAATATCCCGAATCGACTCTTCGGCACTGTAAGAAAACTCATTACTGACTGCGGCTGTTTCAATCAGGTAATTCTCTTTCAGCACCTCTTTAATACCGGAAAAGATAATATTCTGACTGCTGTTTTCATAATCGGACTTCATTAAGATCATTACTTGAAACGGCCCGTCCGATTTGTTTTGTGTCAGTTTTAACACCTGTTCCCCATAAAGCTGGCCAAGATCATAGTAACTGATTCCTACAAAGCTCTGGCGCATACTTCCGGTACAATCCGTTCCTACCGTTACTACCGGAATAGATTTTTCTCCGTTTACCGCTTCGTCGATCAAATTAACCATTTCTTCACTTTCATCGGCTTCTACAATGATACCGTCCACCCCTGCCGCAATAGCGATCCGCATCAAGTCTGTCTGAGAGTAATTTACAGCCAGATTCTTTCCCAGGTATTCCACATAAATATCCTCTTCTTCGCCCCTTTGCCGGGCACTTTCATAAATAGATTGATAGTAAGCATCCTGTGCGTCACCGGTAATAAAGGCATAATGATATTGATAATCCACAAATTCTTCTTCCGTAATCTGTGTACTATTTATTTGCTTCATAAAATAAACAAGGCTTACGATTGTAACCACTAACATTACAAACACACTGCTCCAGATAGCCACTGCAAAAAAGGTAGATTTTTTCATAAAGATCCTCTCATTTCTGTCCGCTTTATTATATCGTATATTCTTATAAAAGGAAAGAAACCATTGACATATAATATTATACGCTGTATAGTATAGACAGAAAGTACTATGTTAACATTATATCTCTATTTCAGGAGGATTTGCTTATGCATTTATCAGAGACTCAGGTAAAAGCATTATTGCTTTTTGGCAATCAGCTGCAACTAAGGCATTTGGGACTAAGTCTATTGGTAACAAGACTGCGGAACTTTTACAGGGCAAGCCCTTCTCCGGAAAATTTGCTTTTTTGTACCGACGAATTAAACTTATTTCTGCATAAATTTGAGATTTTGCTTACCTTTGATTTGGCACAGATTAACAGTTTAAAGGAGATATAGCCGCATGAAGCATTTATTTATTATTAATCCCGAAGCCGCCGGTGTAAAAGGAAAAGCAAGAAGTATTTCCCAGCGAATCACACTTTTTTTTCAAGACTATCCAGAAATCTCTTATTATATTCATATTACCCGCTGGTGCCGGGATGCACTGGCTTTTTCCCATCATTATGCTGCCAGTGAATATCTTGAAGATGCTGACGGCAAGATTCGTATTCATGTGATTGGCGGGATGGGTACCGTTTATGAAGTAATAAATGGAACTACCGGTCTTCCTGGTGTGCAAATCGCCATTTATCCATATGGAAGTACCGCCCGTTTTTTGAAATCCTTTGGGGCCGGACAAGTAAATACATTTTACTCTTTTTATCATCAGGTATTTTCCGAAACGATACCTCTTGATGTCATGAAATGCGGCAATAATTTTGCCTTGGGCCTTTCCTCCACCGGTATAGGCTCTAATCCCTTTTCTGTTACTAAAAAATGCTGGCGTGAAAAAAGGCTTCATCAGAAATACGAAATAACCATTGACGGTCAGCGGATTTATGAAGAATGCCTGAGCATTTTAATTCTTAACGCCCCCTTTAATGGTGATAAAATGCTTAAAACCGCTTGTCAGATTCAGCCTGATGATGGAAAACTGGACTTATTTATTGTTAAAAGACTGCCTCATGTCAAGTTACTTTCCCAGCTGCTCCATTATTTACTTTTTAAATATAAATCTTATCCTGAATTTATTATGCACGAGACCGGCCGCCATATCCAAATAACTTCAAAGGAAATGCAGCATTGCCGAATCGATGGTGAACTTCATTATGAAACCACCATGGATTACCGGCTATTGCCGCTGGCTATCGACTTTGTGAATCCACTCTCAGAAGGAGGGCCTTCCTTATGAGCAAAACGACCTTTTCCAAAAGAGATAATTATGGATTAAAAATTACCATGTTCGTGGTTATTATCTACACCCTGCTAAACAGTATTTATAATCTGCTGATGCATGGTCTGCTGCATTTTGCCCTGCGTTTTGCGGCCGGTATTTTTTTGATTATTATTGTCCGGTTTATTGGTATGAGCAAAAGTATTAATAAAAAGGTTGAATCTTTTCTTTCCCCGGTTCTTTTCGTGGCAATTGAAACTGCAATTTCGGTTTTTCTTGGCAGTGACCGGTACTACTTCTTTTTTCTGATCGCCTGCTCGGTAATCAGCCTGGGGTATCTGGAGCGAATGGGCTTTATTTTGCAAGCCCTGTTGGTCAATGCCATCGTAATCCTTCTGTTTGCCATGAATATCCCAATCATGGGCAGCGATTATGACATGGTACATCAAATCATGTTTTTTCTTGGCTATGATTTAATCAATATTCTTTTATATTCCATTTGCGCTTTCGCCGTCGAAAAGGCTAAAGAACAGGAAAAAACCAGTAAAACTTTTAATACCATTATGGATACCACCCCCAGTTTTATGGTGGTAATCGATCAAAATGCTAATATAGAATATATGAGTCAGTCTCTGGCTGAATGGCTTCATGTTTCCAATGTATCTTATGCCATCAACCGGCCTCTTTTGGATTTGCTCCCCACTATTGAAATGAAAATCATGTTCCATGAAATCATTGAAAGCAGGCGCTTTGTGGAACGTTCCTTTGAACTCCTGATTGACGATAAGCCCTGTTGGTTTATGCTTCGTTCTTCCAAAATGAGCCGCAGTAATATCAACCGCTTTTTTGAATGGTCTGATATTACTCCCATCATGGATGCCAAAAACGCCGCGGTTGCTCAGGATAATGCCAAGAGTGATTTTCTGGCCAAAATGAGCCATGAAATCCGCACACCGATGAATTCTATTATGGGTATGAGTGAATTGATCCTGCGGGAAGACTTATCTCCCGGAGTTTATGAAAACACCACCGGCATTAAAACCGCCAGTATGAATCTGCTGTCTTTAATCAATGATATTTTGGATTTCTCGAAAATCGAATCGGGTAAATTGGAAATCGTAAAAACCGATTATCTGCTGACCTCTCTGCTGAATGATGTGATCAGTGTAATCCGGATGCGGCTTTTAGACCAGCCGATTTTATTTGTCACCAATATCGACAGCCGGATTCCCAATGCCCTTTCCGGTGATGAAGTCCGTATTCGCCAAATCTTACTGAATATCTTAAGCAATGCCGTAAAATATACCGACAGCGGCTTTATCTCCTTAGATGTGACCGGTACGGTGGAAAATCAAACGGTACTCTTACAAATTGCCGTATCGGACAGTGGTATCGGTATAAAGGAAGAGGATCTTAATAAGCTTTTCGGTGAATTTGTTCAGATGGATATGACTAAAAACCACGGTATCGAAGGTACCGGTTTAGGACTTGCCATCACCCACAATCTGGTTCGGGCTATGGGCGGCAATATTATCGTTAAAAGCGAATATGGCAAGGGAAGTACTTTTACGGTTACGCTTCCTCAGGAGATTCGCCAAGCCGAAACTTTTGCCTTCGTAGAAAGAGCTTTTGAAAAGCAGGTTCTTTTGTATGAGCCCCGGGATATTTACGCGGACTCTGTAAAATCCTCCCTGGAAAATCTGGGTGTTTCCTGCCATTTGGTAGACAGTATTTCTCATTTTCATGAAGCATTGGAAGGCGGCACGCCTTATTCCTTTGTTTTTGTTCCTTCCTTTTTACATAAAGAAGCGAAAAATGCGGTGAAAAAAAATAACAGCCCGGCTGCCATCATCCTTTTATCCAACTATGGTGACTTGGATCTGTCCAATGAATTCCGGACTCTGGCGATGCCGGCTCATGCACTGTCTATTGCCAATATTCTGAATGATATCGGTCAGGAATACCACTATCATAGTAATAAACCGGACGGCATCCATTTTATTGCCCCTACCGCTAAAATATTGATTGTTGATGATATTCCCACTAATCTGAAAGTTGCCGAAGGCCTCCTGCTGCCTTACCGAATGCAGATAGATACTGCTAAAAACGGCAGGGAAGCAATCGATATGATTACTGCGGGCAAAGATTATGACCTGGTTTTTATGGATCACATGATGCCCGAAATGGACGGACTGGAGGCCACTACCCTGATTCGCTTTACGGAAGGAAACTATTTTAAGGAAGTTCCCATTATTGCCCTGACGGCCAATGCGGTTTCCGGAGTGAAAGAGATGTTTATCCAAAACGGAATGAACGACTTTCTTGCCAAACCCATTGAAATGGCCAAGCTTAATGCTATTTTAGATAAATGGATTCCAACGGATAAAAAAGAGCGATATACGGAAGCACCAACCTCCCAGGCTGCCGCCACTTTTGCAATTCCGGGAATTGATGTTGCCAAGGGTATTCTCATGACCGGCGGTGATGTGGACAATTATAATGCAACACTTTCCGTTTTCTATATGGATGGTATTCATAAAATTTCCGAATTGCAGACTTGTCTGCAAAATGCCGATTACTCTTTATTTACTACTTATGTGCATGCTCTGAAAAGTGCGTCGGCCAGCGTGGGGGCTTTGGAGTTTTCCGAAGCGGCTAAAGCTCTGGAAATGGCCGGAAGAAAAGAAGATGTATCCTTTATTGAGAAGAATGCCCCAGACTTGATCTTCTCTTTGGAAGTTCTTTTGGGTAACATTAATAAATATATGAAAACCTTATCGGTTTCCAACCATACCGAACAGATTTCGACAGAAGAATTACGGTCAAAACTGCTTATCCTGCGGGATGCCTTAGATAATATGGATATCGGCACAGCGGATAAAATTCTGGAAGAGATTCAGGCAAAAAACCTTCCTGAAGAAGCCCAGGTACTAATGGATTCCGTTTCGCAAGATATTCTGATCTTTGAATATGAAGAAGCCAATAAAAATATTAATGAATTTCTTATTAGAGAATAGGGGGTACACTATGGAAAACCAACGCAAAAAAATTTTTTTGGTAGATGACAATGTTACCAATCTTACCGTGGGAAAAAACACTCTTTCGGAAAAATACGATGTTTTTACCATTCCTTCCGGTGAAAAGATGTTTAAGGTATTGGAGAAGATTCTTCCCGATATGATTTTATTGGATATTGAAATGCCGGACATGAACGGTTATGATGTGATTAAGATTTTAAAAGAAAAGGAAGAAACCAGGTCCATTCCGGTTATTTTTGTTACCGCTAAAGGTGATGCCGGCAGTGAATTGGAAGGCTTAAGCCTGGGGGCCATTGACTATATTTCCAAACCTTTTTCCCCGCCCTTATTACTTAAGCGAATCGAAGTGCATTTACTGGTGGAAGAGCAGAAAAAAGAATTGAAAAATTATAATGAAAATCTGGAAGAAATGGTTCTGGAAAAAACCCGTACTGTTTTGGAGCTGCAAAACGTAATCCTTAAGACGGTTGCCGAACTGGTGGAATTCCGGGATGATGAAACCGGCGGACACATTGAACGCACTAAGAGTTATCTGGAAATCCTGGTTAACGCCCTGGTTGAACAGGGTCTTTATGCAGAGGAAGTTAACAGCTGGGATAAAGAACTCCTCCTTTTGTCAGCACAGCTCCATGATGTGGGTAAAATTTCTATTAAAGACAGTATCCTGCAAAAACCCGGTAAACTCACCGATGAAGAATTTGATGAGATGAAGAGACATACCACTAATGGTATGAAGATGATTGACCGTATCGAAAAAAACACTTCGCAAAATGCCTTTCTGGCTTACGCCAAGGTTTTAGCGGGATACCATCATGAAAAATGGAACGGTACCGGATACCCTCACGGTTTGTCCTGTACTGATATTCCTTTGGAAGGACGCATTATGGCTATTGCCGATGTATACGATGCACTTATTTCACAGCGTCCCTACAAGAAACCTTTTACTCATGAACAGGCGGTGGAAATTATTACCGAGGGACGGGGAACCCATTTTGATCCTCTGTTAGCAGACCTTTTCTTATCTGTTGCCAGTCAGTTTGATTATGTTGCCCAAAAAATCAATGCCCAAAATGATGAAAGGACATTTCTTACACATGAAAAAAATTAACCTGCTTTTTGCCGCATGTATTTTTCTTTGTGTACTAACCGGTTGCGGACGTAACGTTCCGGCCAATGCGGATATCTTGGATACTACGCCAACCCCAGCACCTGCCGAAAGTATCGCTGTCACCGAAACAGTGCCACCGGAGGAGGAAGAGTTTTCGGTGGAGAGTAACTATACCATAACCCGGAAAACACGTGAAAATCCTGTTCCCATGGGGACTGACGACACCTGGACTATTTTTATTTATATATGCGGTACAGACCTTGAAACAAAAGACGGGCTGGCTTCGTTTAACCTCCAATTGCTTATGAACGGCCCCGAAGCACAAAATGTGCGGTACATTGTCCAGACCGGCGGTACAGCGCAATGGGGAAATGTAGATGATCAGCTTCTGGAGTATTTCGAGCTTGAGGAGATTGCAACCAGGAACCTTATTGATTCCCAAAAACTGCAGCGGTGGGAAGTCACCGATACCATGACGCTGTTAGATGAACAGGAGCTTGCTCCCATGAGTGATCCGGGCACTCTGGGTGATTTTTTGACCTGGGGCGTAGAGAATTATCCGGCAGAGAAGATGGGTGTCATCCTTTGGGATCATGGCGGCGGCAGCATTAGAGGAATGTTTGCCGATGAGTTGTATGAAGGACAGGGGATGCCGCTATTGGAGCTGGAAGACGCCTTTGACCGCACCTATGACAGTATGACCGATAAATTCGAGTTCGTTGCCTTTGACGCATGTCTGATGGGAAGTGTGGAAGTGGCTAATGTACTGGCGCCTTACGCCCGGTATATGTATGCCTCTGAGGAAGTTGAACCGGGATTCGGATGGGGGGATTATTCACTTTTTACATATGCCATAGATGCTGATCCAGAGATGAACGGCGGTGATCTTGGCATCCTTTTATGCAATGAATTTTTTGAATTTTATCGGGAAATAGATATGGAAAAAAACGTAACGCTATCGGTAATAGATTTGGAGAAGATTGACAATGTACTTTACGCTCTCAACAATATGGCCATTGAGATATCTGACGGCTCGGTATCACCTACTTATTTTGCCGAGGTATCACGGGGCGTAGCCCGTACCCAGCATTATGCTTATCAGCACATGGTGGATTTAAGCGATCTTGCGAAAAAACTTGCGGATTTGGCACCGGATTCCTATGAGGATGTGCAACAGGCTGTAGAGGAAGCGGTTGTCTATCAGGTGAGCGGAAAAAGCCGCGCTTTTACCAATGGCTTATCGGTATTTTATCCGACTAATGAGGTAACACTTTTTTCCTTAACAGAATACGGCTTAACCTCTGCGGCGCCGGATTATACGCACTACATATCCGATTTTCTTTTTAAGAAAAGTAAGCACACGCGGTTAAACAGGCAATTCGTGCAAATCACACAGGAACCCTATGCAACGGATGATGGCATATATGAAATGTCTTTTGATCCCTCTACCTATGATTATATCCAGCGGTTTGGTTTTCAATTGCACTATGACATTGGCGAGGGTCAATGCATAATTTTAGGCTTTGATGACGATGTGGAATTTGATGCGGATACCGGTGTGGTAAAAGATAACTTTGAAGGCAAATGGGCTGCAATTGATGGCTTGCCGCTTCTTTTGTGGCTTCAGGAAAGCAATCCGGAGTACAACCTTTATCACAGCCCGATTCTGCTAAACGGTGAAGAAACCTATTTGGTAATCCAGTGGATATGGAATGAAGCAGAACCGGATAATGGGCATTATGAGATCTTAAGCACCTGGAGCGGGGCAGACCCCAATACCGGTCTGGCCTCCCGCGAAACGGGAAATCTTATGGCAGGAGACCGCATCAGCCCCAGATATGTTATTCTTCAAACAGAAAATGTCGTGAGTGAAGAGCTGATTGAGGATACCTCGGATTTTATAGATGATGACGGAAATTATATATATTCGGACATCGATAATTATATTATATTTAATGAGAATACCATGTTGGAGCAGACACTGTTATGGCCCGGTGAATATTATTATCAATTTGTAATTGTTGACGTTTTCGGCGGACTGCAAACATATGCACCAATAACGTTTACGATTGATGAAGAGGGCATACCGGTCTTGAAAACAGCAGCGTAGGGTTATACCAGAAGCTCTTTTAACAGTTCTTCTATTTCTTCTTCCGAGAAAGCGGCAAACGCCGCTTTTTTTGGTTCTTCCGGCGCTGGCTTTCCTTCCGTTTTGTTATCCGTTTTACTATCTGTTTTGCTGACTATTTCGTTATTTTTCAATCGGCACAGCATATGATTTTCCAGATAATCCATCAAATTAATCTTCAGATTCTCTTTTTTTACCTGAACGTCCACAATTGCCGATACGGAAAAAAACAGGTATAATCCAATCATCCCGATTAAATAATAGGGCAGGATACGAAACAGCGTTTCACCTTCTACAATGCCCACGCAAGCACCTATTCCCGACATAAAAACCGAAAGCATGACCAGCTGTGTTGCGATCTGCCGCAATCCTGTGAGAGATATGTGAAAAACCTCCAGATGGCATATGAACTTGTCCACAAAAACGGCAATATTGGGAACACTGCCGTTCATCTGATAGCAATTTTGAAACTTTAGTTTACACAACTTTAGCTGCTTATTTTCGGTTGTGGACAGATTTCCTGCTTCTTTGATTAATTTTTGGTATATCACACCAATCATAATTTGGCATATTATGCTTAATAATAGTAGAGATAGAATAATACTTGTAAGTATTTTTTTTTCTGCGAGAATTTGAAACATGGCAACCTCCTTATTACAAATTTCTATCTTCTTATTATAATAAATTAACTTTTTCACCACAATACAGAAACCTGGTAAGGCATCGCACTTTTTCTGTAAAGAATGACAAGATATACTGGTAACAAAAAAAATTCTTTGGTATAATAAGTCCAACATGTTTAAAAAACAAACACGTTGGACTGGAAGAACGCGGAGCGTTCTTCCCAATGTTGAAGCAATGTTGAAGGGATGGTCGATATGAGATATCAGACAAAGGGTGTTTGTTCTTCCTCCATTGATATTGAGGTGGAAAACGGTACGATTAAGTTTGTGGAATTTTTCGGAGGATGCAACGGTAACCTGAAGGCGGTTGCTACCTTAGTTACCGGTATGAAAATTGAAGATGCAATTAAAAAATTAAAAGGGATACGTTGTGGATTTAAACCCACTTCCTGTGCCGACCAATTGGCCCTGGCTTTGGAAAGTATTCAAACGAATTAACCGGAGGCCTTTTATGGACAAAAAAATTGTACTTACCGGCGGCGGTACTGCCGGTCATGTTACTCCTAACATAGCGTTATTGCCTAAACTTAAGGATATGGGATACGATGTTTCCTATATCGGTTCTTATGATGGGATCGAAAAAAGATTAATTTCCGATTTTGACCTTCCTTATTATGGGATTGCTACCGGCAAATTTCGCAGGTATTTTGATTTGAAGAATTTAACAGATCCTTTCCGGGTATTAAAAGGTTATTCGGAGGCAAAAAAACATTTACAAATTATTAAACCGGATGTGGTTTTTTCCAAAGGCGGCTTTGTCAGTGTCCCGGTTGTGCGGGCGGCGGCGGCTTTAAAAATTCCGTGTATCATTCATGAATCGGATATGACCCCGGGACTTGCCAATAAGCTGTGTATTCCCATTGCCAGAAAGGTTTGCTGCAACTTTCCGGAAACAGTAACCATGATCAAGGGTGATAAAGCGGTTTTAACCGGTTCCCCGATTAGAGAAGAGTTAACCAGAGGTGATAAGATTGCCGCTCTGGATCTTTGCGGATTTACCGCCAATAAACCGGTTATCATGATCATCGGCGGCAGTCTGGGTGCTGCTTCCATCAATAAAGTACTTCGTGATGCGCTGCCCCAATTATTGGAGGATTTTCAGATTGTCCATATCTGCGGTAAGGACAAAGTTGACAATATGCTGTTAGATACAAAAGGCTACAAACAATTTGAATATGTGAAATCCGAGCTGAAGGATCTTTTGGCTATTGCCGATCTGGTTGTTTCCCGGGCGGGTGCCAATTCCATATGTGAACTGCTTGCCTTAAAAAAACCAAATCTGCTGATTCCTCTTTCTGCCGGCAGCAGCAGAGGCGACCAGATTTTAAATGCCCGTTCCTTCGAAACACAGGGCTTTAGTATGGTAATTGATGATGATGATCTGTCAGAGGATTTATTGGTAGACAAAATTCATGAACTGTATTTTACAAGGCAGACTTTTATCGAATCCATGAATAAAAGCAATCAGTTAAATTCCATTCAGACTATTACAAATCTGATTGAAAATATCGTAAATTAGTCACTGGAAATGCGAGGGAAAACATTTATACTGTTTTCCCTCGTATTTTAAATAATAATCCTTAAAATTTTCTTATTTATTTTGTTAATAAATAACAATAAGCAGCATATACCTCTGTATTTCTTTGACAATCATGCAGCCGAATCCTATAATTTTCTTATCTTATATATTATTTTTTTGGCAAACGGAGGAATTAAAAATATGATGGAAAAAAGATTTAAAGATTTAGCAATCAGTAAAAAGCTCAGTAATACATTTTTTATAATAATTGCCGGACTTTGTGTTATGGCACTTATTGCCATTGTCGGTATTTTCGTGGTGGGTGGCCGCCTTACTTACTTTTATAATACTCCCTATAAAAATGCTGTAGCTGCCACAACTTACCGTCGGGATATGCAAAGTGCCATGAAAAATATTTTATGTGCTATTTCAACCGACGATCCTGACAAAGTAGATTCATTTTTAAAGGAAGCGGAAGCTGATATAGCCGATCAAGGTGTGCAAAGGGAATTTTTAAAGGCTAATTCTACCGCTGATGATTTATTGGCTGACATTGAAAAATATAGTGCCATCCTGGCTCCCATCCGGCAAGAGGTAATGGATCTTGCCGATAATAATCAAAATGCAGAAGCCTTAGATAAGTATAACAATGGTTATCTTCCGGCTGCTGCTCCATTAATAGAAACCCTTAAGAAATTGGGGAATTATGCTGATGATAATGCTCTTAGTGCCTATAATACCGCCAATGTGGTCCGTATTATTGTAACGGTCGTTCTGATATTGGTTGCCGGCACCTGTTTATTGCTGATTGTTTATTTCAGCCGTTTCCTGACTAAACTCCTGACCACACCTATCTTTGAACTGGAAAAGGCTGCCAAAGACATGGCAGGAGGAAATTTGGACGTTTCTATTTCCTACGAGTCTCAGGATGAATTAGGCGACCTGGCTCATAGCCTGAAAGAATTAATGGGATTATTCCAAACCATTATACCGGACGTACAATATTGCCTGGGTGAAATGGCCGGTGGTAATTTTACCGTAAATTCCAAGTGTACTAGCAGCTATGTGGGAAGCTTTGTTCCTATTCTAGAAGCTATGAGAGGTATTAAGCTGAATTTAAGTGATACTCTTTTACAAATCAGGGAAGCCTCCGGTCAGGTACAGTCCGGTGCCCAGAATATGTCCGAAGGTGCTCAGAACCTTGCTGAAGGTGCAACCACTCAGGCCAGCTCCGTTGAGGAGTTGACTGCTACCATTAATGAAGTTACCACTCAGGTTGAATTGGATGCCAAACGTGCACAAGGTGTAAGTGCAGATGCCCAAAATGTTGGAAAAGAAGCTCTGACCAGTCAGGAGCATATGGAAAAAGTTGTTGTGGCTATGGAAACCATCAGCCAGACATCTCAGCAGATTCAGTTGATCATCGATAGTATTGAAGAAATTGCAACCCAGACCAACCTGCTTTCTTTAAATGCTTCCATTGAAGCGGCAAGAGCCGGAGAAGCCGGCAGAGGTTTTGCAGTAGTTGCCGGTGAAATCGGAAAACTGGCCACTCAAAGTGGTGAAGCAGCTACCAATACCCGAAATCTGATTCAGGAATCCCTTCACGGTGTAGATGAAGGAAATAAAATTGTTTTAAGTGCTTCCGAATCTTTAAAGGGCGTATTGTCCAGTATCAGCGGCATTGTAAATTCTGTTGATGAAATCAGCCAGTCTTCCGAAAAACAGGCCGGCTCCATGCATGAAATCACCGGTGCCATTGAACAAATCGCAATGGTCGTACAGGATACCTCCTCGGTTGCCGAAGAAAGCTCTGCGATCAGTGAAGAGCTGTTCGCACAATCGGAAAACCTTAACGGTTTGGTTGGACGGTTCCAATTAGAATAAATACATATTTTTTAAGCGGTCACGTTTTTCCCGGGTTAAATTCATCTCTTTTAAAAGATAATGATCCATGGATCCATAAACCTTACCAATAACCGCATAAATAGATTCGATATACTCTTCCTTCACACTGAAAAGTGCTTTGATTTGTTCCGTAACCTCCTGGTTTCCGGTCATTTGAAGCACTTTTCGCATTTTCTCTTCGACCGCATCTTTGGTAAATTCGTTTACCTTCATATAATCCGCAAGGATTTGATCTTCTTCAACGTCCAAGGCATTCAACAGTAAAACCGCTGCTGTTCCCGCCCGGTCTTTTCCGGCTGTACAATGCCACAAAAGAGAACCTTCCTCATGTTCCAGCAGATACTCAAAAAAACGCCGGTATTGACCCTTCGAAAACTCACCGGTAATCAATCCGGTATACATCTGATCCATATATTCTGCGGCACCAGCGGTACTGTTTTCCATGTAAGATAAAACAGCCGTCACGATGTCCAGGCTTTTTTCCATATCATCATCATTTTCTCTGGTAATTCCCAGCGCAGCTTCTTCCAGAATCGGAAGGTGTATGTATACGACATTATCCATTTCCGGATCAGGATGCCCGGCAGCTTCCACAGACGTCCGAAAATCCAAAATCTTTCGCAGACCGTATTCTCCTGTTAAAATTTCTATATCGGATGCTGTCATATGAAACAGTTCTCCGCTTCTGATCAGCTTATGAGGTTTAATGCAGCGCCCGTCCTTTGACTGATAGCCTCCTAAATCTCTGGTATTCACTAAACCCTCTAAGGAAATTCTTGTAACCTCCTGCATGATAAACCCTTCTTTCTTTATTTTGATATACATATGATTTATTCTAAACCATTTCTCCCACTTTTGCCATATCCTTTTCCTGCAGGGAAGAACCGGTATCAGATTTACAGCCTGCTGTTAATAACAAGAGTAATATGATTCCCCATAAAGCAATCTTCTTTTTCATATTTACTGTCTCCTTGTGTTAATTAGTAGTTAAAGTATTTCCATTTATTAGACAACTTATCCTGTGGTGTGATATACTTATTTTTGAGTTTTATTATCATTGGAAGGACATACTATATGCTTTTTAATTCTTACATTTTCATTTTTATTTTTCTGCCCCTTACCTTACTGGGCTGGTATGGATTGAATCGGTTAAAAGCCTATGAATGGGCCAAAGCTTTTCTTGCCGTTATGTCCCTGTGGTTTTACGGATATTTTAATCCCTATTACTTACTGATTATTATCGTAAGTATTTTGATAAACTATACCCTTAGTTTTTTAATGAAGTTTGCCAGGACAAAGCTTTGGCAGCGGGTCGGACTTTTGAGCGGCCTCTTTGCTAATCTGGGACTGATCTTTTACTTTAAGTATTATGATTTTTTTATTGAGAATCTAAATTATATCTTCCAGGCGGACTTTAACTTAAAACATATCCTGCTGCCTTTGGGAATCAGCTTCTTTACCTTTCAGCAGATTTCTTTTATGATCGACCGCTGCACCGGAAAGGCAGATCATTATTCCTTCGTAAACTATGTAACCTTTGTTACCTTTTTTCCCCAGTTGATTGCCGGACCGATTGTTCTTTACAAAGAAATGATTCCCCAGTTTGAGGATATCTCCAACCGTAAGTTTAATTATGAAAATTTTTCCAAGGGTATTGTCCTCTTTGTTCTGGGTCTTGCCAAAAAAGTTCTGCTGGCCGATAATCTGGCTTTAGCTGCCAACTTCGGCTTTGAGCAGACATTCTTTTTGGATAGCCCTTCCACTCTTTTTGTGATTCTTGCCTATACCTTTGAAATTTACTTTGATTTCAGCGGTTATTGTGATATGGCAATGGGCTTGGGCAAAATGTTTAATATTGAGCTTCCCGTTAACTTCAACTCCCCTTATAAGGCAGTTTCGGTAAAAGAATTATGGCAAAGATGGCATATGACTCTTTCCCGGTTCTTTACTTCTTATGTTTATATTCCCTTAGGGGGAAGTAAAAAGGGCAAAACCCGTACCATAATAAATACTCTGATTGTCTTTTTCCTGAGCGGTCTCTGGCATGGTGCTGCCTGGACTTATGTGGCCTGGGGCACGATGCAGGGGCTTTTGGTTGTTTGGGATAATCTTGGGATCGTCGGTGTTAAAGGCACTGTGGAAAAACATCCGGCCCGTTTTCATATTCCCCGCTGGCTGGGATGGTTTTTTACCTTCTCTTTCTTCAACCTGTCCCTTTTCTTTTTTAGAAGTACAAGCATTCCCAATGCCATACAAATGTGGAAAAACCTGTTTTCCTTTAAAAACTCCGACTACTTGTTTAAAGTGGCCGCCAATATGGACATTCCGGAATTTTATATCTTTAAACAGGCAATTAATATGATGGCACCGCAATTCTTAAATTACTTCTATGTAGCCGTTTTTATCATTTTACTGTTAATCAGTGCTTTTGTCATCACCCGGAAAAATTCTCTGGAAATCGTGGAAACCAGGCCTTTGACCTCCGGTTTTTGCTGGTGGCTGGTTATTTTATTTGTATGGTCCGTCATTTCCTTTTCACAGGTAAGCACTTTTATTTATTTTAATTTTTAGGAGTAAACATGAACTCGAATTTTATTAAGCATTTTCTAATCAGAAGCGGTATTCTCCTGGTGGTGTTTATTATCATTACCATTATTTTTGATCCCTTCTATCAATATCATAAACCCCTGCCCGGCTTAAAGGCGGTGCTCACCGATAAGGAATATCAATGTATCGGATCCCTGCGGACTTTTGACTATGACAGTGTTATCGTAGGCTCTTCGGTAGTGGAAAATAATAATAACGGCTGGTATGATCAGGGCTTTGACTGTCATACTATCAAGGCTATCCGTACTTACGGTGCTACCGCTGATCTTTGCTTTTTACTGGATGCAGCTTTTGAGGATCATGACTTAAAATATGTTTTTTATAATATGGATACCTCGGCACTGGATGCCGATCCGGTGCCTACTTATGAGCTAACCGGCTGTCCTATGTATCTCTATGATAAAAATCACCTTAATGATATTGAATATGTTTTGAATAAAAGCGTGCTTATTGAAAAAATACCTTATCTGCTGGCCAACTCTTTTATGGGTGACTATGATGAAAATAATTCTTATAACTGGTCACAATGGAAGAATTTTAACCAGGATATGATCCTGGGACTTTATATCCGCAAGCCCTCCATTGCGCCCATGAAGGAAAAAACCATCTATCAGGAACCGTTGGATGAAAATCTTAATTTGCTTACAAAGCAGATTACCGATCACCCGGAAACACAGTTCAAGATTTTCTTCCCGCCCTATTCCATGCTGTATTGGGATAATATTTACCGCAACGGGAAAACCGAAGCTTACCTGTATAATATTGAACAGGCTGCCGGTACCCTGTTGACTTTTGATAATGTGGAAGTTTATTATTTTCAGCATGCCGAGGAAATTATCTGTGATTTAGACAACTATATGGATATTCTGCATTTTTCTCAGGATGTGAACTATTGGATCTATGAGCAGATGGCTGCAGGAAACTATCGACTGACTTTAGACAACTATATGGATGTGCTGGATGAAATGCGGAAGCTTTCTTATCGCATCGTGGAAGAAGATATCCTTCCCTATGAAGACTTGATCAAGTTTGATCTTTATGATGACAATGATAAACTGTTTTAAAGAAAGGCGGCTTATATGAAACTAATCTCCTGGAATGTAAACGGCATTCGTGCCTGTGTGGAAAAAGGCTTTAAGGATTTTTTTGAAAAAGAAGAAGCGGATATTTTCTGTCTGCAGGAAACCAAGCTACAGGCCGGGCAGATTCAACTGGATTTCCCCGATTACCATCAATACTGGAATTATGCGGAAAAAAAGGGCTATTCCGGTACCGCTGTTTTTACCAAACAGGAGCCTTTAAGCGTTGCATATGGGCTTGGTGTTGAAGAGCATGACCATGAGGGTCGGGTCATCACTTTAGAGTTTGCTGATTTTTATCTGATCACCGTATACACTCCTAATTCTCAGGATGAACTGGCAAGGCTGGATTACCGGATGCGCTGGGAAGAAGATTTTCTCAGTTATCTTAAAAATCTGGAACATAAGAAGCCGGTCATCTTCTGCGGTGATTTAAATGTGGCTCATCAGGAGATTGATCTGAAGAATCCCAAGACCAACCGTAAAAATGCCGGATTTACAGATGAAGAAAGGGCCAAGTTTACGCTCTTGACCCAGTCCGGTTTTATTGATACTTTCCGCTATTTTTATCCTGACTTAACAGGTGCTTACTCATGGTGGTCCTACCGGTTTCAGGCCAGAGCCAAGAATACCGGATGGCGGATTGACTACTTCTGTGTGTCTGATTCCTTAAAAGACCGTTTGGAAGATGCTGTTATCTATAAAGACATCTTAGGCTCCGATCACTGTCCTGTTGGTTTACTGCTCCGGTAAGATTTTCATGTCAAACTCTTCATAAGGTATGATGACCGATTGAAAACCGGCAGCATAGGAGGCCAGTTCATAAGGTCCGTAGTAAAACTTTATGCCCTCCTTCGTTAAAAAGAAATTGGAATCATAATTTGTCCCTTTGGAGACACTATCCACAGCATCCTCCCAGAAAACATCAGGATTCTGATTGATATATTCGGCAAAATATTTTGTTACGATATCCTTTAATTCCTGTTCACTATTGCCAATCAGTTCTTTTAAGCTTAGTTTCTCTCCGGTCTGCAGATCAAAGGTGTAGCCGACCCAGTACGGCATACCATGAGCGCCGCCTTCATAGGAATAGGATTCCTCACAAAAACTTAAGATATTACCGTCAAAATAGGAAATCCCTGTAAAACCGCTGCCATAGCTGTATTGCATCCAATTATCCGGCTCCTGGCCGGTACCGATTTCCTCTTCCCGATAGTCATCACTGGCCGGTGTTGCATATTTGATGATACCATCCATTTCCCCTTTCAGGACATTGTTTATCTTCTCCGCTCCGGCAAAGCGGCTGTCCACTACCAGTCTTTCGCACTGTACTGTTGACAGCAGAAAATCCGGCTTTGTCTGACTATAAAAGGCTTCCTCATAAAGCTCCACGCTTCCTACTTCACTGATTCGGCTGTCATAATAAGCATCTCCCACTTTTCCGGCCGTTTTAGGATATTCCAGATCCCTGCGCATGATATATATCTTATAATCACTGGCATCGGCATAATATAGGAACCCATTTTTAATTATAGGCCTTAAAGCATATTGCATATAAAAATCATTCAGTCCCATACCCAATATCCGTTCCTGTTCAAACAATTTCTGCCATTCTCCGCTTTCCAAAGAGATTCTTTCATATACCAGAACTTTGCTTTCCGTGTCTTCTATGGTTATGTATACATATTCCTCATCCATGTCCAGGATATTGATATTGCCCTCGCGTTCTGCAAATAAACTTGTTTCCAGGGTTTTAATATCGGTGAGGTATAACGATATATGCTCTCGGTCATAATCATAAACATAGGAGAGAATATACTTTTTATTATAAGAAACCATATCTCCCTGTGAAAGTACCTCCGTCTCCTCTCCTGTTTCCGGATCCACCTTAACTAAGCGGTTATCATCATTTATTATCAAAAAGTATCCAAAGGCATTCTGACTTTCCGGCAGGCTAAGGTATTTTCCATTTACATAGGGATGCAGAATGCTTTCATATTGCTTCAAGATTATATCTGAATCTATTTTCTGCAAGCCGCCGTTTTCCAAAATATTATAAGCCTGCAGATCGTTATGGGAACTCACATACAAAATCGAATCCATCCAGAAAAGTGTTATATCATAACCTTCTGCTTCCACAAGCCGTTGATAGCCTGTCCCATCTGTACCAACAACAGACACTGCTTTTTTCTGTGTTTCCAATTCATTTTCATTGCCATTTTCAATAAAGTAAATATTATCCTGTAATAACAAGGCGCTGCCTGCAGAATAGGGATATAGTTTTTCCGCAGCGATCTCTTTTTCCCATAAAATCTGAGAGGTGTTCTCCTCTTTATTTACCTTACAGACTTTTTCCGAACCGCATAGATAGATCGCATCCTCGTCCTCCAGAAGAATACTGCCTCTTTCCGGTTCTCCTTCCTTTGTCTCTTTTACAGACTCTGCTGTAGGTTCCGGTTCTGCTTGACCGTTCATTTCCTCTTTTTGTTCTTCTTCTTTTATAGGCGTCACATTTTCCTGTTCTTTCTTACAACCGGCAAGTATTGCTGTCATAAGAAAGAGTACTGCCAATATTCTTTTTTTTCTCATAGTACAAATAGCCCCTTTCTATTTCTTATTCTATTTCTATAATATCATTTTTTTGCATCAAAGTTGCATCAAAGTTGTAATAAAATTATTTATATTGAAAATTAATAATTATTTATTGTATTGCGATAAATAATTATTGACAATCAGATTTTTCAGTGTTATATTTATTTTAAATTAAGGAAATAAGACTAACATTTTTTAGGAGGGTTTATGAAAAATACCATTACTGTATTTACCAAAGGACTTTTAGACTTTATGTTTTACGCCGGCATTCTGGTGACACTGACCATTCCGGTTACTTTGGGGATTTATGGCCGGTATAATCCCTTTTTTGCCCAGTACCATATCTTTTTAAGCGTTGTCTTTATATTATCCGGTTTATTTGCTATTTTAATTATCCGGGAACTGCGCCGCGTATTTCGTTCGGTTCTGAATGATGACTGCTTTATCATGGAAAATGTAGACAGCCTGCGGAAAATGGGTACCTACAGCTTCTTTATTGCAGCAACTACCGCCTGCCGCTGTTATGCTTATCTGTCACCGGCTGTCTTAGTTACCATCCTGGTCTTTATCATTGCCGGACTGTTCAGCAAGGTTCTTTCGCAGGTTTTTGATAAGGCTGTCACTTACAAATTAGAAAACGACTTGACTATTTAGGAGGTGCCCAATGTCAATCATAATCAACCTTGACGTTGTCATGGCACAGCGTAAAGTAGGTCTCACGGAACTGGCAGGGAATGTAGATATTACATTAGCCAACCTGTCTATCCTAAAAAACAATAAAGCAAAGGCGGTCCGGTTGTCGACACTGGACGCCATCTGCAAATCATTACATTGTCAACCGGGAGACATCCTGGAATACGTCGAAGACGATTCCGATTCCCCACAACCTAAAAAGGAGTAAATGATATGAATCAAGAATATGAAACCCCCGTAAATCCGGAAAACAACCGGGTCTTAGAAAGTGCACCCCAAAAAACAGTATCTCAGTTTCGCCATTTTTATTTCGGCGGTCTGCTTTATGCCCTGTTCTTTACCTTTTGCCTTTATAAAAATGCCAATGGAATTACCTACCCTTTTTTCATCGGCGGAACCCTCTTCTTTTTCTGCTCCTGTATCAAAAAGTTAGAGCTTACCGCCAAAAAAGACTCTATCTTTTACGTAATTAGCTTATTATTGCTAGGAATATCAAACTTCCTCACCAACAGCGAACCGTTGCTTTTTATGAATACCATCGGTATTTTACTGATTGCCGGAAGCTTCGCCGTACATTGTTTTTACGATGATCAAAATTGGTCCTTCGGTAATTACTTTTCTGCCATCTTTTATACCGCTTTTGGCAGCCTAAGCTGTTTGTTACGGCCTTTTCAGGATCTGAGCTGGTATTTGAAAATTAAAAATATGAGTACCCGAAATAAAAGGGCGGTTGCGGTTCTTTTTGGAATATTGATTTCCGTTCCGTTGGTTATCGTGGTTACCTTGCTGCTTTACTCTGCAGATGTTATCTTTGCGGACTTTTTTGACAGATTTTTTTATAAGCTTAAATATATTCCGGAAAATATTTTTGGAATCTGCTTTATGTTTCTCTTTGCTTTTTTTGCCTTTTATTGTATTTGGAGTTTTCTTTGTCAGAAGAAGATAAAGACCGATGATCTTGATAAGCGTACCGGAGATCCGATTATAGCAATTACTTTTACCGGAATTCTTTCGATGATTTACCTGCTGTTTTGCTTTATTCAGATTCGTTATTTGTTTATGGGAAATCTCCCCTTATCTAAAGGTTTTAATTATTCGGATTATGCCCGACAGGGCTTTTTCCAACTGCTGTTCGTCTGTCTGATCAATCTGGTGATGGTTTTGATTTGTTTGGGCCGGTTTCAGGATCATAAGATACTGAAAGTAATCCTTACGGTTATTACAGTTTGCACTTATATTATGATTGCTTCCAGTGCAATGCGGATGCTGCTGTATATTATTTATTACAATTTAACCTTCTTGCGCATTATGGTGCTTTGGGCGCTGTTTATTATTTTTATATTAATAACCGGTGTGGTAATTTCCATTTATAAGCCGAGTTTCCCGCTTTTCCGCTTCAGTATGGTTACGGTTACCGTTTTATATCTAATTTTTTCCTTTGGCCATCCCGATTATTGGATTGCCAGATATAATCTGGAACCCCATACCCATATGATTAAGAGTCAGGATTTAGTCATCGAATCGGTCTCCGATTATGATTATCTGCGTCAATTATCCACCGATGCGGCTCCGGTCCTTTTAGCCGAAAACAGTACCTTTAAAAGTCCGGAAAACATCGTATATTATGAACGCTATATCAGAAATATCGAAAGAGCAACATCCGGCAGCAAGGGGCATCTGCGCAGCTTTAACCTGTCCCGCTTTATTGCTTCAACTCTTTTAGACTAATGTCATTATCCTTAAACATATAGTCTAAATAGCTTTGCTTTACTGCGGTGTGTTGTTTCTTGGCAATGGGAACCTTTGCGCCTCCCCGCATAACGAACTCATCTTTCATCACCCGCTCCACACATTTCATATTTAAAACAAAAGATGCATGGGGCTGCAAAAATTGCTTAGTCGCAAGCAGCGGTGTGACATATTCCAAAAAAGTTACTCTTATCGAACTCGATGTTATCGTTTCACCGGTTGCAAGGGTAACGCGCACTGCGTTTTGCACCCGTTCACAGCACACTATGGCAGACACATTTAACACACGAAGCCCGTTTTTTGTTTTTACCGCTATCGTCGATTCCTCCGGCGCATGAACCTTTGAAAAAGTAAGTTCCAAAACTTCAAAATACTTTTCTTTTTCAACCGGCTTTATAAGATAACCTGTCGGGTTCGCGTTAAAGGATTCCAGCGCAAAACCCGGCTCGGAGGTTGTATAAATAATCTGCGCTTCCCGGTCAAAGCGGCGCAGCTCAACACCGAGCTCGATACCGTTGAGCATAGGCATAACAATATCCAAAATATAAATGTGAAAGCGTTCGTTTGCCGCTATTTTCAAAAGCATGTCCGGATGTGAAAACATTTGCACATCGGCATTAAGCCCATTTTGGGTTATATATTCGTTGGTAAAACCGGCAATTCGCTCAAGCTGGTCAGCTAAATCGTCGCATATGGCAATGTGCAGCATAGGCTCTCCTTTATGTTTTTACACTATCTGTTATTATATTTGAACCTATGGGCAATTTCAAGTATATAAGTCGTTTTGTGATATATTGTCGTATTGTATTCTTTATGCTATGCTATGATTCTGGTAACTAAAATTAGGAATTTTATTCAAACAAGGGGGTCGTGATGGAACTACTTCCGGATTTTCTGCGCTCGGTCGTGTCCGGTGCAATGTTTGCCCTTCTGCTGTTTACTCTGGGGCAGCCGAAGCTTGAGAAGAAGTGGATGAATACAGCTTTTGGCATTATTCTGCTGGCGGATGTGATGACAAGCCTGTTTTTTTATAAAAATCTAAACCTGACTGAACTCGCCAAGTTTGATATTGTGTTCTATTTTGCTGTAGGCATTATTACAAAGCCGCTGTTTCGCGATACGATTATGCAGTGGTGCTTTAACTTCATCACCGCAATGAACGCCTTTGCTGTTGTGATGATTCTCAGCTATTACGCAGCAGATTTTCTGCCTGTTCCGCATTACGCAAATTCAGTCTTACGGTTACTGCTGTTCCTCGGAATTACTTACCTGTTCCGCACATTTCGCCCGGTGTATCGCCGCGTGGTGGAGCGCTGGCAGGTGTTTGCCTTTGTGGTGCTGGCGGTAATACTGAACTTCGGCTATTACATCGTGGCAAGCGAGGATATTCTGCAAACCTTTGACACACAGGTGCGGCCGCTGCTGCTGCTGATTGTGTTGACAATCGGTGTGTATTTTTGCGTGTTCTATTCACTCCACAAGATCGCGTCCGAATATGCTCTGCGCGAAGAAAATTTGAATATGCAAAACCGACAGGATATTATGCGTTTGTCACTTTCCTCGATGACGCAAAATCTGCATCTAATGGACGAGTTGGCTCAGCAAAACAACATAAGTGCCCACGACCGCCGTCACTTTAACAATACGATCCTTGAGCTGCTGCGACAAAACCAAACAACTGAGGTGATAAGCATTTTGGAGCAGCAAGCCGGCACAGCGCTGCCTGTTATTCAGACTTTCTGCGAAAATGCTACTGTTAATGCCGCAGTGACATACTACGCCGGATTGGCCGAAAACCGCGATATAGCCATCGCAGCCACCCTTGATATTCCCGACAAGCTGAACACTGATTCACTGGAGCTTGCCATCGTCATCTCCAATTTGCTTGAAAATGCCATACACGCCTGTGAAAAGCTTGCCGAGAAGAAAATCTTCCATTTCACTACCATTTACACAGGAGGGCAGCTTCTGCTGGAAGTGAAGAACCACTATAGCGGTACGGTAGAAACCGACGAAAACGGCTATCCCATTTCAGGCGAAGCCGGACACGGTGTTGGTACAAAGTCGGTACTTGCCTTTGCTGAAAAGCAAAACGCACAGGTATTATACACCATCAAAGACGGCGTGTTTCGTGTGCGCATTATTTTATAACAAAACAAGCTAATACTTTTCCCAAGTACCCTGTTTTACGCAGGGTACTTTTTCTATGCAAAAGCGGGACGTTTTTATGCAGTACCACATCTGCTGATTATTGTGTGCTAACATTAATTTAATTTGTCAAAAATAAAAAAGGAGAAATTGTGTTTATATGAAAAAGCGAATCTTAATATCATTGTTAGTTCTTATTGTATTACTGTCACTGGCAGGATTGATTGTTACGTCAGCGGCTAAACCACTTTGGGAGGCTGATAATGTTAGAAACAAAATTGTGGTTATAAGCGATATTCACCTTGGAATTGATGATACGTTTTCTGAAAACGTCGAAAACAAAGCAGTCCTGATAAAGTTTCTGCAAAGGCTGCAAAAAACAAAGGATGTGCAAGAGCTTGTTATTAATGGCGATTTTTTAGATGACTGGTATTTACCCTTGTCATACCCCACTTACTCGGACACGGCAGACTTCTATCAAAAGGTAATCGCCAACAATAAGAAAATCTTTAAAGAATTGAATAACGTTATGGCAAGCGGCATTAATCTGGTTTATATTCCGGGAAACCATGACATGCTGTTGGAAAGCGGTATTTTGGACGAAGCTCTGCCCGGAATCGTGCAGGCGCGAGACAGTCAGGGACTTGGAACTTATTATACAGGCGGCCGAAACGAAATTGCAATTGAGCATGGGCACCGCTAC
This sequence comes from Lachnospiraceae bacterium, assembly GCA_031556725.1. Lineage (GTDB taxonomy): Bacteria > Bacillota > Clostridia > Lachnospirales > Lachnospiraceae > UBA935. The sequence goes on along the minus strand of JAVBSL010000013.1, from coordinate 33,142 downwards.
GATGTATTTTCTGCGCCGGATGCCATCACCAACAAAGATCTTAACAATGGCAATGAAACAATACTGCCGCCCGGTTATTTTTATGCGCGAATTGCCACAAGCTGGGTTACCCAAGGCCGTCCGTCTGTCGAAAAAGATTTGCAGCTAATCGCCGATGTTCCCGATCCAAGAACAAACCTTGACCAATACGGGGCATATCTTTATCATGCGATACTGAGCTCTGAGCTTACCCGGATAACTCCCCAGGAAAGTTATTCGGATAATGTATTTGATATGCATATTGACGGTTACAACGGCAATTATTCCGTCAATGATTTATTACCCGTGGTTTTGGATAACGGAAACATTTCTGCACCGGTTTTGTTCAAAGATTTCCAGCGCACATGGCAGGAGCGCCAGGAAGTCAACCTTGTCAAGGTGAAAAATGAATTTGCAGAAGCCGTCGCCGGCACCCTTGACAGCAATTATTATTTTGAACAGGCAAAGATGCAGTACTTAACTAATCCTAATGAAAAGATTGAAATTGTCTTGTTCGGACACACGCATATACCAATGGTCAAAACACTTGAAAGCGGCAAGTGTTATATTAACGAGGGAACATGGATTGACCACAACGCCGATGACCCAATAACACGCACTTTTGCGGTTGTTACGACCGGCAAATCCACAAGCACTGCCGGCTTATATGAATATCAGGCGGATGGTACTGTCGTTGATATAACTGCATCCCGCAGTTCTTCAGAGAAATCGGAGATAAAAGAGATGGTTTCAGCAATGTCCGTTGAAGAAAAAATTGGGCAGGTTTTATTGATGAATTTCCGTTCATGGGGCAAAGATAAGGATGGTAATCCGATTCCCCTTGAAGAATGTAATGAAACGGTCAAGGAGATCATTGCCAAATATCACCTTGCAAACATAATTGTCTTTGGTGAAAACACAAAAAACACCGAAAAAACGGTCAGATTTATTGACGATTTGCAGCAAGCCTCTATAAACAGCGGAGGAATGCCGCTTTTAATCGGCATTGACCAGGAGGGCGGCATTGTTACACGGCTGGGTCAAGGAACCTGCCTGCCGGGCAATATGGCAATCGGAGCTTCCGGCAAGACTGAAAATGCCTATTTAACCGGCAAGGTTATCGGAGAGGAATTGGCGGCAATCGGTGTCAATTGTGATTTTGCGCCGGTTTGCGACGTCAACGACAATCCGGATAATCCGGTCATTCATTTGCGTTCGTTTTCCAATAAGGCAGAGGTTGTTAAGGATATGGCAATATCCATGAGAAAAGGGCTTTCGGAAAACGATATTATTTCATCCGCCAAGCATTTTCCGGGGCATGGCAATACCGCTGTGGACACCCATGTGGGACTTGCAGTCGTGGAAAAAACAAAGGAAGAATGGCTTAATCTGGAAGCTGTTCCGTTTAAAGCAATGATTGCCGACGGTGTGGATATGATTATGACCGCCCATGTTCAATTTCCTAATTTGGATGATACAAAATATTGCTCAAAGCTTTCCGGCAAGGATGTGTATTTACCGGCAACTCTGTCACACAAAATATTGACAGAGATCCTTCGTGGCGAATTAGGCTTTCAGGGTGTCATAGTAACAGATGCCATGGACATGAAAGCGATTACCGATAACTACGGCGAGCAGGAAGCCTGCGTCATGGCTTTAAATGCAGGCGCTGATTTGCTGTGTAATCCCACAGCCATAACCAGCGAAGCGGAAATAGAAAACCTCGATAAGGTTTATGATGAAATCAAAAAAAGCCTGACGGACGGACACTTAACGATGCAGCGCCTTGACGAAGCAGTAGAACGAATATTAATGATGAAGCAAAAATATGGCTTGCTGGAAGTACAATCCACCTCCAGCACGGTGGATGAGAAGGTAACGTCAGCGCTTGCGGTAGTTGGTTCTTCACAGCACAGGGAAACAGAACGCCAGCTGGCAAATGACGCCATAACACTATATTCAACCGACGAATATACGCCATTTACGGTAAAAGAAAATGAAAAGATTTTATTTGCCGTTCCCTATGCAAATAAGGCTAATTCCGCCATATATGCGATAAACCGTCTGATCCGGGAAAAATCCATTCCGAATGTCAACGTTGAGACTTTTCTTTATGACAAGCAGGAAGAAATCAGCCCTGATTTGGCAAGCCAGATTGATAGTGCCGACCATATTATTATTGTCTCCCAGTTAGGTGCGTCTGATTTGAATAATCCGGACGCTGTTGCGAATGTTATGCCACCGCTGATAGCGGATGCCGTTGAAGCAGCGGGCAAAAATGATAAATGCGCCGTCATCAGCATCGGAATACCAAATGATGTTACAAGATTTGCAAAGCTTCCTGTGTATGCAGCTTACGGCTATCAAGGCATGGGAGAAGAGGATGCCAAGACCGGCACACTGACGGAAAAATATGGCCCGAATCTGCCGGCAGCAGTTGATTCCATAATGGGAGTATTCTCGCCGATAATAGCAACGGCAAAGTAGAATTTCTTCACCTGACCGGCTTATCGAATATATGCGGGTGGTTTGAAGAGACTTTTATGAATTTCATAACTTCAACTCTTTTAGAACACTTACCACCAGCGGAACAGAAATAAGGAAGGTTAAAATATCCGATACCATCTGTGTAACCTGAACCCCGGTAAGACCAAATATTCTGGGCAGGATCAAAATAAGCGGCAGAAAGAACAATCCCTGCCTGGCAGCCGCGATAATGGAGGCTTTCGTGGCTTTTCCCAGGGATTGCAGCATCATATTGCTGATGGTAATCCAGGCACTTAACGGAAAGACAATACATTGCAGTCGGAGTGTTTTTGCTCCGATTGCAATAACCTCCAGATCGTCTTTTCGGAAAAAGCCGATTACCTGAGGCGCAAAAATCGCAAAGACAGCCGCAACCACACATAAAAATCCAAAAGAAAATTTAATACAGAAATAAAACCCCTCTCTTACCCTTCCATAAAGTCTGGCACCATAATTAAATCCGCAAACCGGCTGAAATCCCTGACCGAAACCAATAAGTATAGAACCGGCAAACATAATAACCCGGTTAACAATGGACATAGCGGCAATGGCCACATCTCCGTATACCCCTGCTGCCTGGTTTAAGAAAATAACCGCAACACTGGCAAGACCCTGACGCAGCAGAGAAGGCACCCCGCCCCTGACAATTTCTTTCAAAAAATAAAGGCTGGGTTTAAAATACTGAAATTGAATCCGCATCCCGCCGCTTTTCACGTTCATCACCAAAAGCAGGACAAAGCTGCAAAATTGACTGATTATGGTAGCCAAAGCCGCTCCGGCCACCCCCATCCCAAACCCAAAAATAAATAGAGGATCCAGAGCAATATTTACTACCGCACCGGTTACCATTCCCACCATTCCATAAGCCGCATTTCCCTGATAACGAAGTTGATTATTTAATACCAAAGAAGAAGTCATAAAAGGCGCGCCGATTAAGATAATTCGTAAATATGCCTTGGTGTAAGGCAGAATCGTCGGTGTCGAACCAAGTGCCACCGCCAGGGGATTCAAGAAAAAAAGCCCTATTCCCATAATAATGATTCCCCCCAGAAAGGCTAGAAAAAAACCTGTGGTTGCCATTTTATTGGCATCTTCTATCTGCTGACTTCCCAGTTTCCGGGAAATATAATTGCCCGAACCATGCCCAAAGAAAAACCCAAACGCCTGAATGATCGCCATTACCGAAAAAACAATTCCCACGGCTGCCGTTGACTGGGTATTAATCTTCCCCACAAAAAAAGTATCCGCCATATTGTAAAAGGAAGAGATCAACATACTGATAATAGTCGGCACCGCCAAGGTGCAAACCAAGCGCGGTACCGGTGTCGTTGTCATGTATATAAACTTTTCTTCCTGCTTAGATAATTCTTTTTCCAAAAAATCACACTTTCTTATAGACTAATTATTTTGGTAGCTACTTTATCCACAAAAGATTTATCGTGCTCCACCATTAGTATAGTCGGCTGAAATTTTAAAATCAAGTCTTCTATCTGCATCCGGGAAAAAACATCAATAAAATTAAGTGGCTCATCCCAGATATAAAGATGCGCTTTGGTACATAAGCTGCCGGCAATCAGGACCTTCTTTTTCTGACCACCGCTGTATTCCTCCATATTCTTTTCAAACTGAACTCTGGAAAAATCCAGCTTTCTCAGTAATGTTTTAAATAATGTCTCATCAATTTTCTGTTCTTTGGCATATTCCGAAAGACTACCCTTTAAGAAAGAGGCATCCTGGGGCACATAGGAAATGATCAAGCCGGCAGCGCAATATTTATTTTCTTTCATAATCTCTCGGATTACACTGGTTTTACCACTGCCGTTTTTACCCTGCAGTAATACACGATCACCATTTTCAATTTTCATACTGAAATTTTCCAATATTACTTTTTCATCATAAGAAATTGTGACCTCCTGCATATCCAGAAGAAGGTTCTTATGGTGATATAGGGGGAAAATCTTTAAGTCTTCAGCCGTTTCCATATTTTTAAGAAGTCCCGACTTTTCATCTATTTCTTTCTCCTGCCGGTTTTCCAGATTTTTTCGCCGCTGCTGCATGCGGCGGGATTTTTCCCCGATATATGCCCGGGAATCAATATTTTTTTCATGATCCATGGATTTTCTGCCAATTTTTGTAGACTCAACCTTATCCGCCCATTCGGAAGTTTTTTTGGCAGCTACCTTCAATCGATTAATATCCTTCTTTAACCGATGGTTTTCATCCATCTCATAATCATCCTGACGTTTCTTGTTTTCCCACCAGGAGCTGAAATTTCCTTTTTGGACTTCAATATTTTCCTTATTAATGACCAATACATGATCTACACATCCATCCATAAATGTCCTGTCATGAGACACAAGGATAAAACCTTTTTTCTTATTAAGATATTCCTTCACGATATTACGTGATTCCATATCTAAATGATTAGTGGGCTCGTCAATCAGTAAAAAATTGTTTTCTTTTGAAAAAAGAAGTGCCAGCATTACTTTGGTTTGCTCACCATTACTTAAAGTCTGAAAGGGCCGGTAAAAAACATCGGTATCCACATCCAGAAAAGTCAATTCTCTGCTTACTTTCCAAAATTCATACTCCGGATAGATTTCTTCTACAATATCTATTGTATTCTTTTCTTTGTCCTCTACCAGATAGGGAAAATAATCAAACTCCACCGGTGAAGAAATCGTTCCTTTATATTCAAACTTTTTTTGCAGCAGGTTTAGAAAAGTGGTCTTTCCTCTGCCATTTCTGGCGATAAAGCCCAATTTCCAATCGGTATCAATCTGAAAGGATACCTCCTCAAAAATATTATCATAGCTTCCATCATAATAAAAAGTTAAATCAACTACATTTATCTGTGCCATAAATCTTCCTCCGTTCGCATGCGCTCATTGGGCGCATATATAAAATAAGGTGCAGAAATAATTTCTGCACCTTTAAATACATCACAAAAAACTGTATTTTAAAATGAAAGTTCCCAGCTATTATCCCTGCCTGCACAACAAAATATGTCTATTTTCCAGACTTACATTTTTTGTGCAATTATACATTTAAGTATTAGCAAGAAATAATAATCATTGGTTTCCTCCATTTATTTTATATTTTGTTCGTTTACAGTATTTATAATACACTAAATGTTAAATATCTTCAACCACTTCTTTTGCCACTGCTGAAGAAACTGCTGCCACTACTTCACTGTTATCAGTAAGTCCGGTAATGTTGATATTTTTATTTACCTTGGCATCATATGTACCTGCTTTAACGATTTCCGCCAGATCGATACCCACCGTTTCCTTCATGGTTTCAAATAACTTGGTCATTACCCCAGGTACATTATCTGCTACCGAACTGACACCACTGGAGTCGCCGCCACCGATAATAGTAATTTTCTCAATCTGGGTAAGGGGTTCCGCAATCTTACCGGCGATTTCCGGCAGTACCTGGATGAGCATTTCAGCCATCGCTGCGTTGTTATATTTCTGGTAAGCAATTGCTTTCTTTTCCATGGCTTCGGCTTCCGCCAGACCTTTGGCCCGGATTGCTTCCGCTTCGGCTTCACCTACCATCCGGATACCGGCAGCTTCCTGTTCCTTGGAGAATCTCTGGGCTTCGGCGGTTGCCTTCATGGCATCTGCTTCTCTTTCCTTTTCGAACTTCTCTGCTTCGGCCTTTTTTTGTCTTTCATAAAGCTCTGCTTCGGAGTTCTGCTGACGGGCAAATTTATCGGCTTCGGCTTTTTTCTTAATTTCTGCATCCAGGGCTTTTTCTTTTACTTCCGCTTCCCGCTGCTTTAAGATAATTTCTTTTTCCTGTTTGGCAATGGATGCTTCCTGGGTAGCAATTTCGATAGTCTTACGCTGTTCCTGCTGCTGGATACTGTATGCCGCATCGGCTTCCGCACTCTTGGTATCTTCCATTTTCTTTAGCTCAGCTTTTTGCAGGGCCAGTTCGTTATTTTTCTTGGCAATTTCCCGCTCGGCATTGATCCGGGCATCATTGGCCTGACGATCTGCTTCGGCTTTTGCCACCGCAATTTCTTTTTCTGCTTCAGCCTTAGCAATTGCTGCTTTTTTCTTAATCTGCGAAATATTATCAATACCCAGGTCGTCAATCACACCATTTCCATCCGCAAAGTTCTGTACATTAAAGCTTACAATATCCAGACCCATAGCCGCCAGATCCGGCTCAGCATTTTCCTTAACCAAATTGGCAAATTTCTGACGGTCGCTGACCATTTCTTCCAAACGCATCCGGCCAACGATTTCTCTCATATTACCTTCCAGTACTTCTCTGGCAATAGCAGCTACATACTGGGTATTCTGATTCAAAAAGTTTTCTGCTGCCAAACCCAGCTTCTCTTTTTCACTGCTAATCTTAACATTAACGGCTGCATCTACCTGAATATTAATATAATCTGCGGTGGGTACAGCATTTGATGTTTTGACATCAATAGCAATTAGTTTTAAGCTTAGTTTATCCATTCGTTCCAGGTATGGAATCTTAATACTGGCTTTGCCGATAATAATTTTTTTTCTTAAACCGGAAATGATAAAAGCCGTATCCGGGGGTGCCTTTTTGTAACCTGTAAACAGAATAATGATCAGTAAAACAATAACAATACCAATAATAATAATTGTTGCCATAGAAATCCTCCTACCTCAAAAGAAATTAGTTAATATGCTCCAAAACCGTTCATTATTTTATCTTTTGCCGCTTCGTCCGTATAAGTCACAGCCATAACAATCATTTTTCCATTATGTTTACGAAGATAATACTCCTGATACATGGAATTTCCTTCATATTGCACCTTACTTGTTAACTTTGTAAAATCTATGCCTCCAAGAGTAGCTGTTTCCGCCTTGTCATCAATGGTGATATCCATGGCTGCCAAATTAGCAAGCTGGGTTTTTAGTACCTCGACATATTGTTCTTCTGTAATATTACTTAACATTAATTTTTCAGAAGCTACATTAATATTCGCCGACTGATCCGGTGCCACACACATAAACTCATAAATACTGCTCATTTCCGCATACTTTAATTGTAATGAATTAAAATCTTCCGATAACATTTCTTTTGACATACCCATTAAACTTAATAATTCATCTTCGGTAGCCATAATAAAACCTTCAGGTGCAGTAAAACGAAGTCCCATCCATTCGCTTTCATATCCTGTCTCACTGACAATTCCTCTTTCGTAATCAACATCTTTTACGGCTTCTTTCACTTCATCTACAACTTTTTCAGCTGTTTCTTCTGCAATTTCTTTAACTTCTTCTTTGACTTCCTCTTCTACCTTGGTTACTTCTTCGATAACTGCATCTGTAATCATATCTATTTCAGCAGCAGCGTTTTTTCCTGCACATCCCACTAAAACAAGGGTTAAAGCAAGGGTTAACATTAATACTTTCTTTTTCACAATCTCTCTCCTCTTTTATTTTTTATTCCATAATCCCTTCTTCTTCGGCTCTTACCTTACATCCGTTCTTATAAGAACCTATTTCACAGATTTCTGCTTTATTCTGCTTAATACAAAAGCTACATGAAGGGCATGGTTTCTTTTCTCCGGCAAAATCTCTACTGACAGCTTCGTTGTTTTCATTATGCTTACAATCATAACACCAGCAGTTATCACATTCCAAAAACTGTGGATATTCGTTAATAAAATTACTTTCTTCCAGTAAACCTAAAAAGTCAAGCTGACCTTCCACCTGTTTTTTCATCTGTATTATACCATTTCTTTTAGCGTTATTTAATCTAAACTAATAGTATACAATATCATGTATTTTGTCAATTTTCTGTAAACCCATTTATTACAATTTTCAATTTAATTATAACAAAATAATATTAACAGACAAACTTAAAAGAAAGAATATCCCGCAGACTCTGCGTTAAAGCAGGTCTGCAGGACATTAGTTTCAAACTTCCTCTTCCTCAACCGGCAACGTAATTCTTTCATCCGGTATATCAATTACCCTATTTCTCTCTTCTTCCGGTATATCTTCCATGGCATCATCCAAATTCTCAAATTCCTGGTCACCGTTAGATACTTTCTCACGTACCTTGGCGATCTTAGCCACTTTTACTTCTTCATCCAGATTGATCATCTTAACGCCGGATGTAATCCTTCCTAAAGTAGAAATATCTTCCATTCGCAGCTGGATCATAATACCGCCGGTGGTAATCATTAATATTTCATGATCATCATTTACTGCCTTAACACCCAGGACATATCCTGTTTTTTCGGTAATCTTATAGCATTTTACACCCTTACCGCCACGTTTCTGAACTGTAAAATCATCCAGGTAAGTACGTTTACCCATACCATTTTCCGAAACGATCAACAGTGAATCACCTTGGTGGTCTAACTGCATGCCGATGATTTCATCATCTTCTGACAGATTCATACCGATTACACCCATAGAGGATCTTCCGGTTGCCCGTACATCGGTTTCTTTGAAACGAATACACATACCATTTTTCGTAACCAGGAAAATATCGGTATCGGCATCGGTAGTTTTCACTTCGATCAATTCATCATCTTCTCGCAGATTTATAGCATTCAAACCGTTTTTACGGACATTACTGTATTCCATAATATGAGTTTTTTTAGCAATACCCTTCTTGGTAATCATAAAGAGGTTCTTGCTTTCTTCATAATCTTTAATTGGGATAATCGCTGAAATATTTTCTCCCGGATTCAATTGCAGCAGATTAATAATTGCTGTTCCCCTGGCTGTTCGGCCGGCTTCCGGTATTTCATAAGCTTTTAACCGGTAAACCCTGCCGGTATTGGTAAAGAACATAATATAATGGTGGGTGGTAGTCATCAACAGATCTTCGATGAAATCCTCTTCGATGGTCTGCATTCCCTTAATTCCTTTACCGCCGCGGTTTTGCGATTTAAAATTATCAATGGTCATACGTTTGATATAACCAAGACTGGTCATGGCAATAATGGTATTATCTTTGGGAATCATATCTTCCATGGAAATATCAAATTCATCAAAACCAATCTGACTTCTTCGTTCATCGCCAAACTTGTCGGAAATAATCATGATTTCCTCTCTAATGACCCGGAGCAGTATCTTATTATCACCTAAGATTGCTTCTAATTCAGCAATTTTTATTAACAATTCTTTATGTTCGTTTTCCAGCTTCTCCCGTTCCAAACCGGTTAAAGCACGAAGACGCATATCTACGATTGCCTGAGCCTGTACCTCAGTTAAACCAAAGCGCTCTATTAATCCTTCTTTAGCAATCTGGGCATTTTGGCTGCCTCTGATAATTTTAATTACTTCATCAATATAATCAAGGGCAATCAATAAACCTTGTAAAATATGATCTCTTTCTTTTGCTTTATTCAAGTCATATTTGGTTCTTCTGGTTACGACTTCTTCCTGATGAGCCAGATAATGAGTAAGCATTTCCATGATATTCATTATTTTAGGTTCATTATTAACCAGAGCCAGCATGATAATACCGAAAGTATCCTGCATCTGGGTATGCTTATAAAGCTGATTCATAATAACATTAGCATTGGCATCCCGGCGCAATTCAATAACGATCCGCATACCATCCCGGTCTGATTCATCTCGTAAATCGGTAATACCGTCGATTTTTTTAGTTTTTACCAATTCCGCAATTTTTAAGATCAGATTAGCCTTATTTACCATATAAGGTAATTCGGTTACGATAATCCGGCTTTTTCCGTTAGGCATGGTTTCAATATCAGTAACTGCCCGGACTCTTACTTTACCGCGGCCGGTCCGGTAGGCTTCATCGCTTCCTCTGGTACCAAGAATAATACCGCCGGTGGGAAAATCCGGAGCTTTTACAATATCTAAAACTTCTTCAATATCTGTTTCCCGGTCTTCCATAATCCGGTTATCAATAATCTTAACGATAGCTCCTACTATTTCTCTTAAATTATGAGGAGGAATATTGGTTGCCATACCGACAGCAATACCGGTAGTACCATTAACCAGTAGATTAGGATAACGGCTGGGTAATACAACAGGTTCTTTTTCGGTTTCATCAAAGTTGGGAGCAAAATCTACAGTATCTTTATTGATATCTGCCAAAACTTCCATGGAAATTTTACTTAATCTTGCTTCCGTATAACGCATAGCAGCGGCACCGTCACCATCCACTGAACCAAAGTTACCATGGCCGTCAACCAAAGGATAACGGGTAGACCAGGGCTGCGCTAAATTTACCATTGCACCATAGATCGAGCTGTCACCATGTGGGTGATATTTACCCATGGTATCACCGACGATACGGGCACATTTACGATGAGGTTTGTCCGGGCCATTATTCAATTCAATCATTGAAAAGAGAATTCTTCTCTGAACCGGCTTAAGTCCGTCACGAACATCAGGCAATGCACGAGATGCAATAACACTCATTGCATAATCTATATACGAATTTTCCATCGTTTTTTGCAGATCTATGTCATGAATCTTATCTACCTGACCTTTATCAAAAATATTATCTTCCATTTTATTAACCACGACCTTTCTTGTATCAGACTAAATATCCAGATTCTTTACAAATTTGGCATTTTCTTCAATAAATTCACGTCTGGGTTCTACTTTATCTCCCATCAGGGTTGTAAATGTTAAATCTATTTCCGATTCTGCTTCTTCATTCATGGTAACTCTGAGTAAAATACGGCTTTCCGGATCCATTGTTGTTTCCCATAACTGTTCCGCATCCATTTCGCCCAATCCTTTATAACGCTGAATTTTATTATTCTGATCACGGCCCACTTCCAAAAGAATATTACTTAATTCTTCATCACTGTAAGCATACCAGACCTTTTTATTTTTCTCTAATTTATAAAGCGGCGGCTGTGCCAGATATACATAACCCTGTTTGATTAATTCCGGCATAAAGCGATACAAGAAGGTTAATAACAAAGTGGCAATATGTGCACCGTCAACATCCGCATCAGTCATAATAATGATTTTATGATATCTAAGCTTTTCAATATCAAAATCCTCATGAATACCGGTACCAAAGGCGGTAATCATTGCCTTAATCTCGGCATTACCGTATATTCTGTCCAATCTGGCTTTTTCCACATTCAATATCTTTCCGCGAAGCGGTAAAATTGCCTGGGTTGCACGGCTTCTGGCGGTTTTTGCACTACCGCCTGCGGAATCACCCTCAACAATGTAAATTTCACAATTTTTAGGATCTTTATCGGAACAATCCGCCAATTTTCCGGGTAAGCTCATTCCTTCCAATGCAGTTTTTCTTCTGGTCAGATCCCTGGCTTTTCTGGCCGCATCCCTGGCCCGCTGGGCTAAAATAGATTTTTCACAAATTACCTTAGCTACGGAAGGATTTTGTTCTAAGAAATAAGTAAGCTGTTCACTGACGATACTATCTACTGCACTTCTTGCTTCCGAAGTACCTAATTTTTGTTTTGTTTGCCCTTCAAATTGAGGATCTTCAATCTTAACACTGACGATTGCTGTTAAACCTTCTCTGATATCTTCACCGGAAAGGTTTGTTTCACTTTCTTTTAAGATTTTATTACTTCTGGCATAATCATTAAATGTCTTGGTAATAGCATTCCTATAACCTACCAGATGAGTACCGCCCTCCGGCGTGTTAATATTATTTACAAAACTGTAAGAACTTTCCACATAAGAATCGTTATGCTGCATAGCTACTTCAACATAAATATTATTTTTGGTTCCTTCAAAATATAAAACACTATCATAAATAGCTGTCTTACTTCTATTGAGGTAAGTAACAAATTCTTTAATACCACCTTCATAACAAAATTCTCTCTTAATCGGTTCTTTTCCTTCTTCTACCCGATTATCTTTTAAAATAATTCTAAGACCTTTGGTTAAAAAGGCCATTTCTCTTAATCTTTGTTTTAATACATCAAATTCAAATTCTATCGTTTCCTGAAAAATAGTAACATCCGGTTTAAAAGTAACTTTTGTACCGGTTTTTTCAAGCTCACATTCGCCTACTACTTTCAAAGGATAAGCAACAATACCTCTTTCATATCTTTGCCGGTGAATTTTGCCCTCCTGGTAAATTTCAACTTCAAGCCAATCGGAAAGAGCATTTACAACGGATGCACCTACTCCATGAAGACCTCCGGATACTTTATATCCGCCACCGCCGAATTTTCCGCCGGCATGAAGGATGGTAAAAACTACTTCAACTGCCGGAATACCTGCTTTATGGTTTAGACCGACAGGAATACCACGGCCATTATCTATAACAGTAACGGAATTATCTTCATTGATAGTTACATCAATAACATCACAATAACCTGCTAAAGCTTCATCTACGGCATTATCCACAATTTCATAAACCAAATGATGAAGACCTCTGCTGGATGTAGTACCTATGTACATACCCGGTCTCTTTCTTACTGCTTCAAGACCTTCTAATATCTGGATCTGATCCGCTCCGTATAATTCATTTTCTTTGTTTTCGTTAGCCATTATAATCCTCCATGCACGCTACTGTGCCATTTGTTACTTTGAATATTTTATTGATTTCAAACCGGTTATTTACAAACTCATCCAAGCCGGTACATGTAATTACCGTCTGAATATCACCGATACTGTTTAATAAATAATTCTGTCTGTTACTGTCTAATTCAGAAAGAACATCATCCAATAATAAAACAGGGGTATCTTTAGTTATTTTCTTAACTAATTCTATTTCAGATAATTTCAAAGAAAGAGCAGCTGTCCTTTGCTGACCTTGAGAACCGAATTTTCTGATATCTATTCCATTTATAAAAAAGGAAAAATCATCCCTGTGAGGACCAACTGAAGTTTGCTTTAACTTTATATCCTTTTCTTGATTAACCTTTAATTTTTGTTCAATATCATCTATTTGTGTATCAGGTTCGTAACGTATTTCCAGATTTTCTTTATCACCTGATAATTTTCTGTGAATATCACCTATTATTTCATTTAATTGTTCTGTAAAAGAATACCTTCTTTCAATTATTTTGCTTCCGTATGAAACCAATTGGGAATCCCATATGGTAAGTGTTTCTTTTAAACCAGGATTCATAAACATATCTTTTAACAATTTATTTCTTTGAAGTACTATTTTATTGTAATTATTTAAGTTATAAAGATAAAAGTTATCAAGCTGACATAATTCCATATCAGCAAATCTTCTTCTTTCACTGGGACCATTTTTAATAATACTTAAATCTTCAGGAGAAAAAAATACAACATTCAATAAACCAAGAAGATCTGCAGCTTTTTTTATTCTTTGATTATTTATAGCAATTCCTTTGGATTTATTACCCCTCAGGTGCATATCTACTTTTGTTTCATCATCATCTTTCAATATATAAGTTCTGATATGAGCTTCTTCTTCATTAAAATTAATGATATCTTTATCTTTACTTCCTTTATGAGATTTTGTTGTAGAGGATATATAGATCGATTCCAAAATATTAGTTTTACCCTGTGCATTATCACCATAAAGAATATTAGTACCTTCACTAAAATCAATAGTAAGAGATTCATAATTTCTAAAATTAGCAAGCTCCAACGATTTAATAATCATATTTTCCTACTTTTCTATTTTAATTTGCCGGCCATCAAATTCTATAATATCTCCATCATATAATTTCTTACCTCTTTGTACTTCAACCGATCCATTTAATTTAACCAGACCATCCTGAATAACAAATTTGGCATCCACACCGGAACCAACCATACCTGCTGCTTTTAAAGCCTGTCCTAATTTAATATATTCTTCTCTTAATTTTATAGATTCCATAATTCACCTATTATACTACTGTTGTAAAGTTAACAGGTAAAATCAAATAAATATATTTTTCTTCGTTATCCCTTATAAAACAAGGAGCTTTGGGATTTACCAGATAAATATCAATCGTTTCATCTTCAATTACTTTTAAAGCATCAATTAAAAACTTGGGATTAAAACCAATCATTAAATCTTTTCCCTGCTTATTAATATCAATTTCTTCATTCATACTTCCTACAGTAGAATTAATTTTCAATTCCATTATACCATCTAAAATATTAATAATAATTGGTTTTTTATCGCCCTCTTTTACCAAAAGAGTTGCTCTGTCTATACAATTTAAAAATTCCTTTTTATTAATACTTACTTTTGTTTCAAAATCACTGGATAACATCTGATCTATCTTAAAATATTCTCCTTCTATCAATCTGGAAACAACGGTGGTATTTTCAAATTCAAAGACAATATGTTTATCAGTAAAGAAAATACTTACATCTTTATCAGTATCTCCTGATAAAATCTTACTTATTTCATTTAAGGTTTTACCCGGCACAACTACCTTTTTATTTGGATAAGAATTTTTTAAATTAATTTTACGGATAGATATACGATGTCCATCCAGAGAATGAACTTTTAAAGTATCACCGTTAATTTCAAATAATTCACCGGTCATTAATTTATTATTATCATTATCGGCAATTGAAAAAATAGTTTGTCTGATTACTTCTTTCAAAGTAAACTGCGATAACATAATAGAGTCTATTCTTTCGATGGAAGGTAAATAAGAAAAATCTTCTCCTGATTTACCAATAATAGTAAATTTAGCTTTTTCACATGTTATATTGGTTTTATAAGAAGAATCCGTTTCAATAATAACATCATTGTCAGGAAGCTTTCTAACTATTTCCGAAAATATCTTAGCATCTAAAGCTATCTGGCCGCGTTCTTCAATCTTACCATCAATGATAGTTTCTATTCCAAGTTCCATATCATTAGCTATCAATTTTATTTCCGAACCTTTAGCTTCAATCAATATACATTCTAATATAGACATAGTAGTTTTACTTGGAACAGCTTTAGATACTATTTGAACTCCGTTTAATAGGTTTGATTTTGAACATACTAATTTCATTTGTGTATAACTCCCTTTCTTTTTTTAATAATAAATTTTTAAATTTATGCTGTATTATATATTAATAATTTAGTAGTAAAGATAATAGTAGTTGTTGATATGTGGATATTATCATTTTAATGCTATTTTATGCTTTTTTTATATTAGAATAACTTGTGAAAAAAGCTGGAATAACTTTCGGCTTATACTAAGTTATTAACAATGAAAATTATATTAAAATAATTATTAACAACTTAACCACAATAAAATGTGAATAACTTAACCGGTTTTATTTATGAAGGACTTATTTTCTTCTTTATAATTTCTATTTTATTTTTAAGATCTTCATTAGTAAGTAATTCTTCTTCAATTTTGTTATATCCATGTATAACAGTGGTATGGTCTTTCTTCCCCAGAATCTTTCCTATATTTTGATAAGATTCTTCTGTCATAATACGACAAAGGTACATAACTACTTGTCTTGGCTGAACAAATTCAGAGTTTCTTCTTTTGGAAGTAATATCATCAGGATTGACACCATAATGCTCGGCTACTATATTTATAATAAGTTTTGGCGTTATTTCTCTGTTTTCATTTGGATATATAATATCTTTTAATGCTTCTTCTACATTATCCATACTGATATCTACTTTATTTAATCTTGAAAAAGCAATTACCTTATTAAAAGCACCTTCTAATTCTCTAATATTGGATTGAATGTTATCGGCAATGTATTTGAAAATATCATCGTCAATTTTTTTATTATAGTTTTCAGCATTTTTACGAAGAATAGCCATTCTTGTTTCATAATCGGGGGGTTGTATATCCGCAATTAATCCCCATTCGAAACGAGAACGGAATCTTTCATCCAGAGTTTCCAGTTCTTTAGGAGGTTTGTCCGAAGAAATAATAATTTGTTTGCCGGCACCGTGAAGCACATTAAAAGTATGAAAGAATTCTTCCTGAGTGCTTTCTTTTCCGATAATAAATTGAACATCATCAATTAAAAGAACATCTACGGTTCTGTATTTTTCTCTTAATTTATTCATTTTAGCAGCATTACCGCTACGGATAGATTCAATTACTTCATTTGTAAATTGTTCGGAAGTTACATAAAGTACTTTTGTATCCGGATCTTCATCTAAAATAAAATGTCCGATAGAATGCATTAAATGTGTTTTACCCAAGCCCGGTCCGCCATATAAATATAATGGATTATAAGCAGCTCCCGGTGATTCGGCTACAGCCAATGAAGCAGAATGAGCAAATTTATTATTGCTTCCTACTACAAAAGTATCAAATCTGTATTTTGAATTAAGATTGGCATTTTCATAGTTGATATTATAAACGGTCCCAGGATTAGAAAGCATATCATTTTCAGTATCTTTTTCTAATATAAAAGAAATATCGTAAGTATCATTTAATAATTCAGAAATAGTTACTTGAAAATATATTTTGTATTTTGATGAAATATATTTTAAAGCATGTGCCTGATCTGATGGAATTAATATTATTACTGTTTTTTCACTTTCATTAACACTATGAAAATCTAAAGGTTTTACCCAGGTATTATAAGAAATATCAGAAAGGTCATATTCATTTCTTACGTTTTCTTTAATTTGATTCCAATTTTCTTTAATAAAGTCCATAAAAACCATGCCTCTCCAAGTTATCAAAAATACCTCTACTCTATATTAATATAAATGTGGCAAAATATCAAATGGTAAATTAATTTGATTATTTTAGTAACCTATAATTTGTATATAGCAATTTATAGGTTACTATATATTGTTTTTATTGGTTTGTTGATATTTTATTAATAATTAAATATGGCTGTTTTACTTGACGAGTAAAGATTAATCCTTTATAATCAACATGTTATTTACCTGTTACTACTATATGAAATAGTTATAAATCAGAATATTTGCTGCCTTATATATAAGGTTCTTATAATAAGGTTATAGAAAAGGAGGTGCATGAAAGATGAAAATGACATTTCAACCGAAAAGAAGACAAAGATCAAAAGTTCATGGTTTTAGAGCAAGAATGAGTACTCCCGGCGGCAGAAAAGTTTTAGCAGCCAGAAGAGCAAAAGGAAGAAAAGTATTATCAGCATAGGCCGCAATTATGTGGCCTTTTTTTCTCGCTTTTAATTTCAGGACAGGATATAAATCTTATGAAATTTTCAGAATCACTTAAAAAAAATTACGAGTTCCGGGAAGTATATAAAAAAGGCAAATCATATGCCAACAAATTTCTGGTTATGTATGTAATGGAAAATAACACTAATAAAAATAAACTCGGAATATCAGTAAGCAAAAAAGTGGGAAATAGCATAATAAGACACAGAATAACAAGATTAGTAAGAGAAAATTACCGACTGCATGAAAATATATTTAATAGTGGTTTAAATATAGTAGTCGTAGCAAGAGTAAGTTCAGCGGAAGCTTCTTATAAAGATATAGAAAATTCTTTATTATATCTTGGAAAGCTTCACAAAATATTAGAATATGAAAAAAATTTTAATTAGCATAATTAAATTCTATAGAAAATATATTTCTCCCATGAAAACTACAAAATGTCCTTATTTTCCAAGTTGTTCCGAATATGGATTGGAAGCAGTCGAAAAATATGGTGCGTTTAAGGGAGGGTTATTGGCTTTATGGCGGATTTTAAGATGTAATCCTTTTTCAAAAGGTGGATATGATCCGGTGCCGTAAGTTAATAATAATATATTTAATATAGAAGAAATAAGTTCAATTTATAGGAGGAAATAAATTTTGCCAATTTTATTGACTAAAGACCAAGGCGCTATTTTAGGACCTATATCTAATATACTTGGTTATTTAATGGATGCAATATTTAATGTTTTGAATTTTATAAAAATTCCAAATACCGGTTTATCAATTATATTATTTACAATTGTTATTTATATTTGTTTATTACCTTTAACTATTAAGCAACAGAAGTTTTCTAAATTATCTGCCAAGATGAACCCTGAGCTTCAGGCTGTACAAGCTAAATACAAAAATAAAAAAGATAATGAATCTATGCAGGCAATGAATGCGGAAACCCAGGAAGTATATGCCAAGTATGGTGTTTCTCCAACGGGTAGCTGTGTGCAGTTGTTAATTCAAATGCCTATATTATTTGCTTTGTATCGTGTTATTAATAATATGCCGGCATATGTAAGTAAAATTAAAGAAGCTTTTTTCCCTCTGGTAGATAATATGATAGCCCAGGCAGGAAGTGCTGAATTTTTACAGGGATTTAAAAATTCTGCCATGTATGTAAAGCAATTCAGTAATGAATCTTTTACAGGCGGTGTTACCAGTTATATCCAAAATACTTATATTGACGTATTAAACAAAGCATCCAGTACAGAATTTTTGAGTATTGCTGATAAATATCCTTCTTTATCAGGTGATGTTAGCAATACTCTTGGATTATTGGACAAGTATAATAATTTCCTTGGTATTAATATCGGAAATTCACCTTCTTATATGGTAAGTGAAGCATGGAATGCCGCAGGCGGTGTTGCTTGGTTAGCTTTAATAGCAGCTTTTGCTATTCCTGTTTTATCAGCAGTTACACAGTGGCTTAATGTTAAACTGATGCCTCAGCAGGCTCCGGCACAAAATGGCAATGATCAGGCTAATTCTATGGCACAGTCCATGAAAATGATGAATACTATGATGCCGTTAATGTCAGCATTTTTCTGTTATTCACTTCCGGCCGGTATGGGCCTCTACTGGATAGCAGGTTCTGTAGTAAGAAGTATTCAGCAGATTATTATTAATAAGCATATTGATAAGATTGATTTGGATGAGTTAATTAAGAAGAATGTTGAAAAAAGAAATAAGAAGCTTGAAAAAGCAGGTATTGATCCTAAGAAAATAAATACTTATGCTAATATGAGCACCAGAAATGTAGGTACTGCAGCACCTAAAGCAGCTATTGCGGCAACACCGACTTTGTCGCAGGAAGAAAAAGATGAAGCTGTAAAAAAATCTACAGAATATTACAGTAAAAATGCAAAGCCCGGCAGTATTGCTTCTAAAGCAAATATGGTAAGGCAATTTAATGAAAAAAATAATAAATAGTGTGGGAGGAATGGAAATGGATTATATCGAAATATCAGCAAGGACAATAGATGATGCTATTACACAGGCTTGTCAAAAATTAAGTATAGTGAGTGAAAAATTAGATTATATTGTTGTTGAAGAAGGTTCTTCAGGATTTTTGGGAATCGGTTCTAAACCTACAGTTATTAAAGCAAAGGTGAAAGAGGATTCTATTACAGATAAGGCAAAAGAATTTTTAAAAGATGTTTTTGAAGCTATGAATATGACTGTATTAGTAGATGTTAAGTATGATGAAGCAGAAAAAAATATGGATATCGAATTAAGTGGCGAAGAAATGGGTGTTTTAATCGGAAAAAGAGGACAAACTCTGGATTCTTTGCAATATCTGGTTTCACTGGTAGTAAATAAAGAAAGCAATGATTATGTTCGTGTAAAAGTTGATACTGAAAATTATCGCTTAAGAAGAAAAGAAACATTGGAAAATCTGGCAAAAAATATTGCATTTAAGGTTAAGAGAACAAAAAGAGCTGTTTCTTTAGAGCCTATGAATCCTTATGAAAGACGGGTAATTCATTCAATTCTTCAGGGTGATAAATATGTTACCACTCACAGCGAAGGTGAAGAACCCTTCAGAAGAGTTGTTGTAACAATGAAGAAATAGGTTGAGGTAGGTTGAGAGGCAATTGGACTATGGATGGCGACTGTATAATAATTGTCCTCCGCACACCGAAGAAAAAGACATATTAAATAAAAAAGTGCGCCATTATCAGACTGAAGTCTGCTACTGGTGCACATTTTTATTTATTAGAAAGAGTGTGAGTATGAAAACTGAGACGATAGCTGCGATAGCAACTGCTGTATCTAATTCAGGAATAGGGATTATCAGGGTTAGTGGGGATGATGCGATTGAGATTGTGAGTCGGGTGTTTCCTAAGATTAAGGGAATGAAGAGTCATAGTATTTGTTATGGCTTTATTCAGGATGGGGAGAAGGTTGTTGATGAAGTCATGGTTTCTTTGATGAAGGGGCCTAAGAGTTATACGAAAGAGGACGTGGTGGAGATTAATTGTCATGGTGGGGCTATGATGATGAATCGGGTGTTGGAATTGGTTTTGAAAAGTGGTGCGCGGTTGGCGGAGCCAGGGGAATTTACGAAGAGGGCTTTTTTGAATGGGCGGATTGATTTGGCTAAGGCTGAGGCGGTGATGGATATTATTCAGTCGAAGAATGAGTTTGCTTTGAAGAATTCGGTGAATCAGTTGACAGGCCGGGTGTCGGAGTCTATTCGGGTTTTGCGGGAAGATATTATTTATCAGGTGGCGTATATTGAATCGGCACTGGATGATCCGGAGCATATTAGTTTGGATGGTTACACGGATACCTTAAGTGTTAAGGTGGATGATGTATTGAATAAGATGGAGCAGTTATTAAGGGCTTCTGAAAATGGTAAGATTTTGAAGGAGGGGATTAATACTGTAATTGTGGGTAAACCCAATGCAGGAAAGTCTTCGCTTTTGAATTTATTGGCTGGAAAGGAAAGGGCGATTGTTACGGATATTGCCGGAACCACCAGGGATGTATTGGAAGAAACAATTAGGGTAAATGGGATTGTTTTAAATATTATTGATACGGCAGGGATAAGAAATACGGATGATGTAATTGAAAAGATAGGTGTGGAAAGAGCCAGGAAGTATGCTTTGGATGCTGATCTGATTATTTATTTGGTGGATACTTCGGTTCCTTTAGATGAAAATGATAAAGAAATTATGGATTTAATTAAGGATAAAAAAGTAATTATTTTGTTGAATAAAACGGATTTAGAATCTAAAATATGTGAGGAGGAACTTATCAACTACTATGAGGATAACAATTATCCACAAGTGGATAATTTGGTGGATAAGATCATCAGGACATCTACAAAGGAAAATATTGGGTTTGATATGTTTGAAAAAGCCATTGTGGATATGTTTTTTAATGGTGAAATTAATGTGGATGAAGAGGTCTTTATTACGAATATGAGACATAAAGAAGCTCTTCAGAATGCATATGAAAGTATGCTTTTGGTAAAGAAAAGTCTGGAGGATGAAATGCCTGAGGATTTTTATACCATTGATATGATGAGTGCATATGCAGATTTAGGATTGATTATTGGTGAAGAAGTAGAAGAAGATTTGGTGAATGAGATATTTGCAAAGTTTTGTACCGGTAAATAAAAAGACGAGAAGTTATACTAAGGTGCTTTGCACCTAAGAATAACTAAAATCTCGTCTGGAAGAACGCAGAGCGTTCTTCTAAAGCTGAAAGGATAAAGGAAATGATTGAGAAAGTGGATGTTTGTGTAGTAGGGGCAGGGCATGCGGGTTGTGAGGCAGCGTTGGCCAGTGCCAGATTGGGAATGAAGACGGTTATTTTTACGGTAAGTGTTGACAGTATTGCTTTAATGCCTTGTAATCCGAATATCGGTGGGACTTCTAAGGGACATTTGGTAAGAGAGATCGATGCACTTGGCGGTGAGATGGGTAAGAATATTGACAGGACTTTTATTCAATCGAAGATGTTGAATGTTTCTAAAGGACCGGCTGTTCATTCTTTAAGGGCTCAGGCAGATAAAGCTGATTACAGTCGTTCCATGAGAAAGATTTTGGAGAATCAGGATAATCTTACAATTAAACAGGGCGAGGTTGTCAGTTTATTGGTTGAAGAGGATCAGAGTACTTCTTTGAAAAAGATAAAGGGAGTCAAAACATTTACCGGTTCTGTTTATGAGTGTAAGGCAGTTATTTTGTGTACCGGTACTTATCTCAATGCCCGGTGTCTTTGTGGTGAAGCGATTACATATACCGGACCCAACGGATTGCAGTCAGCTACTCATCTGACGGATTCTTTAAAAGAATTGGGAATTGATCTGCGTCGGTTTAAAACCGGAACACCGGCCCGAATGGATCGAAGAAGTCTTGATTTTTCTAAAATGGAAGAACAGTTTGGTGATGAAAGAATCGTTCCCTTTTCTTTTTCTACCGATCCGGCAGATATCCAGAAAGATCAGATATCTTGTTATTTGACTTATACCAATGAGTCTACTCATAAGATTATCAGAAATAACTTGGACAGATCACCGATGTATGCCGGAATTATTGAAGGAACCGGTGCCAGATATTGTCCTTCTATTGAAGACAAAGTGGTTAAGTTTGCGGATAAGGAAAGGCATCAGGTTTTTTTAGAACCGGAAGGTTTACATACTAATGAGATGTATGTTAGCGGAATGTCCTCATCCATGCCGGAGGATGTTCAGACAGCAATGTATCGAACGGTACCGGGAATGGAGAATTGTAAAATTGTCCGGAATGCATATGCAATTGAATATGATTGTATTAATCCCAACCAGTTGTATCCTACTTTGCATTTTAAGAGTGTGGAGGGTTTATATAGTGCCGGTCAGATGAATGGCAGCAGTGGATATGAAGAGGCCGCCGCCCAGGGATTGGTGGCAGGAATAAATGCTGCTCTGTTTATTCAGGGAAAAGAAGAAATGATCCTTGATCGTTCAGAAGCTTATATCGGTGTGTTGATTGATGATCTGGTTACAAAAGAAACGATGGAACCTTATCGAATGATGACTTCAAGAGCAGAATATCGATTGTTGCTCAGACAGGACAATGCGGATTTAAGGATTAGAGAAAAAGGATACCATGCCGGTTTGATCAATCAAGAGCAATACGATATGTTGTTAAATAAAAAACGACAAATTGAACTGGAAATTGAAAGGCTTAAAAATGCAAAATTGGGTGCTTCCGGGTATGTTCAGGAGTTTCTGACAGAGCATAACAGTGCAGCTTTAAAAACCGGTTCTAATCTGGCGGAGCTGCTTTGCCGTCCGGAAATGAATTATGAAAAACTTACTCTTTTGGATAAAGACCGGCCTGCTTTACCGGATGATGTGAAAGAACAGGTAGAAATTGAGATAAAATATGAAGGATATATTGTCAGGCAGTCAAGACAGGTAAAGCAATTTAAACGGATGGAAAAAAAGAAAATTCCGGAAGCTATTAATTATGATGATGTTCCCAGCTTGAGAATTGAAGCCAGGCAGAAACTGAAAGCTTTTCATCCTGTTTCGGTAGGACAGGCTTCTCGTATTTCCGGTGTCTCTCCTGCAGATATTTCCGTATTACTTGTTTATCTGGAACAATTTAACAGACAGATGGGAGCTGAGGCGGATGTTTGAAAAAGATTTGTTAGAATTGGGAATTGTTTTAAATGACAGACAAAAGGAACAATTTGAAAAATATTATGAATTGCTGATCCATTGGAATTCTTTTGTAAATCTTACTGCTATTACAGAATATGAAGATGTAATAAAAAAACACTTTATTGATAGTCTTTCTCTGGTTCGTTATGGTTTGGATTTAACAAAGGAACTTACGGTAATTGATATTGGAACCGGCGCCGGGTTTCCCGGAATACCTTTAAAGATTGCTTTTCCTAATTTGCATATTACATTATTGGATTCTTTAAATAAACGAATTCAGTTTTTAAATCAGGTAATTGAGGATCTGGGATTATCGGGAATTATTGCTGTGCATGGCCGGGCCGAGGATTATGCAAAACCCGAAAAACTAAGAGAAGGATTTGACATATGTGTTTCCAGAGCAGTCGCTAATTTAGCTACTTTGTCAGAGTATTGTATTCCTTTTGTAAAAGAAGGAGGATACTTTATTTCCTATAAATCAGAGAAGGTATCGGAGGAAATAGAAAGCGCCCAAAACGCAATTACAGTCTTGGGCGGTAAAATTTCTGATCAAGTTGAGTTTAATCTTCCTTCTTCTGATATTTACCGAAACTTATTTGGGATTCAAAAGGTGAAAAAGACACCGAAAAAATATCCCAGAAAGGCAGGGCTTCCTTCAAAAGAACCATTAAGATAAAAATACTTCTATCTGTTTTAAAACATCTTCCGGTGATTCCAGATGCGGAAGATGTCGGGTATTTGGAATGAAGACGGACTCAATAGCATTGTTATAATATTCGTAATTTTCAACAGTGGTATGAACATCTTTTTCTTCTTCACCGGCAATGATATAAATACTATGGTTGATTTCCTTCAATGCATGAACAATATTGGTATTCATATATTTTCCGATGTAACTTGCAAAAACATATTTTGCAGCACCACTATCCGACTTGTTCGGTAAATGAGATGCTTCAAGGTAAGTAGCAATATCCCTTTCCTGTGCTTCTGCCGGATTGAAGAAATATTCATTATAGAAGGATTTTTCAAAAATTGATTTTGTTGAAAAAATATTATAAACAAAGGTTCCGATTATAGGTATTTCTATTAAAAACTTTAAGGCTTTCGTTTGTTTAGATGGAATCTGATTAAGATTGTATAAGCTTTGTGGATTAATAAAAATCATTTTATCAATTACTTCCGGATCATTATGACCGGCCATGACTACAATGGGTGTTGCATCACCGGTTGCAATAATATCAGTTTTTCTGCCAACAATGTTTTTTATAAAATCAATTAACAGCTGAACATAAAGATAATTAGTGTATGTCATATTCGGTTTATCTGATAAACCATAACCAAGTAAATCTAAGGAATATACTTCATTGGTTTTGGATAATGATTCAAATAAACAGTGATGCTCATAGTTGGAACTGCCGCATGTTAAATCATGAACCAAAACAATTGGAGAACCGTTTCCTTTTTTAGAATATCTGATTTTTCCAAAGCGCCATTCATAATAATTGTTATAAGAACTTCCCAGATAATTCTTTACAGTACATAGAGAATTTTGAATTTTATTAAGGACATGGATGGTAGCTGTTGTAACTCCGGCAAGAATAATGACTGTTTTTATTTTATGTTTCATGTGCAATTCCTCCTACTTCTATAAATTACATTATAATAGAAAATACCGTTACTTACAAATAAAATTTTTCTTTCAATAATAGTAAAATTAGTATATGATATATATATAAAAGGAGAAACTATATGATAAAAGATGCAGACGAAATTTTGCAAAAAATTAGAGAGGATTTTTTGGAAGAAAGTCTGGAATTAAAAGTAAAGATTCAAAGAAATCTCTCAAGAATACAAGAATTAGATGTTTTTTTAAACTCCGGAAAAGAAAATCAAGAATCTGATTTTGATATTTTTTCACCCAGAAGAAAAGAAATTTATTCCGATAAAGTGGCAGGGTATAAGAACGAAAAAGAAAGTATTGAAAAAGAAAATCAAAGCTTATACAGTCAGATTAATAAATTGGACAAAAACCTTTCGGCATTGCAAGAAGTGTCATCAGCCGAGGATTCGGAACATAAAGACAAAACCGGAAATTTGATAAATCTTGATATTCAGGAAAAAGAAAGACAAAGGATAGCCAGAGATCTGCATGATTATTCTTTGCAAAATCTAACTCATTTAATTCATGTATTAGAATTATGTTCTTTGTTTATAGATCAAGATCCTGTCAGGGCAAAATTAGAATTGGCTACAGCGGGAAAACAGATTAAAGACATTATTGAAGATATTAGAAATATTATTTTTGATTTACGTCCGATGGAATTTGATGATTTAGGATTTAAAGACGCTTTACAAAGTTTGGTTGATAAATTAAAAAATGAATCAAATATATTTATTGAACTGGACATGGAGAAGGATATTCCGATAGTAAATGAACTAATTTTTTCAAACATATATAGAGTTATAAAGGAATGCGTTATTAATTCTATTAAACATTCAGAAACTAAAGAAATAAAAATTTCAGTATATAAAAAAGAAAATATATGTTATGTAGAAATTAAAGATAATGGTAAAGGATTTGATTATCTTTCTATAAAGGAAAGAAAAAGGCATTTTGGATTGCAGATTATAGAAGAAATAATTCAATTGATGAAGGGATCATTGAATATAAAATCTATTGATAAGTTTTCAAATTGCGGGGGAAGTGGTACAATAGTAAATATTACAATACCGATAAATGGTTAGGGAGGTTTTATGAGCATCAAAGTTATGTTGGCGGATGACCACATTTTAATGAGAGAAGGAATAAAGCAGCTATTGGAATTTGACGGAACATTAGAGGTTATTGCAGAAGCAAACGATGGAATCGAATGTCTTGATATATTAAATTCAGCAAATCCGGACATTCTGCTTTTGGATATTAATATGCCTAGAAAAAATGGCATTGATGTACTGGAAGAGATAAGAGCAAAGAAGACACCTCTGAAAGTTTTGGTTTTAACAGTTCATAATGAAGTAGAGTATTTAGTAAAGGCAGTTGATATCGGAGCGGAAGGATATATTTTAAAAGATACTGGTTCTGCCGAACTTAAGAAAGCAATCACTTCTATTATTAATAATGAAACATATATACAGCCAAGTTTAATACCGGCATTAAATTCAAGATTAATAAACAGAGATATCGATAAAGAAAAGCTATCGCTCTTAACAAAGAGAGAAGTGGAAATATTAGCACAGGTGGCAAGCGGATTATTTAATAAGGAAATTGGAATTAATTTAAATATTAGCGAACGTACTGTAAAAAACCACATATCAAATATATTCAAAAAAATAGATGTATCAGACCGTACACAAGCTGCAGTTTTTGCTATAAGAAACAATATAATAAAGCTATATTAGTAGATGTTATAAAATTGGGGCTTTTATGTTTTGCGGAATTCATGTTTCACGTGAAACATCAAGGGCTCTTTTTGATTTAAACACCACATATGTTTCACGTGAAACATGAAAACCACAACATGTAGATTTAAATCTGTGAAACATTTTTATTTATCTTTGTACTCTTGTGAAACAAATTAAAAAACAAAGAAAACCAGTAATTACAACTGGATTATCATAATGAATAGTGCTATAATCAGATGGAAAACCGCTTTAAGAAGAGGATGAAAGGATAGGAAATGGGAAGAATTATTGCAATTGCAAATCAAAAAGGAGGCGTTGGAAAAACAACAACCTCTATTAACTTATCAGCTGCATTGGCTGAAAAAGATAAAAAGATTTTAGTTATTGATGCGGACCCACAAGGGAATACGACAAGTGGATTTGGTATTGATAAAAATGATTTAGAAAATACTATATATGAATTAATTTTAGGGGAATGTTCAATAGAAGAATGCATTATCAAAGAAGCAATTTCTAATATCTCAATTATTCCTTCAAACGTTAATCTCGCCGCGGCGGAAATTGAATTGATCGGAGTAGACAAAAAAGAATACATATTAAAGAAAGAAGTTGATTGGGTAAAAGATAAATACGATTATATTATCATAGATTGCCCGCCGTCATTAAGTATGTTAACAATAAACGCAATGACCACTGCGAATACGGTGTTGGTTCCGATACAATGTGAGTACTATGCTTTGGAAGGATTAAGCCAGTTGATACATACAGTTAACTTGGTTAAGGAAAGACTTAATCCTGAATTGGATATGGAGGGTGTAGTATTTACAATGTTTGACTCTCGAACGAACTTGTCCATGCAGGTAGTTGAAAATGTAAAAAGCCATTTAAACCAAAAAGTTTATAATACTGTTATACCAAGAAATATCAGATTAGCAGAAGCACCCAGTTATGGAATGCCTATTAATATGTACGATCCAAAGTCGGCAGGTGCAGAGGCTTATATGTTACTGGCGGATGAAGTAATCAACAGAAAGGATATATAGTTATGGCGGCAAGAGGATTAGGAAAAGGATTAGATGCATTAATTCCCAGCGCAACAGCACCTGTTAAAAGCACACCGGTAAAAGAAGAAAAACAAGAAGGAGAAACTCTTGTTAATATTACAAAAGTGGAACCAAATAGAGAACAGCCACGAAAAAACTTTGATGAAGATGCTTTAGAAGAGTTGGCTGAGTCGATAAAACAGTTTGGATTGTTACAACCGATTCTTGTTCAAGACCGGAAGACTTATTATGAGATCATTGCGGGAGAACGCAGATGGCGGGCGGCTAAAAAAGCAGGATTAAAAAAGGTTCCGGTTATCATAAGGAATTATACGGAACAGGAAATAGTAGAAATAGCCCTGATTGAAAACATTCAGCGAGAAGATTTGAATCCTATCGAAGAAGCACAAGCATATAAACGTTTGCTGACAGAATTTCAGTTAAAGCAGGATGAAATTGCGGAAAGAGTTTCTAAGAGCCGAACAGCAGTTACCAATTCAATGCGTTTGTTGAAGTTATGCGATGAAGTTCAACAGATGATTATTAATGAGATGATTTCTACCGGACATGCCAGGGCGTTGATTTCAATTGAAGATGCGGAGCAGCAGTATACTTTAGCACAAAAAATATTTGATGAAAAACTAAATGTGCGAGATGTTGAAAAGCTGGTTAAAAATTTGAACAAGCCGGAAAAGGTAAAAAAAGCAGTTGTTACGGATGAAAGCCTTGAGGTTATTTACCAGGATATTGAGGAAAAATTAAAAAATACTTTGGGAACAAAGGTAAATCTCAGTTCTAAAGGTAATGGTGCCGGTAAAATAGAGATTGAATTTTACAATCATGATGATCTTGAAAGATTAATTCAAATCATGAATAGCTAATATAAATTATGCACATAAGACGATGGAGGTAATGATGAACAGTTCCATTTTTAATAAAATGGGTTTAGGTAATTTAGATCTGGGATATGTATTGATTGGTCTAACAGTTATGGTAATAGTGTTGCTGATACTATTTATCATACAATTTAACAAATTTTCTAAGCTTAACAAAAAATACAACAAATTTATGCAGGGTAAGACAGCCAAGTCACTGGAAGTAGATATTATGGCACTGTATGAAGATAATAAATTTATTAAAACCGCTCTTGAGAAAAATAAGAAGGATATTCGCACTATCTATAAAAACATGGAATCCGTATTTCAAAAAATGGGACTGGTTAAGTATGATGCCTTTAATCAAATGGGTGGAAAATTAAGTTTTTCCCTGGCTTTACTGGATGAGAATAATAATGGTTTCATTATTAACTCTGTACATAGTGCCGAAGGATGTTACTCATATACCAAAGAAATCACGGCCGGTGAATGTGCAATTCTTCTGGGGGAAGAAGAATTACAAGCTTTAAATATTGCCATGAAAACACAAAAAAGTTAAGGGGTTTTAGTTCGTGAAACTATGTAAAGTCGAAAATCTAAAGGATGGGGATGTTTTAGCCAGAGCGGTCATTACATCGGATTATAAAATATTACTGTCCGAAGAAACAATGCTTTCAGAATCCTATATTGATAAATTGGTAAACCTCGGTATTTCGGAAGTTTATATTCATGATGAAAAATTTAAAAATGTCGAAGCAGTGGTGATTCTGAAACAGGATGTAGAAAAGGTTTTTAAAGAAAAAGTAAGAGATATTTTAGAGAAACATACTTATTCCAATAATCAGGAGCTGGAGAAGTTAAGCCAGACTGCAGATAATATTATATATAATATTTTAGAAGAAGAAGAAGTGGTCGAAAAAATATATGATATTAAAGAGCGAAGTTCGGATATTTATGAACATTCTATCAGTACCTGTACTTTGGCCACATTAGTTGCTTTAAAATTACAATTGTCAAAAGATATCGTACACGATATAGGAGTAGCGTGCCTGTTACATGATATAGGCCTTCGCTATATGGCATATGATTATACCGGAAAAGATCAATCGCAAATTCCGGAAATGGAAATTGCGGAATATAAAAAACATCCGGTGTATGGTTATTCTGCTTTGAAAGACGAGCTATGGATTTCGGATTTGGCTAAGAATATAATACTGTATCATCATGAAAGAATTGACGGATCCGGGTATCCTTTGAGAATGAAAAGCCTTCCTCTGGAAGCAAGGATTGTGGCTGTTTGTGATGCTTTTGATGAGATGATTTGCGGAATTTGCTGTAAACGGGTAAAGGTATACGAAGCAGTAGAATATCTAAAGATTTTTAAAGGAATTCAGTTTGATGAAAAAGTAGTGGATGTATTTTTAGAATTTACAGCCGTTTATCCGGTAGGTAGTTATGTCTTAATGAATAATGGCGAAACTGGAATGGTAATCAGACAAAATAAAGAGTTTCCCGATCGACCGGTTGTTCAGATTATTAAAGACAAAAAGGGAAATAATCTAAGTAAGCCCCAGGAGATAAATCTGATTAGAGTAAATAATATTTTTATTGAAAAAGTAGTAGAATAATGAGTTGAAAGGCAAGGTATCAGCATGATAGACATTAAATTTTTAAGAGAAAATCCGGAGATGGTTAAGGAAAATATTAAGAAGAAATTTCAGGACAATAAATTACCTCTTGTGGATGAAGTAATTGCTTTTGATGCAGAAAGCAGAAATACAAAACAGGAAGCGGATGATCTTCGTGCCAATCGGAATAAAATCTCTAAAGAGATCGGTACTTTAATGGCACAAGGGAAAAAAGAGGAAGCAGAAGCAAAAAAGGCCGAAGTGGCAGCAGGCGCAAAACGTCTTTTGGAATTAGAAGAAAAAGAAAAAGAGCTGGAAGAAAAGATTACCAAAATAATGATGAGCATTCCAAATATTATTGATCCCAGTGTTCCCATCGGAAAAGATGATTCGGAAAATGTTGAGGTGACCAAGTACGGGGAACCGGTGGTGCCGGATTTTGAAATTCCTTATCATGCGGAAATAATGGAAAGCTTTAAAGGCTTAGAACTTGATAGTGCCAGAAAAGTTGCCGGCAATGGCTTCTATTACCTGATAGGTGATATTGCCAGATTACATTCAGCAGTTATTTCTTATGCCAGAGATTTTATGATCGATCGAGGATTTACTTATTGTGTTCCGCCTTTTATGATTCGCAGCAATGTGGTAACCGGCGTTATGAGTTTTGCTGAGATGGATGCCATGATGTATAAGATTGAGGGAGAAGATCTGTATTTAATCGGTACTTCCGAACATTCCATGATCGGTAAGTTTATCGATACTATTATACCGGAGGGAGAGCTTCCTCAAACCCTGACCAGCTATTCACCTTGTTTTCGTAAAGAAAAGGGCGCTCACGGACTGGAGGAGCGAGGAGTATACCGTATCCATCAGTTTGAAAAGCAGGAAATGATCGTGGTCTGTAAACCGGAGGAATCCGCTGCCTGGTTTGAAAAATTATGGCAGAATACGGTGGACTTATTCCGTTCCATGGATATTCCCGTAAGAACGCTGGAATGCTGCTCCGGAGATTTGGCTGATTTAAAGGTAAAATCTTTTGATGTGGAGGCATGGTCTCCCAGGCAGAAAAAATATTTTGAAGTAGGAAGCTGCTCAAATCTTGGCGATGCACAGGCAAGAAGATTAAAAATTCGTGTTAATGGTGAAAACGGAAAGTACTTTGCGCATACACTAAATAATACGGTAGTTGCTCCTCCAAGAATGTTGATTGCATTTTTGGAAAATAATTTGCAGGCTGACGGTTCTGTCAGAATTCCTGCTGTTTTACAACCTTATATGGGTGGAAAAGAATGTCTTCTGAAAGCGAGGTGAAATTCTTGCATAAATATATGCGCGCCATAGGCTTTAGTAATTTGAAGGACCGAAAAGAATTAAGACAGTTACTGACCGATATCGTAGTATCTGCATCAGAACGTGCTTATACAAGTAATAATGAAGATATTATACTGGCAGAGTTCAGCAAGGATTTTGCTGAAAATATCGGAGTTACTGTCTGCGGAGAGTTTGACGAAGAAGATAAGTTTATCTACGAATATTATTATCCCTATATGCGGGGTTCACTTATCAGTACGGAAGAAGATGTATCGGTTGAGCGCCATGCGGCGCAGGAATCTTACGCCGGGGTGTGTGATGACATCCGGGTAGGGGTTTCTCTTATCTTCTATTTACAAAACATGATACCCTATGTTAAAATTCAAAATTCGGGGAAATTACCTGTCAGAGGAACAACTCTGACCTTGTCAGGATTGTCTCTTAGTGGTACAATAATGATGCCCATAATTAAGAATGAAAATGATAAGAAGAAGGTCAATAAAGCATCCATTAACCGTGGAAATCTCATTGCTGCTGCCAGAAAAGGTGATGAAGATGCTATTGAAAATCTTACCTTGGAGGATATGGATACTTATACCGTAATATCCAGGAAAATTCACACCGAAGATGTGTTTAGCTTAGTGGATACTTACTTAATGCCTTATGGAGTAGAGTGTGATCAATATTCTATCTTAGGTGAAATTATGGAATGCCGGCAGGTTAAAAATACCATGACCGGTGAAGGTATCTGCCAGATGCTGATCAACAGCAATGATTTAATGTTAGATATCTGTATCAATGAAAAGGATTTACTTGGTGAACCGCAGGTCGGACGGCGTTTTAAAGGAACGGTTTGGATGCAGGGGTTTATCAATTTTCCTGAATAGATTGTTTTAATTAGTTTCCGTAGTTAAGTGGATATAACACGCCCCTCCTAAGGTCACGTAGAAACAATCCCCTTAGGAAAAAAGGAAAGTGTTGCAAGTCCGAAAATTTAATAGATGTCTCCGTAGCTCAGTGGATAGAGCACTCGCCTCCTAAGCGAGGGGTCGGACGTTCAAATCGTCTCGGGGACGCCAGAAACAACGCCGAAAACCCTGTAAAATCAAGGTTTTCGGCTTT
>JAVBSL010000037.1:0-9830 GCA_031556725.1 Lachnospiraceae bacterium | reverse complement strand
TTCCTGATACTGCCTTCTGCCCCTCCAACACCTCCTGAAAACACCGGTAACGAAACTCTCTTCCTGCTTCTTCCTCCGAAAGACCCTTCTCCCTGGCCAGTTTCTTTATATCGGTCTCATAAAGATAACAGGGTATCTCTTGTTCCCGGCATAGCCTCTGTACATATGCGGCATCCTCTCCGGCCTCCTGGCGGATACCATGATTCACATGAACCGCCGACAATGTAAAGGGTATTTCCTTTTGCAGTTCCAAAAGCACAAAAAGGAGGCAGACAGAATCTGCTCCTCCGGATACACCGGCAACTACCACGTCACCGGGTACAAGCATATGATTTTTTTCAACATAGGCCTTGATTTTTTTTAACATATCTATACTATATCCGATACCAATCCAAAAATCAATGCGCTTCCTTTTCCCAAATACCGATTACCAGAACAGTCATATCATCTCTGATCTTTCCCTTACTTTGATGGATACAAAAATTCAAAAGCGCATTGGCGATTTCCCCGGGATTCTTCAGATCCGTCCCGCCAATCAGCTCTGACATCATATCTTCACCCATTCCCTGAGACAGGGCATCCAAAACGCCATCCGAAACCATTACAATATAATCTCCATCAATCAGACGCCGTTTCACGATCTCCATATCCGGACGGTTGAAAATCCCCAGGGGCAGATTCCCGGCCGAAATCCTGTCAACCATATGCTCCCGTTTGATATAGGCACTTGCTGAACCGATTTTAGCAAATTCGCAGTACCCGGTATATAAATCTATTTCACATAAATCCAAAGTAGACATATTTCCGGTTTCAGAACTGGCTAAAAGCACACTGTTTATCATCTGAACAGCCACTTCCTTCTGGAATCCCGCTTCCAGAAATTTTTGCATCAGCTCAACAATAAGCGAACTATCCCGGCAGGCCTTTTCCCCTGAACCCATGCCATCGGATAATACCGCGGTGAGATTCCCCGGAGTCGTTTCAAATATTGCATAATTGTCACCGGATATTGTTTCCGTTTCTTTTACTGCCTTGGCTACTCCTGTCAATACATGGAAGCGCGCCGCTTCTACATAGTAAAATGTTTTCCATTCCTGACTGACAAAAAAAGGATTGTTGGCGGATGGCACCATAACATCATTTATCAATACCGAAACCATATCCCCAATTTCTTCCACACTCACGGTACTGGTTCCTTTGCCGCTTCGTAAAACGAGAGACAGTTCCGTATACCCCGCTTCGTTTTCTAATATGTAGATATCCTTTACCTGAATCCCCACCTCTTTTAAAGCATGGGCAATCTGTTTATAGCGCCGCTCCCCCATAGACACATAGCGTCTTGATTCTTCCGCCACCTTAGTCATAATTTGAGCCATTTCCTGAAGATGTTCGGCCATAATTCCTTTGTTTTCCTGCATTCTTCTTTGCCATAAGATGTCTTTTCGGTCTTCACTATCGGCCAATAAAATTTCGGTTTCCTCCTGCTTGTCCACATCCCCAAAGGTACTGGCCAGCTCCCTGATGGAATCAGCATACATCAATAACTTTCGCCTTCCGTATTCGGGCAATATATTTTCAAAGGACTCCTTTTCACGCATAAAATCTCCTCCCGGTTCTGCAAGCTTGATTTTAGGTTTAAGCTTCGCGGGAGTTATTATACAAAAATTTTTCTTACTTCTGTGTCAAAACAAGGGTGTGTTCCTTAAAAATTTTCCGACAAAAAATGCAGAAAGCCTTTTGCCTTCTGCATCTATACTCTTAATCCTCCTGGCGGAAAATAATCTCACCTTCATATACCAGTCCCAATTTTTTCCGTGCCATTTCTTCTACATATTTCATCGTATGGGTATACTTTTCCTGTTCCTCTATTTCTTTTTGCCGGCCTTCCTCGGACGCAATCTGCTCTGCCAGCACCTGTTCCTTTTGTGCATAGAAGGCCTTTTTTTCTTTTAAAGAAACACTTCCCACTGCAACCACGACTAACAGCATCAGCACTACCGTTGCTGCCAGAAACATACTGAATCTATTCTGACGTTTTTTGCGGTACGCCACTCTTCTTGCCATTGCCGCTCTCCTTTTTCTTTTTTTGTTTACATAATATCATTTTAATCAGTTTTAACTGAACCGTCAACTTCTTTTTAACAAATTTAGCCAAAATATGCACTTTTCTCTTGATAAATCCAAGAAATGCAATCACTTTTTTACCGGCATAAATAATCGGCTTCAGGACTAAGAATATCACTTTACATATGACCGAAAAAACTTTCAGAATACAAGATGATATAAAGTTTACAAAAAAAGTGCTGATCAATCTTTTATACGCCAACATACCGATGGCTGCTCCAAGAACAGCAAACCACCGCAAAATTCCATTATTTTCCCGGTATAGCATATAGAAAACCCCCAGTGCACAGGCAATCCAAAAGATCATATCCTCCACGGAGATTGCCAATAAATTATGGCGGATGCTGCGCCTGAGAATCAGGAACCAGTCATATACGAAGGTAATTACCGCACCCAGTAAAAATGAGTGAAGAAAAAAATTTACTTCAAATAAAATATCCTGACTCATGCTTCACCTACTTAAATAATTTTGATAACAGGGATTCTCCTTTGGCTGCATATCCGGCCGTTTCCGAATAGGTAAAGCTATCGAACTTACCGTCTATATCCACCTCTCCTTTTTCCAGGGTCAGCCGGCTGACATGCAGCTCGCTCCCTTTGATCATCAGCATGCCCTGATCCGTTTCCAAAATAATTTCGCTGACATCAAAAGACAGCACGTCATTAACGCCATTGATGGTACATGTCCTTCGATTGGTAAGCATCAGTTTATGTGTACGCTGTTTTACGCTGTTTAAGTCTTCCATAATAAAACTCCCTAATATACTCTTATAAAAAAGTATATTAGAGAGCTTGTTATTTTATGAATATTATTCTACTTAAATATAACGAAACAGTTCGGCTGCTTCTTCCTTCCTGACTGTTTCCTGAACATCCAGCACTTCTACCTTAACCTCTTTATTTCCAAACTGAATGGTGATAATATCTCCCTGTTTTACAATCGCCGATGCCTTGGCAGGTTTCTCATTGATCATCACCCGCCCTGCATCACAGGCTTCATTAGCTACCGTTCTTCTCTTAATCAATCTGGAAACCTTTAAATATTTATCTAACCGCATAAACTCTCCATTCTGCCCTTATAAGAAAAAGAACCTGTCCAAAGACAGGTTCTTAGGGATAATCGCTAAATTAGTTAACCATATCCTTTAAAGCTTTACCAGCTTTAAATTTGGGAGCTTTAGAAGCAGCAATTTTCATAACTGCACCTGTCTGAGGATTTCTTCCTTCTCTGGCTGCTCTCTTGGAAACTTCAAAAGTACCAAACCCAACTAATTGAACCTTCTCATCTTTTTTTAATGCATCTGCTACAACATTAGTAAAGGCTGCTAATGCCTTCTCTGCGTCTTTTTTGGATAATCCAGCTTGTTCAGCCATAGCTGCTACTAATTCCGTTTTGTTCATTGCGAACTCCTCCTCTAATCTGAGTTTATTTTAAATTCGATGTTTCTCTTTTGAAACGTCTATAAATATATATATCTTTTTTCAAACGGTTTGTCAAGGAATTTTTACCTTTTTATCCTTATTTTACCGTTATTTTAGTGAATTTTCACTTAAGCTGTTGGCGCTGACATCTTTTTGGGTTCTGCTACTATTTTCACTGACTGAATTTGATGTCCTTTCAAGTTCCGCAAATGAATACGTGACATCACTGTTCTCGTTATCAATTTGAATGGTATAGCTTCTGGTAATATAACCTTCTTTACGCAGTGTAATAGTATGACTTCCGGCAACCTTAGTGAAATTTACCGGTGAGATACCCATATAAACACCGTCCTGATAAACTTCCACTCCTCTGGGCGAGTCAATATAAACTTGATAAGCACCGGTTGTCAGACTATTTTCCGACACTCCCGATATGTTACCGTTATTTGTATTGTTATCATTGCTGTTACTGCTTGTTTCATCCATGGTAATGGTTACACTGGCTATTTCCTGGCTCACCTTGATGTACTGGGTAATGGTATCGTATCCGGATGCTTCACAGATTATCTGATGCAATCCATAGTCCATTTCCACTGCTTTGCCGATATCAGCCTTGTCCCCATCCACATAAACCGTAGCTGTTGAAGGAGTCACTGTAAAATATACTTTTCCGATTTGAACTTCTTCTATTTCAATATCGCCCAAATCAATAACCGCTTCTTTGTTTCTTTCCACCGTCACCTTTCTGACCGTATCGATCCCCCGGTTGGTAATATGTACATCATAACTGCCTTCCGGTACGGTTAAAAGCATTCCATCGGTTATCTCCTGAATAACACTCTGGCCTACCTCGATCCATCCGCCGATCACATAGGCGTCATTCTTAAGCCGCAAGTATCCATGTCCTTTATCCACTATAATACTGAGAATATTATGCCCGATTCCCTTAATAGTCACAACATCCCTGGCTATAACATCTGCCGTTTCTACCAGTTTCCCCTCCGAAACAATCAGGGCACTGTTCATAATCCGGTAAGTTCCGTCTCCGATAACGGCACTTCCATTTCCGCCATTCAGACTGTACTTTGAAATAGCTTCATAGGTAAAAGCCTGATCGGAAAGCTTAATACTTGCCAGCCTCTTGCTCTCCTTCATAAAGCAAACATCAACGATATCGCCGATCTGTACCTGAGGCATTGACATGGCATTATCATATTTATCGCTGACCAGTGTTGCCCCATCATAAGCCAGGGTATAGTCCTTACCCATTTCTATATTAATTAATGTAACTTTTTGTTCTTCAGCACTTACCATTTTTACAATCGCCGTATCGGCAGAGTCATACATACCAACGGTGGAATACGGAACCTGTTCCGTATTTTCAAAAGCACTCTCAAAAGTCGCCTCATGTGCCAACCCAATACTGCTGCAGCCGGTCAGACTAATCCCGGCACACAATATCCATAATATGTTTTTTATTTTTTTCTTATGGTTTTTCATATTGCTCTTCCTCTCTTTGCGTATATCAGTATAACATAAGTTTTCTGATTAGAATAGCCTGTAATTAGTACGATATGTTTCCAAAAAAAGCTGTTTATCCCTTTCCTGGTCAATTAATTTTTCTAGTTTTTCCATGTTTTTTCCCGGAATCCACGATTTTCCGGAGTTAAAATAAAAGTTGACGATTTTCCAGAATTTTTCAGGATAAAATAACCGGTAATAGAGTTGAATATGATCTGCTTCACGCAAGGTGCGCTCCTCCAGATAAGCTGAAAGCAAATCCTCTCCCACAGTTTGCGACCAATTACTTTTCTCCAGCAATTTCCGCATAAACAGATATAAATCCCGAACCGGATTATCAATAATGCATTTTTCAAAATTAATCAGGCTCCAATTATTATCCCCAACCAAAATATTATGGTACTGATAATCACCGTGACAGACAATTCCCGGGAGGTCCCGCTTTTCTTCCTGAGAATAATAATGAAGTTCTTCGGTTACCTGCAAGGCCAGATTAAAGAAGTAATCATAAGATTTCATCAGATAAATCTCAAAATCCGTTTTCTGACTTTTCTCTTTTAAGAATCTTCGGACCTTTTTAAGCTCCTTATTATGCTTCTCATATTCCTTTTCTATTTGAAAAGGTACCCTTCCCGTCATAATCTCCATTCCGGTAAGATCAGATGCTTTATGAAAACAGGCCAGTGTACGCACCGCCTTTTTACACTCTTCCATATCACGCACGTTGCATTCCCGGCCGGCAAAGTAGGTTTTCAGTATGTAATGAATGCCATCCTGATCAGCAACCAAAAGCTCGCCTTCCCTGCTCTTAAGAATACTTTCAACATTCATATTGCCCTGCATTGCCACTTTGTTAAGCAGCGCATCTTGAAAAAGGACTTTTTCACGAGGACCCGTATATTCCTTAAAAATTAAAATTCCTTTGTCTGATTCACAAAGAATAGCGCCCCGCCCTTTCCAGGTACGAAGCACTTCTATATCATAGTTTTCAAGCAAACTGACAGCTCTGTCATTCACAAGCATACCTCCCACATAAAAGTCATATCCTATCTTATGTGAGCACTGCCAAAAGTATTACCTGTCAAATGCTGCTTGTAACAAATATTCTTTTTTGTTGTGTTCCGGGTTATCGATTACATCTGCCAACAGCCTCTGTAAGACTTCTCCCATTTCTCTTCCGGGAGTCATTCCGGCTGCGATCATATCCTTTCCGGTTATGGCAAGACTTCTTAAGGACACACAGTCTCCTGCTGCCAGAATCTCTTCATATACCTTTTGCAGTTCTTTCAGGCGGGTCTTCTTTTCCTCCCGCTTATAGTCACTTTGCGCAGCCAGATCCGCTGCATTTACTTTAAACAAGAGCGGAAACAGTTCCTCACCGATCATATTAATTGCTCTTCGGACGTATTTGGCTTCCGGTTTTATCCGATAATCATGGAATCTTACCAGCTTGGATACTTTGTGAAGCGTATCATTGTCAAACTTTAACCGTTTTAAAATTCTTACCGTCAGCTCTTCGCTTTGTTCCGGATGTCCGTAAAAATGGTCAATACCGTCTTTGTCCGTGGTCTTCGTCAAAGGCTTGGCAATATCATGAAAAAGCATCGTCAAACGCAAAACTTTCTCCGGTTCGGTCTGCTCCATTGATTTCAAAATATGTTCTCCCACCGGGTAGCAATGGTGGGGATTGTTTTGTTTTGTTTCCATGCAAAGATCAAACTCCGGCAAAATTTGGCCGGTAATACCGGTTTCATAAGCCATTCGTAAGTAATCCGGATGAGGCGAGGTTACCAGCTTCACCAGTTCGGTTTGAATCCGTTCGGCACTGATATTTTGCAGATTCGGTGCCAGTGCTTTCATAGCTGCTTGGGTTTCCTCTTCAATAGCATATCCCAGCTGGGCCGAAAACCGGACAGCCCGCATCAAACGCAGGGCATCTTCCGAAAAACGTTCTTCCGGTGCACCTACACAGCGGATAATGCCACTTTCCATATCCTCCAGTCCGCAAAATACATCTATCAGTCCGTCCTGATCATTATAAGCCATGGCATTAATGGTAAAGTCCCGGCGTTTCAAGTCGTCTGTCAGATTAGCGGTAAAGGTTACTTCTCTGGGATGGCGGCCGTCTACATAATCTCCGTCAATCCGGTAAGTTGTAACTTCAAAGCCTTCCTCACCCAGCATAACCGTCACTGTACCGTGTTGGATACCTGTATCGATAGTCCGGCGAAACAAATTTTTTATCTGCAAGGGATTGGCGGAGGTGGTGATGTCCCAGTCATCCGGTTCTCTTCCCAGAATGGAATCTCGGACGCACCCCCCTACCGCATATGCTTCATATCCTGCTGCCTGTATGGTCTCAATAATATTTTTCACTTTATCCGGCATGGATATCTGCATACGTTCTCCTCCTGTTATTAATATGCTCTGCCCCAATAAACCATTTTCTTAGCAGGTTTTCCGCAATATACGCATGTGTCGGAAAGACATTCCTGATGGAAAGGCATGCAGCGGCTGCTGACTGCCATATCTTCCTTGATGGCTTCTTCGCATTCTCTTTCCCCGCACCACATAGCTTTTACAAATCCGGTTTTTTCACTAAAGGTCTTAATAAACTCTTCTTTGGTTGCAGCTACATAAGTATGCTCTTCCAGATGCTTAACAGCGGCTTCTAACATATCCTGCTGAATAGCCTGAAGTACTTCTCCTGCCTTCTGTTCTAATTCGTCTAAGCTTACTTCGATTTTTTCCCTGGTATCCCGACGGCAGATAACGCATTTACCGGCCTCGATATCTTTAGGACCGATTTCCACACGGATGGGAATACCGCGCATCTCCTGCTCGGAAAACTTCCAGCCGGGGCTCTTATCGGAATCATCTACTTTAACCCGGAAATTGCTTAATTTATCTTTTAATTCAAAAGCCTTCTCCAAAACCCCTTCTTTTTTCTGCTGAATCGGGATAATCATTACCTGGGTAGGCGCTACCTTAGGAGGCAGAACCAAACCGGAATCATCTCCATGAACCATGATAATAGCACCGATGATTCTGGTGGACATGCCCCAGGAGGTCTGGTGAACATATTTCAAAGTATTATCTTTATCGGTAAACTGAATGTCAAATGCTTTGGCAAATCCGTCTCCGAAGTTATGGCTGGTGCCTGACTGCAAAGCCTTACCGTCGTGCATCAACGCTTCTATAGTATAAGTAGCTTCTGCTCCGGCAAACTTTTCCTTTTCGGTCTTACGTCCTTTTACCACGGGAATGGCCAAAACCTGTTCACAGAAATCGGCATACACATTCAGCATCTGTTCGGTGCGTTCCTGGGCCTGCTCGGCCGTTGCATGAGCGGTATGGCCTTCCTGCCATAAGAACTCACGGGAACGAAGGAAAGGTCTGGTTTCTTTTTCCCAGCGTACCACACTGCACCACTGATTGTAAACACGGGGCAGGTCACGGTAAGAATGAATATCACCCTTGTAAAAATCGCAGAACAGGGTTTCCGAAGTAGGACGGACACACATCCGCTCCTGTAAAGGATTTAAGCCCCCATGGGTCACCCAGGCTACCTCAGGGGCAAAACCCTCCACATGATCTTTTTCCTTCTCCAAAAGGCTCTCAGGAATAAACATGGGCATATAGACATTCTCCACTCCGGTTGCTTTGAACATATCATCAAGCTGCCGTTGGATCAGCTCCCAGATTGCATAACCGGCAGGCTTAATGACCATACAACCCTTTACATTGGAATAATCGATCAACTCTGCCTTTTTTACCACATCGGTATACCACTGGGCAAAGTCTTCGTTCATGGACGTAATCGCTTCTACTAATTTTTTGTCAGCCATTTTCTTTCTCCTTTTATTATTTTATCGGACAACAAAGGGCGGCACACCTGATTCCACCCTCGTAAGGGACCGAAATCTCGGCGGTACCACCCTAATTAATCACCCAACCGCTTTGGCTGGATTTTTCTCCTTCATTGACCGTTAACGCCGGTTCTACGTTGTATTTTCATACAAGGCTCCAAGGCAGGTTCCAAATCCTCTTCGTAAGAATCTTACAGCAGGTGATCCTCTCTCTGGGACGTGAGCAATCTGTACTAACCCTCTTCAACGCCGGTTGCTATTCATGATTTACATTGATTCTAGGAAAAATTTTTAGTTTTGTCAAGTGGTAACCGTAAATTCTGCTGTCAGAATCACCTTTTCCTCTGGCAGAATCACAGTTTCCCCTGCCGGTACGTCTTTTCTTATCATAATATTTTTGATAATCCGATATTCACCCTTTTCGAGCTTTCCGTATAGCCACTGATAATCTATAACGCACTCGGATGTCTTGCCCGGTAAAACCATATACGCCAAGTCATGGTACCCTTTTACTTCGCCTGGTACATAAGGTAGTTCCTGCCATATACCATCTTTTTTTAGTTCCAGAGAATAGTCTTCCCCATATATAATCGCTTCGTCTGTACTGTTTTCAAATACCACCGAGATACCTTTATCCGTTACATCCTTAACAATCATGGTTACGGCTCTGGGACCAGCCAGAATCTTCTCCTTCGCCCGGGCTGATCCATTCGTATCCTCCTGAACGGCAGGTAATTTCCTCCCCTTGATATTGATAAGTTCTCGGAATTTCTAAGCCCCATTTTTCAAGGCTTTTCATTCCTTTATTTTAAAAATCACCCACTTTTTTTCTCAAACCGCTTGACAAATCTATAAAAATTTGCGGCGAAGCCGATTAAATATATTTTATTTTTT
>JAVBSL010000007.1:0-40523 GCA_031556725.1 Lachnospiraceae bacterium | reverse complement strand
GGATTGTTAAAATAAAAAGGAGATATTTACCCGGTAGTGTAAACTTCTCTCCTTTTTTCTTTACTATTGGACTCATTTGCTCATTCCTTCAATTGCATATGCCACTGATTTATAGTTATCATCCTTAATAATTTTGGAAAGGCCTACTGCTACGCTGGTAATGGGGTTTTCGGAGACATTGACATTCAGTCCGGTTCCTTTACGCATAAGTTCCGCAAAATGACTAACCTGTGAAGCACCGCCTGTTAAATATATTCCGTGGCGATAAATATCTGCCGCCAATTCGGGAGGAGTCCGTTCCAAAATAACTTTTACATTATCAATAATGGTTCGGAAATGTTCAATTAATGCCTCGTCAATCAATTTGGTGGGAATGCCTCGTTCAACCGGCAGTCCGGTTACGATATCGCGGCCATAAACCACTGCATCCTGCCCCGATTCTTCCAGTTCTTTTAAATCAATTTTTACTTTTTCGGCAGTTTTACCACCGA
The DNA here is from genome assembly GCA_031556725.1 of Lachnospiraceae bacterium. Classification (GTDB taxonomy): domain Bacteria; phylum Bacillota; class Clostridia; order Lachnospirales; family Lachnospiraceae; genus UBA935. The sequence goes on along the minus strand of JAVBSL010000007.1, from coordinate 40,032 downwards.
TGATCAGACTGAATTCCCGGCGAATGGTACTGCGGATAGCATCATCAAATTTCAAACCACCGATCTTAATCAGACGGCTTAAAACAATACCGCCTAACGATAAAATGGAAATTTCGGTAGTGTCATATCCCACATTGACCATCAGTACACCCTGTGAATTCTTCACATCAATATCCATACCAAGCCCGTCGGCAATGGCTTTTTCCACAACCATGATCCGTTTGGCCTTGACACCTGCCTCATGAATCAGATCCTTAAAGGCTCTTTTCTCCACTTCGGTAATATCCGTGGGAACAGCAATAAAATAATCTGCCGGTTTCACATTACCTTTGGACAGATCACTGATGAAATATTTAATCAGCATCTCCATATTTTTAATGTCGGCAATAACACCGTTGCACAAAGGATAAGAAATATGAATATTCCCCGGTGCTTTTTCGTACATATCAAATGCCGAATCTCCGTATGCAAATAATGTATTCTTGTTTTCGATGGCAATCATGTTCTTTTCCACCAGAATCACATCATCTGATTTACTGTAAATCTTTATATTGCTGGTACCAAGATCAATACCGTATAAATTGTTAGCCAAAATAAAGCTCCTTTCTATAATAAACCTGCTTCTTTAAAACTGATATATTTATTATCTCCAATTATAATGTGATCTAACAGGGGAATATCCATCATTTTACCCACATCATTGATTTGCTGCGTAATCGCTTTGTCCTTCCCGCTGGGAGTAATATCACCGCTGGGATGATTATGCAAAAGCATCAAATAGACAGCTTGTGCCCGCAATGCTTTAATAAAAACTTCCCGTGGTGATAACAGTGCTGCTTTTACGGTGCCTAAAGACAAAATATGTTCTTCCAGCAAATGCAGTCTGTTATCCAAAAGCAGTAACACCACCGTCTCCTGCTCTTTATGGCGCAAGGTCTCTTTGTAATACTCCGCTACCGACTGCGGACTGTCGAAACTTAACCGCTCGCCGGCACTTTCCCTGGCCATCCGCATGGCAAATTCCGTGAGACAGCGAATCTTAACGGCTTTTACCTGACCGATTCCTTTGATACTCATTAATTCCTCTAAGGATACATGATGAAGGCTGTTAAGTCCCTGATGACCCCCGCCGGCTAATGAAAGGATCTGCGCTCCGAGATCTACGGTAGAGCATTCTTTCGTACCGGTTCGCAGGATAATGGCCAGTAATTCAGCCTCTGACAGACTGGCCGGACCATACTTTAAAAACTTATCATATGGACCATTCTCATAATTTTTTTGCATTGCTTGTCCTCACCTAAGCGTTCTCTCTCCATCCCGCCCGTAAGGAAGCTTTTAAATCAATCTGTAAACAACAATGGCTATTGCTATGCCGATGATACTGGCAATGGTTATCTTAATGGTTAAGCCAAAGGTAATGCATAAAATCCCGATGTCGAAGACGATGGGACTTGCCAAACCAAAGGTCTGCCCGAAATTAAGCCATGTACTGGGAAAAAGGTTTCCGATGAAACCGCCGATCACAATACCGGCAAGAATCAGCAGAAAGCATGCCCAATTATTTTTGCGCATATCGCACCTCCTCTTCTGTACCCACAACTATTAATCATATTAACACAAACCGTAAATTATGTATACCAATTTCAGGGAAAAATTTTCTTAAAAATTCCATAAATTATTTTATAAAACGACTGAAATCGTCATCAATTATGTTCTGCTCCGTCAGTTTCTGCAAGGTTTTTAAAATGCCCATTTTGGCATGGGGCCAGGTCAGACCGCCTTGAAAATAAACCGCATAGGGCTCCTTAATAGGCCCGTCCGCACTGAGTTCGATGGATGAACCGGAAACAAAAGCTCCCGCCGCCATGATTACCGGACTGTCGTAGCCGGGCATATCCCATGGCTCGGGGGTTACATGACTGTCAATGGGGGCAGCACTTTGGATACCCTGACAAAAGGCAATGACTCCTTCCGGTGTACCGAAGGTAACGGCCTGAATAATATCGTGGCGGGATTCCGTTCCGTCAGGCACTACTTGAAAACCAAGTTTTTCATAAATATTTGCGGCAAATACGGCACCCTTTAACGCTCCGGCAGTTACCGTAGGGGCCAGAAAGAGACCCTGGTAAAAGGAACTTAAGATTCCCAGTGAAGCACCAACCTCTTTGCCCAATCCGGGAGAAGTCAGACGAAAAGCTGCCTGTTCCACATATTCTTTCTTACCGGCGATATATCCGCCGATGGGTGCCAATCCACCACCCGGATTTTTAATCAGGGATCCCACTACCATATCAGCACCGACATCGGAAGGTTCCCTGATTTCTACAAATTCACCATAGCAATTATCCACCATGCAGATAACATCCGGCTTAATTTCCTTTACAAAAGCAATTAATTCACCAATCCTTTCAACCGACAAGGTGGGTCTGGTCTGATAACCCTTGGAGCGCTGAATGGTAATCAGTTTCGTGCGATCATGAATTGCCGTCCTGATTCCCTCCCAATCAAAGAAGCCATCATTTAACAGGTCAACCTGCCGATAGGTGACGCCATATTCAGCCAAAGAGCCTTTTGAGGGGCGGATGCCTATCACTTCTTCTAAAGTATCATAGGGTTTTCCAACGGGTGAAAGCAGTTCATCACCGGGGCGCAGATTGCTCATTAATGCCAGTGCTAAAGCATGGGTTCCGCAGGTAATCTGAGGACGCACCAGAGCATCCTCTGTATGAAATACCGCACTGTAAACCTTCTCTAAAGTATCTCGTCCCAAATCACTATAACCATAGCCGGTGGTACCCAGCAAATGTGCCTCGCTGACCTGATTGTCCTGTAGTGCTTTCAGCACCTTCAGCTGGTTAAATTCGGCAATCTGATCGATTTCCTGAAACCGTTCCGTCAGTTCACCGGCAATCTTTTCACCAAACTGCCAAACCGGTGCTGATATCCCCAACTGGCCGTAATATTCTTCTAACAATTCATTTTTTATCATTGTAATATTTCCTTCTCCTTCAGACTGCGACACATCTCTTTTATTATGGCATCCTCTTCATAGTTAAACGATTGTTTGTCAAGCCAGATTACTTCCCGTTCCCGTCGAAACCAGGTAAGCTGCCGCTTGGCAAAATGTCTGGTATCCCGTTTGATTAACGTGACAGCTGCATCCAGTGATAATTCTCCGGCCAGATGAGCAAGTATTTCCTTATAACCCAGACCCTGCATAGATACCATGTCTCTGGTACAGCCCATATTCTGCAGCTTCTCTACTTCTGCCACCAGGCCTTCCGCAAGCATTTGCTCTACCCGCCGGTCGATTCGTTCATAGAGCTTACCACGCTCGTCATTTAAAACAAAATAACAAAAATTGTAAGGAGAGTCCTTTCCTTTTTCGGTTTCATTGTGCCGGGAAATCCGCTCTCCGGTCAGTCGATAAAATTCCAAAGCCCGGATGATCCGCTTGCGGTTATTTTCGTGAATGGTCTCTGCTGACTCCGGATCAATCTCACATAGCATTCCATAAAGATAAGCATTCCCCTTTTCCTCTCCCAGTCTTTCCAGTTCCTGACGATAAGAGGTGTCCGCTTCATTTTCCGTAAAATCAATATCGTATAAAAGAGCCTGAATATAAAATCCTGTTCCTCCGGCAATAATGGGAATATGCCCTCTACTGTAAATATCCGCAAGGCATTCTTTGGCCAGCTTTTGAAAGGTAACCACATTAAAATCCTCCGCAGGATCCAGAATGTCCAGCAGATGATGGGGAACCCCCTGCATTTCCACCGGGGTAATCTTGGCGGAACCGATATCCATATGCCGGTATACCTGCATGGAATCAGCGGAGATGATTTCTCCGCCGATATTTCTTGCCAACGCTATGGAAAGTGCTGTTTTCCCTACTGCTGTAGGCCCTGTTAAGATGACAAGAGGCTTCATAAGCATTCTCAACTCCTTCTAAAGAATCCGTTTGAATTTTTTCTCGATTTCATACTGACTCATGGAAATCATGGTTGGCCGGCCATGAGGACAATGATAAGGGTTCTCAAGAGTCAGCAATTCTTCGATTAGCATTTCCAGTTCTTCCATGGACAGTATACTGTTTCCTTTTACCGCGGCTTTGCAGGCAGCCGAAGCAATTTTATGATCAATTACCGTTATAATACCACTGCCGGTACCTTCCGACAGTTCATCCAGAATCTCATGGAACAGTTCGGCTTCCTGACATCCGTAAAGATCTGCCGGGACGCTGCGCAGGGCATAGGCGTTTTCACCGAATTCTTCAATTTCAAAACCCATTGATGTAAAAGCCTCAAAACGTTCTTTTAAAACAGTTTCTTCACGGCCGCTAAGCTGCAGGACAATAGGGGGACTGATCATCTGTGACTGGATCGTTTTCTCAGACAACTCTTTTAGCAGTCTTTCATATTTCACTTTTTCGTGCGCGGCATGCTGATCAATGAAAACCAGCCGCTCTCCAAAGGATACAATCCAGTAAGTGCCAAACACCTGTCCCAAAATCTGATGCTTGGACCGGGCCTCTTCGGAAAGGAAGTTATCCTCAAAAATATTCATTTGTACCGGTCGTTCCACCAGAATATGATTATCTGCTTTAATGATGTTGTTCTGTGCATTTTCATTGCCAAAAACCCTTCTAATGGCGGACATTTGCAAGGTTTCCTGCATTTTTTTTGTTTTCTCCTGCAAATTGTCAGAATTTTCTTGCAACTTGTATTCAGTCTCTTCGGCAACCACAACATTTGCCATCCGCCTAATTTCAAAAGGTTCGGGTGCTTTTATGCTTTGAGGGGGGGACTTTACCTCGTTGACCAGCACAGTCGAGGAAATCAGTTCTTTTCCCCTCATTACAGTTTTTATGTTTTCTGACAAAAAGTTAAAGATTTCATTTTCCGTAGTAAAACGGACTTCCATTTTAGTGGGATGAACATTTACATCCACTAATGTGGTGTCGATTTCTATTTGTAATACCGCAAAGGGAAATTTATGCTGCATTAAAAATTGCTTATAACCCTCTTCCAATCCTTTGGAAAGTAAATCACTCTTAATATACCGGCCATTCACAAAAAAGAACTCAAAATTGCGGTTGGCCCGGTTCAATTCCGGCTTTCCCAAATAACCATACAGATTTATACCGATTTCCGGATTTGCGACTTCAATATTAACCAGGCTGTTTACCACATCTCTTCCGTAAATGCGATAAATAACCTCTTTTAAATCACCGTTTCCCGAAGTGTGAAAACGGGTCTGGCCATTATTGATGAATTTAAACGAAACTTCCGGGCGGGATAAGGCCATATGTTCCATCATATCGGCAATATAACCGCCTTCAGTGGGGGCTTGTTTTAAGAATTTTTTTCTTACGGGTACATTAAAGAACAGATTGCGAATCATAAAAGTAGTTCCGTTCGGAGCGCCGATTTCCTCCATTTGAGGGTCTTCTTCGCCTTTTCTGGTGTAACGGATACCGGTCAGGTCTTCATCTCTTTTGGTAATCAGTTCCACCTCGGCAACGGCCGCAATACTGGATAATGCTTCCCCACGAAAACCAAGACTTTGAACAGTAGTCAAATCTTCGGCTGACCGAATTTTACTGGTGGCATGCCGTAAAAAAGCTTTTTCAATTTGTTCCTTTTCAATTCCGCAGCCATTATCCGTTACCCGGATAAAAGAAATTCCGCCTTCCTTTATGTCTACCGTAACGGCTGCGGCACCGGCATCAATGGCGTTTTCCACCAGTTCCTTTACCACACTGGAAGGACGTTCCACCACCTCTCCGGCAGCAATCTGATCAATGGTTGACTGTGCTAACAAATTGATTTGAGCCATACCTTTGCTCCTTTCATCATTTCCAACGGTTGTTAAGTCTGTTCTGTAAACGATACAACGTATTCAGTGCATCCACCGGGGTCAGGTTGGAGATATCGATACCACTTAATTCTTCCAGAACGTCTTCATCTTTTACGGTATCAAATAAAGACATTTGTGTCAAATCAACTTCATCATATTGAACCGGTTTCTTTTTATCAAATTTCTGATCCACCGACAAATCCTTTAGTTTTTCCATAATATCATTATCACTGAGCTGCTCGGCAATTTCTTTGGCCCGGTCGATCACCATCTCGGGAACACCGGCAAGCTTCGCTACCTGAATACCGTAGCTGCGGTCGGCACCGCCTTTGATAATCTTTCTTAAGAAAACAATATCATCGCCTTTTTCGTTGACAGCTATACAATAATTGTTTACATTACTCATTTTGCCTTCTAATTCGGTGAGTTCGTGGTAATGAGTGGCAAACAGGGTTTTGGCTCCCAGGAATTTACGGTTGCTGATGTGTTCGATGACAGCCCAGGCAATGCTTAAGCCGTCAAAGGTAGAGGTGCCGCGGCCGATTTCATCCAAAATCAGCAGACTGTCGGGAGTGGCATTCCGCAAGATATTAGCCACTTCATTCATTTCCACCATAAAGGTGCTCTGTCCGCTGGCCAGATCATCGGATGCCCCGACTCTGGTAAAGATGCGGTCAACGATACCGATATTGGCCTTATCAGCGGGCACAAAACTGCCGATTTGAGCCATCAATACTATTAATGCCGTTTGCCGCATATAGGTGGACTTTCCGGCCATATTGGGACCGGTAATGACGGCAATACAATTCTTATTGTTATCCAGATGGGTATCGTTGGCAATGAACATGCCACCGTCAATCATCTGTTCCACTACCGGGTGGCGGCCATTTTTAATATCAATATTTCCTTTGTCATTTAAGGACGGACGGACGTAATGATTGCGTTCCGCCACATAAGACAAGGCAGTTAAAACATCCAGACCGGCAACACCCTTGGCCGTTTTCTGGATCCGCTCCATCTGCGCTGCAATGGTATCTCTGATTTCGCAGAAACGTTCATATTCCAGGCCGTAAAGCTTGTCCTCCGCATTCAGAATACTGTCCTCCAGTTCCTTTAAGCGGGGGGTAGTATAGCGTTCGGCATTGGCTAAGGTCTGTTTGCGGATGTAATCCTCCGGCACCATGTCCTTATAAGAATTGGTAACCTCCAGATAATAGCCGAAAACTTTGTTGTATTTTATTTTCAGATTCCTAATGCCGGTCCGTTCGCGGTCATCGGCTTCCAACTGAGCCAGCCAGTTTTTCCCCTCAGTCTTGGCATTTCTCAATTTATCAATGGTGTCATCAAAGCCTTCTTTGATGATGCCGCCTTCTTTTATAGCAATAGGCGGCTCTTCCAAAATAGAAGCCTTTAATAGAGCGGAAATGTCCTCAAGACCATCGATTTCCGACTGAATCTGATTGAGCAGTGCCGTATCCAGATTGGACAAAACAGTTTTGATGGGCACTAACATCTCCAGAGAATTACAAAAAGCAATCAAATCACGGGGATTGGCCGTTCGGTAACTGATCTTACCCAGCAAGCGTTCCAGATCGTAAATAGGGTTTAAATATTCTCTGATTTCATCCCTTACCATACTATTTTTACACAAAGCTTCGATACTGTCCAGCCGCTGTTCCATTTGCTCTTTGACAACCAGGGGCTGCTCAATATATCCTCGCAAAGTCCGGGCACCCATGGCTGTCCTGGTTTTATCCAAAACCCAAAGCAGAGAACCTCTCTTTTGCTTTTCGCGCAGGGTTTCGGTGAGTTCCAGATTACGCCTGGTGGAACTGTCCAAAAGCATATAAGTGCCGGTTAAATATGGATTCAAATGGGTAATATGCCCCAATGAAGTTTTCTGGGTATCATATAAATGCTGCAGCAAAGCTCCGGCAGCGATCATTCCGGCAGGAAAGTCGTGAATGCCTAAACCTTGCAATGAATCTACCTTAAAATGTCTTTTCAAACATCGTTTACAGCCGTCGTCATCAAAAAAGCGGGAATCCAATGAATGAATGATAATCCCCAGTCGTTCCTTTAAATCATCAATATTGACACCGCTTAACAAAAAGGCATCGTTACTAATGATTTCGGTAGGACTGAATTTGTTAATTTCATCCACCAGTTTCTTCCGGTCTTCCACTTCGGTAAGATAAAAATCTCCGGTGGTAATATCAGCCACCGCCAGTCCGGATTTTCCCTCAAAATAGGCCACACACATAATATAATTATTTTTGGTTTCATCCAAGGCTTGAACATTTAAATTGGTTCCGGCCGAAACTACCCGGGCTACCTCACGCTTTACCAGACCTTTGGCGAAGCGGGGGTCCTCCACCTGCTCGCAGATAGCCACCTTATAACCCTTGGAAACCAGCTTTGACAAATAGCCCTCCACGGCATGATAAGGCACACCACACATGGGTGCCCGCTCTTCCAAACCGCAGTTTTTGCCGGTCAGGGTAATACTCAGTTCTCGGGATGCGGTAAGGGCATCTTCAAAGAACATTTCGTAAAAATCTCCCAGCCGGTAAAAAAGGATACAATCAGGATATTCTTTTTTGGTTTCCAGATATTGCTGCATCATCGGCGTTAATTCTGCCACGTTTTCTCTCCTGTTCTCTTTTATGTTAATTGCTGCATGTTATGTATTTCTTCAGCCCGTTTTAAAGCGGCTTCTATGTTGGTGCAAAAGTTTTCCTTACCAACGTCCTCGTCAAAAAGGGCTTTTTTCATTACTGACATAGGCTGATTATTCACATGGGACAAAATCATCTGAACCTTATGGCGCTGACAGCGTTCCAACAGTTTTTCCAGATTATGCATGGCCGTGGCATCGATGGCATTGACACCCTTCATCCGCAGAATCAGCACCTTAGTGGTATCCCGCAGGGAAATATCAAGGATCTTATCAGCGGCGGCAAAAAACATCGGACCGTTGATTTCATAAACCACCGTATTCGGCGGAACAGGCATTAAATCGTTGTCTTCATCGTCAGCATCAGAATATTTCCAACTCTCCACCTGAGTAACATCACTCATTCGCTTCATAAACAGTACTGCGGCAAATAAGATACCGGCTTCCATGGCCACTACCAGATCAAAGGTGACGGTCAGAACAAAGGTCACCACCAATACGGAGATGTCACTTTTGGGCGAGGTCTTAACCAGATAAATAAATTCCCGCCACTCGCTCATATTATAAGCCACCATAAATAAAATGGCAGCAATGGCGGGCATCGGTATCAACGCCGCATAAGGCATTAAGACTACCAAAATCAATAATAATGTTACAGCGTGTACCATCCCGGCAATGGGCGTCCGTCCCCCGTTTTTAACATTTGCAGCGGTTCTGGCAATGGCACCGGTGGCCGGAATACCGCCAAACAATGCTGAGAACACATTACCGGCTCCCTGGGCAATCAGTTCCATATTGGAACGATGCTTGGAATAAATCATACTGTCAGCCACCACACAGGATAACAAGGATTCAACGGCCGCCAGCAAAGCAATGGTTACGGCATTTCCAAACTGATTTCTGATCAGTGAAAAAGTAATATGCGGCATCTGAAAAGTGGGTGGTTTATTGGAAATTTCATAAAGTGAACCGATGGTATTTACTTCCATTCCAAACCCCTTCACCAAACCGATGGCCACTAAAATGGCAATCAGAGAAGGCGGTACACTGCCCATAACTTTGGCCGCTTTCTTAGGAAAGACCGCAGCAAACCGCGGCCATAAAATCAATATTGCCAGGCAGATCATGCCAATCATAAAAGCCTGCCAGTTAAAGGTTCCGATGGATTTGATAATAGCTTCGGCTTTGTCCATAGTTTCTACCGGTGCGGCCCCGTCCTGATAGGTCAGTCCAAGGAAATCCTTAATCTGACCAATAGCAATGGTTACGGCAATTCCCGCTGTAAAACCGGTGGTTATGGTATAGGGTACAAAACGAATCAGATTTCCGAGACGCAGAAAACCCATTAAAATCAACAATATGCCGGCCATAATAGTGGCCACTACCAGGCCTTCCATTCCGCCGGTAGCTACAATACCCGCCACAATCGTTGCAAAAGCGGCTGTGGGACCGGATATCTGCACCCGGCTGCCACCCAGAAAGGAAATCACAAAACCGGCCACAATGGCGGTATACAGACCCCGTTCCGGACTTACGCCCGAAGCCAGGGCAAGAGCAATAGATAAGGGCAAGGCAATAATCGCAACAATAATACCGGAAATAACATCCTTGATAAATTGCTGTTTGGTATATGTTTTCATTACCGAAAACAATTTGGGTTTTAATTTATACATTTTACTTTCTTACTTCCTTTAATTTTCCTATGTAATAAAAGCCATGACATTCCGTAAGCTCCACTTCAACAAGCTTACCGATCAAAGCCGCTTCACCGGTAAAATGAACAATGGTGTTGTTGGATAATCTGGCGGTTACCAATGAACCATCCTGTTCATTTACTTCCTCAACCAATGCGGTCAAAGTCTCTCCTACCAGTAATCCGGCTCGTATTCTGGCGGTCTCCTGGACTACCTTCAGCAGCCTGTCAAAACCCACCTTCACCACCTCTGGCGGAACCTGATCAGACATAGCTGCCGCCGGTGTTCCCGTTCGCTTGGAATAAATAAAGGTAAAGGCATTATCAAACTGTACTTTTTTCACCACATCGATAGTCTCTTCCATGTCTTCCGGGGTCTCTCCGGGAAAACCCACAATAATATCGGTGGTAATGGTCATATCCGGTATTTCCTGCCGGATTTTAGACGCCAATTCCAGATATTGTTCCTTGGTATAACGACGATTCATGGCCTCCAGTATCCGGGTTGAACCGGATTGTAAGGGTAAATGCAGATGCCGGCAGATCTTGTGGGATTCTTTCATAACCAGGATTAGTTCGTCTGATAAATCTTTGGGGTGTGAAGTCATAAAGCGAATTCGTTCCAAGCCTGCAATTTGTTCAATCTGTTTCAACAACTCAGGAAAAGTGACTTGGCTGGCCAATTCTTTTCCGTAAGAATTGACATTCTGACCTAACAGCATGATTTCCACAACACCATCTGCTACCAGACGCCTGATTTCATTCAGAATATCTTCCGGCTCCCGGCTGCGCTCCCGCCCTCTGACATAAGGAACAATACAGTAGCTGCAAAAATTATTACAACCAAACATAATATTGATACCGGATTTAAAAGGATACTTACGCTCTACCGGTAAATCTTCTACAATCTGGTCGGTATCCTTCCAGATATCCACTATCATGCCTTTGGCTTCGAACATGGTGTTCAATAATTCGGCAAATTTAAAAATATTGTGGGTTCCAAAAATCAGATCCACAAAGCGATAACTCTTTCGAATTTTCTCGATTACGGTATCTTCCTGCATCATACAACCACATAATGCAACTTTCATATGGGGATTTTGCCTTTTCAGGTTATTTAACTGACCTAACCGGCCATATACCCGTTGGTTGGCATTGTCTCTGACGGTACAGGTATTGTAAATAACAAAATCGGCTTCTTCGGTATCCACTTCTATGTAACCGATTGCTTCCAGAATCCCGGTCAGCTTCTCGGAATCCCGGGCATTCATCTGACACCCGAAGGTAGTGATACAGGCAGTCAGTGGTCGTCCCAGTGCTTCTGCTTCCCGGTGAACATATTCCCGGCACTTTGCCATATAATAGTACTGGCGTTCCGGGTCCTGCTCCGGCGGTGCCTTTGTTAAATCTATCTGATCAAATATTTTTTGTATATCTTCCTGCATGATAATAGTCCTCATCAATTTTTTTGTGCTTATTCATTATAAAGGACTGGTTGCTTTTGTTCAACCCCCTGAGCAAATAAAAATAGAGTGTATCAAATACACTCTATTTGGTTAATTCCTTATTTCATGCAATTTCTTAACGATTTTCATTGACATAAATCTGAACCCGGTTCTGAATGATATCAGCAGCTTCCTTTGAGGTCTTTTGCCCGGCAAAGTATGGTTCGGCTTCCTCGATTATAATATTGTAAAGCGGGTCGGAAAACCGTCCGATATTACCGGCACCTTGGATCAAGTCTTTAAACAAAGCCACATCCTCTTCGGTGGCGGCACCTATCTCTGCAACAAAATCACCATAATACCATTGTGCGGATTTCATAATCTCTATTTCTTCCCCATAGCTATCCGAATAAAACTCCTTCTCCATTTCCGCTTCACACATCTGGTCGATTGCAGATTTTTTGACGGGAATTTTCATTACAAATCCATAATCGCCGTCCACCAGACCATTTTGGTATTCATCGGACAACAAAAACTGAATAAACTCCCAGACTCCTTCCTTTTTCCCGGATCGTGCACTCATGCTACACCCTGCCGGAGAAGACAGCAAGGCTCCGTTTCCTTTGGCACCGGGATAGCCAACAAAGGCAATCGGTTCTTCGAATAAGGCCTCCATTGTCTGTACATGGGCAACAGCATGAAAATAGTTGTTTACTAACAGATTCTTTCCGGATTTCACATCTTCCGGCTTGCCGCGTCCATCACTTTCACTTTTCTCGTAGGTATTGGCATATTCCAGGAGCTTGATAAAATTATCATTGTTAAAATAACATTCCCCCGTACTCCAATTCACAAACTGGTTTAAATTGGATCCAATAATTATTGATAAAACGGAGGATGGATTCCCTTCCAAAAGCATAGTATCGGGTCGGCTTTCCGCAAAAGTAATCATTTCCTCGATGGACCAGCCTTCTTTTCCGCCCACATCTTTTGCCCTTCCCGTCAGGGTCTCTATGCCAAATGCGGCCGGCATACCGTACTGTTTACCTTCTACCGCATATGCTCCCAGCACGTTTTCCATATAATCACTTTTGGGGATGCCGTTTTCCCCGTCCATGTAACTGCTCAAATCTTCAAATATCCCTTTTGCCGCCAGCAGAGGGAAGTTTATGTATGCCAAATCAATGATATCCGGACAATTACCGCCTGATACATCGTTGTTAAACCGAATCCGGCCTTCCTCCTCCTGTCCGTATTCCGTAATTTCAATTTGGTATTTATCACTGCTCTTATTAAACTGAAGAATAGCTGACTTCATTTCATGCCCCATATGTAATGCACCATATGTGAGGGTGGTCTTTTCTTCCGTTACACCGGCGGGGTTCACAGCCATTACATGAAGCTGAACCTTTTCCGCTCCGGCACTGCCACTAACCCTGGTAACTGCCCAAATCCGGCCATCGGTCAGACTTCCGAAAGCAAATACTCTGTTTCCTTCCAGATTGCTGTCCAGCCACTTAAACAAAGGCTTGGCTTTAACTGCCGCGAAGTCACATTCAGATACGGTTATTCCATCACTGATCAGAGAACCGGTTACGCCTTTACCCAGCAGCAGATTGTCAGGTGTTTTAGCAATTCCCAGATCCAGGGGAAATCCGGCAGAATTAGTGCCAATATCCAATTTTCTGACTTCCATACCGGAATCCTTCAAGACAGTAACATAAAAGGTTCCTTCAATATCCACAAAAAGGTCGATGACGATCCCTTCCAAAGGGATGATACCCGTTGCCAGACCATCCGGCTTCAGGCATAAAACGATACGTCCGCCCTCTCCATCGTTGCCGACAATGGCGGTATTTCCCTGTTCATCGGCCTCCATATCCTGAATATACCGAAGCCCTGACCCGGTGACCGCTTCGGTAATATTCTTTTCCGCAACCACGGTCCCGGCTTTGTCAAAAGTTAATAACTGGTATTCTCCCGACGGCCCGTCAGGTGTTTGGGACTCATCGCTGACACAGGACGCTAAAACAACCAAATTCCCCATCTTGTCCGGATACATGGCCTGTACGGCAGCCCCTTCTTTTAAATCAAATAATATTTCATTGAGTTTCCCGCTCCCCGGTTCGGTTTGGTAAAGCCGTCCGGAAGAAAGTCTGCTTTCCGTATCGGTCTGTTCAGATAAAAAGTACAGATTCCCTTCTGCCTCCTTAACGGCCTTGAGACTGCCCTCACCTAAATCCAGTTCGCCTGTTTCCGGAACATATACTGACAAATCTTCACTCCGATTCGTTCCGGCCTCCGGATTCCCTTCCTTTCCGCAGGCGATGGTCATAAATAAACACATAACCATAAATATCGTTATTCCCCACGGCTTGATACCCTTATTACTCCACTTCATTCATCTTCCTCCATCATATAATGTTTTTATATTATAAGTATTAACACTTTTTTGCTTTATTGTCAATTTGTTTTCGAAATATCATTTACAAAGCGGCCCCCAAACCTCAATCGGGGTCTGTGAGCCGCTTCTTTATCCATTAATAATTAATTGAACAGAACTGTTGTAATGCTGTTAAAACCGGCAATACCGTCTGCCTTAAGCTGATATTTCTTTTGAAACTCAATAGTTTGTTTTCTGGTGTCAGCGCCAAAGCTTCCGTCCATTTTAGTGGCAAACCCCAATTCACCAAGACGCTTTTGCCACCAGGTAACCAGATAACCGGAGGTGCCGGTTTTGTAACCGATAATTGCTTTCTTTGCCTGCATATTAATCAGATGGCGGACATACTGGGTTTTGGGCCCGTCTATGCCATCTTCCTTTAAAGTCATTCCGTCCATATCCCGGAAACCATCAATGTTGGCCGCTTTTTGAAAATCTAAGATATTTATATTTTTCTTTGGTTCTTCAACCGTTTTCGGGTGAGTATCCGCAAATGCCGTATAGAATTCATTGATATCCACATTGCCGCTGATTCCGTCTACTTTACCGGTACTGGATTTCTGCCAGATATCAGCAAATGCATTCTCCTCGCTGTTCAGACTCCTGGTGTACCGGGCGTACCAGATATATATTTTCTGCTGAAAATTCTTCTGTATCAGCGAAAGGTCAAAGAAACGTTCTTTATAATCCTTATTGGTATACAAGACCGGCACATACCCGGCATCAATTACTACTCGCAGAAAAGCTATGGCCATTTTGGTAGCCAGAGCCTTCGAAATTTCCACACCGTTTTTCCGGGCGTATACCACGGTATCATATTCCAGGTCAAAAGCAATGGGACATTTATCCCAATATTTTCCGGCAGCGGCTACGGCATATTCACCTTCAGCCTTAGCCATGGCTTCATTGTAGCCATAACTGAACCAGTAAACTCCGGCTGGGATGAGAAGCCGCCGGCAGGATTCGGCATTGGCCACATATTTCTGATCAATATTGTTCCGGCCATAGCCGGCCCGGATCATGACCCTTCCGTAACCGGCATCTTTAACTTTTTGCATATTTACAATTCCGTTATGCACGGAAATATCAATTCCCAGTTCCATTTATTATTCCTTTCTTAACATAAATGTCGAATTATACTATATTTTATGTTAATTTGGGAATAATGTGCCGAATTCTGCGGATTCTCAGTTGCTTTCTTTCACAACATAAGCGTAAGACCGGCCTTTTTTACCCACCCGTTCAACAACCTCAAGATGCAGCAGGATATTCAGCACCAGTCCGGCTTCCTTTTTATTTATCTTCACATACTTGCATAATTCTCCGGAAGTAAATGGCTCTTCCAGATCATAGGGGATTAGTTGAACATAATCCTCCCGACGGTCAAACCGCACTTCATCCACCAACGCTACCGGAATCCGGTCAAAACGCTCCGAACCTTTCTTTTTGTCCTGGCTCCACCCATTAAGCAGGCGGTATTCTTCAATATCAATCAGCGGAAAACACAGCTTTAGATTTTCATGAGGCAGATATTCCTTGATCTTATACAGTTCTGCAAACACTTTATAAACACTGCCGGTTGCCGGTGACTTTCTTGGCTTGGAACACTCACCGGTTTCCTCGTCAATCCAGCTGAGCCATTTGGTGTGGGGAATGGGATGAACAATGGTTACCGGGTATTGCGGCAAAAAACAAGCCAGCTTGTCCCGCAACCGGTTAAATTGTGTGGTTTGGATTTCAATAATTTCACTGCCGGTATAAATATCCGCCACAAAATTATCAATGGGAATCTCATGCATGTCTTCATCCGGGGCATAATAATGCTTTAGTACTGCATGAACAGTTTTTTCCTGTAATGTACCGATGCCCTGGCGCAGCCTTTGTAAGCCGATTATTTTGTTTTTAGCATCTTCAAATCTTTTTTCATCCATTTTATTTCTTAGTATTCTCTTCCACCCGGAAGGTCACGATTTCGGTAATTAATTCTTTCGGTAACGGTTTGCTTAAAGGAAATTGAATTGCTCCTTTAGAATACTTATATTCGCTTAACTTGTCGGTAAAATATTTCACCCCATTTTCTCCGGGATAAAAACCGATATGGGATTTATGCAGGGCAAAGTGAACCAGATTCCCATTTAAATAAAAAGTCGGCATCTGCCAGCTGATCCGTTCCGTGGCTTCCGGTGCTGCATCTTTGATGATTTGCCAGATTTCTCGTAATTTTTCCTGCTTATCTTCGGGAAATTGTGAAACATATTCTTCGATTACATTCATCCTGTTTCCTCCTTTAAGGTATTTGTACAATACAGAGGTCAGCCGGGAAATCAGTTTCCTTCAGCTGCCTCTGCATTTTTTAACAAATCTCTTATCTTATTCGCTCTGGAAAACCAACCTTTTTTTGTGCTTTACGCAAGGTTTTGGTTGCGTAATAATTGGCTTTATCCGCATTGTTCTTAATCATCGAATCAATGTATACCTTATCCTTAATCAGCTCGGCAAAACGGTTCTGTACTGGTTTCAAAACGCTGACTACGGATTCACCTACGGCAAGCTTGAAATCACCATATCCTTTGCCGTCAAATTCACGCTCGATTTCATCGTTTGTCTTACCGGTGCAGGCACTGTAGATATCCATCAGGTTACAGATACCCGGCTGCTTTTCAGCATCATATCTGACACAGGCTTCCATATCCGTTACTGCTTTCTTGAACTTGCGGATAATGGTATCGGGATCATCCATCAGATAGATACTGGCATTGGGATTTTCGTCTGATTTGGACATTTTCTTTTCCGGCTCCTGGAGGCTCATGATCTTTGCTCCGGTTTTACCGATGTATGGCTCCGGTATGGTAAACACATCACCATAAATGGAGTTGAAACGCTGGGCAATGTCTCTGGTAATCTCCAGATGCTGCAGCTGGTCTTTGCCAACCGGTACGGCATCAGCCTGAAATAACAAAATATCGGCCGCCATTAACACCGGATAGGTATAAAGCCCGGCATTGATATTATTGGCATGTTTCGCCGATTTATCTTTGAACTGTGTCATCCGATTCAATTCACCCATATAAGTATAACAATTCAAGATCCATGAAAGCTCGGCATGTGCCGAAACATGGGACTGATAATAAAGACAATTCTTTTCCGGATCCAAACCGGCTGCAATATAAAGGGTCAGCAGATTTCTGGCTCGGGTGCGCAGCTCTGCGGGATCCTGTCTGATGGTTATGGAATGTAAATCTACCACTGAGTAAAAACATTCATATTCGTCACTTAAAGTGACCCAATTCTTCAAAGCACCCAGATAATTTCCCAAGGTCAGGGTTCCGGTTGCCTGCATTCCGCTAAAAAGTACTTTCTTTCCTTCTATCATTGTGTCTTCCTCCAACGTTACTTAGTTTATCATTGGGATGTTCTTTCGTCAAGATTTCTCTTCACATCCACAGGTTCCGCCCTGAAATGTCATAAAAGGTCTGACATCCATACAGGAATCCAATCTCGGTTCCACCAGATTACAGCGATCGTCCTCACAGCCACAGTTGTTTTTGTCACAATTATTGTCACAGCATTTATTATTGCTGTTGCCGTTGTTGTTTCCACCGCCAAGTAATAATAATAAAACTAATAAGTTCATGCTTTTCACTCCTCTTTTTTTATGATATATCTTATGCAGAAAAGTGAACTCCGTACCGGTTTGTTATTTTTTCCCCAGAACTTTCCTGCGGATATAGGCAAAGGTTTTAGCTTCCCCTTCTTCCGCCAGCATATGTAAAAGCTTCTCTAAAAGTGTTTGGGTTTTTTCGTGCAGAGGGGCTGGTTCCTTACCGCTGAGGTAATATTTTAATGGCATATCATCTGAGTAAGCGGGTTTATTATAAACTTTACAGGCGGCAATCCGATCCATCAGCATCTCGGCAATGTATTTGTCCGGCATGGGGGCCGGTGCCATTCCGCCGGGAATTTTTTTGGTACTGTAATCAATCCAATATTCATAATGATGCTTGTTTCGGCCTTTATGATGTAGCCATGCACCGGAATAGCCAATGGCTTCTCTTTCTGCATTATTTGGGCTTTGCGTTCCTTGAAAATACCGGACGCCTACCAGAAACTCGCTGGGACTGAATTTAGACATATCGTGAAAAAGACCTTGCTTATATAAGCCTACCGCAAAACATCCTTTCATGACCAGATGCTTATGCAGGAGAATTGTTTTTAAATGCTTCCAAGCTTTCATGCTGCCTGCTCCTATCTGTTTTTACTTTCATTTGCTTCGGTATCCTTTGAGAAAGGAAAACACTGATACTTCGTGCTTTAACAATGGCAGAACTTTCTGCTATTTCCGGTTGTTCCGTACACTGTAGTAAACTCCATTTCATATCCTTAGGCAACTTGGGCAGCGCCAGTTTATGAGGCAGCCAATGCATATTATAGGCCACAAAAAGAAAGTCATCCGCACTCCCATCGGGAAGCTTTGCATACTTACCGCAATACATAATGCCTACCGTCCGGCTGTAGGGGTTTAAATCCGGCCGCCAGGCTTCTTCACCATGATAAGACACATCAGGATAACCGCAGGCAATAGAATCTAATATCTGCATTTCGGCCGGCATATGAAGAATGGGATGTTCTTTTCTTAATTCAATCAAAAATCGGGTGAACTCCCATATTTCTTTGCCCATTACGGTGGTATTATTCCACTTTATCCAGCCAATTTCGTTATCCTGACAATAAGTATTGTTATTGCCGTTTTGGGTATTTCCAAATTCATCACCGCTGAACAAAAAAGGTGTTCCCTGCGCTAAAAATAAGAGGGAAAGAGCATTTTTAATCTGTTTACCACGTAATGCCTGAATGGCTTTCTTACGGCTGTGCCCTTCGACACCGCAATTCCAACTGTAATTGTAATCACTGCCATCCCGATTGTCTTCGCCGTTGTCTTCATTATGCTTTTTGTCATATGCTGTCATATCAAAAAGCGTAAAACCGCTATAATCGGCCAAATAATTAATTGTGCCGCAGCGGTTAGGATTGTTGCGCTGGTGATATAGCAAAGCTGACGCCATATCCTCATCCCCTTTTAGGAATTGCCGCATTTGGGTGCGGAAATGATCTCTGAAGATACCGGTGTTTTCATATAACGGCCGCTCTTCCCAATAAGAATATTCATTATATAAGATTTTGGTTCCCGATAACAGGGTATCCTGGGTGATTACCGAAATAGGCAGATTCTCCCCTAATAAATGAACACCGTCAAGATGATACTCCACCACCCAGTATCTCAGAATATCCAGAATGTCAGCACGATTAAAATGGGTCGGAAAATAAAAATACATCAGCACTTCAAGCCCGGCCTTATGCATCTCCTTTACCATATTTTTAAAGGAGTATCCGGGAGTTTTACCGGCACTGAAAGCTGCCTTTGGGGTATAATACAGGCCTTCCTTAAAGCCCCAGCAATTAAGGGTCTTTTTTTCTTTTTCTTTGCCGGGAGTCAAAAGATATTCACATTCTTCAAATTCATAAGCAGGCAGTAACTCCACTGCGGTAATCCCCAGTTCTTTCAAATAGGGAATCTTTGCGGTAAGACCTTCAAAGGTACCTTTATTCTTAACACCGGAACTTTTATGCATCGTAAAGTTACGGACATGGAGCCCGTAAATAATACTGTTTTCATAAGAAATCGCTAAGGGCTGATCCCCCATCCAATCAAAATCCGAACAATCGAAACCGCCCTTTACATTCTCGGTCCAGCCTTCTCCCCAGACTTCATTGCCAAACACTGTCCGGGCATATTTATCAAGCAGAATTTCTTCTTTGCAATAATAGTGATAACGATAGTTTTCCGGATTCTGTATATGCAATTTAATCCCATAAAGACTGCCTCTTTTTCCCTTTTCGGAAAAGGGAATCTTTTGTGAATTGTTGTCTTTATCGTATATAATAACACCGCAGTCGCTGCCGCTCACCTGATCCGTACAAAAGCAAATGCCATCCGGTGTGGCAAAAACTCCTTTTTTGTCAGGCTTAAAATAGGTTGTCTCAAATACCTGGTTCACTAAAAATCCTCCTTGTACTACGAGCAAGTATAATTAATATATCATATTTTCATTATTCTGTGTGAAAAATATTGCCAATTTGTTCTTTCCTTAGTACAATAAGAGCAGTTATTAAATAATTTTTGTGTAAATTACACAGACAGGAGCTCATATGGGAAATGAAAGAGATGAAGAAATGACCGTTACCATCGATTTGGAAGATGGAACCTCGGTTGAATGTGCTATTGTTACTATTTTAACCGTAAATGATAAGGATTATATCGCACTGCTTCCTCTTGACGACAGTGAAGAAAACGACGAAGGTGAAGTATGGTTCTATCGCTACAGTGAGGATGAGAACGATGTGAACAAAGAACCGGAATTGTCTTATATCGAGGATGATGCCGAGTATGAATTAGTAGCCGATGCTTTTGATGAATTCTTAGATAATGCCGAGTTTGATGAAATTATGGATGAAGAAGACGAAGTTTAATTTATTGTTTTAATAAAGGTTCCAGGAAGCGGGACGGTGTACTTTTAGAGGAAGCGGTGTACAATAACCAAAGTTTTTCTTTGGCTCTGGTCATGGCTACGTAGAAAAGACGCCGTTCTTCTTCTATTTGTTCGGTTGTCAGAGCTTTTTTATTGGGCACTATGCCTTCATTTAAATGAGACAGAAAGACCGTATGAAATTCCAAGCCTTTAGAACTGTGCATGGTCATCAGACCGATGCCATTTTTAACACCTGGCTTTTGTTTACAGAGCTGATGAACATTTTCCACCAATTCAAACCACTCTTCAAAGGATGTACAGCCGTGGGCACTTTCCTGTATCTTATCAGCAATAGTCATCCATTCTTCGTATTCACCGGGCTTAGCCCTCTCCTTCAGATACCGGTCGTATCCGATTCCTTTTCGAATATAGTGAAGGGCTAAAAAGGGAGACATTTCGGCTATCTGTCTGCAATTCTTGAAAAAGCGCCGGATTTCATCCTGGCTGTCAATATTTCCCTCATAATATTGTAAAATTTCCCTTTCGCTGATCACGCCTTCCAACGTGACAACCGATTTTCGGCTGATATACCGTAAGGGTTTGTTGATAATATTCAGAAAACGTTCTCTGGTTTTTTCCTGATAAGCAAACTGCACGTAATTCATTAAATCCACACCGATAAAGTGTGTAAAGATATCCGGCATCTTTTCCGCAGTCCAAACAGGTATCCCCGCCTCCATACATTGAACTGCGAGAAGGGCTGCTTCGTGATTGGTCCGCAGGATGACGGCACTGCTTTTACTTATTTCGGGGGAAAGGCTTTTAAGCTGTTCCATTAAAAAGCTATTCTCCGCTTCTTTTTCGGCAAAGGGGATTAACGCAACTTCACTCCCGGCCCGTAAAGCATGACAATTTTTCTCAATATGCTGTCTGTTGCGGGCAATCACTTTTTCGGCAGCTTCCACTATAGCGTTGGTGCTACGGTAATTGACAGTTAAAAACACCTGTTTGCAGGTTGGATAATCTTCTGCAAATTCACTTATCACAGCCGGTTTGGCCCCGCGAAAGCCATAAATAGACTGGTCATCATCACCTACAACAAATAAATTATTTTCCGGTGCTGCCAGTAATTTTAATATCTGATATTGCAGACGGTTAATATCCTGAAATTCATCCACCAGAATATAAGAAAAGTATTGCTGCCACTGTTCCAGGATGTGCCTGTTTTGAATCAGCATGTTGTGGCATTCCCTGATCATATCATCAAAATCTATCTTTTTTACTGTTTTTTGCATTTCGCAATATTCTGTAAAAATTTCGCTGATTTGAGGGCTTGATGGTTCTTCCAGATTTTTAATCCGACTTATTTCAGATAAAACATCTCCACATTCTTCCATTGACGATTGCTTTAAAATATTTTTTATCATTTTTGTTTTTTCATTTTCGGTCATCAGGGAAAAGTCTTTTAAATAACCCGAACGGATTAAAATCTGATAATAGATGCTGTGAAAGGTGCCGAAGTTAACGGCTGAATAAGAGCGTCTGATTTCGGTCAAAAAGCGGGACTGCATTTCCTGTGCGGCGGCTTTGGTAAAGGTAATAACTAAAATAGTTTCCGGCGGAACCTTCAGTACTTCTACCAGGTAACGGACCCGTTTCACAATGGTGGTGGTTTTGCCGCTGCCCGGCCCCGCTAACACCTGCATGGGACCGGAACTGTGAGTAATGGCACAGTGTTGTGCCTGATTTTTATTAATAATCAATAAGTCTATTCTCCTTTTGCTGTTTCCGGCAAGGGACTGGCTGCTGATTTTTTAAAGGCTTCCACTTCTTTGGATGCCTGCGGGATGGGAATGTTAGTACCGGCACCGGCCACGCAGCCGCCCGGACAGGCCATTCCTTCAATCAAACAGCCGTTTTTCTTACCGGCCTTGGCCAGCATCAGCATCTTTTTACATTCGGTAAGACTTTCGGCATGTTCAATTTTTACTTCCACTTCCGGATAAGACTTTTTAATACATTCTTCGATGGCACTGGCCACACCGCCGGCCACACCGTATCCTCTGCCGGCTCCGGTGGCATCGGCCATGGGTTCGGTTACGGCACATTCAGCGGGATGGATGCCTTTGGCTTCAAACATCCCGGTTAATTCCTCGAAGGTGATGACAAAATCCACATCCGAACGAATCGTCCGGCGGGAGGCTTCCAGCTTCTTGGAGGCACAGGGGCCGATAAAAACCACTCCGGCTTCCGGATGCTCCTGCTTGATTACCCGGGCTGTAGCTACCATGGGAGTTAATTCGTTAGATATCTTATCAATGGTTTCCGGGAAAAATTTCTTGGCCAATACTGACCATGAAGGACAACAGGAAGTAAGCAAAAATGGCAATTCACCGGTAGTTACCGCATGTACATAATGCTCGGCTTCGGCCACAGCCCCCATATCCGCACCTATGGCAGTTTCATAAACTTCCGCAAAACCAAGCTTCTTCAAGGCTGCTTTTAACATATCGGGAGTGACATCAGCGCCAAACTGCCCCACAAAAGCCGGAGCCACCTGGGCAATAATCTTCCGTCCCGACTGCATGGCACGAATCAATTGAAATATCTGGGATTTATCGGCAATCGCGCCAAAAGGACAACTGACCATGCACTGTCCGCAGGATACACACAAATCATTATCAATACAAGCCCGTCCCTTATTGTCGTTCTTAATCGCATTCACCCCACAATGATCCAGGCAGGGACGAACCTGATGGGAAATCGCATCATAGGGGCAAACAGCCTTGCATTTTCCACATTTAATGCATTTTTCCTGATCAATAACCGATTTCTTGTTTTTCATGGTGATGGCATCTCTGGGGCATACTTCGCGACAGGGATGAGCTACACAGCCCATACATTTTTCCGATACGGCATACTGATTTTCCGGGCAGGCATTACAGGCCGAAGGAATTACCTGCATCAGCGGCGGCTCATAATACTTTTCCCCAATATTGCTTTCTTCCAGTCCCTGGGTCACATGAACAGGGGCATTTTCCGGCCGCAAAGAAAGACCCATGGCCAAACGAATCATTTCTCTGGTAATGGCTCTTTCCCGGTAAATGCTGTCATATTCCGACTCATCATAATCCACTATTTTATAAGGCAAGGCTTCTATATCATCCACCAAATTAGTAGAATAATAAGCCAGATTAGCTACTTCTTTAAAAATCCGCCGTCTGTTTTTACGGACTTGGGTGTCAATCCCTCTCATATACTGCTCCTTTATCCGAAACATCTCATAATTATCACTTTGTTTATTATTTCACAAAGTGGTTCGGAAAGCAAGAGCAACTTTAAAATAGTAACCCGCCCACCTGATAAACAAGAACAGCCATTAGCCATGCAAAAACTATTTGAAAAACAAGCAGACTAACAGTAAAGCGGGTTGATCCACTCTCTTTTTTGATAGTGGCTACCGTTGCAACGCAGGGAACATAGAGCAGACAGAATATCATCAGGGCATAAGCATTTAATGCACCAAAGGAGGGGTCGACCGAGCGGATTTTATCAACTACAGTTCCCATTCCGGCGGCCTGACTGCTGACACCGAACAGCACCATAAAGCTGGAAACCACAACTTCTTTCGCGGAAATACCGGAAATTAGCGATACCCCGATTTGCCACATACCTAAACCAGCAGGTTTAAGCAAAGGTACCATCCATCTTCCGATTATTGCCCCGAAGCTGTCGGCCGGATCAGTCACCATGCCGTGAATACCGAAATTTAAAACCGCCCAGATAATAATAGTGGCAATAAAAATGGTGGTTCCGGCTTTGGCTATATAATCTTTTAATTTGTTCCACACATAAATCCGGATGGTCCGGTGGTTCGGACGCTTATACTCAGGCAGCTCAATTAATAGGGATTCATTCCCCTTACCTTTTTCAAACATATTGAGTATCTTGGCAATTAAAATTGCACAGCCCATGCCGATGGCATACATGGAAAATGCCGCCAGGCTTGCATATTTTTCAAAGAACATCCCGGAAAACAACACATAAATCGGCAGTCTTGCCGAACAGGACATAAAGGGGGTAATAATCATGGTTCTTCGCCTGTCCTTCTCTGTTTCCAGCGCTCGGGTGGCCATAATTGCCGGTACGGTACAGCCAAAGCCTAAGATCATCGGCAGAAAAGCCTTGCCGGAAAGTCCCACCTTACCCATTACACCGTCCATAACATAAGCTACCCTGGCCATATATCCGCTGTCTTCCAGAATCGCCAATGCCAGGAATAAAATGGCAATATTGGGAATAAAGGTAAGGATCGCACCCACGCCCGCCATAATACCGTCAACAATCAGAGAAATCAGCCAATCAGCCGTATTTATCGAGGTTAGCAGGTTAAGAATAGTTCCGGAGAAGTATTCCAGAAAGATTTCAAAATATCCTTTCAGCCAGTCGCCGATGGTAAAGGTCAGAAAGAATACCAGTGCCATGATACACAGGAATATGGGAATCCCCCACACCGGACTGGTCAGCGCCCGGTCAACCTGATCGGTACTTGCTTTCACTTTATGGTGATTAAAAACCACCTCTTGAATGATGGTTTCAATATATCGATATTTTGCCTGAATAATATCCTTTTCATAATTTTTAACAACAATATTGGTAATCTGAACCGGATGCTCGGCTTTTACTGCCTCATCTTCTTCCAGCAGCTTGATGGCATGCCAGCGAACCGAAGAATGGGAGGGATACCGGGCCTGCATGACAACCGACAGTTTCTCGATATTATCCTCGATAACCGAACCGTAATCGATCTTAAATTCTCTGGATCCTTCTTCATAATGATGAATGACCGCATGAAGCAGGATGTCAAGGCCTTTTCCTTTGGCAGCTGAAACCGGTACTACCGGAATATTTCCCAACATTTCAGGAAGCCGGTGCAGGTCAATTTCCATTCCCCGCTCTTCCACCACGTCCATCATGTTCAGGGCTAAAATAACAGGCTTACCCAGTTCCAGCAATTGCATGGTGAGATAAAGATTCCGTTCCAGAGAGGACGCATCTACAATATTGATGATCACCTCAATGTCATCATCCATAACGCAGCTTCTGGTTACCTGCTCTTCAATAGTATAACAGCTTAAGGAATAAATCCCCGGCGTATCAATAATACTGAGAGGTACGCTTTCATATTCGGCACTTCCCTCTTTTTTTTCCACGGTTACCCCCGGCCAGTTGGCTACCTTTAAGCGGGAGCCGGTAATGGCGTTAAAAAGGGTGGTCTTACCGCAATTGGGATTGCCGACTAATGCAACATGGACGATATCATTCCGTTCAGAAATATTACTCATGTGCAAGCTCCTTTCCGGGCAGTTCCTTCACTTCTATCCCGCCGCTGATATGTTTACCCACGGCCAGTCTGGTTCCTCTAACGGCAATGATCATTGCCCCGTTTCTTTTTCGGTTCAGTACCTTAAGCCTGGTTCCGTCATTTAATCCTAAGGCCTGTAATCTGCGGGTTATTTTATCTTCTACAAACAGTCCCTGTACTTCATACTCTTGATTTTTAATGCCTTCAAATAGTGTCATTTGTGTCTCCTTGTTATTTGATAATGATTATCAATAACATTTAATCACAAATATTTTATTTTGTCAATAAAAGGAACTGCCTTTTTATTCTAACATACAATAATATTAAAAAATATCAAAAATATGAAAGGAATTTCATGCCAAACTATAATAATTATAACGAATGCATTGACCAATATCCCGTGGGTATGGCATATGTCCCCTGGCAACAGCTTACTTCTGTTTTTGAAGACCTTAATGCAGCCTTCTATATCGGCACTATTTTCCCCGAATTGGAAAAACCCTTTACCGGAAGGAGATGCGTGAAATGAGACCTAATATGATGAATGACCAAGCCAAACTTCTTCACAATATTAATGTTATGGGGTTTGTTATTGTAGAAATGAACGAATATCTGGATACTCACCCAACGGATAAACCAGCTATGGAATACTTAAATCATTATGTTCAAATGAAGAATCAGGCAATGATGGAGTATGCCCAAAAATATGGTCCGCTGAGTATCAGTAATGCTGCGGACAGTAACAGTAACGAATGGTTGTGGGCCACTCAGCCAATGCCCTGGGAAGGAGGATTTTGATTTATGTGGAATTATGAAAAAAGATTACAGTTTCCCGTTAATATTACCCAGCCGAATGCTAAGCTGGCACAGGTGATCATCAGCCAATATGGCGGTCCGGACGGTGAAGCGGCTGCCAGCATGCGGTATCTTGCCCAACGTTATACCATGCCCTACCCCGAAGTGGCAGCACTGCTTACCGACATCGGTACTGAGGAATTGGCCCATATGGAGATGGTATCATCAATTGTTTATCAATTGACTAAGGATTTATCCATGGATGAAATCGAAAAATCCGGCTTTGCCAACTACTATGTTGATCATACCGCTGCTCTCTGGCCTCAGGCTGCCGGCGGAATACCTTTTAACGCCTGTGAATTCCAATCAAAGGGTGATCCCATTACCGATCTGACGGAGGATCTGGCTGCCGAACAGAAAGCCCGTTCAACCTATGACAATATTCTTCGTCTGGTAAAAGATAATGAAATTGCCGAACCGATCCGCTTCCTCAGAGCAAGGGAAATCGTCCATTTTCAGCGTTTCGGCGAAGCTATGCGGATCGTTCAGGATAAATTGGATGCTAAGAACTTCTATGCTTTTAATCCGGCATTTGATTGTTGTAAAAATTAATAGCGGGATGTAAAAAGAACTGCTGCTAAAAATAAAAACCATTGTAAATTGCATTAATCCGCAACTTATACAATGGTTTTTATTTATTTGTTTTCTACTTCAACTCAAATGACTTAAAATCCACAAACCCTTCCCCTTCATAAACAAAATAGATCGCTATCATTTCATTCTTCACCAAACACGCACTTCCAAATTCTTTCCAATCCTTTTCTGTTCAACAGATATTTCTGTAAAAGCTTCTCCGCCTAACGAAGTTAAAAGCTTTAGGACACCATTTCCCGTACCGCGTACCGTCACCACAATTTCAGAAACATTTTCACAAAAAAATATTTGAATCCTGCTACTGCCCCATTGGTCATATTTGCAATATACTGATTCGGATTTTCTTCTCGATCTTCACCATCCTGGGTAAAATAGGGATGGTAATCTTCAAGCATAGTTCCCATTTCATAATATTTAGCCCCGGCAAAGCTCATAAGATTGCATGCAATTCTCGCCTCATAGCTCCCTGTTCCAATAAGTGGCCCATGTGATTGACATCTGCTTCGTCTGCAATAAGACTCGCCAGATACCCCCATCCGGCCGTATCCCAATCAATGAGTACAGTTTCGCCTTCCGAAAAGAATATGTTCGCTACCCAAAAATCCCGATAGCATAACACGATGGGCAGCTTTTCGATCCGAATAAATATTTCGTCCGAATTTTCGTCAATATCAATAAGTATTTTGCAAATATGCTTTGGAATTTCACAGTCATCGGAACGTATATACATCATGTTTTTTGTTTCATTAATTTTTCTATATTTATGTTATTACACTTGATTTATTCTCAAAAACACTTATAATAATATAAAAGTGTGATTATTACACTTTATTTTATTATTATAACGTGAAAAAGGAGGGTGTGAAATGGAACGACATATATTGAACGATCTACTAAAATGGAAAAACTCCAAATATCGAAAACCGCTTATCTTAAAAGGTGTGCGTCAGGTGGGTAAAACTTGGATTTTAAAGGAATTCGGCAAACGCTATTATGAAAATACTGCCTATTTCAACTTCGATGAAAATGAGGAATATAAGCAGTTCTTTGAAACCACAAAAGACATTGAACGGATTTTACAAAACTTAATGCTTGCCAGCGCACAAAAAATTGTAGCCGAAAAAACCTTGATTATCTTTGATGAAGTACAGGACTGTCCCAAAGTCATCAATTCTATGAAATATTTTTGTGAGAATGCTCCACAGTACCACATTGCCTGCGCCGGTTCACTTTTGGGTATTGCTCTTGCCAGGCCCTCCTCTTTTCCAGTGGGTAAAGTAGATTTTATGCAAATCAACCCAATGACCTTTACTGAATTTTTGATAGCAAATGATGATAAAAATTTAGCACAGTTTCTTGATGAATTGGATGCTATTAATCCAATTCCTGATGCTTTTTTTAACCCGCTTTACGAAAAACTAAAAATGTATTATGTAACGGGTGGAATGCCTGAACCGGTACTGATGTGGACACAAGATCGCGATGTGGAAGCTATGCAGTCGGCTCTGTCTAATATTATCGGTGCATACGAACGTGATTTTGCCAAACATCCGGACGTAAAGGAATTTCCAAAAATCTCAATGATTTGGAAATCAATCCCCTCTCAACTTGCTCGTGAAAGCAAAAAATTTATCTATAAGGTTGTCAAAGAGGGGGCAAGAGCCAGAGAATACGAGGATGCACTTCAATGGCTTGTAGATGCAAATTTGGTGAAAAAGATATATCGCAGTACGGCGCCGGGGTTACCTATCTCCGCATATGATGATTTATCAGCATTTAAGATTTACCTTGTGGATGTTGGATTGCTTCGCCGTTTGGCACTTCTTGCACCAACAGCATTCGGTGAGGGAAATCGCTTGTTTACAGAGTTTAAGGGGTCATTATCCGAGAACTATGTGCTCCAGGCATTGAGCAACCAGTTCGAAGCAATGCCACGCTATTGGTCACAAAATAATCCACCATACGAGGTAGACTTCATTATTCAGTATGAAAATGATATTATTCCCATTGAAGTTAAAGCAGAAACTAATACCGAGGCGAAAAGTCTCAAAAAATACAAAGAGAAGTATGGTAACAAATTAAAACTGCGTGTCCGCTTTTCACTTGATAATTTAAAATTAGATGATGACCTGCTCAATATTCCGCTTTTCATGGCAGATTATACAAATCAATTAATTGCAATGGCACTTAAACAATTGGAAAAAGATAGTTAAATAAATTAAATTGTTCTCGGGAAGTGCTACCCACACCATCAACAAATCCTTATTTTATCAGTGTTTCACATCCGTTTGTATAACTACTCTTTGGTGAAGCGATGCGGATCGTTCAGGATAAATTGGATTCTAAGAACTTCTATGCCTTTAATCCGGCATTTGATCGTTGTAAAAGTTGATTTAAAGACAGGAATTAATAAAATAGTCCGCCTGTTGCTTGCGTAACAGGCGGATTACTTTGGGATATGTAATGTTTTTTCCACTTTCTATTTGCATCACTGTCAATATGCATCTGCTCTATTTTACAACTGCGATACCGGGATTCCTAATAACTGGCAGAAGGTAAAAAATCCATAATAATCTTCTTTATCACTCATTAAGGATTCATAGGATGTTCCTGCCGGAATGGTAAAGGTATAGGAAGCTCCCTTGTATTCAAAGGTAATCGTAGTGGCAACATCGGTTCGTTCGGCGAGTTTCCCGATCACATAATCATTGATACCCGTCCACTTTCCGGCGTTGTAATCTACTGTTCCATCTTTCGCAGCATCCTTGATCGCACCGTAAAGTCCCTTTATGTATACCGTTGCCGCGGAAATGGGCTGTGTCAGTTGGACATTCCCGCAGGAGCAGGCATATTGCTCCACACCGTCTAGGTTCAGACTTGCTTCCGCTACGGTGACCCATTGATAAGTGTGGGTATGGGGAGTTCCTGGGTGACTGGTAATTGTCACCGGTTGAGGGAAACTTTCGATTGTGATCGGTGTTGTTTCAAATCCATAAACAACATATTGTAATCCAGCACTCCCAAGCACCTCATACCTCACCAGATAAATAACTGCATAAACCACATCGCCTTCTGCAAACGGTTTTGCACCAGACCCCAGATCAGTATATCTCACAGCCGTTGTACTATTTGTTGCTATCACGATAGCATTAGAAGTCAGACATACTGTCCCATCCGTTGAGGGGGGGATGGAAAAAAATCGCATATATTCTGCTTCCGTTACATACCAGACATTATAGCCATCATACCCGTTAAGATCAACCGAAACTGTTATGCTCAAGTCCCCATTATTCACTGCCGATATGCCGGCGGCCTGAACTGTCTGGGGTACTGATAACCAGATCAACATAATCGGCAAAATAATTCCTGCTGCTTTTCTTAAAATTTTGTTCTTCATTTTACTTCCTCCATCTGTTTTATGGCTTTCAAAGCACGATTCCAATGGTATTCAATATATGAACGTCAAGGGAGCTCCGCCAAGATGAATGAATTTGTTCATCTTGGCCAAAAACGACAAATGCGAACAGCTTCACCGAAGCCATTCGCAATTGATTATTGATTTTATTATATTTAAAAGAACCTATTTTGTCAACTTCCATTTTTTATTTTATTTAATCTCAGCCGGCAGGAAAATTGTAAAAACCGTGCCTCCATTCAGTTGCGAGCAGACCGTAATGTCTCCGCCCATACACAGTATATTGGATTTCGTGATATACAGTCCGATACCACCATCCCCTGAACTGCCGCTGCGAGCGGCTTCTACCTTATAAAATCGCTCAAATAGATGAGGCAGATGTTCGGCAGCGATCCCTTCACCGGTGTCAGCAATCCGAATCGTTCCCATGCCTTCTGCTCCACAACTCAGGCTTACGGTAATACTACCTGTTGTGGTATGACGTACCGCATTATAGATAATATTATCAAAGACACTGACCATCTTGTCATGGTCAAGCCGGATGTCAAATGGTTCAGTATACTCTACCGAAAATGCGATTCCCAGACTTTCAATATAATTTTGATATTTGTTCTCCAGTTCTGCCGCCAGCCAAGCCACCGGCTGCCATTCCGGCCGACAGGTACTCTGACCGGATTCCATCCGGGTAATTTCAAACAAATTACTGATCATCCGCTGCAATTCCTCATTTTTTCTGTAAGCAACACGAATATAGTTGGAGCGTTCCTCCTCGTTTAACACCATTGACGGATCATCCAGAATCTCCAGATATTGTCCCAAAACTGTCAGGGGCGTTTTTAAATCGTGGGAGATATTTCCAATCATATCCTTAAGCCAGTTCTGGGCGCGGATGGTTTCTTCGTTTTCCAATAAATCGTACTTAATCAGTCCGAAATACAGTAGGGCCATAGACGCCATTATAAAAATGGGGGTAAAATTGGCACCCTTCAGATTAATATTAAAGAAGTATAAAGCAAAGGCTGTAATTGGTGCTACTATCTCAAAAGAAATGAAAACCATCCGAATCCGCTTATTGCGGTCGAAAGCAGAGAATTTTCTAAGCAATATAATAATCGATAGAATTGTGCAGCATATTGCATAAATATATCCTAACGGGTACAAAATTCCATAAGTTACCCCCAGGTGATGCACCGGGGATATATTATCATACCAATAAGACGTATAATACAAATTATGGTACTCTGAAGTCCAGACAAGTAAAACAATACTTATACCACAGGCAAATATGAAAATATTAATCAGATAATGCAGCATCCACTCACAATATTTCTGTACAAAAACAAGACAGAGCGGAGCAATGAATGCTCCTCCGGTATACATGATGCTGGTGGCCAGGAGTCCCCCGTCAACAGTGCTTGCGCACAATTCCGACAGGTATCCAAGCTCAAAGATGACGATGCAAAAATTAGCCAGCACAAAAAACTCCCGTTTTGAATTTTTCAGACGAGTCAGAGTAAAATATCCCAGGCATACCGATGCTGCCAAGGTCACCGCAGTAACTGCAATCATGATATTATTGATCATATAATACCTTTTACTTTCAAGTCATAACTGTTTTTCTTAAATATACTACTTTTATACGCTAAAGTCAAAATGGGCAGGCTCTGGCCAAATATCTTCATGATTGACGCCTACTGTTTTATAAATTATAATATCTATCTGCGAATAACTTAATTGGAGGGCAAATGTGAACCGCATATTACTGATCGATGATGATCCGAATATTCTTAATCTTAACAAAAAATATTTAATTACAAGAGGCTATCATGTTCAAACCGCCGAAAACTGCGAAATAGCTCTGCTGCTATTGGGCAAGGATACTTTTGATTGTATCGTACTGGACGTGATGCTCCCCGACGGGTCAGGCTTCGACCTGTGCGGCCAGCTTC
This sequence comes from Lachnospiraceae bacterium, assembly GCA_031556725.1. GTDB lineage: Bacteria > Bacillota > Clostridia > Lachnospirales > Lachnospiraceae > UBA935. Next base: position 7,210 of record JAVBSL010000007.1, on the reverse strand, counting down.
GCAAGATCAGCAATGCACCGGTCATCTTTTTAAGCTGCAAGGATCATGAAGACGATAAAATATCGGGACTTTTATCCGGTGGTGACGATTATGTGACCAAGCCTTTTTCCATGCGCGAGCTGGAAGCCCGGATTGGGGCGCAAATCCGCAGGGCCGGCGGTCTTTTATTTGATAAAAATAATCGGGTGGTCTTTTACCGAACCCAAAGCATTCTGCTGTCGCAGACCGAATTTGATATCCTTCTGGTGCTATATGATAACCGCAGCCGTATCCTTTCCTCTCAAGAATTATCTGCCACACTTGGGGACAAAGAAAAGAAGGACAATAATATGATTGCTGTTTATATCCGACGATTGCGAAAAAAACTGGAAACCTTCGGGGATACTTTCAGCATTCAGACCATCCGAGCTTCCGGTTATCGTTTTTTTGAGAAATAAAATCCATAGAGACCGGTTGGTTATTGTGACAGCCGGCTCAGTTTTTCCCTGCTTCCGGCAAGAAACAAAACATCCTCCTTTTTGAAGATATAATCCGGTTTAACGTCATCGATAAACACCCTATTCCCGGTTTCAATTGCAATAATATTCAAACCGAAGCGGGAACGAAGCCCTACTTCCTTTACGGTTTGACCGACAAATTTGCCTGGGATTCGTTGTTTTGAAATATTAAACCGTTCACTTAGCTGGATAAAGTCAAGCATTTTACTGTTTTCCAGACGATTGGCCAGCCGGATGCCCATATCCCGTTCAGGGTAAACAACTTCGGCACCGAGTTTTTCCAATATCTCTCCGTGTTCCGCACTGTTTGCCTTTGAAATTACGGTGGGAATCCCCAGACTGACCAGGTTCAATGTGGTCAGAATCGAGGATTCCATATGTTCGCCGATGCAGACAACCACGATTTCACAATTTTGAATACCGGTTTCGCTAAGGGTTTTCTTATCCAGTGATTTTACAACAAAAGAATTGTCGGTATATTCTCTGAGTTCGCGGATTTTTTCCTCGTCCTTATCTACCACCAGAATATCTGCGCCGGAAGTGGCAAGCTCCATGGCAAGTGCGTATCCAAACCGCCCAAGACCCACAATGCCATATGAAATTTGTTCGTTTTTTGTAATAGAAAACATATAATTTATTCCTCCTGTTCTGTTAGCCGATGGCAATATTTCCTTTTGGATATTCGATTCGTTCGCCGTTGGTAAAGATCCACAGCGTGGCGATCGTTAAGGGGCCTAACCGGCCGATGTACATAATCACTATTGACAGCAGCTTACTGCCGTCACACAGACCCGGTGTGATTCCTGTGGACAACCCCACCGTGCCGAATGCGCTTGTAATTTCAAATAAAGCCGCCATCATTGATATCTCCGGTTCCATAATCACCATCAGGTATGTGCCGGTGATTACTACCGTGGCTGCAAGTAATGTAATTACTGCTGCTTTACGGAAGGCTTCTCTCGGTATCGAGTAGCGGAACGCTTTCTCGGTTGAATTGGTAGCCGCAGCTTTGATGCTTTGAATCAATACAAAAAATGTGCTGGTTTTAATACCGCCGCCGGTTGACCCGGGAGATGCACCGATAAACATCAAAATGGTCAGGACCAACAGACCGGCATTGGAAAAAGTACCCAGGGGATATGTGGAAAATCCCGCCGTCCTTGCCGATACACTATGAAAAAACGCCCCCAGCCAGGTCACCTCCTCTGTCAGTCTGATCAGAATGGTTCCGGTAACAATCAGGATGATGCTGACCGACAACACAACCTTAGTATGCATGGAAAAGTGCTTCCAGTTAAGCCGCTTTGTCCACATCTCACGAATGACAAGAAACCCGATGCCGCCAAAAAAAATCAATCCGCAGGTCGTTAGATTTAACAATATATTGTCCTGATAGGGAATCAGGTTTTGAAAATTACCGAGAATGTCAAAACCGGAGTTATTAAAAGCGGCCACGGAATGAAACAGGCTGATTCCGATTGCCTTTAATAGCGGATAGTCTTTTATAAATACCAAAAAGCTCAGTATTGCACCGCACACCTCAAAAATCAGAGTGGTTATAAATATATTTCTAACAAAAAGAACCATCCCCTGTCCGGAATAAAGATTCATCGCTTCCCGAATCATGTTCCGGCCTTTCATATTCACCTTTTTTCCCATAGCAACTATGATACCCGCACCCACCGCCGTAACACCAAGCCCGCCTATTTGAATCAGCATGGCAACGAAAAACTGCCCCAGAGGGGTAAATGTGTCGCCGGCATCCACCGCAATCAGACCGGTGACGCAGACCGCACTGGTAGACGTATAAAGTGCATCGATATAACGAACGGTTACACCATCCTTAATACTGCATGGCAGCATCAGCAATAAGGATCCCAGCAAAATAGTCATCGCAAAACCCAAAGCTATAATTCGTCCGGGTGCTTGTTTTGAAAATATTTTTTTCATAATAATCCTCTTTCATTATTTAATGTTTATTCACTATCATCAAGCATCCGGTATCCCACCCCCAGCTCGTTGGATATATATTTTTGCTCACCGGGCCGGGTTCCCAGTTTTTTGCGGATATTTGCCATATTAACCTGAAGCTTTTTGATACTGCCGGGATCAGCCCCTCCCCATACGCTGCGGATGATGGTGTTATAAGTCAGCACCTTGCCCAAATGTCTGGAAAGTAATGCAACGATATTATATTCTGTCTGTGTCAGACTAATCTCCTGCCCGCCGGCAATAATCGTGCGGTCATCATAATCAATTATCAAATCGCCCACTGAAAATTTTATGCCCGATACCGTTCTCGTTCCCCCAATGTCCGGACTGTTTCGTAAAGCCGCCCGGACTCTGGCCAGTAGTTCGCCGATGCCGAAAGGCTTCGTAACATAATCATTGGCCCCCAAATCCAGAGCCGCTATTTTATCCTTTTCCGTGGTTCTGGCTGACAGGACGATAACCGGCATGATTGCGTATTCCCGGATAACCCGGATAAACTCCAGGCCATCCTTATCAGGCAAACCAAGGTCTAAAATAACCAGATCGGGAGTATGGGAAGAAACCATAAGTATTCCCTGCTCGCAAGACGCTGCGGTTAAAACCTGATATCCATTGGCTTCCAGAATCGCTTCCACAAAGCTGAGGATATTGGCTTCGTCCTCAATGACCAGTATCTTATATTTATTATTACTCATGTTCACTCTCCTCCATTTCAAGATAAAAGCGGAACAATGCACCGCCGTCCTTTCGGTTAGCCGCCTGAATACTGCCGCCATGGGCTTTAATGATGGTGGCACATACCATTAAGCCAATGCCCATGTTGCTTTTATTACTGTCGGCAGGAACCGATTGTCTGGTATGATATCCGTTGAAAATCGATTCAAGTTTTTGTTTTGGAATACCGCAGCCGTTGTCAGCAACTTCAAAAATCGCCTGCCTGCCGGATGTGAAAACCCGCAGTGACAGTTCGGTCATCCCTTCCCCATGACACACCGCATTTTCCAGCAGATTAATCAGAACCTGTTCGATCAACAAAGCATCCATGGGGATGCTGATGAATTGTTCGGGCAGATCGATATTAACAGCTTGATCGGGAAATCTTTTTTTAAATTTAACTAAAGCGGTGTCGATCACTTCTTCCAGTACGGTGGGAACCTTGGTAACAGCTACCTTTTCACCGTCAAGACGGGTCACCGACAGCAGGTTTTCCACCATTCGGATCAGCCACTCCGAGTCGTCACTCATTTCCCGCAGCAGCTTGATTTTTTTCTCTTTATTAAAGTCATCATAGTTTTCGATCAAGACCGAGCAGGAACCGTATATGGAGGTCAGCGGGGTCCGCAGATCATGTGAGATGGCCCGTAATAAATTAGCCCGCACCTTTTCTTTTTCCGTTTCCGCTTTGATATGTTCCTGCCGTTTGATTTGGGTAGTCAGAGCACTGGTCATAATCGCCACACAAAGCATGACCATCGCGGAAAACAGATTCTCCGGTATAAAAAGAGTAAAAGCAAGATATGGGAAGGTAAACGTATAATCAACCGCCAGCACACTAAGCAAAGAGGCCAATACTCCCCATACATATCCCTGGGTATTCAGTGAAACCAAAAATACTGCCAGGACAAAGATCATCGGAATCAATGCCTGCATATCAAAAAATCTTTCCAGATAAATATTCAGTATCAATGACAATCCGATTATGGACAATGTCAATAAAAGATTTTTAAGAAAATAACGGTATTTGATCATAAGTGGCCCTCCTGATTGAAATCATTATATCATTCACGTGGTAAAGATGCGGCAAAGATTTCAAAACCACCCGTTCTCATTCTAAAGAGCGGGTGGTAAAATAAATGATGGTATTTAATTCTCCGTTTTACCAAACAGGCCGGCCAGGTAGCCGTCAAAGCCGGCAAAAGGCACATCTGCCGGTACCTCCGCCTGAGCCGGAATAATAATCTTCCAGCTCTTATCCCCCAGCCGGTAGGTAAGTTCTATGATTACATCTCTTCTTGCAGCAATCGCCGCCATTACTTCCTGTGAAAAGCTTGCCCATATCCCAGTGTCAATATGCACGGTTGCGCCACTTTCTGCCTGCTGCACCTTACGTATGGCATTTTGATTAAATACTGCATAAGCCGATGATTCACCGGTTCCGCCGGTTCTGTATTGGGTAATGGCTCCGCACTTTGTACATTTATACGCCATCTGACCATCGGTTGTTTCCGTTGCCGGACTTTCCGTTACCCATTCGCAGGTATGAGCACATCCTGCTGCTGTCACAGGCCCCACAGTATCCGTAGGGGCAGGGGTTAATGAATAGGAACCGACCGGTGCAGGCAAAAAAATTGCCTGAAACAACACGCCGCCATCCTTTATGCAACAAACAATCCATTTCTTATCTGGATTAACCGTATCAAGATATGGTGCATCCATTATTTCTATTGAATTAGCCAGCCGCACCCCCTCCGGGCTCCGGAATATGTGATTAATAGGACTATATGGACTGTGGTCATGTCCGAATGCCGTATCATCATAATCCTCAGAGCCCAAACATTCTACACCAAAATACGATGATGACAAATCATCTAACAGTATGTCACCTACTGTAAGAATATCTCCCACTTGCAGTGTACTTAACCCATGACTTGCAGCTTTTACGTTGATATCATTTCCGGCCCATATTGCGAAACACAATATCATACCTAACGTAATTGCAACTGTTTTTCTTATTTGATCCCTCTTCATTTACTTTCCTCCACTCTTTTATAATTTCCGGAATCTGAAAGCCTTTTTATGCAGCATTCAGATTTCCTTTATTATAATAACACAAATAATTTACCAAAAACAGTATCCCGCAGTTACCTTTTATCGTTAATATGTTTTTGAGTCTTTTATCAATTCATCACAAAAGCCCGCCACATCCTTACCGGTTACTTCCAATACACCTTTTCCTGAAAATGCTCCTTCTTCAAAAAGATTGACAATCCCTGCGAGCGGTTCATTCCCTTCTGAAAGTTCCACCGGTCCGACTTTGAAAAGATATTTTTGAATTTCTTGATAAACAATCTGATAATCCGCCGGTAAAGCTTTGACCCGGGCCACATGAGCTTTCCACTCTTTCTTTCCTTCGATGATATCTTGTATACTCATTTTCAGTCTCCCATCTTCGCTAATTTTTTAGCAATATTATTATTTAATTGCTGGCGCCACTTGTCGCGGTAGGATTTCGCTCCTTCTTCGCCGGCCAGGGCTGCGCAGAATCCTTTGATATCATCACCCAATGCCTCTTCAACACTTTGTCCTTCCGCCGCAGTTTCTTCCAGCAAGCCCAGCACACCGTCAAGAATCGGCATGAGGTTGCGTCCGGTGAGGTCTGAATGAGGCCAAATATTTTCTTTAATTGTTTCCCAGGCCTGCTGATATTCAGCCGGCAGTTTACCGGCACGGGATTCAAAGTCTTTCATTTCTTTTGTCATGTCATTTCCTGTGATCTTATCCCAAAAATTCATGATTCCATCTCCTTTAATAGATTGATTTTCGTTTCTAAAAACTGCCATTTCTCCCAAAAGCGTCTTAATTCCTCCCGCCCTGCATCATTCAGTGAGAAAAATTTACGCGGAGGACCCATGTCAGACGGTTTTTTGGTGATTTCTACCAGCTTGTTTTTTTCCAGTCGTATCAGAATCGTGTACACTGTGCCCTCGACTACATCCGTAAAGCCCAATGCATTGAGTTTTCGGGTGATTTCATAACCATAAGTTTCTCCGCGGCTGATGATTTCCAATACGCATCCTTCAAGCACTCCTTTTAACATTTCTGTCAGGTTTTCCAAATTTGTCACCTCTTTTTCATGTTTTATTATTCAGTAATACTGATATGCAGTATTACTTACTACTGGTACATTGTAGCACTTAGTAGTCAATATGTCAACATGCATTTTATCGCAAGGGATTTTGCCTCCATAAAGAATGAACGGTATCAACATCAGTCAATACCGTCCATATATTCTTCGACGTATTCTGTTAATAATTCCAACCAATATGGGAATCATCATATTGCTTTTTCGGATTTTCTTCAAATTCTAATGACAGGTTTTATTGACAAAATCCATGTGATAAAGCTTTTCCCAATGGTTTATATTTAAAATTCCCCTGGTCAGATGAATTGCCAAAAAGCAACAATTCTCATCCTGTTCATTATTGGCCATGTCGTACCATTCGGAAAAAGCTTTGCGGAGTTTGCTTCTGATTTCCGCATTTTGAGGAGCCAGCACCCAGCCAAGATTTTCGCCTGTTCCGCAAGCAGTAAACATTTCCGGACAAGCGGCAATCGAAACTTCCGGATTTTGTGCAATTTGCAGCATTTTATTTGATTTTCCATATGTAACAACATAAAAAGTACCATCTTCATAGTAAGCATCAACCACCCGGACATTAGGACAAGGCTTTCCGTCAACACTCGGTTCCAGTGCAATTGTGGCAAGGGAGATCGCGTTATCCTTGCCGTTTCCAAATTTTTCCTCAAGTAATTGTAATCCTTCTTCGTACATACTCATTTTGTTTTCCTCCTGCATAATATTATAAGTTCTCGGAATTTCTAAGCCCCATTTTTCAAGGCTTTTCATTCCTTTATTTTAAAAATCACCCACTTTTTTTCTCAAACCGCTTGACAAATCTATAAAAATTTGCGGCGAAGCCGATTAAATATATTTTATTTTT
>JAVBSL010000001.1:0-137115 GCA_031556725.1 Lachnospiraceae bacterium | reverse complement strand
AAGGCCTGTCAAGCACTTTAGTCCTAGCCGAAAGTGCTTGACAGGCCTTCCGGTTCCTGACAGGGGGTAGTCAAGCGAAGCATATGGGAGTGTCGGCTTAAAGCCGCACTTTCTACAAAAGTCAAAGGTGTGGTACTTCATTCTTCAAATACTGACCTCTTTCTGCCACTGCTGTTGCTTCATTCGTTTTTGCACCGCTTCTGTCAGGTCAGAAATAAAAGTATTGTTGCATCGTTTCCTCCTTTCGCACAAAAAAAGCGTATCTCTACGCCTTCTGGCTAACCTTTAATAAAAAAATTAAAAGTTGGTTTCCATGTTTTCACAGAAACCGACCCTCCACTAATCTTTTTAGTATTTTATGAAAAATCTCTCGAAAAATTGTGTACTGTGTAGTGTATGGCTTTAAAGCTCCCACAAACGCTCGTTTCCACCCTTTTCAAGGCCTAATAACGTATAAAATCACTTATTTTCATTTATAATATTATAAACCAACCTCTCTAGTTCTTTTCTGTTTGGCAGATATAATTCATACTTTGAAACAAATAAATTACTGTCCATTCCATAAGTCGCATATTCAACAAGTAATTCATCCTTATTCTTACTCAAGATTATTCCTATTGGTGGATTATCATCTGGCATATTTTCTTCAATCGCAAAATAACCAAGATACGTATTCATTTGCCCGATATCTTCATGTTTTACAGCATTTTTCTTTAAATCAATCAGCACAAAGCATTTTAAAATACGATGATAAAACACGATATCCACATGGTAGTGAACATTATTAATAGTGATTTTATATTGGCGACCCACAAAGGTAAATCCCTTTCCAAGTTCCAGCAAAAATACTTGAAGGTTATCGATAATTCGTTGTTCTAAATCTCCTTCCGTATACTGCTCCAATTCTGGCATATTTAAAAACTCCAGTGTATACGTATCCTTAATAATATCTTCCGGTTTTTGAATCTCGATTCCTTCATGTGCCAAAGCCAATATTCCTTCTTTATCCCGGCTCATCGCTAATCGCAAAAAGAGTGCTGAATCCATTTGGCGTTGTAATTCCCTTACACCCCACTTTTCATTTACGGATTGCTTTTCATAAAAACTTCTTTCTAAATCATCGTCAATTTTAATCAGTTCACAAATATGCGACCAACTTAATTTGTCAGACACGTTCTGACAAATTGGATATCTTAAATAAAATTTTCTCATATTATTAATATTAGGCCGGCTAAAACCTCTGCCAAGGCGCAGGGTTAATTCTTTGGATAATGTAGTCAGTAATTTACTTCCATAGACTGCTTTTATATTGCCATCTTGTTCAGACTCTACAATATACTTTCCAATCAGCCAGTACGTTTCTGTCATAGTACTATTGATGCAACCAGCCAGTTGCTCCTTTGCTTTTTCTACTGTGTTTTCAATATTTATTATTAAATTCTCCAACATAGTATTTGAGGTGATCTCGTTCATATATTTCCTTTCTTGAATTTGTCAGACACTGTCTGACAAATTCAATATAAACCATTTTTCCTAAAATATCCCTGGTACATCTATATGCTGAAATTAGTAAAACCTTCAAAAATACATCTTTTACATATTATGTTCCCATATTGCTAGGCTTAATATTAATATAGCATATCCCTAAAAAAAGTGCCACAAATCTCTTGCTTCCTGAATTTTACGCTGTTCCTCCTTAACATCCTCATCCAGCGCTTCATCAGCCTGGCAAAAGGCTTCCCGCAGATTTGAAAACTGTCTTTTTGTTATCGGTTTTTATGAATATTCTTTCACATATTCAAATTTTACACCATTTTTTACACCATTTGAAAGAAAAATGACACTCATAGACACCACCTGGCAAAAAGTAAAAGGTCCCGCAAATGCCTATTTTAAGCCATTTACGAGACCTGATACCGTAAGACGAAAGTCACTCCATTGTAACAAGAGATGAGTGCTAATGTTTTTATTAAAATTTGTGAAACCTTTATAAAATGCTCAGCAGCGCTGAGCTTGTGGGTTTCACGCACTTTGCTCTTTATCAAAATGTTCTTACTGCAAGTCAGGAAAAAGATAAGGATATTCTGATTTTATCAGTTTCTGCTGGCCGTACCACACCTTATTACTATAAAGCTGATTATTCAATTCCAGAATTTTCTGTACTCGTTGGAATGGAAGAGGCTATGTATCGTGTAGACAAACCGGACTATGCAGACCGGGCGGTGACCGAGGCTTTGGTAAATGCGCTAATACATCGTGATTATATTGTCACCGGTAGTGAAATTCATATTGATATGTATGATAACCGTTTGGAAATCCAGTCACCCCGCGGAATGTTTGAGGGTGGTACCATTCAGGAATATGACATAGATTCCATTGGATCAGTACGCCGAAATCCGGTGATTGCTGATTTATTTCACCGGATGAAATATATGGAACGCCGTGGTAGTGGTCTTAAAAAAATATTGAGTGAAACTGCTAAACTTCCCGGATATACCGAGCAATTGCAGCCTGAGTTTCATTCAACACCTTCTGATTTTCGTGTGGTTTTAAAAAATGTCAATTATAGTGTAGATGTTGATACAGTCCATGTTACAGACCAAGATACAGCTCATGTTACAGACCATGATACAGACCATGAAAAACGAATAGCACTGTTGATTAATTATTGTTCTACTGCCAGAACAAGGGATGAAATGCAAGCATACATTGGTATTAGCAGTCGTACACATTTTAGAAACAGAATTTTAAAACCGCTCTTAGCATCTGGACGTTTAAAAATGACCCTTCCTGATAAGTCTAGTAGTCGAAATCAAAAATATATAAAAGCATAAGACATACTACAAATATAAAAAATTTATAAAATCACAAAGTTTAAAAATCTAGTATAATAATTGCAGATAAAATGAGGGTGCCCGAACTTTTAACTTTGGACACCCTTCGTGTATTTTAATGACACTCAATATATCAGTTGATTACAATTTGCTTACAGGTATTCCTAATAGCTTACAGAAGGTAAAGAATCCATAATAGGTTTCCTCATCCTGCAATAATGCTTCATAAGAAGTTCCGGCCGGCAAAGTAAAGGTATACCTTTCGTTCTTATATTCAAAGGTTAGCTTAACGATTACATCCGGTCTTTCCGCCAGCATTTTGATTACTTTATCAGTGATCCCGGTCCATCTGCCGGAGTCATAATCAACCAAAGCACCTTCTGCGGTATCTTTGATTTCCCCATATAATCCCTTTATATATACCTGTGTTGCCGAAATAATCAGTGTTTCTTTTACATCACCGCAAGAACATTTATATTGCTCTATTCCATCTGTATTCAAGCTGGCATCTGTTATTATAATCCATTGATAATTGTGCTCATGCCTGTGAACGGTTTCTTCCTGCTTTGGTGGAACGGCTGCGATCGTAATCGAAAGAGTTTTGGTGTCATTTCCTACACTGTTTACAGCCTTTACATCGAAAGTACTCGTACCTAATGCTTCCGGTGTACCGGTAATAGTTCCATCAGAATTGAGAGTAAGTCCGGCAGGTAAATCTCCACTTCCACTGACAGTGCTCCATGTAATAGTAGCATCTCCAGTCGCTGTAAGTGTTTGGCTATATGTTCTACCAACTGTCCCATTTGCAAGGCTGGTAGTCGTGATAACTGGCGCACCACCTGGATTACTGATAAAACCGGCAGTTACTGTAGTGGCGTTACCGGGCATAGTAAATGTGGTACTTGCACTGCTTTCATTAGCAAACGTACCGCCGTTTGATGAAATCCAGCCGTTAAAGCTGTAACCATTATCAGGGGTTGCTGTAATGGATACTTCTTGTCCTGATGTGTAGCTGCCACCACCAGTCACTGTACCATTGGCTCCTGTGACAGTAAGAGTGTAGGCAGGGTCATTACCGCCGGTAACAGTACATGTTGCATTCACTTTCTCTGCAAGATTTGTCTTAGTCAATGCAGCGGATGTCTCGCTGTTTGTACCAGCTCCTGTCCAAGCATAAGTATAGCTGGTGGCGCCTGCACCCACGGCGGTAATGATAAGCGTTTTGCCACCTAAGACTATATCTCCGGTGGTGATTACCGAACTGTTGTATGTAGCAGAAATTGTAGATCCTGCTGCCGGTGAATTACTTATAACTGCAAATTGTACGGTGTAATAGTCAAGTGTAGCACTCGCTGCCACACTGTTTACCGTTACATCAACACCAGTGTCTGTTGTACCATCGTATATGTCATATGTACCATTAGCCACCGTGGAGAAAGTGACTGTGCCGCCTGCACCAGTGCCGGTGTATTGCGATGAACCACTCTGATACAGGTAAAACGTCTTGCCGTGAGCCCACCCATTATTGCTACCGTCCTTGTTGACCGTCAAAGTGACCGTGTAAGTAGGAGCAGCCGATTTTGTCAGCATCAAATTCTTGCCCGTCACATTTGCGCTGGTAACGCTGAAAGATGCAATTGTACCGTTATCATATCCCGTTTTTGAAACATCTATGGTGTATGTGCCGTTTGCAACATCCGAAATAGTGTAGTCACCATTTGTATCTGTAGTTACCGAGCTACCCGAATTACTGCCGCCGCTTTTAAGCTGAACTGTTGCACCCGCAATTCCTGCGCCGGCCGTATCGCTACCGGTTATTTTACCGTTGACACTGTAAGTGTCACCACTGACAAACGAGATAGTGACATCTTTGCAGCGATTTAGTTCAACTGCACCTCCTGATTCTATTGTTGCAGAAAGAAAAATACTGCGTTTGGGGGATGAATAGTTAAATACCTGAGCAGTCGTCTTTGGATTCTCATCCTTAGTGCCCGTGATAGTCGCACCGTTAATGGTGGGATTGCACCGGCTCTCAAATGCCGCCTCATTACCTTGCAAGTTCAATGTACCAGTGCCGCTTATTACAAGCGAGCTATTATCGTCAGAATATATACCATAACCATTCGAATTAGTACTCGCAATGTTATTTGTTCCATTTGCCTCAATATTTCCACCAAATATAGACAATGCATACCTACCGCTAGTAGTGAAGTTGAAACCGTTGAGTATTAGTGTTGTACCATCCGCTGAAATTGACCACTTATCAGTATTTTCAGTGTAAGGAGTTTCAAGGCTCTCATCCATCCAAAGCCCTCGGTATTCTTCTCCAAATTCAACACCTGCAAAATACAATCCATAATCAACCGTTGCCGCAAACACCGGCGCCCCGCAACTGGTACTAAAGTCACAGCCAACAGAGCCGCCAATACCAGCGATAAAACTTTCTTACCTCTCATATGTATTCCTCCAAAATTACTAAATTCTTTAATTTTCTTTTCTTCCCAAACAAGTGGAACAGCTACATGCCTGTTTGGGAGCCTGTACCAGCTTCTGCGCCAATTATCCATAGCCTCATGTCAGCATTAAATTTTTATAAATTATTCTATTTAGAATAACATATTGACCGCTTCATAACCGCTACAAAAAGCGGCAAAAAAAAGTATTTGAATTTTTTCTTCAAATACTTCTTTTTATTACCCTATTCTGCTCAATTATTTGTCATGTGCCCTGCAAAGGACTCCGCCCAACTGTACTGGGACATAAACTCACCGCTAAATCTGTTAATTGCATTCATATCTCCTTGCTCATAACGATAAAGTTCACAATCGAAGTTTTGGGGAGAAACTGCCAGGTAACCTCGCCGTTTCAGCAGTACATCCTTTGCGTTCACGCTTATAAGAGCCTTTAACAAATCCGCTACTGAAATGCGAAGCAATCCCTGTAATGATGGCGAATCTTTCTTATCCTCCCATAAAACTGCCACTATTTCACGGACACTGCACCATGCACCACGTCTGCTGACGAGATAGGCAAAAAGTTCCTTTGTCTTAAAACGCTCAAAGCGAAGTGGTTCCCCATTAGAAAATACTTCAAAATTGCCAAAAGTCTGAACATACAATTTTGAATCCATTCTGGGATCAACGGGATTGCGAAGTTTGCTCAAAGCGGCTCGAATATCTTCTTCTGTTGCCGGTTTGAGAATGTAATCACTGGCGCTAAGAGCAAATGCCTCAAGAGCATATCTATCATAACTTGTAACAAATACTATATTTGTTTTATAGTTCAATGTCCGTAATTTCTTAGCCAGTTCAAGTCCTGACTCACCATATAGTTCAATATCTAAAAAAGCCACATCCACGGTGTTTTCCTTCGCATTGCTGTAGGCTTCATCGGGATCTGTGAATAATTCTATATTAGTAATTTCTTTAACCTTTGACAGCATTTCACCAAAGTCGTTCAGAACATGTCGCTCATCGTCAACTGCTATTACTTTCATGTTCCGGGCCCTCTTTTCTTAGGAATTTTAATTGTTGCAACCGTACCTTTGCCGACTTCACTTTCTACCGTTAATTCGCCTCCGCACTGAGAAGCAAGCCGCTGGCGGACGTTGTTGATGCCGATATGGGCACGCTCATTGCTAAAAGAAGATTCTATGTAAAAGCCGACTCCATCGTCGATAACTGAAATCTCAATATAATCAGTCAGTTCTTTTGATGTGATTGTCACCGTACCGCCTTCTTTTTTCTTGGTTATGCCATGTCGGACAGCATTCTCTACAAGAGGCTGAACGGCAAGCATGGGCAGCAGAAAATCGGTAGCTTCGATTATATATTTAACATTAAGTCGTTCCTCAAATCTTGCCTTTTCAATTTTGAGATAAACCCTTATATTTTCCAGTTCACGTCTAAAATCAATAAGCCGTTTTTCCGTTAGTGAATCCATATTTTCACGGAGGTAAACAGAAAAGTCCGAAACCAGTTCCTTGGCTTCGGCTGGGTTCTCACCAATCAGGTTTTTTATTGTAGTCAGTGTATTGTATAAAAAATGAGGTTGAATCTGTGAAAGCATGACAGCGATTTGTGCGTCCTTCAACTTCAGTTCCTGTTGCTTTAATGTTCTTCCCTGCTCTGACTGAATACGCACATATATCAATATGATTGTAAGTGCGGTAGTCATTACCGGAATGTCTATAGTGACTGGCAACGTGATAAACAAGGGAACTAACGGAAGCATAATTCCGATAAATTCATATAACAAAAACGTCACAAAGTCATTACAGTCGATAGCTTTTCGATATCTAACAATAACTATTGTCCCATAAAGGATAGAGATGTTAAACATTAACGCAGTCAGGTAGTAGTATGGGCCTCTTGAAAATGTGTTTTCCGTACTCGTCACAAAGGCTTTATTGGTCAGCAATATAATCACTGTAAATATGAGATTGATTCCCCATGCAGTCATCAAAAGCGTTATAACTCCCCGGGGAAATTGCGCTTTGCTCCGGATATGGCGAAGCATATATAAATCAATCGAAGCAGATGTAAGATTTGACAACAGCCAAAGACAAATCAATGCCACAATTATCATGCTTCTTATGCCTGGTGCTGTATTGCCTTCCCACAAAACTGTAAGCAAATCCGATAGTAATGCAAGCAAAGTAAACACTGTCATAGAGATAAAAATTTTAGTTTGAGGCATCTTTCTGGTTTCGCTTAAAAGTGTACTGATAAGAATGATGAGCAGCACCAGCATAAAAGTTCCCAATATTGATATATTCACATATTGACTTGATGTCATTGACGTCACCTGCCCCACACTCAAAAATAACATAAATTACGTATATTATATTCTTTTGGTAGGTCATCGTCAACTTTTCCACTATCTATTAATAATTGCATTTTTCAGATATTTATCTATTGGCTCCCCTTCTGCCATCTTCTCCAACGCTTCATATTCTTTTTTGGTAAATGATAGATTAATCATTACTGACTTTGGTAGTTCTCGGTTTGGGTATGGTGTTACCGAGCAAAAGAATCCGCTTACCCCGTAGTAGGTTATTTCCCAATATTCCACTATTTCTCCGTCGCCGATATCAATCGGTTCTGATGTTAGATATATATTTCTTCTACCATCAACTCTCTCCACTCCAATTCCTTCAGTTTGAAAACCCTGATCTAATAGGAATCTTATTATCTTGTCTCCTTCATTCTTCATTCCAAAACAAACACTAAACTCTGTAATGATATCTTTTGACAGGAATTTAGAATTACTGCCCGTTACATATACATCTGCATTTTGAATATGCAAAAGTGAATTCAGCACCTCTTCAAACTCTTTTAACATCTGTATTTCATCTAACAAAATATAGTATTGCTCCTCATCTTTAATTAAGGAATCAATGTACTCAAGAATTGCATCTGGATCTCTATACTCTCTGTTCTTTCTTTGGTCTAACTCTATCATAATAATGTGATCTTCCCGTGTTCCGCTATCTATTAGATAATTTTTAAATATCTTAAATACCAGATATGATTTACCACACCTGCGAATACCCGTTACAACCTTAATCATGTTATTATGCATTCGTATTTTTAATGCTTCTAAATATTTGTTTCGGCTAATTATCATGCTGGCATCTCCCAGCATCGCTGCCACAATACTGAACATGCAGCATGAAAGCTTCAATAGCTGCATCAGGTAAAAAGAATTTCCATAAGTTTTCTCATATACAGTTGCTCCAAGTGTACTGCATTCTGCTTCATCGCAATGCAAAAGATCTGCTAATAGCAGTGTTGTCGCATCTATATTCAATCCTTTTAACTTGATATGATTGTCTTATAGCAGTTTTTAAGCTGAGTATGGTTTATCAAATTTCCGTATAAAGCAGCAATAAAAAACGCCAAACAATTTTTCTTGTTCAGCGTTCGCTTTAAATATTAGTAATAAATTGTAAAACCATTTACTGCATCATTTAAAATATTGGAGGTTTCACGAGTTTTTATCAAATTTTTCATAACCACCTCAGCATTTTCAGCTATGCTGCCAGCCTGTTCTGCAACCGTCGCAGTAGTAGCGGCGCCTATATCCGCAGCCTTTGACACATTATCTATGGTGGAAATCACCGCCTGGATTGATGCCTGAAGTTCTTCCGAGACGGAACTTAAGCTATTTGCCATTTCGTCAACGCTTCTGGCTGACTCACTGTAATCATCAGCAGCATCCAGCATCTTGGAGTAGTCTAGCCGTATTACACTTTCTACATAGTCCATCAGTTTGTGGGAATCTGTCATCAGGAGGTCAACTGATTTTACTACCAGTTTTGCAACATCCAGAATCTGTTTTGCTGTCTCCTTGGAGTTCTCCGCCAATGCTCCGATTTCATCTGCCACCACTGCAAACCCTTTTCCTGATTCTCCTGCTCTGGCCGCTTCAATTGCCGCATTGAGCGACAGCAGATTGGTCTGATCAGCAATCGCTAAAATAGCATCAGCCAGGGAATTTACCTGTTCCACAGCCTTGGCGTCCTGAAGGGAGCCGATCAGACTTTTCTGAATGGTAATGAAAGTGGTGTCTGCCTTCTCTTTGGCTATGATAAATTCATTCTTAATGTCAGTGGCATGATCCGCAATCTCATCCGCCATCCTGGCACCTTTCTGGGTTCTTTCCGCAACATTTTCCACAGCACTGTCAATCTCGATGGCTGTCACGCTTAGTTCTTCCGATGAAGCTGCTGTTTCCTCCATTCCGGCCGAAAGCTCATCGGCAGCAGCAGCTATTTTCCGGATGCTGTCATTTAAGTCTTCAAACTGCCCGGAGGATACTGATGATATTTCTATTAATTCTTTACTGGAAATAACAATCTGACCAATCAGTTTGTGCATATTTTCCTGCATTATATAGAGCGAACGCGAAAGGTTACCCACTTCGTCTTTTCTTTTCAGAGCCTTTTGGCTCTGCTCTGTTGTCAGATTACCGGCGGCAACGGATTCAGCCGCTTCCTGAAGCTGCTTCATGCCCTCAACTATGCCTCTGGTTATTCGTCCGCCAAGCAAAAACGACACAATAAAGCTGAAAACGATTAAGATTACCATTGCATTTCTGGACATATCATAAATCTGTGCCGACTTTTCCTCTGAGGCTTTCATTTGAGAGATGTTCCACTCCAACATAATTTTGAATGTTTCAAAAACCTGATTGCAATTTGCCTGATAGTCTTCACTTGATAAAAGAATTGCTGCTTTTTCATAGCCTCCTGCTTTGGCACTACCCTGGACAAGCCGGATTATTTTTAAGTAATTGCCAAATGCTGTTTTTAATTGTTCCAGGTTCCTGGTATCTTCCTGATTTTCATTTAAATAGTTAGCATAGGTATTCAACAGCTGTTCTACCCTGTCAGCCGCCTCATTGGTTCGCTGTATCCCTGCGTCAATATCATTGCTCAAGTAAGGATTTGATAAGCTTACGGTTTCACTAACGATTTTTCTTGCTTCCGAGTCCGCATCACTGATGGCCGATAAACTTAACCCATATATGTACATATCTTTCTGGCCAATGTTCAAATCTGCAATACTTTTAAAATTACTGATTCCCATAAAAATCATGCAAAACATAATAATACCAAAGCCCAATGCCAGTTTGGCACCAATTTTCATATTATCCACGGGCAGTTACCTCTTTCCTTCCTGTACTTACTGCTGTAATATGCATAATCAGCCTCCTACTGCCATGCCGACAGATTTTTCTTCACGAACTGGCGGAAAGTCTGAGGCTTTTTGCCGGTTACTTTTTCAAAAGTATCGGTTACATTTTTGGCCGTACCCATTCTGGTCATCATATAGAGCATCCCCATAACTGTGGAGTATTCTTTATCCAGTTTGCGGATATCGATCCAGTATTTCCTGGCCAGTCCCGGTTTCGGGTTAGCATACTTTATTTCTCTTCCCAACTCTTCCGACAAAATCCTCGCTGCCTGATAGTAGTCAATGGCTTCCGGTCCGGTTATGGCATAGCCACGGTTTTGATGCTTTTCGGGCTCAGATAATACTTTAGCAGTGATTTCTCCGATATCCTCCGCATCAATAAAACTGGTCAGGGCTTTTTTCACCGGCACCACAATGTTATTAAAATGTTTAATTTCAAAAGCATGTATGCCACTGATATTCTGCATGAAAAAGCTGGGACGGATGTGGCAATAGGGCAGTCCGGCCTGCTCAATGTATTTTTCAATTTTATGATGAGGCGGCACCGGATTATTTTCTACACCGATCAGTGACAGGAAACTGACAAGTTTGATGCCTTTTTTCTCCTTCAACGCTTTAATAAAAGGCTTTAAATCCTCCGGCTTACCTAAATGGGGCGGGCGCATAATGAATACCCGGTCAATGTCTTCCAATGCCCACGGAAAAGTTCTTTCGTTGGTAAAATCAAGATAAACCGCTTCCGCACTTTCTCCATACTTTTTTGTCAGTGCTTCCGCACTAATATCAGCAACTACTACTTCCTCTCCATTTTGAATCAGATATTTTGCTACATATCCGCCTACATTTCCCAATGCTCCCGTAACCATAATTTTTCCCATTGAGTTACCTCCTAATTCTCGTTTGTTTTATCTTCCAGCAAAATACTGTTTGCCTGTTCGGTCAGAGTAATAAACTTTTTAAAATCCTCTTTACCCATTCCTTCAAAAAGCAATTCCAATGTTCTGAAATATTCCTGATAAGTGTTCTCTACCAATGCCTTTGCCTTTTTAGTTGGTACAAGGGTAAAACTGCGCCGGTCCTCCATAGATGGTACCTTTGTCAGATAGCCTCCTTTACATAACGAGGCCATCATTGCCGTAATCATTGGCTTTTTTACTTTAAAAAACTCTGCCGCCATTAATGGTGTTACCGGAATTTCATTTTTCACCGTCAGAATCAACAGGCCCATCTCGCTGGAACGAATCGGCAGATTCTTTTTTGCATTGACATGCAATCTGCAAAACAAGGATACCGCTTCTGCACCTTTTATCAGTATTTCGTTGTTGTTCATATTCTTTTCTTTCCTTTGTTTGATTTTAGATTGTTAAACCAATTAACTATATTATAGTTAATCCAATTAACTTTGTCAACGACAATTGATGGTTCCTTCCATAGCTCACATTCGTGACATGTAGTAAAAATCCCTCTATTAAATTTTACATTTTATGCTTCACAAACGACAGTTTGTGCATTTTTCATAACAAAGCAAAGTCTCATGATATAATTATAGATGATTCACACAAAAATATTATACGAGGGAGAGAAACTTATGAACAAACTTAAATCTATGCCTTTGGTAAAGCGCAACTGGTTTATCTTTTTGTGCACATTTGTCATACTGTGTCTGATCTTGACCGGGGCAACCTTTATCCGCAATCCGATCGGCCCTAACATCCGTCTGATCTTTGATCTGATTGCCGCGGGGGTTGTTATGGCCGGAATCGCAATGTTTATTCTGCTCATTTTCCGAGCTGTCCGGAATCATCGCATCCGCATTATCCTGTCATTTTTACTGACCCTTGTGCTGATTATCGTACTGATTGCAAATGTCATCATCAGTACATTTTCCAGTGCCATAAATGCCTTTATAACCGGCAGCAGCGCTGCGCCGGAGGCTGTTGCACCTTTATCTCAGCAAAGCCGGGATTTAACTGAAAAAATCGAGTCGGAAGGTTTGGTTCTGCTGAAAAACGAGAACAATTGCCTGCCTTTACAGAATCAGAATGTCAATGTATTCGGCTATGGTTCTACTAACATCATCTATGGCGGTGCCGGTTCAGGAGCAGCCGACGAGAGCAAAAATGTCAGTCTGCAAACCGCATTAGCAAATGCCGGACTGAATGCCAATCCTGCTCTGACTCAGTTTTATATTGACCATTGGGTGGAACCCATGGAGTTTAACATTTTTGATTTATTCGGTAATGACTACAGCTTGTATGAACCCGCTGCTACCGAATTCTCAGACACCTTGATTGCGGAAGCACAGGCCTTCTCCGATACCGCACTGGTGGTAATCACAAGAGCCGGCGGCGAAGGCGGAGATCTTCCCATGGATATGGCAGAAGCCGGCTATTCCGGTGCCGCTCCCGGTGCTCATTACCTGGAATTAGCTCCTAATGAGCAGGATATGCTTGCTTTGGTGGAAGCAAACTTTGACAATGTTATTGTTCTTATCAACTCCTCCAATGCCATGGAACTTGGTTTTCTGGACAGTGCAAAAGTAGATGGGGCGATCTGGATCGGCGGCCCCGGTTCCACCGGGCTAAATGCGGTGGCAAAAGCACTGACCGGAGAGGTCAACCCATCGGGACGTCTGGTTGATATTTATGCTTATGATGTAACCTCTTCCCCGGCCTACTATAATGCCGGAAACTTCACCTATACCAATGCCGGTGAAGATGAAAGAACCTCTCACTTTATTGATTATGCGGAAGGGATCTATGTGGGTTACCGCTATTATGAAACTGCTGCCGCAGACGGATACCTTGACTATGACAAAGCTGTTCAATACCCCTTTGGTTATGGACTTAGCTATACCGATTTTACGCAGACCATGAGTGATCTGACCGTAGCCGATGATTCCATTTCGGTTGATGTAACGGTTAAAAATAACGGTACGGTTGACGGTAAGGAAGTGGTTCAGTTATATTACACCGCCCCATACACAAAAGGCGGTATTGAAAAATCCCATGTGGTTCTGGCCGCTTTTGGCAAAACCGGACTTTTAGCTCCGGGTGCCAGCGAGACCATCACACTGACCTTTGCCGCTCAGGATATGGCTTCTTATGACTATCAAAACACCAAAGGCTACCTTCTGGAAGCCGGTGATTACGAAATCAAACTTATGAATAACAGCCATGATGTCATTGACAGCAAAATTTACACCGTTAGCACAGATGTTAAGGGCCGTTCCAGTGATGATACCCAGGCTGCAAATGTTTTTGATAATGCCGCCGGAGAGGTTCAGTATGTCTCCCGTGCCGATTGGGCGGGGACGATGCCAACCGCCAGAACCGCTGACCGGGAAGCCTCTGCCGAACTTTTGGCCCAGATGGCGGATTACGGCCTGACAGATGACACTGTTGCAGTTCCCCTGGTTTTCCAAAAACATGGATTGAAACTATCCGATATGACCGGCTTGTCCTATGATGATCCCAAGTGGTCTCAACTGCTGGAACAGCTTTCGGTGAAAGATATGATTACACTGGTTAAAGGCGGCGGTTACAAAACCGAGCGAATTGCCTCCATCGGAAAACCGGCTACCATTGATATTGATGGGCCTGCCGGAATGAACGGAATGCTGGCCGGTATTATGGGCGTACAATTTTGCAGTGAGGTGGTGGTGGCTTCCACCTGGAACATTGAACTGGCCGGGGAAATGGGGCAGGCCATGGGTGAAGAATGTGCGGTTAACGGCGTGTCCGGTTTGTATGGTCCTGCCTGTAACATTCATCGAACCCCCTTTGCCGGACGTAACTTTGAATATTATTCCGAAGACAGTTTCCTTTCCGGCATGATGACCGCTAATATGGTCAAAGGAGCCGCCAGCGTGGGCGTATATAGCTATGTGAAGCACTTTGCCCTGAACGATCAGGAGCAGAACCGGGACGGTACGTGCACCTGGGCAAATGAACAATCCATTCGTGAAATATATCTGCGTCCCTTTGAACTTTCTGTAAAAGAAGGTAATGCCACTGCGATGATGTCAGCCTTTAACCGGATTGGCCATGACTGGAGCGGCAGCAATAATTCGTTGCTGCAAACGGTCTTGCGTGAGGAATGGGGATTCCGCGGAATGGTCATTACGGATATGAATATGGTACCTTCCGGGTATATGGACATCAGCCGGGGAATTGAATCCGGTAACGATTTATCCTTATCGCCCTTACAGTTGGAAAAAATAGATGGTTCGAATCTTACCACCCAGAAACACCTTCGTACCGCCAGCCACAACATTCTTTACACCGTGGCAAACAGCAATGCCTTTGATGTGGTGCAAAGCAGCGGACTTCCCTCCTGGATTTCCCTGCTGGTGATCGTCGATGTACTCCTGCTTGGTCTGATCACCTTAGGATATATTGGCTGTACCAAAAAGAAAGAACCTAAGGCAAAATAAGTGCGTTTAAGAAAAAAGTTCCGTATCAGCCTTTTATCGCTGATACGGAACTCATTTTTTAACTCACTTATTCTTATCCTGAAATTTCTTTTTTCTGTTCTTTTCTCATTTTTCGAAAAGCACTGATCAGTTGACCGGCCCCGCGGAAAAAGTTTCCGTTTACAATGACCATTATGGCCTGAACCATCCGCATATCAACCATCCCGCCCATCATCTTGGCAATGCCTCTGAAGGGCATATTATAAATAAATAAAATGTTTAAGTCCGGCGCCCCCTTCCGGTCGGCTTTTCTACGCAGATAATCGATGATATGAAAGACAAACCGGGCCAGCGGATTCTTTGCGTACTGAAGGCATGCGATTGGCTGATTCATATCAAGGGGGGCTTTCCGGTTCCAGGTATGGGGTGGTATTTCCCGGCCCAGAAGCTTTGCAAATTCAGCATCCGATACCTGTTCAACCGTACCCTTCCAGTAATTGGGCAGTTCCGCCTCATAAAATGGCAGTTCCGCATTCGTTCCGGAAACTTGAATACTTCCTTTTAAACGAATATCCGCAGCGGAAGCGCCGATTAAAACTTCATATTCTCCTCCAAGGATTTCATAACTATGCGTTTTAGCATTATAATACCGGAATGCTTTATCATCCAGATCTATTTCCACCTGCCTGCTTTCCTTTACCGCCAGGCTTACTTTGGCAAAGCCTTTTAATTCCTTCACCGGCCCATATACCGCCGGATTCTTACAGGATACATACAACTGAACAATTTCTGTGCCGGGAAGCTGCCCGGTATTGGTGATGACACAACTGACCTTTTCCGGACTGATGATTAAATTGTCATATGCAAATTCCGTATAGGATAACCCATGTCCAAAGGGATATTTTACCTTTTCCAGGTTCCTGTCAAAATACCGGTACCCAACATACAAACCTTCCCGGTGCTCGCTGGTACGCTCCTTTGACGGATATGCTTCGGCACCGGGAATATCCCCGTAAGAAACCGGATAAGTCTCCGCCAGCTTGCCCGATGGATTTACCTTGCCGGTTATCACATTGACCATCGCACCGGCACCGGCCTGCCCGCCCAGATAGCCATGTACTACCGCTTTGGCCATATAATCCCAGGGCATTTCCACTGAAGCTCCGGCTGTTATAATAACGACAATATTGGTATTTACCCTTGCAACAGCCTCTAGAACTGCGATTTGATTATCATTCATTTTCATACTTTTTCGTTCCATGCCCTCGGTTTCGGACACCTCATCCAGACCCATATATAGGAGCACCACTTCTGCCTTCCCAGCCAGCTCCACGGCCTGTCTTTTCAGGGATTCATCAGCTTTTCCATCCCGCATAAAGCCCCCGGCAAATTCTGTGCAGTCTAATTCACTTTTTCGTAGCTCTGCTAACGGACTATCGGTTTTGGTGCTGTTGACCAGACTTGATCCGGCTCCCTGATATCGATAAGTCCTGGCAAAATCTCCGATAACCGCAACTTTGGTTCCTTTCTTCAAGGGCAGAATATTATCTTCATTTTTCAAAAGTACGATTGATTGTTCTGCTGCCTTCCGGGCAAACTTATGATGCTCTTCCACGTCAAACGACTGTGCCTGGTCAGGCAGCACAACAGACTGCCAGACCGATAATAATTCTAACAATCTTTTATCTACCAGCTCCTCAGTAATCCTGCCCGTCTTAACAGCCTCCAAAATCTCCCTGTCACTGTTTCCCCTGGTGGCCGGCATCTCCAGATGGTTTCCTGCAATCAGTCCCTGAACCCGGTCATTAGAACCACCCCAGTCAGTGACTACCATCCCGTCGAATCCCCATTTATTTACAAGGATATCGTGTAAAAGTTCTTTACTGTCATTGGTATACTGGTCGTTAACCAGATTGTAAGAAGACATTAGCGCTTTCGGATTACCTTCCTTTACGGCTATTTCAAAACCTGTGAGGTATAGCTCATAAAGGGTCCGCTCATCCAGAATACTGCTGCTGGACATGCGGAAGGTTTCCTGACTGTTAACCGCATAATGTTTGGGGCAGGCCGCTATTCCCTTGCTCTGTATTCCTCTGATATAGGCCGCCGCCATTTTCCCTGATAAATACGGATCCTCGGAAAAATATTCAAAGTTTCTGCCGCACAGCGGATTTCTTTTAATATTTAAGCCCGGACCCAGCAGAATACTTACCCCCAGAGCCGCCGCTTCCATACCCAGATGTTCCCCGATTTCTTCCGCCAGTGATATATCCCAACTGTTTGCCACTGTGGCTGCCACCGGATAGCAGGTGGCCGGCAGACTGGGATTCAAACCCAGATGATCGGCCGAGCCTGCCTGCTTTCTTACTCCGTGGGGACCATCCGCAAGAAAGATTGCTTCTATTCCCAAACGTTCAATTGCTTTGGTGGTAAACTGCGTTCCGCCTGACAGCAGAGAACATTTTTCTTCTAACGTCATCTGTTCTATTAATGCCTGGTAATTCATCTTGGCACCTCCATACCTGATTTAAATGTAATTAGACTTCCCTGGAATCTACCTTACATATTTTACATAATAACAGGAAACATGCAAAAGTAATTGCGCCGCCCATTAAAACATCACTGGCAAAATGCGCTCCCATAATAATCCGGCTGATGGCCACCATAAAAGTCCAGGCAAATGCCGCCACCGTGAGCAGAACCTTTTTATCCTTTAACTTATCAAACAATAAGGGGAACAGGGTAATGATAAACACCACTGCCGAATTTCCCGTATGTCCGGAAGGAAATGATTTGGGGTCAATGAAATCACTGAATCGGCCAAATTGCGGGACAAGCCATACGGTAAACATATCAAATGGTTCCTGCATTTCCCGGAAACGTACCCGCCCCCAAATAGGTTTAATGATATTAATAACTACCATTGCCAGTACAAACAGCCAAAGTCCTACACATGCCACGCGGCGGAACATTTCCCGACGCTCCGGCGACAGCCCTTTTACTTTCATTCCGGCCAGAACTGCACACACTGTCAATACCACGAAAATGATAATGTTCCAAATGCTAAGCCCCTCTACCAGATAATGCATCAGCATAAATCCGCCCATAAAGGCTGAAAAAAGCAGGAACACACCGCATAAAATCTTGAAAATAACCCCTTTTGCCCCGGTTGACTTAAGATTGAACAAAAGTATACCCAGACTCAAGGACCCTACCACTGTGGCCGGGAACTCTCCGAATGCTTCAAAGAACCTTCCATAGAGAGATTCGATGTTAAAGATTGCCTTGGAAATCCCCAGGTCCGCAAATGCGAAAACCACCATTAATACGACAAAGCATACACCCACAATAATTAAACTTCTCTTACTGTACATTATTACCTCCTCACTGATATTTTAGGAAATATCAACCTGTATTTTTGTTCCTACAAATAACTTAACATATTTTACATATCCATTTCCTTTTCATGCATAGATTGTCGTTTTTCATGCACAACTTTACTAC
The DNA here is from genome assembly GCA_031556725.1 of Lachnospiraceae bacterium. Classification (GTDB taxonomy): domain Bacteria; phylum Bacillota; class Clostridia; order Lachnospirales; family Lachnospiraceae; genus UBA935. Next base: position 118,663 of record JAVBSL010000001.1, on the reverse strand, counting down.
ACACCAAAATAGCATTCCAGCCCGCAATATAAATGGGGAATGGAATGCTATTTTTATTGCCGATTCTAAACCAGCGTTCTTAACAGTTCTAAGGTCAGTCCCTTAGTTCCGTCCAGTTGAATATCGGCCGCCTGCATCTGCTCCGGTGATCCCACGCCCACCGCCAGCATGCCCGCACGATGGATGGCTTCAACTCCCGCCTCGGCATCTTCAATGCCCACACACTCTGCTGCTTCAAAACCAAGATGCTCGATACAATCTAAAAAGATATCCGGATATGGCTTGCTTCGCTCCACCTTCGCTGCATCGGCAATATAATCAAAGTATTTTGCTGCCTGAAGCTGATTGATAATAAAATCGGCATTCTTGCTCACCGATGCCAGACCTGTACGAATTCCGGCCGCTTTCAGTTCCTGCAAAATTTCTTTGATTCCCGGCAACATGTCTTCCGGTGTTATCTGCTTAATCAGTTCTTTATACAGTTCGTTCTTCTCTGCCGCCAGCTGTTCCTTCTCTGCCTGGCTATAATGGTCGCGGCCCTTGCCGTTATCCAAAATCAGATTTAAGGATTCCATCCGGGAAACACCTTTTAACTTCTCATTATAGGTCTCATCAAAGGGAATTTCCAAACGGTCGGCAATCCTTTTCCAAGCCTGAAAATGGTATACCGCGGAGTCGGTAATCACACCATCCAGATCAAATATCACTGCTTTTAACATCTAATGTCACCGCCTCTCCTGGCTGCAGCAAGTATTTTTCCCCATAAACAGCTATTTCCAAGCTGCCGCCCTCTTCCAGCCGAACTGTTACCTGCCGGTCTGCCACTATCACCTGGATTAAATTTCCACGGTAGCGGAATTTAAAGCGATAGCCTTCCCATGCCTGAGGCAAAAACGGTGCCAGTGCAGCGCCATCCTGATTAATCCGCAATCCGGCAAATCCATTGACGATTGCCATATAGCAGCCCCCCATGTTAGCCGTATGTATTCCATCTTTGGTGTTGTTATGAGTATTTTCCAAATCCAGCTTGGCCGAATCGCCAAAATACTCATATGCTTTTTCCTCCATTCCCAATCTGGATGCCACAATACTGAACACACAGGTGGATAATGAGGAATCATGGGTGGTTATTTTTTCATAGTATTCATAACTGCGTTTCATCACTTCCGGTGATTGCTCATCCTCAAAAAGGAAATAGGCCAAAACCGTATCCGCCTGCTTGCACACTTGATAGCGATATAAATGCAGAGGATGAAAATGCAGCAATAGCGGAAACTTATCCGCTGGTGTTTCTTTCAAATTCCACACCGGCTTGCTTAAGAAAGAATCATCCTGAGGATTTATTTTCTGCTTTTCATCATAAGGCAGATACATTGCTGCAGCCGCCTGTTTCATCTGCAGGATTTCCTCCTCGGTAATACCGATTTTTTGAACCAGGGGAGCAATTTCGTTCTTTTCTTTTAACAATTCATAGGCCGTTACTGCCCAATTCAGATTATATTTGGCACAGCAATTGGTGTAATAATTGTTATTCACCATACAGGTATACTCGTCCGGTCCGGTCACGTCATTGATCACAAACCTTCCATCGCTGTAATTCCCTACATCCAGCCAAAGTCTTGCCGTTTCAATGATAATTTCCCCCCCTTTTTCTTTTATAAATTCATAATCACCGGTGGTCAGGCAATACTGCACCAGGGCATAGGCAATGTCACCATCAATGTGATACTGGGCTGTCCCTGAGGGGAAGTAGCCGGAACATTCCTCACCGGTAATGGTCCGCCATGGGTACAACGCACCCTTTTGATGTCCCAGCAGCCTGGCATTTTTTCTGGCTGCATCCAGACTGTCATAGCGATAAGTTAACAGCATTTTGGCCAGTTCCGGATTGGTCAGGGTAAAAAAGGGAATCATGAACATTTCCGTATCCCAGAAATAATGTCCCTCATAGCCTTCGCCGCTAAGTCCCTTGGCGGCAATATTACAGTTACTGTTCCTGGCCGCCGATTGCAGCAGCTGATACATATTAAAACTGACCGCCTGATTCATCCCGGCATCACCAATGATTTCCATTTCCGAATGATGCCAGAAATGTTTCAAATAGGCTCGCTGCTTTTGATAAAAATAATCCAATCCCTGATCCCATGCTGCCTGCATTTGTGCTTTCGCATCTTCCGGCGGGTTGTCACTATGAACCGAATCAGTAAATACCGTGTATTTTCCCAAGGTTACGGCCTGGTCCTTTTGAACATTCACCGACACCTGATAAACAACTGTTGTCCCCTCCTGCTGCACCGTATTTTCAACCAGTACCTCGCCACGAACCCGGTGCGACACCGCAGCACACATGGTCAGGCCGCTTTTCACCGTCCAGCTCACCGACAGACTCTTACCGGACTCAGCCGAAAGCACCTGGGACTCCAAATATTTTTCACTTTCTGCCGCCAAGCGCGGATCGTTGGCATTGGAGTAATTGGTAACATCAGAAATATGATATGATTCCCAGGTTATTTTCCCGTCAAAATTAAGCGATGTCACCTGATACTCCATTGTAAAAAGGGAAAGCTGTTCAAAGGAAGTCATTCGTTTGATGCAGATGGACACTTCCTTCCCTTTGGGGGAACGCCAAATCACTTCCCGTATCGTAATTCCTGCATCCATATCCAGCGTGCGCTGATGTTTTAAGACAGTTCCTTCCGTCATGGTGAATTTTTCATCACCGATATATAAATAAATGGTCTGTGTATCCGCCACATTGAGCATGGTCTGTTTCTCTTCCACAAAGTTGCAGAGGTTTTCGGCCTGCTTCATAGGGATAATATCGTAGAATCCATTGATATACATGCCCCGCATGGTATCAAAACCTTCCGGCACCCCCTCTTCCAGGCAGCCTCTGACGCCAATATAACCATTGGCGTTATGAAACAGCGTTTCGTTCAAACCATAGACCGCTTCTGAAACTTCTGTTTCTTTGCTAATTATTTTTCTGTCCGCCATTTTGCCGTTATCCTTTCACCGCGCCTGCTGCCACGCCTTTGACAATATATTTTTGACATACCAGGTAGAAAATCACAACCGGTATAATCGTTACTACAAGTGCCGACATTGCTTCGTTCCAACTGATGGTATACTGCCCGAAAAACTTTGCTGCGGAAATCGGAACAGTCCGGTTTGCCGTTGACTTCAAGGTCAGCGATGGAAGCAAATAGTCGTTCCAAATCCAGATCACATCCAGAATAATCACTGTCATGGTGGTTGGTTTGAGAACCGGAAAGACAATTTTCCAGAACACCTGCCAGGAATTGCATCCGTCAATGGTTGCTGCTTCTTCTAAGGACAACGGAATGGAGCTGATAAAACCATGATAGAGAAAGACCCCCATTCCGGCACCGAAACCAATATACATAAAAATCAGTCCCGGTACGGAATCCGTCATTCTGATGCCAAGGTTATTCCCGATCCAGTTCATTTCCTGCATCAGCGGCATCATTATGGTTTGGAACGGAATCAGCATGGTTGCAATCAATATCCCAAACAAAATCTTGCTGAGTTTGTTGTCACTGCGGGCAAACATCCATGCCGTCATGGATGTCAGTGCCACAATAAAAGCAATTGACAGAATTGTCAGCAGCAGGGAATTACGTAAAGATATGAAAAAATTCATTTTTCCCAGTGCGCTGTTATAATATTGCAAAGAAAGCTTCTGGGGCAGCGCCACCATGCTCTCAAACATTTCCGAACGGCTTTTAAAGGAGTTGGTCAAAATCAGATAAATCGGAAACAAATAAGCACAGCAGATGCTGACTGCCAAAATATTAAAAATCACTTTTACCTGTTTTAATTTTGCAAATTTCCCAAACATCACATTGACACCTCCTTCTTCTTGGTTATCGATACCTGGACCAGCGTAATTACTGCAATAATCAGAAAGAATAAAATTGCTTTTGCCTGACCGTAGCCAAAGTTGCTGAGACTGAATATTTCATTATAGATGTTCAGGGAGAACATCTCCGATTGGTTGTTTGGACCGGCACCGGTCAGTGAAATATTCACATCATAAATCTTAAAGCAGTTGGACAATGCTAAAAACAGACAGATGGTAAAGGATGGCATCAATAAGGGGAATTTGATGCGGAACAGGGTCTGAAAATAGTTGGCCCCATCCACCTGGGCGGACTCTAATACTTCATCGGGGATCGCCATAATTCCCGTAATATACACAATCATTACATAGCCGGCTAACTGCCAGGTTGTCACGATAATCATTGCCGCAATCGCTTTGGTATGATCGGTCAGCCAGTTTCCCCAGCCAATGGAAAGGAAAAACTCTGAAAACACCCCTTTCCAGATATAACCCAGAATCAATCCGCCGATCAGATAGGGCATGAACAGCATGGTTCTTGCTACATTTTTTACTTTTAATTCGGTTGTTACAAATAAAGCAAATATCAGTCCAAACAGGTTTACACTAAGCACCGCAATAATCGTAAATAGGGTGGTTCGCAGTGCAGAAGACAAAAAGCGTGTGTCAGAAAAAACCCGTATGTAATTTTGGAAGCCTACATAGGTGGCCTGATGTTTTGCAAATCCATCCCACTCTACGAATGAGTATCCTATGCCAATGATAAATGGTATGACTACGACCATAAAAAATATCAGCATTAAGGGCATTGTAAATACCGCATACCATCTTTTTTTGATTTTCATAGTTCTTCCTCCTTCATTTCGGGTCATTTCCGACACCGCTTGCTACATAATTAAGCTTGCCGCATTTTTATTTTGCTGCTACAAATGCATCATTTAATTTGTTCAAAAAGTCATCAGCGGACATATCCGTGGTAAAGAATTCTTTGGCAATCGGCGACAAATCAGTTGTCACAATACCTGCCGGCCAGCTGGACATTACCCAGGGAATGGTGTTTCCGGCTACTACTGCATCAGAAACGGACTGTGATATGGGATCCAGGTTATCGGAAGTCATTCCCGCTACGGTTGGAATAAAGCCAAATTCTTCTGTCAAATAGAATTTACCTGTCGTGCTTGTGTATAACCAGTTCAGGAAATCTTTTGCCAATGCTTTTTCTTCGTCCGATTTGTCAGTATTGATATACCATGCTGCCGGAACGCTGACCGAAATTTTATTGTTGCCGGCAACCGGAACGGCTGCGATGCCCATATCAAATGTCACATCAAAGTCTGCAAACATGGAGTAGCACCAGTTTCCCTGATGAATCATGGCTGTCTTTTCGGTTGCAAAAGAACCGCAGTTATTATCATAGGTGGTATCTACCGGATTGGCTGCGTTTGCCCGAATCGCTTCCATGATCGTACCAAATTCCTGGAATGCTTTATTATCCACCATCCGCTCTTCGCCATTCATTACCTTTTGGAAATATTCTTCCGGATTATCCTGTACGGCAAACGGTGCATTCAAAATGTGGGCAATCAGGAAATAGTCTTCCTGAGAAAGTCCTAAACCATTTACTCCATCTGCTTTGCTTTTTTCCAGGAAAGAAACCAGTTTATCCATACTTGCAATCTCATCCGGTTTTACCAAATTACTATTGTAAACCAACCCAAATCCTTCTACGGTATAAGGAATTCCAACGATCTTTTTATCTATCTCATCAGCCATACCGGCTCCGATTTTATCCACAAATGACAAATCGCCTACGTCCTCAAGGTAGTCAAACATCTCTTTGGATTCCGCTCCCGGCTGCAGGGAAAATAATGTTGGTCCTGCGCCTGTAGACATTCCGGTCTTTAAATCTGAATAATAGTTATCGCCCGTTGTCTCCCAAACTTCAACTTCGATACCTGTTTCATCGGTATACTCTTTTGCCAATGCATTCAGCTTATCCATAATTTCCGTCTTAGACTGGAAGATGGTAATCTTGCCGCTTCCCTTTGGTGTTGTCTTGCTGCTTTCTGTTGTACTGCCCGCATCCTCCTGTGTATTTTGCTGTTTGCTGCTATTTCCGCATCCTGTCAAACACAAACTCACTGTTACTACTGCTGCCAGCGTTAATGCTGTAAACCTCTTCACTCTTTTCATAATAATTTCTCCTTTCATTATACGTTACCCTGTAACTTTTTTAGTAAATCGTTGTACCCTTATTGTAGGCTCCACGTATAAATATGTCAATATCGCTATTTTTTTTCCATGTTTTAACCGATTTGATGTGCATTTTTTCAGTAATATTCACATGTTTTCCAGTTATTTTAGTAAATTAACGTTTCTATTTTACTAAATTGCAACAAAATTATAATAAAAAGAGAGGTAAATTAATTTCTTTTTACCTCTCCTCTTCATTAGACTATATCAATTATATCAGTATCCTTGTTGATGCCCGCCATTTTACTTTGGCAGCAATCTTAAATGTATCATAATTGCCGACTCCGTCAATATTTTCAATTAAGTACTGGGCCGCCAGGTAACCGCGTTCATAATTCGGAATGGCCACGGTGGTCAGTCCCATGACTTTTGCCATCTCCGTATCATCGAAACCACAGACTGCGATATCCTCCGGTATGTGTATCCCGTTTTCACGAAATGCTTTCATTGCACCAATCGCCATATTGTCATTGGCACAGACCAGCACATCGGGCAGATTCTCGGTCAGCATAATCAGCCTTGCCGCCTGATAACCGCTCTTCTCCCGATAATCGCCCACAAAATAATTCTCCCGCCGAAAAGGAATGCTGTGTTCCTCCAAAACATCCAGAAACGCTTGAAACCGCTCTCTATTGTCTTCGCTTTCCAGCCCTCCCAGGAACGCATATTTTCGATATCCCCTTTTTACAAGTCCTTCCACCAGCTCGTGTTGGGGGGTATAGTTGTTGACAACCAGACTTTTGATATAGGGCATCTCCAGCAGCCGGTCCAAGACAATGATCGGATATTGTTCAGCTGCTTTCTTAATCAGCATTCCGTCGGTACATGCACCATCTAACATAATACAGCCGCAAGTAAAGGTTCTGCTCATGAATTTTCCGCAGCTTTTGTTGGTGCAAATAATCAAATCGTAATCTTTTGCATAAGCATAATCGCTGATGCCCTGAATGATCTTCAAATAAAATTGCCGGTCAAAATCGCTGAAATTAAACATAATTGTTTGGTTTGTTCCCGTCTTTAAGCTCTTGCCGATAATATCGGGCTGGTAATTCATCTCCTTACATAGCTGCAAAACACGATTTTTTGTTTCCTCGCTCATGTTCTGTTTTCTATTTAATACGTTTGAAACAGTTGACGTCGATACTCCCGCTGCTCTGGCAATGTCCTTTATTCCTATCATTCAGTCACCTCTTTCATTAGTTTATATAAATTTTACTAAACTAATTATACTGCCTCTTCGAGCCTTTTTCAATGTTTTTTCTATATTCTTAACTCCTTAGCTATTTTAAAATTGCGCCTCCTTAATGGAGTATACTGATTATATAAAAAATCGGAGGTATTTAAAAATGGTCAGCATTATTATCAGTATTATACTAGGAGCAATTGCCGGTTGGCTTGCCGGAATCATTATGAAGAGTCAGGGTGGTATTTTAAGAAACATTATTCTTGGTATTGTTGGCGGCTTCGTAGGAAACTTTGTATTTGGTCTGCTCGGATTTGGTGCAACTAATATGATTGGCGGTTTAATTGTTGCTGTAGTTGGCGCATGCCTTTGTATATGGATTGGCAAGCTTATTTTCAAATAAAATACAGAAACAAAAATGAACAGCGTCACTTGTGATATCAATTACAAGCGACGCTGTTTTATTAATTAAAGTTATCATCTAATCTTTCTCTAATACCGTCACGCCAAGATGCTTGGTGCTTAACTGCGTCTTCCCAACTAATTTCGTGCTGCGTAAAAGGTTTTTCCTCCACCCAGTCTGCTTGCTTATTCCCCGCTGCTGTTCTACGTACTTCCACTACTTTTTCATTTGCCTTACAGACGGCTTTTAATTCTTCTTCCGAAAAATCAATATGCATCCCAAGTCCTCCTCTCTTGTTCGTACCTGTTTTTCTAATTAAATTTCCTGCTAATCTCTTCAATATCCTGCCGCCGATTCAAGAAAGCCTGGGCAATCGCCGGTTCAAAGTGTGTGCCCGACAGTTCCTCAATAACGCCAAAGGCTTTTTCCAAAGGCATAGGCTCCTTATAGCAGCGTGCTGAAACAAGGGCATCATATACATCGGAAACGGCCATAATTCGCGCCGAAAGAGGAATGTCCGTTCCGCTCAAATTGGCTGGATATCCGCCACCAGCCCATTTCTCATGATGATACAGCGCAATATCACGGCTGACATGATAATACTCATTATCCTTATTATTTTCAAGAAGATCATCAATCATTTCCGAACCATATGTTGCATGATCTTTCATTACCGCAAATTCTTCCGGTGTGAGCTTACCCGGCTTATTTAAAATTGTATCGGATATTTTAATCTTTCCGATATCATGCAGTATCGCACCCATTATTATTTTCTCGCAGAACGCATTGGTCATCTTATCGGAATAAATACTGTCTCTTTGCAGTTCCTTAACGATTACCTTGACATACTCACAGGTTCGCTGCACATGACCACCGGTACTGTTGTCACGGCCTTCTACAATATTGGCAATTTCTCTGGTAAACTCATATTTAAGCCTTTCCAGTTCTTTAACTTTTTCTTCTATGATTTCATTTTGGTGACGCTGAAAAGACAAAAGCTCAATGCTCCGGTCAACTCTTCTTAACATAATCCGTGCAACAAAGGGCTTGCCAATGAAATCAACAGCCCCCATTTCCAAACATTTTATTTCTGTTTCAGCATCGGTACTGGCCGTCAGGAAAATCACCGGGATTCGATTCCAGCGCGGATTACTCCTGATTCTGTCCATTACTTCATAGCCATCCATCTCCGGCATGACCAAATCCAACAGAATCAGATCAGGCGTTTCTTTTGCCAAATCGGCAAGGCATTGCATACCGGAACTGATACCCTTTACACTATAGCTTTCTCTAAGGATATCCCCGGCAACGGAAAGATTCAGATTATCGTCATCTACCACCCATATCATTCTTTTATCCATTTTGTATTCTCCCGGAACATGAAATGTCTTTTGTATCAAATAGTATAGTCCCATTTTTTCCCATTTACAATAAATTAACCGAAATTGCAATTATTTTTGTACATTATTACTACAATAAATGAAAGGCCGCACCCCCGTGCAGCCCTTAATTGTTTACTTTTTCTAATTAGTATTAAGCCTTACCTTCATCCCCTCAATTACAGCCGCGGCTCCAAGGGGAATCACAAATACCAGTACAGTTATCAAGGCGGGCGGCCATGTGATGTTTCGGCCGATTATCCATAGTACCCCAATATGTACAATATATACGAATAAGGTACATTTCGACCCAAGCCATTCCAGTACCGTACCTTTGCCTACATCCGAATAACGAAGACAGGTGATTACAATTAAATAGATCAACACCTCGATACTTAGATAAGGTACCCTGATATTTCGCCTAAGCATGTATTCTACTACTACCAAAATTGCAAATATGACAGTCGTGGTATTAAATACATTCGGCTTTATATATGACGCTATTGTCTCCTTGTGTTTCCTGATCAAACATCCCATCATAAAGTACGGCAATGTCACAAACAAAGCATTTCTATATTTAAACGCTTCTCCGCCCCCTGTATACGAAAAGAAGAGGTAAATGCCTAGTAATAGTGGCGCATACGCCATGACATTTCTGTCAATTTTTAATCTCACAAAGACAAGCATCATTACCAGTGCATAGAATAAGGATCCTAAAAACCAAAGATGACCTGCTACCGGAGACTGATTATAAAGATACAAGTTAACAAGGCTTTCTTCCGTTATCATTTTGGATAAGCCTACCGGCATCCAGCCCAGCTTATTCTCAATCAAATGCTCTCTTTTACCTTCCATCGACTTTTCTCCCATGGAAAAGAGCGATAATCTTTTGGTCAAAGGCATACAATAAGACTGCCATGGAAATCGCCATCACATAGACGGAAAGGATAAACAAAAAATCATTCTCTATCCGAATCTGATTTCTTAAATTAATAATAAACAGATTATGGATAATATAAAGCTCCAATGAAATCTTCCCAAGAAAATCAAGTACTTTATTTCCAAACTGCACCTTCATTGTAATCAGGAAAAATGCTATTACCATAAAGAGAATCATGGGTACTTGGCAGGATAAGGTCTGAACCTTTTCCAGATATCCCGGATAACCGGCCCGCTCCATCCAATAGCCTTTTGTTTTCAGCATATGTTCTGTCAGGGCATAGAACACCCCACTGCCGGCCAAGCTGACAATCAGCCATACCGGATAAAACTTTTTGATATGTTTTATCAGCGTATCATAGTATCGGGCAAAGGTAATACCAATGAAGAACAAAAAGATACCATTGTACCACCATTCACCTTTCAGCCAGGCACCGCCGCTGATCGTTTTATAATCATGTCCAAGCAGTAAACTGACGCTCATCAGAACAACCACAAAAACTCCCATCAGTATATAAGACAACCGGCCTTTTTTCCATCTGAACAACAGATAAAATACTACATATAAAATAAATATTTCAACAATGTACCAAAGCTGTGAGTTCAAAAGCACCCATCCTGTCAGAAAACTGATCAGTTCACCGGTTTTAAAACGGGCACCAAACAACATGGCGGTCAGTACAAAAATGGTATTTCCTACATAAAACGGCACCAGGATAGACGGCAGTCTTTTTCGGAAAAATCCTTTGAGATAATCCGGTTTCTTCATTAAACTGGTGTACAATCCGTACCCCGAGCAAAAGAAGAAGATACCTACAAAAAAGACGCCGATATCGTTCATATAGTTGATAATTCCTTTATTAACATTACCATAGTTCGTAATCGTCTGGGCCATATGATGCAGCATAATTCCGGCGGCACAAAACCCCTGAATTCCCTTGGTTATCCCCAAAGAAAAGGCATCTTCATGGAATTCCCGCCTTTTACTGCCTTTTAACCCCCATATCAATACCGCCAATAATAAAACCTCAAATATTCCTAACTGAATATTATCCATTGGAACCTCCTTACTTCATCTCATTTACATAAATACGAATCCTGCTTTCAATAATGTCCGTTACTTCCTCTGCGGTTTTATTACCGCTGAAATAGGTTGGTGCTTCTTCCTCAATAATCATGCGAATTTGGCCAGCCCTACAGTAACTCGATAGTTCCCATGCGGCATCTTTGTGCTCACATTTGCTATTGATTCCCATGGTTAACAAAGAGTTTACAATCGAACTGCAGCCTGCTTTTCAGCATCGGCCGCACAAAAATAAAACTTATTATTATGAACCGTTTCAGCGGTGACCGAACCGTATTCGAAGCCAGCAATCATTTGTGACACATAAACATCTAAAGGCGTCTCCGCAACACCTGATTGCTTTTCCTCTTTTAAACCGCATCCAACTGTCTGCACACACATCAGGATGGCAAGCACTAAAGCTATTCTTCTTTTCATTTCCCCCCACCTTTTATATTTTGATCCAGTACCCACAATTTAACTCGATAAATGGCCATGGCCGCTAAAATCGTTGCCGCAAAAACTAACATTACATACAAAGCCATATGGTTGACCGCCAGTTTTAAAAATCCCATGATAAACACATTGTTAATCAATATGACCTCCAAGGATATCTTTCCAAGACCGGATAGAATCTTGTTTTGGAAGGTTATTTTCATCATAATCAGCAAGATAACGGCGATGCAGCAAATGACCATAGGGAGTTGAGAAGCCAAAGCCTGTATCTTTTCCGCATATCCTCTGTAATATTCGCATTCAACCCAATACCCTTTCTCAGCCAGCAGACGCCTTGTAACAACGCCCAGTCCAATACTCAGACTATAAAAAACAACCAGCCAGAGATAATAGTATTTTTGAATGCGGGGAAGTAATACTTTTTTAAAACGGGCGGCCAGCATTCCTATATAGAAGATAAAGGTGGTATTATACCACCATTCTCCCCGAAACCATGACCCGGTTACTTCCGTTGACCGGTCGTGCCCTAATAATAAACTTCCTGCTATCATGCCTGCCACCACCAGTCCCATTGCCATAAAAGCAATTCCTTCATGGCGGATAAACCGGAATATCAGGTAAAAGCAGATATATAAAAGCAAGATCTCCACCGCAAACCACATTTGAGAGTTTAACAGTTTGAGTCCAAAGAAAGCATAAAGCAAATCACTCATAACATACTTTTTCCCCATCAGAAGGGTTGTTATCATATAAGCATAATTGCAGATAAAAAAGGGAGCCAGTACAGTAAACACCCTTTTTTTCATAAATCCCCCCAGATAATTTTCTTTCTGATAAAGACTTGTTATCAGCCCGTATCCGGAACAAAAAAAGAAAAAACCAACAATAATAACTCCGGTATGTTCAAACAACTTCAAGGAATCTTCATTAAGCATTTCCCGATGCAGAATAATATAAATATGGTGCAAAATTACTAAAATTGCCAGAAATCCCTGAAATGCTTTACTATTTCTCAGGGAAAATGCATCCGTCATAAAACTGCCGGACGGTGCCACCTTTAATCCATATAAAAGAATGACCAACGCCATTCCCAATAACAGATATCCAATCATATCAACTCACTCCCTTCCTTCCCTCAACGTTTCTTCCATTCTCAGTTCACCGACTATCTGCCGGTCTGCCTCCGGTACCGCTGTAAAGGAAATGATATTCAGAATAATAGAAACCAAAAGCATCAGACATACGATGCAGAACAGCAGGATATACTTGCTCCTTAACTGCTTTCTGACAATTTCCGCATCCGAAAGGGCTATCGACTCGCTAATAAGCTGCTTGGCATCCTCCGCCGTCATGCTGTCTTCTTCCGAGAACCGCTCACCTTTCAGAAGTTCCATCACAGATACGTCCAGCACCTCTGCCAGCGGTTCTAAAACGGAAATATCCGGAAAACTGAGACCCCTTTCCCATTTGGATATCGCCTTATCAGTCAAAAACAAAGACTCCGCCAAATCCTTTTGGGTCATACTTTTTTCTTTTCTTAATCCTGCGACAAATTTCCCAAATTTGTCTTTGTCCATGGAAATCTCCCTTCTATCTATGTCCCTATCCTATCCTTCATTTACTAAAAATGCTATCGACCATTAGTAGAATGCAGCTAAAAGCCGCCGAATGACGAAGACATACTTCTCATCCGGCGGCTTCTTTAATTTAATCCTTCAAAAAACTGAAAATATTGCTTCGTTGGTTTTTATATATCGCAGCATTTATAAAGCTCATCGTGGTATCCAGCTTCTGTACCGCCTTTAAAACAGAATTCTCTTCCTTTTTAGCCTTTTCCTTTAGCAGGCGATAATACAGGGCATCCCTTGAAACATCCATAATTGCTTCCATCTCTCCGGCAAAATCATGAATTCCCTGTTGCAGAAAGCCGTATGCCTCGTCAACGGTTTTCGCCGACAACAGTTTTTTTAGTGACATGGAATCCAGTTCAATTTTTTCAAAGGCCGATACACGTGCGGACGCTGCCGTATTCAAACCAACAATAATCCTTAATACTATTTTATTAACTAACGATTGCTTCACCCCGGAAACTGACCGCAAAACCTCAAATATTTCATTTAGCATCTGCAAAGCATACTTCGTATCTCCATCCATAGTGGCTTCGATCAGACGCTTTTCTTTATGGTCGGGATATAGGTATTCAATGCTGCCGGAATCCACATAATCAATATGAATAGCACTATTCTGCCCAAACGTATGCATTGCATGGGCGGCCCGTTTTGCTTCCTTACGGCACGCATACAGCTCTCCTGCTTTAAAACGTAAACGGCTGATCCCAATACTGAACATCGTCCTTGTTTCCCTAAGAAGCTCGCTGCGAATATGATGTGCTACCTCTATACAAAATGAAACAGCCGGCACCGCATCTAAAATAATATAAAATTCATTCAATCCCCATTGTAAAAGATAGGCATATTTATAGTCGGTCAAAGCTTTCTTTAATATCTGCCCGATGTTTTCATCATAAGCTTCCGTGAAAATGCCGATCACTACATATCCGGGATTCCACTGAAAGGACTTGGCCATAAGAACGGTTGCTTCCTCATCAGTCAGGAAGTGATCATCCATCAGTAGCATTAAGCTTTTTTCTCCCAGCACATCTGCATTGAAGGCCAGACCTGGAGCCGCTCGGTAATACTCACTTAAGTCAGGATTAAGCTTCTTGGTAACCACTACATTGCTTAGGTTACCAAACAAATAAGCTTTTGAGATGCTATTTCCCACAATAACAATCTTTACTCTGGGAAAATGCTGTTGAACTGCACTAAGCACCACAAAAGCATCCTCTTCAATTAAATTGTCCGCACATATTACCAGTTGCACCCGCTCCTGCGTCAGTATATAAACCATCGATGATAAGCTCAGGCATTCCTGAAGCACCTCATATCCGCTTGCTTCAAATCGGTTTCGCCATTGTTCCCCCTCTGTCTGGTTTTTATTAACGGCAAGAACTCTCAATCTTCCACTCATAGTTTTCGCTCCTTATATAATCCTTCTTTACTCCAGTCTGAACCGCCCCACCAATCCTTCCAGATTGATGGCCTGAGATGCCAGTTCCGCACTGGTAGCCGAGCTTTCCTGAGCGGTAGCTGAGTTCAGTTGAACTACATCCGATATTTGTTCAATTCCCTGATTAATTTCGCCAATTGCCTGAGACTGATTTTCCGAAGAGTCTGCTACATCCTGAATTTCACCCACAATGCCTTCCAATCCGTCAATAACTGTTTTCAATGAAACTGCCGTTTTTTCTACGATTCTTGAACCACTCTTCACTTCATTTAAGGATGCTTCAATCAGCTGTCTGGTCTGATCCACTGCCTGGGCACTTTGATTAGCCAACTGGCCAATCTCTGAAGCTACCACTGCAAATCCTCTGCCGGCTTCTCCTGCTCTGGCAGCCTCAATCGAAGCATTCAGTGACAGCAGGTTGGTCTGTGAGGCAATTTCTTCTATACTGGCAATAATATTTCCAATCTGCTGTGATGCTTCGCTGATTTTACTCATGGCCAGTGTCATCTCATTCATGGTTTCTGTACTTTCCTGCGCTCTTATGCCGATCTCCTTAGCTGCCTCACTGGCTTTAATTGCATCCTCGGCATTTTTATGTACTTGTACGGTAACATTTTCTACTGTTGCCAAGAGCTCCTCAATTGCTCCCGCTTGTTCGGTTGCTCCTTCAGCAAGACTCTGTGAAGCTTTTTCCATCTGATCTGCGCCGGTGGCCACATCTACAGAAGCTACCTTGATTCCTTTCAAGGTATCACGCAATTGATTCCGTACTTCACGTTGGGCTACTAAAATAGGACTAAAGTCACCGATATAGCTCTCTCTTTTCTGGGAACTTACCATAAAGTTACCCTGTGCCATTTCCTCCAATACATACTGTACGTCCTTGATAATATCGCTCATACCATTGACAATACTTTGGGTAGAATCAGCCAGTATACGTGTCTCATCCTGAGAATCTATCTCCGGAACCGGTGATCCCAGATCGCCCTGTGCCAGCATATTTAGCCGTTCCGCACACAGATTGATCGGTTCGCCAACACTCTTTGCCAACTTCACTGTAATTGAAGCCGCCAGTGCAATAGAAATTGCAAGTCCAACGATCACTACTATAATTCCCACGTACATGGATTGCATAAAATCGCTTGTTTTGGAAGAAATGCCAATACTCCAGCCCTCTACTTCCGGAACCGGTGCGTAGGCTATAAATTTACTTGTAAGTCCTTGTCGATATGTTCCATATCCACTTTTACTGTCCGTCATCTCCTGCACAATCGAAGCCAGCCCTTTAGCAGACCGGTTTGTTTTTGCATCTTCGATGGCATTGTACTGGTTCTTGACCTGTTCAATGTCCGGATGTGCTACTACCGTTCCGGCATTATTTACCATAAAGGTCAGACTGGATTTACTGATGGATACGGTGTTCATAATATCATTCAAAAAATTCTCTTGCGGCATCAGCATTATTACACCAACCACGTTTGTTCCTGAGATGCCTCCCTCCCAAAGGGGTCCGGCTATAAAAACAGTCACTTTTCCGGTTGTTCTGCTAACTATCGGATCAGAAATACATGTTTCCCCGGTCAGAGCCTTCTTTACCCAGGGGCGGTCACCGGCATCTATTTCATTGATAATGTCAAAACCGCTTGCATCTAACAGTGCTCCTTCCGACAAACCGTAATATTGCACTCTTTCATCTACAATCGACTTTTTATCTTCCAGCGACACATCGTCTCTGGCAAGCCTTGCTGTCATTCCCATAGATCCTACGATTCCCTCATAGGATTCTAATTCCCAGCTTACCCGTTCACCAGCCAGATTGGCTGCTTCGGTTGCTGTTTCTTTCAAGGTACTTATGGTACTTAAATAAATCAAAAACATCGAAATACTACCCAAAGCCAATAAAGGTATAATAACCAACATCATCACCGAAGATAATATTCTGCTTTTAATGCTTAATCTGCGTTGCTCCAATATTTTTTTCACCATATGTTTTCCCTCACTTTATCATTTGCAATGCTTTCTAATATTTTATCAGTTAATCATATATCCGTCAAACAATATCCTATATAACAAAAGATATTTCAGTCAAAATATGCAGCAAGGCAAGTTGCCTGAACTGGTATGGTTGAAAAGTTCCAATTTGGCACTTTCAATCATTCCACCACTGCGTATAATGTAACTAATATCGATGCATCCATAAAATGTTTATTGTAAGGAGACTAATGTATTATGAAAAATCAAACTGTTCAAAAAATTACTTTTACCGGCTTAGTTGCTGCTTTATCCTATGTTGTATTTACCTTTTTACAAATTAAGATTCCCCTGCCGGGCGGTGATGCCACTTCCATTCATCTGGGCAATGCCGTATGTGTCCTGGGTGCACTCTTACTGGGGGGCGTATATGGCGGCCTGGGCGGTGCTCTGGGCATGACCATCGGTGATCTTTTGGATCCTATCTATATTATCTATGCCCCGAAAACATTTATCCTAAAATTCTGCATCGGCTTGATTACCGGTCTGGTGGCTCATAAACTAGGAAAAATCACCCATGAAAATAACCAGAAGCATGTTTTCATCTGGACCCTTCTGGCTGCAGTAGCGGGATTACTCTTTAATGTAATTTTTGATCCGCTGGTGGGATACTTTTATAAGCTTTATATTCTTGGCAAGCCTGCTGCCGAGCTTACCCTGGCATGGAATATCGCCGCCACCAGTATCAATGCGGTAACTTCTACCATCGTATCGGTAGCGGTTTATATGGCACTGCGGCCGGCATTAAAGAAGGCTGGGTTGTTCTTCTCCCTGTAGGTTAAATATAGCAAAAAGAATGGCAAAACAACTTATCATTTTGCCATTCTTTATATCATTTAATATATTTTATTCCTGTGGCATAACCAACGCTGCGATCAGATAGATCAGCGCTCCCATGCCGATACTGGCAAAGCTTGCGATTACCCAAATCAGCCGCACCACGGTAGGATCGATTCCCAGATACTCACCGACACCGCCGCAAACACCGCAAATAGATCGGTTTGTGTCTGAACGTCTTAAGCGTTTATAATTATTTTCCATTTTCATTTCTCCTCTTTTTAATCCTATTTAACAAAATCTTGGTCTAAATGGTGAGAACACCAGTCCTGCCAGTTTAAAGCACCCCATCCCTAGCGGAATACAGATTACGGTACAGCAAAGCACTATTCCGAAAACAAAACATAAGAGGGCACAAGGCAGGCCGATGACCAGATAATACAGCAGTTTTAACAGTCCGCCAACCAGGTGAAAACAGAAGCTCAGGATCAGCACCACCAGTAATAAAATAAACAAAACCATTATACCGATCATATCTCATTCCTCCTTACTTCATAAAATCAACATTGATACTTCCCATTGCACATTCCAGACTGACATTATTTGCTGCATGGTTATCAATATTCTTTTCCCCGGCAAGCATGGAAAAGGATTGATTCGCCAGATTAATACTGCCGGCCGCACAGCTTAACGCATAGTTATAGTCCTGCTCACTGCCTTCCAGCTTCATGCTGATATGGCCCATTCCGCAGGATACTGTAACGTCTCCTGCCGCCTTGCCGGCAAAAGTAATCTCACCCATGCCAACTTGCATCTCTAATTTTCCCACATCCATATTTTTCAAATCAGCAGCGCCCATGCCGACGTCACAGTTCATTTCTTTTGCCTGGATTCCTTTGACATCAAATTTACCGGCACCTATTTCCAAATTGATATAGTCATATTGCACACCATCCGGAACATAAAGAGTGATCCTATTATTCTCATATCCATTTATTTTATTTAATTTTTTAAAGCCTTCTACATACAGCTTTCCATCCTTTATATAATAGTCGCATTCTCCTCTTCCCGATATTTCAATCTTGAAATCATCCTCATCCCATTCCTGAAACTTAAACTCGCCGGCTCCTGCCGTAATATATAATGTATCGATTCCTTGACCTGCAATGTGGTCCTCAACACTTTTGTTTCCCCAACTCACGTTATTTACCACTAATTCATTACGATAGCCGCCCCAGTAATTCCATCCCCAATCCCAGGCATCATGGTATTCTCCCAGAGTCACATTTTCTGCACTTACAACCCGGACAAAGTTTTGTCCGCCGATAACCGTTACGATGATTCCGATCATTACACCGATTCCGATTAATACTCCTGAAATAATCAGGCAGACTTTTGCAAATTTATCCATTATTTCTTACCTCCTTTTCTGTTAAACAGCTTATTAAACAGATAACCAATTCCTTTGGCTATGGCCGGAATTACTTTTCCCACCAACAACGCTGTCAAGAGCAAGAAAAGGATTCCCACACCGGCTACAATAAGTGCTGCTGCGATCATCGCCAAGCCGGTAAGCGGTGCATACAACATTTTAGGAATACCCAGTACCAGTAAAATAATCGCAACCGCAATCAGTACCACCGAAACAGCGGCAAATGCTACCACCAAGCTAAAAATCGTGGCAAAGCATGCTACTATCAGACCAAATATCCCGCTCGCTGCACCAATGATAGCCGGTGAACCAATAATACATAATATCACGATCAGGGCAATCACACCGCCGGACATTTCTTCTTTTTTAACTTCCTTATATTCTTCCTTGATTTCGGAAGCCGGCGGCTGATATCTGGCAATGGGATTGGCTGCTTTATCATATGTACTGTAATAACCCTTTTCGGTAAATTCTCCAGCGGTTCCTTCCAGTCCTTCTTTAATCGTAGCTGCCACCTGTTCCGGTGATCCCAGTGAGCCGAGTACCTCCGCCTCATTTTCCTTACCGCCGTCATTAATATAGTCGTTATAGTACTGCAGGGCTTCTTCTCTTTCGCCAGGGGGAATATCCGTTAACAACTCCTCCAACCGTCTCATAAATTCCCATCTGCTCATAGTTTCGTTCCTCCCTCAAATATCATGCTTATCTTTGCCGAATATGCTTTCCATTCGCCCTCATAAAGATTCAACTGCCTTCGGCCTTTTTCCGTAACCTGGTAATACCGCCGGTTCCTGCCGGCACATTCCATATCATACACATCCAGACATTCGTCCTTCTGTAACCGCCTTAAAACGGGATATAATGTAGATTCCGATAACTCTATCGCAGTCCGCACTTCCTGTGTTATCTTATAGCCATATGTACCTTCCGGTTCTCGCGACACCACTGCAAGAACTACCGCATCCAAGAGTGCTGCCCCTGTATTAAATACCATCCCATCTACTCCTTTCGACTATATTGATTTTTTATTATACAATATTATATGCCGTATAACATCACTTGTTAACAATACTATACGACATATAATATTATTCTGTCAACATATATTTTTATTTTTTCTGTGAATAAAATAACAGACCGATAGTTTGCTATAAACCACCAGCCTGTTCCTTCTAATAATTATGCTTTTAATATTATGCCATATGATGACAGATAGCATCTCTTAAGAATTGGGCACACCCCGCCACTTCCTGATCATAGTAAGCCGTAAAGCGTTCATCCGCCACATACATTTCACCAAGTCCACGATGGGCTTCGGCTGAATACTTGGGCCAGGTAAACGTCAGCCATTCCCTGTGCAGCAGGGCAATCTCTTTTCCGCAATCGGACTTGAAATCTTCACCCGCTTTAACGGCTTTGGCCAATTTGCTTTGCAGTTTCTCACTTATGGCAGTCATTTTGTCGTAATCCTCACGGGATAGATTCATCATTTTACGATTGCTCTCTGCTACGGTATCTTCACCGTATTTTTCCCGGATTTCTTTTCCGTACTTCGCTTCATTCTCGTCAATCATATCTTTTTTAAAGCTTTCAAATTTTTCCTGATCGGTCATTGCAATTTCACCTCTTTCTTTCCTGATTGTCTTTTCCACCGTATGGATCAGACTTTGAATCTGCAGTTCCTTTTGCTTCAGTGTCCGCAGGTGTTCCTCCAGAACCTTTAAGCAATCATAAGAAGGATCATTGATAATCTCCGCAATGGTACTCAGTTCAAATCCCAGTTCCTTAAAGAACAGAATCTGCCAAAGTGCGTCCACTTCCCTTTCCCCATAGATACGGTATCCCGATTGTACTGCCCGGACAGATGGCAATAATTTAATCTGATCATAATACCGCAGCGTCCGTGTGCTGATCCCTGCCAGATCAGCCAATTGCTGGATTGTATACTCCATTTTGTTTTCCTCCTTGCCTGCATATTTTGATTATAGAGGTTTACGTTACGTCAATGTCAATACTTATTTTAACTAAAATCTCTTCTTTTACATATTTGATAACTTATTGCCATGGCTGCTGCAAGAATAATCACTGCTGCTCCGTTCAAACCGGCTAAAATGGCCATATGAACGCCAAAGTTTTCCACCTCATTCATCCACTGCAGTAAAGATGTACCGAAAGCAAAAAACAGCAGTCCCGGAAGAAACGGTAAAAAGACCAGCCACTGATTGACTGCCTTATTTCCTCTGATATAAAACATAATATATTGAATAGCCAAAGCAATCAATGTTCCGGCCAGCACAATCAAAACAGTCTGACCCAACAACTTGCTGTCCACCTTGACAAAACAATTGCTGATCAGCCATGAAATCACTCCCATAGTCACTCCTAAAAGACACATTATCACTCCAAACAAATAGCGCCCCGCCACCCTGGTAAATGTAGTTGCCGGCAACAGATTAGTAAACCCGCAGTCGGATGCCCGGATACTGTTAAAAGGTGTATTGGCAAAAATCACACTGCCAAAGCAGATAAAGAATACTCCAAAACCAGGATTGGAAACGCAAAGCGATACCAACACTGCCAGGATTAAAAAACACCCCATTAGTTTCACCTGCGGTCTGGTTAATATAAAATCTGCTTTGATAAACTTCACAATCCTCATATCTGTGCCTCCTTCAATCTTTTAACTCCTGACTTTAACTTTGCTTCCTGAATAAAGTGCAGGATCACCTTGTCTATATTGGTCTTCTCAACCAAAATCTGATTGGCAAGAAATTCGGAAGCATGTAATTGTGCCTTTTTGCTTTTCATAATTCCTTCAAAGCTTATCTTAGATTGGATAACCCCTATTAAATCTCTGCTGACCGCTTCGGTCAGATCCTCCGGTCCGCCCTTCACCACCACATAGTTTTCCAGAATATTTTCTTTATAATCACACAGCACCTTTTTTCCCTCATCAATAAAACAGATATAATCTGCAATTTTATCCAAATCATCCAGGATATGGGTAGAAAAAAAGATACTTCTTTGCCCATCCTCGATATACTCCTGCAAAAGCTCCAGAATCTCATGACGGATTGCCGGATCCAGACCACTGGTGGCCTCATCCAGAATCAGCAGGCTGGTCTCTCTGGAAAAAACCGCCGCAAACATCAGCTTTACCTTCATTCCTTTGGAGAACTCCTGGATTTTCTTCTTTTCCGGCAGTTCCCATTCCGATACCAGGCGGTCAAACTTTTCCCCATCAAAGGTCGGATAAAAATCCTTCAGGATAGTGCGGATATCTTTCACCTGAAGTTCCCCGGGAAAATAGGACTCATCCCCCACATATCCGATTGCTTCCTTATAGCTGATCTCATCCTCCCGGTAAGTTCTACCGTTAATTCTGATTTCACCGCTGCTGGCATTCATCAAATGAGTAATTAAATTGATGGTGGTGGTCTTGCCGGCTCCGTTCCTTCCCACATAACCCATAATATAACCTGCCGGAAGTGAAAAGCTGATATCCTCCAGATCAAATTTCTTAAAATGCTTGCTGACATTACTAAGCTCTAATATATTTTGCCCCAACTGCTTATTCATAATCCTGTTCCTCCTCTAAATGACTGCTCTCACGATACAGCAACCGCAGCATCTCCCTCAGTTCCGCTTCCGTCATCTGTAAAAAACGGGCATTTTCAATGGCAGTCTGCAATCCGGCTTCGATCCTCTGTAAATATTGTTCCCGAACCATCTGATTATTTCGTGAAAGAACAATGCTTCCCCTTCCCTGCATGGAGGCAATAAATCCTTCCTCTTCCAAGTCATTATATGCCCGGGCGGTAGTGATAACACTGACTCCGGCTTCCTTGGCCAATCCCCGGATGGACGGCAGTACTGTCCCTTCTGCTATTTGGCCATTTAATATCTGCTCCCTTAACTGCTCCTTAATTTGAGCATAAATAGGCAGTTCTGATTGATTGGATATGACTATTTTCACCTGTACCTCCTTCTTCCGCTAAATATCTGCACAGCAAAAGTCCATACTGTATATACATCATTATATACAGTATGGACTTTATGTCAATCCGTATTATACAAATTTTATATTTATTTTTCCATCTTTAAAAAATATGCTCTGTAAGGTGCCAGAGTAGTGCCGCCGCCAAAATCAAACTTCTCTCCGCTGATCAGATCAACCGCCATACCGCAGCCGACATCAAAATGGGCGGTAAATTCTATATTATCCATATTAATAGCCACCAGCACCCGTTCTTCATCAGTCTTTCGTTCAAAGATACATTGCTTATTGGTCAGCACCACCGAACGGAAATCACCGTAATTCAAGGCTTTGGAATTTTTCTTTGCTTCTGCCAGCCGGGCAATCCATTCACCCAGCTCATTAAATACCGGTTCTGCAAAGCATGCCCGCAGGGCCGGATCTCCTTCACTTTTCTGTGCCTTGGCTCCCCACTCACTGCCATAGTAAACACAGGGAATTCCCGGCATTCCGAAGCACAAAGCATAAATCAGCGGCAAATGTTTCTGGTTATTCAAATTGCTGGCAATTCTGGTGACATCATGGTTATCCACAAAAGAAAGCATATGAAGCCCCTTATAAAGAGTCCAGTTCTCCGGTCCAAACTGCCTTAGCAGCGAATGAATGATTTCAAACATATTCTCACTGTTAAAACTGGAGAACAATCCCTTATAGCATTCATAGTTGGTTGCCGAATGAAGCATCTCGTAATTTACCATCCGGGTATAATCCCCATGGAGCATTTCACCCAGCAGATAAAATTCCGGCTTAAGCCCTTCCGTAAAACTGCGCAGTCTTTTCACAAAATCCAGATCCAGACAATAGGCTACATCCAGGCGCAAACCGTCAATATCAAATTCCTCTACCCAGAATCTGACCGCCTCCAGAATATGATCCACCACTTCTGGGTTACGCAGGTTCAGTTTCACCAAATCGTAATTGCCTTCCCAGCCTTCGTACCAAAGACCGTCATTATAGTTGGAGTTCCCGCCCAAATTAACATGAAACCAGTTTAAGTAGGGAGAACCTTCCCGCTTTTGTACCACATCCTGAAACTGGTAGAACCCCCTGCCCACATGATTGAACACACCATCCAAAACAATCCGGATACCATTTTCATGAAGCTGCCGGCAAACCTTCTTAAAATCCTCATTCGTTCCCAACCGGCAGTCAATCTTCTTATAGTCTCTGGTATTATAACCATGGGTATCCGATTCAAAAACCGGTGAAAAATAAACCGCATCCATTCCCAGTTTCTTTATATGCGGAATCCATTCACTTACTTTTTCTATTCTATTTGTTAATACCCCATCATTCTCAAAGGGTGCCCCGCAAAAACCCAAGGGGTAAATCTGATAAAATACACTTTCAAAAGCCCACATTTTCTTTTCCTCCTAATATGTGGCCGGGGAGTTCTGTTTCTCTCAAGCCAAATATAATAATAGCATAAACTTATTTCTCTGCCTAGACTGTTCACCCAAACTTTACTTAACATTTAACTGCTTTCTATGTCGACATAACAAAATTGACCCAACCAGTATTTTTCAAAAAAAGAAAGTTTGACTTGCAAATTCTGTTCTTGGACAAATTTACAATAAAAAAAGAAATCCCCCATTTCCACATAGTTATCCACAACGACACTTGTGTCATTTTATATGACTTTGACTATTTTTTTTATAAAAAATGACGTCATTCCCCCACTTTTACCCTCATTTCTATGTTTTTTAAGTGTTAACATAATTTATTCCCATTTTTAGATATTATGTCAACCACCGCAAGTATTATGTTATCCACAGTCATTATAACCAGTCGTTCCAGAATTTTTCCACCCGCCCGGCAATCTGTTCCACCTTCACAATTTCGTAATTTTCCCACTCCATGGGAAACAACTTACGATAAGAAAGATTCAGAAAACGTTCATCCAAAAGCGCTACAATCCCAATATCTTCCTGCGTTCGGATCACCCGTCCGGCCGCCTGTAAAACCTTATTCATACCGGGCAGCCGGTAAGCGTAGTCAAACCCGTTTTCTCCCCGGTCATCAAAGTAGTTTTTCAGGATTTCTCTTTCGGTGCATACTTGAGGTAAGCCGGTTCCTACTATAATCGCCCCAATCAGACTGTCGTTCTTCAAATCAATTCCTTCACTGAAGATACCTCCTGCCACACAGAACCCCACCAGACTTTTTTCATCTTCCTTTCCCGCAAAGCGTTTTAAAAAGGCTTCTCTGGCCTCTTCGTTCATATATTCCTCCTGTAAGATACATTCCACCTCTTCCTCCTCCTGAAAACGATCCCTGTATATCTCGTACACTCTCTGCAGGAATTGATGTGAAGGGAGGAAAACCATATAGTTGCCATGGCGGTTTTTCACGATTTCGTGAACATAACGGGCAATATTATAAAACTCCATATCACTCCGCCGGGTATACTTACTGGTTACATCCTCGGCTATGAACAGTCCCTTCTTATCCGGCTGGAACACTGACTGGGCATAAACCTCATAATCTCCATCATTTGCCCCCAGCAGCTTTTTATAATACTGTATGGGAAGCAGGGTCGCGGAAAAAAGGATGGTACTCCGGCCTCTCATCATGCATTCCCGCAGATTTACCGTGGGATTGACACAAAGCAGC
This sequence comes from Lachnospiraceae bacterium, assembly GCA_031556725.1. Taxonomy (GTDB): domain Bacteria; phylum Bacillota; class Clostridia; order Lachnospirales; family Lachnospiraceae; genus UBA935. The sequence continues at coordinate 93,167 of JAVBSL010000001.1, read as the reverse complement.
TTCACCAGAAAACTGCCGGCAGAGTCTATCTGAGAATAAACCACATAATTTTCATCCATAAGCTCACTCATGGCCTGAAAATGACTCACCTCAAAATAAAAATCCAATACTTCTTTCCTGACCGGACTTGCTTCATGCTCCTCCAGATATTTATCCATGGCTGCCCAAAGATGGGATAATGCCCTTTGAAAAGGTTCCAAAAAGGGCTCTACCTGATAATCTTCGCATTCCCGCTTCAAAGCCAAAAGTTCCTTATTGCATTTATCCAACATTCTTGCCATATAACCGTCATGTTCTTTAACCGTTTTCTTTAATTCCAGGAAATCCTCTTTATAAAGAACTGCACTGTACATTTCCCGGCCTCGGTCTACCAGGTTATGGGCCTCATCAATCAGGAACAGGTAATCACCCTTGACTCCCTCGGAAAAGAACCGTTTTAAATAAACATGAGGATCAAATACATAATTATAATCACCGATCACACCGTCTGCAAAAAGACTCATATCCAGGCACATCTCAAATGGACACACCTGAAACTGTCTTGCATACTCTTCAATATTTTCTCTAATGAAGCTGTCCGTCTCGGTCAATAGCGCAAACATGGCGTCATTAATGCGATCATAGTGCCCATTAGCATAGGGACAGGCCAATGGATTACATTCTGTTTCCTCCATGAAACACATTTTGTCTTTAGCAGTCAATATCACTGTTTTAAACTTAAGCCCCCGTTCACGCAGCAGGCCAAAGGCTTCTTCCGCAACTGTTCTGGTAATGGTCTTGGCGGTCAGGTAAAATAATTTTTCACCCATTCCCTCACCCATCGCCTTAATGGATGGAAATATCGTAGAAATGGTCTTTCCCACCCCGGTGGGTGCCTCAACATACAGTTTACGCTTATGATAAATTGTCTGATATACATAGGTGACCAGTTCCTTTTGACCGTTTCGGTACGGAAATGGAAAGTCCAGCTCCTTGATTGACTGAAGTCGTTTTTGCTTCCATTCGGATTCATAGTCGGCCCATTTACGATATTGCTCCATCACCTCTTCAAACCAGGAACGCAATTCTACAAACGAATACTCCTGCCGGAAGTATTTCAACTCCTCGGTATCTATATTACAATATGTCATTTGCACACGGATATGCTGTAACTGATTCTGTTCTGCATAAATATAGGCATAACATTTGGCCTGCGCCAGATGAACAAAGACGGCCTCCTTCATCTTGGATACATCCCGGTAGGTTCCTTTTATCTCATCAATTGTCACAATCTGACCGGGGGGACTGATAATGCCATCTACCCGGCCTTCGATTACGATAACATATTCTTCTGTCTCATATAGATACTTCAACGGAACCTCCGCACGGTAGTCCGCCCCCATCCGCCGCTGTATCATGCGATGAATGCGTCCGCCCTCCAGCATGGCTGTCTCAGATGCTACTGATCTGCGGTTATCAATGTTCCCGCTGCGCAATATGAATTCTACCAGATTTCTAACCGAAATATGTATTTCCATATATTTTTCCTTTGCTCATTAATTTAAAGACTCCCCAATGAAATACTATGTGTTTTTCATCAGGGAGTCAATCTTTACTTTCTGTGGGGAGCGCATTTTAGCTCACCTCTCAGCACGCAACAGCAAATTGCTTCATATACATATCAAAATCAGGATCATAATCACTGCAGGTAACCGTTAATACCCGGCGTAAGTCAAGACCTAAGACACCTACAATGGATTTAGCATCAACAACAAAGCTGTTGTAAGAAATATCAATATCGAAATCACACTTTGCAGCTGCTTTTACGAAATCACTGACTTTTTCCATGCTTAAATTGATTTTGTACTGCATCATAATTATCACCTTCCTATTCTCTCTGTTTTTTATTATCACTCAAGTCCTTTAACGATTAGAGAAATCGTTTTCTTGTGGTAATAAACCTACTTTACCACCGCATTTTGTATTTTGTAAAGTTTTTTATTTAATACAATTTTCCCCAAAAAGACAAAAATTATACAATAGTTTCATAATAAATACTTAAAACACCACATGGAAAATCCCTTTTGGTAATTTTGCATATTTTTTACACGGATTTTATTCGGATTTTATTCGCTATTAGTAAAACCGCTTATTCTCATCCGGATAATTTCGTCACCCCTTCAAGCCAGTATTTCCTGGAATTCCGTCATATATTCGCGATAACGAAGAGGCAGCATATTTCTCTGTAATTTGGGGTTATTACGTTCTTTTATTGCTATGGTATGAAAAAAAGCAGTAAATAGTTCACTGTATTTCTTTTCTCCTTCCGAAAAAGCATGTTCCCCTGCCACCGGTACTTCACCGGCAGTTTGTGTAACTACGTACCATTCCTTTCCGGCCGGATGCAGTCCATATATTCCGCGTATTTCGTCATAGATCACAAAATTTTCCAAGGGCAGACGGTCAGCAAAATGAGGCATCACAAAGGTCAGCGCATTGTTTTTGGGACCGATTCTGGCATACAGGATACCGTTTTCTAATTCCCGGAAGCGGATAAACTCAATTAAAAAGTGAATTTCATTCGCACTGAAGCGGGCCAGTTCAAATACTTTCCTGATGTGTTCATGAGACAGATTACCCATTATTTCCTTGGGATTCGGCATCGAAAGCCCTTTAACCACAGCCTTATAAATAGCGTCTCCTTTCTCTTTATCCGCTGATGCCAATGCGCGGCAAATGGCCATATAGCCCTCCGTACCAAACTCCCTGTTGATGGTACGTGCTACCTTGGCCGCCTTGCTGCTGTCGGCTGTTACTTCCCTGTACTCAGCAAATAAACGTAAATTTTCTTCTTCGCCTATCTGGATATGATTCTCCTGATGAGGACGCCTACTGGCATAAGCATCATATATTCCGGTAAAAATACCTTCCAGTGAATCTTCACATATTAAGTATAATTCCATAAATCCTTCCTCTATATCTGCCCCAGCACTACGCTGCGGCCATCAAACAAGCGTCCGGTCAGATCTGCATCCGGCTGAAAATTACTGTCATCAAACAAGGACATCTGTTTATAGGTAATTCCATCTTTATCAAAAGGCAGCTTTTCTTTTACCGTCAGCAGATTTCTGGTAATATAATCCTCTTCTATCCGGGTGTTATACATCATCTTGCCGCTGCAGGTAATAAAATAAAGGGCCCGTTTCAATACTACGCCGATTTTCTTCAGATCTTCAAAGCGCAGGGCTCCATTCCGTCTGGCCCGGACAATCCTCTGGGCACTCTTTACCCCAATCCCGGGAACCCGCAAAATGGTCTGATAATCTGCACGGTTGACCTCCACCGGAAACTGTTCCAGATGCCGCAGTGCCCAGTCGGCTTTGGGATCCAGCAGCACATTAAAATTAGGTTTCTGCTCACTGAGCAGCTCATCGGCTCGAAATCCATAGAAGCGCAATAACCAGTCGGCCTGATAGAGCCGGTGCTCCCGCAGCAAAGGAGGGCCGCCAGGCAGTGCCGGCAGTGCTTTGTCCTCATTGATATTAACAAAGGCTGAATAATAAACTCTTTTCAAGTCAAATTTTTGATAAAGGTTCTCCGCTACCGACATAATCTGATAGTCATTCTCCGGAGTGGCACCCACAATCATCTGTGTGGACTGCCCGCCGGGTACAAAAGAAGGTGCTTTCTTATATAATACCAATTCATTTTTATTGTTATGAATACTTTGCTGAATCTGCCGCATGGGCGCCAAGATGGTCCTCCGATGCTTATTGGGAGCCAATTCACTTAAGCCCTGTGCTGTGGGCAATTCCAGATTGACACTCATACGATCGGCTAAAAATCCCACCTTCTGAATAATCATAGGATTGGCTCCCGGAATCGCCTTCACGTGAATATAGCCTTGAAACCGGTATTCCGTCCGCAGCTTATATACTGCCTGATAGATTAGCTCCATGGTGTAATCCGGGTTATAAAGAATCCCGGAGCTTAAAAATAAGCCCTCGATAAAATTACGCCGGTAAAATTCAATGGTCAGGTTACATATCTCCTCAGGGGTAAAAGAAGCGCGGGGTACATCATTGGACTTCCGGTTAATGCAATATTTGCAATCATAAATGCATTCGTTGGTAAACAGCACTTTCAAAAGGGAGATACATCTTCCGTCCGAACTGAAGCTGTGACAGATTCCCCCCGCAGCAGTGTTGCCGATACCGGTTCCGTCACCTTTGCGGTCCACTCCGCTGGAACTGCAGGAAACATCATACTTTGCCGCATCTGAAAGAATTCCCAGTTTATCCATTATTGACATATCTTCCGAAATCCGAATCTCCATAATCCTGTTCCTTTGCTTTATCCTATTGTTATATACCAACATTGTATCGAACATATATTCTCGTGTCAAGGATTTTCGAACATATATTCGCACAAAAAAAGCATTCCTGTTATCATATCCTAACAAGAATGCAATCTTTCCTGGCTTAATGAATAATTACATTTCCTTCAATCATATTCCCCTGTATGCCATATTTCATATAGCAGGTATTTCTTTCAATAGGCATTTCCAAATGCATGATTCCCACCACAGTCCCACGGTATATGTTTCCGTCAATCAGAATTTGCGCCTTTCGGCTTTTTTCAATATATTCCTGCAAGCTTTCCAGCTCCTCCCGCATTTCCTGAAGTTCCTGTGCGGAGGTCTTGGGATTGATGCTTGCCTGGGTCAGCTGTTTACGCAAAGAACCTTCTTTATAATACATCTCGGCTTCACAGCCTGCGTGAATGATGGTCCTGATTTCTGCTTCATTTCCCGCTGAAATTATTTTAACTCCCGCTGCTGCATGGGTATGACCGCCGGCCAGCATTCCCCGCTTGCCGGAAAGCACTACTTGTCCTTCCGCAGATACCCGGGAACTGATAATATAATCCGCCGTAACATCACCGCCGGCATTGATAATGCTATGTTCTATAAATCCTGCCGTAACACTGCCCCGTGCCGATATCTTGGCACGCTGCTGTCCATGTATCCCATGATTCAGTAAAACATCTCCGCCGGCAAACAAGGTTGCTGCTTCCACAGTTCCCCGTACTTCAATGTTCCTTCCGGCCCGGATCAGCACTCCCGACTCCACGCTGCCGGTAACAATAATATCACCAAAAAACTCAACTTTGCCTAATATCTGGTCAACGTCACCATGTATTTCCAACACCTTCTGTATATCTATCTTGCCGTCGGTCAACTCAACACGCCCTTCTTTAGCGGCGTAGTAAATATTGGGATTATTCTCATCACGGACAGTAAATCCTCGCAATGCCGGCTTATCTTTAGTAAGTCGGGCCTTCAATATGGTTCCTTGTACAGTAAATCCATCTGTACCCGGAATACTGGGATGATATTCGGCAACCTTGTCCCCTACATGAATATTAGTAATTCTGGCCAGGCTGGAATAATCCGCCGTACCATCCTCTCTGATAACCGGCTGTTTGGATATTTCCGTTTCGAAAGTATATTCATAGTATCCGTCATCTCCTTCTACCGGAAGACTTCCCTGAGCGATCAAAATTTCTCTTTCATAAATCCGCTTCTTAGCTATTGCCGATATATTGGAGTCATGAAATCCTGTTAAAACTCCTTTTTGCAGCAAAAAATCTACTATTTCAGTGCGCAGATAAGGAGGGTTGCCTACGGGCGGCTCTGTCAGATATAACCACGCGCTTAAACCATTTTCTTCAATTCGAACATAGGAATCACTTAATTCAATGGGAAATAAACGTTCCGCATCATCATAGGCTTCCAATACTGCGCTCATTTCCAGTATACTCATTTCTGAACTGGATTTTATACTCATGGCCATTCTCCTGCTGTTATGCTTTACATAATATAGTTCCAAACAACTATATCATAACAAATTTCTCAAAAAAGAAAAGAGGAACAACTCAAAATGCCACGAAAACAGCACGAAAAGTCCTTTCCTCTCCTCTAAAGGGTTTATCTGATAAAATTCGTTCTTACTACTTCTTCTGCTTCCGGAAATGGCACACCGGCATTTTTTCCAGCTTCAAAGCATTGTAACATCCATGCCATATTTCTCCCCAGCGTGCGCATGATTTGCATACCTTCCAGATCCTGACGGACTTCCTCCGGATTGTGACCATGAACCATATTCCAATATTGGGAAGGTGCTATCGGCATATGCCGAATGGTAAAGTATTTATTTATGACATCCAAGGTAGCCGTGGTGCCTGCTCTTCTTGCCGAAGCAACTGCCGCTGCCGGCTTATAAGCAAACTGACTGCCGGCATAAAAAGCCCGGTCTAACAATGCCAGTAACGCTCCGTTTGGTCCCGCAAAATAAACAGGCGAACCAACCACCAGTCCATGGGCAGTTTCCATTTTTTCGATAAATACATTAACTATATCATCGTTGAATACGCAGCGGCCCGAACCGCTATAACAGCTTCCGCAAGCAGTACAGCCCCGGACCGGTGCCTTTCCGATCTGCATGATCTCTGTTTCTATTCCCTGCTGCTCCAATGCCCCTGCCACTTCACTTAAAGCGGTGTAAGTACAGCCCTTCTCATTAGGACTTCCGTTTAATAATAAAACCTTCATACCTGCTCTCCTTTTTTTCTTCTTTTAAATACATATGGTATAAGAAGCCTCCCATATGCCTCCTGCTTCTAATTTATTGCCCCATTTCCTCTCTTCCAGGCTCCCTGTAAAATCTTCATGATCGCACCGGCCATACCATGGTTCAATACAGATGAAAGGGACATCTTTTTTATAAGGTGCCCAGATACCAAAAAGCGGAGCATCAAAGTTTACCGTCAGATATGGTTGTTCGCCTTTTTTCAAAAAAGAAACCTGATGGGCCTGATCTGCTTCTATTACCAATGCATCATGCGCAAACAAGTCCTCTGTTATGTCCAATTTGCCCTCCTGCAGCGGATAAGTTACCTTACCATCAGTTGCCAGTCCCATATTGCTGATGGTGGTGGCAGTTACCTCGTGCATCGTATCAAATTGAATCTGATAGTCTGTTTGCCTGGTTCCCGCTTCTAATGGGCAGAAAAATCCGGGATGCCCACCGATGGAAAAGTACAGGGGTTCTCCTGCCGGATTTTCCACCCGCCACAAGACCACAAGTTTTCTTCCTTCCAGCCGGTATCCCAGAAATAAGCGGAATTCATAAGGAAAATGCTGCATTGTTTCCATATCGGAGCAAAGGCAAAACCATGCTTCTGTTGCTGATTGCCCGGTCACGGTGAATTCTTTGTCTCTGGCAAATCCATGCTGGGCCATTTGATAGGTTTTTCCTTTGGCTGTAAATTCTTTATTACGTGTGCTTCCCACAAACGGAAACAAAATCGGTGAGCTCCGGTTCCAAAAAGCTTCATCGCCATTCCATAAATATTCCTTGCCGTTTCCGACACTCTGTAAGGATACCAACTCACCTCCTAATGTGTCGATCTCTGCTTTAATCTCTTCATTCTTTAAAATTACCCTCATCTGTATCTTCCTTTCTTTATTATACTTAAAAATACTGATGACTTCTTATATGAAGTCACCAGTATGGATTCTTAAAGTATGTCTACATTGCCATGCTGAATGCATATGCTTCAGCGGCATGCCGCATCTGAAAGCGACTGAACATATCTGCTGATTGAGCATCTGCCTGTGGCTGGTTATTCTCCCCAGCTATCTGCGCTGCTCCTTCCGAAGTAGCTTGAACCATGTTAAGAACATTGACACCCTCGGTCAGGTCTGATACATCCTTTTCATAAGGTGTGTTAAACTCTTCCGGGAACAGATTCTTTTGATTATTGCGGTTCTCAATTGAAAAGTCTTCCATCATATCATCTATGGCTAAATTTCCCTCATCAATGCCTTCTTCTGCCGGCTTCATGATTCGGTTGGCATTGTTTTGGCCGATCTGCATCTGCATACTGATAATATCTACAAAATTAGCACTTTCCCCTTTCCGCAGCGGATTGATATTCTCTGCTTCGGAAGTCAGTCCGGAATAATCTGTTTTCTGGGAGGTTAAATCATTAGAAATTCCCTGCACCTTATTCATACTGGCTGAGCTGACTCTATTGGTATTATAAATATATGGCTGAAAGCCTACTGCACCTACTTGCATAAGATTACTCCTTTCCTAAATTTATACATATCTATTATACCTCACTTCGAACTGGGATACAAGTACTATTTTTTAACCATTTGCCTAATTATTTGAAGTAGCGAATAGCCAATCCACCCAATTATCGCTCCCAGGCAATTCAACAAAATGTCATCAACATCAAAAGCCCCAAAGGCACTGAATAGCTGAAACACTTCGATTCCCACCACAAAAACAAAAGCATGGCATAACATCACAAAAAAGTTTTTGCCATAGCGGATTACGTAGGGAAACAAAAAACCAAATGGCACAAAGGCCACCACGTTACCTACCAGATTTTCAAAGCTATTCAGCCGGTCCGCATAACGGATATACATCTTTATGGTTTTGAACAATGTAAAATTAGCTGTATTTAAGCCCTCCCAGACCACCTCTTTTGTCCAGGTATCAACAATCGCCTGCAGCTGCTCATAAGGATACTTAAAGATAATAACCTTTATCAGCACCAGCAAATAAAGGAAAAACAAAGCTCTGATAATTTTTTTTTGCTTCACTAATAATGAACCTCCACCAAAGTCAATCCTCTGGCCGGCACCAGCATGCCTGCATTTTCTCTTTTGTGGGAATTCAAGACCGTTTCTGCTTCTTCCGGTTTTCTTTTTCCCATACCGACCTCTAATAGTGTACCCACTATAATCCGTACCATGTGGTAAAGGAAACCGTTTCCATAAAATTGCAGTAAAATCTCATCACCTTTTTCGGTAATGTTAATTTCATAAATTGTCCTTACATTGGATTTTTTACTTTTTTTATGAGAAGTAAAAGCACTGAAGTCATGTGTGCCGCATAAATAAGCGGCCGCCCTGCGCATTTCTTCCACCTCTAAATGTTCTGCTACTTCCAGACAGTATCTGCGGTCAAAAACATGGGGCACGGAACTGTTCATGATCCGGTAAAGGTAGGTTTTCCCTTTGGCATTCAGCCGGCTGTGAAAACGCTCCGGAACCTCTTCAATGGCTATCACCGCCACATCCTCCGGCAGGTACTTGTTCATATAATCCATAATTTCCGATGGAGTCCGATCGGTTTCCAACTTAAAATTAGCAACCTGGCCCAAAGCATGAACTCCCGCGTCCGTACGTCCGGAACCCTGTACCTCTACTTTGGTACCGTTCATCTTTCCAAGGAGGGCTTCTAACCGGCCCTGTAAGGTATTCTCAGTACTTTCCTGTTTCTGCCAGCCCTGATATTTTGTTCCCTCATATTGCAGTATAATCTTAAAATTACGCAACTATTCCTCCTTTGATGAATCACTCTCATCCAATCGTCTAAACCGGTTGATACCGTCAAACAAAATCTTCAGGCTGTTTTTGGTAGTTTCAAAAACACCGGCTTGATATAAATTCACAACAATAATTCCGATAGGCAATGCTACGATCATACCCAGAACCCCAGCCAGCTTATATCCGATATAAAGCAAAAACAAGGTCGGAATGGGCGGCACCCCAATAGTATCACCCATAATCTTTGGTTGTATCACCTGTCTGACCAACTGCCCTATTCCCCAAATAAGTAAAATGCCAATGAACATTTTGTAATCCGCATTAATAAACTTGATTACTGCCCAGGGGAGCAGCACCGTTCCGGTTCCGAAAATCGGCAGAAAATCCAGAAAAGCAATTCCCACGGCAATCAAAAATCCATAATCTACCTTTAAGATCAAAAATCCGATGACCATCAGTAAATACACCCATATTTCGATTTTGAGCTGTGCCTTAAAATAGCCGCCTACCGCACGTTTAAAACTATCGGTAATCAACTTCCATTTATTCATAAAACTTTTCGGAATGTACTTCGGCAGTGTTGTACTGACATACTCTCGTTCTGCCAAAAAGAAATACGCCGAAAGCAGACACATGACTATGGCCACTATAATAGAAGGAAGGTTCTTGGCAAAGCGTCCTACCGCCTCAAAGGTAGGCGCACTGACGGTGGTAACCATCGCTCCCAGATTTTCTCCGATATTCTCCTGAAAGGACATAATTGCATTTTTTATATCTTCCGGCAAATAATTGACCAGGATATTTAAGCTTTCACCGATGGCTGCAAATTCTTTTTGCATCCCTTTCCACATGTTAGGCCATTCCTCCAGAAATCCCATGGCTTGTTCCGTAATCCAGACCCCCAGCAGATAACCCACTGTAACCACCAATCCAATTACCGCAACAATGACCACTGCCGTTCCCATCTTTCGCCGAACTTTTAATTTCCGTTCAAAGAACCGGACTAATGGATTGGAAATCCAGGCAACAATGCCGCCCACCACAAAAGGCATGAAAAATACCAGCAGCTTGGGAGTCAGATAAATAAATGCCAAAAGTCCAATGCCAAAAATCAGCAGATTTATTACCGCCTTACAGTACAATTCTACGTTCTTTCCAAAAATATTCATTCTTAATCCTCTTCTAACAAATGCTCCAACAGTTCGTAAATATCATCCCGCCCCTGCTTTGTCTGGGCCGAATAGGGAATCAAAACGGTATCTTTCTCCGCCTGCAGTCCTTCCTTAATCATTTTAACATGCTTTTGGATCTGGCTTCTATTAATTTTATCTAATTTTGTTGCAATAATAATCGGCTTATAGCCCTGGGCTAAAATCCAGTCATACATCTGCCGGTCATTGGCCGAAGGTTCATGCCGGATATCTATTAATAAGAAAACCGCCTTCAACTGCTCGGACTGATGCAGATAACGCTCAATCATTTTGCCCCACTTGGCTTTTATTTCCTCGTTAGCCTTAGCATATCCATATCCCGGCAGATCCACAAAGTACATTTCATCATTGATATTATAAAAGTTAATGGTCTGAGTCTTACCTGGCTGGGCACTGGTGCGGGCCAGGGATTTTCGGTTCATCAATCCGTTGATCAGGGAAGATTTACCTACATTGCTCTTTCCTGCGAAAGCAAATTCCTTATGGATGTTTTCCGGAAATGTACTGGTAATTCCACACACCGTTTCTAAATTCACATTTTTAATTACAATCATTTTGAACTCCCTTTAGCAATAAGCGCATGCCGCAGCACATCTTCCATAGTTTCCACATAATGGATATTCAGGCCTTCTTTGATTTCCTCATCAATCTCCCGAATATCCTTCTTATTCTCTGACGGTACCAAAACCGTTTTAATTCCCGCCATCTTGGCTGCCAGGATTTTTTCCTTCAAACCGCCAATGGGCAGCACCCTTCCCCGCAAAGTGACTTCACCGGTCATTGCCAGCTCTGCCCTGACAGGCATTTCGGTTACTGCTGACAGTAATGCCGTTGCCATGGTGATACCTGCTGACGGTCCATCCTTGGGTACTGCTCCCTCCGGAATATGTATATGGAAATCATGCTTTTGAAACAGTTCTTCCGGTAATTGGTAAGAGTTGCTGACAGAACGGACATAGCTTAGTGCGGCTCTGGCTGATTCTTTCATCACATCGCCCATTTGACCCGTTAAGTCAATTTTCCCTTTTCCCGGCATAACGTTGACTTCGATTTCCAAGGTATCTCCGCCTACGCTGGTCCAGGCCAGTCCTCTGACAATACCCACCTGATCATTCTGATTGACCTTATTCTGCGAATACTTAGGTTTTCCCATATAGTTTTCAAGGTTTCCGGCAGTAACCTTGATTTTCTTTTCCGCACCGTCCTGACGCATCTTCAGAATTTCTCTGGCTGATTTCCGGCAGATTTTCCGGATACTTCTTTCCAGTTCACGAACCCCGGCTTCCTTGGTATATGCAGCAATCATATTTTTCAGTGCACTGTCACTGATGCTTAACATATCTCTGGTAATTCCATTTTTCTCAAATTGCTTTGCCAGTAAATGTTCTTTAGCAATATGAAACTTTTCATTTGCCGTATAGCTGTTTACCTCGATGATTTCCATTCGATCCAGCAAGGGACGGGGAATGGTTGATGTGGTATTGGCGGTTGCAATAAACAGTACCGGGGAAAGGTTAATGGGAATCTCAATATAGTGATCCCTGAATTTTACGTTTTGTTCTCCATCCAGCACTTCCAGCAATGCCGAAAAGGTATCGCCTTTATAGTCATTACTTACCTTATCGATTTCATCCAGCAGCATCAGCGGATTACATACTCCCGCCTGCCTGAGTCCTGTTACGATTCGGCCCGGCATGGCACCCACATAAGTTTTTCTGTGGCCGCGGATCTCCGCTTCATCGCGCACACCGCCCAGACAGATCCGCACATACTTCCGGTCAAGTGCCTCGGCAATACTTTTGGCTATCGAGGTCTTTCCGGTTCCCGGCGGTCCCACCAGGCAAAGAATCGGGCTTTCCCCATCCCTGGTCAGGCAACGCACTGCCAGAAACTCCAGAATCCGTTCCTTGACCTGCTTCAAACCATAATGATCACGGTTTAAAATGTCTTCGGCCCGGTCCAGATTGCGGTTATCCAGAGAAGCCTTATTCCATGGAAGCTCCAGAACCGTTTCCAAATAGGCACGCTCTACCGCACTTTCAGAGCTGCTTCCCACCAGACTTTTAAACCGTTTGATTTCCTTTTGAATTTTTTCTTTTACTTCTTCATCAGCCTGCAAATCTTTTAATGCCTGGGAAAATTGCTCCTCATCGGAAAAAGTATCCTCATCTCCCAACTCTTCTCTGATGGCATGCATCTGTTCCCGCAGCAAATAATCTCTTTGATTCTTATCTACTTTCCCCTTGATTTTTTTGGCCAATGCTCCTTTGACCTGCAGCACTTCTATTTCATTTATCAAAATAGCCGAAAAAACTTCATAACGTTCCTTCACCGAAAAGGCCGCCAGCAGCTTTTGCTTGTTATCATTTCCAATGGGAAGATTCATACTGACCTGATCAATATAAGTTCCAAGATGTTCCATATGCTGATAGCGCCCCACCACATTACTGTTTTTTAACTGGGGTGAAAAGGAAATATATTGCTCCACCAGCTCCTTGCTGTAGCGAAGCATTGCTTCTCTGGCCACCTCATCTAATTCCTGCATATCCGCCGTTTCCCGGATTTCTGCGTCCAAATATTCTTCGTTCTCTTCATTTATTGATAATAATACGGCCCGGGACAGGCCTTCTACCAATACCCTGATAATATTTCCGGACAGCTTGGTTACCTGCTTAATTACTGCAATTATTCCTACCGAATGAAGCATGGCATAGTCCGGATCAGCACTTTCCATATTTTTCTGCATAACCAGAAAAATACGCTGCTCCTCTGTCATTGCTCTTTCCACCGCTAAAATAGATTTTTTACGATTTAAATCAAAATGAATGATCGTTCCCGGTAAAATACTCATTCCCCGTAATGCCACTGCCGGCAAAATCAAATTGGGAGTTAATACGTCCATCCTTACCTCCAACCGCCGTTTGCGGTATTCATCAAATGTATTTTGGCAAAAAACGCCGCCATTACGGCGACGTTGTATTTTTTATTTAGCTCTTCGCATAACCTCACGGTGTATGATCAATGGCTCACTGGTACCTTCAATTGCGCCCTTGGTAATCACACATTCAGAAATGGTATCGTCGGAAGGAATGCGGTACATCACATCCATCATGGCTTTTTCCATAATGGAGCGCAAACCCCTGGCACCGGTCTTTCTGTCAAATGCCTGCTCCGCAATCATTTCAATGGCATCCGGTTCAAAAGTCAGCTTGACTTCATCCAGATCAAACAATTTCTTATACTGCTTGATCAACGCACTCTTAGGCTCTTTCAAAATACGAACCAATGCTTCTTTATCCAGGCCGTGCAAGGATACATTAATCGGAACACGTCCGACAAATTCCGGTATCAAGCCATATTTCACCAGATCCTGGGGAATCACTTCATCCAGCAGTTCGCCCATCTCCATGCTGTTCTTTGCAGTTACCTGGGCATTAAATCCGATGGAGTTCTTATTCAAACGAGATTCTACGATTTTTTCCAATCCGTCAAATGCGCCGCCGCAGATGAACAGAATATTGGAAGTATCAATCTGAATCAGCTCCTGATGAGGGTGCTTTCTGCCTCCCTGAGGGGGGACACTGGCCACTGTTCCTTCGATAATCTTAAGAAGTGCCTGCTGCACACCTTCTCCGGAAACATCTCTGGTAATCGATACATTTTCACTTTTTTTGGTTATTTTATCAATTTCATCGATATAGATAATACCTAACTGGGTTCTTTCCACATCATATTCTGCAGACTGAATCAACTTCAAAAGGATATTTTCCACATCCTCACCTACATAACCTGCTTCGGTTAACGTGGTGGCATCGGCAATGGCAAAGGGAACATTAATAATCTTTGCCAGGGTCTGGGCCAGATAGGTTTTACCTGATCCGGTGGGGCCCACCATAATAATATTACTTTTCTGCAGCTCTATATCATCTTTGTCCTTTGGTGCAGTCACCCGCTTATAATGATTGTAAACGGATACGGCCAAAACTTTTTTAGCTTCTTCCTGGCCGATTACATATTCGTCCAAAAACTCTTTGATTTCTACCGGTTTCAGAAGATTAATATCTAACTCACTGTTCACCGTTTCTTCCATGTCGTCATATTCTTCTTCCACAATGTCTGCGCAAATTTCCACGCACTCATCGCAAATATAGACTCCGGCCGGACCGGCGATCAGTTTACGTACCTGATCCTGGGTCTTATTGCAAAAAGAACATCTAATATTATCTGAATTCTTCATTATCTAATTAACCTTCCTTTGCACTTACACTTCTCAGCGCTCTTTACGGCTTACAACGACCTTGTCAATCAAGCCATATTCAACTGCTTCTGCCGCACTCTTCCAATTATCTCTTTCGGTATCGGCAGCAATGATTTCAACATCCTTGCCGGTATTTTCCGCTAAAATCCGGTTTAGTTTCTGTTTGGTATATAAAATGTGTTTGGCGGCAATTTCAATTTCAGTTGCCTGTCCCTGTGCACCGCCTAAAGGCTGATGAATCATGATCTCGGCATTAGGCAGAGCCATTCTCTTGCCCTTAGTTCCGCCGGCCAACAAAAATGCTCCCATACTGGCGGCCATTCCGGTACAAATAGTTGCCACATCACATTTTACATATTGCATGGTATCATAAATTGCCATACCTGCGGTAACGGATCCTCCGGGGCTGTTGATATAAAATTCAATATCTTTTTCCGGATCTTCTGCTTCCAAAAAAAGCATCTGCGCTACCACCAGACTTGCTGTCACCTCATTTACTTCCTCCCCGAGGAAGATAATTCTATCCTTTAAAAGCCTTGAATAGATATCATAAGAACGCTCCCCCCTGCTGGTTTGTTCTACGACCATAGGCACTAAACTCATTTACAATTCCTCCTTTTTATTATCTGTGTGCGAAGAATGGCTCTGCCATTCTTTGAGACGAGATTTAGTAACTGTTAGGATCGGTACTTTCGAACCTTACTGTTACTTCTCGTCTTTTTCATGCTTTTTCTTTGGCGTTTTCCACCACGAACTCTACCGCTTTCTGAATAGCAAGGTCCTGCATTACCTGCTTTTTGCCCTGCTCACCCATCATTTCTTTTACTTTATCTGCTTCCATCTTATAAGCTTCCGCCATCTTAACAACTTCTGCTTCGTAATCTTCTTCACTGGCTTCAATCTTTTCTGCTGCCACAACTGCCTCCAGTACCAGTCTGGACTGGATCCGTTTTTCAGCCTGCGGTTTCACCTGCTCGATCATCTGGGCATAGTTGGTACCGGTAAACTGGAAGTACTGTTCCATATTAAGGCCCTGCATCTGAATCCGCTGGGCAAACTCATCCACCATCTGGCGCTGCTGTGTTTCCAGCATGGCTTCGGGAATTTCCATATCGGAATCAGCAATAATCGCTTCGATTACAGCATCTTCTTTGGCTTCCTTGCCTGCCTTTTCTTTGTCCTTGGTAAGTTTATCCGCTACGTCTGCTTTATATTCAGCCAATGTTTCAAATTCGGAAACTTCACTGGCAAATTCATCATCCAGTTCCGGAAGCTCTTTCTCTTTGATTTCTTTAACGGTACATTTGAATACGGCTGCTTTTCCAGCCAATTCTTCCGCTTGATAGTCTTCGGGGAAGGTTACGTTTACGTCCATTTCCTTACCGATTTCCGCGCCGATCAGCTGCTCTTCAAATCCCGGAATAAAAGCACCGGAACCGATGGTCAACGGATAGTCTTCACCTTTTCCACCTTCGAAAGCCACTTCATCAACAAAACCTTCAAAGTCAATGACAGTCATGTCACCATCTTTAACCGGACGGTCTTCAACAGCAATATTTCTTGCGTTGGTTTCTCTTTCCTTATTAATAGCAGCTTCGATTTCTTCTTCTGTTACTTTAATATCAGCCTTATCTACTTTTACACCTTTGTATTTACCAAGCTTCACTTCCGGCTTCAGGGCTACTTCAGCGGTAAAGATAAAAGGCTTGCCGGCTTCGATCTGGGTTACTTCAACCTTCGGAGAAGAAACGATATCTTCCGTACACTCGTCCATCGCTTTATCATACGCATCGGGAATCAGCTCATTGGCTGCGTCTTCATAAAAGACTTCCTTCCCGTACATTTTCTCTATCATCTGACGGGGTACCTTACCCTTACGGAATCCGGGCACGCTCATCTTATTTTTATTTTTCTGATAAGCTTTTTCAATTGCTTTATCCAATTCCTCTGCTGAAACTTCAATGGTCAGCTTCGCCATGTTCTTTTCTAATTTTTCTACCTGTAAACTCATTTTATATATCCTCCTTGCATTGTATCCTGCGCATTTTTTTCATTCTATAATTATAAGTAAGCATAATCACAGTCATTTTACGATTATAGCATATTGATAAGGAAAATACCAGTATTTTTTCGGGGTTTAAAACCTTAAATTATTATAAACCGGAACTCCACCGCCCAAAATCCTCTTCATTTCCATGGAAGACGTTGAGGTCAATGCAGGGTTCTTCGCCCCGGTAGCCGTTTAGTTTACCGCTACCGGTGTATTGCCAGAATATCCATTGATGATTCAGTTCGTTTCCGGGTTCCCTGATAATATTTCTGATCCATAGGGGGTAGGTATCAAAATTGTCCTTTATATAGCAATTATAGGCTTTCATAGTTGTATAGATGATTGGCCGGACGCCATAGTATTCTTCCAGTTTATCCAGAAAAGACTGCAGCTCCGGCTGGATGTCCGATGCTGCCGGCGGATTATTCTCTTTGTCACCGTAGAACTCCACATCTACTACCGGCGGCAGCATCCCTTCTTCCTTCTTAACATGGCTGATAAAGTTCTCAGCCTGTGTTAAACCCTGAGAATCAAAACTAAAAAAATGGTACGCTCCGATTTTCAAACCGGCATCTCCAGCTCCAGCCCAATTTTCTGCAAATCTTTCATCTACACTGCTGCTTCCTTCAGTTGCCTTAATAAAAGAAAACTGAATATTCTCCGCCGCTAAGACCGACCAGTCAATATCCCCCTGGTAATGCGACACATCTACTCCCCGCACCGGGTATTTATAAACAAAGGGGTATGTTGGCCGAAACACAACGATAAAAACAGCAATACAAATCAGAAAACCGGAAACAACAATTATTATGCTCTTTTTGCGCTTCTTCATTATCATCTATTTTCTCCTACTTGAAAATATCGCCTTTTCAGAGTATAGTTAATACATACCTGTAAAAGGAGAGATTTCTGTTTTTACAGCAGCCAATTATACTTTTTCTGAAACTAAGGTTATCCTGCCGTTAAGACCCTCGCCTTGCCGCAATGACCCGGTAAGGTTTTTTTATTTGGAAGCCTTGAGCGGTGTTTGTTGAACCAACTTATACATGAAAGGAATTATAAAATGCAAAACGAAGAAAAAGTTGCCATTATCGGTATTTTTATTACAGAATTTGAAGCTGCTGCCAAAGTCAATGATCTGCTGCATGAATATTCTGACTGTATTATCGGACGCATCGGTATTCCCTACCGGGAAAAATCGGTTAATATCATATCCGTTATTATCAGTGCTGCCCCCGATCAAATCAGTGCTCTCTCCGGTAAATTAGGCCGCATCAACGGCATCAGTGCCAAGGCGATGCAATCAAAAATTTAACCGCCTTTCTATAAAAGGCAGAAGGAGCCTCTATGAAGATCACTACCAAACAGCTTGTACAGACCGCACTCTTACTTACCATCTGTATTATCAGTCAATATTTTAAAAACCTGTCGGTATATGTTACCGGCCCCATTGTAAATGCAACGATTATCCTGGCAGTTCTGGCTGTAGGCTTATACAGCGGACTGCTGATCAGTGTAGTAGCTCCCATTACCGCCTTCTTTTTTACCGGTTCACCCATTATGGCCGCCATACCGCTGATGTTTCCTGCTGTTATGCTGGGTAATGCCGTGCTGGCCTTCGTGGTATGGTATTGCCAGAACAAATTGACATTTAAAAGCCGCCTGCCCCTTGGATTATGCGCCGCTTCGATTTTAAAAGCTGCTTTTCTGGGTATCGTCGTGGTGTGGGTTCTGTTACCGCTCTTCGGCAACGATATTGCCAGTCATCTGCCGAAACCGGAAGCTTTACCCAAGGTGTTGACTACAGCTAAAGTGACTTTTTCATTGACTCAATTAGTCACCGGTCTGTCAGGCAGTTTACTGGCTTATCTGATCTGGCTGCCGCTTAGAAAATATTTGAAAAACGAAAATTAATGTCAGTAACAGCAATATAAGGATGAACGGCGGTTCGGAAAGGCTTTGTTCCGGAACTGTTTCGATGGCAGACTCCGTACCATTTAAGAGTTTTTCCTGTTTGGTCAGCAACTCCTGTTCCTGAGCATCTGTTTCTACTACGATGAATGCCGTCGAGGGAATCAAAATACCGGCTCGGAAGCTGTTTCGAATATCCGAAACATTATTTGCCTGCCCTTTATACAGGTTACGGCGGTAGTCTGCCTGTACCTGGACGGCATTTTTATAGGCATCTTTGCCCAGGCGGGACTTAGCTTCCGCCTGCAGCAGGATGTGATTTGCACCATCATCGGGAACCGCTATTCCCTGATAAGATACGGTTCTGGTGATAATCGGATCCTTTACTGCATCCAGCTTTTGATTGGTTTTAAACAGGTATGGCGTCAATGTATAATTATAGTTCAATGCATAATAACCGGCGGATTCCGGATATAGCTCCGCCTGAGTATTTACCGGAAAAACTGCGCAGGGCAGGTTTTCACTTACGGCAATAATAATCGGGTACTGGTTTTCAGCGGTCTTCCGGAGGATCTGTTTTACCGCAAGATTTAAGTTAAATCCGCCTTTTTGCTTTATCCTTTTACTATTGATGGTTTTCAAGTCTTCTAATTCTATCTCCGAAACACCATAGGCAGTCAAATGAACTTTTCCTTTCGCAATTCCCTTCTGTGCCGCATAATCGGCTGTTTCTTCCAACAAGAAATCAATGCTGCTGTTTTCCGAACAATCTACCACAAAATGATATACCGGCTCCCGATTAAGTACCGGCAATTCTGCCGCCTGACTGGCACTAAGCAAAACCGCTCCGGCAACCTCCACTGCCGCAAAACTGTCAGGACCTTCCGTTTCTATTTTATTTCCGTCAATTTCAAAAGCAATTTTCTGTTTATGAAGGATTTCCAGTCCGGTCTGCCGCACCTCTCCCTGCGAAAAAGGAAATACCCGCAATTCAATGCCACCATCAGTAAGATAATGCAGCAGCCCGGGGTCACGCATCGTTCTTACGATTTTATTATAGATAAACATTGCGGCTCGGCGGTCAGTGAGCAGTCCCTGCTTTTTCTGTTCACCGACATATAGGTAATAATCGCTGATATAGGCACCCTCAGGTAACTGAAATGCCGTCTGATACTCTTTACGGGCAAAGCTTTCGCTGTTATTCTCCAACCACAAATCCACTGTGGTCCGATAGGCCTGAATACCGCTGTCATATACGGTATTCGCAGCAATATCCTTTATCACTACCTCTTTACTGCTTTCCGTGGTTTCACTGTTTTCGCGATATATATTGGCATCAAAGAAAATGCTTTCCAGCAAAGAAAGATTTTCCGAAGTGATGGACTGATTATGTAAAATATGTTCCCGATACAGATTGGAAAGAATCGGTATATTCCCTTCCGAATATCCTCCGATTAAATCGGTCATACTTCTTTCTCCGTCTGCTTCTCCCTGCATCGCTCTTATGGAACGCCGCAAAGCCGGAATATTTATTTCCCGGTATTCATCTTCTGGTGCCGCGGTCAGATACTGTACCGCATTATCCAGATTGTTCCTGTCATTATAAGTGAAGCAGATAACCGCAGCAGGCAGTACTAACAGCCCTACTGCCAGCATCAGCACCGGAATCCACTTCTGAAATTTGCCCAACAGGAAAACCATTTCCTTCCAAAGAATCCTGCCCTGCCACAAAGCAAGCAGCATGGGAGCAAGAATATAGATACCTAATATGATAAGTAACCCAATCAAACCGATGGGCATCCATGGTATAAATATGATAAAGAAATAAAGCACATAAGAATAGCCGGCGGTCCTTATGCCCAGCAAGGCCAGACGCACTTTCGGCTGCCGGGGTGCCGGTATCATCAGCAAGAGTCCGTTTAATACTGCCAGCACATAAAAGACTGGCGAGGAAAAATCCCCAAACATACCTGTGCTGCCGCCTGCCAGCATATTGATCACTAATCCGGTTACCGGCAAAAAAAGCCCCACGATAAAAGTAATAGGATAATGATACCTGGCCATATTGATTCTTTTTTCGCCCGTTTCATTAGGTCTCGCTAATGCTGCTACAATATGAACCAGCATAAAAAGAATTGTATAAACACCAGAAAGGAAAATAATCAAAAGAAAACTGTCAAAATTACTACTGCCAAAAATATTCATCAAAAATAAGGTACAAAAAGGCGTCGCCAGAGTCCCCAGAACGTAAGCCAGAATGTTTTTATTGCCCGTAACCTCTGTTTTCCATGCAATACCACAAATATGATAAAAAAACGGAATCGAGACCAGTACCCCATAAAATAGCAATATTTCAGAATTACTAATCACCCGATAAAACATCATCACAGTTAGGAATGCTGCCACTATCGATGCGGCGGCGCCCCATATGTACTGTTTTCGGGAGTACTCTGTATACTTCTTCCGTAAATAAAAAAGATAGACCAGTAAATGGGCTATTGCCCCCATCACTAATACCACAGAAATACCCATAAGTCCAAACTCTGGTTTTAAGTTCCACGATTCATAAAACAGGTAGAGCGCTGTAATCATATATGTTCCGGCAAAAACCAGCATAGACGCCAGCGGGCTAAATATTTTCTTCATTTTCATTTGATTTTTCCTTTCCCTGACAATATCTTTTCAGCAGATAATATCCCAGAATAAATGTTAAAAAGTATAGTGTAATGCCGATTGATGCATGTATCATATTAAACTTCTCACTGCCCGTAAAGGGAATGGAGCCCAATATCCGCAAGACATTTACAAAAAATCCCACAACCAGCGAACCTGCCAGCGAAAACAGCCCCCACTTCAGCTTCTGCCAGCCGGTAAAATACCTTAAAAAAGGAATTGTACACAGCATAAAAAATGCTGCCATAAAGCGCAGCCCCAAACAATCAGCTCCGATCATATAGCTTCCCGTTTGTTCTATATAGCCTAATCCGTTCACATATTCAAACCGATGGTTGAAAAAAAGCTCTGCCAGACCTGCATATGGTGTCAGCAGAAACCTGATCATATCTTCCCACATAGAAATTCCTCCCGATAATCATTTTACCATATCTATTATAATAAAAAAATATATGTAAAAAAAGAAAATGATATTGACAAAAATGGGGTGCTGCATTCTGCAGCACCCCACCTTCTTAAATCATGTTATTTCATAGATTCTTCTTGCTTCTTGATCATTCTACGAACCATCTCGCCGCCGATAGAACCAGCTTCTTTAGAAGTTAAGTCACCATTGTAACCAGCCTTCAGGTTTACACCAAGTTCAGAAGCAACCTCTGTTTTAAAACGGTTCATAGCGTCCTTTGCTTCAGGAACTTCTACTCTATTAGATCTACTTGCCATTTTCATTTCACCTCCGTTATTATTTTTGATTGTCCAAAATACAATCATCTATTCTTCAAGATAAGATCCGTCCAATTCACTTATCTTGAAGAGATGCCTGTCTATGTAGACCAGTTATCAACTCAATCTAAGCGCTTTTTTCATCACTTATCTTGTTCATAGTATAAACGTTGATGTGAAAATTATTTATGGTAATTTTTTCTACTTTTTTTTACTTTCCACCAGATATTGAATAATGTCCTTTCTGGTCACCAAACCAATAAAACATTTACTGCCGTCAATGACCGGCACAAAGTTCTGACTCATGGTCAGATTAATCAAATCCTCCATCTTGGCATCTGCGCTGACCGGCTGATTATCCCGCCGCCGTTCCACTTCTAATACCGAAATATCCCCGGCATCTTTTAAAGAAGGAAAATCACGCTTTTTCATATCCCAAAGTAAATCACCTTCGGTCAATGTTCCTATGTATTTTCCACTTTTCTTATGAATAATCGGAATGGCAGCATACCGATGGTTTTCCATTTTTTCCAACGCCTGACGAAGGGAGTCCGTATCATAAAGAAACGCTGCCTCTTTCTTGGGGGTAAGAAAGAATAATATGTTCATCTGTTTACCTCATGAAAATAATTTTTTCTGCCAGATCGTCTGCTTCTGCCTGACCTTTAAAGTGTGCTACAATTGCCAATCCAAACTGGATGGCACAGCCCATGCCCCGGCCGGTGATAATATGACCATCTTTTATGGCTGCTTCCTGTACCACCTTTGCCCCCTCCAGATGACTTTCAAAAGAAGGATACGAACATGCTTTTCGTCCTTTTAGCATACCCCTGTGCCCCAAAATACTGGGGGCTGCACAGATGGCGGCAATGCACTTTTCTTTTTCATAAAAAATATCTACCTGTTCCATCAACCCCGGACAGGCTTCCAGATTAGCTGTTCCCATACCGCCGCCGGGTAAAACAATGATATCAAACTGCTCAAAATCCACTTCCTGTAATGTCTTATCCATTTTCACCCAGATTCCATGGGCACTTTCTACTTCTCTTGCATCAGTAATAGAAATCATATCTGTTTCTATCTCCGCTCTGCGCAGCAGATCCACCACTGCCAGGGCTTCAATCTCTTCATATCCGGTTCCGAAGAACACCCCTGCTTTGTTCATTTTAAATACCATCCCTTTCCACAATTTGCATTACTATTTTACCATATCTGCCAACTCTTTGGTAGCATCTTTTTGCTCTTTCATGCTATACTATAAGTAGTTTTCAGGAAAGGACAGTATTATGGAAATCGAAAAGAAATATACCATCAAACGACTCCCTCACAACTTGGAGTCTTACAAATATCATATAATTGAGCAGGCTTATTTGAATACTGACCCGGTTGTCAGAGTTCGCAAAGAGGATGATTCTTATTATTTAACGTATAAAGGAAAAGGACTGCTGGCCAGAGAAGAATATAACCTTCCTCTTAACGAGCAGTCCTATTATCATCTGCGAGAAAAAGCCGACGGTAATATCATTTCCAAAAAAAGATATCTCATCCCTATTGACCAATCCAGTCTAACTGTGGAATTGGATATTTTTGATGCGCCTTTTGCTCCGCTGATCATTGCTGAAGTGGAATTCCCCAGTCTGGAAGCGGCAGAAGCCTTTCAGCCTCTTGATTGGTTCCTGGAGGATGTTTCCACGGAGCGGTGCTACCACAATTCTAATTTAAGCAAAAAAAGTGTCTGAAATTAATAGTTATCTGCTTTTACTGCAAAATAAGCCTGAGGATGAGCACACACCGGACAAACATCAGGAGCCTTCTGTCCGACACAGATATGCCCGCAATTCAAGCATTGCCAGATCACATCGCCGTCTTTGGAAAAGACCACATCACCCTTAACACTTTCCAGTAGCTTACGGTATCTTTCCTCATGCTCCTTCTCAATGGCCGCCACCCCTTCAAACAAAAGGGCGATCTCTTCAAAGCCTTCTTTCCTTGCTTCTTTAGCATAAGACGCATACATATCGGTCCACTCGTAGTTTTCACCTTTAGCAGCTTCTTCCAGATTTTCAGCAGTAGAACCGATTCCACCCAGCAGCTTGAACCACATCTTGGCATGTTCTTTTTCATTATTGGCTGTTTCCTCAAAAATATTGGCAATCTGGACAAAGCCGTCCTTTTTTGCTTTTGACGCAAAATAGGAATATTTATTCCTGGCCATTGACTCTCCGGCAAATGCTGACATTAGATTAGCTTCTGTTTTGCTTCCTTTTAAATCCATGTTTTCTTCCTCCTGGTTTTTCAAAATTATTATTTTTCTTCTTTAAAACGATCTGCTCCTACTCCGCAAATGGGACATTTATAGTCATCAGGAAGACTTTCCCCTTCATAAACATAACCGCATACCTGACAAACAAACTTTTTCAACTCTGTCTTAGGAGCTTCTTCCTCTTCCGGAATATAAGTGGGGGCTGCCTTAGGGCTCTTTCCTTTGACTACCTTATGATAGTAAGCATAGGTCATGGCATCGCCGCCTTTTAAAACCTCTGCTCCTGTAACTTCTCCTAAAAAGACCGTGTGCGTAGCCGTTTCCATCTTGTCAATTACCTTACATACAATATAACCGCAGGCATCATTGACCACCGGCATCTCATCGGCAATCTGATACTCGGTCTTTTCAAACTTATTCACATCTCTTCCCGACTGAAAACCAAAGTTTCCGATAATCCCCGGATCCGACTCCTCCGATAAAATAGAAATCGCAAATTTTCCGCTCTCCAAAATGCACTTATTGGTGTAATTGTCATGGTTAATGCTGATTGCTATGGTTGCCGGTGATGACGTAATCTGCATGGCACTGTTGGCTGTACAGCCTGTAGGCCTTCCATTATCCCAGGTACTGATAACGTATACGCCGTAAGAAAGATGTCTGAATGTATTCATGTTCATGTATTGTTTTCCTCCTCTTTGATAATAGTAATCATTACTATTATATTATAATCTATTTTATTATCTCTGTCAATACTTATTATACTAATTATTTACATTTTTAGTATAATGTCCTTTTTATTTCGTTGCATGTTACCTGTTTTATATGCTAATATGAGAAGGAATTTTGTTTACATTTATAAATATAAGGAGTTTATATGAGCATATTAAACGTCGAACATCTAACCCACGGCTTTGGTGACCGGGCAATCTTTAATGATGTATCTTTCCGCCTGCTGAAGGGTGAACATATTGGCCTGATCGGGGCCAACGGAGAAGGCAAATCCACTTTTATGAATATTATTACCGATAAGCTGATGCCCGATGAGGGCAAGGTTGAATGGGCCAAAAATGTCCGGGTCGGTTATCTGGATCAGCATACCGCATTAGAGAAAGGCATGACCCTTCGGGATGTCCTCTCCTCTGCTTTTGACTTTCTTTTTCAATGGGAAACCCGAATGAACGAGATCTGTGATCAAATGGGAGATGCTTCTCCTGAAGAATTAGAAGATATGATGGAAGAACTGGGAACCATCCAGGATCTGTTAACCCTCCATGATTTTTATATGATTGACTCCAAGGTCGAGGAAGTGGCCAGAGCTTTAGGTTTGCTGGAACTGGGACTGGACCGGGATGTGACTGATTTAAGCGGCGGTCAGCGAACCAAAGTGTTATTGGCTAAGCTGCTGCTGGAAAAACCGGACATCCTGCTGCTGGACGAACCTACCAACTATCTGGATACGGAACATATCGAATGGCTGAAACGCTATTTAAATGAATATGAAAATGCTTTTATTCTGATTTCTCATGATATCCCCTTTTTAAACAGCGTTATCAACCTGATCTATCATATGGACAATCAGGAATTGAACCGCTACGTGGGGGATTATGATAAGTTCCAGGAAGTTTATGCTATGAAAAAGTCCCAAATAGAGGCTGCTTATAATAAGCAGCAAAAAGAAATTGCCGATTTGAAGGATTTCGTAGCCCGGAATAAAGCCAGAGTGGCCACCCGTAATATGGCTATGTCAAGACAGAAAAAACTGGATAAGATGGATGTGATCGAACTGGCCCATGAAAAACCTAAGCCGGAGTTTTACTTTAAGGAAGCCCGGACCCCCGGGCGCTATATCTTCCAAACCAGCGATTTGGTTATTGGTTATGATGAGCCCCTCTCTTCTCCTTTGAATCTGGAGATGGAACGGGGGCAAAAGGTTGTTCTGACCGGTGCTAACGGTATCGGAAAAACCACTTTATTAAAAAGCATTTTAGGTTTGATTCCGCCAATCAGCGGTTCGGTGGAGCAGGGTGACTATCTTCATATCGGTTACTTTGAACAGGAAATGAGTCAGAATGTCAATACCACCTGTATCGAAGAAATCTGGCAGGAATTTCCCGGCTTTACCCAATATGAAGTCCGTTCTGCACTGGCTAAATGCGGGCTTACCACTAAGCATATCGAAAGCAAAGTTAAAGTTCTAAGTGGTGGCGAACAGGCTAAGGTTCGGCTGTGTAAGCTGATGAATCGGGAAACCAATATTCTATTGCTGGACGAGCCTACCAATCATCTGGATGTGGATGCTAAGGCCGAGCTGCGTCGGGCACTATCTGCATATAAAGGCAGTATATTGATGGTTTGTCATGAACCGGAATTCTATGAGGGATTGGCTTCTGACGTGTGGGATTGCTCCCAGTGGACCACCCGGGTGATATAATGCTATTAAAACAACTCTAAAAGGAGATTACCATGCAAAGATATTTTGCCGCCGCAATTCTTTTTTCACTTATTTTACTTGTTTTATCACGAAATCTACAATTAAAAAAAGCGGGGATTAAAACCATGCACTTTGGTGAAATGGACAAAAAGGATTTTCTTATTCCTCCCTTTGCACTTTTTTTCTTTTATATTATTATTGCCAGTGCCTTTCAGCTTCCAACCATCGGTACTGAACTATTCCATAGCAGCATTGCCGGCTGGGTTGGTGTGGCAATTGGCCTTTTGGGCCTTGGGTTATTTCTGTATGCGCTTATTTCCTTCGGTAAAAGTTTTCGCGTCGGCATCGATGAAGAACATCCCGGCGAGCTGGTTACCACCGGCGCCTTTGCCATTAGCCGTAATCCTATTTATACCGCCTTTGCGATTGTTTTATGCAGTTTGTTTCTGATTATCCCTAACTGGATTATTTTAATCTATATTATTCTGGGCATTTGGCTTTTTAACCGTCAGATTCGTCTGGAGGAAAAAAGCCTTTTGAAGATTTACGGTGACCAGTATCTGGCTTATTGTCAAAAGGTAAGACGGTTCTTTTGATTATCTAATCACTTATTTTGAAGCCTATCAAGGTATCGTCCTGATATACTGTTTTCAAATTAACTGCTCCGGGCAGCCCGCTTTGCCCAAGGCAGATGCCCCTGCCTTCCCTTACATCCAGCAGGTTTTCAATAGTGAATCCCTCATAGCACAGCCAACCGGTTTCTTTATCCATATATACCCCCAACTGAGTATAGGCATCACACTGTTCCTGAAGCTGTCTTGCTTCCTCCTCAACGCTAACGTCCCCTGTGCTTGTACAGAAAAATCTATACTGCGCTCCATCAAGACATGTATACACTTCATATGCTATCTCGTCTTCCGATTGTGAAATAATCGCAACCCCAGGCTGCTTATCACCCTCCCATGCCAATCGGTTAACTTTTCCTTCGAAGCCAAACAAAAGCACTATTCCCAACATCAAAATCATTGTAAAAGAAACTGCCGCTATGGAATACTTCTTATAGCTCATAATAGCTTTAATCCGCTGTTCAAATACATTTTTTGAAAAGCAGGCAAATAGCGGTGAAAAGGTCATCCGCTCTTCCTCCATCCCAATCAGCGCATAAGCATACTCTGCCTTTGCTTTCGGTCCGTATATGGCTACTACCGCCTCATCACAGCTCAATTCCAAATCCCGATTAAAAAGCAGGAACATTACCCAGACCAGTGGATTGAACCAATGTATACACACCGTCACCAGCATAGCCCATTTCTTCCACAAATCACCATGTTTGATATGCATCATTTCATGGGTCAGTACATAAGATAACTGCCCTGCCTCATCCATATCCATCCATTTAGGCAGTAAAATCACCGGTTTCCACAGCCCATATACCATGGGTGTCATAATCTGATCCGACCGCCGGATTCGTACTCTTTTCCTTTTGTTATGAATTGTCACCCATTCATCTACAAAGGAATTTTCAACGGGAAGTGCCTGACGGTATTTCCAACACCATTTTGAGTGATTACTAATAAAAATAAGAAAAAGTATGACACCTGCCACAATCCACAAGATAGTTCCCACTATCAGAAGTGTTACTCTCCCTGTCTCCAGTATTTCATCACCTTGTGTCACTTGGGTAACAGTCACACTAACCAGCGGAAGGGTCACATTTTCCACGGACTTAAGCCAGGCAATGCTGTTTTGCAGTTTTATTGCGACCAATCCAGTCAATGTTTGATATATCGACGGACATGGCAGCGAAAAGGGAATCAGCAGCCGGCAGATTGCCAGTCCCCAGAAGCCCATCAGTATTTTCTTCGGTACCTTATGTATAAAGACAGCACGGATCAATATAATCAGACCAATCAATACTGCACCGGAAAGACTTGCCTTTAAAAATCCCATATTCCCTCCTACTCCATCTCCTCAACCAGCTTTTTCAGCTTATCTATGTCTGCCTCCGAAAGCTGCTTTCTTCCCAAAAGCGAAGCAATCAGCCGGTCAGGTGCACCGCCGTACATTTTATTGATCAGTTCATTGGTCTCTGCGTCTCTGGCCTGTTCTCTGGTAATCTGCGCCTGACAAATAAAACCCGGCTCGGTCCTTATCACCGCCCCTTTATCAAGGCACTTCTTGATAACCGTATAGGTGGTTGTTTTACTCCATCCCACCTGCTCGCTCAGAATCCTGGCTATTTCCTTAGCCGACTGCTCACCTTCTTCCCAAAGAATCTCCATAATCCGCAATTCCGAATCAAATAATTTCATGTCCATACGTGCTCCTTTATTTCATTTCATTTACATAAGTTCTAATCCGATTTTCTACGATGTCTGCCACTTCCTCGGCTGACTTACTGCCACCAAAGAAGGCCTGGGCTTCCTCCGTAATAATACTGTTAATCTGCCTGTCACTGGTCCACAACGTATCAACACTTTCAATCAGCTTGCGGATAGTCTGAACCTCTTGATCCTTGACTGCATAAATCTCCACTTCAAAGTCTCCCATGTAGGCAAAACCTTTAGACTGCTCCTTTTTGTTTCCGTCCGCATCAGTATAGTAGATTACTTCCATAACCTGCTCAATTCTTTTTTCCAGACTGCTTTTACGAATCGGGAAGCTATTAAAGGCTGCTTGATCCTGAAACTTCTCGGACAACATATTGCTGATAAATTTCCATGATACATCCTTATAGTCACCTTTTGCACTGATAGCCATCGTGGATGATGAACTCACCAAAGAGCCACTGCCTTTTTCTGATGGGTATCCTACATAGGTGACTTGTTCACCAAATAGAGCACATTCAAGCTGAGGGCTGGAAACGCTGGAAATATTGGTATCCAGAAGCTGCATCTGACCCTCTTGAATTCTTTCAGATAAGCTATCATTGTAAGTATATTTATCATCAGCTACGAAACGATTGGCAAACTGCAACATCTTAATGAACAGTTCTCGGTTAAAAGTATTTTCGTCACTCTTCCAGTTGACCAACTGATCCCCGTTCGCTTTCAGACAGATACTCAAAGCTCCTGATTTAGAATCATCCCTGAAAATACCACTATCCTTCGGGCAATTATCGGCAAAAGCAATCATTTCTTCCAACGTCCAGGTATTCCGATCACCCAAAAGAGACGATTTCCCCAGTAACGTATAGATATCGTAGCTGATTGGAATGGCATAAAGCTTACCTTCTGTCTCATAAGCTGTCACGATATTCTCTTGAAAATCAGAACGTTTGCAGTTGGTGTCTGCGTCAATATAGGGATACAAGTCTGTCAAAACACCTTTTCTGGCATAAAGCTCCAGGGAACACATTAACGGCAATACCAGGATATCGGGACAATTGCTACTTATGATATCGGCATTCAACTGGTCAAGCCCTGCAATGACGTCCTCTGTTCCATATTCTTTGATCTCAATCCGATAATCAGGATTGGTCTTATTAAAATTCGTAACAGCTTTTCTGACCGGTGATTCTATGAACATGGAAACACCGCCTAAAGTCAGTACTGTTTTAGAAGATTGTCTCTGTTTCTCCTTTTTTATCTTGCGGATCATCGTCAAATCTGTTTTCATGGACCTATCCTGATACTCCTTACCCATCCACAAAATCCTGCCATCTTCTAATGTCAACATATCACCATACCAGTCAGCAACCACATCCACATCCAGCCATTCAAATTTCTGGGTAAAGCTTTTCTTTTTTATATCATATTCAAAAACTGTACTTTCCGAAGCCAACAGTAAATCACCCTCGGTACCGGTGGCGGCATTCACCGAACTGCCCAACTGTGAGAGGTCATATCTACTACCCAGCCCTCTCGCTTTAACATCCACCTCATACATTTCCAAACCGCTATCACCATACTGAATAATATAGACTTTTCCTTCCTTGCTTCGGCACATTCGGGAGATATAGTTACCGCCCGTTGTCTCAAATAACCGATCACCGGTTTTATCCAATACATAAACATAACTGTTCATGCTGATACAGGCATTTCCTGCGGAGTCAATTACAAATCCCGAAACATTGATATTCTCCTGCTCCCTAAAATAATCGGTTATCTTATACTCTGCCAATACCTGTCCGCCGGCATCTACTTTTTTCCAAAAAAGATCCTTTAACACCGTATCGGCATTCAACCCCTCATATAAGCCGGTAATAATATGTAATCCGCCATCTGCATCCACAGACATCGCCTGAATATGCTCCTGCTCCTTCCGCACATACGGAATCATCTCCGGCAGGGGTTGCTCTGCTTCCATGTTCATCCGATAGATTGCTTCCTCTTCCAGGTTGGTTACCGCACAATAATATAAGGTGTTGCCAGCTGTGGTTTCTGTATAAACCTGAATATAATCGGGGAATGTAACTGCCTCCGACAGATACATACTTTCTGCCTGTTCGGCATCGTTTTTACCACATCCTGCTAACTGCAGGTGCATCAAAGCTATCAGTAAAAATGCTAAATTTTTTCTCATTTTCATTTCATCTCACTCACATAAATCCGAATCCGATTTTCTACAATATCTGCGGCTTCCTCCGCGGTCTTGTTGCCGCTGAAAAATACCTGAGCTTCCTCCGTAATAATATTACTAATCTGATCATCGCCGGTTCGCAGTTTATCAGCACTTTCAATCAGTTGGCGAATTGCCTGAACATCCGTATCCTTATCCGCGTAGGTCGCCACAGTAAAATCGCCCATACCTGACATTCCTTTTGATTCTTCCTTTTGATTACCATTTTCATCGGTATAGTAAGTTACTTCCATCGCCCGTTCTATCTGCTTTTCCAGACCGCTTTTGCGAATCGGAAAATTATATATGGCGGTTTGAGCCTGGAACTCCTCAGACAGCATGCTATTGATAAATTCCCATGCAATGTCCTGATAGTCACATTTTGCACTAATAGCCATGGCGGAAGTAGAACCCACCAGCGAACCGTTGCCGTTTTCTGCCGGATACCCCGCATAGGTAACCTGTCCTCCAAACAAAGCACAAAAAAACTGATTGCTGGAAATGCCTGACACATTGGTTTCCAAAAGCTGCACTTGATCATCCTGAATTCTTTGAGGCAGGTTGTCATCATATGTATATTTATCATCATCGATAAACCGGTTGGCAAATTGCAGCATCTTAATAAATAGTTCCCGGTTAAAAGCATTTTCATCATCATCGTTCCAATTAACCATCTGATCCCAGTTAGCTCTCATGCAAGTACTCAAAACGCGTGATTTGGAACCATCGTTAAATATCTCACTGTCTTTCGGACAGTCATCGACAAAAGCAATCATTTCCTCCAGTGTCCATGAATTCCGTTCGCCCAGGAGGGAGGATTTACCCAAAACTGTATAAATATCATAGCTAATGGGGATCGCATAAAGTTTATCATCGGTCTCATAAATCTTCAGGATATTCTCTTGAAAATCGGACCGCTCACAAGAGGTATCTTTTTCTATATAAGGATATAAATCTGTCAAAACACCTTTTCTGGCATAAAGATCCTTAGAAAATCTTAAAGGCAAAGCCAGAATATCCGGGCAGTTACCGCTTACAATATCAGCATTCAACTGGATGAGTCCGGTACTAATATCTTCGGCTCCATATTCCTTAATTTCAATTCGGTAATCCTGGTTAGATTTGTTAAAATCTGTAATCGCTTTCCTTACCGGTGAATCTATGAATATAGAAACACCACCGAAGGTCAGAACCTTCTTAGCTGACTGTACCTGCTCCCCTTCTTTCAATAAACGGATTACCGTCAGATCGGTTTTCATGGTATTATCCTGATATTCTTTACCCAGCCACAAGATTCTGCCATCTTCCAGCGCCAGCATACTGCCGTACCAATCGGCAACCACATCTACCGACTGCCACTCGAATTTCTGGGTAAAGTTTTTTTGTTTTATATCATATTCAAAAACAGCACTTTCAGAAGCCAGCAGCAGATCGCTGTCGATACCGGTCGCAGCATTCACGGAACTTCCCAATTGGGAAATGTCATTTCTGGTTCCCAACCCTCCGGCTTGAACATCCACCTCATACATCTCCAAACCGGCATCACCAAATTGGATGATATAAACTTTACCGTCCTTGCTTCGGCACATCTTGGAAATATAACCGTTTCCGGTGGCTTCAAATAATAACTCACCGTTTTTATTTAGTACATAAACCTGATTTCCCATGCTGATAAACGCATTTTCCGCGCTATCAACGGCAAATCCCGAGGTATAGATGTTCTCCTGTTCTTTAAAACAATCGATAATTGGATATTCCGACAGCACCTGTCCGCTTGTATCTATTTTTTTCCAAAACATATCCTTTAAAACCAAATTGGCATCCGTCCCTTCATATAAACCCGTAATAATATGTAGTTCACCATCGGCATCTACAGACATCGCCAATACATACTCCTGCTTAGCCATTGCATATGGAATGGCTACCGGCTGGGGCGTTTCTTCCTCCATGTTCATCTGATAGATTGCCGAGTCTCCGCCATCTGATATCGCATAATAATATAAGCTATTACCCGCTGTCATTTCAGCCATAATCTGGGTATATTCAGGAAAGGCAACTGCTTCCGACAGATAGGTATTTTCCTTTCCGGCCGAATCTCCGCCCCCTTCGGTATCACCTTTTTCACACCCGGTCATCTGCAGGCACATGACTGCTGTCATTAAAATCACTAAAATTTTCTTCATTCCGCTTTCCTCCCGTCACACACATTCTACTACAATAGAATTGACAGCATCATTCTATCATGATAGAACAACACTGTCAATTATATTCATAGATTTTTTTGATTATCAACTACAGTTTCCAGATATCTTTGTTGTAATCGGCAATGGTCCGATCAGATGAAAAGAATCCGGCTTTGGCAATATTTACTAACATCATCTTCTTCCACTTCTGGGTATTCTCATAATCTTTGAACATCTTATCCTTGGTGGCAATATAGTCTTCCAAGTCCAGTAAAGTCATGAACCAGTCTTTATTCAGGAGTTCATCATACAACCTTTGCAGATTTTCTTTATGGCCCGCCTTCAATACCGGTTTACTGACAATAAAGTCCACTGCCGCTTTAATTACCTTACTCTTCTTATAATAATCCTTTGATACGTAATCCGCCTTGTCGTAGTGTTTGATTACCGTATCCGCATCCTGACCGAAGATATAGATATTCTCATCTCCTACCAGTTCATGGATTTCCACATTGGCACCATCTGAGGTTCCCAGAGTTACCGCTCCGTTTAACATAAACTTCATGTTACCGGTTCCTGATGCTTCCTTGGAAGCCAATGATATCTGTTCGGAAATATCACAGGCGGGAATCAGCTTCTCGGCATAGCCGACATTATAGTTTTCTACCATCAGCACAGTCATATAAGGGCTTACGTCCGGATCATTATTTACGATTTCCTGTAATACCAACAACAAATGAATGATATCCTGAGCAATCACATAGGCAGGTGCTGCTTTTGCACCAAAGATAAAGGTCAATGGTGTGGAAGGCTTTTTGCCGGCCTTAATTTCCAGATACTTGTGGATAATGTAAAGAGCATTCATCTGCTGACGTTTATACTCATGAAGCCGTTTCACCTGAATATCAAAGATAGAATTTTCATTCAGGGTAACACCTTCTTTTTCCTTTACAAAAGCTGCCAGCTCGCTCTTTTTATGTTTCTTAATCTCAAACAGCTGATCCAGCACTGCCTGATCATCTTTATACTCCAACAAACGTTCCAGCTTATCGGCATCTTTCTTATAACCATCACCAATGGTTTCGGAAAGGAAACTTGCCAGCTCATGGTTACAGGACAAGAGCCACCTGCGGAAGGTGATACCGTTAGTCTTGTTGTTGAATTTCTCCGGATAAATCTCATAAAAATGATGCAGTTCAGTATCCTTTAAGATATCCGTATGAATGGCCGCTACTCCATTTACGGAAAAACCGTAATGAATGTCAATGTGCGCCATATGCACTCTTTTTTCCTTATCAATAATCTGAACCTTGGGATTTTTGTAATTTGCCCGTACCCGTTTATCCAGTTCTTTGATAATCGGCACCAATTGGGGTACCACCTTCTCCAGATATTTCAAAGGCCATTTTTCCAGCGCTTCCGCCAAAATAGTGTGATTGGTATAAGCACAGGTCTTCCGTACCACATCTATGGCTTCGTCCATGGTAAAGGCTTTTTCATCCACCAGAATCCGAATCAGCTCCGGAATAATCATGGTGGGATGAGTATCATTGATCTGAATCACCGCATGATCATAAAGCTTACGCAGATCATACTTCTTTTCCTTCATTTCATGTAAAATTAACTGTGCCGCATTGCTGACCATAAAGTACTGCTGATAAATACGCAGCAGATTACCGGCTTCGTCAGAATCATCGGGATATAAGAAAAGAGTCAGGTTCTTATCTATTTTCTTTTTGTCAAAATTAATTCCTTTCTTAATGATACTTTCATCGATACTTTCAATATCAAACAAACGCAGCTTGTTGATGCCCTGTTCATAGCCAACCACATCAATATCATAAAGGCGGGAAGTCACCTTCTCTTTGCCAAAATAAATATCATAGGTAATCTCTGTTTTGTTCAGCCAGGAGTATTCTTCAATCCAATCATTTTTTTCAGTAGTCTGGAGTTTGTCATTAAATATCTGCTTAAATAAGCCAAAATGATAATTCAGCCCGATGCCATCACCGGGAAGTCCCAATGTTGCAATGGAGTCCAAAAAACAGGCCGCCAGCCTGCCTAATCCGCCATTTCCCAGGGACGGTTCCGGCTCAACTTCCTCGATAGCATTCATGTCTTTTCCCTTAGTTGCCAGAATACTCTTCAGGCTATCGTAGACTCCCAGATTGATCAGGTTATTGGACAACAACTTACCGATCAAAAATTCCGCCGAAATATAGTAGACCTTCTTCTCACCTTCGATTTTGCCGGATACACTCATTAAACGCTTTGTTAACTGCAGTACCACATAATAAGCTTCCTGATCGGTCAGCGCTTCGACTGCTTTGCTGTACATCTCCCGGGCAATCTCCTCTAACTGATTTTCCAGGTTCATAATCAATACATCCTTTTGTAAATTTGTTTGTGCTGCCATGTTTCTTCCTCCTATTACTATTTTCATTAATCCCTAAAAAATTAGGAAAACGTTTTCTGTTATTATATTATCACAGGAAAACGTTTTCTGTCAACATATAATATCTTCATATTTCATTCTTATCAACTGATAGTCCAGAATTTGATTTCGTCCCTCTTCGCCATTCATCAAACGGCTCAGCTCAGCCACTGCTTCTGCCGATACTCTGGCGAAATCCTGCCGCACCGTATTCATCTGCTTTCCTACATAGCCCATTAATGTTATCCCGTCAAAACCGCAGACCGGGCGAAAAATATCCATTTGTATCAATGCTTTCATAGCACCGATGGCCATCAAATCCGATGCGCACACGACAATGTCCTTATTCCTGGCAAACCTGAGCGTAATATTTCTGGCCTGCAATTCCGAGAACTCCCCATTCCGTACCATCATAGTCAATCCCATCTCCGCTACTAATTGTTCCATCCCCGCCAATCTTTCATCGGTAATATAACCGTTTTTCTTACCGGTAATATAGAGGATTCGTTTACATTTATTTTCTACCAGGGTTTTCTTCGCCACTTCATACTGCGCTTTTTTGTGGTCGATCCAAACCGAGGAAGTATTAACATTCACAATAGGAGCATCCACAACTACCACCTTGAAATTCTGCTCACGAATAAGCTTATGCAGCGTTTTGTCTTCTTTCGACAGGCCATAGATGATAATTCCGCTGATACTTTGTGAGCGGAAGTAAGCTGTCAGCTCATCCACGGTTTTATTTTCAATCATGGAAAAAAACACTGTGATTACATCCAGATTCAGCTCTACCGCTTTTCTGATTCCTCCGGATATATACTGCATATCAATCTCATCAATGGCTTGCGTCTGACTATTCAAATTGATCAGCAGAGCCACCCTGCCGGCCTGCTTAGAAGATAAGGCCGCCGCTACTGTATTGGGTACAAAATTCAGTTCCCTCACTGCCTGATTTACTTTAATCTTTGTTTCTTCACTGATATTCGGATAATTATTCAATACTTTGGACACGGTTGAAATTGCTACCCCGGCCTGTTTCGCTACATCTTTTATGGATACCATTGCTTTTGCTCCTTAATCTCTTTCATAACTGTCATGTTCGGAAAACGATTTCCTTATTTGATAATATAACAAAAGAGTGGCATTGTCTACCACTCTTTTACAATATATTAACTATAAAATTTATTCATTATCCATCAGTGCTTCCTGAATAGCTACTTGCACGGCATCACTGTCGATGGGCTTGGTAACAAAGTCCTTGGCACCCATTTTAATTGCTTTCAGCATCTTATCCTTTTGACCGGCCGACGAGATCATAACTACCCTGGCTTCTTTATCTTCATTCATAATCAACTGAAGAGCCTCCAGGCCGCTCATCTTGGGCATTGTAATATCCAGTGTTACCAGATCCGGTTTTAATTCTTTAAATTTCAGGAAACCGTCTTCCCCATTATCCGCTTCCCCAACTACCGTATGTCCGATATCCTCCACCATATGCGTCAGCATCCTTCTGGAAGTTCTGGAATCATCCACAATTAATATGTTGGCCATTATATTTCCTCCGTTTAAATTATTTTAACTCTGTTTTTCATATTTATAACCAGGTGAAAAGTCTTGCCTTTTACCACTAAAGGCAGCACCAGCATTCCCTTTGCCTGTATTTCCTTCATTTCCAGATAATACTGGGGCGGCAGCATATCCATAATGACACCGTCCTGACTTAGTGCGGTGGCATATAAACCACTGACACAATTTATCAGCTCGCCGATTATATCCAATGTATCCTCATCTATTTCTTCAATCTGTTCATGCATATAGCGGGAAGCTACTACTGCCAGCTCCTTTTCCTTCCCCAACATGGCATAGGAAAATTCCTTTTCTCCCTCCACAAACTGAATGACACCGTTGGTGGCTTCAAAACTATCTGTAATATATGCATTTAACGGATATATACCCGAGTCTACACTACGTCCCAGAGTCCTGACCGCAACACATGCGGCATCAATGAACGCCGATGCTTCATATGGAAAGTACATGGGTAAAATGCGGTTGACATCATTACTCTTCAGGTCTTCCAGATCCGCAAATGTTAAATCATTATTGTCCTGAAAATCAATCAGATATTGTTCTAATTGTTCAATATTCATCAATTGAAAATTTTCCAGGGTTTGGGCAAATGACATATAGGCATTTCCCTGCTTGCGCAGCAGGATTTTAATCTGCCCTTCGTCCATATATTCCATTTCCATAACTTTTTCAGCAAATGCACGATCCGAATTCGTCACGTCACTTATAGCCTTTGCTTCTTCAAAGGTAAGCAGCCCTTCAGAAACCGCAATCAGTCCCAACTTGGCTCTAGTCCTGGGCTGCTCACGCAAAATATCCGCTAGCTGCTCACCTGTAATAAGTTTCTGACTCACCAAATAATTACCAATAATGTGTGATACCATGCCGCTCCTATCCACGCATAATGCGTTCTACTTTGCATAAATAATATACTTGCTTTTTCCACTGTTTTTGGCATTATAAAGAGCTTCATCAGCTTGTTTGTATAGTTCATCAAAAGAAATGGTTTCTTTTTGTGCCACAGCAACTCCGACCGAAACCCCGCACCTGAAATCTGCCATATCTATTTGGCCGATTAACTCACAGAGCCGGCGGGCTTTTTCTTCTATCTGTTCCTGCGTCATATAATCAATAAAAGCAAGAAATTCATCGCCCCCCATCCGGCACAGCATATCTTCCTTTCGAAAAACCGACCGCATGCAATCTGCCATCTGCACCAGAAATTCATCGCCCTTTTGATGACCATAGCAATCATTAATTCGCTTAAAATTGTCTATATCTATCATAAACAGCGCCCCGATGGCCTCATGCCTTCTGTTTGCCAGATACTGTTCCATTCTTTCGATAACAAATTTACGGTTATAGAGGCCGGTCAGCGGATCCGTACTTGCTTCTTTTAAAAGTTCGCGGCGTTCCCTTTCCATCTGCATTGCATTTTTCTTTTGATTGGTAATATCATGGGATACCCCAATGGACTTTATCAGGACACCACGCTCACTCAACACATTCGTAAATGCCAACCGGTACCAGTGTATCTTCATATCATTCGTATACAGGATGATTTCTTTCGCAACCTCCGGCACACCTTTATCTAATTCTTGAAACAATTCCCTGATATCTTCTACCGAATGTGGATGCACCATTCCTGTTTCAATCAATGATTCCGGAACATTATAAGAAATATCCGGAAAATTAAAGTTTTTATTAATAGAAGTTTCCCGTGCCAATGTTTTATTATAAGGATCATATTCCCAAATACCACAGTTGGTATAAGGCATGGCAATCCGAAAACGTTCGTCCTTAATCTTCAGTTGCTCTTCCTTTTGCTTAATATCGGTAATATCCACGCTGGTGCTGGTATATCCGATATGATTCCCGGCATTATCCCGCAGATAAGAAGTCGTTACCCGCAAGGACTTTCCACAATACTCATCTATGTATGTAGTGTCACTGATACCATCTCGCATCCGTTTGATGCAGCATTGCTCCGTACCGCAATTTTCCGTTTCACAGAGGCTGCATGGCTGCCCAATGCATTCCGGATACCGGATGCCAAATAACTGGCAGCCGGCTTGATTGATAAATAAAAGGTTCATATTCAAATCAGTCATAAAAATTGCATGTGGTAAAGCATCAATCAGCCTTTTATAAAATATTTCTATATCTGTTCCGCTAATCATATTGACGATATCCTCTGCCCTCCATTGTTATGTTACAGTATATCATAAGTACCGGTTTTCTGTCGATAAAAAAAGAGCCAAAATCGTGCTATTTGTTAATCTTAACACAATTTTAGCCCTTAACCTACATCAATTATACACCAATATTATTTACGTACCAGATGACGGGGAACACCGTTAATATACAGCGGCTGCAACTCTCCCATAATAAGCGGTCTGGCATATTTGATATATCCCTCATTTAAATCACAACCATCCTCGGTAATCCATTCTGCCGGAACTGCTCTTTCAACATTAGCAATAGCGTGAATATCATATGCACTGGTTCCACACTGATAAGGGTCATCACCATTTCTGTCAAGAGTAATCATCATGCCTGTTTTACCTGCTTCGGCTGCCACTACTGCATCATGACCAACCTGGAATGCTTCGTTGATATCGGTCAGGGAAGCCAAATGGGTTGCTGCACGCTGTAAAGTAGAGAATTCCACCGCACGGGTCTTCAATCCTGTTTCTGCTGCCACCATGTTGGCCAAGGTAGAAGCACAGCCTGATAACTGCTTATGTCCGAATGCATCAACAAAATCAGAAGCATTACCCAGTTCACATACAAAACGTCCGTCGGCCAAAGACACACCTTCGGAAACAGCGATTACTACCGAAGATTTGGTAGCTGCCAGATGTTTTACCTTTGCCATGAATTTATCAACATCAAAGGTAACCTCCGGTAAATAAATAGCATCCGGTCCGGAGCAGTCATCACCTTTGGAAAGGGCTGCTGCTGCTGTCAGCCATCCGGCATGACGTCCCATGATTTCCACGATACATACAGTGGGTTTTTCCACACCGAAGGATTCGTTGTCACGAATGATTTCCTTCATGCTGGTAGCAATATATTTGGCTGCTGAACCATAACCCGGGCAATGATCGGTAATCGGCAGGTCATTGTCAATGGTCTTAGGTACACCCATAAATCTCTGGGGTTTGCCATGAGCTGCTGCATAATCGGAAAGCATCTTAACGGTATCCATAGAATCATTACCACCGGCATAGAATAAACACTCAATGTCATGCTTTTCCATGATTTCAAAAACTTTCTCGTATGTTTCTTCATGTCCTTCAATCTTAGGCATTTTAAAACGGCATGAGCCTAAAAATGCGGAAGGTGTTCTTTTTAATAATTCGATCCCTGTTTCATCAGCAAGGTAATCATCCAAATCGCATAAATTATCCTGTAAAAATCCCTGGATACCGTGAACCATACCATATACTTTCTTCACGCCAAGTTTCTTAGCGGCTGCATACACACCTGCTACAGATGAGTTAATGACGGCTGTAGGGCCGCCGGATTGTCCAACTACAATATTTCCTTTCATTGCCTCTCTCCTTTAAAAATATACTTTTACCGCTATGGCTTGTCCGCCATCGGTCAAAACCGATTATAGCAGATATTCCCATTCACCACAATAGTGGATTTGCGCTAATTTTTATCGTACCAGACACTTTTTTGGATATCTACTTTCTGGCCGCTCGAGGTATTCACCTGTATCTGGATATAGTTCTCGCCGGGCTTAAGATTCACGGTAGACTCCCACTTACTATTGATAATCGGAATTTGGGCACCGTTTACAAATAGAGCGGTTACTTTTTCATCGGAAAGATCCTCTTCCACAGTTCCCTTTAAGGTAAAAAGCGGTGAACCGGTGCGGGGCAGATAATTGGCAATATTAATCAAGCGGTAAAGCAGGGAGTATTCCACCTGAATAACCTTCTCAGTACGCCGATTATCTTGCGTAACAGCGGCAATGACAATCTCATTTTTCCCTTCCTGCAAAGCAATCGGTTCGTTAAATTTTCCGGAAGTATTTAAGGCTGCACCTTTTTTATTAATGGTTAAGGTAATTGTTCCATTTAACTCATCCTGAACTTCTCCGTTTAAAAATATCCGGGCTGAATCCGAAACCTCCGGATATTCTCCCAAGGAGATTACCGGATCGGGAATCGGCACAAATACTTTTTTCTTTGTAACGGTTCGCTTACCGGCATTATTCCTTCCCTCAATTAAAATCGTATTATCACCGTACTTAAGCGTCACAGACGCACTCCACTGGCCC
Source organism: Lachnospiraceae bacterium (assembly GCA_031556725.1). Taxonomy (GTDB): domain Bacteria; phylum Bacillota; class Clostridia; order Lachnospirales; family Lachnospiraceae; genus UBA935. Next base: position 51,222 of record JAVBSL010000001.1, on the reverse strand, counting down.
TTCTTGGGCAGAATCTCCCGTTCATTAACTAGCAGGGTGGGGTCTACATCATTTGCATCACTGATGCTGCCGGATATCCGATACTGCATTTGAGACACTTTTTTCACGTCATCCTCTACCTCAACCTGCGGCGGCGGGGCTAAAAAAGTAATCTTTCGGTTAAATCTCAAAATTGGCCGGTTATTCAGCTCTATGATAAAGGGAATTTCCGCCGTTTCCGTTCTGATGCTGGCTTTATAGGAAAACGTATTATCAGTCACCGGTACGATTCGGTCATGTATCCGAATATTCATGGTCTTATCTACAAATAAATTCATCTTCCCCACAAAGGAAATATTATGAGTGGGAGTTGTGGTCCCTAATCCTTCAAAGAAAATCTCCGGGGCATCGGCATGATGTTCGATCACCTTTTTTATAGTGGTTTTGCGTAGTGCCGCATCCTGGGCAATCAGTTCAAACTCGTTCGTTCCTTCCTTCAGAAAAAAATCCTGGCTCCATGTACCATCCGCTGCCACATCAATCGGACGGCCGTTCACTTTTAGAATTACTGCATCCTTAATCTGGTTGGGGTTTTGTACTGTACCGGCAAAGGTCAGCACATTGGCAGGGGTCACATCGGGAAGCTCATTCATGGATAGCACCGGCGGCAGGATTCCACAGAATACAGTCCGTTTTTCCCGAACGCTCATTTCCGCTCCATCGGTTAACATAATATCAAAATCATTGCCTCCGGCTTCCAACGGCAGCGATATCAGGAATTTACCACCCATAATCTTATGTTCCTGTCCGTTTACAAACATATGTAATCCACTTGCTGTACTGTTGATACTGCCGGCGATTACCACCTTCTTATTGGTTGTGGCAATGGGGCAGCTTGTAATATCTATTATTTTTGCATCCATAAGCATTTACCTCTTCTATTAACCTTTTACTTAGTCTGTCAGGTTATCGTAGCATACCCCAACTTCAAAGTCTATATAGAACGCTTCACATTCGTCACTTCTGCACATATACTATTAAAAATGCCCATGGTGATTTTATGAATTCCTGTGAATTTGTAACCTTTATTTCATCAATAGCCTGTATGATCGCCAAATCCTGTTCAGAAGAAGAAGCCGAACTTTTAGCTGCCGTATTTACACAATTGGGAGATACCCTGGCAACCATTTCCGTCCATAAAGACGTCTGTTGTTCCCAGAGTACCTCCCAAGAATAAATACCTTTAACTGTTTCGTTCTATCTGCTTTACCAAATCATAAAATTCTTCTTTATATTCATCATTTAATCTTACCGACTTGAGGATTGAAAGGACTTGCTTAAGGGAAGCATCTCCTTTATTTTCGCTGTCGCTTACCAGCAATCCGAATTCCGCAACTGCTGCCGCAAACTTCCAGTCATTGCCGGGATTACTGCTTAAACTGCCGGCATCTATCGGGTAGCTTAACAAACTGCTGGTATTCTCGGCGGGTTTTTTATAGCGGATACTGATCGTCAGCCATTCCATTGACAGCGCATTGTTATCCCCCTGTACCCTGTCCGCCTCATGATACTTGGCATATTTCAAATCTTCAATGCCCTCTCTGTACACACTTAAAGGGTCCTGCAGTTTGATTTCATACAAAGCGGTTACACTGTGTCCGGCACCGATTTCACCGGCATCTTTGGTATCATCCTTAAAGTCTTCCTTTGCCAGCCGACGGTTTTCATAACCGATCAAACGGTATTCTTTCACCACAGCCGGATTAAATTCTACCTGGAACTTTACATCTTTACATACGGTCACTAAAGTGGCTCCCATTTCCTGGACCAGAACCTTGTTGGCTTCTCTTTCCGAATCAATATAAGAATAGTTGCCGTTTCCTTTGTCGGCCAGGGTTTCCATCTTATTATCCTTAATGTTTCCGGTTCCAAATCCCAGCACTGATAAGTAAACACCGGTTTCTTTTTTCTCGGAAATCAGGTCCTCCAACTCACTTTCAGAAGTAAGTCCTACGTTCAGATCACCGTCAGTGGCCAGGATCACCCGATTATTGCCGCCTTTGATAAAGTTTTCTTCCGCCAGCTTGTAAGCTGTGATAATACCTTTACTGCCATATGTACTGCCTCCGGCTTCCAAATCATTCAGGGCATCAATAATGACTTTATGTTTACTTCCCTTTACCCCATCCAGCACAACTTTATCACTGCCGGCATAGGTTACGATAGAGACCCGGTCTTTTTCCGTCAGATTTTCGGTAAGCATGGAAAAAGATTTCTGCAGTAGCGGCAGCTTATCCGCGTCATTCATGGAACCGGATACATCCAATAAGAATACCAGATTGGAAGGCGGGGCCTTATCATAATCGATATCCTGGGTTTTCAGGCCAATCATCATCAGTTCGGTTTCCGGATTCCAGGGGCAGGTTGAAATCTCTGTAGTCACTCCAAAGGGTTCATTTCTTTCCGGCAGATTATAATCATCATAAGTAAAATAATTTAGTAGCTCTTCTATTCTGACAGCACCGTCAGGTATTTCATCAATTCCATACCCGCTTTGGATTAATCGGCGCAGATTACTGTAAGATGCCGTATCTACATCCGCTGCGAAGGTTGACAAAGGCTCTTTTGTGACTGCTGAAAATCCGGTCTCGGAAATTTCACTGTATTCTTCCGTTCCCTGCTGTTTCTTTTGAACACTGGTGTCATAATCATAAATGGAATCCATATAGCTGCCGTTAGACATATCCGCTTTAGCAGTTTCACCTTCTGTATAATTGTTTTCATAAATGAGTGCCTCATCTGCTGCCGGCATTGCCTCTTCTGCTGCCGGTGCCGATAGTGACCACTCCCTGGCGGTATCACTGGTACTCATATCAGATTTTGAACCGCAGCCGGACAGGACTCCCATCACCATGCTTCCCGTTAACAACCATATTACTAATTTCTTCTTCATAATCTTCCCTCCCATAAAAAGTTTATCTTTTGTTATGATAATATAGATACGTATGATGAATTAACATTTTATGGCTTTTCTCTAATTTTTTTTATCTTACTATTTTACTGACTTCGAAGAGGTAAGGTTCATCCCCATAATAATGTAAATTCACCTGATAGGTCTGCCCTGTTGTCAGTTCTTCTTCCACATACAATCCCTTGGTAAATGTAATATCTTCACCCTGCATCAGCTGACCGCTGATATCCTCCTGTACAATCGCACTGTATACTGTCTCACCATTTTCTTCCTTCACTGCTGTGATTTCCAGGGCAACATCTTTAATAACGGTACCATCAGTCAAAGTTTTTTTACTTTCTGCACCCGATTGCTTATTTACTGCAAGTTCTGTTTTGTCTGTTTTCAAGGCATCATCCGCCGCCTGCGATTCTTCCGCAACGGCTTCTTCAACCGCCTTCTCTGCCTCTATTGTAAGTGCCTCTTCCATATCCGCCATCTCACCCATGTCTGCAGCCGCTTCTTCACTGACCGGAGCTGCTTCCTCGCTGGCCGGAGCCGCCATATCGCCGGCTGCTTCCGTAGTTGCCGAATTATAGGCGGTGTCCTCCATGCTCTTATTACTCTTTCCGATATTTACTGCTGCCGGAATCACCACTGCCGCACATAGGCAAGCTGCTATCAAGCCGGCATATTTTCTAAAAGATACTGTTTTTATTTTAGGCGCGGGAGCTGATTCCACGGTTTTTTCACTTAATCCGGCTTCGATTCGATCCCACAGATCGGGAAAGTCATCCTGAGCCAATTGTTTGTATTCGTCTTCAAAGACCTTACTCATATCCGCACCTCCTTAATTTTTTTATGGCATTTTGATAACGCCAGGTAACTGTTCCCATGGGTATTCCCATAATTTCCGCTATTTCTTTAAAAGTCAGATCACCTAACACCTTCATACTGATAATCTGCCGTTCCGCTTCCTTTAAAGTATCCAGCGCCGCCTGTAGTGAGAGATCAGCGATTACCTCTGCCTCGGTGGGCTGTTCGATCTGCCCGCTGTATATTTGCCTGCCGGTCAGATGTTCCTCCTCCGGCTCGGTTCCGATATCCTGCATCATGGCTGTCAGTTCTTCTTTCCGGTATTTCCTCAAAAAATCAATGGCCATATTTCTTGCCATCACTGCCAGGAAAGCCTTGTGTCCATTGCCGGGCTGGTAGCTTTCTGCTTTGTCCCAGAGCTTGATAAAAAATTCACTGGTAACATCTTCGGCATTTTCCCTGCTTCGCAGCACTTCATAGATAATTCGGTAGACATAGCTGATATAGGCTTCATAGATTTCCTTTAAGCCGGACTTGTCTCCGCCAACCATTCGTGCCACAGCCGCATCAAACTGTTGATTGGTCACTCTTTTTCTCCTCTCCTTATTATTACGCTTATTACATCATTTTTTTATGGTCTTTTTTTAAATAAAACTGTATGTAAATAAAAACACCTGCCGCTGCTGCTATAAAAACAATACCGGTCAGCGGTCTGGTTACTGCCTCAAAGGTTCCCTCTTTATAGGTCATGGTATAGACACTGATATTTGCTACTGCATGAAATAAAACGGGTGCGACAAACGTGTCATATTTTTCATACATATACACAATTAACAAACCCATAATTGTTCCGTATACACCCTGCACCACATTGTCGTGATAAAATCCAAATAAAAGCGATGATACTATCATCGCTATGGGCAGCGGAAAATACTTTTTCATACGGTTATAGATAATCCCCCGAAACAGCACTTCCTCAGCCAGGGGGGAGATGATTCCAAAACTTACTATACCCACCCAAAAGGAAACACCATATTGGTTATTGAACACCTGGGAATAAACCTCCGAACTTCCGGTAAATCCGGTTAGCGCAAATACGATATTAATTCCTGCTGCAGAAGTAAATGCAAGTGCACCTAAAAACATATACCCTGTTACCGCTCCGGCTGTATCGGTTACTTTCTCACTACCAATAATCTTAATTTCTTTTTTGGCCATTCCGCTTATTGCCAGAAGACTGATGAGCATGGCCATACCTGAAAAAACTCCCTGAATTGTCTGGGCATACTTGATATAAAAAAGTTGATAAGGCTCTCCGCCATATTGCAAAATGAGATTTAAGATATACATCAAAACAAAACGTGCCACATCCCATACAACATAGTAAATCAAAAAGGGCAGCAAAATCTCTGCGGTCTTCCGAAAAGAACCTTTTTCTTTCATATCAATAGTTCCTCCAATTCAGCAACTGAATCCACTACATAATCCGCACCGGCAGCTTCCAGTTCTCCTTCTTCGGCATAGCCAAACCGGACTCCGATGGTGGAAAGTCCAAAGAACCGGCCGCCTGTTATATCAAATTTCCGATCACCGATCATTACTGCTTCTTTCTTTAGCTTTTCCCTATCACAGTCTATCAGTTCAAAAAGGCGAAGGACCTCTTCCACTACTTCTTCTTTTTTACCTCTGGTACCATCCAATTCACATCCCATAACAATATCAAAATACTGCGTAATATTAAAATGACGCAGCACTTCGTCTACGAGAGTTTGAGGTTTGCTGGAAGCTACGGCCAGCTTTTTCCCAGCTGCCTTACAGCATTTTAACAATTCGGCTATACCGGGATAGATTTCATTCTCAAACACACCCACCGGCATATAACGCTCCCTGTATTTGGCCACACTTTCTTCGGCTTCTTCGGGTGTCATTCCATAAAATTCCACAAAGCTGTCCCGAAGCGGCGGACCAATAAACCTTTCCAGTTTTTTCAAATCCGGCTCTTCTATCCCCCTGGCCTGAAGTGCATACTGCACGGACTTGGTAATGCCTTCGGCGGGATCGGTTAAGGTACCATCTAGATCAAATAATAAGTAAGCAAACATTTTCTTCTCCTATCTGCGTCTGGAATTTGGGGCTTTCTTTGTAGTTTACCATATGCGCAAAAGAATGTAAATTTTATCCTTGACGAGCATCCGCAACTATGCTATTCTAAGATTCCTTTCGTTAATATTGTAACTTGGCAAGATAGCTCACTATAACTACCAGGAGGAAGCAGCATGATCACAATGAAACATGTTTGCAAAACATATCAAATCCATAAGCGGGATGCCGGATTTCTGTCGGCATGCAAATCCCTGTTTCACAAAGAATATGAATACGTAAATGCTTTGGACGACATTTCCTTTACCATCGGTGACGGCGAAATGGTTGGGTATATCGGCCCCAACGGTGCCGGTAAAAGTTCAACCATTAAAATCCTCAGCGGCATACTGACTCCCGACAACGGCACCTGCCTGGTTAATGGCCGTGTTCCCTGGAAGGAACGGATTCCTCATGTAGCGGAAATCGGCGTGGTTTTCGGTCAGCGAACGCAGCTTTGGTGGGATGTACCGGTGCTGGATTCATTTGCCCTTTTGAAGGACATCTATCGTATCGATGCCGCAACTTATAAACACAACCTGGAGGAACTTACTGTGCTTCTTGATTTACCGGAGTTGTTGCGAACTCCCGCCAGACAACTTTCTTTAGGACAGCGGATGCGCTGCGAAATTGCCGCCTCGCTTTTACACAGCCCGAAAATCTTATTTCTGGATGAACCTACCATTGGACTGGATGCCGTATCCAAGCTGGCAGTCCGGGATTTCATTTTGAAAATCAATGAGCAGCATCAGACAACGGTTATCCTGACTACCCATGATATGCAGGATATCGAGGCCTTGACCAATCGAGTCATTTTAATCGGTAAAGGAAAAATTTTATTGGATGGCACCATTGAGGACATCAAAGTATCCGGTGAAAATCTGGACGTTTCCCTGGCCCGGCTGTACAAAGATTATCAAATATAAGGAGGCGTGCCAATGAAACTATTTGCCAAATTCTTCGTTCACCATTTTAAATGCGACATGGAATATAAGGCATCCTTCCTTTTGAACTGTATTGGTCAGTTTCTGGTATCCTTTACGGTTTTTGCGGGCATTTACTTTATGTTTCAGCGTTTTTCTACAGTCGAAGGGTTTTCCTATTCTGAAGTACTGCTTTGTTTTAGCATTATGCTAATGGAATATTCTCTTGCCGAAAGCCTGGCCAGAGGTTTTGATACTTTTTCCGGCATCGTAAGTCATGGCGAATTTGACCGGATTTTAGTCCGCCCCCGCAATGAAATCTTGCTGGTACTGTGTAATAAAATAGAGTTCAACCGCATCGGGCGGATGCTTCAGGCGGCGGTAATGTTCGTTTACGGCATCTGTCAAAGTAACCTGGCCTGGACCTGGGATAAAGTGGTGGTGGTTATTTTGATGCTTTTGGGCGGTACCGCCCTGTTTAGCGGTATTTTCCTGATTTATGCCGCAATCTGCTTCTTCACCATCGAAGGACTGGAATTTATGAATATCCTCACCGATGGCGCCAGGGAATACGGCAAATATCCAATCGGTGTATATGGCAGACGGTTGCTGCAATTTAGTACCTTTGTTGTTCCCTATGCTTTGGTGCAGTATTATCCTTTCCTTTATTTATTAGGAAGAGGTCCACGGTACTATGCCTTTTCACCCTTGTTCGCCTTCCTCTTTCTGATTCCGGCCTGGGGGTTATGGCGTTTTGGGGTACGGCACTATAAATCCAGCGGCTCTTGAAAGGAGTGTCCCTTCATGAAAAAATATTTTTCTTTTTTTAATCTGCGCTTTACCATGGGACTCCAGTACCGTGCTGCCGCTCTGGCTGGCATTGCCACCCAATTTGTCTGGGGCTCAATGGAAATACTGGTTTTTCGAGCCTTTTACCGCTCTGATCCGGGAGCTTTTCCGATGACTTTTGAAGCCACTGCTTCTTACATCTGGCTGCAGCAGGCCTTTTTGGCCCTTTTTATGGGCTGGATGCTGGAAAATGAGGTCTTTGATTCCATTATGAATGGCAATATTTCTTATGAACTTTGCCGCCCTATCCGTATCTATGATATGTGGTTTGTCCGGAGTCTGGCTTTGCGCCTTTCCAGAGCCGTCCTGCGTTGCTTTCCGATTCTTATTGTGGCTGCTCTTTTGCCGGCTCCATATAAACTTACAGCGCCGGCTTCCTTTCAGGCTTTTATATTGTTTCTCTTTGCCGCTGTACTGGGGCTTTTAGTGGCAGTTGCCATGTGTAATATAGTTTACATAATATGCATTTTTACCCTTTCACCAATGGGCATCCGGATGGTTTATATTTCTCTTGCCGATTTACTGGGCGGCTCGGTCATACCGCTGCCTTTTTTCCCTGATCACCTGCGCCGTATTCTTTCCCTGCTGCCCTTTGCTTCCACGCAAAATGTCCCCCTGCGGATTTACAGTGGGGACATTAGCGGAATAGCTATATCACAAACCATTTGCTTACAATTGTTTTGGTTGCTCACTCTCATTGCACTGGGTAAACTATTAGAAGCGATCGCCATGAAGCGGATAGTTGTACAGGGCGGTTAACCCTCTGTGGCCATTAACTTCACTTTAGCAAAGCCTTTTGCCACCGGCGGCAAGGCCATAATAACAACTGTAATCAATGCTTCCAATCCGATATAAGTACCATTATAGACAAAAGAATATACCGGAACTGCCATATTATAGGCGTCTGCATAACTTCCGAAGAAAATCAGACCGGAAATAAAAGAAAAAACAAATCTTCCGGTAACACCCGCCAAATACCCCCAGATCAACCCATTCTTCTTATTGTAAAAGATGCCTGACAATCCTAAGGCACCAAAAGCAAAGATATAGTCCGTAAACAACTGCGGTATACTGATAATATACGGATCGGTAATCAATTGCAGACAGCCATACGCGATGGCTACCATCAAACCGGTACGCGGTCCATACCAATACCCAACTACGCAGACGAACATCATACTAAGCAGGGTTACCGCTCCCCCCATGGGCATATCCACCACTTTAATAAAGGAGGTCACATACGCTAATGCCATCGCCATAGCTGAGAATACCAGTTGTTTGGTACTAATGCGGGCACGGGCCTTTTCACCGGAACCGCTGATAAAACTTCCGATCAGCAAAATGGCTAATATTGCCACAATCAGCAGCATATAACCGACGGGCTTTATATTATAATAGTTGCCCCATTGCAGATCAATTACTTCCTCCAAAAAAATAGACATAAAAAAACCTCCTTTGTTTTGAAATCACAGGAGGGGTTACATATTTTATAAACAGCATCATAAAACCATCTATAAAATTCTGCTTTCCTACGCCGGTATTATCCGGTTCAGGTATGAGGGTCAGAATCTGTCTTACAGATTCAATCTCAGCTAACGCACCCCTAGCGATTAAATATTAATTTGCTTTTTTACTATAATCATAATCCGGCCATTTGTCAACCTGAAACTAAACAAAAGGATTATAAAAACGATCCCCATCACAAAAGGTAAACACCAGTGCTGCCACTGCAAAAATCACTACAAAGGAAATCGTCAGATAATCGTTCTTAAGCAAAGGTCTGCCGGAATACCATGTACGTTTCTTATGCTTCCCAAATCCCCGTAATTCCATTGCATTACTGACCACCTCGATCCGGTCCATGCTAGTAAAAATCAGGGGGAAAATAATCGCAACAATATTTTTAATCCGGTCCCCCATGGAAGCTTTCGCTGACATTTCTATCCCTCGGGCCTCCTGCGCATGCTTGATCTTTGTAAAATCATTCTGTACATCCGGCACATACCGCAATGCAATAGCAATCGCATAGCCAATATTATAGCTAATCCCTATTTGATTTAAAGATGCTGCAAACTCACTGGGATTGGTAGTAACCAAAAACATAAATGCAGTCGGCACTACCGTAAAATATTTCATGACTACATTAAGTTCATAGAAAAGTTGTTCCTTCGTCATATAATAGTTACCGGCAATATGAAACAGGTCCGTCCGGGTTCCGTATATCACCGTTCCCTGAAAAGGGGAAAATATAAAAATAAAAACCACATTTAAAACTAAAAAGAATAAGATCAGTTTAAAAACCGCTCCCACCTGCTTCCACTCGGTTTTGGATATCTTAAAAATAATCAGGCTGGTCACCACCATAACCAACAAAACCCATGTATCATAAGTAAGCATGCTCACAAGTGACCATACCAGAAAAAAAATCAATTTGCTGACACCACTTAAGCGGTGAATCCATGTATCCTTCTTGGCATATGATAAAATTCTTGCCATCCTGATCTCCTTACTGCCTTACTTAAGACTTTTGTGCGCGTTCATAATAAATAAACCGTTCGGCAAATCCTGTGGGATCGTCTATATCACATTTCACTGCCAAATCATAAAGGGATGTTTTTTTCAAATATGCTTTCCCGGCAATTACATCATCTGTTAAAATGGCCGCCGGCGTATCATCGGCAATCAAATGACCGTCTGCGATGACAATGGCCCTGTCGGTATACTCCAGCATTAAATGCATATCATGTGTTATCATAATAATAGTAATTCCCAAACTGGTATTTACTTCCTTCAGAAACTCCATGATTTCCGTATAGTGACGGTAGTCCTGCCCGGCTGTCGGCTCGTCCAGGATTAATATCTGCGGATTCATCACCAGAATAGAGGCAATGGTTACCCGCTTCTTCTGACCGTAACTAAGAGCCGATATAGGCCAGTTACGAAAAGGATATAATCCGCATATCTTTAAGGTCTCATATACTCTTTCCTTAATCTCTTCTTCCGGAACCCCACGCACTGCCAGTCCCAGGGCCACTTCCTCATAAATCATAGATTTGCTGATCATCTGATTGGGACTCTGCATAACCAGACCGACCTGCTCTCCCCGTTCTTTAATGGACAGTCCGCTGATATCCTCTCCATTCAGGAAAATACTTCCTTTGACAGGAGCGTAAAAACCACAGATAATATTAGCCAGAGTGGACTTTCCCGCGCCATTCTTACCTACAATGCTGACCATCTCACCCTTCTGTATATCAAAATGAATATGCTGTAAAATCTGCCGGCCGGCTTCATAGGAAAAATACAAATCCTTTACCTTCAGGACGGATTCCCGGGGTTCTCTTTGGGGCGGAGCGGAAACCTTTTGAAACCATTCCCGGACCTGCTTCCGATAGGGTTCCAGATTCATTGTCTCCATACTATGGGGCTGATCAGCTGCCAAAATTTCCACTCCCATATGCTTTAGTGCCGTTATATATAAAGGTTCTCGGATTCCCTGTTCCTTCAGGACGTTACCGGCCATCAGTTCATCCGGGGTGGTATCGGCAATGATTCGGCCTTCACCCATTACCACAATCCGATCTACATCCCGATAAAGGGCATCCTCCAGGCGGTGTTCAATGATTATTACCGTCGCCCCCCGGTCTCTTCCAATCTGATCGATCAGGGCAATGGCATTTTTACCGGTTGCCGGGTCCAGGTTAGCTAAAGGTTCATCAAAGAGAAGAATTTCCACTTCATCAACCATTACCCCGGCCATGGACACTCTTTGTTTCTGTCCGCCGGACAGTTCCCCCGGAGCATGACCAAGCAGCTTTTTGACTTCCACCATCTCAGCCACATTAGTTACCCGTTCGAACATCTCTTCCTGTTTTGTGCAGTCATTTTCCAGCGCAAAAGCAATGTCTTCCGCTACCGTCAAACCAATAAACTGTCCGTCGGTATCCTGCAGAACCGTTCCTGCAATCTTAGACATACCAAAAACACCCAACTTGGCAGGATCCTTTTCTGCTATGGTGAGTGTTCCTGTTATATCACCGGTATAAGAAGCCGGAATCAATCCATTGATACAATGGGCAATGGTTGATTTCCCCGAACCGGAAGGTCCCACGATTAAAACCTTCTCTCCCGGATATATGGAAAGATTAATATCCCGGAGAGTAGGTTCGATCTGAGCCCGATATTTAAATGTATAGTTTTCAAATTGAATAATGGGCTGCATATTCCTTAATCTTCTTTACTTAAGCTGGAGGACTTGGCACCTATTTTGCTGTAAGCAACCAATAAAACAGTCCCCAAAATACCGATAATCAAGGCATTCCCCAGACAAGCTGTGGCACCCTGTGCAAACACCTTATTGACCGGTTCGCTATAAATAAAAATGTCCAAAAGCGGCGCTACAATAATCCAGGCAACCGCATTGGCAGCCACTTGCACTACATTAAATAAAGCAATCGCTTTACCTCCAAAGTTACCTTCCTTTACGGCGTATTTACTGACAAACCAACCGATTCCCGCACCTACAACCACTTCCGGGATTACCCAGCTCCACCAAATGCTGCCATAGAAAAATAAGTCTCCCAAAAAGTGTCCCAGAAATCCTACCGCCGCACCTACAATAGGGCCGAATACTGCCGCCAAAAAGGCCAGAACTGCCATCCGGGGCTGTAGATAAGTGTTAGGGATTCCGGTGGGAATCTGTACTGTTGTTAAGGCCATAAATAATGCTGTTCCGATACCGATTGCTACTACTTCTTTAACACCAAATTTTGTTTTCATGAGTGTACCCTCCTCTTTCATTTTATCCTTACTTAGTATATCACACTTGGATTTCCTTGTTAAGAGCAAAGGAATAGATTATTTTCTCTTTTACCGTCTTCCCGGTCAACTGCTCCAGGGCCTCTTCATAGTAATCCAGCTGCTTTCGGTACCTGTCTAAAAGTTCTATGGGTGTTTTCACTGCATCGGTTTTATAATCCATCACCACCAACTCCCCATCCTCTTCAAAAAAGACATCAATAATTCCCTGAATCAGGATAGTCTCTTCCGTTGAAAACTCTTCACTTAATCGGTCTGCGTTAAGACCAATCACAAAAGGCTGTTCCTTATAAAGCTTCCCCTGCCGGTCTGCTGCAATCATTCTGGCTGCCAAAGATGTTTTAAGAAAATCCGCAATCTTAGAATCGCGCACTGCTTCTTGATATTCTTTTGACAGCTTTCCTTCTGCAAGGGCCTGCCCAGTCTGCACTTTGATTTCGTTTAATATGACTTCTACATTCCTTTGCTCCGCCGGAATTTTCCTAAAGCACAGCAGTTCCATCACCTTATGGTAAGCGCTTCCCCTTACGGTTCCGATGATATCCTCCTGTTCCTTCATAAAAAGAGGAATGTATGGTACGACTTCCGGTTCCTCAAAGAGACGCTTTACAAACACCTCACCACTTTCTTCCTGCCCGCTCTTTTTTAATTCCGATACCGTGGTTTTGGTATAAAGTGCTGCCAAATCCGGTCTTGCATACTTTCTGGCAAATTTTTCTGACAGCATCCTGACACTCTCTTTCCCTTGCCGGGAAAGAGGCATTTCTCCTGTATATGCCCGGTTTACCAATTCCTTGTATTTGGCGGTCCGCTTAACGTCTTCTTTAACCTCCTCCATAAACAAATCTTCCGGAGTGCGTACCAAAAGGTCAAAGCAGGCACCTGCTTCTTCCTCCATAATAACCGGTAAAAGTAAATCCAGATAATTAGATGCTTCTGTCATTTCCAGAAAGGATAACCTTCCGTCTTCTCGCTGGATTGCTGCACTCTGCATCGCTTCCAGCTTTTTAGCGGTAGCAGACAGGATTAATTTTTCTTTTGCCCTGGTCATAGCCACATAAAGGACCCGCAGTTCTTCTCCCAGATTATCCAGTTTCATCTTCTGGCTGATAACATTTTTCCGCAGGCTCCTGCTTTGCACCCGCAGCTCAGTATTCACATAATCCACGCCAATTCCCAAATCCACATCGGCAATCATGCCGCTGTAGGTATCCTGCATGTTAAAGCCCTTGCTTAAACCTGCCACAAAGCAAATAGGGAATTCCAGACCCTTGCTTTTATGGATACTCATCAGCCGAACCACATCAGCCTGTTCATCCAGGATATTGGCCTCGCCATAATCCACATCATACTTTTCCAATTGCTCGATATAACGCACGAAATGAAACAGTCCGTAATAACTGGTTTGAGCAAAAGAAGCCGCTTTTGCCAGCAACATTTCCAGATTGGCAATCCGCTGTTCCCCTGCCGGACGAACAGCAACATTATGGTAATAACCGCTTTCGATAATCAATTCCTTCAGTAAATCCTTAATCGGTGTATAAACAGACTTGCGCCGATATTTCTCAACGAAAGTTAAAAAGGCACTTAGCTTCTCATCCGGGTGGTTCTTTGCCATCCATTTCAGCTTCTGAAAAAAAGGTTCCTTGCTTTTTCGTTCTGCCTGAATCTTTGCAATCTCTTCTTCGTTAAAGCCGCCAAAAAATGATTTCATGACTCCCACCATGGGAATATCCTGTAAGGGATTATCTAAAATCCGGATTACCTGCAATATGGTCTGAATCTCAACGGCGGCAAAATATCCGGTTTTAGCCGACATGTGAATGGGCACGCCCTCTTCTTCCAGCACCTTTTTGAATATCTCATCCCAGCCTGCAGTGGTTCTGAGTAAAATCACCATGTCAAGGTAATGAGCCGGCCGTAACTCTCCGCTTTCTTTATCCGTAACCTGAAAGCTTCCTACCAGTTCCTTGATCCGGCGGGCAATCATCCGGGCTTCCATCTCTCGCGGGGTTTCCTCCGCCAATAATTCTTCTGCTCCTTCCTCAACCGTATGCAAAAGCAACAGTTCGGTTTTATTCTCCAACCGCTCTGCCTCAGCCTTTTCCGGATAGGCTGCCCCCAGATAAAGGGCTGCCTGGCTGTTATATTCCACACCGCCCAGAGATTTCTGCATAATTCTTTCAAATACATAGTTAACGCTGCAAAGAACTTCTGCTCTGCTGCGGAAATTCTGGCGCAGATCGATTCTTTGACTGGTATCACTCTCATCCGTCAGAGGATAACAATCATATTTTTCCATAAAAATTTCCGGTCTTGCCAGGCGGAATTTATAGATGCTCTGTTTCACATCTCCTACCATAAACCGGTTAAAACGACCTTCCGGACGCCCCGATATACTTTCCAGCAACAGTTCCTGAACCATATTGCTGTCCTGATATTCATCAGTGAGAATTTCTACAAAGTGCTCCCGCATTTCTGCTGCCGCGGCTGTAGGAATATACCCCTCTGTGCCTTTTTCCAACAAAATAGACAGGGCAAAATGCTCCATATCACCAAAGTCGATCAGGTTCTTTTCACGCTTGGCAGCATCCAGCCGCTTTTTATAATCTAAAGTCAAATCCACCAACACATCGGCAGCTTCCTTCATTTTACCCATCCTGGCTACAGCCTGCTCCATGGGCAGATTAAAAAAGCGCTGGCCGGTTTCCTTCAGTACATCCTTAATCATTTTACGAATGCTCTGTACCAGCTCTCGCTTTTCAACCGATACGCTATCGTCTTTTTTGGAAGGCAAGCGACCAAAGCCGAGGGTTTCCCAGGCTGCTGCATACTCCTGCAAAGTTGTGGCCCTATTTGCATTTGATAACATCTGTAATTCTTCTTCCAACACTTTTCCATACATATAAGGTCCGTCCGGCTGTTCACTGATACGTATGCACCGCACTATTTCCTCTTCACAGCCTTTCAGGACTTCCCCTGTATAGCTTAGCAGAAACTGCCCCCACTGGCTTTGTTCCAATTCTGCCACCGACAAAATAGCATAATCCGTCTTTCTTTCCATAAGCCATTCTTCCGGCCAGGGAAAACTCATGGCAAAGGTGTATAGCTTGCTGATGTATTCCTCCAACAGCTTATCTCTGCTTCCGGTGGTAAAGTATTCCACACTTTCCAAAAAAGCCGGACTGCTTTCTTCATACCACTCTTCCAACAGTGACCCCATCACATCCTGGGCCAGCAGCTTCAGTTCTCCTTCATCTGCCACCCGAAAACCGGGGTCCAGCCCAATCATATGAAAATGATTTCTTAGTACAAACAGGCAAAAGCTGTCAATAGTGGTAATCTGTGCATTATGAAGCAGCGTCATCTGCCTTTGCAGATGCTCGTTTTCCGGCTCCGTTTCCAACCGCTTACCAATCGCCAGACCGATCCGCTCCCGCATTTCTCCCGCTGCCATATTGGTAAAGGTCACCACCAGCAACCGGTCAATGTCCACCGGATGTTCCCGGTTCGCTATCATTTGCACGATCCGCTCAACCAATACAGCCGTCTTTCCCGAGCCGGCTGCTGCTGATACCAGTATATTCTTACCATGCAGATCGATTACCTTCTGCTGGTCCTTCGTATAAGTTATGGCCACTACTGCATCCTCCCCGTTTCTGCTTCATCCAGTTCCCGGCGCATCCGCTCCATAACCGCCTCCGCCGGCAGGTTGTCCAACCTTCTGGTTTGATATCCCGGCATTTTAATATCATAACCACAGATGGAACGATAGGCACAATAAGTACAGGCCTGCCCCCCATTCCCTTCATAGGGATTGACGGTAATATTGCCGGCTTTGATCTCCTGACCAAAAGATTTGATTTTGTGGTTTACATAATTAGATATCACGTTATAATCTTTTTCATTAATAACACTTGCTTTTTTACTAAGACTGCCATCTTTATTGCGTTCCACCGGCACCACCAGTGACTTTCCGGTAAAATCCCGATCCAGCAGACTGATAACGCCTTCATCGGCATTTACCAGCCCTTTCGTCCGCAGTTCCTGCTGCAAACGCTGGTTGATTTCTTCGGGAGACGGATTGTCTTCCCCTTTGATCATCGGATCGGATACATGATAGTACAGCAAAGCCGCCGGCACCACCTCCTTATCGGGGTGAGCCCTTTTTTCTATTTCCATGGCCACATTCATATACACCACCAATTGCAGCTGAAGGCCATAATAAAGGGCGGCCAGATCAAATTTCTTATTGCCTGATTTATAATCAATGACCTTCACATAAACATGATCTTCATCTTCATAGGTATCGATTCGATCAATCCGTCCCCGCAGCCGCATTTTTTCCTGCTGGGAAAGAGCAATATTTACTGCCGCTAAATTATCTGCTTTGGAAAACGATACTTCAAATTCCTGCGGCACAAAGGCCCCTTTTTGAAGCTGCTGTTTTAAAGTTTTTACTGTCCTGGCCAGGATTCGGTATATCCGGCTCACCATCTGCTGGTTACGGGCACTGCTGAATAAAACCGTCTCCCCGTACTCTGCTGCATAGGTATTAAGGGCCTCCCGTAAAAGCCCCATGGCTTCCTCGTCAGGAAAGTCAAACCAGTTGAAATGATTTTCTGCAAGTTTTCCTGCAAACAATTCCAGGACCCCGTGGAACACATTCCCCAAATCCACTGTTTCAAAGCTGTATTCTTCCCTTTCCTGTAATGCAAGTCCATATTGCAAAAAATGAGCATAAGCGCAGGACGCATACTTTTCCAAGCGGCTGACACTGTTTTCTAACAGGCTTCCATACAAAGCATCTGCAACCATCTTTCCCAGGGGATGGGGAGCATATTCGGCAAAAGCCGTATCAATCAATCCGGCCGCCTTGCGGTCATAATCTTCCGTCTGTCGGTAAAGATCACAGAAGATAGCTACTTTTTCCTGATCATCCTCTGTTCTTCCGATAATTCCCGAAGCAAAATCACGCAAACAGACAGTAAAGATATCTAAGCTGTCAGCCAGTCCTACAATCTGTTCAAATGTTTTCTCATTCTGTTCCTTCTTAATTTTAATCTGTGGAAAAATCTTCTGTATGGTATCCACCAGATATGAAGGCCTGATACTCTTTCCTTCACAGTTTACCTTGGCATAAGACAAATATAATCGCTCTGATGGTTTGGTCATATTCATATAAAGGTAAAGCCGTTGTATGTACATCTGCTGTCTTGGTGTAGGCGCCAGCTCCCATTTAGATTCCTTCAGAAACTCCCGGTCTAAGTCGGATATAATACCGCCCTTTCCATTGTTTCTGGGAATATTTCCGTCGTTCACGCCCAGGAAAAACAGCACTTTGATCCGGTTCAGCCTGGTACGTTCCATGTCGCCTACTACCACCCGGTCAACATTTTGGGGGATCGTCCCTACCTCAATCTCACCCAGTCCGGCATCCAGAATATCGGCAAATTCCGCCAAAGTCATTTGTTCCTTAGACAATAGGCTATAGATCTGATCCAGAAGTTCCATGACAAGCCGGTAAATCTGCCCATATTCCCTGGCTCTCACCCAGTCTTCGTTGTTCTTAAAATACGTTTCATAAACAGCCAGCTTCTGCTGAATCTTGCTGCCGGTAATAAATCCATATAACGCGTGAATGATTTCCTCCACGTTAGCAAATTTACCGGTTAATGGTTCCAGTTGCTGCATCATTCGTTCTCTGGTACTGTTTAGCTTCGCCAATTGCTCTAACTGACTTTCCTCTTCCCACTGCCGGCTGCGCCTGGTAAATCCGTTGCTCCATTTTCTCTTTCCTTTTATGCCAAAACCAATCACATAGTTTTCCAGACAATCAACCTCTTCCGGTTCAAAGTCCGCAAACCCGCTGCGCAGATAATGGAATACAGCTTCATAGGAAAAATTCTTAATAACAATTTTTAATGCACTTCGGATAAACTCTGTAAACGGATTCAGTAGAATACCACTGGTTTGATCCACAAATAGCGGGATTTCATATTTCTTTGCTTCCCGCTCCATATACCCTGCATAAGTGCTCAGATCTCCGGTTACTACCGCGATATCCCGATAGCTGAAGCCCTCTGCTAAAACCAATTCCTTGACCCGGACACAAACCTGCCGCACTTCCTCAGCCACGGTGGTGGCTTCCCACAGCGCAATGGCTCTATTTTCTTCTTCATAAACCTGTTCCGGATAGCGAAACAGATTTTTTTCCAAATGAGCCATTTCCCCATTTCCGGCAAATCGAATCAAGGGTTCTTCCCTTAGATAAACATCCTCTTCCCGGCCTACCTGTGCTTCCTTCGCCAGTAAGCAGAGGTCCGCAACTGTTTTTTTGCTAAGATAAAATAACTCATGTTCTTTATTCGTCCCAAAGGGTTCTGCATCGGACCCAATAGTTACCGACACGATGACTCTTTCGGTCAACACCATAAGTTCCTGTATGACACGGTTTTGTATCGGTGTAAATCCCGTAAAACCATCAAATATGACAACACTGTCTTTTATAATTTCCGATTTACACAGGGAATTTTTCAATAAATCTAAGGTTTCTTCTGTGGTGATAAATTCACCTTGAATATAAGTTAAGAAAGCCTCATAGAGCTTCTGCAAATCCTTAAGCTTAGAGGACAAGACCCCTTTTTTCCTGGCAAAATCGGTTAACTGAGCCAACTCCTCCGGGCCGATTCCATACTGCATGAATTCCGAAACAGCCGACTTCACTTCATGAATGTATCCCAATTTAGTCAGATTTTTCCCGATTACCGGAAGCTCCTCCCTGATATCTGCCGCCACCTTCCGCAGCACCAGGCTCTTCCCGGTATCATCAAGTACCTGCCGTTTATCACCGCCAACCTCTTCAAAAATACGATGAGACAAACGCCCGAAACTCAGAACATCAATGTTCAGTATCCCCCGGTTGGGATGCGCTTTAACCAGTTCCATCTGGGTATGCATGGTAAACTGATCCGGTACCACAAATAAAAACTGCGTTTGCGGCTCACAGACAGACCACCGGATTATGTCCTTATGCAATTTATCGCTTTTTCCTGCGCCTGAGCCGCCGAAATAAAATTGCAGTCCCATACCTGTCTTCTCCTTGTAAAGCTTTAATTTATAACTCCTTAATCATCTCTTTCACCGAGTCAAATATAAAGTGCGGTTTTACCTCTGATTCTGCCACATCTTTTATACCGGCTTCACCGCTTAAAACCAAAATTCCCGTCAATCCGTTATTTACTCCGGCGGCCACATCCGTATAGAGGCGGTCCCCCACCATCGCCGTCCGCTGACGATCCGCTCCGGTGCGCTCCAGAAGATAGTCCATGATATCCCGGTTGGGTTTCCCGATAATATGGTCAGGATAGCGAAAAGCCGATGCATGAATGAAAGCATGAATGGCTCCGGCATCGGGTATAAAGCCGGTTTCCGTGGGACAATTGTAGTCCGGATGAGTAGACAGGTAGGGCAGCCCGGCCCGTACAAAATCGCAGACCCGGCACATTTTCTCATAATTCAGGGTGGTATCAAAGCCCACTACTACTACTTCCGGCGTTTTCTCCTCCAACCTGATTCCCGCTTCCCTAAATTCTGTCTTCAGGAGCTCATTCCCCAATAAAAACACTGTTTTCCCAGGATGATTTTTTTGCAGATATCCAATGGTTGCCTGCCCGGAAGTAATGACTTTTTCTTTGTCCACTGTCAATCCCATACGGCGCAGCTTCTCCACGTATACTTCCGCATTTTTGGACGAATTATTGGTCAGGAATACGTATCGTTTTCCCTTCTCTTCCACTGCTTTCAGGAAATCCTGGGCACCATCTATCCACTGTTCGCCCAAGTAAATAGTACCATCCATATCTAATGCAAAGCAATCTATTTCTTTTAATTTCCCAGTCATCATTTCTCCTCAAAAAAACAGGCGGCCGAAGCCGCCTATTGATTTACTTAAACCTGAAAGTTCACCTTGGTATCATCCGGCTTCTCATCATCAAAATTGTAATCTTTTCCGGGAAGCACCGCATTCAGGAAAATTCCCATCAAGGCTCCTACCGCAAGACCGGAAAGACTGATAGTCACTTCACCGATGGTGAAAGCAATAGCACCTGCCGTACTGTAATTGATACCGATCGACAAAACTAATATCAAGGCAGCAATAATAACATTGCGGCTCTTGGTAAAATCAACTTGATTCTCCACAACATTACGAACACCCACTGCTGATATCATACCATAAAGAACCAATGATACACCGCCCATGGTTGCTACCGGCATACAGGAAATCACACTGCCCAGCTTGGGAGAGAAAGCAAACAGGCAGGCAAAAACTGCTGCAATCCGGATAACTTTAGGGTCAAATACCTTGGTCAGATTTAAAACACCGGTGTTTTCGCCGTAAGTGGTATTGGCCGGTGCTCCAAACAATGCGGCAAGTGATGTGGCAAGACCATCTCCCAACAATGTTCTGTGCAGTCCGGGTGACTTGATGAAATTAGTTCCGACAGTGGAAGAAATCGCTGAAATGTCGCCGATATGTTCTACGACTGTAGCCAGGGCAATGGGCATTATGGTTATAACAGCTGTTATCAAAAGTGATGCGTCCGCTTTCCCGATTAATGAAAATACGGTGGCATCCCAGTGAATCGGTAAACCAAACCATGCCGCATCTTTCACCGGCTGCCAATCCACATTTCCGGTAGCTGCTGCCACCGCATAGGAGCCTACAACACCTAAAATAATGGGAATAATCTTTATCATACCTTTTCCCCAGATGTTACATACAATTACGATTACAATCGCCACTGCTGCAATCCACCAATTGGTAGCACAACTGTCAATTGCTGTCTGAGATAAGTTTAAACCGATAGCAATAATGATCGGCCCTGTTACAATCGGGGGGAAAAATCTCATAACCTTGGCCGTTCCAAATATTTTAATAAAAGCCGCTAATATAAAGTATACCAATCCTGCAAACACAACACCAACGCAGGCATAAGGTAATAGCTCCGGCTCCTTATTGGGGGCAATGGCCCAGTATCCGGCCAGAAAGGCAAATGAAGATCCTAAAAATGCAGGCACCTTTCCTTTCGTTAAAAAATGGAACAACAGTGTACCTAATCCGGCAAATAACAGGGTCGTGGAAACATCGAGACCGGTTAGTGCGGGAACAAGAACTGTTGCTCCAAACATTGCAAACATGTGTTGTAATCCTAATAGCAGCATCTTGGGAGTACCAAGGGTTCTGGCATCCATAATTCCGTCCGAACCGGGCGCTGCATTAGAAGCTTGTACTTCTTTACTCATCACTCTCTCCTCCTATATGTATTGTTTTACAAAAAAACCTCTACCACTTATAGTATAGAAAAAGCATTTATTCGTCAAGAAGTATTTCATATAATTTGCCAATATTTTTCCTGTATTAGCCCTTCATTTTTGGCTTAAATAACAAGCTGGCCAGATAGCCAAATATCAGTGCTGCCGAACAGCCCACCGCACCGGCTTTAAAGCCTCCTGAAAACAATCCCATAAAGCCGTCACTGTCAACTGCTTCTTTGACACCCTTCATCAAAACATTGCCAAAACCCAAAAGAGGCACCGATGCTCCGGCTCCGGCATACTCTACCAGCGGCTGATACCAGTTGAAGAAACTAAGGACTGCACCGGTACACACCAAAAGTACCATAATGCGGCCGGGCATTAACTTTGTTTTTTCCATCAGAATCTGAACCAAAGCACAAATCAATCCACCCACCCAAAAAGCATTTAAATAGTCCATGTCACAGCCCTCTTCCAATCCGGTTGACCAGCTGTTCCATTTCTGCTTTCGAACTCACATTCTTTGCTTCCTCCACCACCTGTTTTCTTTCACCATCACTCATCTGACCATAAGCCGCTGATGCTCTTACATTGGTTGCCAAACCGAAACTAAGTCCCAAGGGGATATCCTCATATTCCATATAAGCCTCCTTAAATTAAATAAAAATTTTATTTTAAGGATATTATGCCCATTTTTTTCTTTTTGTATTCTTAAAACATTTATTACCGCAAGGGTTGTTTTACCGGCAGCTGTACCAATATCACAGCGGCAAATACAATGGCACATCCGGCCAGTTCACGGCCGCTCAGCCGTTGTCCCAGAATCATCCAGCCGGCCAGCACCGAAATCACCGACTCCAAACTGAGGATCAGTGCCGCCACCGCCGGATCTGCATCCCGCTGTCCCACAATCTGAAAGGTATATGCCACTCCGCTTGATAAGATACCGGTATAAGCAAGAGGAATGATGCCTGCCAGAAAGTCTGCAGGTTGCGGATGCTCCCTTAAAACCCCGATCACAAAACAAATAACACCCGCTATCAAAAATTGCAGACAGGATAATTCCACTCCATCTACTTTCGGTGAAAAATAATCAATTACCATAATATGTACCGAAAACAAAAGTGCGCAGATCAGCAATAGTCCATCCCCCTTACTGATGGTAAACTGCTCGTTTATACAAAGCAGATACATACCCACTGCCGACAACATGGCGCCTACCCAGATAATCCGGGGAACCTTCCTCTTTAAAAAAATTCCCAGCAACGGAACCAGGATAATATATAACGTGGTAATAAATCCGGCTTTTCCAACCGTCGTATGTAATAACCCCAATTGTTGGAACATGGATGCCGAGCAGATCACCAATCCGCAGCACAATCCGCCTAACCAGGTATCCTTCCTCGTTCCTCTGGTAAGCCCGCGTTTCCGGGCGGCCTTTTTTCGGACCAGCACCAACGGTAAAAGGACAGCGCTGCCCAATAAATATCTGGCACCGTTAAAAGAAAACGGCCCCAGATATTCCATGCCTTCGCGCTGTGCAACAAAGGCAAATCCCCATATGACAGCAGCAGTAAACAGTAAGATGCCGCTTGATAATGGTATTCTTTTCATATGCTTTTGACAATCTCCAATACAATTTCTCTCACGCCCTTATTCTCACAGTCGATCGTAATCTGGGCATATTTTTCATAAAGCGGTACTCGCTTGGCGTAAATATCCTCCAAGGTCTGCCCCGCTTTAAAGGCAACCCCCCGCTGCTCCAAGTCCCCTAATCTGGCGGCAATTTCCTTAAAGGAAAGTTTCAGATATACCACGTCGCCGATTCTGGCGAAATGTTCCATTGCCTCTTTTCCATAAATTGCACTTCCGCCGGTAGCAATAACACGGTTCTTTACTTCTAAGGTTGCGTTGATAAAATTTTCAATCTCCAAAAAACCCTCCTGACCGCTCTCAGAGAGGATTTCATGAAGCTTCTTTCCACAGCTTTCTTCAATTACATTATCGGAATCTATAAATCCATAGCTCAATTTTTTGGCAAGCGCAGCACCGATGGTACTCTTTCCCGCACCGGGCATGCCAATCAAGATAATATTATTACTATTGTTCATATCCGGTTCCCTTCATAAGTCTTTAAATATTATGTCAACCAAGATAGGCAATTACTTCCACTTCACACAAAACATTTCTGGGCAGCTGCTTTGCTGCCACACAGCTTCTTGCCGGTTTTTCCGTAAAGTATTTTTCATATACACTATTAAACGCAGCAAAATCAGCCATATCATCTAAAAAACAGGTGGTCTTGACAACCTGACTGAAATCACAGCCTGCTTCGTTCAAAAGAGCACCGATATTTTCCATTACCAGCTTAGCCTGTACCGTGATATCTCCCTGAACCACTTCTCCGGTAGCCGGAAGGATCGGTACCTGCCCCGATGTATAAAGCATTCCGTTTGCGATAATTGCCTGTGAATAAGGTCCGATTGCTGCCGGAGCCTTGTCTGTGTTTATTTTCTGCAACATAACTATACTTTCCTCCTGAATTAAAATTTATTCTGAAAATTCTGCGGTCACATAAAAGCCCCGTTCATTTTCAATTACTTTGGTAACAACCCCTTCTCTTGCAAGCATTCGCTCCGGAAATGGAATATTTCCCGACATTGCCAGTGACGGATCAATGGTATAATAGTAATTACTGGGTAAAAGACCTTCTGTTACCATAACAGCATCTCCCTCTTTCAGTAATCCCTGCCGTTCCATCTTAAACTCCATCTCACGCATCGCTTTGCTCCTTTTCGACTTCTTGCCTTTCTATTGTAATAAATTTTACTCTTGATTTCAAGCCTAGTAACCAAATACTGCCTGACTAAAATAAATCAGGCTCCCTGCCACCTTACCCAATGCCATTAACAAAATAACAATTCCAATTCCCTCTCTAAAGCCTGCCCTTCTGGCAAAAATCGGTATGGAATCCAGCATTTCCGCAATTGCCAAAGCAAGGCATCCCACAAACATTCCCGCAAATCCCCCATAAGTCAGGCAAAAAACCTTACCGCAGATACTCCAAATCTTACCGGTATGCATTCCAAAAAACTGGTTTTTTAAAATCACATCACCAATCTCCCCATATTTGGAGAACACACTGAAAAAACCGCCGATCAAGGTTCCAAAAACTACCATCTCTTCTAAATATAAGATATGCTTTGCCACATGGAATTTTCCGGCAAAACGCGGAATCAGCCCCACCGATACCAATACGGTAAAAACCCCGGCGGAGCAGATAGTTCCGAAACTGAATGCACAGATTGCCATAAAAATCTGCTTAAGAAGCATCAATGGTTCCTCCCTCCCGGTCAGAAGTTGCTACCAATGCTTTATTTACATCTTCTTCATAATTTCTCATGGCTACTTCGATGGGCGTGGGATCCTTGGTAATCCGTCGGCCGCCGATATGATTAAAGAAAACTATGATTCCCAGTGCCAGCCCGATAGAATAAGAAATTTCCAATATGGTATAACCATTAGACGGCTGCCCCATCACCATTTCATATACCTTACCGAATACTTTGTTGATGCCTATATCATTATGAAAGGCCATAATGGTAAATGCTGTCCCGAAAAAACTGACTCCGCCGGCTATAAATATCTTAAAAATCTGAAGAGGCTTATTCTGCTTATTGACCTGTATCCATTCGATTAAAGTGTCTGCTTCCCCCAGGCTGTTTATGGTAACTCCGGGGCAGGCTGCTTCGATCATTTCAATCAGTTTCAGGATACTGACCACCTGCCTTTTCTGCTCTCCCTGATGAAAAGTATATACCTTCATTGCTTTAATCCTGGCTGCCACATGTACATCCGATGTATAGACTTTCGCAATATCTTTTACGAAAACTTCCGGTTCCGTCATCTCGACATTTTGCTCTGCTTTTAAATAAACATTAATATTTGCCATAATTCATACCTCCTGACAAAGGTTAGTATGACGGTTTTTACAAATTTTATTTTCTATAGATGTACTTTTCCAAAAAGTTTGCTATAATAACTTTTAACAGGGTTTATTATTATGCAGTAGGAGGAAGTGGTACATGAGATTAATAACACGTTCTGATTTTGATGGATTAGCCTGTGGCGCATTGTTGAAAGAAGCTGGGATTATCGATCATTGGAAATTCGCCCATCCCAAGGATTTACAAGACGGGCTCGTAGAAGTAAATGAAGATGACTGTCTTGCTAACGTTCCTTACGTAAAGGGCTGCGGACTGTGGTTCGATCATCATTCAAGCGAACATGAAAGGAATGAACTGGCCGGTCAGTATAAAGGTGAAAGCCGTATTACTCCTTCCTGTGCCCGAATTATATATGAATATTACGGCGGGCGGGAACGCTTTCCCCAGTTTGATGATTTAATGGAAGCTGTTGATAAGGTAGATTCCGGGCAGTTAACATTAGACGATGTTCAAAATCCCAAGGGCTGGGTTTTGGTGGGATATTTGATGGATCCCCGGACCGGATTGGGCCGTTGGCGCAATTTCACCATTTCCAATTATCAGTTAATGGAACAGCTAATTGATGCCTGCCGGGTTCTGAGCACCGAAGAGATTTTAAATCTTCCTGATGTGCAGGAGCGAATTGACGTTTATTTTGAGCAAACAACACATTTCAAAGAAATGGTAACCAGGCACACTATAACCGACGGCAATGTCATTATAACGGATTTGCGTGGTGTTGACCCGATTTATACCTGTAACCGTTTTATGATATACAGTATGTATCCTGAGCAGAACATCTCCGCCTGGATCGTCAGCGGCAGAGGCGGCCTTGGCTGTTCGGCAGCGGTAGGCTACAGTATCTTAAACCGCACTTCCGATGTGAATGTAGGAAGTCTGATGTTAAAGTATAACGGCGGCGGACATAAGGCAGTCGGTACTTGCCAGTTTAATGATGATAATATGGGAACTGAGTTGCCGAAGATGCTGGCAGAGCTGTCTGCACTTGCCAACGGCACCGATACATAATTACCTTCCGCCGCACTCACCGGTGATTCCCAGTAAGATAGCCAGACCATGTGATAGCTCCGGCAGGAGATACTCCATGGTCTCTTTTACTGCCTTGGGGCTTCCCGGTAAATTAATGATTAAGGTCTGATTCCTGATCACACTGGCGGCCCGGCTGAACATCGCTCTTGGTGTAATAGACAGACTGTACTGTCTGATCGCTTCCGCAATCCCCGGAGCATTACGGGTTGCCGCCCGTAAAGTGGCCTCAGGGGTACAGTCTCTGGAGGATAACCCGGTTCCTCCGGTAGTCAGGACAAGTTCAATATTTTCCACATCCGACATATGTGTCATTTCCTCATATATCCGTTCTTCCTCATCCGGCACCAGAACCATTCTGATCACCTCATAGCCTGCCTGTTCCAACATTTCCTTTAGCAGAGCACCGCTTAAATCTTCCCGCTGGCCCACACTGCCTTTATCGCTGGCGGTTATCACTCCCACCCGAATTTTACGCTCTGACATACATCTCATCCCCCACTTTTATTTTTCCACCGGTCAGCACTCTGGCAAATACTCCTTCTCTGGGCATAATACAGTCCCCAACCTGATGATAGATGGTACAATGGGCATGACATTCCTTTCCGATCTGGGTGATTTCCAGGACCACTTCATTACAGGCAAGGATAGTTCCCACCGGAAGGCTCTTAAAGTCGAACCCGGCTACCAGTAAATTCTCGCCAAAAGCACCGGCTTCGACATTAGCACCTCTTTTCCGGAAAGCTTCAACCTGCTCATATGACAACAGGCTTACCTGCCGGTGCCAGTTACCCCCATGAGCATCCCCTTCCAGGCCAAAGTCTTCAATCAAAAGGGCTTCTTCCCTATTTTCCTTTGCTGTTCCTTTTTTCTCACTGATACATACCGCTATGACTTTTCCCATCTTATCTCCTTCCTTAACCGCCAATCTGGAACATATTCCGTTGTTCAACATTTTCATTTTCCGGCAAACAAAATTGATGTGCTTCCGGTTTTCCCCAGATGGCATCTGTCATTTTTGCTTTTAAATCTTTTATGATTTCCTGTTCCGGCTTACCGCTGCGCAGCAGGGGCTTTAACTCTATCCCGTAATCATAATGCAAACACAGCTTCAACCGTCCTTCGGGAGTCAGTCTGATGCGGTTACATTCCTGGCAGAAACCATGGGAAAGCGGACTGATAAATCCAATTTTCCCGATAAATTCTTTGAATTCATAGTATTTGGCCGGTCCTTTTGAACGATATACGCTTTCTGCCGCCTTTCCATAAACCGCTTCCAGACATTGCAGAATTTCATCAGCCGGCACTCCATCAAACTGCTTTCCGCTGCCGATGGGCATCAACTCAATAAACCTCACATCAACCGGATAACATCTGGCCAGCCCGGCCACTTTTTCAAGACTTTTGATATTCATCTGCCGGATTCCCACGCAATTCAGCTTCACCTGTAATCCACATGCCAAAGCCCGTGCAACTGCTGCTTCTACCTTGGCATATTCATCTTTTCCGGTAATTTGTATAAATTCCTGAGCATCAACTGTATCCAGACTGATATTTACACTTTGAAGTCCGGCTGCTTTCAGTTCTTCCACAGCCTCCCCCAGCAGTACACCGTTGGTGGTCATGGCTATTTCTTCTATCCTCAGGCAGTTAAGATGAATATCTTTAATCAGTTTGATGATATTTTTTCTGACCAGGGGTTCCCCTCCGGTAATCCTTACCTTACGGATTCCCAGTTCTTCCAGGATGGAAACAATTTTAACAATCTCCTCCAGGGTCAGCAGCTCATCATGAGGCATCTGGGTAATTCCTGTTTCCGGCATGCAATATTTACACCGTAAATTACATTTATCGGTAACCGATATCCGCAAATAATCTATTGTTCTATTCCACTTATCCTTCAATTAGGTACCTCTTTATCTTTTCATCCAAATTATTTTTTCGGCAGGCATTTTCAGGTAACGAATGTTTCTGCCCAGTTCTTCCCATTTTATTTTTGATATCTCATACCGCAGCAGCGACCACTCGGCCTGAGACTGATTATTCTTTTGCCGTAACAGCACAATATAGCTAAAAACATCCTCAATGATTTGTTCCACTTCACACTCAACAACGTTTACAGGCTCCCATGCTTCGACAATTTCAAAAAAATTGGCCCGGAATCCGGCAAAGCTTAAGTCTACCCCGATTCCTTCCGGTGACCGAAGGTCAATTCCCCAGTCAAGCGCTTTGCAGCATCCTTCCCCAGTCCATTCCAGCCGGGTAATATTTTTACAACCGGTCAGCAGCGCCGCCGAAAGGGTTTCCGGATGGCGGAACAAATCCTGCTTTTCCTGAATTTCCAATAACTGGCCATTTTCCATAACTGCAATTTTATCGGTTAAGCGAAATACTTCATTTCGATCATGAGAAATCAGCAATACCTTTTTATCATACTGGGCAATCACCTTCATAACTTCCTGTTCCAACTGCCATTTCAAGTAATTATCCAAAGCAGAAAAGGGCTCGTCCAATAAAATCATCTCCGGTTTTGCCGCAAGCATTCTGGCCAATGCCACCCTTTGCTTTTGCCCGCCTGATAATTGGGACGGATACTGCTTTTCGGTTCCGGCAAGATAAAATTTTTCAATGTACCGGCGGGCTTCCTCTTGTTTTTCCGCTTTATTGCCTGATTGGATACCGCACATAATATTCTGCTGCACTGTCATATTGGGAAAAAGCGCATAATCCTGAAATAAATAGCCAATTTTCCGCTCTCCGGGGGATAAATTGATTTTTTTTTCGGAATCAAATAAAACCCTGTCATCCAGCATTATGACACCTTTGTCAGGTGTCGCCACACCGGCAATACACTTTAGGGTAAGGCTCTTGCCGCTGCCCGATGCTCCTAACAATGAAAACGTTTCTTCTCCGGTCTCAAACTTTACCTTCAGCAAAAAATCGCCCAATTTTTTTTCAATATCCACATAAAGACTCATATTAATACCTTTCTGTACCTGCTGCCGATAAATGCCTGGTCCAGTAATTCATCAGCATTATGGTAACAAAAGAGATCAGCATAATGATGGCCACCCAAATATAGGCCAATTCCCGATGTCCGGCTTGCACTGCCGTATAAATGGCAACCGACATGGTCTGGGTCCTGCCGGGCAGATTGCCTGCCAGCATAATTGTTGCACCGAATTCTCCCAATGCTCTGGCAAAGGAAAGAATCACTGCCGCCACAATTCCCGGCCGGGCCATTGGCAGCATCACCTTAATAAAAATCTTTCCCTCTGACATTCCCAAAGTTCTGGCCACATAAATCAAATTCTCATCCACCTGTTCCATCGCTCCCACTGAGGTCCGGTACATAATCGGAAAAGATACTGCAACAGCGGCAATCACCGCCCCCTGCCAGGTAAAGACCACACTTGTCCCCATGGCTGTCAGTATTTTACCCAAGGGACCGTTTACCCCAAACAGCAGTAACAGGAAAAAGCCTGCAACTGTTGGGGGCAGCACCAGGGGCAAAGAAAAAATACTATCAACTAAGGAACGGCCGCGCCGCAGGGTTAGTGCCCATCTTGCGGCTGCCAGTCCCAGAAAAAACGTGAATATAGTGGCCGTTAATGCCACTTTTAACGATATCCACAAGGGGGAATAGTTCATAAATAACTCCTTTTGGGAAATCCCTTTACTCTGCCGGCGTACTGAAGCCATAGGACTGGAATAATTTTGCAGTCTCTTTGGTTTGCAGGTAATCAAGGAAAGCCCTTGCTTCTTTGCTGTGTGCGGATGCTTTCACCACGCCTGCCGGATAAACTACAGGCTTATGAGAACCGGACGGAGCTTCACAAACTACGGTTAACTTATCGCTTGTCCGGGCATCGGTACTGTAGACCACGCCACAGTCTATATCGCCGGACTCTGTCCATGATAAAACGGTACGAACGTCTGAGCCATAGTTTGCTTTGATTTTTACAGCCTCCCATATTCCTAACGCAGTAAATATTTCTTCAGCATATTGTCCGGCGGGAACACTTTCAGGTTCACCCAGACCGATCATTGCCACTTTATCTGTGCCCACATCTTCAAAAGAAGTTAAGGTAAGGCTGCTGCCCTTAGGTACGATCATAACTACTTTATTTTCTAACAGGAAAATGACCGAGTCGTCATCCATCAGTCCCTGCTCCTGTAAAGCTGTCATTTGCCTGGTTGCTGCCGACATAAAAATATCCGCTGGGGCACCCTCTTCAATCTGGGTCTGCAGGGCACCGGAACCGCCGTAAGAAAAAGTCAGGGTAATACCCGGATTTTTCTCCTCATACTGCGCTTTTATTTCATTACATACATCTGTCAGGCTTGCCGCCGCAAGAATGGTAAGCTCTGTTTCTTTTGATTTGCTGCCGCATCCCACTGCCATAACTGCCAACAACATAACCATTCCTAACATGAGGGGGAGCTTTTTAATATTTTTCATCCTATTCCATCTCTGCTCTTTTGTAATGTCCGCTCTTCCCACCATCTTTTTCCTCTACATAGACATGGATTATCTCCATACCGCGATCCAAGGCCTTGCACATGTCATATATGGTTAACAGCGCTATATTTACCCCGGTAAGAGCCTCCATCTCTGCTCCGGTCTGACCGGAAAGCTTTACTTTACAGCAAGCTTCGATCGTGTAGTCGGCCTCATTCGGCCAAAAATCTATGGTAACCTTAGTAAGCATCAGGGGATGACACAGGGGAATCAACTCGGAAGTCTTCTTGGCCGCCATGATACCAGCCACCCTGGCCACTCCCAGTACATCTCCTTTTTTCATGGTTCCCTCTTGAATCTGCCGGAAAACCTGTTCATCTACTTTAATGGTACCTCTGGCTATCGCCATTCTTTCGGTAACCGGCTTATGGGTTACATCTACCATAACCGCATTTCCCATTTCATCAAAATGAGTCAAACCTGCCATCTATTTGTCTCCTCCTGTTTTTCCGAAACCGCAATTAGGGAAAGTGCATACCGGGCAATTGAGACATAAGCCGCCCTCACCATACCCAACTAATTCTTCTTTGTCAATCCGTTCGCCGGCCATGATTCTGGGTAACACCAAATCAAAAATCGTCCTTTTTCCATACATCACGCATCCCGGCAATCCCAATATGGGAACACCGCTTTGATGATAAGCCAGCAAGAACATCGCTCCCGGCAGTACCGGTGCGCCATAGCTGACTATCTCGGCACCGGTATTGCGGATTGCCAGAGGGGTCCGGTCGTCCGGATCCACACTCATACCACCGGTACAAATAACCAGCTCTGCTCCTTTATTTATTGATGCTTCAATCGCTTCGGTAATCACTGCCGGATCATCCGGACAGAGCTTTTGCTCGATGATACGGGCTGAAAACTCTTCTGCCTTTTTCACAATTACCGGTGTAAAAGCATCTTCGATGCGGTGATAAAAAACTTCATTTCCGGTGGCCAGGATTGCTGTTTTTTTATTCTGAAAAGGAAGAATCGAAAAAATGCCGCTGTAAGCTTTGGCTCTTTCCAGCTTCTCTACTTCTATCATCAGGGGAATTACTCTGGTTCCGGCAATCACATCATCCTTATGAACCACCGTATCACCATGGCGGGAAGCAATTACCAGTTCTCCCATAGCGTTCACTGCTCTTAGCTTGTCCCGCTTAATTTTCAGCAAGCCGTCACACTCTGCCTGGATCTGAATCTTCCCTTCTTTCGGTTCGGTGGCATACATATACGGGCCAATGCAAATATCCCGAAGAATCTCCGCCCCTTCATTTTCGTGAAGCATGCCTTCGGTCTTCTCCCACACATATAAATGTTCTTTTCCCATGGATAACAATACCGGTATATCTTCTTCGGTAACAATATGACCTTTTCGAAATCTGGCATCCTTAATCACCCCGGGGAGGATCTGGGTAATGTCATGGCATAGTACTAAGCCTGCCGCGTCCTGTGTTTTAATCTCTTTCATGAGAACTCCTATCTTTTTGAATAGTATAATTATAGCAATTTTTTATAGTAATGGCTATGAAAACCTGCTATAATTTTTTTAATCTATTATAACTATAAACCTGCAAACGAGGTGAAAATATTGAGTATCGAACTTGAACAGGCCAGACAGCTTTTATTGGCTGAGGCTGCCCCCTGCGGCGAGGTTGAAACCCTGCCGCTTTTAGAAACCGTCGGACGGATTGCGGCCGCTGATGCCGCAGCCACTATGGATGCCCCGCCTTTTCCCCGCTCGCCTTTAGACGGCTATGCGGTTTATCACGGGGATATTACCCATGCAACGGTGGAAATTCCCGTCACTTTGCCCATTACCGAAACCATCTATGCCGGTGATATGCCAAAGCTTAAGCTGAATCCCGGTCAAACTGTCAAAATTGCAACCGGTGCGCCCATACCGGAAGGGGCGGATTGTGTTATCAAACAGGAAATCGTAACCATATTGCCAGACAGTGTCCGGTTTTCCACTCCCCATAAAGCTTATCAGAATTATTGTTTTCCCGGTGAAGATGTGGCCGCAGGCGATCTGCTGGCTTTAAGCGGGATGCCGGTAAATCCTGTTGCAATAAACGCTCTGGCGGGTCAGGGTATCTCTTCCCTAAAAGTATACCGCAAACCCCGGATTGGAATTCTATCCACCGGCAGCGAACTTTTTTCCGGTTATGACACTTTAACACCGGGTAAAATATATGACAGTAACAGCTCTTTCTTTGCTTCCATGATGACTGCTCTGAATGCCGTACCGGTTCTTGCTGCGCCTTGCAGCGACGAGCCGGGGAAGCTGGCGGAGGCGATCGATACTCTGCTGGCAAATTGTGATGCCGTTATTACCACCGGCGGAGTGTCCGTCGGGGCCAGGGATTATTTACCCCAGGCTGGGGATGTTCTGGGTGCAAAATCACTGTTCCATGGCCTGTGTATCAAACCGGGAGGCGCTGTTTTGGGATTAAAACGGGAAGAAAAGTATATTTTGTGCCTTTCCGGCAATCCCCTTTCCGCTTTTATTACCTTCCAACTGCTGGCTGTTCCGTTGATCAAGCGGCTGGCCGGATATTCTCAGGTAATACCCGGGTCATATCAAGCCAGATTTCACGGAAGCTTCCCAAAAGCTGCCGAGCGGCGGCGTTTCCTGCCAGCCATAGTGTCCGGCGGTGATGTTTATCTGCCTGACAACACCAGAGGAACAGGCCGGCACACAACCGCTATCAACTGCAATTGTCTGATCGATATGCCGGCCGGAACGAAGGGCTTAGCCGATGCTGACATAGTAGAGGTAATCGGATACGAAGGAGGTTTTTAACATTGACTAGCGCGGTCATTCTTGGTGGCGGTACAAGCCGCCGAATGGGTAGAGATAAGAACTACCTTCCCATAGATAACCAGACTTTTTTAGAGCGTATCGGTGCTGAGCTTCGCCAATCCGGTGCTTCCCTTTTTGATGAACTGCTGCTTTCTACCGGCACCTCCGAATCACTGAGTTTGAATGGTTTCACAAACGTACCGGATCTTTATCCTGACAGTGGTGCCATTGGCGGTATTTACTCTGCCCTTATGGCCTGCCGTTCGGAGGGTCTGTTTGTGGTCTGCTGCGATATGCCCCTTTTCAAGCACGGACTGGCAGAATATATTTTGTCCTATGCAGGTAATGACACCAATGTCATTATCCTTTCCGACCGCAATGGCCGGGTACATCCGCTCTGCGGATATTATTCCAAAAGTACCATGCCGGTACTGAAAAAGCAGATCCTGCAGGGTGATTTCAGAATGAGAAATGCTTTAAGGGAACTGCGGGTAAAGGAAGTGTCCTTAAAGCACTCTGTCTACCCGGATGAAACAGTGGCAAATATCAACACCCCGGAAGAATATGCTCTTTTGCTGAAAAAAACACTGCCACCCCCGGTGATTGCCGTGAGCGGCATTAAAAATTCCGGCAAGACTACTTTACTTGCCGGAATCATTCCTTTGCTGCATCAAGCAGGCTATAATATTGCTGTCGTCAAGCATGACGGCCACGATTTCCTCCCTGACGTACCGGGCACCGACAGCTTCCTACTGCGTCAGGCCGGCGCCGCAAATGTTGCGGTCTATTCGGATTATCGCTATATGCTTACCAAATCCTGCCAAGGTACTGCTCTCGAAGAGCTTCTTCCCTGTTTTCCCGAAGCTGATCTGGTTTTGTATGAAGGGGGCAAACACAGTCCCTACCCCAAAATAGAGGTGTTGCGGGAAGCTGTTTCCGCTGCATCTGTCTGTGACCCATCTACCCTGCTTTGCCTCTGTACGGATACTGCGGTTCGTCTTAACAATGTTCCCACGGTATCCCCAGATGATTACAGCGCCATTTGTGACATCATTGCCAATTATCTCAACAATAGATATTAACCCGTTGTCGGCTGGCAAATGCCAAAAGTCTTATATCGTGCGCCTTGGCCAGTTCAATTGCTGCGCTGGTAGGTGCCCCCCTTGCGATTACAACCGGAATCCCTGCATTAACTGCCTTCCCAACAATTCCGGCCGGAACACGGGCACTGGTGAAAAGCATGCTTACCCGCAAGTCAAGCTTCTGTTCCAAAGCCATTCCCACTGCCTTGTCAATAGCATTATTGCGCCCCATATCATAGGCTGTACAACGTACCTTACCGCCTGCCCAGATCATACAACTGTGCATGGCACCGGTATCATCAGCAAGCCTCGCGTTTTCTTCGAATATATTAATTAATTCCTTAACTTCCGGCATATCTACAGAAGCCTTTTTTATTTTTTCAGGCTGTAAATGCTTTTTTCCCTCACTTATTACGGATACCCTGACGCTGCTCTTATCGTTGGAAAAATCCAGATTTTTTACATCTGCTGCTTCTGTTATGAAGCCCTCCGTATACAATCTCCCGATTACCAGTTCTTTTAAATATTCATCTGCGGTGCAAGCTACTTCAAAAGATTCTCCTGATTCCATAACCAGCATAAGTGTATGTTCAACCGCCACGATATCCTCAAAAAGCTTTTCCATACTATCGTTAAAGTCATATCTCTTTATTTTATAATTCCTTGCGGACTCCGTCACAGCTTTTTCACGCCTTTCTCACCTTAACCGCACAAACCTTATATTCCGGTATATGGGCAATATCGTCAAACACCGAATTGGTCAGCTTATTGGCATTGCCATCAGGGAAATGGAAGGTCATAAATACTTCTCCCGTGTTCACCCTGTTACCTACCCGGGCAACCGTTTCGATTTCACCCCGGCGGGAAGCCACTTTAACAAGACCGCCATGGGCAATTCCCAGCTCAGCCGCATCTTCATAGTTGATTTCAATGTAAGAGCTGTCTTCTACTTCCTGGATTCCTTCGGTTCTATGGGTCATGGCTCCGGTATTATAGTGATAAAGCATCCGGCCCGTAATCAGCACCAGCGGATATTCCTCGTCAGCCAGCTCCTGAGAGGGTTTGTATTCAGCCGGGTAAAAGAGCCCCAGCCCTCTGGAAAACTTATCCTTATGCAGATAATACACACCCTTGTCGGTATCGCTCACGCAAGGCCACTGCAATGTTTCACCATTATCCAGCCGTTCAAAACTGATACCCTTAAAGGACGGTGTTACAGATGCAATTTCTTTCATAATGTCCGCAGCGCTTTGATATTCACAAGGATACCCCATACGGGTCATAACATCACTGAAAATATCATAATCCAACCGGCTTTCGCCCGGCCCGTCAACGGCCTTACGAACCCGCTGCACACGGCGTTCCGTATTGGTAAAGGTGCCCTCTTTTTCAGCATAGCACACCCCTGGCAGTACCACATCGGCAAGCTGTGCCGTTTCGGTCATAAACAGATCCTGTACCACCATAAACTCCAGATTTTTAAGTCCTGCAACTACATGAGCGGTGTCCGGATCGGTTACTACCGGATCTTCACCGAAGATGTAAAGTCCTTTTATCTTTCCTTCCTTAGCCGCCGGAATAACCTGCGTAGACATCAAACCGATATTGGGATTAAGCTTAGTATTCCATGCGCCTTCAAACTTGGCCACCACTTCCGGATCTGCCACCTTCTGATATCCCGGGAATTGATTGGGCAGACATCCCATGTCACAGGCCCCCTGAACATTGTTCTGGCCCCGCAAAGGATTGATCCCACAGCCCGATTTACCAAGCTTGCCCACTGCCATGGCAATATTGGATAAGCTCATTACCCCAACCGTACCGCTGGAATGTTCGGTAACTCCAAGGCAATAGATAATCGGTGCCTTTGCTGCTTTGGCATATATCATTGCTGCTTTTCTTAGGTCTTCTGCATCAATACCGCAGATTTGAGCTACTTTTTCCGGAGTATACTCTTCAACAATCCGGCGCAGTTCTTCAAAGCCTTCGGTACGATTACGGATATATTCTTCATCGCACAATCCTTCTTTGATTATAATATGTATCATCCCGTTGGCAAAAGCAACGTTGGTTCCCGGCTTGATCTGCAGATGAACCGTTGCCTGATCCACCAGATCTATTTTTCGGGGATCCACCACGATCAGCCGGGCACCTTCCCGAACGGCTTTACGGATCTGCGCACCTACAACCGGATGGGCTTCTGTAGGATTGGAACCCACCAGTAAAATGGCATCTACGCCCTGGGTAATATCCTCGATGGGATTGGTCATGGCACCGGAGCCTAATGTAATCGCCAGGCCATGTACCGAGGCCGAATGGCATACTCTGGCGCAGTTATCCACATTGTTGGTACCGATAGCAGCACGCATCATTTTCTGGAACACATAATTATCTTCATTGGTAGCCCGCGAACAGGAAAAACCGGCAATTGCATCAGCACCGTCTTTTTGTTTGATTGCTCCCAGTTTATCAGCTATCAGGGAAAGAGCTTCCTCCCAGGTAGCCTGTTCAAATATACCGTTTTTCTTAATTAATGGATGCTGCAGGCGGTCCGAAGAACCGATAAATTTATAAGAACCGAATTTACCCTTTACGCACAACAATCCTTTATTGGAAGGACCGTTTGCCGGATTCACACCCACCACCTTATTATTCTTGACTAACAGATCCATCTGACATCCGGTGGCACAGTGAGGACAGGTGGTCCGAACACTTTCCACTTCCCACATCCGATAATCCCGTCTATTGTCTTTGGCAGAAAGGGCACCGGTGGGACAGGCGGAAACACAGTTACCGCAGGATTCACAATCGGACTGGTTCCATGGCAAATCATATCCCGGACTGATTTTAGCTGAAAATCCCCGGCCTAAGATGCCAATTGCTGCCCGGCCCTGTTTCTTTTGGCATACCCGCACGCATCGGGAGCATAAGATACAAAGTTCCGGATTATAGTTAAAAAACGGACTGGTGGTATCCTGACCGCCGATATTTGTACGTTTGCCCTTTTCAAAACTGGTTCTGTCAATGCCATATTCCAGCGCATATTCCTGCAGTTTACAAATACTGTTTTTGGCGCAGGCAAAGCAGTTCATGGTGTGATTACTTAACAGCAGATCCAGAATAAAGCGCCTTGACTCCTTTACCTTATCAGAATGTGTGTAAACCGTCATCCCATCTTTGCAGGACTCATTACAGGATGCTACAAGACCGTTTTTGTATCCGTTTTCCACTTCCACGATACACATCCGGCACGAACCATCCGGCAGTTCATCCTCCAAATAACAAAGGGTGGGAATATCTATTCCCATTCCGCGGCAGGCTTCCAATATGGAAGTATTGGGAGCCACCTGGCAAGGCTTATTATTTACTGTAATATTTATGTAGTCTGACATTATCTAAGCCCTCCTATCCGTGAATCAAAGTCTCCTCTGCGCTGCTTCAGCACAGATTTTACGGCTGTTCCGCAAGCCTGTCCCAACCCGCATGCGGAAAGAGAGGTTACCTGTTCAATCAATTCTTCCAGCTTTTCAATATCCCCTTCCACTGCCGTTCCTTCATAAAAGGAATTGATGTGCTCCAGCATCCGGACTACTCCGATCCGGCAAGGGGTACAACGGCCGCAGGACTCGTGGGCAAAAAACTCCATTACCTTTTTCAAATACTCAATAACATCTACACTGTAATCCATAACAACAATCGCTCCTGAGCCGATGGACAAACCATTGGCCTGCAGATCACCATAGCTGTAGTTACAGTTTAACTGCTCACTAAAACCGATTGCTCCGGAATGCCCGCCAAAATGACAAAACTGGATGGGCCGGCTGGTAGATGTTCCGCCGCCATATTTTTCGGAATATAAAATCTCGTGCAAGGGAACCCCTAACGGAATCTCATATACACCACGATTCTTGATATGTCCGGAAAGCGAAATCAGCTTTGTTCCGCCCCCGCTTTCATCACCTAATTCCAGGAACGCTTTACCGCCCTTATTCACAATCTCCGGAATACAGGCAAAGGTTTCCACATTATTAACAAGAGTCGGTTTACCGTATAATCCCATCTCATGGGAGGGTTTTATACGAGGTCTGCCGGCACCGCCTTCAATGGAATTAAGAAGAGCTGAGTTTTCACCGCAAATATAGGCTCCACTGCCGGAAATCACGGTTATCATGTGGTCAAAGCCTTCAATCCCCATGATATTTTTTCCCATAAATCCAGCTTTTTCCGCACTCTGTACTGCTTCTATGAAGAGTTCCTGAATCAGCTTATACTCTCCACGGATATAGATATAACTTCTTTCTGACCGGAAATGATATGCGGCTATCAGCATACCCTCGATAACACTTAAAGGATCTGTTTCCAGTAACTTTTTGTCCTTAAAAGTACCCGGCTCGCTTTCGTCAGCGTTACAAACCAGATATTTGGGGAAATCCGGATTTTCGTACATTCCCTTCCACTTTACTGCCAGGGGAAAACCGGCACCGCCGCGGCCCCGCAGATTAGCTGCTCTCATCTCATCGGCAATCTCCTCGCCGGTCATTTTCACAGCTTTCTTAAGCGCCTCAAATCCACCAAGGGCGCAATATTCAGTTGCTGAGGCAGGATTTTTCATCTTTCCTTGCCGTTTTAACAAAACAGGTTCAAATTCTTGCATAAACGCTCCTCTCTCTTAAGTAAAACGCTTGCCGGTCCGCAGCTCATTAATCAACTGCCGCAGAAAATCAGCGGTTATATTTCCGTAAACAGCATCTTTCACGCAGACCACCGGTCCGATGTCACATGCGCCCACACAAGGTACAAAATGGTAAGAGAATTTGCCATCCGGTGTCACCTCTCCCATCTTTATCCCAAGCTCCTTTTCCAAAAAGTCAGCAATATCATTGGCTCTTGAGAAAAAGCAGGGCGTACTGTTACATATTTTAAAAACAAATTCAGCCTGTACCTTTGTTTCCAACATATCGTAAAAAGATACTACCTGACAAATTTCCGAGTAGGGCATCTGCAGATACTCCGCAACCAATCTTGCCGTATCATTGTCAATGCATCCCTTCGGTGATGCCTTTTGTAATTCCAGCAAGATGCTTAAAATATCTTCCTTTTTCCCACCATTAAAGCGGATTAGTGCGAGTTTTTCCTCACGGGTCCATTCCATATCCATATCTCTAAAACCTCCACAAAATAATCCATTCAGTGCAACATTTAATATGTAATCTTATCATATTTTTCTAAATATTACAATCTTTCCATTTTTGACTATTTTCTTTGTTTTTTTAACAACATATATCAATTCTCACCTAAATGTTATAATATATAAATAATGTTTATTCATCATATCAATGGAGGTCCACATGCAAGTAAAAACAATAACCGAAGCAAATATAACCGATGCCATCTCATATCTTAACTATGACCGGACATTAATCGAGGAAGACTTTTTACTCCACAAAATTCGATCCAAAGAATTTTTTGTTTTGGGCTGCTATGATGATTTCAACCCGCTGGGCCTCGCCATTTTGACCAACCGTGGTCACGTTGCATGTTTGCATGTCAAAGACTTATGGAAAAATCGCGGTTTGGAAAAACTGCTTTTTCAGGAAATTTATCAGATTTGTGCCAACCAGTTACGGATCAGCTGTATTACCGCTACTGTCTCCAAGGCGGATATTG
Source organism: Lachnospiraceae bacterium (assembly GCA_031556725.1). GTDB lineage: Bacteria > Bacillota > Clostridia > Lachnospirales > Lachnospiraceae > UBA935. The sequence goes on along the minus strand of JAVBSL010000001.1, from coordinate 10,338 downwards.
CGATGTTCAGTTATCTGGGCTTTCGTATCTGCCAACGGGAGGTGGCTTTGGATGAGTCAGCGCCGGTCTCTATGCAGTTTCTTATCTACCCCGGCGACATCAAGCCTGCTTCCAGCAGCAAAGGATTGATTATCGGCTTATCTATTGGCGGTGGGTTACTTATCCTGATTGCCTTTCTCATTTTTGCATTTTTCTTTACACAATTACTAAAGTATGATTTGAGTCATTATGACGATTGGAGTAATTATATTTATGATGATTACAAATACGATGACTATGAGTACGATGATTATGAGTACGATGATTACCAGTACAACGATTTTAATTATGATGAGGAATATGATGATGAGCCTTTAGTGCTCAACCCTTATGCGGCTGATGACCTTCCCTATCATATTGAGGAATCTTCCTTTACTGATTACTATCATGATGAGGACACATATATTGATTTTGAAGTATACTATCCCCAGTTAATCGGCACCGGAAGTGAATACGAAAGCCAGATTAACCTCAGGATCAGAGACCGTGCCATGAAGAACACCGAAGATTTCTACCTGCATCCCACCGAAGAAAACACGCAGGAATGGGCAGATAATGAGTATCTTTATTTAAGCAGCGTGGTTGATTATCAAATCGGATATATGGATGAAAATTTTGTCAGTATTATCATCCGTGATCATTATTTCTGGGGAAGTATTTTCGGTGAATTTGAAGATATATATACCTTGAATATTAATTTGAAAGACGGAACCGTCTACGATGTGTATGATTTCATCAACATTAATGATGATTTTACTGAAATGTGGATCAAAACCATGTTGGAAGAAGATCCCGACTGCGCTCCCCTGCTTTACCTGAAGCCGGAGCTTTTCACCGAAATGCTTCTTTCCGAGTATTGGGTGGAGGGCCGGTACTATACTAATTTCTTCGTCAGCGGAGACGGCATCCACATGGAACTGGTTTATCACTACCGGGATGATAGCCTCATTGCCCGGGGCTGGGTAAATACCCCCTTCCCCACCGAGGACCTTACTCCCTACCGCAAGGATTGCCCTTTATGGGATTTAATCACCCCAGTTATCGAATAATATAATCGTGTTTCCTCAATACTTCTATCCCCGCTTCATAGCTATCCGCCTTAAGCAGGATATAATCCGTATTATAAGTAGAAACAACAAACAAACTGATTCCCGCCGCTGCCAGGTGGCGGGATATTTCAGCTATCACCCCAACCATACCAAAATCAAGCATACCAATTATCTTAAGTGCCTTCCACCCGTCTTCAGCAATCAATACATTACCTGGCACGCAATCCGTCTCACAGACCAGTGATAATTCTTCATCCGTCTTAGCCAAAAACACAAATTCCCGGCCAAAATCCACCCCGGTAATATCCTCTATCTTACACACCGTAAAATCCAGTTCAATTCTCTTTAACTCCATCATCCTAACCCCCAACTCATTTTTCTTCATTATACAAATGCCCTCCCTTTTTGTAAAGCAATAAGCAATTGTCGCCACAACTGAACGCAAAGCGGCCCGCAGGACTCGATTTAATAATTTTTTAATTGTTTTTTTGTTTGACATTCCATAACCTGCTATGTTATGCTCAAATCCAACAGAATAACTCGTGAGGGAGTAATTGGCGCATTTGCGTGACAAGTCAACATACTGATTACTATCGGTTTACTGATTTAGTAATCTGGCTTGCCTTAAATAATGAGACTCATGTATGGCTAAGTGGTCGTGCATGTGTTTTTTTTACAAAAACTCAGGTACAGTGCTTAAGTCGTACCTGAGTTTTTCTGTTATTTAAGACAAGGAGGAATTGAAATGAAATTTTTTTTAGAAACCAGACAAAACCTGATTATTAAACTGGGGACCAATCCTGAGAATGGATTAACTACATCACAGGCTGATGAAAGTGCCAAAAAACACGGCACCAACACTTTACGCAAAGCCAAATCAGAATCTTTACCCAAGCGCCTTTGGAATGCTGCCACCGAACCCATGATAATCATGCTGATCGCAGCCGGTTTCATTGCCCTGACGGTAAATATTATTCGTTCAGCCACCGGCGGTGAAGCAGATTTCCTGGAATGTATCGGTATTTTTGTCGCAATTTCGCTGTCTGTGGTCATTACTGTAGTAATGGAAGGTAAAAGTGCCAAAGCTTTTGAAGCTCTGAACCGGATTAATCAGGATATTACCGTGAAGGTGCTGCGCGATGGCAGTACGGTGATGCTGAATCAAAAAGACATTGTGGTAGGTGATATTCTGCTGCTTGCCACCGGTGACAAGCTCCCTGCCGATGGCCGATTACTGGAAAGTATGGGAATTGCTGCTGATGAATCGGCTCTTACCGGCGAAAGCCTTCCGGCCGAAAAAGATGCTGACTATGTAATTACTGATGAAAAAACACCCGTTGCCGAGCGTCACAATATGCTGTATTCCGGCACCTATATTACCAGTGGCTTCGGGAAAATGGTGGTTACCGCTGTGGGCAATCATACCGAATTCGGCCAGGTTGCGCAGGAACTTACTACTGCTGACCGGACTTCTACTCCGCTGCAGGAAAAACTGTCACGGCTGGGCAAAACCATCACCGTTTTCGGTGTCATTGCCGCCGCTATTGTATTTATTACCCAGCTAATATCCTTTGCCTTACATGACGGACTGGTATTTGAAGAAATCATGGAAGCTTTTGTCACCAGTATTGTCCTGATCGTGGCCGCCGTACCGGAAGGCCTGCCGACCATTGTGGCAGTCTCGCTGTCCATTAATATTATTAAGCTCTCTAAACACAACGCCCTGGTGAAAAAGATGATCGCTTCTGAAACAGTGGGCTGTATTAATGTCATCTGTTCAGATAAAACCGGTACCCTGACGGAAAATAAAATGACCGTCATTGGCGGCATTAAAGATCCGGCTATTTTATATAACATTTGTGTCAACAGTACTGCCGAGTTGGGGGTCGACGGCACCTTTATCGGCAATCCCACCGAATGTGCTCTGCTGGTGGCGGCCGGAGAATCCGGCTTTGACTATCGCAACTATCGCCATGAGGCTGATTTAAGAAGCGTTTTCCCTTTTTCCTCGGAGGAAAAGGATATGACCACCATTACCCGGGACACCGGCAACTGTATTGCCTATACCAAGGGCAGCCCGGAAAAAATATTCCGCTCCTGCGATTTGAGCAATGCTGAGCAAAAAGCTATCGAAGCTCAGATGGAAGAATATCAAAGAAAAGCCTGCCGTGTTATTGCCTTTGCCCATCGCTCTCTGGAGCAATGCCCGGGTTGTGATCAATGTCCTTCCCTGATGGAAAAAGAAGTGGAAAGTCATATGCACTTTGACGGCTTTGTCGCCATTGCTGACCCCCTTCGCTCCGATGTCTATGAAGCTGTGGAAAACTGCCGGGTCGCCGGTGTATCCCTGAAGATTCTCACCGGTGATAATATTAACACCGCTACCGCCATTGCCGACCGGCTGCATCTGTTAGACGAGGAACATCTGGCCGTGGAAGCAAGGGATATTGAACATCTTTCCGATGAAGAACTTTTAAAAATGCTGCCTCAGATCAGTGTCATCGCCCGCAGTACACCTACCGTTAAAATGCGGGTGGTTAAGCTGCTAAAATCACAGGGTAATGTGGTGGCGGTAACCGGTGACGGCATCAACGATGCCCCGGCCTTAAAAAACGCCGATGTGGGTATTGCCATGGGAATTTCCGGTACCGAAGTCTCCAAGGAAGCCAGCGACATGGTCTTGCTGGACGACTCCTTTGCCACCATTGTTAAAGCAATCCGCTGGGGGCGGGGAATCTATGAAAACTTCAAAAGATTTATCAGCTTTCAGCTTACCGTCAATGTGTCCTCCGTTATTGTGGTACTGACCTCCATTTTAATGGGATTTGAATCTCCCTTTACCGCCCTGCAGTTATTGTGGATCAACATCATTATGGATGGGCCCCCGGCTCTGACTCTGGGGTTGGAACCGATTACCGATGATTTGATGAAGCAGCAGCCGGTAAAGCGAAGTGATAATATTCTCTCTAAAACGATGCTTATCAAAATCGGCATAACCGGCCTGTATATCTCCATTGTCTTTCTGCTGCAGTATACAGTGAATTTCCTGGGTGCTGCAGCGGAACAGGTCCCCACAGTATTGTTTACACTGTTTGCCTTATTCCAGCTGTTCAATGCCTTTAACTGCCGGGAATTACATGAAGTCAGTATCTTTAAAAACCTGTTGAAAAATAAATTGATGCTGGTGGTGATATCCGTTACCTTCCTTTTGCAGATAATCATTATTCAGTTTGCCGAAGCCTTTTTCGGCACCATCCCACTGCCAATGATGATGTGGCTAAAAATATTCGGAGTATCGGGCAGTGTTGTCCTGTTGTCGGAGATCATCAAATCAATATGGCGTATCATCAAGGCCAAAAATCACTAATTTATTTAAGAGAGCAGAACCATCCTTCTTTCAGTTCTGCTCTCCTTCTCTTTTAAGGCTCTCCGGTTGCCTCACAGTATTCCTTTGTCCCCACATCTGCCCAGGCATGACGATCCGATATATATACCTCGCCGGTTCCCATGTCAACAGCATACATATTGACTATTTTTGTGGTGTAAACGGTTTGCTCCCCATCCCGGTAATAATCTATATAATGGACAAACAAATGACACTTTTCATTTTTAGATATTCTGTCATAAACTACTGTCTCCACCGTTTTGAAGGTACCTTCGGTACTTTCCAACATTCCGCCGCCTGTAGCCAGGTATGCATAAAAATTGCCTTTGGCATTGTAACTTGTTTCATAATAATAGCCTTCCGGGGCAAACAGCTTTTCATATAAGGCTTTATAGGCCCCCTCAATATAAAAAGCCGACTCTTCATAATTTTCCCCCTTAAGCGTCTCTTCCGCATCGGGGTCATTTACCTCTTCATTTATATCTTGTTTTTCATGCTTTTCATAATTTTCCAACAGACTTAAACAGATAATGCTCCAGTCCGTATACTTATCGTTATTCCCGTATTTCCCTATGGGAATAACAATATTTTTCCCATAATAGTCACCCCCCTGGCATTCCACTACAAGCTTGGCACCTTCTTCTTTAAACAAAGGATCTTTTTGCACTTCATTGACCAGCTCTGCGGCAATCCGTGAACATTCCTCTACATCCTTCCGGCCATAACAGGGGAGGGATATCCCCGTAACCTTTTGGGCTCTGATAAACCCCTCTTCCCGCAAATCGGTAAGGGGTCTGGTGGGACATATTTCACCGGCTTTGGCACGGATGATCTGATTGGCCTTTACCTGTATATAATCATTGGGAAAATCAAGAAAAGGACCGGGGTAAACATGAAATGTCAATAACCCATCTTCCCCTTCCGTTTGTAAGGTATATTTCTGGAATCCTGTTTGCGGGCTATTTCCTTCTGCATTTTCTACCGTTATCTGATACTGCTTCTCCATCTCCCGGCTTACCCATTCAAAGGTCGGAACATAGCGCTTTTTCAGCAGCCATGTGTACTCTTCATAATATACCATGTCACCCGCAAGAAATCCGTTCGCCGCTTTTGTTTCCTTTTCTGCAAATAACAGCGACACGATCATGAAGAAGGTCATAGCGATTAAGATTATAATATAAACTGTCAGAAAAACCAGCTTTCCGACTGCAACTGCTGTGCTTCCCTTCCGGATTTTACCCGCTTTCTCTTTATATCGGAAAACCTGCCAAACACAGATGCCGATCGAAGCCGGCAGACCCAGACAACTGATTCCTCGGCCCAACAGCCCCGCCCATGTTCGAAGATAGATTCCTTCCGGATTCATGATATTGTTAAATAAAAGAAGAAATAAAGATGACAGCAGGCAGGAAATGGCTATCCCCAGACTAATCTGTATTTCTTTCGGTATCTTCTTTTCTTTTTCATTCATTTCATATGGTTCGTACATTTTTTATCCCCGCTTATGTCACATCATCAAACAGGTTGTCTCTGGTAATGTTCTTCAGCCACTTCCCACTCTTATAATGCTTGATTACCCATGGCCATTTCACAAACTCATCGGTACAAAGCAGGAAATAAACCCACAGTACCGGCAGCTTAAAGACAAAGGCAGCCAGAAATCCTAATGGGACGGCATAACACCACATATCGATGGTATCGCAGATAAACCCAAAGCGGCTGTCGCCGCCGGCCCGGAACACCCCGGCAATCAAGGTCGTATTTACCGCTGCTCCCATAACATAATAGGTATTGATGAGAAGCATATATTTCAAGTAGTGCATGGAAGTGTCCGAAAGGGTTGCATATCTTAATACCAAAGGTGTCGCTGCCAATATAATAAGGCCTCCTATCGCCCCGCTTAATACCGTCAGCTTCATTAACTTCCTGGCATCCGCCCGGGCTTCCTCCAGATGATTTTCACCGATTACTTTGCCCAGTAATATTCCGCCGGCACTGGCAATACCAAAGCAGAGGATTGTTCCGAAATTACGAACTACCGTAACCAGGGAATTAGCTGCTACCGCATCAGAACCCATATGACCGATAATTACCGCATACATGGAAAATGCCACTCCCCACGCAACATCATTACCAAGAGCCGGCAACGACAGACGCATGAAATCTTTAAATAAAAGCTTGTTGCGGATAAACATAAATTTGAAATTAAGCCGGATGTCTTTACTCAATGCCGAAACAACAAAACAACCGATCAGTTCTACCACCCGTGACAAGGAAGTGGCTATGGCTACACCCATAGCTCCCAGTTTGGGTGCTCCGAATAATCCGAAAATAAATACCGCATTCAAGAAAATATTAAGCCCGAAGGCAATAAAATTTAACATGGTGCTAATGGCAACCCGGCCGATACTCCGCAGAACCGCCAGATATATTTCGATGACTCCCCAACACAAATAGCTGATACTGACAAATCTAAGGTAAGACGCACCAATCGCAATGAGTTCCAGATCATTGGTGAAAACCTTCATCATCAGATGGGGAATCGTAGCAGCTAATGCTGCAAAAACCACTGATATGGTAATTGAAAAACGTAACGCTATGCCTTCCACTACCTCAATGGCCCGCATATCCCCCTTACCGAAATATTGGGCACACAGCATCGTTGCTCCGGTACCCAGGCCGTAATAGACCATAAACAGAATACTGGCATATTGGGTGGCCAGGGACACTGCCGAGATAGAAGACTGTCCCACATAATTAAGCATGACAACATCGGCAGAGCTTATGGTCGCACTCAATAAGTTCTGAATAACGATAGGCAATACCAGTTTAAATATTTTACTATAAAATCCGCTTTTATTCTTAGCTTGCGCTTGCATGATTGCTCCTTACTGTTTTTAGAGGGCACTATAGGCCAACGTCTTCAACACCCGGGTAAAGCGGCTGCCGTCAACACCTAAACGTTGGATACCTAATAGAAAGATCAGATTTTCAACCGGATCCATGGCTACATAGGTACCCATCCAGCCACCCCAGCCATATTCGCCGATACTGCCGTTGTGACCGGCTTTCCCCACATCCATCAGGACACGCATACAACAGCCATAACCATAGCCCTGCAGTTCGTCCCAGTCGGCATAGGCAAGCTGTGCCGGGGTTAATTTATTCTGTATCATAAACTCAATGGTCTTACGGCCCAGATACCGTCTGCCGTTAACCGTTCCGCCAGATAAAAGCATCTGTGAAAACTTGGCGTAATCAACAAGTGTGGAAGCCAGCCCGGCCCCGCCTGACTGGAAGGCCGGCATTTTCTTAAAGTCCAGAATCATCAGATGTTTATCCTGATAGGGAGTAACCGTTCCTTTTTCCAAATCCATCTCATAGCATTTGGAAAAACGATTCCGCTTTTCTGCCGGCACATAAAAATCCGTATCTGTCATTTCTAAGGGAATAAATAACTCTTCCTGCAAAAAATCACCAAAGTTTTTTCCTGATATCACTTCTACTAAAGCACCCAAAACATCCACATTGGTGCCATAGCGCCATTTTTCTCCCGGCTGGAAAGCCAAAGGAACTGTCCCCATCATATTTGCAAATTCTACCGTTCCGATAGGATTACCGGCTTCTTCAGCGGCAAGTGCCTTTTCAAAGACACGGCCCATAAGCTCACCGGCTTCATCTGCATCGGGGTAAACCATGCCGGAGGTCATATTGAGCAAGTCCTCTATCGTAACCTCCCGATGAACAGGTGTAAGAACACCCTTTTCTATTACCTGCTGCTTGGCAAAGCCGGGCAGATACATGGAAACTTGATCTTTCAGGCTTAGTAACCCATGTTCAAATAACATCATGACTGCCACCGAAGTGATTGGCTTGGTCATGGAGTACATCTTAAAGATCGTATCCCTTTGCACAGGTACTTTATTTTCCAGGTCCGCATAGCCGTATTCGCCATGGAATATCTCTTTGCCGTCTTTGATTAGAGAAAGGTTGGCGCCGGCCAGCTTTCCCTCGGCAATCTCTTTTTCGATGAATTTATGAATATTATCCTGACATGTTTTCGATATTTTCATATGCCAAATCCCTTTCCGTTTCTAATATGCAATTTTATGGCTGTGTAAAGCTAACCTTGTGTAAGTCGCTTGTGCAGATAACTCCCATCCCCGCAGCATCATAACCAAGCTCCCCAAAATACTCAAAATGCCGCTCTTCATTCCCCACTTCTGCGCCGCAGACATACATGCGGTCATCCTCAGTCAGCATAAAAGTACGTACCTTCTGATCATATTTGTTTGCTGTATACTGCTCACCAGGCGTGCCTTGCCATACCATTTTAATATAATCGGCAACTTTAACCGGCTCCGGATAGAAGTATGTTTCGGTTTTAAATTTAAGCTGATATCCCTGCTGAAAAGGGACTATCTCCTCCGAATCGTAATCTTTTTCGGTTTTCAGGGAACCATCCCCAAACTCCCCTAAAGTGTTGTCTCCCCACATATACAGGGAACCGTCTTTGGCAATTGCCATATAAAGATAGTGACCGACTGTTGCATACTTTACATCCGACAGTACCTGCTGCCAACCTTTATACCTCAGTTCCCTGCCATCACTAAGAGAGTATGACAAACCTTTGCACCAGACCGTACCATCGTTTTTCAAGGCCAGCATCTGTCCGGCATAGCAACGGGCAAATTTCACATTCTCCATATAAACATCCTGATATTCTCCGGTTCCGTGCAGCACATCATCAACTGTAATATAGAGTGCACTATTCGTGTAAAGGTATCCGTTATAATCTACATACCTTACCTGCTCAGCAATCTTCCTGGCACCTTGCCATTCATAAATAGCCAGTCCATCCGAATCTTCTTTTCCGGTATAAACATTTTCATCCATATACAACGTACCGTCCTCTATATAATAGGACGTGTATTCATTTTCACTGCGCATACAGCGGAAAGCCTCTTCATAAAGTGCTTCTTCCTGTTTACCCAAAAAGTCTGCCGCACTTGCTTCAACGGAAAAAGTTTTTCTCGTTTCGGTCAGTTCTTCTGCCTGGATCTCCTCTGTCGGACCTTCTGCATCCTGTATGATCTGCTCCGACCCTGACGATTCCTCCGAAACCGCTTCTTTTCTTAAGTTGATTCCTATAATAATCGCAATTAACAATATTGCAACTGCGGTAATTATAACTTTTATCTGTCCTGATTTTTCCATCAGCTGTTCCTCCGCAGCATTTCTTGTTGAAATTTATCTCTTAACTAATAATACATGATGAAAAAAAGCCACATTTTGGAATTCTTGGATAACTGATACTCTTAATTCCATATTAATCATCTTTTCTTGCCAACACTTATCTCTATGTTTTTCCTGATTTTGCTGTAAGTCCCAAAAGGTTCTCATACCTAACACTTTGTCTATTTTAAATTCAGGTGACCATCTGACCAAGTCTTCATCGCCATAATAGTTAATAACTCCATATTTTGATGAAGCCCCAGCCTTTCCATCTATTAAATCATTTGCATGTTTAAATTCATCCAATAAAACTACCATCTGCATTATTCTTCCATTAGTATTGTGTTTCAGGACAGAAAGAAACCCATCAGGCTTAATAAGCCGCTGGAATTCCTTCATAATCTCCTGCCGCTCTGGTGCATACTCTAACACATTATGGCAAAAAATTATATCAAAAAACTCATTTTCAAATTGATGTAGCGCTTTAATTGATTATTCCACGAGATTCGTACCACGAATCCATTTTATGGATATCCTCAATCCGGGCTTTGGATACCAATAGTCCGCCGGTCAGTACCGCTCCTAAGAGCGGTACCCACTCTAGCAGAATTGATTATTGTTTAAACTGTT
>JAVBSL010000044.1:0-18947 GCA_031556725.1 Lachnospiraceae bacterium | reverse complement strand
CGAATATGTGTTGGAGCACGTATTCATCAAAGGGAGTGCCTTTCTTATGTCCTTCCATAGAGTATCATGGACATTATATACGGCAACTACCGGACAGGCAAGTACGGTAGCTTTTGGTTAAAGGAATTAAGCATTAACAACCTCCATATGGCTTTTTTGTTAATAATAACTAATTCTACTTATCATTTCTATATTTTTCCATTTTTCGACATTTTAAATCCAGTTTTTGTACAAAAAATAAAATGCCGGCATTTACCGACATTTTTTTGATTATTTTACCTATTTTTCTAAGGATAAAAATATATCTACTATAAACATTTCGTCTTCTATCATTGTACTAAACATTCCGCCATATTTTCTTGCTAACTCTTTTACCCGCTTAATACCAATTCCATGTTTTTGCTTATCTGATTTACTGGTTACAAAATCTCCTTTAAACATAACCGGCATATCCCGAAAGGTGTTTTTCATCTGTATGACTAAATAGGTTGGACTCCCCATATATATATCAACGATAATCTTTCTTTGTTCTGCACATTTTGCTGCTGCCTCTATGGCGTTATCCAAAAGATTGCCGATTATCGATATTTTATCCAAATCATCAATAAAATCAAAATTAATAGTTTGATCTATTTTGATTTCTACATCTATTGCTAACTTTTGAGCATTTCCTATCCGATCTCCCAGCAAGCCATTTAATATACTATCGTAGCAATATTGCATTTTCTGAATATCATATATTTCAATTTTTTGTTTTTCCAGCAATTCTATTACTTTTTCATTTTCATTACCTTGGATCAATTGTGTTATTGTGCCCAATGTTTTCGTAATATCATGAGAAAATCTGCGTTGTTCCTGATTAATCTTCTCCAGAACAGTATAGTGATTTTTTTCAGCAATTGCTTTGGTATTAATAATTTCCTGATCGTTCCTTTGTTTCATAACAGTAGAAAACCGCTCAATCAAATGATATACAAAAACATTAGAAAAAAGAAGCAAGGTACATCCAATTGTCAATACTACTTTTTGAACAAGCAGCATATCTTCAAAAAAGTCAAACTTAATAATCCCGTATAAGACAAATAGCGTGGACAATGGCAATACTAAAAATCCACCTAACATCCCGCTAACCGGTTCATTCTTGATTTTTTTACTAATATACTGTATTAACTTTAAAATTGAAAAAACAATCACCTTGTCAATCAACATAATTAAAAATAGTTGATATGAAAAAGCATTTCCTATGTTGCCATGGTCATGATAAATAATACTATATAAAATATCTCCTATCACTTCCCCACTGCTACCAATAATGTAAAAAAGTATGCTATAAATCAAAATCCCCCATATTTTTGCATTAAAAATAATTTTTCCATAAATTGTAGCCAATAAAATTCCGCCCAAGATATTTAGTAATGGAATCCGAAAATAATTTAGTCCTAATATGGACATTCCTAACAGAATTGATGCCGTCAGCCTTATTCGTCTACGTTCTGGCTTGATTTCAAAAGCAAATTGAAACAAATCATTGAGAATATATATTTCAAAAATACATATAACTATATTTGATAAGTAAGACATTAACTCCATTTCGGCTCCCCCATTACACAGTTTTAACATGTGTCAAATACGCCTCAAATTGTTTTGAAAAGACCGGTTCCCTGGAACGTGAACAATTCAACTCTACATTATTTTCCAACTTAATAACGTACTTATCTTTCCTGACAATATATTTAAAATTCACAATATAGCTGTTGTGCGCATATCCAAACCCAAACCTGTTGATTTCCGTCCACACTTCTGCTAATCTTTTGTTGCATATTACTTCTATTTTGTTATTGTCCTTTTCACCAACTAATTTCAACCGTTCCGCTTCTTCCTTCGTAATAAATAACTTAGTTGCTTTATTATGTATCGAAGCATAAATAATTTGATCTACCCTGACACGAACGGTCTTTCCGTCATACTGTGCAATTAAATATGGTATACTGGCTTTTCGTTCCATCTCATGCAAAATTACCTGTATTTCTTTTTGCATATCTTGCTTCGGCAATTGTTTTTCCAGATAGCGAAAAGGCTGTACCTTAAAATTTTCCGGTGTTGGCTGCATCAGACCGGAGCAAAATACAATAATAACATCGCTTCTTTGCCTGCGCAGTTCAAGTGCTGTCTGGATGCCATTCGTTTGAGGCATCTGCATATCGATAAAAATCAGATTATGCTCCTTATCCGCATCTTTCAATAGTTCTTTTCCGGATAAATACTCATAAATAATCACCTTGTCCGAAGATTTCCAGTTCGACAGGATAATTTGTCGCATTCTTTCTATATCTTCCTGGCAATCATCACATATCCCTATCTTGTACATTCCAAACCTCATTATTTGTCTTTTAAAAGTGCCTCTATCTCAGCCAAAATCTTATCCTGATCTTCCTTTGTCAGCTTCCCGATTTTTTCTGTGTACTTAGCAAGCCGTGCAGTATAGTCGTTTGTCAGTACATCCTGAAGAATTTCATCTGCCGAGGCATCCAGTGCATTTATAATTCTAACCAGTTTATCCAGCCTGGGCTGTCTGACACCCCTTTCAATCTTACTGATAAAGTTAGTACTTAAATTAGTCTTTTCCGCCAGATCATCCTGCCGTAATCCTTTTTCTTCTCTCTTTTCTCTAATTCTTCCCCCAATAATATTGTCAAAATCCATTGATAAGCGCCTCCCACTTTTTTGTCTTATCAATAGTATATGTGCCTTTCTTTTAACTTTACAGGTACCGCCAGTCCTAGTTGTGGCCGTTTTTCCTGTGTTGCCTGCATTTAACAAAAGGTTCTGCTTTTCTTATAGCAAGACATCCATAAGAAAAGAGAACCTTTTACATTTTACATAGCACCAAACATCTTTGTTACAAGAGAATCATTCTCCATCTTCTTTTTCTGAATTCCCATCTGGTAATCTGCCAAAAGCTTGTTTTTCTTCTGTTCCGAAACGGCCTTGGGTATATCCAAATCTTCTATCCGGCTTCGTGATCCGGTTAATTCCAACGATGCTCCCGTATTATAATTATACGCATGTTCCATGGCATTGGTGGTTGCACCGGTACTGCTTCTGGCAGCGTTGATCTTCTCCATGGCGGCATCGATTGCACCGATATCAAAGTCACCTGTTATATTATAGCCCTCAATACCAAGCCCCTTCAATGTTGCATTCTGCATCTGGATCTTCATTCCTGAGCCATCCGGATTAGATGCAATATTCATATCGGCCATACTGCCATCTAACAGCTTCATCTCATTAAACTGAGTTCCTACTGCCGTCTCCTCAATACCTTTCAGTACCTGATCTATCTCTTTTTGAATTATCTGCTTCTCCGAATCACCGTATAATCCGTTAGAAGCCTTTACACTCAATTCTCTGATTCTTTGCAGGGAATCCTGAATAGATGAAAGTGCTCCGTCCTGAATATTGGCAACACCGATTCCATCTTTAATATTACTGGCACCGACATCCAAGCCGTTGCTTTCCCTTTGCATCTTATTGGCAATGGCAAGTCCTGACGCATCATCTGCCGCTGAGTTGATTCTCTTGCCGCTGGCCATCTTCCCATAATCCTGTATACCTGAACTGATTGCTGATACTCCCATATACACTCCTTCCCTGGAAAATAACTACATAAACCAAATTAATTCCATTTACATCTACAGTATACTATAAATTGAAATAAAATTCAATAATTTACCAACGCTGCGACCACATAATATTATTGTACCTATAAATAATGTATTAACAAGACATTTTCCCCATTTTTTATACAACGCTAAAGGTCCTCTACAATCATAAGGTACCGTATAATATTCCATGTGAGTATACGCCTCAACAAATTCAAAGTCATCTTCAATGGCGTCTTGACAATTCGCGTTAGCATTACACCACCCTACAATTTCTCCTGCTAATAAAACTTCTAAATATATATTTTTATAACAATAAAACAAAAACCTGCGGAAAAATTAATTCCACAGGTTTCATGATTAATGCGGAAGATGGGACTTGAACCCACACGAGCGCATTGCTCACAAGATCCTTAGTCTTGCTCGTCTGCCAGTTCCGACACTTCCGCTAACTGCGTGACATATGTCACGAATAGCATGATACCATTTTGAAGCATAAAAGTCAATAGTTTATTTGTCATGCTTAATTTTATCCTGAATCGCTTCTTTCAGCTCCTCTAAAACTTCCTTGAACTTCTCAGACTTCATGCCGGGATTGCCTAATATCAATCCTCTCTGGAAGAAATCCTTCCTATTCCTCAACTGAAAACGGCGTTCCTTCGCAATCCCGAATTTGCCACGCATTTCCATCAATTCTTCGCGGATATCCTCTACAAAAGCAGTGGGGTACTTTTTAATATGTTCTTTTATCCTAATAAATTGTTCTTCGATTCCTTCAAACAAATCATCTTTATGCCGGATCGAGATTAACTTTCTTTCACCGATTTCTTCATTAGCAACCGCAATCAGCACATCCAGCCGTTTTTGCATATGCTCCATTTCCACCCGAACCTTCTCCATCATAACAAGTATATCCCGCAGATCCAGTGCTGCCTTGAAGGACAGGGTAAAGTCAGAAATCACATAAACACTGGTTACACATACGATCACCAGTAAAATGACATGAGGAACCCACAAGACGATATGTTCCACGCCTTTATGCAGCAACTCGGTCAGAAAAAGTGTCAAAAAACCCCATGCGACGGATGATCCCAGGCAAATATGGCCTTTAAAATTAAACTTCTGATTGGAATAATCCCAATACCGCACCTTAAATAAAGCTTCCATTACTACACCGGTAACATATTCAAGCACCGTAGCACCGATACAACCGGAGAGATAGATTAACGGCAGGCTGCCTCTAAAAGGCATCGACACCACCAGCATCATTACCGCACCGCTGCCATACAAGGGCAAAAACGGCCCCCGCATAAAACCTCTGTTAATCCATTTTCTTGCTTTGACAGATACATATGTTGATTCAAAGCACCATCCAAAAAAACAATAAAAATAAAAAAATGCAAGCCATTG
The DNA here is from genome assembly GCA_031556725.1 of Lachnospiraceae bacterium. Taxonomy (GTDB): domain Bacteria; phylum Bacillota; class Clostridia; order Lachnospirales; family Lachnospiraceae; genus UBA935. The sequence continues at coordinate 13,875 of JAVBSL010000044.1, read as the reverse complement.
CAAAAATGAATAATGAAGCATCTGCTTTTCCCTCTTTCTTCATTCCTGTACTATACAAAACTAATTATTTCTTCCTTCGGAGCCTTCGTCTTCTCCACTGATACCGCATGAAGCACCGGACCCTCACCTTTATAATCAGCCCAATACTCTTGGGTAATAGTGGCTGTTACTTTCACCCATTCCCGCTCGGTTAAAGATTCCGTATTATCATATTCACAGGCAAAACCCAGAAATGCCATATCGTCCGCACAACAAGTCATAGCCATCCGGCCAGGAACAAAATATCCTTTGGGAAATCCCTCCGGCTTCAGGACAAGAGCCTTAAATTCCACCTTTTTATCCTGATACCGCTCAATATGCTCCAGCGAATCCAGATACCAGATGCCGTACCCCTGATTATCCAACACGAGGATTTCATCTTTTAAATCATAAGGCAGATCTTCTTCAAATATTTCATCTATTTCGCCGTTCTCATCTTCAAAAATAATCTCCGCATTTTGATTGATGGCTTTTACATTTCGTCTGTACACACCCAAATCCGGAACTCCACCGGCTCGATTGAAGATGACCATTTCGGATTTCCGAATCATTTCCGCAAGCAGGGACTTCATGTTAGTAAAATACATGGGAAAAGTGGAGGCATCAATTACGGTTATCTGCTGTTCGATCTTCCAGTGCCAGGGCAGCTTCATATTTTTAAAATTCCACATTCCGTTATACTCTACGACAATGCGCTCCGGCTTATATTTCTTTTCCAATTCCATCAAGTGATTGGGATTAAAGTCCTCTTCTTCCTCAATAATCTCCATTTCGGTTTGAAGCTGCTTTAAAAGCTTTTCATCATATTCGTTTTCGCCCTCTTCACAAAGAATCAGCAACGTTTTACCTTTGGTATAAAAATACGGCTGTGTCAGCGTATACTGAATAAATTCTGTTTTTCCGCTCTCTAAAAAGCCATTTATTATATATACCGGTTTCATGATTTTCCTTCTTTCTTCCACAACTCTTTCAAATTATTTTCCTGTAACTGTGCGCCGATAACACATATCTTTCCGGTCACATCAGCCTTCCCGTTCCGCACATTGCTTTCCCCCGGCACATAGTCAAAATAAAGCCACCCGCCATCTGGGGAAGCCACCATTCCTTTGGCCCGCAGCACCATACCGTATGCAGACTCATCCTCCAGTTTTTCCATTATGCGTTCCAGCTCTTCCTTATCGTAAGACACTGGTGTTTCCATTCCAAAACTGGTAAATATTTCATCCGCATGATGATGGTGATGACCATGTTCATGGTCATGATCGTGGCAGCCGCAAGTACATCCCTCTCCATGCTCAGCATGAACATGCTCATGGTGGTCGTGATCATGGTGGTCATGGTGATGATGAACTTCTTCCATCATGTCCTTTTCCAAATCATGTGATTTTTCAATGGTATCCAGAATAGCCTGTCCTTCCAGCTGGTCCCAGGGTGTGGTTATGATAACTGCCTCCGTATTATATCCACGCAGCAGTTCTACACATTTGGCTAATTTCTCCTCACTCACTTTGTCGGTTCTGCTGAGAATAATGGTGCCCGCATGACTGATCTGATCAATAAAGAATTCACCGAAATTTTTAATATACATTTTGCATTTGGCAGCATCCACCACTGCCACCGCACTATTAAGCGCTGCCCCGCTGGTACCGGCCACTTCCTTAACTGCTTTCATCACATCCGATAGCTTTCCAACCCCTGATGGTTCGATCAGAATCCGATCAGGAGAGTAAGTCTCCATAACTTCCTTTAAAGATGCACCGAAATCACCTACCAGAGAACAGCAGATGCATCCCGAGTTCATTTCCTTAATTTCAATCCCGGCATCCTTTAAAAACCCGCCATCGATTCCGATCTCTCCGAATTCATTTTCAATCAGAACCACCTTGGATTCATTTAATGCCTCCTTCAGCAATTTCTTGATTAATGTAGTTTTACCGGCACCTAAAAAGCCGGATACGATATCAATCTTTATCATAAATTTCCCTTCTTTCTTAACAAATGTTTCTTCTAACGATGCTTTCTATTATAATAACATTGCCTGATAAAGTCAAATATCCGCAACACTTTGCTCACATGCTGTATAGATCCCTGCTGCCGTATCCATTACCGCTGCCATCTTCTTAAGATACCCTGCCGTTTTTTCTATTTCTCCGCTTTCCCGCTTTAAATCTTTACTGATTCCTATGGAATTCAGGAAGCCATATTTTAGGCATCCCTTTAACTTTTCTCCCGCCGCTTCTGTTTCGGCCGCAATCTGCTCTATCCGGCGAGCAATCTGCTCTGCCTCCTGGCTCCGGTCAGATAATTGTAACGGCATCACCATGTAGGTACACTCCTGTCCACTATTCTTCCCCAAAAGGAGATTTGTCAATCCTCTCCCTTCCTCTGAAAACAGCATCGTTATGACCGCCGCCGGCAATCCCTTTTGTAATAAATCCCACCAATCTGACAGCGTAACCTTTTCGCCGTTTATTCCGGTCTTTTTCTCACCTCTTAATTCCATCAGCTGCATGATTGCCGCCGCACATCCGCCCGTTCTTCCATTGGCAGCGCCATTATCTGATCTGATAACCGGCGGCCAAATATGCCCCATTCCTTCTGACTGCTGACCAGATAGTTGCTCTGCCCGTTGAAAACCACTTGCCCGTCTTCCTTTTCGGTGGCAAACAGATATTTAATGTCATGATATCCCGCAATATTACCTTTTTCCACTGGAGTATGCAGATAACGGATATTGTTCAAGGGAATAATACTTAGACCCAGTACATTTATATAGTCGTTTTCACCGTTAATACCATACAGTTTGCTGGTTCTTGCTTCATACTTGCCATGGCTGTACCTGGCTCTCCACCTCCCCACCGCCGCCTTGGAAAATCCTTGTCCATCGATAGAGTAACATCTGTCTATCAAATCCCCGGATGTGGATTCCATCGTTACATACTGGGCCTTATTTCCGCCTTTAGAGTGACCGGTTACAATAATCCGCTGTCCTTCCGCAACCTTCCCGGCATCCAGCACCTCTTCAAAATATGACAGTGCCCGCTGCTGCTGAAGAGTGGAAGTCTCGGTCATACCCAGACCGTTATCCAGCCATTCCCCATCCCCGGTTCCCCGATATACCACATAAACTGTTTCGGTACTCTGCTCTCTGAAGATACAAGCGTTGGTACCGCTGTCATACCCGAGCCCGGAACTTTGCGCATCAATCTGCAGTTCTCCCAGTTCCGGATTTTTTATTATGGCCTTTTCCAGGATTTCGAATTCTCCGCGGTGGATGCCGCCCGCTTCATATTCGGGAAGATTTGCCATATTTGATAAAATATCTTTCAATTTCTGCCCATCCTCTGCTTCATCATAGTTCAAATACATATAGGTATCCAATAATAAGCAGACTTCTGACTCTGCCAGCTTATGCATTAAGTAAGAATATTAATAGCCAGTGCGTTTCCTTCTTCCACATTAGCAGCCTCTGCGGTCTGATACTGTCTGGCCATTTCCTGCAAATCATTGACATGCTCCTGGATCATCCGGTGCATTTTGTTCATATCGGATTGCAACGCACCAAACCGCCCGCTGTACATCTGTGCCGCATCACCCTGCCACACTCCTTTTAATCCATCCACTGCCTGCGCCATCTCTTCCGTGAGGCCTTTTATTTTGCTTCCAACTGTACTGAATTCTGAGGATGTTTCTACTAACTTTTCCGGTGTTACTTTTAAGATACCTTCCATATAAATCGTCTCCTATCCATTTTAATAACTTCTGTTTGCTGCAATCTCCATGTTACGCTGCTCTGCCTGCTCATACTTAACTGCAATCTGCTGCAGGGCCTGAATATACTTAATTATCAATTGGTAAAACTCCTCCATCTGCCCCTTATCCTGTAAAAAAGCACTGCGGAAGGTTTCCTTTGCCTGTCCTTCCCACATCGTTCCCAGGCTTTGCTCCTTTGTTTCCAGAAGGGCAATCTGACTTTTAAATTGATTGTTCAGTTGTTCCACTCTTTCCGCTTCCTGCCGTAACTGTTTCGCTGTTACTTGAATTAATCCCATATTTTTCTCCTTTTCCTGCTATCTGTATTTTCTTTCTTCCGCCACAATAATGGCCTGCCGCTCTGCCTCATAGATATTTTTGGCCGCACGCTTTACCATTTGCGCTTTTGCAGCAAGTGTTGCCGCTGATTGGTTCAGCTTCACCCTTAATCCATCACTGTTTTTGAAAAACTCTTCTGCTGCCGTCCCTTTCCAGCAGCCTTGCATCCCCCTTATCATCTCCTCTAACTCTTCTTCCGTGACCCTTTTCAAAAGACCGGATAACTCTTCCAAATCCCTGACAACCTCCATACTTTGACGAAAATTAATTTCCATACTCTCCTGTGACATAAAACCCCTACCTTAAAATATTTTTTGTTAAGCTGCCGGCTTTTTCCGTGTTTTCTGCCTCGGCTATATGATAAATTCCCGCAATCTGTAATAATCTCCCGGAATACTGTCTGCCGGCACCGGCACATTCGTCTGCCGCTGTGATTTTCACAGACATTCCCTTCCGATAACTTTCACCGCCGCTGCCGCACCAGTATCCGGCGGTTTGGCGGATTATATCCTGCATCTTCTCCAGCCGGTTTGCCAGTACTCCGATTTCCCTCTGCCACTCCCCGGCAGCCGACTCCAACTGTTCCGGTGTACATTTTAATATCCACCCGTCATCCATATTGCTTCCATCACCTGCCTTTCACAACTCATATATAACTCCCTGATTCGCTCCAATTGTCCAATTCCTTCCTCGACTACCTGCTTCTTAGACAATAGCTGTCCCCACTGTTCCCATACCGCTTGAAAATAGGTTTCCCTGGCTACACCTTCCCAAAAAGATTCTAACCGGGTCAAATTTACTTCCAGCCTCTCCATGCTTTGATAAATTTCCAGCAAACAGTACTGCAAAGCTTCCATATCCTTTTCCATCAATATCGTGTTCACACAAATTGTTTCCGCTCCCATCCATATCCCCTTAAGCCAGCAATAAGCCTGCTCCTTCCCTGACCCCCTGTTCAGCCAGCGAATATTCTGCATTCAGTATCACCCCCCTGCTCATTTCACATAGCAGAAATTCCTTTTCGTCACCGTGCAGGCTGGTATCCTCCTGTTCCGCTATCAGCTTACTAATTTCTGTGATCAATTGCTCTACCGGTTTTTGGGCATCCAGATAAATATCATAAACCCGGTTTAAAACCGGCACATAAATATCAACAAGAATCATTTTCCTCCCCTTCCTCTATAAGAGGTATAATAACCCGAACCGTCCTGCCGCTTTCCCCTGACGGGATTAATGCCAGTCCCGGCTTCAGCGGCTTGTTTTGCTCACTGTAGCTCAAATCATTAAATATAAAATTTCTCTGCATTGCCGTATTTCCGCCCAAATGCAATCCCTTCCCATATCCCATAAAGGTCTGACCGCCGGGATTACTAAGAACACCTGATTCTGCTTCCGGATTCCATGCGGCAAACCAGTAAAGTCCATGCCCGCTTCCCTTTTCCCAAAGGTGTTCCACAAAGGCTCCCATGGCCTTTACCTCTTCCTGTGGATGATAGATATGCCGACAAAGTTCTCCCATATTATCAATCAGGACAAAGATTGGCCAAAAATCTTTCTTACCGTCCTGATGGATATCTTGATTCCGTTCCTGCATCACCGGCGCCAGCTCCTCCAGCCACTGATACAATTGCTGATCTGTCCCGATACTGCGGGCACCTGCCGGACCGTTTTTGCTCTTCCCGGAAAAATCAATATAAATCACTTCCTTTTCTTTGATCCGGTGAATCATCCGAAAAAGAACTTTTAATAAGTTTGTTTTTCCGCTGCTCTTTCTCCCCGATATTAAATAGCAATAAACCTCCTTTAGCAAAATCTCATAAATTCCTCCGCTTACCTGCTCATATCCAATGGGAATCCGATCCGCCTTCCCTTCTTCGCCCCTCCCGATTACCTGCTTGTAAAAAGAGTCAAAATGCGGTATCTCCGGGATTTCCGGAATGGCTTCTGCCCGATACGGAAAATATCTTTTTCTTATTTCTGCGGATTTTTCTTTTATCTTTTCCATTCTGATAAAATCATTTTCTTCCCCCATAACAAGGGCTGTCTGAAATTCCAATACTCTATCCTCCGCTTTCACGATTCCTCTTCCTCTTTTTCCGGCTTCCGGATAAACCTCAGAGCGGCTCACCCGTAAGATTTCTCCATACTGATACAGGTCTCCTAACTCTAATACCAACCGGTAACCAAAATTTCCGGCCAACTTTCCCGGTACTTCCCCCATCCCGATTCCTGAAGCGGTAAGAATCAGATATATACCGTTATTTTTTCCTTCCGCCGCCAGCTGTAAGATAACCGGCTCATACTTATCAGCCGTCTGTACCCGAAATCCCGCATAGTTATCAATGACAAGTACGATGGCTGGGACCTGCTGTTTTGTATGGATATAGCTACCGCCGGCAAACAGTTCTTTTCTTCTTCGCAGTTCTTGCTTCAGCCGGTAAAATATCCGTTCCCATTTACCGGCTTCTTCTCCGGCACTTCCCGCCACATGAGGCATTTCGACAAATGCTCCCAGCATATGTGAGCTTAGATCAATCAGATAAAATTCTACTTCCTGGGGAGCATACCGGTACATAAGGGTATACAATAGGGTCTGCAGCAGGGTACTTTTACCGGTGGCCGGGCTTCCGCAGATCAGGATATTCCCCTGCCTGCATATATCCAATGTCAGTGGAAACTGATTTTGTTCGCCCGGATCATCACATAACCCCACACAGGTATAGAGACTGGGTCCGCTTAAACCTTCTGTCTCGGGTTTTTCCGTATTCATTTCCTCTAATGCCATCTTTTCCGGCAATGGCGGCAGCCACATTTTATTTCCGGCTTCACACCTTATTTCACTGCATAATTCTTTTAGATAAACAACCATTTTTTCCAGTTGGGTTGTCCCCCGGCTTGCCGAAAGTCTCTGCTCCGGTTTGGCTGCCAGGTCCTGACCGGTTCGGGATATCATCCTGGCCATTCTTTCTTCCTTTTCACGCTTTTCAACATAAGTGGCACCACTGTATGCCGCCTGAAAAAGCTCAAATACTTCATTGTTTCCCACTTGCAGGAAACCGCGTCCCACTCCGGTTAAATCTGCGGCATCCGCCTTATGCAGCATATCCATGCTGTCCTGACGGTCTTGCACCCGCAGGCAGAGACGAAAGCGGGCGTTGCTGCGAATATTGTCATCCACTACACCGGCCGGCTTCTGGGTTGCCAAGATCAGATGAACCCCCAGACTTCTTCCCACCTGTGCCACACTTACCAGCTCTTTCATAAATTCCGGTTCTTCCCGTTTCAGTTCTGCAAACTCATCAACGACAATGAACAAATGCGGCATCGGTAGATTCAGCTTGTGATTTTTATATGCCGTGGTATATTGGTTGATATGATTCATACCGTAGTTCAAAAACTGCTGCTGTCTTTTTTTATTTTCACTTTTTATGGAAATGAGTGCCCTCCTGATTTGATTTCCGGAGAGGTTGGAAACGATTCCCACCGTATGGGGAAGATCGCCGAAAAGATTGCCCATGCCGCCGCCTTTATAATCAATAATAAAGAACGAAACATCTTCCGGGCTGAAATGTATTGCCAAAGATAACAGATAGGTTTGCAAGGTTTCACTTTTACCGGAACCGGTGGTCCCGGCTATCAAACCGTGGGGTCCATGGTACCTTTCATGAACATCCAGATAGAGGATACGATTCCCCGCCGTTCTCCCGATGGGGACCCGGATGCTTTCATTGATCCGGCTTTTCCGCCACTTACCGGCAATGTCCATAGCTTCCGGCTGCTCCTCCGGGAAAAGCGATAAAAAAGGAATATAATCCGTCAATTCGCCGCCGGTTCTATTTTCCGCCACCCGAATGCCGGCAATTTCTCTGGCAAAATTCCTGGCACAGGCAAGCGGTACTTCATCAAATATAACTGCCTTTTCTTCGATATTATTCCGGATCCCCGAAAAACAGGCATCGTTTTGTAAAAAGAAGTTACATTCATTGGGTAAGGTTTCCATTGTTTCTGCTATAAATATTGTTGTTAAGTATAAGCTGGCTTCTCTGGCAAACATGTAACCGCCATAGTCTTCTTCCACAAACAAAACATAATGTCTCCCGGGAGGGCTGTTACTGATTTTATTTAGTGCATACAGTACCTCCCCCGCTTCCGTGCGATTGCCTGCCAGATATCGCATCCTGCGGTTTTCCGCCCATGTATGCGGCAGCCATTTCATCACACTGACCAAATCATTCATTTCGGTATTATCCTCATTATACAAAAGTGCCACCTTTACATCGGTATAACAATTATTAATGGCAATTTGCAGTAAAATATTAATTGCCAGCCGGGTGGCTCCCTTCTTGGCCGGCCCTCCGGCCAGACCGATTATTCGGGCTTGTGCCAGGTCAACGCAGACAGGTATATCCTTCAGCCTTTCATATTCATGCTTCAGCCGCTCCGGTTCTTTACGCAGGTCATCCCTGAACATGGTAACGGATAAACGGGGAATTCTGATTTCCAGGGAAGACAAAGCCTCACCAAGTCCAATCCGTTGGCATAAAAAGTCCGACTGACCGGGATTCCGGTTCCAAAGCCGTTCTTTAATATCTAACCAGGTCATGGCCGGGAAAAATTCCTGATACCGCTCTAATAAGATTTCACGGCAGTTCCGGTACTTTTCCGCAATATATTCTTCCACATCCTTCAGATAGTTTTTATAAACCACTCTTCTGCGTTTCTCCTCCCATTTTCCGCCTTTTTTCCGATAGAGCCAATGAAAAAGTCCCCAAAATACCCCCAACAGGGCGGTGGTACCTGCCATCCACAGTCCCGGATACAGATAGGCATTTTGTCCTCCTGCTTCTCTGCTTACGCCAACCGAAACCAACAACGGCAATACCATCGTAAAAGCCGGTCCCAAGGTTAACAACAGTGGCTGCCGGTCCGGTTCACTGCGGGCTGCCGGCGGTTCGATTTCAATACAATCCGAATCTAACTCCCGCCATTTCCTGGGACTGCGGTGAAAAGGTGATTCTATCCCGGTTGGCTCATTGGGCGGAATGCTCTCCACTATGGCGGATCGTAAGCGAATACCGGAAAGCTGGCTGTCCACGTGATAATAAACAGCTATTACCTTTTCTAAAAACACGATCCGAAGGCCAAACAGATCAATACAATCGCCAAAACGTAACACTTGCTGCCCCTTCATTCTATTTCCGTTTATGTAAACACCGTTTTTGCTTTTATCCGCTGCCACACATCCTCCCGGTGTCCGAAGGAGCATGGCATGAGTGGCTGAAATCAATTGAAAGACATTATAAGAAATCACATTATTCTGCGCACTTCCGATTGTCACCGGACGTTCTTCGGGCAATTCGTATTTCTTACTGACCCAAAATGCTGACTGTTCTATCCAGACAATTAATGACAATACCTCCCCGCCGGGTAATTTCAATTTCAGAAAATCTCCGTTACCCAAAAGGTGTTTTTCACTTTCCCAATGAAAATACCAGATATTTTCAATAGCCTCCAATAAAAGAGTGACATCCTCCCGAAACTGAAACTGTTCAGCCGACAGCCGGACGGTATAATCCGCATTGTTAATTGCCGGAAGGACCACCTGACGAAAGGCTGCTGCACTGTAAAAATATAACACATAGGTTTCTCGCATCCTGCTCCTTTAAAATAATAACTGGGGTAAATTGTGAAAATCACGATGTTCAATAGAATGGTTTGGATTAGAAGTGTTTTTACTATAACATGAGACGGAACATGAGTCAATACTGTTTTTGTTTATTTTGTACATTTATTTATGGTTTTTCAATTGTTTATTGTGCACATCCACGAAGCTCCGGGTTTTATCCCAGCGCTACATCTAAAATCATCATAATTAAAAATCCCAGCATAACCCCGATGGTTCCCACGTTTGAGTGCTCTCCCAAATGTGCTTCCGGGATCAGTTCCTCTACCACCACGTAAATCATCGCACCTGCCGCAAAGGCCAACAACCACGGCATAAACGGTAAAATCTGAGCTGCCAGAAAGGTAATGCCTACACCAAAGATAAACTCCACAGTTCCCGACATGCTGCCATATAAAAATGCCTTGCTTCTGCTCATCCCCTCATGTCTGAGAGGTAAAGAAATTGCCGCTCCCTCCGGAAAATTCTGAATACCGATTCCCAAGGCCAGCGCAAAGGCCGATGCAAACATCGCCGGCTCATCCGGATGCTGCACTGCCATGGCAAAAGCCAATCCCACAGCCATGCCCTCCGGTATGTTATGCAGGGTAACAGCCAAAACCAAAAGAGTACTCCTGCGTAAAGGAGATACGATTCCCTCCGCCTTATCCACGCCCGGATGCAAATGCGGCATTACGGAATCCAGCAATAATAAAAATAAGCCCCCCAGTACAAAGCCTCCCGCTGCCGGTATCCACCCGATTCCACCCCTTGATATGGTATCTTCAATGGACGGGATCAGCAAAGACCAGACTGCTGCCGCGATCATTACTCCTGCTGCAAACCCCAAAAATGCTTTTTGAATATTTCTCCCCATATCCTTTTTAAAAATGAATACTACTGCTGCACCTAAGGTAGTCATCAAAAACGTAAAACCGGTTCCCAATGCTGCCCACACCACTGCCTGATTCATAGCCCCTCCTTCCAGTGCTTACTTCCTGCACTTAACTCTATACTATAATTATGCACAAAAAAAACAGGGAGTGCAAGTTCTCCCTGTTTCAACATGCTAATGCTTAGAAATAAGAACCGAAGAGGCTTCCTGATGAATAGTTATTGCTGTAAGCTCCGTTAGCGCTGTAGGTGTTGGACTTATTTGCCTCATTGCCGGCGGCAAAGTCAATCCATGATGCCTGTGCGGAAACCTGATAACCAAAAGATCCGGTTCCGTTAAATAAACTCTTTACCGAAGACATCTCTGCTTTCTTAAAGGTACTCTCATCTACCGACAGCTTACCGTTTTCCCCGATGGTAATTCCCACCTTGGAAAGCGAATTCTGATTGGCCTTCGTCATATTGGTCAGTGAGGAAATCTTGCCGGTGATACTGGTGGCATTGCTTTCTCCTCCCTTAGCCAGCATATTATTATAATCTGTTACAAAAGTGGAAACAGCCTTATAAATAGCATCGGTATCATATCCCTTGGTGGTTTTTTCAACGCCGTTTTCATCCTTGGTGGTAATGTCCTTCTGGTTAAACAGCGACTTGTTTCCGGTAGTTAATAATTTATCAGCCGAACTCTTTAATGACTCCGCAGCACTCTCAACATTAGACAATGTCTGGTTAGAATCCTTTGCTGTAGATATGGAAGAGGAAGAAGTTTTCGTGCTGGTGGAGGCTGCGGTACTGTCCTTCCCATAATAAGACTTCATCAGCTTTCCATAGCTGCCATTTTTAATACTTGCATAATCTGACAAGAAGTTCAGATTAGCAATGCTGCTGCCTCCTGATCTTGATGGCAGACTGCTAAATAGCGCTGAATAATTCTGTTTTGCATTTACATTAATTCCGATTCCCATTTTATCACTCCTTTGACTAATGGCGGCATCCGTGCCTATATAAAAAGTTGCATTGCTCCTAGTTTGATTACATTATAACAAATTCACTACCGATTTTCAAGGGTTTGTTGCAAATTCTTTCCAATTGCATAGGATATTGTATCTATTATAAAAAAGGAGATCTCACTTATGCCAGAATACGATTTTATTGAAAATGCACACGATTCCCATCCCGGAAAAGAGGGCTGCCCGGTTGTCGGCTACCAGTCAGTATCTGTCTGCGTACCCGTAAAAGTAAAACCCTTTGCACATACCGGCAAAACCAGAACCGTTTGCTGTTGTGATCCCATCGTAACAATGGATTGCGATACCTGCGCCGGCACAAAAGACGGAACCTGCCATTTTACCATTAATCAAATGCTTTGTATTGAAGTACCCGTTAAGTTCGGTGCGGTTGTTGATGTTGGCGATACTTTTGTGGATTGCCTGGGTGCTTCCAGCGAAGCCTTCCCCGGTCATGACAAAGAATGCGACTGCAAAAAAGAGTTTTTTGATTAAAAAAAAGGGAATGCTGATGCATTCCCATTTTCATGCAGGAAAAGAGACTTGAACCCTTCCAAAGCGGTTTTATGTAAGTCCAGTAAATATGCCGTTTTTGAGAAACACGGCATGAATACTGGGCTTTTCCATGTTTTTCATTTTCCTATACTGTAGTTGCTACAGCATCAATGCATACGGTTTTCTCTACTATGCAACACGAAAATGCAACACAATTTTTAAGCAGTCTTTCTTTTTCCACCACATAATATTCCCCCTATGTTTTTATATATTTTACCTTAAAATTTCGCATAAAACAACAAAAAAATAAGAACGCACCTCCCGGCACGCCCTCATAATTATTTAGTAGTTGAGGATTACCGGCTTGCGGTTTTCCCAGTACATAATTGACATTGTCCGCTTGAGTGGATGATCAAAGTCAAAGAACTCAATACTGATATCGTTTTGTCCACCAGCTGCAAAGACGGTTGTATTGTCTTCTGTGCTGTATACATCGAGTTCAAAGGAATCGAGGAACTGTGTAAGGCTATCATGCGCAATTGATGAATTTTGAAATACTGCTATCAGGGTTTGAATGTCGAATAATGTGAATGTATTTGTCATAGTGTTGTCCTCCGTATATGAGTGTAGTTTATTGGTTTCTTTATGTTGGATTTTCACCCCGGTAATCTTTAGCCGTTCCCGGTCGCTGTTGCCTAACTTTACGCCCCGGCAACCAGGCGGTGTTTGTAATCCCTTGCTATATTTACATTATATAACGTTATCGTTATTGACATACTAATCATTTAATGTTATCGTTATAGGTAGGAGGATAAGTATATGGACGAAAAAAAGAAAGTTTCAAAAGCACAAATGAAAGCCACTGCGGAGTTTGAGAAAAAAGCGTACTTTAAAACGCTTGTCAGGTTTCCGGCCGATCAGGAAGAAAAAATAAGAACTGCAGCTGGTGGAAGTTTGAACGGGTATATAGTAAATGCTGTTCTGGAAAAATTAAAAAAAGACGAAGAAAACCATTGATTATATAACGTTATCGTTATATAATATAATTAACCGGTAAGGTTAATAACTGGAAACAGGGAAAGGAGTAAAATGCAGGAAATTATGACAGATAAGCAGATGGAGGTCATCTTAAACCTTGTAGCCGATAAGTTTGCAGGATGTGAGGACATGGAAGAAGTTAAAAAAGCCATTGAAGAGGTTCGGGCAATGGCCAAGAAAGAAAAAGCGGAATAAAAAAGAGCGGGCAACCTTAACTGGAAACCCGCTTTTTTATTGATAGCCATTAAATTTTCAAAGCCTGCCTGGTCACCGGTCCCACAACTCCATCCACCTTCAAATTATTGGATGCCTGGAACGCTCTCACAGCCTCCAGCGTCTTTGCTCCGAACACACCATCTACGGCTACAGCACAACCTTTCCGGCACAACTCCCACTGGATCCATTTCACCACTTCCCCGGACGATCCCCTGCAGATATTTACAGATGGCTCCTTATGCGGATTCTTTACCACCGTAGTTCCACCAGTCATGCATCCATCATACTGGGTGAGATTATACTTTTTGATGATTGATGTAATCGTTGATATGTAATCCGTAGCAGTGGCATATCCACCATTTCTGATCGCTGTAATGGATTTTACATAATCTGTCTCGCCGATGCACTTAGCGTACCGAGAACAGGAGCCTA
>JAVBSL010000032.1:0-50063 GCA_031556725.1 Lachnospiraceae bacterium | reverse complement strand
CAAATTCTGCCACAGCATCTACTATTGCGTCATAAGCTTCATGGGCGGTGGTGCATTTAAAATCAAAAACACTATTGCCTATGGTTACGCTTACTACAAAGTGCTTAGCTGTCTCTGGTGTCATGATCTCTGGTATCACATACTTTGGTCTCATTGTTTCTCCTTTCTTGTTTGTCCGGGGTACCAAGAATTGCAACCCCGTTAGTTATCATTTTTGTAATATCCCTCTTTTGAGAAGTTTGCTAAATGCTTCCGTATCAAACGAAACTTTCCCCCTCTGGTTTGCCCTAATTATGTATTCGTTGGCACGTTTGTGATGTACGTAGCAGTTCAATTCATATGCACTAAAACCCATCTTCATCAACTCTGCTTTCGACATTTTAGGTTTCGGGAATTCCACTCATAAGCACCTCCTTTTCCCTTTCCTTCGATTCACGCATTTTTTGAGCGGACAATAAAACTTCCACAGCGATATTTATCGTGTGTAAATTGGCTTCATCCAAATCACGGATTTTTTCGCGTGTGTCGGTAACTTTTTCTATTCTTTCTTCCAAACTCATCATCTATTATCACCTGCCTTTCCATGTAGATGCCTATATTTAATTGTCAGTTCATGACTTATTCATATATTATCATCACTAAATCATGTTGTCAACTCTTATTTATGACTTAGTCATACTTTTTTGTTGACATATTATTCTTTAGTTGATATACTTGGGTTAGTTTAGGAGGAATACTAATGGAAACGATAAATAAAAGAATAGATGTTTTATTAAATGAGTTAGGTATGACCAAAACCGCCTTTGCAGAGAAATTAAAGGTATCTCAATCATATATATCGAAATTGATAGTTAAGGGATCTCCCAGTGACAGGCTTGTAGAAGATATTTGTGAAAAATTTAATGTTAATGAAGAATGGCTCCGCACCGGCAATGGCGAAATGTTCAGAAAGGTTCTTGAAGTAGATAAACGTGGTAAATATGTAGAAGAATTATTATTTAACCAAGAATCTCCTTTCTATTCCTTAATGGACAGTATTCTATCTTCCTACGCAGAACTCGATGAAATAGAAATGGCTGTTGCTGACAAGCTTATCGCTAAAGTACTTGAAAACATAAAAAAACCGCCCCAGTGTTAACTGGAACGGTTCTGCTACACTCCAAAAGGAATGCAGACCTTCGCAACGTCATTATAGCATACCTTTGGAGCGTAGTCTATAAAGCTACGCTATTTTTATGCCATTTTTAAGGAGGGATATGCTATGCCAAGAAAAAACAAATATAAGCAACGTGCTGACGGAAGGTTTGAAGCAAAGGTACAAATAGGGTATAAAGACGATGGTCGCCCTAATAGAATCACCGTTTATGGTGCCACCAGTGCTGAGGTGGAGAAAAAGGTTAATGGGCTACGGTATGAGGTAGAACGGGGACGGTATGTCAATGATAAAAATACACCACTGGGGGAATATGCTAACGAATGGTTAAATACTTATAAGGTTGGCAAATCGAAGAATACACAGGCCATGTACCGCAATATTATTGAAAAGCATATCGACTACGATTTAGGCCATATACGGATTGGTGAGGTTACAACCACGCACATCCAAAGGATGATCAACTATCGGCTGGATCATCCAAGGACTTGTGAGCAAATAAAAATGACTTTAACTCAAATCTTCCAAGCTGCTATAAACGACGGTTTGATATATAAAAATCCTTGCATCGGCATTGAGCTACCTAAGCGCCCAAAAAGCGATAAAAGAGCATTGAACGATGTGGAAATCAAGGCCATAAAAGAAGCATCTTTTTCGCCAAAGGAACGTGCTTTTGTCTACATTTTATACGGTTGTGGTCTAAGGCGTGGAGAAGCCCTTGCACTTAC
This sequence comes from Lachnospiraceae bacterium, assembly GCA_031556725.1. Lineage (GTDB taxonomy): Bacteria > Bacillota > Clostridia > Lachnospirales > Lachnospiraceae > UBA935. The sequence goes on along the minus strand of JAVBSL010000032.1, from coordinate 48,182 downwards.
CAGAACGGATATTAATTTAAAGACCGGTTGTATCAGGGTAAATAAATCACTTGCCTTTGATGTTAATGATTCTTTTGTTAAGGACCCCAAGAGCGAAAGCGGGTTCAGGGAAGTCGAAATGCCGGAATTTCTTATTTCATACCTCAAGGATTATTTAAAAACAATTGATGTTTTGCTCTTTACCATGAGTGACGGAAAACAAATAAGCAAATCCAGTTATATAAAAATGTGGCATTCAATCGTTAAAAAAATGAACACCGCTGCCGGAGGTTCCGAGCAGCACAAGATAATACACAACCTCACTGCTCATATCTTCCGACACAATTACTGCACTATGCTCTATTACTCTGATATCAGCATAAAAAAAGCTTGTGATCTTATGGGACACTCTGATACAAAAATGATCATGGATGTATATGCGCACTTAGACGAAAAGAAGGAAAAGACAAGGGAGAAAATTAATCAAGCAATAGCTCTTTAACTTTGCTGGTTTTTAAAATAACTACTTTGGAATAGCAGAGTAGTTATTTTTTATGGGATGATTGACGACATAATGACGACATTGCAGTAATAAAATGGCTATGACGACATAATGACGACATTAAAAAGTGCTTCTTTCAACTAATTTACAGTAAATAAAAAATGTCGCAAAACCCGCATAATTACTAGGTTACAACGACATTTCATTAAATGAGCGTGCGGGGGTTCGAACCCCGGACAACTTGATTAAAAGTCAAGTGCTCTACCGACTGAGCTACACGCCCTCATTATTATAATTTACTTTTTTCCCTAAAACATACCTGAAAAAGAAACTGGGCTAGCTGGATTTGAACCAGCGAATGCAGGAGTCAAAGTCCTGTGCCTTACCGCTTGGCGATAGCCCATTATTGCACCAAGCTTGTCCTGGTGGACAATTCTGGTTAAGGTGGATAGAGGGATTCGAACCCTCGGCCTCCAGAGCCACAATCTGGCGCGCTAACCAACTGCGCTATACCCACCATATGAAAAATAAATTTCCAAACGTGCTCGAAGGGATTCGAACCCCCGACCCACGGCTTAGAAGGCCGTTGCTCTATCCAACTGAGCTACGAACACACACTTATGGTTTTGGCATTTGCCTAAACCATAAGCGGGTGATGGGAATCGAACCCACGTATCTAGCTTGGAAGGCTAGTGTTCTACCATTGAACTACACCCGCAAAAATGTTGTTTAACATACCCGATTTAATCGGGGTGACAGGATTCGAACCTGCGACCTCCTGGTCCCAAACCAGGCGCTCTAGCCAAGCTGAGCCACACCCCGTCATTTCATCCTGTCGGTACATTTACACAACGCAAAAATTATTATATAATAAGGAAACATTTCTGTCAACAAATTTTACCAAATTAGCAACAATTTTATTGATATAACATTTTCATAAATAGTTAATTGTAAAATGTGCTTCCTGCTTTTCATCTATTTCCATTATAACATAGGAAGGTTTCCGTCCATCCTGACGCGGATAGGTCAAACTACCCGGATTGACTGCAATAACATTTTTCCCAATATCCACCACCGGCTTATGGGAATGCCCATACATGACGATATCTGCCCCTCTGGCAATCGCTTCCTGCTTAATAGTATTATTTTCTACCGAAACATAATAATTATGCCCATGAGTCAGCCAAACTTTATAGGGACCTACCATAAATTCTCTTTCCCTTGGTAAATCCGAAAAATAATCATTATTCCCCAGTATGATTTCTACCGGACAGGCTGCCTTTTCGGTAATCATATATTCGCTTCCTTCGGCATCACCGCAATGAATCACCATATCCACCGGGGCCACTTTATCAACAGCCTTTATGTAGTTATCATTCCGACGGTGTGTATCGCTCACTATCAGTATTTTCATTTTTTCTTCCTTTATAAATAACCTTCCAGTTCTTTTTTCATAGCCCGCAGCGCCTGTCCCCGATGGCTGATCTGATTTTTCTCTTCTTCTGACAGTTCGGCTGACGTTTGTCCGTACTCCGGCAAAAAGAAGATTGGATCATAGCCGAAACCATTCGCGCCTTTTTCTTCGTAATCAATATAGCCTTCCATAGTACCCTGAGTTGTAAGTACTTTTCCATCCGGCAGTACTGCCGCAATTGCACAAACAAACCTGGCGGTTCGTTTTTCCTGCGGGACTCCCTCCAGGCGGTCAATCAGATTCTGATTTTTGATGCGATAGGAAGTATCCTCACCCATATACCTGGCTGAATAGATGCCCGGTTCTTTGTTTAGATAATCAATCTCCAACCCCGAGTCATCGGCCACGACGATTGCCTCTTCCCGCACTGCTTCTGCTACCGCTTTTGCCTTAATAATTGCATTCTCTACAAAAGTGGTACCATCTTCAACAATGTCTACATTTATTCCGGCATCTTTCATAGACACAACTTCCGCATCATATCCTTTTAAGATATCTTTTATTTCCCGTAACTTATCTTTATTGCCGGTTGCAAATACTATTTTCATCCTCATGATGCTCCTGTATTTTAACTTATTCTTCATACACCTGCATGATGGCGTTATAGATTCCGGTGGCTATTTTATCCAAATAGTCTTCTTTTTTCAGCAAAATAGCTTCCTGGGCATTGGTCATATAACCCACTTTAATAGTCGCTGCCGGAACGGTTGCCTGCATAACCACATAATCTGTCCCATCAGCTGCCTGCAACCCGATTGCTTTTCCTTTTATATAAGAAACTACTTCTTTTTCCAAAAGATTTGCCAGCTCAATGCTTCCAAAACCCGGGATAAAGAAATTAGCATTATAAATAGCTGTGGTTCCATATATACCACTGTCACCCTCGGCATTGGCTTCTATACGGATCAGCATATCCGCTTTTGTATTATTTGCCACCCTGACACGCTGCTCATCAGTGGGATTCGTATCTTCCATTCTGGTATAATACACCTTTATATCGGTTGTATCCAGTTTTTCCTTCAGCTTTTCCGCTACCTTCAGCGTAATATCTTTCTCCCGCAAGCCATTCTCTTCAAATCCCACAGACTTACCGCCAAATGCCGGATCAACCACAATAATCTTATCATACATCTCTCTGGGTGCTACCAGTTCGATATAAAGGCTGCCACTTTCTAAAATACTGCGGCATTCATAAATATCTCTTAAACCAAATTTTAAAATTACTCCTTTATTAAAATTTTCAAATGTTCCGTAGATAATTTTCTCGCGGTTTCCGGATATAACACTATTCTCATAAAAACCCTCCGGTACCTCCGCTAAGGCAATCCACATTTCACCGTCCATATAATGGTTCTCGATGGCAATCCCCTCCGCCCCTACTCCCTGGGGCAAAGGAATACATAAATAATTCGTATCTGCACCGCCGAGTTCAAATGTCAGGGCACCATCCGCCATTTTTGTTTCTTCACTATCAGTAATAATTTCACTTGTAATATAATTGATATCTTCATCAATATGCTGCACTTCTTCTTTGCCTTTACTCTCAATGGCAATTGCTTCCGTGCTGACGGCAAAGAACGTCACACCCAAGGCTGCTATCGAAAAGATAATACTGTATATCGCTGTTTTCTTCATTAAATTCTGCTGCATTCTACTTTCGCTCCACTAACGCTTCATTTTCGGAGGCTTCGGACCTGGGAATTGATAAAAGTAGGTCTTCATCATTCCATTATAAATCTTTCTGTTTTTTTCCGCCTTCAGTTTCATATCCCTTTCCGCCTGTTCATATGCCGTGATCACATATAATGACCAGGAATCCAAAGCCTGAAAGCGCTGTCCCAGAGCTCCGTATATTGCCGGCAGATCGGCTTTATCCTCAAGCCGCTCGCCATAGGGGGGATTGGTTATGATAAAACCGTATTTTTTAGCATGACTTAACTGGTCAACTGCTCTCTTTTGAAAATGAATCAGTTTATCAACACCTGCCAGGGCTGCATTTTCCCTGGAAATCGCCACCATCTCATCGTCGGCATCGTATCCCTGAATATCACAGGAAACGCTCATATCGACCATTTCAGAGGCTTCATCCATGGTATCATACCATTGCTTTTTTGCTACCAAATGCGGCCAGTTTTCAGCCGTAAAAGAGCGATTCATGCCCGGTGCGATGCCGGCTGCCATCATGGCTGCTTCAATGGGAAATGTTCCGCTCCCGCAAAATGGATCCACCAGTATTCGATCCTGTTTCCAGGGGGTCAGCATAATCAGGGCCGCCGCCAGATTTTCGGCAATCGGAGCTTTCGCCGTAAGCTTCCGATAACCACGTTTATGTAAGGATTCACCGGTGGTATCAAGAGCCACCGTCACTTCATCCTTCATCAGGAATACCCGAACCGGAAAAGACTCCCCATCTTCTTTAAACCACTCCGTGCGATAATGAGCCTTCATCCGTTCCACCATAGCTTTTTTCATAATTGATTGAATATCCGAAGGACTGAAAAGCTTGCTTTTAATACTGGCCGCCTTAGCAACCCAAAACTTTCCGTCCGCCGGAAGAAATTCCTCCCAGGGCAGCTCCCTGGTCCCCTGAAAAAGCTCCTCGAAGCTCTCTGCATGAAAGCATCCTACTTTAATCAAAATACGCTCTGCCGTCCGCAAAAATATATTAGCGCGGCATACCGCTTCTTCATCACCGTAAAAAGTGATTCTGCCATCCTCCACGCAAGTAACATCATATCCCAAATCAATAATTTCTCTTTTTAAAACTGCTTCCAGTCCAAAGTGACATGGTGCAATCAGTTCATATCTTTTCATTCGATTTAATCCTTCTTTCAGCGATACCCGCTCCTTTGTATTATATCTTACATACCATAGACAATACAAGTTAAATATGTAAAAAGGACACCCTTGCGGATGTCCCTTTCCTTACATCTTTTAGAACTCACTGTTATTGTTGTTGTTCTTGCTTTTGCTGCTTCCGTTAGTGTTGCAGTTTGAGCTGCTGCTGTTGTTCTTCTGACTGTTCTGTGATTTGCTTTCCTGATTCTTGTTTTCACTGCTCTGATTATAATCGTTTTTAGACATTTTGTATTCCTCCTAAATGGTTTTAGTTACATTTGTAGTATTTCTATATTTTTTTATTTTATACATATTTTTTCGAAAACATTTAAACTACTTTTATTATAAATTTTGCACATATTCGAGACTCTAAAATGCTGGTACTTTGGTACTTTGGTATATTGCAATTTGTTTTTCCCCGTACTATAATAAGTCTTGTAAATAGAGATACCCCTTCATCATCTCTATTTACAGACCCTTATATTAATTATTTATACTCCCCTCGTGAAGCCTATCAGCCCCTCTGATAGGCTTCACACCTTTTTAACGATTTTAACTAAAAGACAACCTTCAGCGCACGTCTGAAAGTTGTCTCTATTGCGTTTAAGTTAGCCTTTAACAGCTCCGGCTACCATACCCTTGATAATCTGCTTGCTGAACACAAAATACAAAATAACAATCGGTGACATGGTCAAAAGCATCGCTGCCATGATCTTTGGATAATCCGAAGAAAACTGACCGGTAAACTGCGTCATCGCTAACGGTACTGTCTGCAGCCGCTGGTCCTTGATCAGAATCAGGGCAAATGCAAATTCGTTCCAGCAGCTGAAAGTCTGGATGATCGCTACCGTGGTTAAGATCGGCCGGCACACCGGTAAAATAATCGTTAACAGTGTTCTGGTAAAACTACTTCCGTCAATGGCCGCCGCTTCTTCTAAAGCGGTGGGTATCGCCTTCACAAAGCCTTCCACCAGGAAGATCGCAATCGGCAGCCCAAAGGCCACATAAGGTATAATTAAGGTATACCAGTGATTGCTCAGTCCGGTTTTCTGGAACACTACATAGATCGGAACCATCAGTGAATGAATCGGAATCAGCATACCCATCAGGAACATCAAATATACAATTCTGTTTCCTTTAAAGTTAATTCTTGATAAAATATAGCCTACAATAAAGCCAAATGCCACGATCAGGATTACCGAAAGCAGAGTGGTCCGGGCACTGTTGACCATTGACTGCCAGATATGATAATCCTTATTTGTTATAATCCTCACATAGTTATCCAGTGTCGGATTGGACGGCAGTCCGATTATATCGGCATTAAACTCGCGTTTTATCTTAAGGGATGAGTAGAACATCCATAAAAGCGGAAAAATGCAGGTTAAAGAAAAGAAAAGCAACATTCCGTTCAAAAATACACTTAGGATTCCGGTACTTATCTTAGATCCTGTTCCCTTATTTTTCCCTGCTATATCATTAGGATTATAAGCCATTTCAATCTACCCCCTTATCCTTCGAAATTCCGTTAATAAAACTCTGGGAGCCCATAATGACAATCAGACTCAGCACAAAGATACCAATGGATATCGCACTGCCGTATCCCATATTCTGCTGCTTAAAGGATATTGTATATCCCCACAGCGCCATAACCATGGAGGCATTACCAGGGCCGCCTTTGGTCATTACCACGATATGGTCAAAGGCTTTCATATTACCGGCAATACACAAGGTCACGCACACCAGTAATGTATTCTTAATCAGCGGCAGTACAATATAGATTGCCCGCTGAAATGCATTGGCACCATCTAACTCAGCCACTTCGAAGATTTCCGAATCTACGGCCGATATGGCTGACAGTATAATAACCATATAGTAACCGATAAACTGCCAGACAAGCGGTATTGCTACCAAAACAAGCACCAGTTTAGGATTATTCAGCCATACTTGTGTAGACTCATGCTTTCCGATTAAATCCAAAAACCAGTTTAAAATTCCTCTTTTATAATCATAAATCATGGTCCAGATAAAACCGATCGATACAGCGGCAATCGTACTGGGAAAAAATCCAAAAGTACGATGGATTCCCTTTAGTTTTACCAAACGGGAATTGATCATCAGTACAAAGATAAATGCGATTCCGATCTGCCCTACGATACAGGCTGCAACTAAAAATATATTATGGCCAAAAGATTGCCAAAAAGTGGTATCTTTCATAAGATTCACATAATTTTCTATTCCATTAAATGTCTTGTTAGGACCGCCTTTCCAGTTAAAGAAGCTGTAAAAAGCCGCCGTTATCAGCGGTACAAAAACTGCAAAAACATAGAGCAATACCGGAATAAACAAATAGCCAACTATTACCCGGTTCTTTGGTCGAATTGAATTCAGCATCTGTTACACCCTCCAAATAATGAGAATTTAAAAGTCCCGCCGGGGATGGTTTCCCCAGCGAGACCCCTAATAATTATTAATTAATAGTTTTCTTCGTATGCTTTCTGTGCATTAGCTGCAACATCAGCAGGAGCGATATCACCGTTAACCATGGTCTGAAGATCGGTATTCAACTGATCCCAAACAGCACCGGTAATATAAGAGTCATAAATTTCACATGCATTGTTGTCAACATATGAGAAGTTGTAGAAATCCTGTGTCCACTGATCGAATTCACTTAAGTCTACGTTAGAAACTTTGGTAAGTCCGCCCAATGCATAGTTGATCGCAACATATTCTGCAAATGCAGGACCGGTGATGTACTCAGCCAGGTCAATAGCTGCTGCTAATTTCTCAGGATCGTTAGCCAGGTTAGCATTCAGTGCTACAGCATATCCCAGACCGATGTCATGAGATTTGGTAGAACCGGTTGCTCCGGCAGGCTGAGGAACTACTGCAAATTTAGTTCTTTCAACAAGATCCTTGTCAGCAGATGCGTAGATGTAAGAAACATCCCAGTTACCGCCGATAAATGCCGCTGCATCGCCAGAGATATAGTATTCACGAGCTTCTTCGTTGTTGATGGCATTGAAGTCATCATTGAAGATTCCCGAAGCAAAGATATCCTGAGTAAATGTTAAAGCATCAACAAATACCTTATCTGTGAAAGCTGCGCCGCCTTTTTCAATCAAAGAGTGAGTCCAGTCAGCACCGGTAAATCTATCACCGATTGTGGAAAGGAAGCAGGAGTTCATCTGCCATTTTCCGCTGTTACCAAATGCAATCGGATCTGCTCCGCCGAATTTGTCTTTTGCTGCAACGATTTCATCCCATGTTTCAGGGAATTTGTCAAAGCCTGCATCTGCATATGCTTTTGAATCATATACAACTACGCAGCAGGTACCGCCGGTTAAAGCAGGAAGACCATATATCTTGTCATCTGTGGAGAATGGGTAGAACAGGGAATTGTCATACTGTGATGCATAAGGAGATGCTGCAATAATGTCGGTCATATCCATGATCAGTCCCTGAGAAGCCCAATCCTTGGTGTTCATACCCTGGAGTAAGAATACGTCCGGAAGATCGTTTGCTGCTGCTAAAGTAGCGATCTGGGTTTTGTAGTTATCATTGTTAAGTACTGTCTGTACTAAGGTTACATCTGAGTTAGCTGCTTCCCATTCACCTAATACGGTACGGAATCCGTCTGATCCACCGTTACCCTGTGACTCTTCACTTGTTGAGAAGTGCATGATCTCCAGTTCTCCGGTGTATGCTGCGGTAGTGTCTGCTGCTGGTGCTTCTGCTGCAGGTGCTTCTGCTGCGGGTGCTTCTGCTGCAGGTGCTTCTGCTGCGGCGGGTGCTTCTGTCTTGCCAGATCCACAACCGGTTAACAGGGCTGCAATCATAGCTGTCGAAAGTAATACGCTCAATAACTTTCTTTTCATTTCTTTTCCTCCTAAAGATAAAATAATTTTTATATTAATACCAAATAACAATATCATCATTCGGTAATAATATCTTCCAATAAAGATATTCCAGCTAAATTAGCTCGATTTTTAAGCAACAGTTTAATTAAATAGCTAACTTTTATTATAATTGTTAATCTAATTTAATCATCTATTTTTATTGCTATTCGTATACCTTTATTGTTTTTTTATCTTTAGTCCTCAAATTACATCTTTTTCACTGATTTTCCGGGAAATAATTTTCCTTCCACTATAACATGTTCAATCAATGTAGTCTTAGGTTTTTCAACCAGCTTAATCAGCTCTTCTGCTGCCCTTTTTCCAATCAACTCCGCGTCCTGGTCCAATGTAGTCAATTGCGGTTCGACCTGTTTTCCGATCACGATACCATCATATCCGGCAATTGACACATCTTCCGGTATTTTGAGCCCCCTGCTGGTAATGGTTTTAATGCCGCCAAAGGCTGCAAAGTCATCCGGGAACAAGATACACGTAGGAGGCGTCGGCAAATCCAGCAAATATTCTGTCTGGCGCGCTGTTTCCTCCGTATCTCGATATGCTGCTTCTCTGATATATTCATCGGGTATGGTGATTCCCAGTTCTTCAGCCGACCTGTAAAAGCTGGACAACCGGCTTTTGGTTACCGCCGAGTCCGCACCGTGTATATAGGCAATCTTTCGATGTCCCTGCCCATATATATAAGTAAGCAGCTCTCCCATTCCCTTGGCATTGTTGGACATAATTGCCGTAGTATTATTAAATAAATAGTCAATGGTTACTACCGGTACATCACCCTCTACCAGCTCAACCACTTCCGGATCACCAAAATCCACACAGGCAATAATAACACCGTCTAATCCCCTATACCTGGTATGCTCCAAATAGGACATGCGGTTTTCTCTTTCCTTATTGCAATTCAAAAAAGTCAGATCATACCCCTTGGACTCCGCCGTTACCTTAATGCTGTCCAAAACATGAGCAAAATGATCGTGCATCAAACCGCTGCTGGCTTCATCCACAAACAAAACTCCGATATTATAGCTGCGATTCGTCTTCAATGTTCGCGCCGAAGAGTTGGGATAATATCCCAACTCCTTAGCTGTCTTTTTTATATATTTTGTTGTATCCTCGCCAATGTCCTTATGACCATTCAGCGCTTTGCTGACTGTTGCAATAGACACACCGCAAGTTGTTGCGATATCTTTCATTGATACCATTTTTCACTTACTCCCTTTTACTTTCCTCGTTTAGCCTTTTACAGCTCCTAATGCCACGCCCTGAACAATATTCTTAGATAAGAATAAGTATACTATAATTACCGGGAATATGGCAAAGAAAATTAACATATAAACCTTAGCAATATCAAATTTCATGAAATCTGCACTACGTAATTGGGCAATCAATATCGGCAGGGTTTTTAACTGCATTTTATTGATCAGCAAACTGGGCATGAAATAATTATTCCAGGTACCGGTAAAGGTAAATATCGCCTGCACGGAAAAGGCCGGTTTTAAAATAGGCATTACAACGGAGTTAAAGGTTCTGAACTCATTTGAGCCATCGATTCTGGCTGCTTCCACAATTTCCAAAGGCAGTGCACTGTCCATATACTGTTTCATAAAGAAGAAGGTAATCGGTGCCGCAATGGTCGGTATGATCAGCGGCCAGTAAGTATCCACCATATGAAAACTGCGCATCAATCTTACAAATCCCAATGCGGAAACCTGTGCCGGCACCATCATGATCATCAAGATAAAGGTAAATGCCGCCTTCTTAATTTTAAAGTCATAACAGTGAATAGCATAGGCTGTCATTGCCGAGAAATAAGGACAGACAACTGCGCAGGCCGCCGCAACAATCAAACTGTTACGAATACCGGTAAGTACCGGCAGATAAGGATCGCTCATCAGGTTCTTTATGTTGTTTAAAAATGATTTACCCGGCAAAAAGGAAAATCCACTTTGAATCGCCGCATGATTTCTTGTTGAATTAATAAAAAGTATATAAAAGGAGAATAAACATAATATAGTGATAAATACCAACACAACATAGCATATTATTCTCTGTATTAATAAAGAACTTGTGTTTTCCTGTGATTTTTTCATTATGCTCTCCCTCCTATTTTTTTTCCTGTTTTGTGAATGAAAAATATACAATCAGACTTAAGATCGCCGTAAAGATAAACAATACTACCGATAACGCACCGGACATACCATAGTTCTTACTATATAAATGTCTGTTCAGATACATAATCAAAGTCATCGAAGTTTCATTCGGCATTCCGTGTCCGTTGGTCAAAATCTGAGGTACGTCGAACATCTGCACACCACCGATTAAAGATGTAATGATTACATAAATCAAAATCGGGCTTAATAACGGTATGGTTATGTAACGGAATACCTGAAGACCTTTTGCACCGTCAACCTCTGCTGCTTCAAATAAAGAAGGATCGATGCCCATCATACCTGCCATCAAAATAATTGTGGTATTACCGAACCACATGAGGAAGTTCATGAATGCAACCAAGCCCCTGGTTCCCCAGATAGATGCCAGAAAACGGAATGGTTCTTTTGTTAACCCCGCCTGCATCAATGCATGATTGACCGGTCCGCCGTCCGAGAATATCGAAAAAAATAACATTGCAAACGCTGATGCCATAATCAGGTTGGGCAAGTAAATAACGGTTTTAAAAAATCTTTGTCCCTTCAATTTCAAGCGATTATTGGTAAACCACACTGCCAGTAATAAAGAAACAAATATCTGCGGAACAAATCCAAGCAGCCATAGAATCAAGGTATTAGCTGCATATTTCAAAAATTCACCGCCTTCAAATAATTTCGCATAGTTTTCGAAACCAACCGGCGTCGGCCCTATCTGGGTCAGCCCCGACATAAAGTTCTCAAAAAAACTGTTATAAAAAGTTGTTATCAGCGGTATTAACGAAAATACAAAGTAAACAGTAAAAAACGGAATCAGAAAAATGTATCCCCATTTTGAATAACTGACACTTTTCGCTTTCTTTTTTTCCATTTTTGCCATCCTTTCCCATATCACATCTTCCCAAATGTTTGATGAAACTTTATTTTTTTAAATAGATGGGGTGAAGCCCGAAAGCTTCACCCCAAATGCTTTCACTAATAAATTAGTATTTCAATTCAGGATATTTAACTACTGCTGCTTTGTAGAAGTTATCCAAAGCTTCTTCCTTGGTTACAAGTCCGTTGAAGTAGTCAGCCATAGCTGTCTGGAAACCTTCATTCAGACCCTGATCGTAAGGAGAGATGTTGCTCATGTCGATGCTCTTAACGCCTACAACGAATTTCTCAAGTACGTTCTGTCCACCCAGGAATGCAGAGGTGGTTCCTTCTGCTGCCATTGCTTCCATAGCGGGCTCATTGTTAACAAAGTCATTATCAGCTTTAACGATTTCAGTCATGATGCCTTCATCACAGGTCAGTTTCAGCATGATATCTTTTACAGTAGCTGCATTGTCAGTTCCGGTAGCTGCACAAATCCATGTACCACCCCAGAAGAAGCTCTGAGGACCTTCGGTTGCTGCCCAGTTGCCCCATGTTCCGTTACCAACTGCTGCTTCGCCTTCGCTGTCTTCCATTGTCCATCCTGCCAGGCAGAAATCGATGAACCAAGCGGGACCAAAGTATCCGAATACATCGCCTTTAGCACCTGCTCCTGATTCTGCACTCCACAGGTTAGCTTTGTTGTTGTAACCTTTGTCAGTAAATTCTTTGGTCTGGTCAACCCATGCCCAAATATTGTCATCAACTACGATAGTTCCATCCTGTACCCAAGGACCGGATACATTGTTGGAGAATGCACGGTAGGTATCATCAAAACCGGAAACCATCTTGAAGCCTGCGTCTGCAACCTTACCTGCTGCTGCATTGAACTTGCTCCAGTCAGCGATTTCTTTCTGGATTTCTGCCGGATCATCGGTTCCGAATACAGTCTTGGCAACGTCACGTCTGTAAAGGAACAGACCAGGGCATCCCTGCCATGTAGAACCTTTCTGTGCGCCGGAAGCGTCAGTTACGATGTCTTTGGTGTACTGATACTGATTAGCTAAGTTAGCATCGGTAAGACCAAGTTCTTTCACATCCATGGTGTAATCAGAGTTAACATATTTTAATGCATAGTCAGCTTCGATTAAGAATAAGTCGATCTTGTCATCTGCTGCTGCATTAGCCTGGTTCAACAGAGTCTCATCCAGTTTGTTCTGATAAGCATTGTCATCACTGGGTGTAATGGTCCAAGTTACTTTAATGTCGCCGATGGTGCCGGTGCCATCGCCATTATCGGTGTAACCGGGATAATGATCTGTCATACGGCTCTGGAATTCTGTATTCCAGCAGTAAATGTTAAGTACGGCGCCTTCGTCTGCTGCAGGTGCTGCCGCTTCTTCTGCCGGTGCTTCTGCTGCCGGTGCCTCAGCTGCCGGTGCCTCAGCTGCCGGTGCTTCTGTTGCAGGTGCTTCTGTTTTGCCTGATCCACAACCGGTTAACAGAGTTGCGATCATTGCGGTTGATAGTAATACACTTAAAATCTTTCTCTTCATTTTTTTCCTCCCTATGAGTTTGAAGTGTTTGTGTTACGATTCCGATTCACTTAATCGTTTTCGTAACTTTATTATATTGCACTTTTTATATTAAGTCAATAGGTTTTTGAAATTTTTTGTGTATTATTTATACTTTTTTTGCTTTTCCCTTATTTTGCACGTGCACGCTCGCTCATTTTTTTTGTTTTTTCATTGTTTTCACTTAATCGTTTCCACGTTTCTTCTATATTAAGGTGCAAAATTGATATTTTTTCAATAAATATTTTATAATATTTTACTCTTTCCCCCTTGATTTTCCTTTTTCTTTTAGGTATAATCACCTTATAAGACTATGTTCTTATTTTTTTACCCCTTCACTTAAAGGTTTACGTACACTATTTTATCCTAAGGAGGATTCATTATGCAATTCGGTTATTTTGACGATCTTAATCAGGAATACGTCATTACCACCCCAAAAACTCCGCTTCCCTGGATTAATTATCTGGGATGCAACGATTTTTTCAGTTTGATTTCCAATACCTGCGGCGGTTATTCTTTTTATAAGGATGCCAAGCTGCTTCGCCTGACCCGTTACCGTTATAACGAGGTACCCGGCGACATTAACGGTAAGTACATATATATAAAGGATGGTGATACTGTTTGGAATCCCGGCTGGCAGCCTACCAAAACCGATTTGGACTCATATGAGTGCCGCCATGGAATCGGTTACAGCCGCTTTACCTCTTCCAGGAAAGAGATAAAGGCTGATCTATTATCCTTTATTCCCATGGGTGATACCTGTGAAATCAGTCAGTTGAAATTAACCAACGGCTCTCCCGAACCTAAAACCATCTCTGTTTTCTCTTATGTAGAGTGGTGCTTATGGAATGCCGATGATGATATGAAGAACTTCCAGAGGAATTTAAGCATCGGGGAGGTGGAAGTTGTTGATTCTACTATTTTCCACAAAACCGAATACCGCGAACGCCGTAGTCACTATGCTGTTTACTCCGTGAATGCTCCCATCGATGGCTTCGATACCAGCAGAGATGCCTTCTTAGGTGCCTACCGCGGTGCCGACAAGCCGGAAGTTATTGAAAACGGTGCCTGCACCAATTCGATGGCAAGCGGATGGTCACCCATTGCTTCTCATCAGTTGAATATCACCTTAGAACCGGGCGAAACCAAATCTTTTGTATTTGTATTGGGTTATGTGGAAAATCCCGAAGAAGAAAAATGGGAATCCTACGGTATTATAAATAAGAAACCCGCTTTTGAAATGCTTGCTAAATACAACTCCGATGCCGGTGTGGATAAAGCTTTTGCCGAATTAAATGCTTATTGGAAAGCATTATTAGCTAAATACTCCGTTAAATCCAACAATGACAAGGTTGACCGGATGGTTAACACCTGGAATCAGTATCAGTGTATGGTAACCTTCAACATGTCCCGTTCCGCTTCTTATTACGAGTCCGGAATCGGCCGTGGTATGGGCTTCCGTGATTCCTGCCAGGATTTGCTGGGCTTTGTTCATCTGATTCCCGACCGGGCCAGAGAACGTATTATTGATATCGCTTCTACCCAATTCCAGGACGGCAGCGCTTACCATCAGTATCAGCCTCTTACCAAAAAGGGTAATTCCGATATCGGCAGCGGCTTTAACGATGATCCCCTGTGGTTGATTGCCGGAACCAGTGCTTATGTGCGCGAAACCGGTGATACCACTATTTTGACCGAGATGGTTCCTTTTGATAATGACGAATCGGTGGCAACACCCTTGATGGATCACTTAAAACGTTCCTTTGATTATATTGTTAACCATAAAGGACCTCATGCCCTGCCTTTGATCGGCCGTGCTGACTGGAATGATTGTCTGAACCTGAACTGCTTCTCGGAGCATCCGGGCGAATCCTTCCAAACCTTTGGTCCCAGTGACGGCCCTGTTGCCGAATCAGTGTTTATTGCCGGTATGTTTGTAAAATACGGTGAGGAATATGCTCTTCTCTGCGAATTGCTGAACGATCACGCGGAAGCTGCCAGAGCCCGTAAAGAAGTAGAAATTATGAATGCCGCCATCCTTAAAGATGGTTGGGACGGTGACTGGTTTGTCAGAGCTTATGATGCATACAGCAACAAAATCGGTTCCAAAGAGTGTGAAGAAGGACAGATTTACATTGAACCCCAGGGGTTCTGTGTTCTGGCCGGTGTGGGTGTAAAAGAAGGCCTTGCCGAAAAAGCTTTGGATTCCGTAAAAGAAAAACTGGATACCGATTATGGTATTATGATACTGCAGCCCGCTTACACCAGATACCATCTGGAACTGGGAGAAGTTTCCTCTTATCCCCCCGGTTATAAAGAAAATGCCGGTATCTTCTGTCACAACAACCCTTGGGTTTCCATTGCCGAAACAGTAATCGGCCGGGGTGACCGGGCTTTTGAAATTTATAAAAAAACTTGTCCTGCTTATACCGAGGAAATCAGCGAAACACATCGCACCGAGCCTTATGTATATGCGCAGATGATTGCCGGAAGGGATGCCAAATTCCACGGCGAAGCCAAGAACAGCTGGCTTACCGGTACTGCCGCCTGGACCTTTGTAAATATTTCACAGCACATTTTGGGTGTATATCCTACCCATACCGGATTAAGCATTGATCCTTGTGTACCCAGAGGCTTTGGTGATTTCCAGATTACCAGAAAATTCCGTGAAGGTACTTATAATATTAAGGTGCTCAATCCCAATAATGTGGAAAAAGGCATTTGCCAGATCAGTGTAGACGGTCAGAATGTTGACGGAAATATCGTTCCCTATGTAAAGGGAAAAGAAAATTACGATGTAGTCGTAATTATGGGTTAGTTTATATCACACATCTTCCTTATAAAAGTATGAATTAACGAGCGCGCTCGTTAATTCATACCGAAGAATGCCCGGCATTCTTCTCAAAGAATCCCCCTGTTATGCCATTAACAGGGGGATTTTTTCTTAGTTTTTATTTAATCTATGCGTAGTGTATGGATTACTTCTTCGAAGCAGACGCCATCGTTTTTGTGGACTTCCAATTCAATGGATTTTAAAATACACTTTTTTACAAAATTAGACGCTTTCTTTACCGAACGCTCAAAGCTGACACCATTGACTGCATCGGCTGCTATGATGGCCGCAAACACATCCCCGGTTCCGAAGCGCTCCGTGCCAACCCGGTGGGTACGCAGTATTCGCGGCGGTTTACCCTTCTCATAAACATAGTTGGCAATAAAGTCTCCCTGCACAATACCGGTAATGACAATTTTTTGCGGGCCCATGGCGCATAGCTTCTCCGCCATCTCTAAAAGCTCTTTCTTTTTCCAGCCCCGTTCTTTATATGACACATCTGTCAGCTTGCAGCATTCCGTAACATTAGGTGTCACAATATCAGCCAAAGACACCAGTCTGCGCATTCCCTTACACATTTCCTCCGTGTAGGTGGCATAAAGTATCCCGTGGTCTCCCATAATCGGATCTACAATAACCTTCGTCCGTTTGGTACGAAACTGAGTTATAAATCCTTCAACCATTGCAATTTGATCTGAGGAACCTAAGAATCCGGACATAATTCCTTCAAATTTAAGCTTTAATTTTTTCCAGTTTTCCATATATTCCGGCAGTTGCTCGGTATAATCAAAAAACGTATAGCTGGGGAAACCCGTGTGATTAGATAAAATCGATGTGGGAATCGGGCAGCACTGCACCCTCATATGTGAAATAATCGGCAGGGAAACCGTCAGTGCACACCGGCCAAACCCCGTCAGATCATTGATTGCAGCAATCTTTCTTTGTGTATTATGTGGCATTTCTTACTCCGTTCTAATGAAATTAACACTTTCATTATCTTGTACTTCTCTCAAATTATAGCACAAATCAAAATTAGGGTAAACGCCATTTCCAAATACTTTATTGCACAATTCCGGAGGACAGATAATCTGCCATTTCTTCCGCACCCTGTTCCACTTGATCAAAAGCTTTGATATCCTCCGGATAGTCTCTGGCAAGACGAGCAGATACTTCCTGGGCCGTCATATCCAAATGCTGTTCTAACATATTTTGCAGTTGCCGCTTGTCATAATTGGGATTCATGGCAGCAAGGGCTTCTGCAATCTTCTCAGCATTAACATGCCACTGTTTATTTAATTCATTGGCTTTATCCATCTGATTATCCCGCAGTGCTGTAATCAGCTCGGTGCCGATCTGCAGATGCTCGGTAAGTAAATTGGTGATTTCATTGGCCGCTTCCTGAGAAAAGTAAGGGGCAAATATATCCGCTATTTCCTGCGGGTTTTCCATCACTTTGGTAGTTACTGCGCCTTGGTCAGTCAGATGTTCGGCAATACTGATCAGCAGCATGCGAGTCCAGTATACGTGCTGCGCCCAGGCTCTGCGCATATCATCATGAAGCTGATTGCTTTCCGGCGGTCCATAGCTGTCCGTTTCCGGCGGCATATATCCCATTGCCGGATAATATCCTGTGGGACTATAGTATCCTCCCTGATCATAGGACAAACCTTGTCCCGGCATATTTTGCATCGGCATATTTTGCATCGGCATGTTCTGCATTGGCATTCCCTGCATTGGCATTCCCTGCATCGGCATTCCCTGCGGCGGCATTCCCTGCGGCGGCATCTGGGGCATGCCCACCTGTCCCATACCTGCCTTTCCGGGGCAAACTATAATCCGGGAACCAATCTGCAAATTTTGCGGATTAATACCCGGATTGTTGTCCATAATTTCTTCTACGGTAGTATCATACATTTGGGCAAGCCAAAATATGGTATCTCCCGGTCTAATAATATGATATACTTTTTGATAACAATACATATGAGTATTTCCTGTTCTTTTTATTGTACTTTATGCAGGAAATCTCAATTGTGTTAATACAAATCATATCACGGAGGTTTTACTACTATGAATCCAGGACAGGAGCAATTTTTCAATTTTATTTTAGAACGTACTCAGGACGGAAAACAGGACGCTGCGAAGGCACTGTTATCCGAAAGCTTCGCCAAACAAGCGGAAGGCACCTTTACCATGGACTATCTCAAAAGCTTTGGTGACACCATCACCACCCTCTTAAAACCCGAAGCTGTGGAAGAGGTTATGGGAATCATGCGTCAGTTTGGTTCGCAGCACACTAATTAATCAGCCAAGTTTTCCTTCACCAGTCTTTCTAACATGGCGACGTAGTCGAGGAAGCTTTGACGGCCAAGCTTACTGATTTCATAGGTTGTGCATGGTTTCTTTCCGATAAAACCTTTGCTGGTGATTACGTAACCCAGTTCTTCCAGTTTGGTTATCTGGCCGCTGATGTTTCCGTCAGTGGCCTTTGTTATTTGTTTGATGTCTTTAAAGGTCTTTTTTCCTGACAGAAGGGAAGAAATAATCGCCAGTCTGAGTTTGGTTTGGAATGCTTCCGGAATATCATGTAATTCCATGTATTTTCTTTCTCCCTTCCAGTTTTAGGAATATCCCTAATAATAATACCGCACCATACTCAACCAGGCAAATAAATATTCCAAGTATATTTGATATTCCTCCTAGTCCCATAACTTCAGATTGACAGATAATAAAATATTCTAATACAAAATAAATAACCATCGTACCAAATCCCAGCAACTTAATGTTTCTTTTATCAGCCGTAAATCCAATCACAAAAATGCCCAGAATATATCCTATTGCTTTATAGTCAAGCTGTGTCAAACGGGCCTTCACCAACATTTTTTTCGCTATAGAAATCAATTCAAAACGGCTCGTTTCATCGTGTACATAATTATTTGCATCTATCATAAATGACAAATTGATATTAGAAAAATAATTTGCTATGCCCATAAAGAGCGGTAATAAAATAGTGATGATCCCCCAGATAAGTAATATCGACAAAGAAATTTTATTATTCTTTTGTCTGATTATTTTATAGAAAACACAAAATGGTATGCTAAGCAAGATACAATGCACCACATCCCTAATCAAAGTTCCTTGCTGAAATATTAAAATATCTGTATTAAGCGAATTCCTGTAAATCCAGGAAACCCATATCGCATATAGCACATCTATTAGTATATAAATGATGCCCGCCCAGATAAAGTAATCCGATATTTCACACATATCATACTTCGTTCTTTCCATTACCGCCTTAATAATACCAATATCTTCTTCAGCCTTTCTGCTTGTTTCTTTTATCTCTTCTCTTTCCATTATGATTCTCCTTTCACGCAACTCCTTGTATCTTTTTTCGCTGCTCCAGTTTTAGAAAAATTCCCAGTATTAACAGTGCACCCTCACCAAATAAAATCATAAATGCATAAAACAGTACGTCATACGTCTCTCTGGTCATATTGCCAACTTGGTACAAACATACACATTCCAAAGCAAAAAATACGATCAAAGTGCCCATTCCCAACCTTTTCACATTTCTTTTTCCCGTAATAAAACCAATTATAAAAATGCCCACAATATATGCAATCATTTGGTAATTGACATTTTTCATAGCCTCTTCCACTAGCCCCGCATGGGACACATATAATACTCCCTCCATATTGGTGTGAAAGAAAGTGCTGTCCTCCATACTATATTGTACCAACTCATTAATAACCATATCTGCACGAATTGAATTCCTGTACGAAAAAAAAGTGACAAGACCAAGAAAAAATGGAATCAAAATGGTAATAACTCCCCAAATCAACATCACCGCATTTGAAATACTATTCTCCTTAAGCCTGATCATTCTATAATAAATAAAAAATGGTATTGCCGGCAGAACGCTTTGCATCACAGATCGTATCAATCTTATCCAATATGTTGTTTCATTTGACTCCAATGGTGCTCCTATAAGAAGATATCCCGCCTTTAATAGCATATAAATAACCCAGGTCCAGATAAAATAATTAGCCACTTCACAAATATCGCATCTTGTTCTTTCCATTACCGCCTTAATAATACTGATATCTTCTTCTACTTTCCTACTTGTTTCCATCATAATTCTCCTTCCTCTTTTACTTTATATTATAAAGTTCTTTATAAGTTTGTCAATCTATTTTTTTATTACCAGGAAGAATGGTTCGCCAGAGCCATTCTTCCAGACAAGACTTAGTCACACTTAGGCACAGTATTTTTGTGCCCTAGTGTGACTTCTTGTCTTCTTCACATTCTTTTCCATTTTTCTTCACAGAACTTTCACAAAAACTTTTTATTATGAAAAAAGATATCAAAAAGGAGGTTACATATGATCGAAGTGAAAAATCTGGTGAAACGCTACGGTTCTCATACCGCTGTGGATGATTTGAGTTTTACCATTGAAAAGGGAAAAGTCTATGGATTCTTAGGCCCTAACGGTGCCGGTAAATCCACAACCATGAACATTATGACCGGCTATCTGAGCGCTACGGAAGGCGAGGTTATTATTAATGGCTGCAATATCTTAACCGACCCGGAACAAGCCAAGTCACACATCGGTTATCTGCCGGAGCAGCCCCCGCTCTATACCGATATGACAGTATTAGAATACCTGTTGTTTGTCTGTGCTTTAAAGCATGTGGATAAAAGTACTCTGCCCAAACAGTTGGATACCATTCTGGAGATGGTCAAGCTAACTGATGTTAAGAACCGTCTGATCCGCAATCTTTCCAAAGGCTACAAGCAGCGGGTAGGACTGGCACAAGCTTTGATCGGTTTCCCTGAAATTATTATTCTGGACGAACCTACTGTCGGTCTTGATCCCCAGCAGATTATTGAAATCCGGGAATTAATCCGTAATCTTGCTAAGGAACATACCATTCTGCTCAGTTCCCACATTCTTTCCGAAGTGCAGGAAGTTTGTGACCATATCATGATTATTTACAAGGGCAAGCTGGTTGCCAGCGACACCCCTGAAAATCTGGAAAAAGGGCTTAAATCCGAACAAAATATCTCTCTATTAGCCAAAGGAGCGCCGGAAGCTGTGGAAGGTATCTTGAAGACTCTTTCTGCCATCACTTCATACTCCTGTGAAGATGCCGAAAACGGGTGTACATATGCCCAGTTGTCAATTACCGCAAAACAGGATGATGACAGCAAGGACATTCGTGAAGAATTGTTCTGGGCTTTTGCCGGGTATAAACTTCCGCTATTAATGCTAAGCAGCACCCAAAATTCGTTAGAGGATATTTTCTTAGAGCTTACCAGCGATTCTGCTGACAAAAATATTGATGAAAAAGAGGAGGATGAAACCGATGCAGGCAATTTATAAAAGAGAGTTACAGTCTTACTTTCACTCCATGATCGGATATATTTTTATAGCATTTCTGCTGGCTATTACCGGTGTTTACTTCATGGCCTTCAATCTCACCTACGGTTATCCCACCTTTTCCTATGTATTGGAAAGTCTGGTGTTCCTGCTGTTGATCGCAGTTCCCGTTCTGACCATGAGAAGCTTTGCGGAAGACCGGAAAAATAAAACCGACCAGTTACTTTTAACAGCCCCGGTCAGCGTTTCTAAAATTGTATTGGGCAAGTATTTGGCTCTGGTTACCGTTTACTTAATACCACACCTGTTTTTTTGCTTTTTCCCGCTGCTGATCAAAATGCAGGGAACTGCTTATCTGCTGAAAGATTACAGTGCATTGTTAGCTTTCTTCTTACTGGGATGTGTTTTCATTGCTATCGGGCTCCTTCTTTCCGCCTTGACCGAAAGTTCGATTATTGCCGCCATTACCACCTTTGGGGTATTACTCCTGCTCTATTTGCTGGAGGGTATCGTCCAGTTCATTCCTGCCACTTCAACAGTGAATCTGGTTGGATTTCTGCTGCTTTTCTCTTTATTGGTTTACGGTATTTATCATATGACCAAAAATAAATTCTTAGCTGCGGTCATCGAATTGATTTTACTGGCGGTTAGCATTGTTGCTTATATGATCAAACCTGAATGGTGGGAAAGTCTGCTTTCCAAATTATGTTCCAAATTCTATCTCATGGAACCATTGACTAATATAGTCGAGAATGATCTTTTTGATATCAGCGGCCTGATTTTGTATTTTTCACTGATTGGTATTTTCTTATTTTTAACTGTTCAGTCCATACAAAAAAGACGCTGGAGCTAGGAGGAAAGTTATGGTTATGAAAATGAATACTATTAAACAATCTTTTATGAGTAAGACCACAAAACAGGGGTCCTACAGCATTGGTATCACCGGCATGGTGATTGCCATTATCCTGGTCATCAACCTGATTGCCGGACAGTTACCGGAATCCATTCGCCAGATTGATATCAGTACCAACAAGATTTATGAGATTACTGACACCACTGTCAATATATTGGCCGCTTTAGATAAAGATATCACCCTTACTGTTCTTGCCGATAAGGAAACAACTGATGCCCGCATTAAAAATTTCATCAGCAAGTATGTCGCTTCATCCGGCCACCTGTCGGTGGATTGGATCGATCCCATCCTGCACCCTTCGGCACTGACCACTTATAACGCCGAGCGAGACTCTATCGTAGTATCCTGTCCGGAAACCGGCAAATCTGCCAATGTTTTGTTTTCCGACATACTTCTTTATGACGAAATGTCCTACTATATGTATGGCACCTATACGGTTACGGATTTTGATGCGGAAGGACAATTGACCAGTGCAGTTAATTATGTGACCAGTGATACCTCAAAAGTCATTTATACCACTTCCGGTCACGGGGAAGGCACCTTATCCACCTCCGTAACCGATCTGTTGGATAAATCCGGTCTTTCAAACAACGACATCAATCTGATGATGGAAACTGCTCTTCCGGAAGACTGTGATATGCTGTTTTTAAACGCTCCGGCCAAAGATATCACCGCCGATGAATTGACCATAATACAGGATTATCTGACTGCCGGCGGAAAGGTATTTTACATTCAAAGTGATCAGGCCGATGAAACGCCGAATCTGGATACTCTTTTAACCACTTACGGAATGGCTCCGGCAGATGGCTATGTTGCCGATTTGGAACGTTGTTATCAGGGTAATTACTATTATCTTCTCCCCGTTCTTTCTACCGGCAACAGCCTGAACAGTGGCCTGGTTTCCGATATGGTTCTGATGATTAATGCCAAAGGGCTCACCGAAACCGAACCGGCCAGGGATACCATTTCCGTTTCTCCCTTTATCACTACCTCCGGCAACGCTTATGCCATTAGTGAAAGCGGCGAAACACCGGGTACTTATTGGCTGGGCGCAGTTGCCACTGAAGGTGAAGGACAGCTTACGGTTCTCACTTCCCCTTACTTGATTGAAGAAGGCATTACTTCCCAGTTCTCCAACCTGGAAAACTTAAATCTGTTTATGAATGCCGTAACCGGAAATTTTGAAGATATCAGTAATATTTCCATTGAACCAAAAAGCCTGACTATGGAAAATAATACCATGGCCCACGCCGGACTGATCGGACTCGTTCTTATGGTGGGCGTTCCGTTACTGTTCGTACTGTTCGGTTTGGCCAAGTGGTTAAAAAGGAGAAAAGCCTGATGAAGAAAAATAAAACACTTTTACTATTATTGGGAATTTTTCTGATTCTGATGACCGTCTTCCTGCTTTTGAATCATTGGAACAAAACCAAACAGGAAACGGCTGCCATAACAGCAGAAGAACCCCAGATTCAAGTAACCGAAATAGACGGCTTGTCTGCCCTCTCCTATGAGGGCCGCGCCGGCTCCATGGCTTTTGAATATAAAGACGGTGTCTGGTATTATTCAGAGGATAAAGAAATACCGATTATACAAAGTAAGATTCAAAATATTGCGGACAGCTATTGCAGGATTACCGCTACCCGTTTGATCGACCAGCCGGATGCACCGGGCGATTACGGACTGGAGCCGCCTAATGATACCGTTTACTTAACCGGTACCGACGGGAATACTTATACCGTAAAACTGGGCAATCTTGCTGACAGTGAGCGTTATCTGATGTTAAATGATCAGGAAACCGATATTTACACTGTTAACACTTCCCTCAGTACTGTTTTAATGTACTCCCTGGATACTCTGGTAGAAAAAGATTCCCTGCCTTCCATTGGCAGCGCCAATTTATCGGGGGTTTCTATCCTTTCCGAGGGTGGTATGAAGTCATATTCCAGCGAAAATGAGGACTCCTCCGAAATCCTGGCAACTATTTCCGGCGGCTACGGCGCAATGTCACTGACCGAATGTGCCTCTTTCCATCTCACCGATTCGGAACGGCAGGAATTCAAACTGGAGGAAAGCAGCCGAACCACTGTTACGCTTACCTATCAGGACAGCAACGACGAGGAACAAACTTATACTATTTATATTGGCGGTCTTGATTCTACCGAAGAACAGCGTTATGTTCAGGTAGATAATTCACAAATTGTTTATCTGGTGTCTGCGGACATTATCGCCAATCTTTTGGGAAGTACATTTTCATAACCAAGTTTTGCCAAATTTTCTATTTCACTTTCCACATCTTTCCCGTCAGTGGTAAGAAAGTTGCCAACCATTAAGGCATTTATTCCCGCTTCATATCCTTTATATTCTTCATTTCCCATTGCGTTTTGCCGACCGCCGGCAAAACGCAATGTTTTGTTCGGCAGTATCAGCCGAAAAATAGCTATGGTCCGCAAAATCTCATCCGCGCTCAAAAGCTGCTGTTTTTCTAAGCGAGTACCTGCAATGGGATTGAGAATATTGATCGGAATGCAATCCACATCTAAATCACGCAAAGCAAATGCCATTTCCATTCGCTGCTCCAATGTTTCGCCCATTGAAAGGATTCCCCCACAGCAAATCTCCAGCCCCGCCTTACGCGCAATAAGAATGGTGTTTAATTTGTCATCATAGCTATGAGTTGTACAAATAGCCGAAAAGAAACTGCGGGCAGTTTCAATATTATGATGGTAACGCGTAACTCCAGCTTCAACCAGCCGTTTTGCCCGTTCCTCACTAAGGCTGCCCAAAGAAGCACACAGCTTAAGCCCGGTTTCACTATGTAATCTTTGATATATCTTTAGTATATGCTCAAACTCCGACTCACTCAATTGCTCGCCGCTGGTAACCAAACTATATCTTGAGACTCCCACTTCCTGCAATCTTAAAGCATTGGCAACAATCTCGTCAGGAACAATATCCTTCAGATCGGTTTCCTGAATATCGCACTTATGATACGCCGATTGTGAACAATAAGCACAGTCGCCGCTGCATCTGCCGACTTTGGCTGCTCGAATTGCACACATCTCAAGTGTATTACCATAGTTTTTCCTTGTTACCGCCCGGGCCGCATGGATAAGTTCGGTCAAAGGCACACTATCGGGCAGCAATAACCGTGCTTCGTCCCCCTCCAAAATATGCCCATTTATTACCTGCTCCAGTATCGGCATCATGTCCTAATTCCTCCTTTGTGATAAAACAGATATATTTAGCAGTCCCATATTCATAAAACGCTTACGCAACGGTATAATTACCAAAATGCAAAAGGCAATTTTTAAAACATCCATTGGAATATACGGAATAACCGCCAATGACAGCGCCTGTATAAATGTATTCCCCGTAATAGCCGCCAGCCAGACCGTCCCGGCACCATACAGCATGATAAGATGAGCCACACAGATTGCGATTCCGCCGATTAGCAGTTCCTGCCGCTTACTGTGATTCACCCGCAGTGCCTTTTTGCTGTTTAAAGCGGATGATATTATTGCCGCCAATAACGGATAAACTGCCAAATATCCCCCCGTTGGACCCGCTATTGCACCAAGGCCGCCTCGGAAACCGCCAAAAACGGGAAGCCCGATTGCCCCCATCAGCAAGTAGCATATTTGCGATAAAATCGCACATTTGGGCGATAAAAATATAGCTGCTGTATAAACACCCACCATCCCAAAAGAGATGGGAACTGGCGAAAACGGAATGGGAATTACTATTTGTGCGCAAACAGTCGTTACCGCCGTAAAAATGGCCGTCAAACACAAATCTCTAACCGATAACTTTTCTTTTTTCATGATTCACCCCGCATATAATCTAAATAACAATTTCACCACTGAGGACCCGCCCGGCTTCCCCATTCGGCAGGACCACCCGCAAAGCACCTGTCTCATCTACTCCAAGCACGGTTGCCACATAGCTTTTATCGATTTCTTTTATTGTCACTTGCTTCCCGATAAATAGCAGTTTTTCGGAATATTCTGCAAGAACTTGGTCTTTTTCCTGCCTACCAGTAAAGTCAAAGTAAACCTCCTCCAGTTGATTCAGTACTTCCGCAATCAGCCGGTTACGCAACCCTTTTTGCCCTGTTTCCTGTAAAATAGACGCTGCAATATCTTTTACACTTTCATCAATTGTTCCTGTATTGATACCTATTCCCACTACTACCGATTCCACTTTTTGCAGTTCCGCCGATACCGTTGCTTCGGTCAGAATACCACACAGCTTCTTGCCATTGATAAATATATCATTAACCCACTTGACGCCTGCCGTAATGCCGCACACTCTCTCAACTGCCCGGCAAACTGCAACCGCAGCGCAAATCGTGAGGGTAGATATATTTTGAAGGGCAATATCCGGTTTCAGTAAAACGCTTAAGTAAATCCCTTCCTTTGCAAGAGAAGCGAATGTTCGTCCCAAGCGTCCCCGTCCGCTGGTCTGTTCATCAGCAATTACCGTATATCCTTCCTGCAATTCCGACAGATTCAGATTTTTTAAATAGCTATTTGTGGAGTTTAAGGTTTCGTGTATTTCCAGCGGTCTGCCCAGTTCCTGCGTCGTCAGCAAATCGGTTATTGTCTGTTCCGAAAGTCCGTCGCTGGTATCCAACAGTTGATAACCGCTGTTGGGCAATGAAATAATCTCATGCCCTTTGTCTTGCAATACGTGGATGGCTTTCCATATGGCCGTTCTGCTTACGCCAAATTTTAAAGACAATTGTCCTCCGGTTATTACTTTCCCACGATTTTGTTCCAAATAGGCCAGAACATCTTTTTGAAGCATGAATCAATCATCTCCTTTTGTTTCTCATATTACTTATTGCTATTACACATTTTCCAATATACATGCAGTCGCAAAAAGTGTCAACCTAATAGTTTGCTCAGGTTGACACTTTTTTAATTTATGCAGTTATGGCACATGCTTGTATGCTGTTCCTTTATATGTTACTATGAGGATAATATTTTCATTTATATAACCAAAAGACGGGGAGGCTACCATGAAAAGAGCATCTATATTATTTCTCATTTTTTGTTGTTTAGGTTTAGCAGGCTGTGCAAAATCCGCTTCCTTAAACGGCACTTATACTGCATATGGTGATACCGGCGATAACCCTGACTATCTAAAATTTCACAACGGAAAATACACCACCAATTTATTTCTGGATTGGCCCAAGTCTTCCGAATATACCCTTAAAGAGGGTAGCGCTATAGAACTCCATAAGGACGGAGAAGAACTCTGGAAGTGGGAAATAGGCAATCTATATGAATCCTATATCGTCCGTTCGTTTACGGGTGATATCAATGAAGAAATCATTTCCTCAAGTAAAGATCCCGATTCTCTTGAAACCGTTCAGCAGCGGTATGTTTTTTCAAACGGAAAATATGCGTTTTATGTCACCAATCAGAAAATGAATGACTATCTTATTTCTGAAGGTACTTATGAAACCAAAGATAATCTGGTCATCTGTGCCGGCGAAAATATTGATGAAACCATTTTTCTTCTTGCCGACGACAAAATATATCAGATACTATTCGAAAAACACTAATAAAAAAGCCAGAGCAACAAACATTTTCATGTCGCATTGCTCCGGCTTTCATATTCATTAAAAATCAATTTTTCATACCTGTCATTACAATTCCTTCTACAAAATACCGCTGTCCGAATAAATATATAATAATACCCGGCAGGAACGCCATACAGGTGGCGCACATGATCTTCGCCCAATCAGCTTTCAAACCGCTTCGGAACATCGATAAACCAATTGCAATCGTGAATTTATCTTCCGTATTGATATAAACCGTTTGCTGAAGCAAATCATTCCACAATGTTACAAAGATAAACAGTCCCACCACTATCATTGCCGGCTTTATTGCCGGAACGATGATCTGAAAAAGAATCCGCATATATCCCGCACCGTCAATGGTAGCCGCTTCGTCCAGTTCTTTCGGAATCGTACATACAAACTGGCGTATCAGAAAAATATTAAACGCCCCGCCGCCGCAAAAGTAAGGCAGCACCAAAGGCCAATATGTATTTCCCAGTCCCAGCCCGCGAGTCCACAGGATATACAGCGGAATCAGCGTAACCATATTAGGAAGCAGCATAGAACCCACACATAACGTAAATAAAAACTTCTTTCCTCTGAATTTAAGACGGCCAAAGGCATATCCGCATAAGGTAGCTGTTAACGTTCCACCCAACACCGACGGCACAATAATCAACATGGTATTGCCTAAATATTTCCAGAACTTAAAGGTTTCCATAGTCGCTTGATAATTTGACCACAACCATTCCCCCGGTACAAACTTCGGTGGGTAGGCATACAGTTCAGCATTGGTCATTAAACTGGAACGGAATATCCACCAGATCGGAAACATCACTACAATTGCCAAAACCGCTACTAAAACAAAACTAAGTATATTACTGGCTTTTTGCGCTGATAAGTTTTTCACTATTCGTCTCCTCCTTCATAGAAAATCCACCCCTTGCTTGTGGCAAACAAAATTCCTGTAAAAATCGCAATTAGTATGAAAAAGACAAAGGAAATCGCCGAAGCATAGCCAATTTGATTGCTCTTAAAAGCATATCTGTACATCAAATATGTGATAAACATGGAGGAATTGCCGGGTCCGCCACTGGTAAGCGCCAGGGCCGGTGTAACCACCTGCATGTTAGTAATCAAACTCATCAAAAGATTATAAAAAATAATCGGTGTCATACAGGGCAGTGTCACATTGACAAACCGCTGCCAGGCACTGGCACCATCAATCTGTGCCGCTTCGTGATATACCCTTGGCACATTCTGCAGTCCTGCTAAAAATATAACAATCAAATTACCGCTCAGCCAGACAGCAATTACCGCCAAAGATGGCACCACCATACTGGAGTCGCTTAAAAACATTACATTTTTGATACCGACTAAATTCAATAAATAGTTAAATAATCCAAAATTAGTTTCGTAAAGCCACGACCAGCCAATGTAAACAGCTGTTGCCGGAAGAATATAAGGTAAATAAAATACTGCTCTAAAAAAGCCTCTTGCCGGTATCTTACAATTCAAAAGCATCGCCACAACAAGTGAGTAAATCATACTTCCCGCTACCGATACCACCGAAAACAAAACAGTCACTTTGATCGAATCCAGAAAATAAGGATCTTCCGTAAACAATCTGACATAGTTTTGAATGCCGATAAATTGAGGTGAAGACAGACCCTTCCATTGAAAGAAACCGAGTCCAAATACCGCCATCAGCGGTCCATAGGTCAAAACCGACAATCCGATGAGCGCCGGAATCAGGCACAAATATGCTACTCTTTCCTCTTTTTTATCTTTAGAAACATGTTTCTTACTTTTTGTCTCCATAAACCGTGCCTCCAGTATGGGCACCTGTCAAAACTGCAGACAGGTGCCCTTAATATTAATTACATTCCTTTGAATGCTGATTCTAACGCACTGGCAGCGCCTGTAATTGCTTCTTCTGCCGTCGCTTTTCCGGTCCATACATCGCCCAGAATCGAGTTCAACAAATCATTAAAATCTACTGTATTATTTACATAGTACCATGCTGTCGGTCTGGAATATTCCCTGGTATAATCAACCAGAACCGGTTTTGCTTCTTCATAAGCCGGGAAATTCGGATTTTCAAGCCATTCTTTACTGAATTTTTCATCTGTATAATATGTTTCAAGGGTCGGCATCCAAATAGCATTTTCAATCAATCCCCAGTTATTGTCTGGGCTGGTATACCAGCGAACGAATTCCATAGCTTCTTCAGGATGTTCGGTTGTTTCAAATACTACCGTCGGGCCACCGGTTGTAATGGTAACCTTTTCCTTCATGTAAGGCAATACACCAATACCATAGTTCAAGCCTTCATCCCGAGCACTTGCAAGACAGGTTCCCATGTTCCACGCACCGTTAGTTGTCATTGCCACTGTTCCGGCAACCA
The DNA here is from genome assembly GCA_031556725.1 of Lachnospiraceae bacterium. Lineage (GTDB taxonomy): Bacteria > Bacillota > Clostridia > Lachnospirales > Lachnospiraceae > UBA935. The sequence goes on along the minus strand of JAVBSL010000032.1, from coordinate 17,800 downwards.
CTGAACGAGGTACGCCATCATCGGTAAGTCCGGTGGACAGGGGTGCTACATGGTGAACAAGATATAGATCAGCAACTTTTTGAATCGCTTCGATAGCGGCAGGATCGGTAATCGTTACAGACTTGCCATCTTTGCTATAGAAACCGCCACCATTGGAAAGTGCCCATACTTCTAATTGCCATGTCAGATTCTCTACCATACAGCCGTACTGTACAATATTGTCTTTATCAAATCCGGCATCGTTAGGAGTCTTCCCATTTACGTCTAATGTTAATTTCTTAGCAACTTCTACGAATTCATCCCAGTTCCAGGCATCTGCTCCGGTAAGAGGCGGATAATCAATGCCAGCTGCATCAAACATATCTTTGTTATAGAACAGCATCAGAATTTCATTAGCTGACGAGTAAGCAACAGGCTTGCCATCATAGGTAAAATGCAATGATTCCAGCGGTCCCTGACCTGCTTCATACATTTCGCTTACGTCCAGCAGCATATCCTGTTCTGCCCACTGAATAACGCCGGCTTCATTCATCATTGCAACATCGGGAAGAGATTTACCGGTTGCCATAGTATTCAATTTTTCCATGTATGTTTCCCACGGAATCGGCATTGCGGTTACTTCAATGCGGTCTTGAGAACCATTAAATTCATCCAATGCTGCCTGGGCTGCCTTAATTTCATCTTCACCGCCCCAAAATGCATAACTGAGCTGCACTTTATCTGCACTGGCTGTGTTGGCATCTGCTGCCGGTTTGGCAACTTCAGCGTCGCCGGTACTGCTGGTGTCAACCGTCGGAGCTGTGTTTTCCGTTGTGGTCGACTTTCCACATGCTGTCAAACCAATAATCATGGTTGTGCACATAATAAGTGCAACAATTTTACTTGCCTTTTTCATACTGATCCTCCTGATTCTTTTTTGATTGTTTGCTGTTACTTCAATTTTTCTAAACTACCTAATCGTTTAGGTTGGTATTTTTTTACGAAGTCGTACCTGTCAACTTCGTAATCATTTCTTCATACTGTCATATTATCAAACGTTACATTGGTTGTAAAGGTTTTTTTATAATATTTTTTTATTTTGCCAGTTTTACTAAATCGTTTAGGTAAAATATGTGCACTTTAACAAGAATGCTCATTTACCTATACCTTCCCACCGACTCTCTGGTATGAACCTGGCACCGCAGCAGAACCGGCTGACTATCCACTTTACGACGCTTTATCTGGGAAAAAATCAATTCTGCGCTTTTGCTTCCCATCTCGCGCATGGGCATTTCCACACTGGCCAGAGCCGGCTTATACCATTCGCATATATCTCTGTTATCATAACCAAAAACTGATATTTCTTCCCCAATCTTTATCCCTTTTTCCATACAATACATATATACGCCAAGCGCCATCAGATCATTAAACGCAAATATCGCCGAAACCCCCTGCCCCAGTAATTCTCGGGCAATCTCATAGCCGCTTTTTCGCTCCCAGTCACCATATCTGGTCAATTCCGCATTATATGGAATACTCTGTTCATACAGCGCTTTCTGATACCCCCGCAATCGCTGCTGTGCATTAAGACTGCTCAAAGGACCGCTGATCACACCAATTTTCTTATGTCCGTTCTCTAACAGAACATTGGTCACCTCATAGGCGGCGCGCTCATCATCAAACAGCACCGCCGGATAGACCGGATCTGACGGATAACAATAAACATATACAAAAGGAATATTTATCATACTGGGGAGATATGTGATCTCCCGATAATGATATCCGATATAGATAATTCCCTCCACCTGCTTCGCCACCAGATTTCGAACCGTCGCATCAAACAACTGTCCATGAGTGGGTGTATCCGTATAATTATGGTCATACCGCTTATACAGCCGCATGTTCGCAAGTATGATTTCATACCCGTTTTCTTCGCAGTAGGATTCAATGGCATCTACAATATCCGGCGTATTAAAAGCAGTAAGATCCTCTGTAACAATACCAATGGCACAAGTGCGCTTCTGCTTTAAATTCTTGGCCAGGGAGTTGGGCTGATAATGCAGGCTTTTAGCCACCTCCATTATCTCTCTTGCTTTAACCGGTCCGGCTGCACCTTCCTTTCCGTTTAGAACATTAGATACTGTAGCCGTCGAAACTCCGGTTAACTTTGCGATGTCTTTAATCGTTGCCATGGCATATTCCTTTCACTTTTGTTTGCTAAACAATTACTTAACTCTTCAGCACATATCAATACGCCTAAATGTTTTACTAAAATTAATATCACTTTGATTTTACTACAAAAGTCTATATAATTCAAGTTTTTTGCTTGCATTTTATAATTTTACATCATATACTATACTTACCTAATCGTTAAGCCTAATTGTTTTTTTATTTTTAACATTACTTTTACTTTATGGAGGTATGCTATGAAGCATCTGTCTTCTCTCCCTTTGAGGGACATTAAAATCAACGACAACTTCTGGAATCGCTATACCAAACTAATTCCCGAAGTTATACTTCCTTATCAATGGAATATTTTGAATGACAGGGTTCCCGATGCCCCTGCCAGTTATTGTCTTCGAAATTTCCGAATTGCCGCTAAGGAAGAAAATGGTGAACGTCTAGGTACTGTATTTCAAGATTCCGATGCGTACAAATGGCTTGAAGCTGTGGCATACAGCCTGGCAGCAGATCCCGATCCGGAACTGGAAAAAAATGCCGATGAGGTAATCGCGCTCTTAGGAAGAGCACAACAGCCGGATGGTTATCTGAACACTTATTTCACCTGCATTGCACCGGAAAATCGCTGGCGCAACCTCTGCGAAGGTCATGAACTATATTGTGCCGGACATTTATTCGAAGCCGCTGCCGCCTATTATGAAACTACCGGCAAGCGGAAAATATTAGATATATCCTGTCGTTTTGCAGACTTGCTTTGCACTGTTTTTGGTCCCGAAGAGGGGAAACTGCATGGCTATCCCGGACATCCCGAAGTAGAATTAGCACTGGTACGGCTCTATCAGGTTACCGGCAATGATACCTACCTTAATCTGGGCAAATATTTTCTTGATGTGCGCGGGGGAAAACCAAACTACTTTTTACAGGAAATGAGTCAACCGGATTTTCACCATATCTTTCCCGAGTTTAGGGGCTATGATCCGGCCTATTCACAGTCTCATCTTCCTGTTCTTTTGCAGAAAACCGCTGAAGGACACGCCGTCCGTGCTGTCTATCTGTATTGTGCGATGACTGATATTGCCTATTATTATCAAGACAAACAGCTATTGGAACAATGTGTTCGCTTATGGTATAATGTTGTTCAAAAGCGGATGTATATTACCGGCAGCATTGGCTCATCCGGTTTTCTGGAGCGTTTTACTGTGGATTATGATCTGCCTAACGATTCCGGTTACTCCGAGACCTGCGCCTCCATCGGCCTGGCCCTGTTCGGCCTCCGGATGGCTCGCTTAACCAGAGATGCTTCTTATATTGATATTGCCGAACGAGCTTTATACAATACCGTGCGGGGTGGCATCGCATTAACGGGAGATCGTTATTTCTACGTGAATCCACTGGAAGTATGGCCGGATATCTGTATTGAAAACACCTCAAGGGAACATGTAAAGGCAGTTCGGCAAAAATGGTTTGATGTGGCCTGCTGTCCCACTAATATTGCCAGGACCTTTTCATCACTTGGCCAATATATTTACTCTGCTTCTGAAAACGAATTGTTTGTTAATCTTTTTATAAATAACAAAGCATCCGCTGTGATTGGCGGCAGCACTGTGTCCATTAATACCATAACCGATTATCCCAAAACCGGCCATGTCATTTTCGAAGTGGAAGCAGACTCCATGGAATTTACCTTATTCATCAGAGTACCTGATTTTGCCGAAAAACTGTTGGTATCTGTAAATAACAACTCCGCCGACCTCAAGATTGAAAACGGCTATTGTATGATTTCTAAAGTTTGGAACGGTAAGGAATCTGTAGACTTTTCCTTTGAGATTCGCTCCAAATTAATTTATGCCAATCCACAGGTTCGCGCCAGTGTGGGCAAAGCCGCTATTCTGCGTGGTCCGGAAGTTTATTGCCTGGAAGAAGCCGATAATGGTACACAGTTGGCCGCCCTGTCCATTTCTGAGGGTGTGTCCTTACGGGAAGAATGGCAGGAGGAATTATTTGGTGGAACCATGGTTGTTCATCTGGAAGGTGAAAAATCCCTCCCGGGGGACAATGAAAACACTTCATACTCTACCGCTCCCAATAAAAAGGAAAAAATTGATTTGACTGCCATTCCTTACGGCTCATGGAATAATCGAACACCCGGTGAAATGATTGTATGGCTGCATACTTCAAAATAAGATAAGGAGACATAAGATGGCAAAAGCTAAAATGATTATTGACAAAGAATACAAAATTGCGGAGGTTGATAAACGCATGTACGGCTCCTTCATCGAGCATCTTGGCCGGGCCGTTTACAACGGCATTTATCAACCGGGCCATAGTTCGGCCGATGAAGACGGTTTTCGAAGGGACGTTCTGGAACTGGTAAAAGAACTGGAGGTTCCCATTATCCGCTATCCCGGCGGCAACTTCGTATCCAACTTTTATTGGGAAGACAGCGTGGGGCCGAAATCACAGCGAAACCCCCGCCTGGATCTTGCCTGGCGCACCCTGGAAACCAATGAATTCGGCTTAGGTGAATTTGCCCGGTGGTCCAAAAAGGCCGGTTCCGACATTATGATGGCTGTTAATCTCGGTACCCGCGGTATTTCAGATGCTCTTAATCTGTTGGAATATTGCAACTTAGATACCAATACCCATTACAGTAATCTCAGAAAAAGCCACGGTGCTATTAAGCCATATAACATCAAAACCTGGTGCCTGGGTAATGAAATGGATGGTCCCTGGCAAATGGGTCACAAAACCGCTGCAGAATATGGCCGCTTGGCGGCCGAAACCGCCAAAGCCATGAAAACCATGGACGATTCCATCGAACTGGTATCCTGCGGAAGTTCTCACATCGACATGCCCACCTTCCCCGAATGGGAAGCCACTACACTGGGTGAGACTTATGATTATGTAGATTACATTTCTCTTCACAGCTATTATGGGAATGCTGCCGATGACACCGAAGATTTCTTTGCTAAGACCCAGGATCTGGAGACCTTTATTCATACGGTAATCTCCACCTGTGATTATATTAAAGCCAAAAAGCGCAGTAAAAAGACACTTAACTTAAGTTTTGATGAGTGGAATGTATGGTTTCATTCACTGGAAAGTGACGATGTAGAAATGAAGGAACGCCCCTGGCAGATTGCTCCCCATTTGCTGGAGGATATTTATTGCTTTGAAGATGCCATTTTGGTGGGTCTTATCCTGATTACCTTTTTGCAGCATGCTGACCGCTTAAAAGTAGCTTGTCTTGCCCAGCTGGTCAATGTAATCGCCCCCATTATGACCGAAAACGACGGCGGCGCCTGGAAGCAGACCATTTATTATCCCTTCCTCCATGCCTCCAAGTACGGACGCGGCACAGCTCTTCGCAGTATTATTAATTCTACCAGGCATGACAGCAAGACCCACGAGGATGTTACCGATATAGAGTCCGTTGCGGTCTATAACGAAGAAAAGAGCGAAGTGACCGTTTTTGCCGTTAACCGCAGCATAAAAGAAGATGCCCTGTTCGAGGCCGATGTTAAAAGCTTCGGCGACTATCGGGTTCTTGAATACCTTGCTCTGGAAAGCGATGATATGAAAGCCACTAACAGTATTACCGGTGAAAAAATAGTTCCAAGAAGTAAAACCGATTATGAGTTAAAAGATGGCATTTTTACAGCTACTATGAAAAAATGCTCTTGGAATGTAATCAGATTGGGTAAAATTTAGGGGCTGACGCCAAATAAAAAGGAAGCAGCCACAGGCCCTCAGGTTAAAAATCAACGCCAGTAATAAGTGTGCCACCTTATACGGCGTTGATTTTTAACCTGAGGGCCTGCGACCGCTTCCTTTTTATTTGGTGTCAGCCCCGTTCCTGGTTATTATCCCACACATTCTGCTTCCGTCTTAGGCCGCATAATCAATTCCGCTCGTTCCTTACTCATATACTGAAAATGTTCAACCTTTCCTGTGGTTGGGTCCACCGCTACAAGAATAGCACCATCTGCACCGTTCTTATAGGAAACCATGGTTCTTTGTCTTGATATAATTGATGAACTCACAAACTCTGCCTTACCGTCAACCGTTAACTGATTGTCCGTCAAAAAATCTTTTGCAACCTTTTTTATCTCATCCATGCCTAACAGCTTCTCCGCTTTTTCCCAACCCATAAAACTTACATATAAGCCGGTCAACTCTTTTTTATCGGAAAAAGTCGCACTATATTCCGGTTTCATTTGTTTCAGTGCTTCTTCCGTATACCAGCCGTCAGCTGCAAAGCTTTCCTCCTTAGCGATAATGTTCATATTCCAATTCCCTTTTGGTTCAATCAATACCAAATAATTGGGGTCTATATCTTCATAGCCTGCAAAGTATGTAACTCTACCCTCGTACTCTGCGGAATCATATACTACATCAAAATATTTTTTCAATACATCCGCTGTTACCTGAACCAGTTCCGGGTCCTCAACCGTATCGTTCGCTAAAGATGTGGGCTTTCCTTTTGTTTCTGTTTCACTCTGCCCGAGAGTTTCGGTCTGCTGCGGAGCTTCCTTCTGTATCGGCACCTCCTTCTGTGTTTTGTTGACTTCTTTGGTCATCACCTTTTCCTCTGCTGCCATGACCTGCATAACCGGTTCTACCGGCGCCTTACCACACCCGGTCATTGCCAGTGACAATAATCCTGCCATAATAAGACTTCTGTTAATTAAATTTTTTTTTTTCATTGTAATCCTCCTAAATGTTTAATATATAAACATTTTAAGATAGCTTTGTATCGTCTTTGTAACAGGGAAAAAGAATTTTTATTATTGTTCCCTGCCCCTCTTCACTGGTCAGCATAATCTGGGCATTATGGATTTTTACAATATCCGCACAGATCGATAAGCCGATGCCAACTCCGCTGTTCTTTCCATTTCTGACCTTATCCGCCATATAAAAACGCTCAAACACTTTTTCTCTGTCTTCTTTAGAAATTCCCTTCCCCCGATCTTCCACCTCAAGAACCACCATATCGCCCTGACAATAACCGCGAACCCATATATTGTCACCGGGTTTAGAAGCCTTCCTGGCATTGTCCAGCAGATTCCCCAGAAGATTTAATAACAATTCCCGTTCTGCCGGAATCACTGCCGCACCTTCCGGCAGCGAACAATTTAGCCTGATTTCTGCCCGCTCTGCTGCGGGTTCAAATATTTGTGTGGCTTCCGTAATAATTTCGCCAAGATAATAGGGCTGCAAGTCAAAAGAATGACGCTCCAGAAAGATCAGATCCATCATCAGCTCCGACAACTTTTCAATCCGTTTTCCCTGCTTGAAGATACGTCCGCACAGCTCCTTGGTGAATGCTTCTTCAAAAGAAGCCGTTCGCAATAAATCCGCATACCCCACCACGGCGGTTAAGGGTGTTCGCAGTTCATGGGTAAAATTATCAAAAAAACGCTGCTGTTCTCGGTTCTTATTTTCCAATTGCTGAATCTTTTCCTCGATTGCTCCCGCCATCTCGTTGTAACACTCCGCCAGTTCTTCCACTTCATCTTTGGTCCGGATATGCACTCTTCCCTGATAGTTCCCCTTTCCCATCTCTTTCACCGACTTCGTCAGGATATGAAGAGACTTGGTTAAATGACCGATAATCAAATACATTCCGATAATCAGAACTACCGACACCACCAGTATCAATTTAATAAAAAAAGCATATTGCTCTTCCCTGTCCGTATAAATTTTACTTATATCCATGATATAAGTACATATCAAATTGCGGTCATCTAAAGGAATGCCACTGGTCAGCACCAGGTATCTTCGTCCTTCGTTTGACAATATTTCATACATGGCCATAGTACCGGTATATTGCGTAACCTCTATATCGAACTCCAGATTACTGTATATTACCTCTTCTCCGTCCATAATTTCCAGGTAAATTCCCCATGAATTAATTCGGCCATCTAAATACTCCGTAATATATTCTTTATCATATGCTGCCCCAAATCGGGATTCTCTGATCTGGCAAAGGGCAACATATTGCATAATTCCAGCGGTAATACCGGTTTGCTGGTCACCGGCTTGCTGTAACGTCCGGTTAAATGCTGTTTTTCGGTTATTTTCAATCATTATTATTCCCGAACAGCAAAGTACTGCCAGAAAAAACAGCAAGGAACAGGTGCAGATTTTTTGCCACATCTTCATTCCTCACCGACCTCCAGTCTATATCCGATTTTTCTTACCGCAATGATCGAATCTTCCCATCCCAGCTTCTTTTTCAGCCGCTGGATATGGATGTCAACAGTCCGGCTCTCCCCATCGTACTCACCGCCCCAGACTTCTTCATAGATCTGATCTCGGAACAGGGCAATGTTGCGGTTACGTAAAAGCAATAATAGCAAATCCATTTCCTTTATGGTTAATTCAACATTTTCCCCATTTCGTTTGACGGTTCGGGCACCGGTATCAACTTCAATTCCCGCTAATGCTATTTTGCTTCCACTTTTATAATACCGCCTTAAAACACTTTCTACTCTGGCAATCAGCTCAGCCAGTTCAAAAGGCTTGGTAATGTAATCATCAGCACCAAGCCTCAATCCCTTTACCTTATCTTCCAATCGTGATTTGGCAGTAATAAAGATTACCGGAGTATTAAATTCTTTCATATACTCTATCAATTCATAACCATTTACCATCGGCAGCATAATATCCAGCAGGATCAGGTCATACTTATTCTCTTCCATTAAATCCGCAGCAGTCTGCCCGTCATAGGTACACTCACAGGTATATCCCGCCCTTCCCAGACCCAGTCTGATAAAGTCAGCAATCATTTCATCATCTTCCACTATCAGTATTTTCACTACTGCTTCCTCCCATGCGGTATTGATATTCCGGCATCTTTTCCAGCCCATTCCCCAGGATCTTATTACCTAAATATATAAAACTTCCATCTTTCAGAAACTGCATGGTAAGTTCGTGGGTTATTACCGCATCATCGCATAATATCATTTCACACACGGCATCCACCGTTAATGTAACTGTACCATCATAATTTTCTTTTATATTCGTAACTTCCGGTATCGAGGTGCCAAAGAAAGTGGGATTATAGTTTGAGCACCCCAGGCTCCTCCAGGAATAGGTCTGGGTTTCCTCATCAAAGGCAGCATATTTCCGCAACTGTTCCGATGTTATCGGAAGATATTTCATGATCAGGCTCTCGAATTCCTCTCCGGGTATTCCATCAGAATAATCCTCCGAAGGAAATGCCTTCCGATACCTTATTTCATACAGATATTCATACATGCCGTTATAATCCAAATCTTCCAGATGCTCCATATCCCAGTTAGTGCACAGCAAGTTATTTCCCTGATATCCCAACGGCAGTACATACTTCTCGGCACTCTCCCGATATTCAGTTTTCATCGGCTTTACCCTGACCATCCGGCTTCCATCCACGATTTCTGTTACTTCCGGCGGCTCCGGAACACATAGTTGATAACAAAACCAACCCTTTTCCGTATATCTCCAGCTCTTTATCCGATTGTAGGAAATATCATTAACCACTGGCTCATTGGCTTCGTTCCAACTTGCACTGGTGCCTAATACAAACATGTCCGTTCCGTCAAAAATATATTTATGACGTCCGATACCGCCATCAAAGTGCGTATCATATGTTACCAGCGAACCGCTTTTTCCACTCATACAGGCCTGCAGAAATTCCTCTGCTTCCTGATAATTTTCGATATTGGAATATGTCTTGTTAGTGACCGCTTTATTAGAATCAGTCATCAATCTCCGCTTACAATCAGTTTCTGCCTCCAGTCTTTCCGCCTCATCAACCGAAAGATGATATCCCTTTTCCCATTGTTCGGTACCGGTCTTTTCTTGTCGGCAGGAGCAGATTATTGCCGTGTATATTATCGTAATTGTGAATAAAAAACACTTTTTTCTTAATGTCATATTGCCATTCCTAATCTATCTTGCTAAACACAACGGTCTGTTCTTTCATCGCTATTTTACCGACTTGGTAACCATACTCTGCAAGTTCTTTTTTATATGTCAAAAAAGAATGATCTATCGGTACTCCTGCGATGTTCTTTATTTCTTCAAAAGTCAGTTCAAAAGATTGACTTCCGTTTTTTTGTACATATTCCCATAAAGCATTATATTTACTCACAGTTCTTTGCTCCCTTCTGATTCATAAAAATTCCCCCTGCAATACCTCCATATATTGAAATAAACTAAACTTACTTTATGCTTATAATGCATTTAATGCTCTACTGCCACGAGGTCGGATTTTTCATAACGATTATGGCCCTGTAATTGTTTTTTATATTTCCAGCACCGAATAGCTTCATCTAAAGACTTTCCTTGGTTGTCTGCAAAAAAATCACGAATATAAGTGTTGTACTCAAACTGCTTATCAATGGTGGTCTTACCTGTTTTTTTATCCTCCATAATTTGGAAATAAGCACCAATGGCTTCTCGATAGGTTTTACCATCATTAGCTTTTAACCATTTTTGAAAAGCTACATTAAAAGAAAAGCCCCTTCCAATATGTTCTTTAAAAAAAGTTCTATGCTTTTCAGAACAAACAAAATTGGATTCTATTTCTGTATCCTCGTAAATGACCTCAATATTCGTTGTCCTTTTCTTTGCAGACGGAGCAGATAATATATCTCCCGTATCAAGAAAGTGAGCAATTCTATCAGTGACTTCCAATTTCCCACCAGATGTCGGCAGTCCATTTTTTTTGCAAAATTCAACCAACTCCTCTTTTAAATAGTAGAAGTCACGTAATGTCTTACCATCCAGTTGTTTATCTAACTTCGGTCTTTCTTTCATTCAAATGTCCCTCGACTGTTTTCTTAAATAATGGATTCTGTATTAAAAACGTCATTTCTAATCTCTGACATACCATTTGACAAATAGATACTAAACCGGCATCCGGATTTTCCTTGAGGATTGCTTTTACCGCACCATCTATTAGATCCACCAACGATCTTGCCGCAGAAATTTTATCTATCATCATCTTCTTTGTATATGTCGTATCCCACGCAGGATAGAATTTCTCCACTTGCGATAGTTCTAATATCTTGCTCATACTTTCAAGTGTTTTTACTTTATCAACATAAATCGGTATGTCTCCTTTAATGGGAACTGTGTCTCCTATAAATGCATTTTCTCCCACTACATAAGAAAGCCCATCTACAGAGTGCCCTGGTGTGCCAATCACTTGAATCTCAAGATTTTCCTCCAGCTTTATTCTATCGCCATCTTTTACAATTTGATTTACCTTTGATGATTTACCTGCTAATCCATAAAAATTTGGAATAGGACGCTCCTTAAATTGCAAATCAATATCTTCAATCCAGTATCTTTCACCTTCACTGGCATAAATAGTACATCCCGTCCTTTCCTGGAAATATGCTGCTGTTCCAATATGATCTGGATGTGCATGGGTAAGAAAAATGCTTTTAATATCTAAATAAGACCTTCCGATCGAGTTCAAATATTTTTCAATAATAGTCTCACTTCTATAAACGCCCGAATCAATCAAATAACAGTATCTTTCTTCCAAAATATATACAAAAACATATCTTTTGATTTCTTCCGTCACTTTAAATTCTATTTTAATTTGATGAACTTTCATATTTTTCCATGTTCCTTTGATATTAGATTTTCATACCACTTCTCTGCCAGCTACACATTATCTTTCAGCTTCTCATTACTTAAATATTCTGAAAGAACGTAATACCGCTCCCCGTCCATCGTGATAATACTCCACTCGCCATAATCACCTATCTTTGTCAGTTCTCTGCCCAATGGTACGAGATTAGCAACGTTTTCATTCGTTTCCGTACTTGGTGACTTTCTAATACGAACCACCGGAGATATTGTGTAGACCGTCTCCTGTTCCGATAATAAGACTTCCTCTTTATCTGCACATCCCATCAGGAATACAACCAACATTGCTGCAGATATGATGCCAAGTATCTTTTTCATCATATATACCTTCCTATCATCCTAATTTTCACTCATTGTGATTTGGTCTGTCACGTTAAATTCTATTTTGATTTGATGAACTTTCATATGCGTCTCTCCTTTTGCTTAATACAATTGACCTAATTATTCCAACTATAACACTGATCACAGCACCAGCTACTAAACATAAAAACACAATTCCATTTGCAGAATAATTGACCATCCCACCATCATAAATAAATGAATCAGCAATTTTATATTCTCCCCCCATTAACCCTGTGATAAAAGGATTGCTTGTAATTGTGGCAATACCTGATAACAGAAGAATGAGAGCTATTTTATATCCCCAATTTGCCTTTAGATATTTAATAATTGCAAATATTAGCCACGCAAAGACAAAGGCAAATGCAGCAATCGTATAAGCTACCCAGTTTGCATGACAAGCAAATAGCAGAAGATATGTTAGTAATGTAATGGTTACAGCAGTAATGACGCTTTTGTGCCTCTTTAACACCAAAGGTAAATTGGTAATTGAAAACGCTATCAGAATCGATACAAGAACTATATAAAACCAAGAAAGCCTGTGGCTAGCCGCCAAATTACAAATAAAGCATATCAGAATCGCAATACCATAAAGTGTAATCATGACCACTGTATATCTATTGGTAATTGAATACTTTTTACCTGTGGCCTTGACCTTTTTTCCACAAACATGACAATATGTAGAATTTTCAACTAAATCTGTTTTACAATTTTCACATAACATTTTTATCTCCTCCTAATTTTGCTCATTGCAATTTTATTTTCTCTAATGTATCTCGATACCGTTTTAAGTCTGAAACCGGGAATGGTCTGCCATGTGCCGGCAAAATCTTATCGGCACCACAATCAATCATAAAATCCCACGAGCGCTTGTAATCTTCCAAGTTCTCAATCCAAATAATATTCCGGTGAATACTCGGAAAATTGTTCATGGCAGCATCACCACAAAACAGCTGCCCATCATCTGTTAAGACGCCAATAGAATCAGCGGTGTGCCCCGGCAAAGATACAACATCGGCATGAATACCAAGTTCCCGTAAAGGTTGCGAATTTCTGTCCCAAACAATCGTATCCTCGGGCACCTCAAAGCTCGGAAATTCGTGTTTTCCTTTACCAAGCAGCTTCATTGATTGCACAAATGCCTTTGCCAGACGACCGGAACAACCTCCATCCCAACAGTTGTGACCATCCAACAAACGTTTCGGAGCTTCTTTGTCTACAATTAAAACAGCCTTTGATGCCGACAGGATTTCCTGTAAAAAACCCGCATGGTCGTCGTGGGCATGGGTTAAAAACAAATACTTAATATCCCCGGGATCAATCTTTTTCTTTTGAAGTGCCTTGCGGTATTGTGCGAACCCGCCTGAATAACCCGTATCGATGGCTATATATCCATCTGGTATTTGAAGCAGATATTGACACATAACCATATTACCTACATCTACATATTGCATAATTGCCCTCCAACACAAAAAACTTATTTTAATCGCAACCGCTCTGAATAACTGAACTTATATAAGTCTACTTTTCAAGATTATGGATATCACTATTTCGTCGAAAAACCAGGCACACCACCACTCCTGCCACACCGATTACAAAGAAGAGCATTGCTGAGCCCGAGCCTTTTTCATTACCGAATAAAAGAGTCAGTAGGCTATCCGGTGAAAATGTTTCTGCAAATGGCTCAAACACCTTGTCAACCAGAAATCCACCGAGAAAAAAACCTATCGGTATGGTGAAAAACTGGAGCGTATTTCGTGTCGAATAAACCCTGCCTTGCATTTCGGCTGGTATGTTTGTGCGGAAAATCACATCCATATTTGCATTCATAATTGGTATTGCAATCCAACCAAGAACTGCCCCCAAGCACCATATTACTGGTGTCTTGCCGAAAGCAAGCAGAAAATTTTCTGTACTCATTGAAATAAGCAGTGTGTTGCAAATCACTTTTACTCGGCTTTTTGGTGCAGGGATTATGGTCACAACTATGCTTCCTGTAAGAGTTGCAATTCCCACGCAGGCATTGACAATTCCAAGCACAGTTTCATCACCGTTTGAGCGCGACAAAATCATAGCCGGAAGTGCCGCGTCGTAAATTGACGCAATCAGATTGATAGCTGAAAGAAACAAAATCAGCCACAATATCCCCTTGTTAGTTTTTAAGTATTCAAGACCACTTTTTACCGACGATAATACTGACTCATTTATCTGATCGGTTTTGGAAATTTGGGGAATTCTTATCAGCAAAAGAAGTGCTAAAAAAGCTACCGAAAATGTGAGCAGGTCAATTGCTATTACAGCATCAATTCCCCAGAACGAAAAAACTGCAACTGCTATAACTGGGGTTAAAATCGTCACCAGCGAATTTGAAAATGAACGCAAACCACTAATTTTCTGATAATGCTCTTTTGGTGTTATCAAAGTAATTGCCACATCCGAAGCCGGCTGTTGAACAGTATTCATCAAGCCATTGAGAGCGTTCAGAATATACAGATGCCATATTTCAAGGTGATTCGTTTTCAGCAAAACAAGTACCACAACTGTACAAATAGCAGCAAAGCTATCGCTAATCAGCATGGTGGTTTTCTTGTTCCACTTGTCGCTCAACGCCCCCGCAAAAATGCTCATTAGGACATATGGCGCATAGGAACTGACAGTCAGCAAGGCAGTTTTAAGTGCCGAACCACTCTGCTGATAAAGCCAGATAACCAGTGCAAAATTGGTCATCGCACTCCCCAGTGCGGAAAAGGATTGTGTAATCCAAAGGATAAAAAATGTTTTTAATTCGTAAAATGTTTTCATAATGACTTTGCTCCTTTTGATTTTTATTTTTAAAATTCAAAATGCAAAGTCCGTGGACGAATCTCCATGCAAATCGCCCAGTTTCAGACCTTGCATGGAGCTGTTCCAATGGTTAATATCATGCTATCACCTCTTTCTTTTTCGAATACATTAAACTTAATTAAGAGTCCGTTCTGAACTATCTTTAATAATGGTCCAATGTCTTTCTGCAAATGAATTTGCTGCTTTATTTCCACAAAAAGAACAGCCATCTGCATAGACTGAATTATATGTTCCGCATTGTCCGCATGCAAACTCCTTATGCATTGCTTCATCCCATTCCTCAATAGAATGCTTCTTGGCAAAATTCAAAGAATCTATTATTCCCGCGCGGTGAGGCAGAGACTTTTGAAAATCGTTCAACATTTCACAAGGATATTTGACACATTCACTGCACCATTCTAACCCTTTTTCCCTAATACATTTTTTCATCTGACATTCGCTGCAATAAGGGCTGGTCTTTTCTGACCTGCATCCTTTGCAGTAGATTTCTTCTGGTGTCATTCCTGCTTTTTGGGCTCTTCTTTCCAACACCTGACCGCCTATATTACTTGCTATGTATACAGAGCATGCTTTACATGCCAGGCCGCAATAGCCCGCTGTTAATAATAATTCTTCCTTTATATGTGCTTCCCTCCTCTAATTATAACCAGATTGCAAAGTAACCAAAATCATAGGTGCCGCTTCCATGCTGTAATTTATTTTCGGCTTTAAGTTTAAGAAATGCCCTTTCCATATCTTTCAAAATCGTATCCGGTACATCTAAACTGTGGTGTGCCGGAAATACCCTTTTTACAGGCAGGGAAGCAACTTTTTGAATGGACTCCAAATAGGCCGCCGGATCTGTCGAGGGAAAATAAGCAAATAAGGTCCCTATATAAACGAGATCACCTGTAAATAAATATCCGCGCTCCTGCTCATAAAAACACATATGCCCCGGAGAATGACCCGGCGTATGCAAAACCTCTATTTGCCGGCCGCCAATATCGATTATATCGCGGTCCGATAAGATTCTTGTAGGCATTCCTTGGAAAAATTCATATTGTTCCACATCATAACCATCCGGTAAATCACAATCCTCTACAACATAGTCTTTTATTTGCTCCATGGTCAAAGGGAACTCTCCATTGAGCCAGTTGATTTCTGCCTCATGGGCATAAAAATCCGGAAAATACTTATGCCCACCAATATGGTCCCAATGAATGTGGGTGGCAACAGCGATAACCGGCCGGTCGGTTAATTGATCAACCTGTTCCTTGATGTTTTCAATACCCAATCCCGTATCAATGAGCAGGCTGTATTTTTCACCGTTTAGCAAGTACGCATGGGATTCCTCCCAATGCCTGTACTCACTTATGACATATGTGTCAACATTAATTTGTTCTATGGCAAACCACTTTTTCATTCCATACTCCTTATAAAAAACAATTGTACTATTTATTAGACTCCAAAAACTCCCATTTGGTTTCAATTATATCTTATCTTTGTAACCAAGTTGTATCATCAAGAAATTTTTTAACGCTTGCATTGCATAATCCATCAATTCTGGTTTTCCCTTTCCAAGCAGGCAATTTCTCCATCATATTTTCTGCCATTTTCAATGCTACATTTTTATCAAGACCTTGTGTTCTAATAATAAAGTTCTTTAGGCTTTCTCTCTTTTCTTCAAAGGATTGCATGGAGCCGTCAGGCCGTGCACAATAAACACAGTAGTCCTTTGATGTATCATTCATAACAAATTCGGAGATATCCTTCATCGGCATCCCACAAGCAATACAAATCTTCATCCTTTCATCTCCATTCTACTTTAATATAAGTTTCATAAAAGTATCCACCAGTTCCTTTCTATACAACTTTAAAACGGATGATTCAGGAGCAAATAGTTCACTATTTTGTAAATAATAGTGTAGTAACCCCATCCAAGTATTGAACAACATATGTAAGGGGATATCCTTAACCATTCCATTTTTTTGTTCTTGCTCAATTACTATACTCATATGATGTGACATGATTGACTGTATTGATATAAGTAGTGTTTTTGTTTCTTGTGGCAAACTTGAAAGCTCTGAAATTATATTTTTATAAAATGCTTCATAATCTTCTAAAATCTGAATGTGTGCAAGCAACAACTCTTTGATAGTACTATCGCTGACAGAGAGTTTATGCAGTTCATTACCAACCTTGTCCGCAAAATGTTCCAAAACAGATAATTGTAAAATTTCTCGTGTTGGAAAATGTACAAAAATTGAACCGTGCGATATGCCTGCTTCCTGTGCGATTATGTTTGTTGTTGTTGAAAACCCTTTTGACGAATAGAGATAAAAAGCTGTGTCAATTATTCTTTGCCTTGTCAATTCTTTCTGCTTTTGCCTTGTCGTTTTTATCATATAATGACCTCCTACTCAGTGAGTATTTACTCATTATAATATTTGAAGTGTAGGCTGTCAAGGCGTAAGAACATATCTATCTTATACGAATACTAAGACCAGTTTTCCATTGAATTCATTTACTTAATTGGAAAATAAATATCAATTTCAGAGTTATCATCGTTTGCACCTGTAAACCTCTTGGTATAGCATTCAAAATCATCATGGTCAGCAAGTTCATAACCGCTTTTAGGAAACCAAACGCTCCAAATATAACGATATGTTCGTATTAAAGTAGTTGTTGCCCCTTTATGGACAAATCTTGCATACTTTCCACCGCATAGCTTTTTTCTTTTCATACCATTTAGAACCGGATAGTTCTCCGCAACTTCAATCCCAATAAAAGCTGTAGTTTCACTTTCTGTGCTAAATGTGTCAGAAGAACA
>JAVBSL010000024.1:0-19180 GCA_031556725.1 Lachnospiraceae bacterium | reverse complement strand
CAAGGACATGTCAGATGAGGAACTGGCGAATCTTGCACCTTGGAGCGAAAGGGTTCAGGAACTTTGCAAGGGCAAAGCAGAGTAAAACGCTTGCATTTCTAGCAATGGATTACATATGCACCCCGAAATTATGCGCTTACGGTTCAGACTGGGAAGTAATAAAAGAAGATTTTAACTGTGAAGAATTAAAAGGAAAAGACCGTGATGGATATTGTTACAATACCGCTAGGAGGAGATTTATGAGCGAGACATCAGTAAAGTTAGGATTACAGCTACCGGATGAAGAGGAGTTTTATGAAATAGGAGTTTTTAATGAAAATTTCCGTAAGATTGATGAAGCGCATGAATTATTTGAGGACTGCCAGTGTTCCATTTCTACGGATGGGAATACCCTAATCGAATCTTATGAGTCTGGTGTACGAATTACGCAAATCAACGATGCCGGGACGCAGATTGTGGAGTCCGTTTATGATAAAAGCGATGTACTGATAGAAAAATTTTTGACAACCATACAAGGAAATATGATCCAGGAAACAAAGGTACAGGAGGCAGGACAATGAGAGAAGGATGGGCAAAAACACTATTCTTATATAAGAAATTAGATGCAAGATTTCAGGATGTGGAGAATAAGATAAACTCTGTTATTACGGCATTAACAAATATCACACTTTCTGTAAGTGGAACAGGTTCCGGGCTTGTAGGAACAACAGTCAGGGTTACCAAAGGGTCAGAAACACTTACCGGCCAGTTCGATGCCAGCTTAAGGTTATCGTTTCAATTGACCAGCCTGGGGACTTACACGGTTACATACCAGCATACAAGTGCCCAAACAGCAACGGTACAGGTGGTAATATCAGATTATGGATATTACGAGGCAAAAGTTGCTTACTTCCCCGGTTATGATTTATGGGATTATTGGGCAGGGCTTGCAGGCATCAGCTCTAGTCGCTATCCCAGCATAGAACAGATGCTGATGGATGATTTGGCCAGACTATCATTGATGTCCTCTTCAGCTGCAATCGACTATATGATTGCCAGCACAGGTGGAAGGATATCGGGAGCTGTATTAAGTAATGGAGATGCAGTAAAAGCTCTCATCAGGAGTCCATATGCATTGCAAAAGTTAAAAGGAAGTACTTATTGGAGAACGGCACTGCTTAACAGTATAGTAGCTGTGACGACCTGCTATGCGATTAAGGGAGAGTTAAAAAGCCAGAACATTAATGCAAATGTAGTTGATATATATGCTGGAAATCGAGATGCAAGTGGCTCTGCTACAAAAAATATGACCATAGAAGATAGTAATATGCTTTTAATTGCATATACGAATAGATTAGGGTGCAGTGCATCGGATAACGGAATAAGCAATGAGCACTCGGGCGCAGCTCATTACGCTAATACGACTGGAAGGATAATAATCAATGGTACAGTAACCGTCAATAGAAGTGTATCCGTGACTATAAAACAAGGGGAATATTCAAGCACTGCAACGGATGTTGCCCTTTCCTATAATAAAGCGGAAAAAATAACAAGCATTTCTGTATACAACGAAACAAGAAGTTTTGGAGCCAGTGCTGACGGTAATACAGAGGCGGTATTCTATTATTTGTGATGGGTAACCAAGAGAGTACACCATCAGGTACAATTTTATTAGGTAATACACCCGGGGCCGGAAAGAATTATCTTTGCCGGCTCTAAATTATTGGAATGAAGGAAAAATAATGGAATCAATCACAATATGGCAAATACTCATGCTGGTGGGAATCCCTACGACTATTACATCATCAGCAATCGGTCTTTTCTTCAAACACTTTGAAAAGAGAATGGATAAAAAAGAAAAGATCCGTGAGAAAAAAGAAGCAGAAAGGGAAAAGGCCAGGGAAGAGCATGAGGTATTAGTTGTAAAGAGCATTAATGCATCAATGGCCTTGGGAGAAGCTACAGCAGAAGCAGTGGCACGTATTCCGGATGCGCATTGCAATGGGGACATGCACGCTGCTCTTGAATATGCCAGGGAAGTAAAGCATGAACAGAAGGACTTTTTAACCAGACAGGCAGTAAAGACGGTGATGTAGCCAAGTGGGTAACCAGTGCACTGTATCATTTAGTAAAATTATCTTAGAACATACGTATGAGCAAAAAATAAAAAAGAAAGAGAGAAAATGTTATGAAAAAAGGATTTCAAAATGTAGAGTTAACGGGACACGCACACACATGTTTAAAAGGCGTTATTGAAACTCCCACAATTGGAGCAAATGGAAACTGGTATATCGGCAACGATGATACCGAAGTAAGTGCTACTGGTGATGCAGGTCCACAGGGACCTAAAGGTGATCAGGGCGAAATAGGTTCGAAAGGTCCTCAAGGGATTCAGGGTATTCAGGGCGAAAAAGGCGATATCGGTTCGCAGGGTATTCAGGGAATCCCTGGTGTGAAGGGTGATAAGGGTGACACTGGTCCGCAGGGAGCCAAGGGTGATAAAGGTGATACTGGATTGCAAGGCCCTAAAGGTGAAAAAGGTGATACTGGGGCAACTGGTCCTCAGGGACTGAAAGGAGATACACCGCAATTGGTCGCTAATCTGACAGAAATGGTTGCTGGAAAAGCATTGGATGCGACTATGGGGAAGGCGTTGGATGATAAGATTAAGAGTGTAAATAGTAGTTTAAACAAGAACATTGACAGTGTAAAAGATGGCTCATTTGGAGGTCAACCTGGCACAAATTATTGGTATAACCCAACATCCAAGCTTCTGGGCGTAAACTTTTTTAATGCCAGTCCTATGAATAACACAACAGTAATTGCTAATATCAGCCAGAATATTGATCTTCCGACTACTAATCGGTACGGTTATTACAACATTGCGTATACAGACGGTACTTTTGGCTATGGAAGTTTACGAGTATCTCCCACAGGAGAGATGATTGTGATGTTTGACAAAAATATTCAAGCCAAATTTTTACTGTGCAATTGTGAGATTTACTTAGGGTAATTAAGCTAGGATTATACAAAATCAAACAGGAGACATAGACAGAGCCAAGCAAATCACTATCAGAAATCCAAACAACGACCATGTAGCTTCAGTATTTTGTAGTGTACATTATATCCGTTTCTTGCGGCTTGATTAAAACTGGCCGTTACTGCCCCGACAAATGCAACTGTTTTATTTACAAAGGTATCTAAAATGCTGTTTAAAAAAAGTAGATATTACATAGTGTTGAGCCGATAGAGAAAATTTTTATCGGCTCTTACCATTCAAGAGGTGATGAAGCAGTAAAAAAACCAAAACGAAGTAATTTTACAACATTTTCAAAAATATGGGTAAGCAGACTTATGTATATAGCAGTAATAGACATACAACTGTCTTATATTCTGGCATTTATGAGTGAAGAGCAAATAGCGGAAACACTGTCCATCACCGTAGTGATGGAAATAATAGGGGTCATGGCCGTTTATTTTACAAAATTATTTTTAGAAGCCAAGTAACAAGAAAAAATCAGATTAAAAAAAAGAAAAGGAGAAATGAACTATGAAGAAAGAAAATTTATTAAAATGGGCAAAGGCAGCAGGAGTTAGGGCATTAAAAACAGTTGCACAAACAGCAGTGGCTACAATCGGAACATCAGCAATCATATCAGAGGTAAACTGGATCATGGTAGCCTCAGCGGCAGCCTTAGCGGGAGTGCTGTCAGTTCTCACTTCTGTAGCCGGTTTACCGGAAGTGGAATAAGGAGGCTCCTATGGTTATAGGAATAAACTGCGGACATACAGCTTCAGGTGCAGGAAGCGGCGCAGTAGGATTGATAAATGAAAGCGAACACACCAGGTATGTTGGACGTGCTCTGATGGCTAAATTTAGGGCAGCAGGTGTTACAGTTATTGATTGCACAATAGACAAGGCAAACACTCAAAACGAGTATCTGTCGGCGGTTACAGCACTTGCCAATCGGCAAGACCTTGATTGGTTTATCAGCATACACTTCAATGCCAGCGCTGGGGCCGGACATGGTGTGGAAGCATATACTTATGAGGGTAGACAATACCCGGATGCGCTGGCCGTATGTAAAAACATTGCTGAGCTGGGCTTTAAAAACCGGGGAGTAAAGACGGGTACTGGTCTGTATGTAATCAGTAAAACAAAGGCTAAAGCGTTGCTGATCGAAGTATGCTTCTGCGACAATAAAAATGATGTTGAGTTATATCAGGATAGTGGATTTGATACGATTGCCCAGGCTATTTTCAATGGCATTTATGATTATGTGGTAGAACCTATTCAGACAACTGAAAATCATAATATGAGCCGTGAGAACTTTATAGAATATGTGGGAAACATAGCAAAACAGGATTGGACTGAAAGAAGAATCTGTCTTCCCAGCGTAGTAGTAGCCCAGGCAATGAAGGAATCCGGGTGCGGAACGTCTGAACTGGCCCAAAATGCAATGGCTCTGTTTGGAATTAAAAAGAATGGCTGGATAGGTAAGACATACATAAAGGTTGCTACGGAACAACGGCCAGACGGCAGCTATTATCAAGTGGATAGCACAGAGTGGCGGGCATATGACAGCTGGCAGCAGTCCGTCATAGATCATAATGATTATATCGCCACACGTAAAGTAGGAAATCAGCAAGAACCTAACTGGAACAAAGTGGTGGGGTGTGACAATTATGTTCTGGCTGTACAGTATTTGCAGGATGCCCAGTATAAGTACGCAACTTCCATTACTTACGAACAATCACTGGTTAACGATTATATTGAAAAGTATGATCTGACAAGGTTCGATGTCGTAGAGGACGAGATAGCACCGGAAGGGACAGCATGGGTGGTACAGTTTGGAGCTTACAGGAGTAAGCAAAAAGCTCTGAATTTGCAAAAACGTCTTGTGGAGATGGGGGTCAGCTCTGTGATCAAACAATATGATAAAACTTAAAAAACGAATAAAACGGTGACAGGTATTAATGAGTGAATGAGTTTAAGAATAAGGGCGTGCTTCGGTACACCCTTGTTTTTTGTTATAAAATATTAATAACCGGAAGTGTATTATATTCGCGTCATTTTATTATCAATAATTAGTATAAAAGTTTATAAAAATTTAATAATTTATTTTATGAAAAAATATACAAAAATCAGATTAACTGTTATACTGAGCCATAGAAGGGGAAAGACTTGCGCGAGTACAATACCTTAATGATACCAAGGGAAAAGTATTTAATTTAAGGAGGGTACAAGTAATGAATCTGGAGGAGTACAAAAGAATTATTAAGGGTATGGTGGAGCAGATTAATAATACGGAAATGCTAAAGAAGATATTTACTATAACAGACATACTACATAAAAAATATCTTAAAGATAATGAGAGTAGTTAAGATGAAGCCCAGGCAAATTATGCCTGGGTGTTTTATTAAAATACAGCCTGTATTTGTTTGTATTAACTATATCACCCCAAAACCAGTTACTAACGTAAGGTCAATTCCCTCATCCGCAAAGTATCCTTCTTCAATTGCCACATACATCGGCGAATAGAAGAGCGAATGAGCCACCTCGTTGAGAACGACTTTTGTTTTGCCAACTGAACCGGATCCGGATGGTTTGCTGCAGCCGGCAAGGGTACTAAGGGTAAAAACAACACATAAAAGTAAACAAATTATTCTTTTCATAAAACCTCCATTTGATTTTGATGTAGTATTTTATGAAGACTTATAAAAAAAGAGCGTGTCCGATTGAAAGAAGATTAAAAATGAAATATAATGTTAAAGATTGAAGATTATTTTGGGAAGAAGGTAAAGAATTATATGCAATCCACAGATCAATATTTTGCAGAGCTGCTTGAGGCTGCTAAAGCCGGAACATGGGAAATCGTATTTGACCGACAAGAAGTAATTTACGATAACAATTTTGCCGAACTTATGGGATATAAAAAGGCCGGAACCATCGATATCCAAAACCATTTTTTGTATTTAATGTCATTAGCAGCAGATGAAGAAACCAGGAAAAAGGTTGCAAATCTATACGAAGCGGAATATAAAGAAGGCATTTTCTCTGATATTTATCACTATCGATATGCGGATGGCATAGAGCGTTACATCACCAATACTTCCAAGCCGGTATATGATGCGGAAGGGAAGATTATCCGGGTGACAGGAATTGCCTTTGATGTAACGGAAAAAGAGTTGGCAGCACAGGAACTTAGGAGAACCAGGGAGCGTCTGGATGTGGCGCTTAATGCCAGCAATGCCGGAGTTTGGGAAATAGATGTCAGAGAGGAAGAACGGAAGCTTTATTTTGAGGAAAATTTTGCAAGACTTTTCCGGTTTGAACAAGAAGAACCGTTTACGCTTCCCGGCTGGGCAGATTATCTGACACCGATTATGGACTATGAAAAGAACAAGGATTTCTTTGATTTCTTAAGAAATTTTGACAGTAATATAGACAGGGTAGTAACCAGCGCCAAACTGGAATTCCCTGATGGTGTGACGAAATATATTAAGAATTCGGCTCAAATGGTATATGATAACTATGGCAATCCGGTGCGTATGATTGGCATGACAGTGGATATTACGGAGCGGACCAGGAAACTTCGGGAGGATTCAAAAGAACTGGCCCTGGCAAGGGACGAAGCGGAGCGGGCAAGTCAGGCAAAGAGCAGCTTTTTGTCCAACATGAGTCATGAAATCAGAACGCCTATGACGGCAATTATGGGATTGCTGGAGATTGCCATGAAAACGGAGGATATGGAACACATTAAGGTTTGCCTGACCAAAATGCAGACATCATCCTTTCATTTGCTAAATTTATTAAATGATATTTTGGATATGTCAAAAATTGAGTCGGGAAATTTGGAGATACAAAAGGAGCCCTTTAATTTAGAAAAAATGCTGTCCGATTTGATGATCGTGATTGGGGTTAAGGCACATCAAAAGGAACAGGAGATCCTGATTCAAATAGACAGGAACGTACCGAGGATGCTAGTCGGCGATGTCATGAGGCTATCCCAGGTAATTATGAATTTATTGTCTAATGCGATCAAGTTTTCTTCGGAACAAAAAAAGATATATATTGATATTCATACCAGGGAGCAGCGGAAAAAGTCTGTGTTGCTGGAATTTTCAATCAGGGATGAAGGCTTGGGAATCACAGAGGACAAAATTCCATTTATTTTTGATTCATTCAGACAGGCGGACAGCAGCATAACAAAGCGTTTTGGCGGTACCGGTCTTGGTCTTGCAATTTCAAAGGCAATTATCGAAAAGATGGGCGGCAATATAAAGGCCAGCAGTAAACCGGGAGAAGGAAGTACTTTTACGTTTACGGTATGTTTTGAATCCCTTAACGAAGAGAGCGGCGAGTGGAACAACCCGGGCAGGATATTGATTCTTGATGACAGTAAGTTGACACGCATTATTATCAGTAAGTTATTGGCGGAACGTCAGATTGATTATGTTGAAGCGGAATCAGGGGAGCAGGCTTTGATGCTGCTTGAGCAGCAGGTAGAGGATCCCATTCGAATGGCTTTAATTGATTATAATCTGCCGGGCATTGATGGAATTGAATTTGCAAAAGAAGCGTTTAAAAGGCTGCCGGAACCGCCGGTAATGGTTTTGATGTCGATGAGTGAAACCTTATGTGTTGCTGACCGGGCAAGGGCAGAGGGGATAAATTTTTTTCTGCAGAAGCCGGTACTGGAGGCAGCACTTGGAGATTTATTTGAAAAGATAACAGCCAGCAGTAATGACAGTGTTTCACAGGAAGATACAAATATTCCCGATTACACCGGAAAAAATATTTTAGTAGTGGAAGACAGTGAAATTAACAGGGAAATCACCCGTTTTATTTTAGAAGCGGTAAATGCTAATATATTTGAGGCGGAAAATGGACAGGTAGCCCTGGAAATGTATGCAGCAAGTCCGGAAAACTATGATTTTATCTTTATGGATGTACAGATGCCGGTTATGGATGGCTACACTGCGGCGCTGAAGATTCGGGAGAGCGGATACCCGGGATGCGAGAAGATCCCCATAGTTGCCATGACGGCTAATGTATTTAAAGATGATGTGAACAAGGCTTTTGAAGCAAAAATGAACGCTCACATCGGTAAGCCGATTAATACCAACGAGGTATATCGGATAATAAATAAGTATTTATAAGTCGGAAAATATATAATCCCCTGTGTGCGTTCGCTGCACACAGGGGATTTTTAACAGATTACAGCTTGAATTTGCTTACCAGGGAAACCAGTTCTTCCGAAGTATGCTGTGTTTCTACCATGTTATTTACAACTGTCGAAGCATTGGCAGAAATATCGGAGGTTTGCTCAGCAACTACGGTGGTAGTCCGGGCACCTTCCTGAGCCGCCATGGATACTTCGTTGATGGCACGGAGCATAACTTGAACGGAAGCCAGCAATTCTTCTGAAGTGGCACTGAGATCACTGGTCATATCGCTTACATAGATAGCATCGTTGTTATAGGATTCGGCAGCTACCAGCATATCTTTGTAGTCAGCCTGCACATCTTCAGCCACAAAGGTTAACAGGTCGGTAGAGCTCTTTGCCAGAGCATTTACGGCACTCATAACAACTTTGGTAATAGCCTGAATCTGCGTGACAGTATTCTTGGAATTATCTGCCAGAGCACTGATTTCGTTAGCAACTACGGCAAATCCTTTTCCAGCTTCACCGGCTCTTGCGGCTTCAATAGATGCGTTAAGGGCAAGCAGGGTGGTCTGGCTGGTAATACCCAGGATGGCATCAGCCAGGGCGTTGATTTCGTCAACCGCCTTGGAGTCTTCCAGAGCTTTTTCCAGAGCCACTTTGATTTCATTAAAGATATTGTTGGACTTATCTATGGAATCATTTACACTCTTACCGAGTTCGGAAGCACGGGCATGGATTTCACTTGATTTAGTGGCACCTTCTTCGGCTTTTTCCGATACGGTTTCAACAGCATGTTCGATTTCGGAAGCAGTAGCATTCATTTCCTCGGCCGAAGCACCGGTTTCTTCCATGCTGGCACTTAACTCCTCGGTGGCAGCAGAGGTATCGGAAATACGATCGTTGAGAACACCAAGAGCGTTGTTGATCGTAGCAACCTGTCCCTGCAGGGAACCGGTTGCATTGTTGATACCGGAAACTGTTTCCACTAAACCGTCCCGCATAATCTGCAGGTCTTTAGACAAGTCACCGATTTCATCCTGACGTTTCTGATACTTTTTATCAACATTAACGGACAGTTCGCCGCCGGCAATTTTGCTGGCAACCTCACACATCGCCTTGATGGGATTGGAGATACTGGTGGACAACATAACAATAATAAAAGCAGCAGCCAGTAATCCGACAAATCCGATGATAACAACCAGAGTCACCATCTGATTGGTCTCAGCCATAACTTCTTTTTCCGGAATAACTACGGAATATGTCCAATTGATACCGCTGTTACCTAGCGGAACCGGAACAAAAGCTTTAAAGGCATTGGAACTTAAAACCGCCGAATAAATTTTATTAATATAGGGATTTCCGGCTTTTAAAGCACTTGTAATATCAGTACCGACAGTGGGATTGGCTAAATCAGTATCCGCGGTGTACAGCAATGTTCTGTCCTTGTGAGCAACGGTTACACCGGTATCGGTAAGCAGCTTTCCAAAGCCGCTGTCATAGAGCTTTACCGCATCATTAATGGTGTTCATATAGTCAAGATCATAATCGACACCAACTACACCGACAATTTTCCCGGCGCTATTGATAATCGGATATGCAAAAGAAATAATTTTAGTAACAGAACCGTTTACTTCATAATCATAAGGCGGAACAACATAAGGCTTTCCGGTATCACGTGCAACTAAATAGTAGTCGCCGGCGCCGGGAACATCGTAATCGGTAAGGTGACCTCGCTGGATGCCGCTGCTGGAGGTGTTAAAATAGGATATGTATCTTCCGGTAGCGTCGCTGGTGCCGGTATTTTTATATTGATCATCCATGCCATCCAGGGCATTCGGTTCAAAGCAGGCCCAGGCGGCAAGGACGACCGTCATATCGCTTGCGACAGCATTTTCTAGCATGTTATCAAGAAATTTACGCCGATTTTCAGGAGCCAAAGTCTCAACCTGATCAGCAGCAAATTTTAGTCCCAGTAGCAGTTCATCTGCCATATTAAATTCTGTTGACATTGCATTTGCATGATTTTGGGCGGCATTCAAAACCAATTCATCTGCCATATTGTTAGCAAGGGCAGTAGTTCTTACAATAACCAGAATTAAAAACGCACCAAGTACAACAATAAAGGTTGTAAGGAGCGATAATAACATTTTAGGGCCTATTTTTTTAAATTTACTCATATCTCTTCCTCCGTATATCAATTTTCTGACAATAGTTATTATAGAATTTTATTATATAATTAATATTATGTCAATAAAGCGAACGAATTTTTGAACATTTTGTATGAATTCATATTAATAAAAAATTTTTTTTTCAAAAAAATTATGCGTATTACACAATACCGGAAAAAGGAGACGTTAAATGGAAGTTGACTTGAAGTTGATTTGTAAGGAAATTTGTAGACAATAAATAGTAAAAACGCTATAATAATAGCAATAGCGATTTGCACTAAATAATATCAGGAGGAAACACATATGGGTTTGATTAAGGCAATTAAAGGCGCTGTAGGAGGCGTTGTAGCTGATCAGTGGAGGGAGTATTTTTACTGTGAGGCTTTGGACGCAGACGTACTGGTAACGAAAGGACAGAAACGCACCAGTGACAAACGAAGCAGCAATAACAAAGCCGAGGACAACATAATCAGTAATGGTTCGATTGTTGCAGTTAATGAAGGTCAATGTATGATTATTGTTGATCAGGGTAAAGTAGTTGAATTTTGTGCCGAAGCGGGTGAATTTACATATGATACATCTTCAGAACCCAGTTTGCTATACGGTAATTTAGGCGAAAATCTGAAACGTACTTTTAGTACAGTCGGAAAACGTTTTACTTTCGGGGGTGATACGGCCAAGGACCAGCGGGTTTATTTCTTTAATACCAAGGAAATCCTGGGTAATAAATACGGTACGGCCAATCCGGTGCCTTTTAGAGTTGTAGATACCAATATCGGTTTGGATATTGATATTTCTATTAGATGTAATGGTGAATATTCATATAAAATCACCGATCCGTTACTGTTCTACACCAATGTGTGCGGAAATGTGACCGATGACTATGAAAGAAGTAATTTAGACAGTCAGTTGAAAACAGAATTGATGACAGCGCTGCAGCCGGCATTTGCCAAAATTTCTGCAATGGGCATTCGTTACAGTGCTGTTCCGGCTCATACCATGGAACTGTCCGATGCTTTAAATGAAGTGCTATCTTCCAAATGGTCAGGCCTAAGGGGTATTGAAATCGTATCCTTCGGTGTTAATACCATGAAAGCTTCCGAAGAAGATGAAGCAATGATCAAAGAATTGCAGAAAACAGCAGTATTGCGCAATCCGAATATGGCCGCAGCTTCCTTAGTAGGTGCTCAGTCCGACGCAATGCGTGCAGCTGCTTCCAATACATCAACCGGCCCGATGATGGCTTTTGCCGGTATGAATATGGCACAAAATGCAGGCGGAATGAATGCACAGCAGTTGTTTGCTATGGGAGAAGCGGGGCAACAGGCAGCCCCGCCAGCTCCGGCCGGCTGGACCTGTACTTGCGGTGTTGCCGGCAATACCGGTAAATTCTGCAGTGAATGCGGAAAAGAAAAACCCATGGATGCAGCCGGCTGGACCTGTGCCTGCGGAAAAGTGAATAAAGGTAAGTTCTGTGCTGAGTGCGGGGCAAAGAAGCCGGAAGGAGCACCGTTATATAAATGCGATAAATGTGGTTGGGAACCGGAAGATCCGAAGAATCCTCCGAAGTTCTGTCCGGAGTGCGGAGATCCCTTTGATGAAAAAGATATTCAGTAAAATATAGGGGAGAGGGAAAGAATGAGTGATTTTAATACAAACTTAGATGCACAAACGGTAGATACTATGAAGGAAACCGATAAAAAGTGTCCCTCTTGTGGTGGGGTTATGAATTTTGACCCCGCCACAGGAGGGCTTTCCTGTCCTTACTGCGGATATGTAGAAACGATTGCCGCCAAAGAGGAAGGTCCGGAGTTTGCAGAGGAATTGGATATTTCCGAAGCGGAAAAAATAGAAAACTGTAATTGGGGTGTAAATACCAAAACGGTGCTTTGTCAGGCTTGCGGAGCAGAATCTATTTATGATTCCTTACAAATATCGGCAGTTTGTCCTTTCTGTGGTTCCAATCAGGTAATGGAAGCCTCAGATAAGGAAACAATGGCGCCCGGCGGAGTGGTTCCTTTTCAGATTACGGATAAACAGGCATCCGAACTGTTCTTGAAATGGATTAAGAAGAAATGGTTTTGCCCTAAAATGGCGAAGGAAAGTGCCAAAGCCAAAAGTTTTAAAGGGATTTATTTACCTTACTGGACTTTTGATGCTGATACGGTATCTGAGTATCGGGGGGATTACGGAAAAGACCGTGAGGTGAAGCAAGGTGATGAAAAGAAGGTAGTAACTGACTGGTATCCTACCAGAGGCACCTACAAGGAGAGTATTGATGATGAGTTGATCATCGCTTCGAACAATCATAATCAATCTATGTTGAGAGGCCTGGAGCCTTTTGACACTGCCGCCAATAAGAAATATAAACCGGAATATATCGCCGGGTTTGTTGCCGAGCGATATGCAGTGGGTATCAAGGAAGCCTGGAAACAAGCCAGGGAAGCTATTAAGAACAAAGTTAGAAACGGAATAGAAAAATTAATAAAACAGCAGCATAATGCCGATCGCGTGAGAAATCTGGAGTTTACAACAGCATATCATAATGTAACTTATAAATATTTAATGCTGCCCATCTGGATATCTAATTATAAATATCAGGATAAGGTTTACCATTTTATGGTAAATGGGCAGACCGGTAAGGTATCCGGCAAGACCCCGATCTCAGTTATAAAAGTGGTAATAACAGCGATTGCAGCGGTTGTGGCAATTGCCTTGATTGCCTGGCTATATAATAATTTTTAAGATTGCGGAGAGATTGAGATGATCTATGTCATTGTTATTTTAGTACTTATAGTGGTAGTAATAGGTATTATAAGTATCTGGATTAGCAAAGCGCGGCAAAAAGTGCGTGAATTTTCTAATTTGGCATGGGGGACTGATTCGTTGAGTGAAGGGGTCCGTAAAATGCAGCAAGAATATTCCGAGACCCCTAAGTCCGTCTCGGCGATGACCGGTTTATATCTGCCGAAGATTAAAAAGGATTTTCCGGAATTTCAATATGACGAAATGAAGACCAGAGCGGAAAATGTGCTGTGTTCCTATTTGCTTTCCATTGACCGGAACAATCCAGGTGAGTTAAAAGAGGGAAACCGTGAATTAAGGGACAAATTGGAGATGTATATTTCGATGCTGAAGGGGAAGGGGCAGCGGGAATATTATCAAAAGATTAAAATTCACCGAACGGAGATTTCGGAATACAAAAAACGGGATGGAAGATGTATTATAACCTTTCAGTCGGCCATACAATTTTTATATTATATGCAAGATGAGCAGGGTAAGTTATTAGCGGGAAACAAGGAAATGTATACACAGGAAAAATATGATATTGATGTAATCTATATTCAGGATCGTGAAAAGATAGCGAACGAGTTAGATCTATCATTAGGGGTCAATTGTCCTAATTGCGGCGCACCCATTTCAGGACTGGGCAGCAAACTATGTGCGTATTGCCAAACTCCGGTGGTGGAAATAAATATTTATGCATGGACCTTCAGTAACGTCAGGGCAGTGAAACAATAAGGAGTCATCATGAGAAAGTCAGAAAATGAATCAAAGGGCAATCTTATTGAAAAAAATCGGAAAAACTTATTAGTGATCGATTTTTGCCTTCTTGCCGGTCATTTCGGATTATTATACTATTTCATATATCGGCAAATTCTGGAGATGGCTATCTTTAATATTTTCAGTGTATGCTGGTTTATTTTGCAGGCAGTACTGATTGTATATAAAAAGAATGTTTCTTATACGGTTATCGTGATGAATATGATGTTTGAACTTCTGCTGCATCAAACACTGGGAGTATATTTTCTGGGATGGAATGCCGGATTTCAATATGTATTGTTGGGAATAGCGATTCCGTCAACGACTTCTTTTGGTGATAAGAATATTAAAAAGGTAAACATCGCTAAATGTGCAATTTCGCTAAGCGTTTATTTGGTGCTATTTGTTACTCAAAATGTTATGAAGCATGCACCAAAATATACTTTGCTGGATGTGAATGAAGAAGCACTTCTTTCCTGCATTCTCCTGGTGGCAAGCTTTGTTACTGCCAGTATGTCCATACTGAGCTCTTATGCGCAACTGGAGAGATCGGTACAGACCCACATGATGGTGCTGGAAGAAGAAAACGAAAAATTTATTAAGATTCAACGACAGATTATTGACAGTATTGCCGGCATCATTGAAAGCCGTGATGTATATACCGGTCAGCATACGGAGAGGACAACCCTCTATGCCGAAGCCGTGGCCAATATATTAAGAGAAGATGAACAGTTTAAGGACTTACTGACCGATAAATATATTCAGAATATTACAGCGGCAGCATCTTTACACGATATCGGAAAGATTGCCACACCGGATGCGATCCTGAATAAACCGGGGCGGTTAACCGATGACGAATACACGATTATCAAGGAACACTCCAGCAAGGGCGGGCAGATTATCCGCAGAACGCTTAACAGTATTGAAGACAGTGAATTCATTAATACGGCCTATGATATTGCCACATATCACCATGAACGGTGGGACGGGAAAGGATATCCGGAAGGCCGTAAGGGGGAAGAAATCCCTTTGGTGGCCAGAATTGTGGCAGTGGCCGATGTTTATGATGCACTGGTATCCGAACGATGTTATAAGGCCGCATTTGACGAAAAGACGGCACTTGATATTATTAAGTCCGAAAGCGGAAAGCAATTTGACCCCAGTGTGGTGACGGCATTTTTAAAAGTAAAACAAGATTCGATGAATTAAGGTTATTAAGGAAGGATAGATTAGATGAGCATTTATGATACACTGAACGAGCAACAAAAACGTGGGGTTTTCACCACAAATGGGCCGGTTTTACTGCTGGCGGGAGCGGGGAGCGGCAAGACGAGAGTTTTGACCCACAGGATTGCTTATCTGATTGAGGAAGAGAACGTAAACCCCTGGAATATCATGGCAATAACTTTTACCAACAAAGCAGCCGGGGAAATGAAAGAAAGAGTAGACAGTATTGTTGGTTTTGGTTCGGAAAGCATTTGGGTGACAACATTTCATTCCACCTGTGTCAGAATTTTACGAAGATATATTGACCGCTTGGGATATGATACTAATTTTACCATTTATGATACCGATGATCAGAAGACCGTAATGAAAGAGGTCTGCAAGCGATTACAAGTCGATACCAAACTGATGAAGGAAAGAAGCCTGCTGTCAGCAATCTCATCAGCCAAAAATGAATTGATTTCACCGATGGAATATGAGTTAAATGCCATGGGGGATTATCATAAGAAGAAAATAGCCGAGGTTTACAAGGAATATCAGGCGGCGCTGCGCAAGAACAACGCGGTGGATTTTGATGATTTGCTGGTAAAAACAGTGGAATTGTTTAAGAACTGCCCGGATGTGCTGGAGCAATACCAGGAGCGGTTTCGTTATATTATGGTAGACGAATATCAGGATACCAATACCGTACAGTTTGAGATGATTCGTTTTCTGGCGGCAAAATACCGTAATATATGTGTAGTGGGAGATGATGACCAGTCTATTTATAAGTTCAGAGGAGCAAATATCCGTAATATTCTGGATTTCGAGAAGGTCTATCCGGACGCAGTAGTTATCAAGCTGGAGCAGAATTATCGTTCCACCCAGACCGTTTTGGACGCTGCCAATGCCGTTATCGGAAATAATAAGGGACGTAAGGATAAGGCCCTTTGGACGGATAAAGGAAGCGGCTGCCGGATTCATTTGAAGCAGTTTGATAATGCCTATGAAGAAGCGGAATATGTTACTGATGACATATATCATAAACAAAGAGAAGGCGTAGTGGAGTATGGAGATTGCGCCATCTTGTTTCGAACCAATGCCCAGGCCCGCCTGATGGAGGAGCGTTTTGTGCTGCGGGGAATCCCTTATGATGTGGTGGGCGGAACGAACTTTTATGCCCGCAGGGAAATCAAAGATTTATTGGCTTATTTAAAGACGGTTGATAATGGCCGGGATGATGTGGCGGTAAAAAGAATTATCAATGTACCCAAGCGGGGCATCGGTGCAACCACTATTGTCAGAGTGCAGGAGTATGCGGATGAGCGGGGAATCAGCTTCTATGATGCTTTGCGGGAAGCCGATCAGATCATGACCATCGGAAAAAGCGCAGTAAAACTGGCACCCTTCGTTAATATGATTCAGAGCTTTCGCAGCAAGCTGGAGTATTATGGACTGGAAGATTTGATCAGGGATATTATTGAAACCACCGGTTATGTGGCGGAACTGGAAGTTTCTGATGAGGAAGATGCCGAGAACCGGATTGAAAACATTGATGAATTAGTCAGTAAGGTGGTATCTTTTGAGGAGACCCATGATGAAGCTACTTTAAGCGAATTTTTGGAAGAGGTAGCACTGGTGGCGGACATTGATCATGTCGATGATGATGCCAATAAAGTGCTTTTGATGACTATTCACAGTGCCAAGGGATTGGAATTCCCCCATGTCTATATGGCCGGCATGGAGGACGGTGTTTTTCCCAGTTATATGAGTATTGCGGCAGATGATCCGGATGCAGAAATCGAGGAAGAACGACGATTGGCCTATGTAGGAATAACCAGAGCCAAGGACGACTTAACTTTGACCTGTGCCAAGCAAAGGATGATAAGAGGTGAGACCCAGTACAATGCAGTTAGTCGTTTTGTTAAAGAAATACCGGTGGATTTGTTGGATAACCGCTTGAGCTCACCAAAGAAAATACCAGTGGCTGTTCCGGTGAAAAAGTATACGGCATTTGAAAATAAACCATACATAGCCGGTGGCGGAACCGGGTCATTGACAGCGGCCGGAATCGGAAAAGGCATCGGAAAAGGCATGCCTACCATGGGAACCATGCCGGATTACCGTGTAGGTGACCGGGTAAAGCATATAAAATACGGCGATGGTACAGTGCTTAATCTGGAGCAGGGTGCAAAAGATTATCAGGTTACGGTAAATTTTGACACGGCCGGACAGAAAATAATGTATGCGGCTTTTGCCAAACTGGAAAAGCTATAAAATAAAATTAATGGTAGTAAATTCCAAGAAAAAATGTTATATTATATATTAGTAAGGTAATAATATACAGAATGATAGAAATATAGGGAAGCGAGGTAATGATATGAACAGTGGATGGAATAAAGTGGAAGAAATGGTAGATTTGTTGAAAACACATGATTTGCACGACCTTCTAACTAAAAAAGAGGAAAAGAAAAAAAGTAATACCGTTCTTTGGGTATTTGCTATTATAGGTGCTATTGCCGCAGTTGCCGGTATCGCATATGCAGTATATCGTTATCTGACCCCTGATTATCTGGAAGATTTTGAAGATGACTTTGACGATGATTTTGACGACGATTTCTTCGAAGACGAAGATGAAGAGGATGCAAAAGCAGAAGACGACGATAGCGACGATGCCTTTGAAGACGAAAAATAATTTGTGAGATTTATGAGTTGAGGCGGAATGTACGCAAGTACATTCCGCTTTTATAAAGTAAGGATGGGAGTTAAGGAAAAAATGAAAAAAGGGCAGATTATATCAGGAAAGGTAATACGGTTGGATTACCCCAATAAGGGAGTTGTTGAAACCGAGGAAGGAACCTGTGTGGTTAAGAATACCCTGCCGGGACAGCAGATTACCCTGATGATAAATAAAGTAAAAAAAGGAAAACCGGAGGGCCGGCTGCTCTCGATAGATAAAAGGGCGGATTCGGAAATGGACAGTCCCTGCCCGCATTTTGGTTTATGCGGCGGATGTACCTTAATGTCCCTGCCTTATGACGCACAGCTGCCGATTAAGGAAGCACAGGTGAAGAAGCTGTTGGATTCCGTGCTTTACAAGCAGGGAAGTGATTATGGCTGGGAAGGGATAAAAGGAAGCCCCAGACAGTTTGCTTATCGCAATAAAATGGAATTTTCTTTTGGGGATGAAGAGAAAGATGGCCCCCTTTCTTTGGGCATGCATAAACGCAACAGCTTTTATGATGTGGTAACTGTGGGGGAGTGCCAGATTGTAGATGCGGATTACCGAAGGATACTCACTTTTACCAAAGAATATTTTGCGGATTGTTCCTTTTATCATCGGTTAAAGCATGTGGGATATCTGCGACATTTGCTGGTGCGCAAAGCAGTTAAAACGGAAGATATTTTGATTGCCCTGGTAACTACTTCACAGGAGGAACATGATGTGAAGTCATGGCAGGAGGGAATTATGCAATTGCCTCTGGACGGAAAGATTAAAGGGATATTACATATCATCAATGATTCGGTAGCGGATGTGGTAAAAAGCGATAAAACCGAAATTCTTTATGGGCAGGATTGGTTTTATGAGGAAATATTGGGGATGAAGTTTAAGATATCGACTTTTTCATTCTTCCAGACGAATTCTTTGGGTGCGGAGGTGCTTTATGAGACCGCAAGGAATTTTATTGGAGAAATAAGTGGGGAAAATGGCAAAAAGCCGGTTATTTATGACTTATATAGCGGTACCGGAACGATTGCCCAGATGATGGCCCCGGTGGCAGAAAAAGTGATTGGTGTAGAAATTGTGGAAGAAGCGGTGGTGGCGGCCAGGGAAAATGCAGAATTGAACAGTTTGCACAATTGTGAATTTATTGCAGGGGATGTACTGAAGGTGTTAGATTGCATTGATGAGAAGCCGGACTTTATTATTTTAGATCCGCCCAGAGATGGGGTGCATTCCAAGGCGCTGCAGAAGATTATTGGGTTTGGGATGGATAGGTTGTTGTATATTTCCTGTAAGCCGACTAGTCTGGTGCGGGATCTGGAGGAGTTTTTGAAGGTCGGGTATGTGGTGGAGAGAGCGGTGGCGGTGGATATGTTTCCGGGGACGGGGCA
>JAVBSL010000026.1:0-78758 GCA_031556725.1 Lachnospiraceae bacterium | reverse complement strand
GTTAATTAAGCATTGTTAGGAGGTGCAAAGATGGCTAAATGTGATATTTGTGGTAAAGGTGTTCATTTTGGTAACAACGTAAGCCATTCTCATAAAAGATCCAACAGAATCTGGAACTCTAATATTAAAAAAGTAAAATGTCTAGTAAACGGAGCTTCTAAAAGAATGCATGTATGTACAAACTGTTTGAAATCCGGCAAAGTTGAACGCGCATAGTTGTAAAAACAAAAAATCGGCAGATGCCGATTTTTTTATTTTACGTCTCCCGCAAACTGTGAAGAATACGTAGTATTCTTCTGCCTCAACTTCGTTGAGGCTAGGCTTGGCGGCCGTATTCGTATTCACTCTTCAATTCTTCGTAAACCCGATTGATTACCAATATCATTTCATGATCTCCGGCAATATTATCGGGATGAAACATTTTTATCAAATCTTTATAACGTTTTTTCAATGATAACGGATTATTCACTCCTCTGAATAAAAGTTCCACTGTATCCATATGCCTTCCGTAAGTAATATCTTTGGAAGCTGCCTCTTTCTCGTTTAAGAACTGGATTCTTTCTTTTTCAAACTTACGCTTGTCCATATCCAGCTGGCTAAAGCCACTTTTCAGGATTTCCATCTTTTTTTCAAAAAAAGCCGTGTCTTCCTTTAAACGCTTCTTTTCAATTACCATCTTCTGATGCAGTTCCTTCATTTCATCCTGAAATTGTTTTCTTTCCGCGACGAACTTTTGTTGTATCCGATTCAGTTCATTACGCTCTGATTCAATTCGAATATCTTCGGTAAAAAGCCAGGATTTCAAAGTATCCAATTCTTCGGCTGTTCCATGAACAAGAATCTCTTCAACTGTTTTTCCTTCTATCGGTTCTCTTACCTTATCAATCTTAATTGTATCCACAACGGCTCCTCTTAATCGCAATAGTAAAAATTATAACCGATCAATAATAATAAGGCTATAATAATCAATGCCACAAAGCGATTAGTCAAAAAAAACATAAGCAACATTCCAACTGCAATCCAAAACGCTATAAATCCGATCATTCTCTGCATGCAAATTTACTCACTTATGTTTCTTAATTTATCCTATGCTGCCAGCATGCAAATGATGACATTTACTCTTCCGGAAACGCAATATCGACCGCTTCCTCATCATCCATAATTTCTTCTTTCGGTTTGCTGAATTTATCAACCAAATCCGGAATCATATCCAGTATCTTGGTCAAAGTATCCTGATTTCTGATATTTACCAGCTTGGTGTTTCCGTTCTTAATAACCAGCACCGCACTGGGGGTCAGCTTTCCGCTGAAGGCTCCGGCTCCGCCGTTTTTCTTATCACCTGAAGAGGCACCTGCCGCCACACCGAATGTCATATCCATCAACGGTAAAATAATAGTATCTCCTATTTGGGTGGGTTCACCCACGATGGTCTTTGTGGAAAGAACCGAATTCATTCCTTTCATCAGGGAATCAATCACACCGTTAAAATTACTTTCTGCCATCTATACTTCCTCCCTTTTCAGCATCTTTAGTACTTTACGAATGTTTCTGTCTTTGTATATCTTCCATGCTGCCCACAGCAGCACATAAACTGAAACCCGTCCTTTTATATAAAAATCTCCTTCAATAACCGAATGTTCAAAATCAGGAAAGATAAAAACATTATTCCCAATTAGCGGGTACAAAATACTATAAACTTCTAAAATTTGACCGGTTACTGCCGGATCTTCCGTTCCCACTGTTATATTCGCTTTCAGTTTAGTTGGTTTTACATTTCGATAAATCCTGCCAAGCTGTTTGGAGCACAGTGAAAAAGCTTTCTGAAACTCTTCACTTTTGATAATTTCTATATAATAACGGATATTTAAAACTGCTTTTTTTATTTTAGCACATATTTCACGTATTGTGTAGCCGATATTTTTTATAATATGCCAAATTTTGACAAATGGCGTTTTCCATGACTTCTTTTCCTTCTTATGTGGAGGAATTTCTTCTTTAACCTGCTGCGCTTCAGGCATTGGCATTTCCGTTTCCGGCTCTTCCTTTAACGATTCAGCTTTTACCGCTTCCACTTTTATCGAATCCTGCTCTGCCACCTTTGTCTTTTTTCTTACTTTTGGTGCAGGTTCTTTCTTTTCCGCCGAAGAATCAAATACTGTAAAAAACAAAAACTTTATCTTAATATAAGCCGCCTCCGGATATATGAAAAATCCGCGGACGATATGAAGCATCCATGTGAATTTTATATGCACATGGATGGGTGTTTCGGCGCTGTCCTTTCCGTATCCTGTGATCTTATATCGAACAGGCACAAAAAGAACCAATACCACGATCAGTATCAGTGCAGATAATAAGACCAGTAATATAATTCCGACTATTTTAAGAATGGTTAACAATACTGACAGCATAGATTTCTCCGTAAAATTACTTTAACAGTAAATATTCCTTTAAATTGCAGGTACCGGTAGCTTCAACACATTCCCTGGTTATCTGTTCCACAATTCCCACAGCTTCTTCATGCCCAACAGCAATCCCGATAATATAAGGCGGATGCTTACGATAATACTTTTGCTGCAGAAAAGCGCAATGATAAATTTCCAGCTGATCACTGCCTTCCGCAACTGCTATTATAAAAATATTCATTTGACCGGCACGATGTTTTAATTTCCACTTAACCTTTTCCGGTTTCTTAACAGTATCGCCCACATATAAATTTTTATAAAATTTCATTATTAATACCTGTTTTTTTGAATTTTATTCTTTTGCAAAAATAATCATAACATATTTTGTCGATTTTCTAAAGTAAAAATTGACTGTAATCATTTAATCATATATACTTAATGTATATTGTATAAATATTCTGTTAAGGTTTGTAACCTTTTGTGAGTGGGGGATATAGCATATGAAAGATATTGCCCGTATGGCGTTGAAGCCCGGTATGGAAATCGCCAAAGATGTATATAATTATCAAAATGAATTATTAATTCCTGCCGGGACCAAGGTCGATGCTAACGTAATGACAAAATTAAACCGCTATTCGGTTATGTGCGTTACGGTTATGGAAGAAATCGACTATGCCACCACATATTTTGAAAAAACAAGATTAAGTCCGGGCTTCATCAAATTTAATGAAGCCTATAATAAAGCTATGCCAATCTATAAAGCTAACATGATTAACTTTATCAGCAACAATACGCCTTTTCAATTAGGACAGTTGATGCATATTTATTATGATATCACGAATCAAGTCGAAAATATGAATAAATTGTTGGATTATTTGTATAATATGCTTCCCAGCGAAGATGATCTGACCCATGCCCATTGTCTTAATTCGGCTTTAATTGCCGGTGTATTTGCCTCCTGGCTTAATCTTTCTTTGGAAAATACGCAGATTCTGGTTCAATGCGGCTTCTGTTATGATATCGGAAAACTAAAACTGCCCAACTCTTTGATATGGAAGCCGGACAGATTGACCGATGTAGAATTTATGCGCATGAAAACCCATACAATCCTGGGTTACGAGTTGTTAAAAGATATGAGGGTAAATCAGCACATCATCAAAGCAACTCTGATGCATCACGAGCGCTGTGACGGCTCCGGTTATCCTTCTAAACTGAAGGGTGAACAAATTGACACCTTTGCCAAATTGGTGGCCATTATCGATTCCTATGAAGCCATGACTTCAGCCCGTACCTATCGCCAATCCAAACATCCCTTCCAGGTAATTGCCAGTTTTGAGGAAACCGGTTTTGCCAAATATGATGAACGGCTGATAAAACCGATACTGATCATGATTGCCAAAAATATGGTTGGAAATACTGTTATGCTCAGCAATGGATATGAAGTCGAGGTAATAAAAATAAACGAATCTTACATTTCCAAGCCGATTGTCAAAACTGCCGACGGAATCATGCTGGATTTAAGCATTAATGACACTTTGGAAATTCGCTCTATTTGCTAATACCAAACTTTAATATTTGATGTTTGTCTTGATTAATTTGAACCAAGATAAACATCAAATATTCTTTTTGCCACCGGCACCGCATAATCACCGCCGGCTCCCGCTCCTTCGATAATAATGGTCACACATATCTTTGGGTCTTCTGCCGGTGCATAGCCGGTAAACCAGGCATGGCTTTCCCCTTTAACGGTACCGTATTCTGCCGATCCGGTCTTTCCGGCCGCGGTATATCCGCTTCCCTTTAATTTGGTTGCCGTACCGCTCTCCACGACGCTTTCCATTAACTGCTGCAGTACATGAGCTTCACCTTCGCTCATTAATTTTTTGTAAGTAGTGGGGTTATACTGCTTCATTACATTACCGTTAACATTTTTCACCGAATCCACCAGATAAGGTTTCATCAAAGTCCCGTTATTGGCAATCGCACAAGTGATCATATTCAAATGGACAGGAGTAATCTGGGTCGTTCCCTGGCCTATGGTAACCTGTATCAAATCTCCTTCGCTCACCCCTTCGGATACATCCGCATAGCTTTTATTATAATTCATCGTTAAGGGCTGTTCCTGATTAAACATAAGGGTACTTAATGTGTTCGAAAAATCATCTTTGCGGAGGGACAGTCCGATATTGGCAAAAGAGCTGTTGCAGGACTTTGCAAAGGATTTGGTGAAATCAACCTGTCCGTGTGCGGTTCCATGATAGCAGTTAATCCGTTCATCCCCTTTTGAAAAATGACCGTTACATTGATAGCTGTAGCGGGATATGTTGGCATCATTTTCTTTTATATACTCCAATGCGGTAATAATCTTAAAAGTCGATCCCGGCGGGTAAAGTCCCTGGGTTGCACGGTTCAGTAAAAGGGTACTGCTCTTATCTTCCACCAGATCATCCCACATCGCCGATATCTGCCCGGGATTAAAATCCGGTTTGGATACCATGGCCAGGATTTTCCCGGTAGAAGGCTCTGTAGCGATAATCGCACCTTTATATACCCCCAGAGACTTAGAAGCCGTTTCCTGCAAATCCACCTGTAAAGTTGTATAAACGCTGTCTCCGGGATTTTTGGTGCCGGCGGCTTCATTGGCTGCTTTTTGCGAAAGAGTTACATTGGATTGAATCAGATAATAGTTCTCCTGCGCCTCCAGACCGGCCTTGCCGTTAGTGGCATACCCGACCACATGAGAAAACAGATTTTCATAAGGGTAAATCCGAACTTCATTCCCCTCTTCATCGGTCTGGGTCTGGGCCAAAACCTCACCCTTGTTGGCATAAATGTTTCCTCTTGTATTTTGCATCATCAGTACTTGCTGCCGCCCATTATAACTGCTGTTGATCATCTCCTGTTTGTGGGTCGCAGAATAATAGCAAATATAACCGGACATGCTTAAAAAAAGGCACACAAATACCCAGGTAGTCAGCATGATCTGCCGATTACCTTTTTTCTTTTTCTTATTCCTGTTATATTCAGTATTCCTCTTCTTCATACTCATCGTTCTCGATTCTCTCCGCCGGTTTTCTTCTTTTCCGTTTGCTTTTAAACTTATCATCCTCTTCATCCATTTTTATCATGTAAAGCCCTTCAATAATCGCAAACATGATTAAGGAAGTTAACACCGAACTGCCGCCATAACTGATAAAAGGCAAAGTCACTCCGGTAAGGGGGATAAACTTGGTTCCTCCGCCGATTGTCAAAAAGACTTGAAAAATATAGGTAATTCCCAATCCATATGCAATCAATT
Organism: Lachnospiraceae bacterium; assembly: GCA_031556725.1. Classification (GTDB taxonomy): domain Bacteria; phylum Bacillota; class Clostridia; order Lachnospirales; family Lachnospiraceae; genus UBA935. The sequence goes on along the minus strand of JAVBSL010000026.1, from coordinate 73,058 downwards.
GATAAAACTTGTCATTTAACCGCATGGAAATATTCATAAACATAATAAAGCAACTGACACATACCAAAATCAGGCAAACCGAAAAGATAATTCCCAGTTCCTCCGCTACCGCCGAAAAAACAAAATCCGCTTCCACAAAGGGGATCACGTTGGGCGTTCCTTTAAACAGTCCCAACCCAAACCAGCCGCCATTGGATATGGCGAACAAAGACTGGGTAATCTGATATCCCGAGGAATCAATCACGCTCCATGGGTCCTTCCAGGCCGAAACCCTCACCTGCACATGGCGGAACACGTAATTGGCCAGAACCGCCGCTCCGCTGCCGCCAATCGCCCCGGCAATCACATACAGAAAATTACCGGTAGCCAGATAAACCATAAATACATACACAATAAAGAAAATCAAAGCACTGCCCAAATCCTTTGATACTACTAATATGATTACATGAATGGCTGCCACCACCGCGGTGGTAAACACCTGAAAAAAACTTGCCGACTGATATAGCGCACTGGCCACAAAAAAAACAAAAAGAATCTTTACAAACTCCGAAGGCTGGAAAGTAACACCGGCAACGGAAAAGGATAGCTTACTGCCGTTGGTAACTTGTCCCATAATCAAAACAATTGATAATGCGGCAATTCCCACCATCGCATAGATCCAGGTCAGGCTCTTCAAAAATTTCAATTTTCTTACAAAAAAGGGAATCAGCAAGGCAATTACCAACGAGCAGACTACAATAATAAACTGCTTAATGGCTTTGTTATAGGAAATTCTGGTTAAAATAACAAAACCGATACTCAGCAGTAAACACATATTGTTGATAACCAACCGATTGGTCCGGGGATATATCATCCTGAAGAGGACCGTCACTGCATACAGGGCGATCAACTGAAATGCATAGAAAAATAAATATCCGGTCTCGCCTGTTTCAAAGCAAATACATAAATAACAGGAAAAATGAATCAGGAACATCAGGATACTTTGTCTTAAATAGATACCGTTTCGCCGTTCCTCATCATTAAACCGAAATACCGCAAAACATTCATAGGTATATAACGCCATGAATAATGTAATAAAATATCTTGAAAGTTCGGTAACATACACTTGCAAAATTTGCATTTTAATCTACACCTCTTTTAAAATGTCCGGTAGTATACTCCTGATAAGGGAGACTTATCTCCCTTTGCCCCAAAAGAATACCTTTAAAGCAGGAAAGGATTTTTTCGGTTTGCTGACTGCTTTCCGTGGTAAAATCCAGTCTCAGAGACTGTATTCCCTGCAATTTCCCCTGGGTCAGACCATCATGCAAAGATAATGGCACTGTATTATAAATAATATTATAACAATGTTTACAGCTATGATAAACCGGAAAATCTTTCCCATATCGGTCAGTGAGCATACTGTACCTGTTTTCCGGTTCCCCCTGGCGGCATTTATCGCCGGTCCTGGTCAGGCAATTAGCCGAAACCATCATGGGAATTCTGCCATATATCTGTAAACCACAACTGTTTTTTTGGTTTTTCAGCACATCCTTCATTTCGTGTTCATTTAATTCCAGGGGCAGATAACATTCCGCTGCTTTTCCTCCCCAAAACCACCCGGCAGCTTTATTCCAAATATAAAGGGATGCATCATTTACTACCGGACCACCATATCCAATCTCCTGAAGCCACTGGGTGCTCTCCAGGTTTTGAACCATCACCCCATCGCATCGCTTATCTGAAAGTATATCCAGATACTGCTGCAGATAAGTCTCTGTCTGCAAGCGAAAAATGCGTGGCAACACCACATACCACTGGGTTTTGGCAGTCTTATTAATCCCCACATTTTCTTTCCACAAATCTATATCTATGTAAATACGATTTATTTCACCGTTACTTACAATTTGCCACTGTTCTTTCGTGGTTACAAAAGCATGCAGGGAAGGCTCTTCTGTAAATTGATTTTCCCTCTCCGGATGCGTCTTCTTTATGGGCAGTATTTCCCGCCGGTATGGCTTAAGTATTTCTTCTTTTAATTGATCAAGAGTCTTTCTGCGCAGTTCATTTAAGGCTTTCACCGTCAAAAAGGAATCTGCTCCCAGATGCAGCTTCAGTTCTTCAAAGGTAAAAGAAGTACTTCCGCTTTTTTGCAGCTGTTTAAGAATCGTTTCTTCGGTTAATGGCTGTTTTAAGGCCTGCTGAACAACTTCACCTTCTGCTTTTACGGTAATCCCGCCGCCGGAAATCGTCAACCCTGCCGGTTGGCCCGGAAGGAATTCCCCTTCTCCTTTCGTTGCAACACGCAGCGGTGATTCAATGTAGCGATTTCGGATCTTTGCTAATATTTCATCTTCACTGCCGGCATATCCCGGATTATGCGGGGTAATCATATCTTTGCCGTTATGTTTATGATAGTATCCTTCACTAATCTCACTTCTAATATATAACGATTGTAAATATCTTTTATCTTCTTTGGTAACTTGAAAACCAGATTTTCCTTTTTCATAATACAGATCAATATATTTCCGATAAATGGCGGTTACCCCGGCAGCATATTCCGGTTTTTTCATCCGTCCTTCGATTTTAAAAGAGTGAATACCGGCCTCGATCAATTCCGGTATAATCTCGATGGTACACATATCTTTCATGCTCAGGGGATACCAATTATCTTTTTCTTTTTTGTAAGGCAGCCGGCAAGGCTGGGCACATCTTCCCCGGTTACCGCTGCGCCCCCCTAAAATACTGCTGAACAGGCATTGTCCCGAATAGCTGTAGCACATCGCACCATGGATAAACGTTTCCAATTCAATATCTACCGATTTCTTAATCCGGATCAGTTCCGTCAGGCTCAGTTCCCTGGCCGGAACCACTCTTACCACTCCTTGCTCCTTTAGAAAAGCCGCTCCCAGAGCATGAGTAACATTCATCTGAGTACTGGCATGAAGCTCCAATCCCGGGAATTGTTCTCTGATAAAACACAGCACTCCAACATCCTGAATGATCACGCCATCCAGGCCGGCCTCATAAAGGGGTGCCAAATAATCATACAATCCCCCAAATTCTTTTTCTTTAATCAGGGTATTAACTGTCAAATAAATCTTACGGCCGTGCAAATGCGCATAATCAATTCCCTGCAATAAGCTTTCTGCATCAAAGTTATCAGCATATGCTCTTGCACCGAATTTATTGCCGCCCAAATAAACCGCATCCGCACCGGCACAAATGGCACCTGACAGTCCCTCATAATTTCCCGCTGGGGCTAATAACTCTACTTTTCCATTCATCGTTACACCTAATTCTTTTTACTGTAAAAAAGCGCCACCCGGCGGTGACACTTTTGTAAAATTTCAGCTTTTCAACTCTGCTTCCAGGCGAATAATCTTTTTGGTATTCTCATTAATCTCATGCTGAAGATTCTTAACGTTCTTCTCTGTGTTTTCCAGTTTAATCTGAGAAGCAATCAACTCATGTTTTAAATCATATAATTCCTTTTCTTTACTTTGTATTTCTTCCTCTAACAGACTGATTTGTTTTTTTGCTTTAAAATAGTCATCTGCAATATTAAGTTGAAGCAATACACTCTGTGCGTCAAGAGGTTGTCTGCGGAAAGCATCAACTTTATTGTATTCCGTCATTTTATTATTAATATAAGAAGCTACCCTTTGTAAGTACTCTTCACTTTCATATCCACTTAAAGTAAAGACTTTACCGCCAATAATAACTTCCGTATCGGTTTTTCCTGACATGATCTTCCCACCCCTTCTGACACAATATCATATTTCACTTATTATATATCAATTCAGGTCGTAATTTCAAGTCCTAAATGGTGATAGGCTAAATCTGTCGCAATCCTGCCTCTGGGTGTTCTGTTAATTAACCCGTTTTTCAAAAGATAGGGTTCATAAACTTCTTCAATAGTCCCGGCATCTTCACCGATTGCTGCCGCCAAGGTATCAAGTCCCACCGGGCCGCCTTTAAACTTGTTGATCATGGTAAGTAACATATTCCGGTCGATATGATCCAGCCCCATCCGGTCTACATCCATCAGGTCTAACGCTGTGACCGCCACTTCTTTGGTAATTACACCATTATATTTTACCTGTGCGAAATCCCGGACTCTTTTTAAGATGCGGTTTGCCAGTCTTGGGGTTCCCCTGCTCCTTCTGGCCATTTCTCCGGCACCTTCTTCTTCAACCTTAACCTTAAGAACCTGGGCTGAATGCATAATAATAATCTGCAGTTCCTCTTCAGTATAAAATTCCAGGCGATGAATCACTCCAAAGCGGTCACGGAGCGGAGCCGTCAGTAATCCGGCCCGGGTAGTGGCTCCTACCAGGGTAAATTTGGGTAATTCCAAACGAATGGAACGGGCTGACGCTCCTTTTCCGATCATAATATCAATGCAGTAATCCTCCATGGCGGGATAAAGAACTTCTTCCACCTGCCGGTTCAAACGATGGATTTCATCTACAAAAAGCAGATCTCCTTCCTGTAAATTATTCAGGATTGCGGCCATTTCACCGGGCTTTTCAATTGCCGGGCCGCTGGTCACCTTCATATTAACCTGCATCTCATTGGCAATGATACCTGCCAGCGTTGTTTTGCCTAATCCCGGCGGTCCGTAAAACAGCACATGGTCTAAGGCATCATTTCTTTGCCTGGCAGCTTCAATATAGATCTTAAGGTTATCCTTCACCTTAGTCTGACCGATGTAATCCTCCAGCTTCTGAGGCCGCAGGGATCCTTCGATCTTAATATCTTCTTCCTTCAAATTGGTTTCTATCATTCTTCCTGACATCTTATCGCCTTACTCCAATCAGAACATATTTTTTAAAGCTGCTTTCAAAATCGCTTCGGTGTCCATATCTTCTGCGGCTGCTACTTTTTTCACTGCCCGCAGAGCATCCGATGCCCCATATCCTAAGGCTACCAGAGCTTCCACCGCTTCATTTCTGGCATTGCTGTCCATACCGGTCTGTCCGGCACCTTCATAAGCTTTCATTTCTTTGGCCATCAGGCTATCCTCTAAGGATACCTTATCCCGCAGATCCAGGATAATCCGTTCCGCTGTCTTGGCCCCGATTCCCGGTGCTTTGGAGATTGCTTTGGCATCACCGGACAGAATGGCAAAACGCAGATCATCGGCACTCATCACCGATAAAACCGCAAGTCCGCCTTTGGGGCCGATTCCGTTAACGGTAATCAGTTTTTTGAAGATTTCCATATCATCTCTGGTCAGGAAACCATATAGCTGAAAAATATCTTCTCTAACCTGGGTATAAGTGTACAGTTTTATCTCCTGGCCTATCCCCGGCAGTAAATTAGCCGTACCGGTAGAAATCTTAATATTATATCCGATATTTCCGGTATCGATAATCACGTTATCTTCCGCTATATCGGCAATCTCGCCCTTTACAAATGCTATCATATCCCTTATGTCCTTTCTGAATGTATGATTCGGTATAAATACGGTTTCACATTAGTTGCAATCAAGCCGTTTAAGCCTCCTGTGACAATTCCGGCAATCAATAAAGCCGGAACATAATACAGCACTCCCAGCGTATCGATCACCCACATGGCTACCAGAGCCTGTCCTACATTGTGAAAGACGCCGCCTGCCATGCTAACACCAATGATGCTGAATTTATCGGTCTTTTTCATGATCAGCATCAGACAAAAGCTGCACAGGGCACCAGCCATGCTATACAGGATTACATATAAATTACCAAACAAAAAACCTGCCAGCAAAACTCGCATTACATTTAACAGCAGCGCTTCCTTGGCTCCATACAAGTATAAGGCCAGGACAATGGCCAGATTGGCTAATCCCAGTTTCATCCCCGGAATACCGAAATAAAACGGAACCAGCGATTCCACATAAGATAAGATTAGCGCAAAGGCTAACAGTAAACCCAAAAAAGACAATTTCTTGTTCTGCATATTCTTAATAGGTGATTCCATCCAGTTCCCCTTCCTTTCCCTGCTCTACCCTTACTACCATCCGGTGGGGAAGGCAGATAATGCTTTCCCCCTGCCGATCAGCACTCTTCTGCCTGACACATAATTTATCAGGGCAGTCTGCATCTGTAACCGAAGCACTGTGATTGGAAATCACCAACAAATTATACCCGCCATCTGCGCCGGGTATGGAAATGGTACATTCATGATTCAGATCATAGCGGCCATACTCTTCACCATTGACGGAAACCACTGCCATTCCGCCGGGAGCCTGCATCAGATAGTGCAGGGCAAGCCATAACACTGCCGCTATAATTATTATCGTTATCAAAAAAATAAAGTCTGCTTTTTTATTCATGTTCTCATCATAGCATAATCGAACATATGTTTCAACTTCTTTTTAACTGATCGTCGTGGAAATGTCACTGGGTAGGGGTGCCTGCCAGTTCCGTTCCAGTTCCATGTTAAAATCTAATGCATAAGGACTGCTGTCCAGCTTCTTCATATTCTCGTATATCTTGGTTCGCTTATAGGATTCAGTGTATTGATATTCCGGATCTTCACCACGCCAATAATACAACCCATAAAGATAATTATAAGCCATATCATCCCATGACGAAAAGCTTTCCTGTAACACTTTTGAGGCTGCCAGAGAGCCCTCCATGGTTTCCTCCAGCGAAAAATAACCTGCTACGTATCCCCAGCCATAAAGCTGGTTTACCCGGCAGTAATCCCAGGCCAGAAGCCCTTTGTCACCATATTTCTGATAAACCCGCTGAGCCATCACCAATTTTGTAACAGCCTCATATTCCAACCCCTCGTCATACAACAGATCTGTAAATTCTTCTTCCGAAAGGTTTAGGATTTCCTCACCCAAACCCTCCGCCAGCTCTTTAAATTGCTTCCGATGACCGCCCTGTTCTAAGCGGAATATGGTCTCCTGGGCCGAGACACGGTCATAAATATTCCATCCTTCCAACAGCTGCACCCTCATGAAAACCGCATTTTCCGCATTACGTTCCCGACCACCCACCAGTTTACGGTTATCACCGTTCCACTCGGTCAAAATGGCATAACTGGCATTGACCCACTGAAGGGTATCGGACTCTATATCGCTTTGCTTGGTCCCATTATCATTTTTAAAAAGCTCTTCACATTCTTTGTAAAAAATCTGCATATATTTCTGATAATCGGAAGCACCTTCCAGATTAAAGAAATCCGTCACATCACTTGTTTGTGAAGAAGGCGGCTGAGTATCTTCTTCAGCCGCTTCGTTTATTTCCACTTCTGTTTCCGTTTTTTTTGTCTCTTCTTTAAGGGCCTCTTCTCTGGTCATCACCGGTGCCCTTTGTTCTTCCTTTTTAAAGATACCGCATCCCGCCAGCAAACAAATGCTCATTGCTGATATCCCTATTAATAAAAGCCTTTTTCTCATGAATTATCACTCCTGCGTCAAGGATTATAGTAATAATCAGATAAATCCATATGATATGCCTTCTCAATATCCTTCAGCACACTATTGGTCTTCAAATCAAAGCTTGCTTCCTCCAGCGTTATGGTTATGGTAAGATAATCATTTCCTTCCAATGCCAGGGCATATTCAATCTGATGCCAGGGATAGAATTTATCGCTGTTATACATCGCCGCTTCACTATCCAGGGCAATATAAGCACCATCCGCATCTTCGATGAGCTTGATCTCTCCCAGCTCCACATTTTTATAGTCTCTGGTTTTTTCAATTAAATAATTGTATTTATATTTTATATTGTCATTTACGACTTCTGTCATTTCTGACTTACGATAGGAGTTATATGCACGTATTGATATCTGTACCCCATGCATATTTACCGATACATTATTATTGGAAAAGTTAAGATATTTACCGATTGGTATTAAAACAGAATACGGAACATCATCATAAGTTTTTATTTCCGTACTGCCCATATATGTATATCCGTCTACTTTTTCAATATCTTTATCATCTATTTTTGCTATATAATCATCCTGGCCTTCCACAACCCGCTCGCCGGACATAGTCAGATCATCGGCAGAAATCCCATACTGCATCAAATCAATATCATAAAATCCGGACAGTTCCGCCAAGATACTATTGGTCTCTTCCGTTGCCGAACCATGTGAAATTACAATTTCCCAGACATAGACAAATCCTGCATCATTTTTTCCGTAATAAATGATATAATGCTGCATGGACGGATTTCCGTTATAATCTATTCTCTCTACTGCCATGTGCTGGGTATAGGCATTTCCGCCGTCAACCGTCTGCTTGTCATCTACAACTGCGTTTTGGTACTCGGTAGAATTGCTTTTCCAGTAGCTCATTTTGTCTTCCATCCATGCCTGCATGCGATGTTCAGGCGTTTCATATTCAAAAGTACCCACCGGACTTAAATCAAAATCGATTCCATTATTCCAGTAAAATACCCCATATCCTTCCGCATCTGACGGTTTATCTAAGGGTACATACACGGTTGCACACTCACCGCTGTCATCATAACCATATACCTGCGTCTGGTAAATATAGTTACATCCCTCCGCCAGTTTTGTTTCTACATCATAAGTTGGCATACTATAATCATAATCACTGACGCCGCCTTTGATATAGTTGCCGATTACATTAGAAGAAATCGTTGATTCATTTAAGGCTTTCTCCGCCTTGCCGGTATCTGCCACGTCGGAATATTTGATTGATTTTATCAATTTATCAAATTCCGCTTTGCACTTATCTGCATTACCCTTGTCATCTTCTAATATGTAGATGCAGCCATTGGCAAGAATATACTTGCCGTCACCGGCGTTCTTAACACTGAAGATTGTCCAGTATTCACCGCCGTAGCTGGCTGCCACCTTATATTGATAATTAGCGGTACCGCCTTCTTCGCTAAGATTGTTTTCTGTTTTGATGCCGCTGATCGTTCCCATAATAGCATCCGAAGTACTTAATGTATTAAATATAGTATCTGCACAATCGGCAGTAGTTTCACATGCCATTAACGATATTTCGCCGGCATATTTAGTATGTTCCAGCTCTAAAAGTGTATTTTCATCATTCACAACACGATAGGTGATTTCCCAATCGGCAGATGGTAAATCAAATTGTAAATTAGTTCCCTCATAATGCTTAGTTCCTGCTTCACGGCATCCCGCAACAAACAATAGTGCTGTACACAAAAACAGCAGCAGTTTCTTTCTTCCTTTTGTATTCATAACTTCCTCCCTATAAGAATTTAATAATCAATACTTTATTATAACACAATTAACATGCTTTCCCTATCCATTTTTTACAATAATCGTCACAAAAATTACATAAATAATTCATCCCTTCTAATAACGAAAAACATGCAGCTCGTGTAATGCCCGGGTTACCGCTACATATAACAATTTTGCTATCTTCGGACTGTTCAGCTTTTCAATTTTTTCGGGATTCCATAAAATTACCGTGTCAAATTCCATTCCCTTGGTCAGCCGGATGGGCAATACCCGACATTCCGCTAATAATCCGCTTACTCTTTCGGTCTCTTTATCATTTTCACAGATAACCGCGATGGTTTGATAACCTTTTTCCTGCATTTGCGGGATCAAGGCCTTTACCCGTTCCAACATTTCATCCTGACTCCAGAATTGCTCCTCGACTACCGGGATACCATGACGGATAACCGGTGTGATCTTATATCTTCCGGAGGAAGCCTTTTCCAGTATCTTTCCGGCATATTCGGATATTTCAATGGTATTCCGATAGCTTTTGGAAAGTAGTTTGAAGCGATCCTTTGTTCCGGTTAAGAACCACCGCTGCAGTTCTTCCCATTCATTCATACCGGTTTCATAGTTAATATTCTGTGAAACATCACCCATAATCGTAAAATAGCAGCCCGGCAGTACCTGCTTTAAAACATAATACAGACCGCTTCCGAAATCCTGTGCTTCATCAATAAACAACTGCCCGAATTCCGCATCCGGCTCCTTTTGAAATATACGATAGTAAATAAGAAGCATGGCAGCCACATCGTAAATATCAAATATGCCTTTTCGCATGGCCTGTAAATGTTCGTTACTTAGAACACCGTTTTCGGCAGCTCTGCGGTCCAGAAATTCCTGATACAATCCTACGGCAGTAATTTTAGGAAATTGACTTTTATAATGTCGGCCGTACTGTTTCTGCTTTTTGATCAATACTTCCTTTTCTTCCTGTCCGGCCAGTGATTTGATTCTGGTCAGGATCCGATCATCCATTTGCATCAGCAAACGAAAGGCGGAATATTCTTTATGTTCGCTAAACAAAGAACAGTTACTGCTTTCCGTCAGCAATATCCCAATATCCGGATCAACCAACTTTTCAACATTCACATATTCTTCCTTTTTATGCAGTAAAAACAATTCCAGTTCCCGGTAATAACCAATCATACAACGTCCGGCCGCATCCTCAAAGGGCTCGGTCACCTGATACCTGGTCTTCCATTCTTTTTTCAAAAGGTGGGTAAAAAGACTATCCATCCGCATTTTTTTAACATTGGTAACATCCAGCTCCGGCAGTCCGCTGGTAATATAGTCCAAAAGCAAATCATTGCTACCCACCACACAAAACTCATTGGATGTGAAGCGTTCTTTATAGTTGTATAAAATATAGGACATCCGATGCATGGCTACGGTGGTTTTACCGCTTCCGGCAACCCCCTGGACGATTTGATTGGCAAAGGGGGATTCGCGGATAATCTCATTTTGTTCTTTCTGAATGGTTGCGATGATCTCTCCTAAAACCACATCCTTATTACGGGACAGGTATTTTACCAGCAGTTCATCGTTGGAAGCTACATCACTGTCATAATATCCGTTAAGCTTGCCGTCCTCCACATCGTAAGTCCGTTTCAGATGGAGATCAATATCAACCTTAACCCCTTCCTTACCTTTTACCTCCGGAAGCTGATAAGTTCCCGTTCCCAATTCATTTTCATAATAAGCACTGGATACCGGTGCCCGCCAATCGGCAATAACCACTTCGGTTTTATTGCGGAAGACACCGTTTTTTCCAATATAGATCTGTTCTTCCTTCTCTAATTCAATATCGTTAAAATCAATACGGCCAAAGTACGGTTTTTCATATGCCGCCCGGTTCTTCCGCAGTTGGTTTTCCGAATGCTCTTCCAGGCTCTTGGCGGTCATCACCTGATTATACAGCTCCACATCGCCCCCCTGCATGGCCTTGAACAACTCCAAAGCTTCCTGATGCCGCCGCTCATATTCTTCTTCATATATACCGATATTATGCCGGATAATTTTCCGGCTGTCTTCAAAGTGCAACCGTTCCTGTTGCCATTCCTGTTCATTTTTCATCGTTCAAATCAGCTCCTTTCCAAGTGCTAATTTCAAATATAACAGAATACTGAAATATTACTAGACTTTTATTTTCAAATATGTTATAGTTGAAACTGAAGTTTGCCCATTTTTTCAATTTGGGTCTTTTTTTATGTAAGAAAGGCGAAATAACATGAAAATTATTATAATCAGGCATGGTGATCCCGATTATGCCAATGATACACTTACTCTGAAAGGAATACGGGAAGCCAAGCTGCTGGCCAAACGGGTTTCCAAGTGGAAGGTAACTGACTTTTACTGTTCTCCTCTGGGCCGGGCCGAGGCTACCGCTTCTTATAGTTTAGCCAAAATGAACCGGACTGCGGCCACTTGTGACTGGTTAAGGGAGTTTTATTATCCGGTTACCGATCCCATCACCGGAAAGCATGGCGTCCCCTGGGATTTCGTCTCTTCTTACTGGACCGGTCAGCCCCTGTTTTACGACCGGGAGCACTGGTTTGATGCGCCGCTCTTTCAAAGCAATCCGGAAATCAAACAAAATTATCTGGAAGTATGTGCAAGTTTAGATGAATTATTAAGCCGATACGGGTATTTTCGGGAAGGAAATTTCTACCGTATTCCGGCTAAAGAAGAAGTATTCATAAAAGAAACCGCAGCACCCGGAAGTACTGCGGAAGTTTTTGCATCTGCCAAAGAGGAAGATGTTATTGTTTTATTTTGTCATCTGGGTGTTGCTTCGGTTCTGCTCTCCCATTTGCTGGGCATTGCCTTTCCCCTTATTCCTCACAGCTTCTTTCTGGCTCCCACCTCTGTGACGGTTTTAGGTTCCGAAGAACGTTGGAGCAATGAAGCTTTTTTCCGGATTCAGGTGGCCGGTGATACCACCCATCTTCACGATGGTGGTGAACCTATTTCCTGTGCCGGTGCTTTCTACGGTGTTTTTCAAGAGACTTCTCGTCTTTTTATTTCATATTAATATAGTTTACAAGTCCTTCCGCGGCAATGATTTTCTGCATAAATTCAGGAAATGCCTGCCCCTGGAAGGTGGTTCCCTTAGTAACATTTTTGATGATACCGGAATCAAAATCCACTTCTACTTCATCTCCGGCTTCGATTCCTTTTGAAGCCTCCGGACATTCAATAATCGGCAATCCGATATTAATGGCATTACGGTAGAAAATCCGGGCAAAGGTTTCCGCGATGACACAATCGATACCCGCTGCTTTAATAGCAATGGGGGCATGTTCTCTGGAAGATCCGCAGCCAAAATTCTTATCGGCTACCATAATATCCCCTTTCTTTACCTTCGTAATAAATTCTTTATCAATATCTTCCATACAATGAGCTGCCAGCTCTGCAGGATCGGAAGTATTTAAATATCTGGCCGGAATAATTACATCCGTATCCACATTATCTCCATATTTGAAGACGATTCCTTTTGCTGCTTTCATCCTGTTACCTCCTATAATTGTTCCGGACCGGCAATGGTTCCGGTAATGGCACTGGCGGCTGCGACAGCCGGGCTTGCCAGATAAATTTCCGATTTCACATGTCCCATACGACCTACAAAGTTACGGTTGGTGGTAGATACGCAACGCTCGCCTTCAGCCAAAATACCCATATATCCGCCTAAGCAGGGACCACAGGTGGGAGTACTGACAATTGCACCGGCTTCAATAAAAATTTTTAAAAAACCTGCTTCCATGGCTTCTAAATATATTTTCTGGGTAGCGGGAATTACGATACAACGCATTCCCTGCGCCACATGACGTCCCTTTAAGACTTCTGCGGCAATCCGTAAATCATCCAGACGGCCATTGGTACAGGAACCGATTACTACCTGATCGATCTTGATTTCTTCGTTAATTTCGTCAATTGTCTTCGTATTTTCCGGCAAATGAGGAAATGCGATAGTTGCTTTTAAAGTACTCAGGTCAATGGTATATTCTTCATCATAAACCGCGTCGGCATCTGCTTCATAAACGGTATAAGGCTTATTGGAATGTTCTTTGATATAAGCAAGTGCCAAATCGTCTACCGGGAAAATACCATTTTTACCGCCGGCTTCGATGGCCATATTGGCAATGGTAAAGCGGTCATCCATAGACAGATTGGCAATTCCTTCGCCCACAAACTCCATGGACTTATATAAGGCTCCATCCACCCCGATCATCCCGATAATATGTAAGATCACATCCTTACCGCTGATCCATTTATTCATCTTTCCGATCAGATTAAACTTAATTGCTCCGGGAACCTTGAACCAGGCCTTTCCGGTAGCCATCCCGGCGGCCATATCGGTACTTCCCACACCGGTGGAAAATGCTCCTAAGGCACCGTAAGTACAGGTATGAGAATCGGCACCGATTATCACATCACCGGCCACTGTAAGTCCTTTTTCCGGCAACAGGGCATGTTCAATTCCCATCTCACCCACTTCAAAATAATTAGTAATATTATTCCGGTAAGCAAATTCTCTCACACATTTACAGTGCTCTGCTGATTTAATATCCTTGTTGGGGACAAAATGATCCGGTACCAGGGCAATTTTATCCTTGTCAAAAACTCCCGTCACATTCATTTTTTCCATTTCTTTAATGGCTACCGGGCTGGTAATATCATTTCCCAGAACCATATCCAGATCAGCCTCGATTAACTGTCCTGCCTCTACAACCGGCAAGCCGGCATGAGCTGCTAAAATCTTCTGCGTCATCGTCATTCCCATGGTAATTCCTCCTCTATCTTATACAAACTTTACTTTTATGCTTCTTATCATAACACACCTTTTCCAGCATGAAAAATATATATTTTTCATGTCTCCCATAACTTGTAGTTATCTCTGTCATATGTTATTATAACTATTATGTAATGCTATTTATTAATGCGGGGTGTTTGTATGAACCAAAATCTGAATCTTTATCAAATTTTTTATGAGGTCGCCAAATGCCGTAATTTTTCCATGGCAGCAAAAAAACTGTATATCAGCCAACCGGCTATCAGCAAAGCGATCGCTAAACTGGAAGAAAATCTGGATACTGTTTTATTTACCAGAAGTTCCAAAGGAGTTCTCCCTACTGCCGAAGGTGAATTGCTGTTTAAGCAGGTAGAAACTGCCCTTTTATCCATCCGTTCCGGCGAAGAACAATTAAAGAGATTTTCCGGTCAGGGTATGACCCCTTTATCCATTGGTGTCAGCACTACCCTTTGTAAATATGTCCTGCTTCCCGAACTGAAAAATTTTATGGCTGAAAATCCTCATATTCAAATCAATATCTCCTGTCAGTCTACTTTCGAAACCATTCAGGCTATCAAAGAAGGCTTTATTGATATTGGTTTAGTGGGTATCCCGGAAACAGAATCGGGAGCAGATATATCTTTTGTAACTTTAAAAGAAATTCAGGATATTTTTGTGTCTTCCGGTCTTTCCCGGAATGATGACCTGCTTGAAAATGCTTCTTTTATTATGCTGGGTAAAGGTAATATATCCAGAAAGCATGTGGATGCTTATCTGGCCAGACACCATATCGTTCCCCAACATATCATGGAAGTCAATAATATGGATCTGTCCATCGAATTTGCCAGAGCCGGTCTGGGCATCGCCTGCGTGATACAGGATTTCATCAAAGATGACCTTCAAAAAGGAATACTGGAAGAAGTGCAATTTCCTTACCGGATTCCCAAACGCCGGATTGGTTTTGTTTATCCAGAGAACAGCACTCTGTCACCGGCTTTGACCGCTTTTATCCGCCATTATCAAAGTTGTTGCTGATATTTTTAAAATAACGGTGTGGAAAAATATCGTTCAGCGGTGTCGGGCAGAACCGTAACTACCGTCTTCCCTTTTCCAAGCTTCCCAGCCAGCTTAAGTGCCGCCGCCACATTGGTCCCGCTGGAGATGCCGCACATGATACCCTCCATCTGCGCCAGATTCTTGGCTGTACTGATGGCTTCCTCATCAGAAACAATATATACCTCATCATAAATTTCCTGATTAAGATTACCCGGAATCAGTCCATCACCAATCCCCATCTGGATATGAGTGCCAATCGTTCCGCCGGCCAATATAGCTGCATTTTCCGGTTCCACCGCCCAGATTTCAATATCCGGATTCTGTGCCTTCAACACTTCTCCAATCCCGCTGATGGTGCCGCCGGTGCCGATTCCTGAACAGAATCCATGAATGGGTCCTGCCACCTGTTCTAAAATCTCCACTCCTGTGTGGTGCTTATGTACCAACGGATTAGCGGGATTTTCAAACTGCTGTGGGATGAAAACCTTAGGATTCTCTTCTGCCATCCTAAGGGCCGTATTCAAACATTCCTCAATACAATCCCCAATATTCCCCGCATCATGAACCAAAATCACTTCCGCCCCATAATGCTCCACCAGTTTCCGCCGCTCCTCCGAAACCGAATCCGGCATGATAATAATCGTCTTATACCCTCTTACAGCTCCAATCAGTGCCAGGCCAATTCCCTGATTACCACTGGTAGGCTCCACAATCACGGTATCCTTCGTTATTTTACCTTCTTTTTCCGCACAACGGATCATATTAAATGCCGTTCGGGTCTTAATTGAACCACCCACATTCAAACCTTCAAATTTTACCAACACTTCCCCGCTATTTGGATCATCTACCATCCGCTGCAGCCTGATCATTGGTGTATGCCCGATAGCATCTAATATCGTATCATATATCATCTCTTTGTACCCCCTATCTTTTCCTGTTTTAAAAGCCCCACAAGGGAACGCCTTGCAGGGCTCATTTTAATGATTAGTTATTGATGAATTTGTCTTCTTCGTTATTCCAGCTGTACAGCTTACGAATTTCTTCGCCTACTACTTCAGCAGGATGTTCCGCAGCCAGTTTCTTCATAGCTTTGAAGTGAGCCTGACCACCGGCCGGTGACATATCTAACAGGAAGTCCTTTGCGAAGGTTCCGTCCTGAATATCGGAAAGGATCTTCTTCATTGCTTTCTTGGTATCCTCGGTAATGATCTTGGGACCGGTAATATAATCACCGTATTCAGCGGTATTGGAGATGGAATATCTCATTCCGGCAAAACCTGACTGATAAATCAAGTCAACGATCAGTTTCATTTCATGGATACATTCAAAATAAGCATTTCTGGGATCATATCCGGCTTCTACCAAGGTTTCGTAGCCTGCCTGCATTAATGCACATACACCGCCGCAAAGAACAGCCTGCTCACCGAATAAGTCGGTTTCGGTTTCGGTTCTGAAGGTGGTTTCCAAAACACCTGCTCTGGCACCGCCGATGGCACATGCATAAGCCAATGCTTTGTCTAATGCTTTGCCGCTGGCATCCTGATGAACAGCTACCAGACAAGGAACACCCTTGCCAGCCTGATATTCACTTCTAACGGTATGACCGGGTCCCTTGGGAGCGATCATGGTTACGTCTACATTCTTAGGCGGGATAATCTGATTGAAATGAATTGCAAAGCCGTGTGCGAACATCAGCATATTGCCTTCTTCCAGATTAGGTTCGATGTCTTCTTTATACATCTGAGCCTGTTTTTCGTCATTAATGAGAATCATAATAACATCTGCCTTTTTTGCAGCTTCTGCTGCGGTATATACTTCAAAGCCCTGCTTTACTGCTTTGTCCCAGGATTTGGAGCCTTCATAAAGACCGATAATTACGTTGCACCCTGATTCCTTTGCATTCAACGCATGAGCATGTCCCTGACTGCCGTATCCGATTACTGCAATGGTTTTTCCTTCCAATACTGATAAGTTACAATCTTCCTGATAATAAATATTTGCCATTTCTCTTTCCTCCTATAAATATGTTACGCTTTCAGTTCCACGAGCCAGACCGGCTATCCCTGTGCGGGCCAGTTCTAAAATCTCGTATCCTTCCAGCAAATTGATAAAGGCATCAATCTTACTTTGATCACCTGTCATCTCAATGATAATACTTTCCGGTGCCACATCGATGATTTTAGCACGGAAAATGTCTACTATCGCAATCACGCCCGGGCGCTCATTAGCAGATGCTTTTACTTTAATCAGCGCCAGTTCACGATATACGCTGATTCCCTGCTTCAGTTCTTTGATTTCACGCACATCTACCAATTTGGCAACCTGCTTCTCAATCTGTTCCAAGATCACATCATCACCAGCCGCTACAATAGTAATTCTGGTGAAACGGGGATCGGCGGTAACTCCGGCAGTAATGCTTTCAATACTGTAGCCTCTCCGGGAAAATAGTCCGGAAATACGGCTAAGAACACCTGCTGTATTATCTACCAAAAGCTGAAATACTTTTTTTTGCATAAAGCTTTCCTCCTGTAACGTCCATTTTGTATTGTAACAATTTCATTTCTAAAAGTCAACTGTACAATCAATCCTTATTCAGCTTTTTCCTGACATTTTGACAAGGCCAAAGTACCGGTTCTTGCTACTTCAACAATACTGATGGACTGTAACATGGTTAATAACAGGGCAATCTTTTCGGGAATATCACAGATTTGAATCATCATCTGATTCTTGGACATGTCAACAATATCCGCTTTCAGGATATCACAAATCTCCATAATATCCCGTCTGGTTCCCTTATTATATTTTACCTTAACTAACATCAACTCGCGGCAGATGCAGACCGTTTCATCAAAGGTTTTGACCTTAATAACATCCAGCTTTTTATTCAACTGTTTTTCAATCTGTTCAATGGTTCTGCGATCACCGCTGCTGACAATGGTCATGCAGGATACGGCCGGATCATCTGTTTCCCCCACTGCCAGGGAATCTATATTAAAACATCTTCGGGAAAACAGGCCCGCCACCTTACAAAGGACACCTGACCGGTTCTCCACCAAAACCGAATAAATTCTTTTCATGACATCTCCTCCTCTATTTCACTACATCCATGGGATCGATCAGACATTCCATCAACATGGATTTATCTTCCTTCAGGAATTGGTCTAATACCGCTTCGACATTTTTCATATTGTTCAGACGAACAAAATCCATATCATAAGCCGCTGAAAGCTTTTCCAGATCCGGACTGCCCGACAAGTCTACTACCGAATAGTTATCTTTATAAGTGGTATGCTGGTATTCCCGCACCAAACCTAAAAAGTTGTTCTTAAAAACAATAATTTTAACCGGTATTTTGTGTTGCCGAATGGTTGCCAGTTCCATCATGGACATCTGGAAAGAACCGTCTCCGCATACCGCCACTACCTGTTTGCCCGGAGCCGCCACCTTGACTCCCATGGCTGCCGGTATGGAATAACCCATGGTTCCCATACCGCCGGTGGTCAGGAATCTGCCGTTTTTCACAATATGATATCCGCAGGACCACATCTGATTCTGTCCCACGTCTGCCACGTAAACCCCATCGTCCTGCATCTTTTCCGAAAGCAGCCGGATGAAAGCGGCCGGATCCACAAATTCAGGGTTGGGATTTCTTTTGGGCACCATGGTTTCACGGTACTTTTCTAATGTGGCAATCCATGTTTCGTGTTCACAATCACATTCCTGCTCACTTAAATCCCGGAAAATATGCTTTGCATCTCCAACCAACGGAATAGCCGGACCAACATTTTTACCGATTTCCGCCGAATCCACATCAATATGAACCAGAACCTTATTAGCGGTAATCAAGTCCGGCTGGCTGACTGCCCGGTCTGCCACTCTGGCACCCACCATCAGCAGTAAATCCGATTCATTCATGGCCCGATTGGCATAAGGCTTTCCATTATTACCTACCATGCCAAAATAAAGAGGATGTTCGGTGGGCATTACCCCGATTCCCATCATGGTGGAAACTACCGGTATCTGATGTTTTTCCGCAAAGTCACGCAGTTCATGTTCCGCCTGCGCCAGCAACACACCACCACCGGCACAAATAATCGGTTTTTGCGCTTTTTCCAGTTCCTTGATTACTTTCTTAATCTGAACCGCATGGCCCTTTACCGTAGGCTTGTAAGTACGCATAGATACTTCCGTCGGGTAAGAATACTTATTTATGACCGCATTTTGGATATCTATGGGAATATCAATCAAAACCGGACCTTTTCGGCCGGAATTGGCAATATAAAAAGCTTCCTTAAAAATCCGCGGAATGTCATTTACATTTTTAATGAGATAGCTGTATTTTACAAAGGATTCTACGGCTCCGGTAATATCTGCTTCCTGAAACACATCACTGCCAAGCAATTCCGAATCCACCTGCCCGGTAATGCAAACAAGGGGAATACTGTCGGCAAAAGCTGTGGCCACTCCGGTAATCACATTGGTGGCACCGGGACCGGACGTCACCGCACATACACCTACCTTACCGGAAATTCGAGCCAGACCGCTGGCAGCATGAGCAGCATTCTGCTCGGTCCTGACCAGTACGGTTTTAATTTCAGAATCTATAATACTATTGTAAAAAGGGCAAATGGCTACTCCCGGATAACCGAAAACCACTTCCACTCCTTCCATTTCCAAACACTTTATAATTGCATCTGCTCCAATCATAATTAACTCCTCTACTTTCTATTTCTTAAATACATTAAAAAATTTTGCTATCGGCTCAACTACATCACCCAAATTCCTGATGGCACTGTTCAAGCCTTCAAAATCAATATTATCAATATTAGTCATCACGGCCGAAACCTGATTAGCATTATCTTCAACAAAGTTATTCATATTACCGCTCATGTTCTTCACAGCATCACTCATTTCTGCCAGTTTGCCGATTGATTCTTCGGCAGTTACCAATGTATCGGAAACCTCTACCAGTACATTATTTACATTATCCACCGTATGTACTACCTTAGGAACAACAACCAGCAGGCTGATTGCCAGTAAAATCACCAGCCCCAAACATGACATTCCCATTATTCTTGAATAAAATAATTGTTTCTTCATTAATTCTTCCATTTGTTTCTCCTTATTCTCCTAAAAGTTTCTTAATGACTCTGACGGTATCGGCAGCATCCTTAGCATAGCCATCCGCCCCAATTTCATCAGCATATTCCTGGGTAATCACAGCCCCGCCAATAATAACCTTGGCAGAATTTTTTTTCTCCCGTACCAGTTCTACCACTCGTTTCATTTCTATCATCGTTGTGGTCATTAAGGCCGATAGGGCAATTATTTCCGCTTTCTGTTCAATTGCCTGATCGACAATCATTTCACGGCTGACATCTTTACCCAGGTCTACCACTCGAAAACCATAGTTCTTCAACATTAATACCACCAGATTTTTACCGATATCATGGATATCTCCTGCCACCGTGGCAATAACCACTGTAGCTGCTTTTTCACCGGTGTTCCCCTGCAAAAGCAAGGGTTCCAATATTTCAATAGACAGTTTCATAGTTTCTGCACTGGCAATTAACTGGGGGAGGAAATATTTTCCTTTGTCAAATAGTGCTCCAACCTCATTAATAGCCGGAAGCAGAAATTCATCCAGCAAATCCTTTGCCGTTATTCCCTCTGCCAAGGCGTTTCTGGTCAATTCTTCAATTTTCCCTTTGCTTCCCTTCAGGACTGCTTCCTCAATCTGAGGTCCCACTGCCTGAACCGCTTGAACCGTTTCCGTCTTTGTTACGGTTGTTCGATCTGTGTTTTCTTGCTGTTCTTTATAATAATTCATCTGCTCAATATAGCGAATATCGGCATTTTCTTTATTTAGCAGTAAGTCCGAAGCCAGCGCACAGCTCATCAAAAGTTCCTGAGAAGGATTGGCAATTGCCATGGTCAGTCCTTCTTTGATGGCCATAGTCAAAAAGGTGGTATTAATATAGCTTCTTTCCGGCAAACCGAAAGAAATATTTGATAGGCCGCAAATGGTTGCATAGCCTTTTTCCTTACAGTACCGAATGGTTTCAAGGGTTTCCAGTGCCGCATTTTTGTTAGCACCTACGGTGGTTACCAAACCGTCTACAATAATATCTTCCTTTTTCATGCCTAATTCCAACGCACGGTTGACTATTTTTTCGATAATATCTTTCTTTTCGTCAAGATCTTTCGGCAACCCCTCATCCGATAGGGGAAGCAGGATGAACATTGCACCATATTGGGCGGCAATCGGCAGCAATTCTTCAAATTTAATCTTTTCATAGGAGATAGAATTAATCAGGGCACGGCCCGGATAATTGCGTAATGCTGCTTCCATTACCCCAATATGGCTGGAGTCAATGGCTAAGGGCAGTGATGTCACCGTACCGATTTCTTCCAGCGCACGTAACATCATTTCCTTCTCATCAATACCGCTCATCCCCATATTGACATCCAGAACAACTGCTCCGCAGGCTTCCTGTTCCTCGGCAAAATCCAGTACCATATCCATCTTACCGTTTCGCAGTTCTTCCTGCAGTTTTTTCTTTCCGGTAGGATTGATCCGTTCTCCCACAACCATAAAATTATCATTAAGGCCAAAGGCAACGGTTCTTCTTTCTGAAGTTAAATAACGTTTTTTTGTCATTTCCCTTCTAACAGGCTTTATTTTCTCGCAATTCGACACTAAACTTGCAATGAAATCAGGGGTAGTACCACAACAGCCACCTAATACAGATGCTCCCGCCTGAATCAATTCCTTCATATGATATACAAAGGTTTCCTGATCCATATCAAAGACTGTATTTCCGGTTTCATCTAAAGAAGGGAGGCCGGCATTGGGTTTGGCAATAATCGGTACATTACATACCGCCGCCATACTTTGAATAACCTGCAGCATTTTATCCGGTCCCGCCGAACAGTTGACACCCACTGCTGAAGCACCTAAACTCTCCAGTACCACTGCCGCTGTTTGACCATCGGTTCCAAAGAGGGTTCTGCCATCTGCTTCAAAGGTCATGGATACCATCACCGGCAGTTCACAAATTTCTTTGGCCGCAATCAAAGCCGCTCTGGCCTCCTGCAGGCTCATCATGGTTTCTATTACCAATAAATCCACACCCGCTTCTACCAGATAACCAATCTGTTCTTTGTATACTCCTATTAACTCTTCAAATTCAAAATCCCCAATCGGCTTCAATTGTTTGCCGGTCATCGTAATATCACCGGCAACCAGAACATTTTCGCCAACTGCCTGCTTAGACAGCCTGACCAGCTGCATATTAATTTCTCTGATCTTATCTGCCAATCCGTACTCCGCCAATTTAATTCTGTTTGCGGTAAAAGTGGGGGCATAAATAATATCAGTTCCTGCTTCGGCATAAGCTTTCTGAAGTTCTATCACTGCTTCAGGATGGTCCAGCATCCATTGCTCCGGGCACATTCCCGGCAGCATGCCTTTTTTCATCAAATTTGCGCCTGTCGATCCATCCAAAAAAATCAGCCTTGATTCTGTTAACTGTTTAAACTCTTCTCTATTCATACGCAGTCCTTATCTATTATAATTTCCCAAGGGTAAATACTTTACCTAACATGGTAACACGATTTATTCAAAACTACAATTCTTAATTAATACTTATTTTTCTCATATTTATTGATTAATACTTTTGCCTATGTTACTTTATATTAAGAATATATTTCTGTGATGTCAACATCATGATATCGTTATACCGAGGAGGAAGGATTGTGAAATTACCAATTATAAAACCGCTTGCTTTATTATGTTGTCTGGGGTTTTTATGGATGACCGGCTGCGGAGAATACCCTGAGATGGATAGCTATAAAGAAAATATGAATCAATTTTTTGAAAACATTTCATATTATGATACTGCTATTAATTCTATTGATCCCGATTCCGACTCGGCAGCTTCGGAACTTCTTTCCCTCTTAGACAGTATGGCTGTTTCCTTTTCACAGATGGCCGAGCTTCCGGTACCTGACGTTTTTGTCGGTGTGGAAGAGCTGGCGGATGAAGCCAGTGAATATATGAACACTGCTGTTTCTCTTTATCACCAGGCTTTTGAAGAAGAAACCTTTAACGAATTTATCGCAGATGCCGCTAAAGAAAATTACGACCGGGCTAATCTCCGCCTGCAGTATATCATTTCCATCCTGCATGGTGAAATGCCGGAAGATATTTTTGTTTCTGATGATTCCGCTGAAGACGTTCAAACTGATCAAGAATAGTATAAAGCAAAGGATGGTCGAACCGACCATCCTTTGCTTTATACCCTTGTATGTATAGATTATTTTAAAATTTTGATTTTACCAATCAAAGGAACTTCTTTTTCTTCCTGGTTAATAGCAGCAATTAATCCCATCACCCAGCATACAAGCATGAAAATGCCCCAAAGCCATCCAATACAGGGAATTATAGCAATCAGTGAAAACAATAAAATTACCAGTGCCTGATTCAAGTGGAACTTTGCTCCCTCTTTGTCGCCTGCAAAAAAAGCAACTAACCATCCGATCCATGTTATGTACCCAATAATACTTGTTGTTTTTGTATCCATTGTTACCTCCTCCGTCATATATGTATTTCTTTTAGTATAACCTTAAAAAATCTATCAGACAAGTCTCAATTTAAAAAATATTATAAAGAGAATCGTTCACTGCTCCGATTCCGATAATAATGAAAACCAACAGCCAAAAAATTCCGGCAATACCACCGGTAATAAGTCCTGCGATTGCCAACCCTTTACCACTGTATTTTTTAGTAATGGTTATAATTCCCGTTACAATGGCTGCCACCGCAAAAGGAATTCCCAGGTAACAGCAGCATAACGCTAATATTCCGCATACCAAAGAAGCAATAGCCACCCCAATCATATCATTTTCCGATTTAGGCTGTTCCTGCACATAATAAGATGGCTGATTATCAAAGCCATATCCATTATTATTCTGACCGTAGTTAATATTAACACTGTTTTCGTTCCAAGGTGTAGAAGGTACTTCTTCGGCTTCCACCGGTTTTACTTCTTCCATCTTTTCACCACAGCTACTGCAGAATTTTGCACTTTTTTCGTTTTCACCGCCACATTTCTTACATACTACTTTATCATTTTCACTAAAAAAATCGCTCATTTCTTCCCTTTCTTTGCACACATTATAATAGTTATAATTCTAATGGTAAAGAACCGGATTGTCAACATTTTCAAGCTAAAAATCCACGCCAAACAGAAGGTCTGGCGTGGAAACTCTTTTAGCAGCATTATTTTATTCAGTTTTAGTAAATGAACAACTGTGACCAGTAATTAACGCCTTTGGCATTCTGATAATATCCTACACCGATTTTAGTATAGTTGGGATTCAGTATATTTGCCTTGTGGCCGGCACTGTTCATCCATCCCTTCATAACCTCTTCAGGGTTCTTCTGTCCCCAGGCAATATTTTCACCGGAACCTTTGTACTTCACGCCGGCTTCCGTCAACGCTGTACTAAAGCTCGTACCATCAGGTCTGGTATGGGAAAAACTGGTGGCGGATTCCTGAGCTCTTACCTGAGCCGCTGACTGAACAGTTGTATCAAGAGTCAACGCTGATAATCCCGCTTTTGCACGTTCTTCATTGACCAGTTTGACTACCTGTTCCTGGAAAGAAAGTTCGGTCTTCTGTTCCTCGCTTGCCGGTGGCGGTGTTACTGCCGGTGCTTCTTCCTTTGCCGGGGTTGCCGGGGTGCTTGTATCACAATCCTGATTGGACTCACAGTCATTATTGGTATTACAATCGCCCTTAGGAAGGCAATTGATGGAATTATTGCAATTGTTTTTCAATATTTCATCCAAATTAATACCATATTGAGCCAACTGCTCCTTTACTCCCTGGGTATTACAACTATTATTATTGGTATTTGCCGTGGCATTTCCCACTATTACCTTTACTTGACCCTGACTGCAAGGTGCTGCCTGTGCTATTACGGGCATACCCAAGGTTCCTACTAATGTTAATGCTGATGCTGCTAAGATCGATATCTTTCTCATTTTGATATCCTCCTATCAATAAAATTTGTCCCAAAGATATTTCGCATTTATTACGCATTTGTTACATCTTTGTTACAAACAAATCATAGCATATCAAAATATAAAAATATACAGGAAAAATATGGATTAAATTATACAAGGCTCTGATAATATCTCCACATCGCTTGTGCATCTTCAGCTTGTGTGCCTGCCGATTCGCAGATAATAGTCGGTGCGTAGTTCTTTTTATATAGTAGCTCCATTAGCGGTTCATAGACCGGGCCGAAAACAGTATCATCAAAAGTCAAATGTTTCTTCTCGCCGCTCTTACCGTATTCAATCTTGCTGAAATGACAATGTATCCGGCGTGCTTTATCGGCCCCCAATTCATTTTCAATCTGATCAAAGATCTCCGAATAATCCTTAATTCCCTTAATGCCGCCACCGGTACGGGCATTCATATGTCCAAAATCCACACAGGGCAGCATATTTTCATGCAGCTTGCAAAATTCCAGTGTTTCCGGGAGATCTCCCAGTTGATTGATCTTGCCCATGGTTTCGGGGCAAAAAATAATATCACCGAATTCGCTTTCATCCATTTCCATCATAATTTTGCTTAAATTGACTTTGGCCAGTTCCATGGCTTCTCCCCGGAAAAGTTTACCTACACCGCCGGGATGAAAAACAATTCGGGAAGCCCCCATTGCTTTTGCCAAAGATGCACTTTTGAAAAAATGGCCAATATTTTTATCCAATCGCTCCTGACCATCCACTCCCAGCGAAATAAAGTATGGGGCATGAATAGATAAGGCAATATCCTGTTCCCTGGCCTTTGCCCCTAACAGTGCAGCCTTTTCTGCGCCCATGTTCACACCATGACCGCATTGATATTCATAGGCCTGTAAATCCATTCCTTTCAAAAATGCCGGCATTTCATAAGAATGTTTACCACCTTTTTCATAAAATAACTCTCCGGCACCGGCGGTACCAAATCTTGGCTTGTCCATCCCCATTCCTCTATCTTTCTTTATTTCTGATAAGTTACATTTTTCTTGGAAGCTGATTTTTCCACAATGATCACATTGGGAATATTTTCAAC
Source organism: Lachnospiraceae bacterium (assembly GCA_031556725.1). Classification (GTDB taxonomy): domain Bacteria; phylum Bacillota; class Clostridia; order Lachnospirales; family Lachnospiraceae; genus UBA935. Next base: position 46,871 of record JAVBSL010000026.1, on the reverse strand, counting down.
AAACCGCACAAACTGGGAATAACCATAATCCTTATGATTAAAATCGGTAAACTTTTCATGTACTTTTTGTCCCAGTTTAGCCAAATCCGTTTCTGATTTCTTAACAGTATTAACAATAAAAATTTCCACCTCTTCACGAGTATAGCCTTGCTTCTTTCGTTCCACATAAACTGCCGTCTTTTCGGTTTTTACCTCAAATTCTTTCATATCTTTCACAAAAGTGGTCATGGAATTATAACCATAATTTCTTTCATCAAAATCAGAATAGATTCTTTGCAACTGACTCTTGATTCCGCCCAGGCCGGCCCGCTCACCATTATTTTCACATTGCTGGACGATTTCCAGAATGACTTTTTTGATTTCCACTATGGAAATAATCTCATTACTTTCCGTGACACTTTCAGAACTCTCGCCAAATAATTTTTCCAGATTCTTATATTCGGTACAGGCGGCTTTCAAAGTCTTGGAAGCATCACTTTTTCCCATACCGATGACCATCATGCCCCCTTCCCGCAGCCGGTTTACCAAACGGGTAAAATCACTGTCGGAAGAGACAATACAAAATCCGTCCACATTGCCCCCATAAAGAATGTCCATGACATCAATAACCAGCATAATATCCGCTGCATTCTTGGCCTTGGAATAACGCGGCTGCTGGATCGGTACAATGGCATACTCCATGGCTTTCGCATTCCAACTGCTTAAACTGTCATCGGTAAAGTCACCATACATTCTCTTGTAGGTTACAATTCCGTACTCACGTAATTCCTTAAAAATATCATCCAAATACTTCACACTGGTATTTTCCGCATCAATTACTAATGCAATTTTCTTATCCATCTTAACAATCCCTTTCACAAACAATTGGTTTATTTTTCTAAATATAAAATATTATAGCATATTTTTCATCAGGAATGAATTGTTTTAAATCGCACATACTAATATAAGTTTACTTTCTTTCAAAAAAGGGATGCATTTAACATGAGCAATCTAAAAAAACTCAAAAAAATATATGATAAGCTTGGTAACGACTCGATTCGCAGTAAAATATTATCTTCTGCGGAGCTTTTCGGCATGCGCAAAGATATCTTGCGGATGGATACCAATAATTACTGTAATATCAACTGTATCATGTGTGACCGTTCTTCCACCAGTCAAGAAAAGCATTATATGTCACTGGAGCATTTCACTTCTTTAATCGACCAGTTTGCCCCCTCCATCCGCAATCTATATCTCTCCTGCGCCTGTGAGCCATTAGCCACCCCTTACTTTGAAGAATACCTGAAATATGTAAAAGCCAAAGGTATTCCCTTTGTTTCCTATTGCACAAATGCTCTGGCCCTGCATCAAAACATTATAGAAAAAACTGTCGATTTGGGAATTGATGAAATCATTATCTCCTTTAATGGTTTTACCAAAGAGGATTATAACCGAATCATGCAAGGCTCTGATTATGATAAAGTGAGCAATAATCTGAATGCATTAGCTGAATATAAAAAGAAACGCAGCTCTTCCACGCCTCATATTCGTTTAAATACTGTTTTATTAAAGTCCAACCTATATCATCTGGAAGAATTGAAAAATTTTGTTTTAAAATATGGGATTGACACTGTTCAGTTTCGGGAAATGCTGATTTTTGCAAACCAAAATCACCCTGAAGAGGTGCAAAAAGAAAGTCTTTCCGGACTTCCCTCTCAAGAGTATCAAGACCTAATGCAAAAAACAAAAGAAATGGCCGGACATCTCCGTTCCCTGGGAAAGGAGGTCATCCTGCCATTAGCTATTGAAAATTATATTCCTGATACAACTAACGTTCCGAAAAAGCAACATAATCCTGAAAAGCGTACCTGCTCCGTCCCATTTTTTTCTTATTGGATCGACTGGGAAGGTTATGTCCGGGTCTGCGGATACGATGAAAAAGGAATTATTGGTAATGCTTTTAAAGATGATTTCAATCTTTTAAAATCTCAGCGAAAACAGTTTCAAAAACTGGCTTTATGCGGTGAGTGCAGCAAGGAATTGTGTACCATGAATATGGATACATCGGTCTTTAAGTAATCTTTACCTCCACCCATAACTAATGAGAAAGCCATGTAATTGTAAATAAGTAATCTTTTCCTTATGCTCCCTGAAATAATCGCCCTTCATTTCTTTTCGTCGGTAACATTGCTCTGCTTCTGCCCGCTCCATACCATGATTCATAAAAAAATCGATTGTATTTTCTTCTTCCTTTTTCCCCGAAATTTTATCCAGTTCGTTGGAAATCATGAAATCTTCTACAATTTTCTCATAATCTTTCAAATTCGGGTGTGTAAAATTCACTCGGTCATTCATCCGTATGTCCACATCCCGCAGTCCTATTTTTTGCATATAAAAGGGAATCCGCATCCCGATTGCATAATCCCTGCCCTGGTATGCCAGCTCCTTTTGCCACAACTTACGCATCCCGCCCTCTTCACACAGGAGGGAATAGTCCATGCCATCTACATATAATCCATCTGCTTCTATTTCGCGGTTCACATCAATGCAGATAACCATGCCATCTTTTTTTACAGACCGGTACATAAGCTGCAATACCTTCTCCGGTTCATTCACATGACGCAGGACGACTTGCGCAATACAAATATCATACTTTTTAGAAATGGAATACTCATAAAAATCACCGTTTATCAAAGATATTGGAAAGGAACTATCTTTCAGAAACACTTTTGCTTCTTCAATCAGTGCTTCACTCTGATCGATTCCGGTATAGGTACTGCCCTCCGGCAGCAAAGGCATCAGCAGGCTTGCCAGAAAGCCATAACCACAGCCAAATTCCAGAACATTAACCGGCTCATGTATGCACCATACATGATTAACAAGGTGCTCCATATAATCAACATTCCAAAAAGTATCTCTGGTTCGTTTCATATACTCCAATCGTTCTCCCCAGTATTCTTTCGTATGGGTCTTGGATGGGATGTATTCTTCGCTTGATAATGTTAACCCTAAGATCTCATCAACAGATACCTGAAAATATCCGGCAATCTCCGGAAGTAATGAAATATCCGGCATGCATATGCCATTTTCCCATTTACTGACGGTCTGAGCGGAAACATTTAAATAGTCGGCAAGTTCCTTCTGACTTATACCTTTACTTTTTCTTAATCTGAAAATCTGCAGTTTAACATTACTCATATTCGTCCTCCTATTTTTGTTCTGTTTATAGGAGCATAACATTGCTTCATATATTTTCCTATCACCGTCTGGTTGTAAAAAGCAACGTTTTATGCGAATTGCTTAAGCCACACTTATATTGCACTGGCAAGACGCTCTACGGCTTCGTCTTCGGTACTGACAAAAAACACATTATTGCCACAATTGCTTTCATAAATAAAATCTTTCAAGGGCTTGCTGGTGTACTTGGAATAGTCACCGTATACAGCAAACTTCACTTGATAATTAATAAACTTTTGTAATATCTCACCTGCCAGGCAAGTACTTAAAATAAAAAAATCTTCTGTAATTGCTTTCTTGCTTAACACAATCCGGTTACTGCCGGTTTCATATTGAACACTCATAGCCATATCTAATGCAGACTGAGTATCCGTTATCACTAATTCTTCACTGCTTATGACAGCTATCTGCTGTCCATTTTTTTCAATAATTTTAATTTCCACTGTTTTTCCCTAATATCCTTTCCATTTCTTTCTTAAGCTGTTGTTTCATTTTCTCCAATTCATCACTTGATGGGCGATTGTTGTCGTTATACATCTCTTCCATGGGCAGCATCCAAACCGGTCCCGGTTTAGGCAAATCCCCTGTTCTTCGGGGATAAAGATGCCAGTGCAGATGCTGGGAGTTTAGTCCGTTTCCTAATAATTCATAATTGATTTTATCCGCTCCAAAAGCTTGATAAGCAGCCTCTCCCACAATTGCCATATCCTCTAAGAAGCGGGTTCTGAAGGACACCGGCAAGCGGTGTAAATCTACTTCATGCTCCTTACATAAAAGCAAACAGTAACCTTTAAAAAACTGATGGTCACCGATAACAACATAACCGGTTTCCATTTCAGTTACAAAATAGGGGTTTTCTCCCTTTTTAATCATATCAATTCGTTTGCAAATTTCACACATATTATTTGTCCCTTCCCAAGTATAATATATCGTTAATCAAATACAATTTTCCAGTTTTCATCCTTATATGCGTCAAAACACATTTGGATTTGGTCATAGACATTTTTGTCTTCATCTAAAACAGGCAAATCATCAAGTGCGAAAAAATTACTTTCCGTCGTTTCAATATTCTCTTGAAAACTACCGCTTATTACAGAACACAGAACAAAAATTTTACAGATTCCATAAGCATATTTGGGTAAATTATGTTTATTTCGATCTTGTATTGCAATAATCCTTATGGGATCAACTTTCAGTCCCGCTTCCTCTCTTACTTCTTTAATCGTGTTAGAGGCAACTGTCTCATTATAATCAACCCAACCACCCGGAAGTGACCATTTATCATTTTCCTTTACCAGTAAGATTTTATTTTCGTTAAATATCACCGCTCTTGTATCTAACTTAGGCGTTTGATAACCAGTTTCATTGCAAAATAAATCTTTTACCTTTTCAATGGGCAGCTCTGTTTTCAGACTCATGACTTCCGCTGATATTTCCCTTATCCGCTCAAAACGTTCTTTGTCATACTTATCCTTTGTATAAGTCAAACCATTTTGAGCAATTGCCTGCAACTCCATTGCTAACTTTGTTAATGTATCTAAATCTTTCACCCGTCCGTAACTCCTTCTGCATCATGATGTTTATAAAATTGTTTTAATATCGGCCAGTCGTTCAACCGTATAGTCTATATTTAGTGCCTCCGGCTGAGGCAAATGTAATGGATTGTACCAGCAATAAATACTTCATCCTATCTTTCTTTACCCTTTCCATTATAGCTCAAATATTTACGTGCCTGCCAATTTCGCATCGTCTGCTTATAAATGTTTAGGGTTATCTCACCAACCTCCGACGGCATCGGTGCGTTGTCCTTAGGCAGCCACAACAGACAAAAACAGACACCAAAAAAATGCCCTTCCGTACCCGAATCTATAGCACCGTTTCTTTGATAAAAAGCAATCCTTCTGTTGCGAACGGCTTTTTCATCTTCTGCATCCGCTGCATCCGGATTCTCACTTTCAATTATCAGCCCATTTACACTGATACTGTCTCGCAGCAATGTTAAAAACTCACTTCCAACCCCTGTGCTCCGTTGTTCTTTCATAACTGCAAAATAATCTAATAAAGCATAACTTTTATCTGCCATATAAATTAAACCTGCATATCCCAACAGTTGATCGTTTTCTTCATAAACATAAGCTTCATAAAACCCTTTTTTAAAAGATCTCTTGATCAAAAAAAGCGGCCTTCTTTCCGCCTTGGGAAAGTCTACTGTCATATAGCGTACATATATTTTTTTAAACTCTTGATAATCTATTCTTCTGATTTTTCGCATTTTGTTACTCATTTCTTTTTGAATTATAAAGTTCTATAGTATGGACAGATATCCTCGTAACTTCCATCTTTCATCAGAAATCCTTTTTCAATCGTTCCCAATTGAACAAATCCCAGCTTTTCGTAAAGATGTCTGGCGGACAGATTGGTTTTTACGACTGCGTTAAACTGCAAGATTTGAAAACCCCATTGTTTTCCCTGCTGCAGGCAGTCAATGACCAGTTTTTCACCGACATGCTGCCCTCTGGCTGCGCTTTTCACAGCATAGCTGGCATTGCAGATGTGCCCGCATCTGCCCACATTATTAGGATGCAGAATGTAAAGTCCGACCAACTGCCCGCTTTCTATATCTTCGCCCACCCCGCAGTATGTTTGTTCCTCAAAAAAATGTTTTCCGGTAGTGTCATCCAGAAGTTCTGTCTGTGGAAAGGCTTGTCCTTCCTCTACAACTTCATTCCATATCGATATCATTGCTTCGATATCTTCTACCTTAAAACCTCGTACTTGAATCTCCATAGTTCTCTCCTGTACTTACCATTATCAATACAGTGTAACATATTCCCTCATTCTTTTGTAGTCCATAGTCTTATTAATTCTGGATTTGAAAATTCTGGATTCCTTTAATCTGAGTTACTGTTTCGTTTTTAAAGTTGGTGGAGAAAATAGTATAAACTGCAACAATAAAACCAATTCCTATTGTCACATATATAAAAGTGCTTCGATACTGCGCTGACATAGGTGCTATCAATTGGCTTGTTAACAGATTACACATCATATGTGTAAGTGCTCCCGCCAAAATACTCCGGTCGGTTTTTATATATACCAAATGGATTATAAAGGAAACCGCAACTTCAAATATTGTCAGAAAAAGGATCTAGTCAAAAACAGAATAATTGAATATTTCAAACTGTGCCTGTCCGGGAATAAAACTCCAAAAAAAATGCCAGATACCCCAGATCAACCCCAGTATAACCGTTGAACCAACAAAACCAACTCGTACTAACAATTTATCCAGGCTATAACCACGCCATCCGAATTCTTCATTTAACGGTCCTGAAACCAAACTGATACCCAACAATCGAAGGCGCAGAGCCTCCTAACAAAAAGAAAAAATTAACCCAAAATAGATCTTCGCGAAATAAATATGCCAGCCCTCCGCAAGACCATGTCCACAATAATGTGATTGCAAAGAAAACAAGAAGGCTTCTTGTTTCTTTCGATACATTTTTTATAATCATACTGCTCCCTTCTTCCGAGATAATCTCGTTAATGACCCTTGATTTTTATATTGTATAATATTTGCAATATATAATAAAGAGGCTACCGGAAAATTTCCCGATAGCCATATTCCATAAATTATTCACTTAATATTTCATTTACTTCTTCAACACTGATTCCACATTGAACGGCTATTTCATCCGGGGAAAGGCCTTGCGTCTCCAGTCGAATCACTTTTTTCCCTAGCAAAATGCCCTCTTTTCTACTTTCACGCTTTAAATATAAATCATTAATAGTCGCCAACATATATCTCGCCTCCACTTCCTTGTCACTTTTTACACTATTGATTATGTTATGGATGTTTTGCAACGCTTCACTTGTTACATTAATTTCATTGCTTGTTTCTATATAGTGTAACATATCCTGCAGTTCTTTGGTAGCCCCTTTCTGGCCTTTGGTATTAAGAAATATTCTTTTTGCTCCGTCTTCCAGAACCAAATCGGGTTCTTCTACGCAACGATGTTCAAAAGTATATTTCATGCGATTTCTCCCGAATAGATCATATGAACAACAAATAATAACCGGTACTTCTTTCATGGCATCCATGGTTTCTCCGGTTTTCAGTAGTTTAACATCCACTAATGCCTGATAAAGCCGGCTACGACGACGCAGACAGTTCTCCTGTCCGGCAGTTACATACTGCGCCTGCTTCTGCATTTCCACATCAACCTGTATATCACTCCCCGCGTTCATATTTTGTTTCTTTTCCAGTTTTTTTATACTGCTTTCGGCAAACGAATCTGCTATCTGACCATCCACTACTACGTCCAGCCTGATTGCTCGTGTATTAGTATCTCCGGCCGTACGGATGCTTTGGGCCTGTATCTCTTTGCTTGTAATATCCGTACCTAGTATAGTTTTCAAAAAATAGCTTAAGAATTCCTTTCCGAATTTATCACTCAGCATTAATTCCTGGAAAAGAAAGTCGTCAATAATGCTAAGCTCTTTAATGGGTTTATGCTTTAAGATTTCGTTTTGCGGTAATATGTATTTTTCTTCATCCATGTATTTTCTCCCACACTTATATTAGGAGCTGATTATATACAGCCCCACCGTTTTGTTCCTTATTCAGTTTTTCATTTTGAAAGCTGGGCAGATACTGCCAGGTTAATTAGATTCTTTAGATTTTCGCCAATAATTCGTAAATAAATAGTATCTTATATGGTATCTGTTGTCAATAAAAATTTTATAATTGGGCAAGTTTATCTGCTGCAAATTTGCCGCTGGTTGCTGCTGTAGGCAAACCGCCGTTCTGAGACAGCCATTGACTGGCAATTAATACATTATCCAGTCCTTTTACGGTATTTTTCATATAGACATTACCTGCTCCTTTTTGCGGAAAGAAACTCATATAGGCTCCCCGATAAGCACTGCAATAACGTTCATAAGTAATAGGCGAAAAGGCATCCAGTATAATCAGCCGGCTTTCCAGCTGAGGAAACTGCTTTATGATTCTTTGCCTGATTTCTTCTGCCAGTCTTTCTTTTTCCTGCTTATAAGCCTGCTTGTCACTATATAACTGTTTCCAATATTCATAGTCTGCACCTTCCTGAATAAAATTACATTGTATCACCCGCTTATCTTTTGGAAACAGGGTCATATCATAATCATACATTCTGGTGGCCATAAAAGTTTCCTTTTTGGTTCCGACCTGTAATTCCTCACAGGGGAAAACAAATGAGCCTGATGGGACACCTGTTTCTTCTTCGCCGATAATTCCAAAAGCAACTTGAAAAGCTGAATTCACCTTATGTTTGTCATCACTATACAATTTCTTTAATCTGGGGTCCCAGTATTTCTCATCCAGTAATTTGGTAAATGTAACATATGTATCCGCTGCACAGATAATATAGTCAGCAGTAATTTCGGTGCCATCCGCCAGGCAGATACCGCTGGCCTTTTTCCCCTGAACAGAGATTTTGCTTACTTCCTTACCGGTGAACAGTTTTCCTCCTAACGAACGATACCGTTCTGTAATACGTTCGGCCATTTTTAATGAACCGCCTTCGGGAATAATGCCGTTACCTCCAGACAGAAAAGCATAAGACATCAGTAAGGTAAAAGCCATGAAATTATATGTGTAATATCTTCTCATCATTTCTTTGATGACCGGATTCGTAAATCGTTCTGCCAGTTCAGGAATTGTCTCTTTCCCATATTCTTTCATTACCTTTCCAACTTCGGCCATACCCATGCCCATTTTCATCATTTCCAGAAAATTCATGTCACTGACCGGCTTTTCCGTAGGGATTGACATCTTTTCCGCCAATTTTACATGATCAAAGAATCGATTGATTTTCACTTCATCCTCCGGTGCCATTTCCAGAAATTCTGCTCTGGCACGGTCCAGATCACGGTAAAAATGCAGAGTCTTTCCCTGATATTCCATACTGTAAAAAGCATCTTCTCTGATTACCCCTACCGACGGTCCCATCACTCCGATATTTTCCCATATTTTATACATTTCACTGCCCGGGCAGGCATCGGTTAGCCAGTGAATACAATTATCAATAAAATACCCCTGTCTGCTCCATCCGGTACATTCACCGCCCGGAATAATGTGCTTTTCGTAAACTTCCGTTTCAAATCCATATTGTCTTGCATAAATGCCTGCTGTCAGTCCGGCAATACCGCCGCCGATAATAATCACTTTCTTCATATTATATCCTTTCTGCCCTTCAGGGTTTTTTAATAATTGCCATAATCCATTCTGCATCCGGCAAAGGAATCTGCGGATTAACTGCAAGCTGCTCCATCACGCCCTGGATACTTGACCAAAATGCATAAGAAAGGGAAAGTGGATCTCCGGCCCGGATCGTTCCCTGTTCCTGTCCCTGTCTGATCAATTCTGCTGAGTACTCAATCTGGTTCACCTGATTGGCCAGCTCCCTGATATGAGCCGGAGCGGCTTCACTTCTCTGGGTGGTTTCCACCAAAACAAACATATTGGCAACCCATGGCTGCTCTCGTGTAAATTGCAGCAACACAGAGAGAAATTTTTCAAAATATTCAACTGGATCCTGATAAGGCATATCTAAAGGATATTTGGTTCCTTCTACGCCCATTCTTATCAGTTCTTCATAAAGGGCTTCCTTTGATTCAAAATAATGAAACATCAGGCCGGTGCTTATATTAACAGCCTTAGCTATATCGCTGATTTTGGTTGCCGCATAGCCCTTTTGTACAAACAAGGACAAACCTGCCCATAGGATGTTTTGCCTTGTTTGCTCTTTTTGTTCATTTCTTGTTGTCATTTTATTCCTTTCACAATATTACATTGATTATATATTCATTGAATTATTATTTAATGTAATTGTATAATAACAATATAAAAAAGTCAATCATATATTTTAATAAATTATTCACTTGTATTTCTTTACTGCATATGATATGGCTATACCACTCTTTGCACTGCATTGCGTTCCAAATGCATACACAATCAACAGTACAAACTGAGCAGGCGATGGATTATTTTCGTATCCATGTGGCCGGGCCGTCTACGAACGGCAGCAGATGAATGTTAAGCACATCTGTGGGACAGTAGTATGTTCCATTGATGTGCTTTTTTGTACCCAAAAATTTAGGAGGAAAAAATTATGAACACTGAAACTAACACAAAACTGGCCATGAAAGTATCCTGGGTTACAATTGTGATTAATATTCTGCTTTCTGCCTTCAAATTCTTTGCCGGTATCCTGCTTTCGGTTCTTCTGTTTGCCACCGGCATCGGTATCGGCCTTTCCGATCCTCGACCCCCTTGCCAGTGTGATCATCTGTATCTTTATTGCCAAAGCGGCTATTGATATTTTCCGGGATGCCACCGGTAAAATGACCGATAAATCATGGGACGAAAAAACCATCGCCGAAATCCGCACGATGGTTCTTGCCCAAAAAGGTGTTTTAGGAATTGACCAGTTAAAAACACGCCTTTTTGGTGATAAAGTTTATGTGGATATTGAAATTCTGGCTGATGGTCAGCTGACCTTAACCGAAGCTCACGATATTGCCCAGCGGGTTCATGATACCATGGAGGAGGGTTTCCCCAATATCAAGCATTGTATGGTTCACGTAAATCCCGCTGCGGACAATCGTTAACAGCTTATTCAAAAAGCTGTTTGGCCTTTTTCATATTTTCGATAATCGGCACACCGAAGGGACAGCGTTTTTCACAGTTTCCACAGCCGATACAATCACTGCCATGAGCTGAAAGCGCATTATAATGTGATTGTATCGAGGGTGGAATATTATTTTCATCCAGCCTGGCGATATCCAGATATTTATTTACCGCGGCAATATCAATGGCAACCGGACAGGGTTGGCAATGACTGCAATAAACACAGCTTCCCTTAAAATCATTCTGAATAGAATCCAGAATCGGGGTATAATCTTTTTCTGCATCGCTCATGTCCAGATAGGCAATTGCATCCAATATTTCACTTCGGCTCTTGCAGCCAAGCATGGCACTTGCTACTGCCGGACGGGTCAGCACATAATGCAGACACTGGGCTATAGTCATGGGTTTACCGAAGGGTGAATGTTCTTTGGAAATCAATTTGCCGGCACCCAAAGTTTTCATTACGGTGATACCTACACCTTTTTGCTCACAAAGCTTATAAAGTTCGGCCCGTTTGGGATCAATTCCGCGGAATAAACCGGTATCAAATCCGTTTTCCAGGGCATTGAAAATATATTGATCCGCCGGATATAAATCAAAACCCAGATTGATACTGAACAGCATAGTTTCCGGTACTCCGGTCCGGATTACTTTGGCTGCTGTCTCCGGATTGTGAGAACTGAAGCCGATGTGTCTGATATCTCCCTGCTTTTTCAATTTTTCCACATAAGTAATAAATCCGGTATCAAAGACGCCTTTATAATCATCTTCGGAATCAATAAAAAACATCATTCCGAAATCTATGTATCCAAAAGTTTTTAACAGTTCTTCAAAATATTTTTGAACTGTGGGCAAATCACGGCTGATATCATACTGCTGATTCACATCCGTGGAACCGATATGCCCCTGGATCAAGACTTTTTCCCTGTTCGGCCCTAACGCTTTGGCAATATTATCCCGCACTTCTTTTCCCGGCATAAAGACATCCATTATATTAATGCCATGCTCCACTGCTGCATCAATGGTTTCCTTCACCTGTTTATAGGGCATTCCATCCAAATGCTCACAGCCAAGTCCGATAATACTACCCTGTTTTCCTGTCTTTCCTACTTCTCTGTAAATCATACGTTTGTCTCCTCTCCATACATAGCAGTTAATGTTTCAATTGTTTTCTTCATTTCTGTAACTACCGGTTCCGGTGACAATATTCTGGCCCCTTCCCCCAAACCGATCACCCAGGCAATAAACTGTAAACTGACCGCCACCTTAACAGTTGCTACAAAGTGATTATCGTTCACCGGACGAAGGGATACTTCCTTACCGAACCGGTCGATAACTACCCCCACCAGATCATTGGAAAATTGTATCTTAACCAGTTCTTCCGTGCCATGATACATACCAAACATTTTTTTGGTATAAGCCGCCATATTAAAACGTTCAAAATATTCCCGGCCCTCACGGCCTTCTTTGGTCAGGGTCAGCTTCATCATTTTATCTACCCGGTAATGCTTTATTTTGGCTTCTGCCGTATCATAGGCTACCAGATAATAATTTTCATTATCCCAGGAAAGTGCCCACGGGCTGACCTCATACAATTCGCCATTCTTCTTTAGCTGTAATTCCTTATCTACCGTCCACTGTGTATATTGAAAGCGGATTTTCACATTTTGACTAATTGCATTGTGAAGCGTGTCCACATTGATGTAGATACTTTCATTCATGGTTTTGATCCGGTCGGCCACATATACCTGCCGCTGCAGCTGGCGGGCTTCATGACTGCTGGTTAAAGCTTCCAGCTTCTTGATCAATTGTGTTGATTTCTTTACGGTTATGAACTTGGATGATTGCACGGCATCCACCAATAATTTAAGTTCGGCTAATTCAAATTGCCGTTGTCCTATATAATACTCATAGCTTTTGCCCCTGGCTTCACCGATAATGTCCAGACCGTACCTCCGCAAAGCCTCAATGTCGTCATAAAGGCTTTTCCGTTCGGCACTGATATCATAGGCCTGCAGCGCTGTCTGAATCTCCGACAGGGTAAGTCCGTGATTATCATCGGTTTTTTCCAGCAGTATTTTCATTATATAAAGTATTTTCAGCTTTTGATTATTTCCTTTTGACATATTATCCCTTTTATTTAACCGGCAGTAAAATTTTTATAAATACCTCTACATATTCCGGGTCCAAATGAGTCCCTTTTCTGACCGACAGCAGATCTGCTATCTGAGCTGCCGAAAGCTGCTCATTTTCCGGAAGGCTTCTCAGGTAATCATAATAATGTACCACCGCCAAAACGCGGGCATCTTCCGGAATATCCCTGCCCTTCAATTGATATAAACCGGTACCGTCATAATTTTCGAACTGATATTGAATCCCTGAGTAAATGACTTCCCATTCATATATATGGGAAACAATCTTTTTAGCCACATCCAATTCTTCCTGCTGTTCTTCTTTCGTTTTTGCTATATCACTTTTTCCGATTTTCCCTATTTCATGTAAAACCGATATGTATTTTAAATTTTTACAAATCTCTTCACTCAGTTCCAGTTTATTGGCCAGCCAGAGTGAATATTGCTTGATCCGCATGACATGCCCGGCCAAATTCGGATCGACGGCCTGCATGGTGCTGACCAGAGCATCAACCAGATGCTGGGTGCTATCCTCGCATTGACGATACAGGCTTTCAATACCTTTTACCATATCCTGCATCTTTTTTTCCTGCTCATAGCTTTTTATTGCTTCCATAACTGTTAGCATCAGATCTTTTACATCCCATGGCTTTAAAATAAAGCGGTACAGTCCTGCTTGATTAATTGCGGTAATAATACCCGATACGGAAGTATAGCCGGTCAGCATAATCTTGCGGATCCGGGCATCCCGTTTTTTGATTTCAATGAGCAGCTCATCCCCTTTCATCAGCGGCATCATATAATCTGAAATAACCACTGAAACAGGATTTCCTTCCTGAATACAACTGTCTACGATCTGCAATGCTTCCTCACCGCTTAACGCCTTTTCAATCCGGTAATTTTCTCCGAACCATTCCGATAGCTGCTGATAAAGGACACTCAGCATCATTTTTTCATCGTCAACACATATAATCGTTGAGCGAATCTTTTTTTTCGTCGTATCTCCATTCGCCGTATCCTTGATTATTTTTGACTTCATCCTATTGTCTCCTTTATTTCATCATCACTTTTGGAATACTGCACCGGCAAATTGATTGCAAACCGGGTTCCTTTCATGATTTCACTTTCTACCTCAATTGTCCCGCCATGTGCCAAAATAACCTTTCTGGATATATCCAACCCCAGCCCGCTCCCTTCACCCAGCGGCTTGGTGGTAAAAAAGGGATCATAGATTCTTTCGACGACAGATTGCGGAATACCACTCCCGGTATCCTGTATGGATACCTTCATCCAATCGGAATCTGTCCTTTTGACTTCAATAGTTAATTTCCCGCCTTCTTTCATGGCGTATATGGCGTTCTGGATTAAATTAGTCCATACCTGTGCCAGTTCATCCGGTTTTCCCAATAATTTGGGAATATCTTCATCATAATTCTTAATAACTTCAATATTCTGCTTTAATTGATTATGATATAAAACCAGAATATTTTCAATGCTTTTCACAATATCTGTTTCCACTACGTTATCAGATATACCTGTATAGCCATATGAATTAAGGGCAAACGCGATTCTGGTAACCCGGCTGATTGCAAAAAGAATCGTCTGAATCCCCACAATAAATCCTGATATACTGCTCACAATTCGTAAAATCTCACATAAATCGGGATTATTGAGCACTGCTCCCTGTTCAATCAAATCGTCTATTTCTGTTATTTCAAGGCCAATCAGCATATCCAAAATTTCTTCCCGCTCAGGCAAATCAATTTCTTCCAGATATTCCCCGATCATCTTTCTGGCCTGACGTATCTCAATAGTATTTTTCATTTGCCGTATACCGTTTTTTGACATATTGATTAAGGCAAAAAAACATTCATAATCAGCCTCTTCAAATTCTTCCTTGCACCTTTGCAATAAGCTAAGCATCGGCAATAGCCCCGATTCCATCGTTTGGGCCGCTCCCTTTATAGCCCCCACCGGTGTATTGATTTCGTGAGCCACACCGGAAATCAATTTTCCCAATGCTGCCATTTTTTCCTGCTGGATCAGATACGTTTGGGTTTCCCTGACCTCCTCCAACAGCAATGTAATCTTTTCGCCTTCCGCTACCGAATCCCGCAGGTATATACTGATTCCTGTGTGCAGAGCGAACCCGGCATAAAAGAGACTGGTAACAAAGACAAACATCCTCTCATAATATATGTTTTGCAAAACCAACAATTCCAGTAATACATCAATAAACAAAAAAATTACAAATATTCCGAACAAATGGTTCATCCATTTTTCTTTGACCAGAAAACCACCGAATATCAAAATTCCCAACATCCATGAGAGGGCTGCTCCGGTTCCTTTTTCACCAAATCCTCCCTGTATGATATGAAAAATAACCATTATCATTAACATCAGGCAGACAAATAAAAATTTTTGAGCTTCGCTTACATTTCCTTTGATATATTTATATAAAAACAAATGAATAACAAGGCTCCACAATATACCAATAAAAAAGCCGACTATTTGTTTCAAAAAAACTGCCTGATACAGACTGTAAAAAGTCAGCATCATGCAAATACCAAGCTCCAGTGCAATAACAGCCTTCATTCGATTCTCTTCATCTTCCGAAAGAAGCTTTTTGCCTTTCAGGGAAATCAGACCTTCGGCCAGACTGTCAAAGGTACTTTTGCCGGACCGATAATCCTTTTGCACGATTGTCATAACTAAAACAGCAATACATACGGCACATATTGTAAGAAAATTAATCCTGGCCATTCTTACGTTCAATGCCTGTACCTCCAGCAAAATCTGACCACCGGGCAGAACCGTATAAGCAAAAAGAACGGACTTACCGGAATTGTTCCTTATCCTCATGGCATTTTTCTCTTTATGATCCGCAAAAAGTACTCCCAGCTTTCCTTCGTAAAGGTTACTCAAAGCTTCTCCCGGCAAGTAACTGGGATGGATCAGAACTTCTTTCGTATCAGTCAATAAACTGAACTCTGCTTTTCCGGCATTATCGGAAATAAGTTCCTTCAGGTATTCGGTATCCATAATTACACCCATAAACCCGATATATTCCGCTCCATGATATAGGGGAATCATGTATTGCATGTGTGCCGTATCGGAAAATGCATTATAGTAAGTGTTCCAGCCTTTGCTTGTATTTTCCATATCCACTCGGCTCATCAGTGTTGAAATATGTGCTTTTTTACCGGTATTAACATTATAATAAACTTCATAATCAGTTGCAGGTTTATTGGCATTTAACTGAAAGAAATAGCCCATAACCGCCCTTCTGTCTTCCGAAAACTGTAAAAGCATAATATTTATCTGTTTTTGAAGCTGCTGCAACATTTCATCATGGCTTAACAAATCCACCTGTTCCGGTGTTTGAGTTGCAATTAAGCCATTCATAATCTCACCGTAATGATTAAAATGTACTTCCATATCATATAATTCATTTGAAATATCCTGGGAATAACTTATGGTTTCCTCCAGAAACTGACGATTCGGGAGCTCGGAATAATTACTCACGCCAAAGAAAACACACGCAAAAAAAACGATACAGCCTGCTGCAGCCCAGTACCCCTTTCCATATTGTGGTTGGCTTCTTTGCTTAAACATTCCAACTATTCCTCCAGCAACTCACTGATTTTGTTCATCAATTCTTCTTTATTCCACGGTTTTTCCATGTATGCTGTCAAAGCACCCTGACGTTCGGTATTTTCAATCGCTTCTTTGGGAGCTTGTCCGGTCAGCATAATGTTGAGCGTGCCCGGATATAATTCTTTTACCTTGATTAAAAATTCATCCCCTTTCATTCCCTCCATCAGCCAGTCGGAAATGACCAGAATAACATTTACCGAATTCCCAACCAACTCATCGATCACCATCAGAGCCTCATCTGCCGACATGGCCGTCTCATAGATATACTTACTGCCGAAACGTTCCTTCAACTGCTCAACCAGACTTAAAATAATTATTTTTTCATCGTCAACACATATTATTGCTTTTTTCATATTTACATTATCCTTTATATTTTTTTAAAAGTACATGCATTATACTTTCTTTTCCCGGTTGCTCTTCCACTTTCATTTCACCATGGTGCTTCTCAATAACCCTTTTTGTAATACTGAATCCCAGTTCGTTTTCCCCCTCTTTATCCTTGCCCGCAAAAAAGGGCTCCATCGTAACCTCTACCGAATCTTCATATTCCTTTACAGCAATAGTTAACTCTCTGCTGTTTTTCATTGCCTGAATCGCATTTTGGATCAAATTCGTCCATACCTGCGCCAATTCATCGGGACTCCCCAGAATCATACAGCAGGAGTTATCATATTTTCTGATTACATTAATTCTCCCTTTTATCTGCTTGTGATATAAAATCAGCACATTTTCAATATTTTCAATCAAATTAAATTCCAGCCGTTCATTTGTTCCGCTTGTATAAATATAAGACTTTAATGCCGTTACAATTTTGGTTACGGCATCAGAAGCATATATCACGGTGGGAATTCCTGATGTAAAAGCTGTCAGCCGGGTTATCCTTTGTAAAATATCCAAAATATGCTCCATCTGAAATAACGCAATCCGCTCTTTAATCAGCTTAAGGTCAACAATCTCCAACTGTCCAAGATATTCTCCGATCTGTTCACCCTCCCCAAGCTCGATTGACCGAAAATATTCTATGATTTCCCGTTTGGCTTTTCTGACCTCCAGAGTACTTTCCATTTTCCCCATAGACTGCAGTGTCATTGTCACAAGCTCCAGAAAAGCATCATACTCTTCGCCGGTAAGTTCCTCTGCCGCGTCCAGGACTTCTTCTATTACCACTGTAAACAGGCTGTCCATGGTCTCCGCCGTAGCCTTAATCGCCCCAATCGGCGTATTGATTTCATAAGATACACCGGATATCAGCTGCCCCAAAGAACTTAATTTTTCTTTTTGCATTAACAGAGCCTGATTGGTTTTGATTTCTTCAATTAATTCCTGCTTCTTGTTATAATGACCGGCTGCACTTGATACATATATTTCCATCGCTATATATAATGCACATCCAAGCAAAATAAATCCAATGGCAAACAGGTAATTATCTTCATAATCCACCTTCTGATACAAAATCATTTCCAGCAGAACATCCAGAAAAAGCAATACCGCAAAAACCTGAAAAATATACCTGGATTTGGAAACTCCCAAAATAAATAACCCAAAGTACAGGCAAATCAAAAACCAGAGAAAGCTCTCTCCGGCCCGGCCGGCTTGAAATCCTCCGGTGGAAATATGTTCTGCCATGGAACAGATGAAACCAAGCAGAATGGTTCCGGTGGCCATTTGCTCGGTTATTCCCGACTTACTGTATTTATATATTACAAGAATAATAAAAGAAAAAAAACAGAACAAAAGATATTCCAGCAATGTTTTAACATCCCTGCCCAATGCAATGCTATACCCCACATCGGCAAGTATGGCAATGAACATTCCGATATTTAAGGCAATAGTCGCTCTGTTACCCTGCCTCCTCAAGGAAGTTAATTCTGCCTGATAATCCTTCATGATCAGGTCCGCCGAACGATCGAACAGAGTTTTACCCGATCGGCTCCCGGGCTGTATCATCCACATGGCGCCAATGGCAAAAATACTGATCAGCATAATCATTTCATTGCTGTACCTGGTTCTCTTCAGCGGTTTATGAACCTCCACATAGAGCATTCCGGTATCCAATTCTTTATATGTATATACTTTTTTCTCATTTTTAGACAGATTCTTTAAAAAATTTTCCGCCTCATCCTTCATAAAAAGGAAATAATCCCATTCATGTCCTTCCCATAACCTGTCAATCTGTTCTTTAACCGCTGTCTGAGATACCAGTGTCCCGGTATAACCGATGTATCGTTCTTTACTAAAAACCGGTCTGATATAAACAAAGCCGGGAGAACTTGTCTCGCGGTTCCATGTACTTTCCCATTTTCCATATCCGGCATGAGTCGCAGCTTCACTTTCTCTGACAAAATAACTGTCACTTATCAGGGTACTGCTTTTTATAAGCTGACTTTGAATGACTTCGGCTTCCTTTTCCAATAACACTCCATCGTCTTCATCGGCAAATTTATCGAGAATACGCCCGTACTGCTCCGATTCTTTCTGAATATTGATCAGTTCTTCTTCCAGTGCTGCAATATGACTGTCTGCGTCCTCTGACAATTCTCTGACTGATACGGTGGCATAATTGTTAATAAACATAATGACTATTGCCATCCCGATCATAACGGCTGCGAACAACCAAAAGCTTTTGTCATACTTTCCAAGCATTTTACGGCACATATGGCTGTATTCCTCCGCACCTTGATTTCTACCACTCATCTTACCACTTCACTCTCAAACCCACAAGGATTTTAACCATTGTAATATCTTTTAAATTGTTATATATTAAAATTGTACAACAAATACTTCTAAAAAGGATACTTTCTTATGAAGAAAAAACAAATAATATTATTTGCTTCAATATTCTGCCTGACTATCATCATTGGCTGTTCCCGTGAACCGGATTTAAACAAAAATCAGGTTGTTTTGAATGTTTGTACTTCTTTTGGTGAAGGTGACGGGCATTATGATACCTACCAAAACCTGATTCGGGATTTTGAAAAAAACAGCGGGGTTCTTGTTGCTGATCATTCGGAAATCTCCAGTGAGGAATGGAAAGGAAATGTCTTGTCTTCATTTTCTTCCCGTGAGGAACCGGATGTCCTGTTCTTTTTTACCGGGCAGGATGCTAAAACCCTGATTGAAAGTCAGCAAGTGGTAGATTTGGACACGATTCGAACCGTCTATCCTTCCTACGGAAATAATATCAATACCAGCGTATTGAATACCATGAAAGCCGATGACGGCAAAAATTACGCCCTCCCGGTCAGTGGATATTGGGAAGGACTTTTTATCAATAAGGATTTATTCACCCAGTATGACCTCCCCATACCCGATGATTGGGACAGCTTTCTTGATACCATATCCGCTTTCCGCCAGAACGGAATCACGCCAATCGCCGTTTCCCTCGGAAAGGTTCCGCACTACTGGTTTGAATTTTTAATTTATAATTATTCCGGGCCGGCCGGTCATCTGACCTCCGCTCCCACCGCCGATAATCCACTGCCCGAATCATGGATACAAGGTCTTACGGACCTTCAGACACTGTACCGGATGAACGCTTTTCCTGAGAATACCGAAGAACTCACCGAGATGGAAGCCGTGGCTCTTTTTCAGGACAAGAAAGCGGCCATGCTTCTGGACGGTTCCTGGCGTGTAGGCAATATCACTGACAAAGAGCAGGTTATTTTAATTCCTTTTCCATCAAAAGGAGAAGCCAGAATAAATACAGATATGATCGGCGGCTTTTCGATGGGCTTCTACATAACTGCCAAATCCTGGAATAATCCGGACAAGCAAAAAGCAGCTGTGGACTTCATTAATGCCATGACTGCCAATGAAAGCATCCTGGAATTTAACAGCAGCGGAAGTGCTTCTCCTATTTCGGCACGTACTTCGAAAGGCTCAGACCCCTTGCTGCAATCAATTATTACTGTCAACAGTCAGGCAACTGCTTATATCGGTGCGGTTCAGGACACTATTGAATTACCGGTGCGCAATGCTTTTTTTGAAAAAATACCTGCCATTGCTTCCGGTACGCTTTCCATTGAAGATGCCTTAAATGATTTTTTTGAACTTAACGATAAAACAATAGAATAACAAAAAAAAAGCTGCAGTCGATTCATTCTGCAGCTTTTTTGCATGTTTATTATATATTTCTATGTAGCAGTTCGTGCTCTTTTCCTTCTAATAAATCCTTATAAAGATAACTGATTGTCGGGTTTTCACCGGTATAGCGGATGTGAGAACTTTTATCCACCTGATAGATTCCGTCCATTCTGGCCTTTTTGGTTCGGGGTCCGGCCGGTACCGGCTGTCCGCCCCCCTGAATACACCCTCTCCGACAGGCCATCACTTCTACAAAGTCATATTCGGCTTCTCCTGCTTTGATCTTATCCAAAAGCTTTCCGGCTTCGGCAAGACCATGTACCACGGCAATCCTGACTTCACGGTCACCTACCATAACGGTAAAATCTTTCTTTCCTTCTTCGCCACGCATACCGCTGAAGCTGATAGTATTCAGGGTTTGATAGCCTTTGGTGGTGGATAAATGGCGAAGTACAGCTTCCGTTACACCACCGGTGATACCGAAAATAGCTGCCCCGCCGGAAGCGATTCCGAAAGGCATATCTGCCGCTTCCCTTTCTATCTCTTCAAAGTTAATTCCCACCTGTTTGATCATTCGGATAATTTCCTGAGTGGTCAAAACCCGATCCGTATCCTGTCTGTCACCGGTAAAATTATCCGGCCGTAAAATCTCGCCTTTCTTTGCTGTACAAGGCATAATTGATACGACAAAGGTCTGTTTTCCTTCTTTTTCATCGACCTCTTTAAAATATTCTTTGATAACTGCGGAAAACATTCCCTGTGGGGAACGGCAGCTGGAAATATTGCCGGCAAACTCCGGATATTTGGTTTCACAGTATTTCACCCATGCCGGACAGCAGGAAGTAAATAGGGGCAGCTTTTCGTTTCGTTCCAGGCGCTCTCCCAGTTCCTTTGCTTCTTCCATAACTGTTAAATCCGCACCGAAATTGGTATCATAAATATGATCAAAGCCCATGCTTCGCAAGGCCGACACTAGTTTACCCATGGAATCTTCACCCTTAGGTAAATCAAATTTATCTCCTACCGCAATCCGCACCGCCGGTGCGACCTGGGCTACCACCCGGACATTGGGATCGGCAATGGCATCCCAGACATCGGTTACATTGGTCCGTACCGAAATGGCTGCGGTGGGACATACCACACCGCACTGTCCGCAGCCCACACATTCCGTTTCACCCAGTTTCTTATCAAAGGCCGGCATTACTTTCATTTCCGAGCCGCGAAAAGCAAAGTCCAATGCGCCGACGCCTTGGATTTCATCACAGGTCCGCACACAATCACCGCACAGAATACATTTATTGGGATCCCTGACCACACAAGGAGAACTCATGTCCAGAGACTCTTCTTTTTTATTATTTAAAAATCTGACTGCATGGACACCTACCCGGAAAGCCAGACTTTGCAAATCACAATTGCCGTTTTTGTGGCAAATCGTACAATCCCTGCAATGGGAAGCTAATAAAAGTTCAATAATCAGTTTCCGGTATTCCTGAATTTTTTTTGTGTTCGTGTGGATCACCATTCCTGCCCTTGGCTGCTCGGAACAGGAGGCAAATATATTTCCTTTTTCATCTTCCACTACACACATGCGGCAGGCTCCGTAAATTGAAAGCTCCGAATGGTAACAGAAGGTGGGCAAATCAATGCCCGCTTTACGTATCAATGACAATACATTTTTTTCACCCTCGATGGGTACGCATTTATTATCTACTGTAATATAGTCCATATCACCCTCCTAATTTTCCAAATATACTGCCCCAAATGCACAATCGCTTTGACAGGCTCCGCATTTGATACATTTAGCGGTATCGATTACATAAGGTGATTTAATCACGCCGCTAATGGCATTTACCGGACAATTACGGGCGCATTTTGAACAACCCCGGCATTTTTCGGCATCGATTTTAAAGGTTCTGAGAGCTTGACAGGTTCCGGTTATGCACTTCTTATCAGCCACATGCTGTTCGTATTCTT
The DNA here is from genome assembly GCA_031556725.1 of Lachnospiraceae bacterium. Lineage (GTDB taxonomy): Bacteria > Bacillota > Clostridia > Lachnospirales > Lachnospiraceae > UBA935. The sequence continues at coordinate 24,146 of JAVBSL010000026.1, read as the reverse complement.
CCCGGAACAGTTTCAATGTACTGAGCACCGGAAGGGCGGCACTTTTCCCCAGACCGCACAAGGCCGTGTCGGTAATAGCCTGGCCCAAGCTCTGTAAAATATCCAGCTGTTCCAAAGTTCCCCTGCCTGATACAATATCTTCTAAAATCTCCAGCATTCTCTTGGTTCCTTCACGACAGGGAACACACTTGCCGCAGCTTTCGCTCTGGGTAAAGTTCATAAAAAATCTGGCCACTTCCACCATGCAGGTGTTTTCATCCATAACAACCAGGCCGCCTGATCCGATCATGGCTCCCAGTTTTTTAAGTGAATCAAAGTCCAAAGGGGTATCCAGATGCTCTTTTACCAGACAGCCCCCGGAGGGACCGCCAATCTGTACTGCTTTAAAATCTAAATCATTCTTTACACCGCCGCCGATTTCATAGACGATTTCTCTAAGGCTGGTTCCCATAGGAACTTCAATTAAGCCGGTGTGCTTCACGCTGCCGGTTAAGGCAAAAGCCTTGGTGCCGGGACTTCCCTGGGTACCGATGGTATGATACCACTGGGCTCCATTCGTAATAATTAGTGGTACGTTAGCATAAGTTTCCACATTATTTAAAACTGTCGGTTTGGCCCACAGTCCCTGCTCCACCGTCCGGGGCGGCTTGGTTCTGGGCATGCCCCGTTCCCCTTCAATAGAAGCCGTCAGGGCACTTCCTTCACCGCAGACAAAGGCACCGGCTCCACGATTAATGTGAATCCGGAAACTATAATCCGATCCTAATATATGATCACCCAACATCCCGTTTTCTTCTGCCTGCCGGATGGCTGTTTTCAACCGGCTGATAGCCAGCGGGTATTCAGCTCTTACATAAATATAGCCTTCCTGCGCCCCTACCGCATAACCGGCAATGATCATCCCTTCCAACATCTTATGAGGATCACCTTCCATTACGCTTCGATCCATAAATGCCCCCGGATCGCCCTCATCACCATTGCATACCACGTAGCGGGTTTTTTCCGGTTGTCGGGATACCTGTTTCCACTTATATCCGGTCTGGAAGCCACCACCCCCCCGGCCTCTTAAATTAGCATCGGAAATGACCTGTACCACTTCTTCCGGGCTCATTTCAAACAGTGCCTTTTCCAAAGCGCCATATCCGCCTACGGCTATGTATTCATTGATATTCTCAGCATCTATATGACCGCAGTTTTTAAGTACCAGACGCATCTGCTTCGCATAGAAAGGGATTTCTTCCTGAGCCTGATAGCGATTCCCATCCATTTCATAAAGGAGTCTCTCTATCGGTTTTCCTTCCACAATAGTGGTACGGAAAATTTCTTCACAATCTTCTTCCTTTACTTTTACATATAAGATGTTGTACGGTTCGATCCGCATCAACGGACCCATCTCACAAAATCCATGGCAGCCGCTCTTTTTTACTCCCACGTGGGCGATTTCTGCACCGAATTCCAGGGAAACATCTTTCATATCCTTGGTCAGTTCACACATCTTCTGATAAATTTCTCCGGATCCGCCGGCCAGACAGCCGGTTCCGGCACAAATCAAAATCCGGCATTTCTGTGATTTCATTGCAGCCTCCGCCTGGTTACGCAATGCTGTCATCTCATTCCTGTTGTTCATTAGCTTAAGCCTCCTTCAGTTCTTTCAGTAACTCTGAAACCTTTTCCGGAGTCATAGCCGGGTACACCTTATCATTGACCGTCAAAACCGGTGCCAGACCACAGGCTCCCAAACAGGAAACTGTTTCCACTGTAAATAACATATCATCAGTTGTATTCTTTCCCTTGGTTACACCTAACTCCTGATAAAGCTGATTGATCAAAAGCGTAGACTTTCTGACATGACAAGCAGTCCCATCGCACACCTTAACAATATATTTTCCTTTTGCTTCAAAAGAAAAATTCTCATAAAAGGTGGCCACACTGTACGCTTTTGCTTCATTGATGCCCAATTTTTTTGCAACATAGGTCAATAATTCCGGCGGCAGATATCTGTAGTTGCTTTGTATATCCTGCAAAATGGGAATCAGAGACTTCTGGCTTAATTCATAACCGGCCAGTATTTCATCTGTTTTCTCGTAATAATGTTTTTCAATCATCCGAACTCCTCCTGAGTATTTGTTAAACTTAGGTCACTATTATAGCATAAAATCACAGAATGAAAAAGTAAGAAGATGTTAAGAAATCAACCTCTTTTTTTCTGACATTCCCGGCAATAGTATGTGCCCCGGCCAGCCACCATTTCTTTGGTCACTTCTCCCTGACATGACGGACACATTTTTTGCATATGAACCTGCAGCCGGACTTGAAACAGTCCCGTTACACCATTAGCATCAAAAGAGTGAATGGTGGTTCCGCCCTGCTCAACGGCCTCGCTCAGTATTTCTTTTGATACTTCAATTAATTCCGCAGTCCGCTTCTGACTGATCCGATTTCCCGGTGTCCTGGGATGGACCTTCATCCGAAAACAAATTTCATTGGCATAAATGTTGCCGATTCCGGCGAGAATCCCCTGATCCAGCAACAATGTTTTAATAGGTAAACTGCTTTTATGTATTTTGGCATATACCGCTTTGGAATCAGCCTCCCATGGTTCCGGTCCCAGTTTGGATAATGGCAGTCCATGTCGATAATTCTCTTTGTCCGCCAATTCTAACCGGCCGAATTTACGGGTATCCTGATACCGCAATTCAGTACCGTCACTAAAGTGAAAGGTAATATGCTCATGTTTGTTAAGAGGCTTGGAAGCTTCTACTATATTATATTTTCCTTCCATCCGCAGATGAGAAATAAAAGCATCTTTATCTAAAATAAAAATCAAATACTTCCCGATTCTGTCAATGTCCCGGATTGTCTGTCCCTTTAAGGCTTCAACAAATGTTTGCGTATCACCGGTTATGATCTTATCATAATGAACAACAATTTCACTAATTTCTTTTCCCAGAATAAAGTTTTTTAATGTTCTGCGAACAGTTTCAACTTCCGGTAATTCCGGCATAATTTTCACCCGCTTTCATATATCTTCTGTTATTAGCAGTTTCCGGTATAAACATGTTTTAAATACTTCCTGGCACCTTCGGCCAAGTTATATATCACCTTCACATCAGTGGCTTCGCGGTCAGCCATCTTCCATTGCGGAAAAAAGCGGGAAACATGATATGGTAATTCTGTATCCAGCGAAGCCAGCCACCTGGCAGCTTCTTCCATTTCCTCCGGACTGTCATTTTCCCCCGGGATTACCAAAGTGGTAACTTCTACATGACTTTTTTGAACTGCCGCTTCAATAAAAGCTTTAGTCATCGCCAAACTGCCTCGATGCTTCTGATAAAAAAGCTCAGTAAATCCCTTCAAATCCACATTAAAGGCATCCACATAGGGTAATATCTCCGCTAAAATCTCGGTTTCCACGCAGCCATTGGTAACCACCACATTTTTCAATCCGTTTTCTCTTGCCAGCCTTGCACAATCTCTGACATATTCATAGCCGATCAATGGTTCATTGTAGGTATAGGCAATTCCAATATTTCCTTTACCACGCAAGGCAAGAGCCTCCCGAACAAGTTCCTCCGGGGATAACATTTCATACTGGGCTTCTGTTTCCTTTACAGTCGCTATCCGGTAATTCTGACAAAAGGCACAGGCCAAATTACAGCCATAACTGCCAACTGACAAAATCTTACTGCCGGGAAAAAAATGACATAAAGGTTTCTTTTCAATGGGGTCTAAGGCATAAGAAGTAATCTTGCCGTAATTGCTGCAGACTACTTTCCCGTTACGATTGGTGCGGGCTCCACAAATCCCCGTTTGGCCTTCTTCCATGGTACAGTGGTGCATACACACCGGACAAACTGCTTTCATAATATTATCACCTCAAGCTTACTAAAACCAATGGTAAAAAAAGGGAACTCAAGCCAAATCCGGTTGAGACCCCTTATTAATATGTTAATTCATTTCATCTATATCGCCAAGAAATTGATAGCGGTATTCATTATATAATGTTGATTCAACATCATCCTGATTCTTCTCATGACAGGCTACCGCATGACCAAACACATCATGTTCATAAGTATATTCATGACTGCTGCTTTCGATTTCATTTTCATCATAGGAAATCCATTTTATTCTGTCTCCATTGTCATCGTATTCATGCCAGCCGCTCATACTGCCGTCTGCACGGTAAGATGTCCATTGTGTCATGATTCCGTCCGCATCATATTCGTACTGAAAAACCTCTGTCAATTCTCCGTCCCTATATCTCGATTCTTTTATCCGATTTCCGGATTTATCATATTCATACTCGTTATAACCCACAAGCTCAAAGTCTTCATAGAGCCTGCATTCGGTCTGTACTCCGGATTTATCATCTATCCCTTCACTCCACTTCCACGTATTCCACTTTGAATCATAATAAGTCTCTTTTATCCATTCATCATCACTATCATACTCGTAGGTAATCCGATAAATTGTATTTCCGTCCAAATCGAAACCATTCACCAGTTCCGGCCGCCGTAAATTATCATACTCTATTGACCGGCATATTTTAGTAACCACTCCATCAATAAAATAGTAACTAACTACCGTATTCTCGATTATGTAATTCTTCCATTCATTTAACAGCTCTCCATCGCCGCCGCAAGTCTCTAATCCCTTATTCAGAGCTTCCATAGCGTCACAGGGCTGTTCCTTATGTAAGTAAGCTTTGGATGCAAGCAAATAAAATTCTGCATCTTTTTGAGCTTCACTGTCCGCCGCCTGGTAATATTCTATAACTTCATCATACTGTCCATTCTCATAAAATTCCTTGACCGTAGGTTCCGCTTTTTCTACTTTTTCTGTTTCTTTTATTATATCTGCATTCTCAGTTGTTTCTGCGGCATTCACCGTAACGGCTTTATCCGGGTTCTTCCGAATGCATACCGCAATTATAAGCACAACAATACACAGAACCACCGTTCCTGCAATAAAGTAATACTTTTTGGGCAAAACTTTTGCTTTCAGATATTCCATGATTATCGCTGCACCCCTCTTTTACTCATCTCTTTTTCACTACTATGGGAGAATGCTATTTTACCATATATATTTTTTCTATTCAAGCAGAACAAATTGCATAATAACCGGTTCATGGTCAGAAAACTCATACTCGCTATTCATATGTTGATAAGAATTAACCTCTACATTATCGGAGATGATGAACCCGTCCAAAGTAACCGTATAAGTAACACCTTTTTCATATGGTGCCCCGGCATCACGGCAAGTATTATGTTCGGTATCCGCTTTACTTTTAGCATCATCCATAGCCATTCGGAATCCTTCCGGCAGGCTTTCTCTGGGAAATAAATACGCCCACTCCGGTGCATTCTCCTGATTTTCCATCCATAAATTATGATTAAAATCACCGCCGCAAATCACATAATTCCCCTGCTTGTAGTCAGACACCATATCCTCATAAAGCATCGCCAGCTGTCCGGCTCTGAGCTCATCGCTGCTTCCGTAGGCGGACATATGCATATTATAAAGGCACAATTCCTTACCGTTGCCGGTGGGAACTCGGGATATGGAATAGCACCGGTCCAAATCCACCAGTTTACTGAAAGATTCCGAAATCGGCAGACTGCGCCGTTTGGCTTCTACTATTTCACCTCGTGAGTATGTCACAAGTCCGCTTACGTTGGCCCCATGGGGCTGCCATGGCGGATAAAACAAAAACGGAGAATCATAGTTTTGTGCAAAATCATACGAATAACCCTTCACAAATTGGTTCAACACTTCAAGTTCATCAATATGATGAGCTCTCGTTCCGTCCCTGTCCACTTCCTGAATCATAATAAAGTCAGGATTAACATCATTAATAAGTCCGCCGATTCCGGAAAGGGTTTCGGTTATATTTTCCGCATCTTTTGCCCATGCTGACTTGCCGCCATCCATAAAGAAACTAAAATCCGGAGTATACGCACCAAATCCGATGTTATAGGTCATAATTGTATAGTTTTCACCTGTAGTAATGTCAACGTTCTCATTATTTTGTTCGATTTCCAGTGCTAAATGATCAGGCAGCCGATAATATGTACCGAAAACATATACTGCATATACTCCCACTACTACCAGTAATAAAATAAAAATAATTAGTATTCCTTTCAATAACTTTTTCATAAACGTACCTTCCTGATCTTTCCTTTTATCGGCTTTTCCTGTAAAGCCTCTAAAGCCATCTTCCCTTTTCCATTTAATATTTCCACGTAGGACAAGCTCTCTCTGATGTCTATGATACCAATGTCATCTGATGTAATTTGTTCCAGGCTGCACAGCGCTCCCACAATATCGCCTGCCCGGATTTTGGACTTTTTCCCGCCGCCGATAGACAGACGTGTAATCTCTCGGTTTACCGCATCTGTCTTTCGCTTATAGGGAACGTTGCTTTCCTTCTGTTTCATCCGGAACATCTTCTCGTTTTGTTCGTTTCTTAGCGGCGATTGGGCAACGGTTATCTCCATATCAATATAAGCTTCCACCATCTTCTGCATACGTTTTTCCTCACCGCAGACCAGGCTGATGGCTTTTCCGCTTTTACCGTTTCTTCCGGTACGTCCCACCCGGTGAACATAAGTCTCTCTTCCGGTGGGAAAATCATAATTTACAATGAGAGAAACATCTTCCACATCGATGCCTCTTGCAGCCACATCGGTAGCGATCAGATAATGATAACGTTTCATCCGGAAGTAGTCGATTACCTTAAGACGATCCCGCTGCTCCATTTCCCCATGCAGCATCCCGCAGGAGACCTTGTCCCGTTGTAATTTCCGGTACAGCACATTTACCATCTCTCTGGTTGCGCAAAAAATCATACAACTGTCCGGGTTCTCCTGCATCAGAACCCGCATGAGACAATCGTATTTTTCTTCCGCTTCCACTTCATAAACCACCTGCATGATCTCCGCTGCGGTTGCTGTTTTTGCTTCCAGAATCACCGAAACCGCATCCTGCATATATACATCGGTCAGCTCCTCTACCTTGTTATCTAACGTTGCCGAAAACAGTAAAATCTGCTTTTCTACCGGTAAATGTGAAATAATTTCTCTGACTTCTTCCGCAAATCCCATATCCAGCATCAAATCCGCTTCGTCAATAACCAGGTACCTTATTTTCTCAAGCTTTATGCTGTCTCGCCGGATATGATCCATCACCCTTCCCGGTGTTCCTACCACAACATGAGATTTTTGTCTTAAGGTCTGGATCTGTTTATCAATGGGAAAACCGCCGAATACTGCCGGAACTTTCAACCGTTTCTTACGTCCGATGTGAAATAGCTCATCACGCACCTGTACCGACAATTCTCTGGTAGGCTCTAAGATTAAAGCCTGAGGACTGTTTTCCTCCCAGTTGACTGCTTCACAGACAGGAATGGCAAAAGCCGCCGTTTTTCCGGTTCCGGTCTGGGATTTGGCAATGACATTCTTTCCGTCCAGGATAAGGGGAATCACTTCCTGCTGAATTTCGGTTGGACTTTGAAACCCAAGCAATGCAAGGGTTTCAAGAATCTGATCCGATAAGGAATATTGTTGAAATGTATGACTATCTGTATCGCAATATGAAGACATATGTTTCCTCTTTCCTGGATATCTCATATTCTTTTATAAGCCGGAAATCTGTCCGGGCCGTCATTTGTTTTATATAGTCTTTATCATGGGAATATAAAACTATTAGTGCTCCGTCCCGTAAATGCTGAGGGAGTTTATGAAAAAAACGCTTATAAATATCAAAAATTTCTTCTTCCGTAATACGTCCGATTGCAAAGGGCATGTCTGTGATGACTTCATCAAACAAGTAATCATGGGTAAACTGAAAAAAGTCACGATTAATATAATGAATGGTCTGTTTGGCAATCTCGGTGTTTGCTCTGGCCTTTAAGATAGCTTCTTCAAAAATATCAATACCATAGGTGGTATTGGCTCTTACTGCCTTATGCCGCTCAATCAGCATCGTTCCCACACCGCAAAAGGGATCCAGAACCTGCGCATCCTCCTCCATGTAGTCTTTGGCAAGGGCCACAATCAGTGCAGCATTTACCGGTTTAATGCTGGTAGGAATGACTTCCTTCCGATAGGTAAAACGTCTATCCTTTAAGGTGAATAGTTTCACCATAAAGTTGCAGTTGCCCTGCTTGTCCTCAATCAGCCGGATTTCAAATTCATAGTTATCGGTGCTGTTAATCAGTTTCCGGTCGGATGACTTTTCAATCCCGGCAGACACCTTTTTAAGAAAGGCACTTTTTTCTTTTAATGACCTTTTGGTTTTCATCTCCAGCCGAAAATAATAGGGTTGTACGCCTTCATGAGCATCTTCTAAAAATACTGGCAATCCGGAATTTACAACTGTTTCTATTACTGCCGATAACTCCATCGGACATGAATTAAGGTTCGGAACCAGGAACAGTATTTCTTGATATGTACGGAGTTCCCGGACCCAGTTAAGATTTTCCACTTTTGCCCGAACACCTGCATTTATTGGCTTGATTTTGGCATTCGGTTCTAATTCCTGAAGTTCCTTTCCAATATTCTCCGCAAAATTACGATTGGTTATCAGAACAATATCATATGAATTATTCCACCCGGAGAATGTGTGGGCGGATATTCCTTCTATACGGATAACCAGCGTTGATAATTCCCGCATCTCTTCCATAACGTGCTTTTCGTTTTCCGAAGTTAATTCCAAATGTTTAAGGAGTTCTAATTGCTCCTTTAACTCTTCCTTATAAGTATGATAATTAAAGTTTCCCAGGGCTGATAAATATGCACTTTTTACAAACCGCTGGGATTCGCTTTTATAAGCTTCCCAGATGTGGGCAAGAAATCTTTGTCTTCCCATATCACCCATTAGCAGTGCTGCATTCTTTCGGGTTTTGGCATCTTCTGATTTCAATAACCCAACTAATACATCTTCGTTCTCATTTACCAGCTTATATAAGCTCGGCAATTCACCTCCGGCTTTGATCTTTTCTCTGATTTTACTAAGGTTTTGCCTTATCTCCTGACCATTCAGGATGTTTTCCCATTCATTTTTGAACATAGTATTCCTCCAATATTATCAATATATCATATTTCTTGTTAGTTTTCATCTGAATTTTCTCAAGTGCACCAATATACATACTTACAATTCTTGCTATGTTATGATATCATAAAATTACAAATATAAATAAGAATAAGGAGGCTTTTGGATGAAACTTTTAATCGTACCTGTTCCTCTCTTTACGGATAACATGACTGTTGCAGCTTATCTTTTCCGTTTCCAGAAGGGAGATAATCTACTGCTTTCCGGACAGAACGGTGCTATCTTGGACGGAGCTATGAATTCTCCGCTTTTAGAAGTGGTCAGCCGTGTCGGTCTGGAAGCTCTCACTACCGGTAAACCTATTTTTGTCCCTGTTAACCACATTACTCTCCTTGCTGATCTGGAGGAACAATGTGATGCTGCTCCGGAAAATATTATTTTTGTATTAGATAAAAAATGCAGTACTGAGCAGGCATTTCTTGACCGGCTTATCTTTTATAAGTCATTGGGCTACCGCTTTGCTTTAAACGGAACCGTAGATTTTGAACATTTTGCTCCTATATTAAAACATTGTAGCTTTATTTTTCTAAGTCAGCGGGAAGTCAATGCCAGACGGCATATGCTATTTATCCGTAAAAATTATCCCGGAATGACTATCATTGCTTCTCACATTGATACGAATCAAATATTTGATCGTATTAAAAATACCGGCTTTTCCATGTTTGAAGGTTCTTTTTACCGGGTTCCTCTGACAAAAGGCGAAATCAATGTCTCTCCATTAAAGATAAATCATGTTCAGCTCTTAAATATCGTCCGCAATCAGGACTTTGGTATCGATCAGGTTGCCCGCGTAGTTCAACAAGATACTGCCCTGGCAATCTCGCTTTTAAAAATGGTAAATTCACTGAATCTGGCACAGGAAATAAAAAGCATTAACCATGCCTCTGCTATTCTCGGCCAGGAAGAACTCCGTAAATGGATTACAACTGCAGTAACCCAAAGCCTTGCGGCTGACAAGCCCAACGAAATCACCAAGCTCTCACTTATCCGTGCCAAATTTGCCGAAAATGTGGCCGCCAAGTTTGACATGGCGCCCCAGGCGCAGGAGCTTTTCCTGATGGGATTATTTTCTGTTTTGGATATTATTTTAGACATGCCCATGGCAGATGCCTTGAATGCCGTGCTGGTATCCGAGCCTATCTGTAATGCGCTGATACACCGCAAGGGTGAGTTCTTTGAAGTCCTTGAGTTTATCCGGGATTATGAAGTTGCCGACTGGACTTCTGTATCCCGCATTATGATTATCAAGAATATTAATGCCGCCGATGTCTATAGTGCTTATATGGATGCACTTACCTGGTACAGCGGACTTATTACGGCGAAAGATATTGAAGAATAGAAGGATTTAAAAAGGTTGCCGCATTTTGGCAACCTTTTTTTCTGTACTTAAACTTCGACCTCACGCATTTGCTTAGAAATTAATTCCACCTTTTCCTGTATCGTTCGGCTGAAATGTTCCGACATCACTATTTCATGCACGATTTCTCCGTCCTTCATAAACAGCACCCGTTCCGCTTTCGCCGCCACCCTGGCATCATGAGTAACCAGCATGATGGAAGTGCCGGTATTATGAATCTCGCCAAACAGCTCCATAATCTCATCTGCTGCTTTGGAATTCAGGGCACCGGTAGGCTCATCCGCAAACAAAATATCCGGTTCGTTAATCAGGGCCCGGCAGATTCCGGCCCGCTGCAACTGTCCGCCGGACACTTCGGTAATATCCCTTCCCGCAAGATTCTCGATCCCGGTCTGCCGCATCAGTTCTCTGGCCCGCTCAGTAATCTTATTCCTATTCCTACGGCTGCCCTGTAGTGCCGGAAGGACAATATTGTCCAGGAGATTCAAATTCTTAAGCATGGTGGGCTGTTGAAATACCAATCCCATTTTACTGCGGCGAATATCTGACAGCTCATTCTCTTTCAGGTTTGACAACTCTTTGTTATTTAATTTTACCGAGCCGCTGTTGATACTGTCGGTACCGCTTAAACTGAATAAAAGCGTTGATTTTCCACATCCGGAAGGTCCCATAACCGCTACAAACTCGCCATCTTTGATAGTAATACTGACCTTGTTCAGGGCATTACTTTTCCCTTCATTATTTCCATATGTTTTTGTGATTTCTTTTCCTGTTATCATATTTTCCTACTCCTTAATATATTCTGATACTTTGATAGAATCTATATCTTTCAATCCAAGTCTGGCAGCCGCATATACACAACTGCCAATCATCACCGGCGATGCCAGATATGCAAACAGGGGATTTATCTTAAAGTGAAACGTTGCCACACCAACGAACGACATCAGCATCGTTCCGACCAGTTCTCCCAATGTATTGGCGGCAATGGTTCCGATACTTACCCCCAGCAGAAGAACCACTCCCGCCCGTACCAGATATTGCTGCCGGATCAAATTACCGGTAAATCCCAGGGCTTTTAACACAGAAATCTGATAACGGTCCTTTATTACCAGCATCTTCATAAACAACATTGTAATCAACACCGTCAATACCCCTGAAACCGCAACGGCCGCAGCGGATACGATCTTGGTTATTTTCATGATCATTCCCAGATCCTGTTCAATATAATTGTCTACTTTAGAGACCTTTGCATATGAAAACTGCTCTTTATATTCTGTAATTTTAGTATCTATCCGTGAAACATCTTTTAATATAACCGGTATCATTCCACCCAGTACTTTTTCCTTTTTAAGATTTTCAACGTGAAAATCTGCTTTTGCAGTCATTCCGCCATTGGTGATATCAGAATAGATGCCGCAGACTGTAAATACTTTTTCCTGTCCTTCTATGATCAATACTATGGTATCTCCAACCTCTTTTAGTAACTCGCCGGCATTAAGTACGGAAAGGGCAATTTCATTTTCCTGTCCCGGTTCTCTTCCTTTTTCATACGTAAGCGGAAACGCCGAATGATCACCCAGCCCAACTCTTAATTTCGCCATACTTCCATCGTTCATCTTCATATCAAATAACCAGAAAGTATAAATACTGTATGCTTCGATATCTTCATCAACGGAAAGCATCTGTCCGATGCCCTTTAACCTTGGCTGAATGTCATCTTCTAAATAAACATCCAGTCTCATATCACATTCGCCGAATCCCATATAAGTCATAAAACTTCTATCGCCAATCGTATTACTGATATTCTGCGGTACGGTCATAATGAAGCATGAAATAATCAGCACCAGAAGCATGACAAGATATAATCCTTTTCGGGAAAACACATCCTTAACACCCAAAAATGCCGACGTCGGAATCAAATGATTATTGGTAAGGCAAAATCCCCTTGATAATTTTGTCTGCTCTGCCGGGGCACCAAAGCGGATGGCCTGAACTGCCGATATTTTATGGAAGCGGTGCAATATTCTGTTTACGTAGAGAATTACTGAAGCAAACACACATATTGCGCCCCCTCCTCCCAGCAACGTACCCAAAATGGGGGCCCCGCTCCTGCCCATATAAAGATGAATATTCGCTAACAGCGGTTTCTGCAATGTCAGCGACAATAAGAATCCCAAACCACATCCTATGACCGCTACTGCGCTGTATTTTGCAATGTATAATTTATTTATTTCAGATGTCCGAAGGCCAATCGCTTTTAGTACACCGATTTCTTTATATTCCTCTTCCACCTTGGCGATTAAGGTAAAGCGAACACATAAAAAGGCAACAATCAGAATCAACAAACTTACCAAAAGCAGCATTGCGATTACAATTCCATCAGTGATACCATTCATCAGCTTAATCAAACCATAGGTTACAGCCGGACCATTATCCTCCAGTCCGGCATTGATATAGTCGGATTCAAATTTTTTGATATCAACTTCCCTGGCAAACCTGAATTCAATTAAATACTCCGGCTTTCCACCGATCCGCATCTTTATAAAATCATTTTCACTGACCAGAAAACGCTTGGCCGAAGACAATGCCGAGTTCATTTGAGAATCACGTAAAAAACCGGCAATAGTGAAGGAGGCATCCTGAATCCATACGGTATCACCAATCTTTGCCATCCCTTCGGTCATATAATAAATCGGCACGTAGATTTCACCATCCTGCGGATAAATGACCTGATTATCCAAGTCTAAAAGCAAGTCAAACTTTTGGTTCTGGATGGTAAGTCCATTGTCCTGAACACTATCTGTCAGCGATTGTTCTCCGATAGCGATATCCGCTCCCTCAAAATTCAAAAATTCACTAACCTGTAACTCTTCTATCCCCGGGTATTCCATCGCAAACTGCTCAAGTCTTTCCCGGTCAAGGTCACCGGAATGCATCTGAACATAATGAGGTGTTCCGGCATCCATCATCAGATTGTCAATTGCACCAAGTAAGTTCACGAACATATTTAGTCCAAGAGTTGTAAAAAGTGCTGCCAGCATAATAAATGCAGTAATCGTGAACGTGATCAGCTTATTTTTTTTAATATCATTTAAAATCAGTTTCCGGTACATAGCCCTCTCCTCTTTTTCGTTTCTCTGATGAGGCCAGTATACCGGGTAAACATGAATGGAAGATTAATGTAATGAAAAATATAAAATAAAAGTACTGCCTTTACCAAGTGTACTGGTGGCAGCAATATATCCGCCTTGCTTTTCGACAATGGCTTTTACCATGGCAAGTCCAAGCCCCATGCTGTTTCCCTTGTCCTTACTTCGTGATTCCTCTACTTGATAAAAGCGATCCCAGATTTTCTCAAGATTATCAGAATTGATTCCGATTCCGTCATCAGTTATTGCAACAGCCAGATAATTCTCCTCCTGTGAGACTTTTAACTCAATATGCCCACCCGGATTACTGTAACTAATGGCATTTTGTATGATATTTGACAAACACCTTGCAAACAATGTCTTATCAAAAGTAATGGATAAGTTTGTCGGCAAGCTGTCTATAATGGAAATGGTAATATCTGTGTTTTCAGCAATCAGCTGATAATCCTGTACCAGCTCGGAAGCAACAGGCAGGACTTCAAAAGTTTCGTTATTTATCTTAAATGAATCATGATCTGCTCTGGAAAGAAAAAGAAGCTGATTAATCAAAGCCGACATCCTGTTGGCCTGCCGATTTACCACTTCCATTGATTCCTTCATCTCATCAATACTCTCTGCATGCCGCAGCGCATATTCACTCTCGGTTAAGATAACTGCCAACGGAGTCCGGAGCTCATGAGAGGCATCAGAGGTAAACTGTTTTTCCTTTTCAAAACTTCGCTGCAATTTATCCAGCATATGGTCGATGGTTTTTCCCAGCTTTGCAATCTCATCTTTCCCTTCCGGAAGTCCGATCCGCAAAGAAAGTTCATCACTGTTTGCAATGTTTTGAGCGGTCTCCTGAATCTTTTTTACCGGCCGGAATGCTCTTCCGGTTATAAAATAACCGATTATACATGTTATCAGGACAAAAACCGGCAATACCCCTGAAACAAGAGTGACGGTGAATTTTCCCATTATATCCGGCTCGGAATGGGGTGTAACGCCTCTCAGCCAATAAGCATTGTCTCCGCTATTTATATATTTATCATACACATAAAACTCCAGATCGTCTGTCACTACTGTCTGCAAGAAATCGTTATGTAACGGCTGCGACACCGCAAACCCTTCCGGTACAATACCGTTTATATAGGTTTCATTTTCATCATATAACAACAGATAGACACCATAGTGAAAATAGTCAAAATCACCGGGGCTGTCAATTTCACCAATGCCGTCAGTGACCATTTCAATCAGATTTTCCTTTTGATTTGTCAACTGCGCTTTAGCAGATAAATTGCTGATAATCGCAAGACTTAATAAAACTAAAACAAGCATGAAAAATGCATACCAAATTGTCATCCTCATGCGAATCGTAAGAACCTTCACTCTTCTTCCCCCTTTCGCAGCACATAGCCAACACCCCTTATTGTATGAAAAAGCTTTAATTTGTAAGCATCATCAATTTTAAGACGAAGGTGGCGAATATAAACATCGATCATATTCGATGCACCCTGGTATTCGAAATCCCATAAATGCTCTTCTATGCGCTTACGAGACAGGACAACACCTTCATTTTGCATAAAATATTCCAACATGGCAAATTCCTTGGCCGAAAGATCAATGCTATTACCAGCTCTTGTTATTGTATGGGTATCACTGTTTAAAATCAGATCCGCTACTTGAAGCCGATTGCTTGAGGTGCCGTAATTTCTTCTGACCATGGCCCGAAGCCTGGCCATCAGCTCTTCAAAATGAAAGGGTTTCACCAGATAATCATCAGCCCCCCTGTCAAGTCCCCTGATCCGATCCTCCAGAGCATCCTTTGCGGTTAGAAAAAGAACCGGTGTCTGCATTTTATTCCGGCGAATATAAGCCAATACTTCATAACCGTTTTTCCCCGGCATCAGTATATCGAGTATAATGGCATCGTAAGTTGTCATGTCAATATAGTCTATGGCTTCGTCACCATCATGACATGAGTCAACACTATATCCTTCCACTTTCAGTTTTTTTACAATAACCCGGTTAAGATCCTGTTCATCTTCCACCACTAAGATTCTCATATAGATTTTCTCCACATATTAATATAAGTTTTATAAAATCAGTATACATGAAAAAAATGAATAGCACATTAAAATTTGGCTAAACATGACAAATGATGGCGTTTCAAATTGACGCAAATTCGGTGTTTATGTTATAATAATTTACATTTAGGAGGTGCTGATATGAAGAAAATCTACTGGATAGTTATTGGTGTGGCGGGAGCCTTACTACTGCTTGGAACATTCTTTGATATTCAAATTTCACAGGCGCTCTATACGCCAGGTAACGTTTTCGGCGAGTTTTTTGCTGTTGCTGCAATGGTTCCAATCTGGTTTTTGGTACCTATAGCTACAGGATTGATGTTTGGCTTTTTAATCACAAACTTCAAGGGTTTGAATTTACTGTGGCGAATGATTTGTCTTGGATTGCTGGTTTTTGGGATTTATATCTCGGTGAATCGCATGAAAGAGATGGTCGGCAGCCGGCATTTGCATGGTATGCCGTATGATCTCCTGTTATGGCTTGTGATAGGATTCTTTATGTTGGCTACAGTCACTGGTACTTATGCTTCCAGGCGTTACCCGCAAGAAGTATTTATGGCAGCTTTTATCGGAATTGCCGCGGTGGCAGGCAGCCGGTTTGTGTTGGATAATGTAAAAAGTTTATGGGGCCGCCAACGTTTTTGGACTATGGATGACCCATCTGTCCAATTTACACCATGGTACGCACCTCAATTTCCCAATAAAGAAAGAATGGCAGAAATGGGGGATTATATTAAATCATTCCCGTCAGGTCACAGCATGGGCGCCATAAGCACCCTTTGGCTTAGCCTGCTTCCGCCGTTTATCGGGCGCTGCCGCAAATCTCTCTCCCGTTGGGTGAACGGCATTTCCATTTTTGCATTGTGTTTTTGGGGATGTACGATTCTCTCCCGCGTAATGCTGGGGGAACATTTTCTATCCGACGTGGCGGCCAGTGGGGTTGTGTTTTTGTTGTTCTTTACCTTTTTTACATTCCTTGCGGGAAAATATCACCCCAAGTTCAAGGACGAAAAGAGGTATTGGTAAAATGTTCCAGCCAATAATTAACCTGAATCAGGTAAGCCATCATCTGGGGGGCGGCCATAAGCTGCCCAAACCATGGTTTTCCATAGTCTGCCGGTGACTGAATGAAATGCTGAACCTTCTTTTTATCTACCAACTCCTGCAAGGGTGCATCGGTATCATGTAAGATTTCTGTCAGCATACGGGACAACACTTCTTCATAATGAGGGTGATAGGTCTTGGGATATGGACTTTTTTTCCGGTATAACAGTTCATTCGGCAGCATATCCCGGAAAGCCTCCCGCAAAAGTGATTTCGCTGTCTGGTTTTGGTATTTCATATTCCAGGGCACATTAAAAACATATTCAATTATTCTATGATCGGCAAACGGCACTCTGGCTTCCAAGGCAGAATACATACTCATCCGATCCATACGATCCAGCAATGTGGGCATAAACCATTTTATATTCAGGTAGGCAATCTCCCTGCGCCGGCGTTCCGTTTCATTTTCTCCGGACAGCCTTGGCACTTCTGCCAGCGAACGGTAATACTGCTCCGCAATATAGTCCTCCAGCATTAACTCCCGGTTCACTTCCTCTTTCAGAAACATACTCCTTGCCTGCGGGTTCTGTGACCAGGGAAATCCCTCTCCCATCATCAGTTCCTCTCTGTAAAACCATGGATACCCGCCGAAGATCTCGTCGGCACATTCTCCGGTCAGTGCCACTTTGTTCTGTTGATTCACTAAATCACAGAAATACAAAAGAGAGGCATCCACATCTGCCATACCAGGTAAATCCTTAGCATCCACCGCCCGAAAAAGCAGTTTGGCCAAATCAGTTTCATCGCATTCAAGATAGATATGATTAACATCTATCTGTTCCAATACCTTATCCACAAACGGACGGTCTCTTTCCGGTTGAAATGCATTGGCCTGAAAATATCTGTCATTTCCCTTAAAATCAAAAGAAAATGTATTCAGTTTTGATCCCTTCTGTTTCAGATAATCAGACGCTATAACGGTAACAATACTGGAATCAATTCCACCGGAAAGAAAGCTGCATACCGGAACGTCCGATACCATTTGTCTGGTTACTGCATCACGCACCAGCCAAGATACCCGTTCCACTGTTTCCGGGTAACTATCCGTATGTTCTTTGCTGCTAATATCCCAATATTTGACAGAGGAAAATCCCCTCCCGGAAAAACAGGCATAAAATCCGGGCTTTACCTCGTAAATGTTTTTAAACACACCATGACCGGCTGTCCTGGCCGGTCCCAGGCCAAATACTTCTTTGAGACTGTTTTTGTCAATCTCCGGCTGACACTCGGGGTAGCAAAAAAGCGCTTTGATCTCGGAACCAAATATCAGGGTCTGACTGCTGATAGTGTAAAATAAAGGCTTTACTCCTACCCGGTCACGGAACAGCATCAGTTGTTCCCGGTTTCCATCCCAGATGGCAAAAGCAAAAATTCCGTTCAGCTTATTTACAAAATCAGCACCATATTGGATGTAAGAATATAAGATCACTTCTGTATCGGTAGTGGTTTCAAAACAAAAATCCGGTTTCAGTTCTTTCCTTAACTCTTTCGTATTATAAATTTCCCCATTATAAACGATGGCATATTCCTTGCCTTCCATATTTCTGATAATCGGCTGTATTCCGGCTTCCGGATCCCTGACCGACAGCCGGGCATGACTCAAACCCACATGGTTTTCAATATATTCACCGGCCTGATCTCTTCCTCTGTGACTTAATGATGTGCGCATATTTGTTAAAATACCGTACCAGTAATGGGGATGTTGTGAATAATCCCTTTCAAAATTGCAAAATCCTGCTATTCCACACATATGGAACACTCCTTTCCAATTAAAAAAAGACATTCTTCACACGTGCTTTTGCACCGTGTAATGAACGCCTTTGTTCTTTATTATTCTATGCAGATAAACCAAATCAGTTCCTGCACCTCAATTCGGCATTAATTTCCCCTTTGGCAGATCGGACTGTGTCAGGCTCATACCGAGACAAAGAGGGCTTAGGCCTTGTATTACTTCGACGTTTTGGGAACGTAAAACACTTGAAGAACGTTCAAAATTTCACCAAATGCATATGAAAAATTATATATAATAGCTGCGCTGGCAGCAAAAGTCAGTGTAGTTTTAAAATACTTATTTTATACTTTTTAAGATTTTATCTATCGTCCTCTTGATTATTATTGCACTTTTTCCAAATGCCAGTTGCATATACCATCAATGTTATCACTTGAAAGGCAAGAATAACCAATGTTATAGTCTCTAATGCCTCTCCGGTATTAATTGAAATAAAATCATGCATAGCATGCCAGATAATCACAATCAGAAGACTTTTTGTAATTACGACAATTTCTGCCAGAACGAATCCTACAACAAATGCAAATAACATCTGTAAGACAAGATAAAATAAATTTTTCCCATTCATTGCATTGACAAGATGAAGTGTTCCGAAAACAACTGAAGTAAAAATAATCGCCTTTTTATTTCCTTTCTTTTCCATAAACTTCAGAGCAAGTCCCCTGAAATAAATTTCTTCATTCAAACCAACTGCTATTACAAAGAGTGCAATAATTATATATCGGTTCCAAGTAATTCCCGGGAGGAAACCACAAAATATAACGGGAGCCACTTCTAAAATCAACAAAGGTATGTAATACCACACTTTTCTAGCACTTCCACTTTCAGCTGCTCGCATTCCATAATCTGCCGGCCGAGATGTCCTTTGATTCATAAAAAGAATACCTGCGCCTGCTGATATTATCAAAAAAATAGTGCAAATAAGATAAGTAAAGTCATCGTTCATCCCCAAAATTTGAGGTATCGCCATCCCCAGCGCCGTAAAAAATGTACAAGTTAATCCTGCAAAAACCACAGCCAAATATGGATGCCTCTGCGAAAATGTGTTTTTCATTTGCTTTCCTCGCTCTTCAATTTCATTAATACTCCAGTAAAAGAATTGTTCAAAATATGTCTTACTTCTTCTTCATCAATATAACAACTGTTAGTTGCACACATGGTTGCTATCCCATGTGTTGTCAGCCAAATATTAGTATATAATTCCTTTGCTCTCTTAACGCTTAATCCGGTCATCTGACATAACATTTCAATAACATCATCATCTCCCTCTGTAGAACCGGCAATATTCGAAATATTCTGGTTTTGAAAGGCATCTGACATAAATAGCAGCTTAAACAAATTTTTATCGTTCTTTGCAAAATCAATATAGGTAAGTCCCATGGCTAGAAAGCCATCCTCCTGTTCCAAGCAGCTAATCATTCGCTGATTATAAATACTCTCTGCCTTTTTACAAACTGCTGACTTTAGTTTATCCATCGTCTCAAAAGCTCTGAATATCGGATGCACTGAGCAGCCTATTACCGCTGCCAAATCACGGGCATTCAAATTCTCAAAGCCTTTTTCCCTAACAAATCGGATGGCTGCACTAACAATATCCTCTTCTGTAATTTTTATTTTTGGTGGCATTTTTCCCTCGTCATTCGGTATCGTCTGTTACGTATCACTTGTTACCTATCTTATAGTATTTATTTATTTTTGTCAAGCATAAATGCGTTTAAAAAACTGCACCTACCATAAACAGTCAGTGCAGTCTCTAAAATCCTTATTCTATGCGGTTTGTTTAGAACTTGCCAGCTTTGGCACTCTCCTCAATCGAGACGGTGAGGGCTTCATAGTTGCCTCCGGCAAATCCGCATGATATAATTCTTTATATCCAACAAAAAAATAGTTAGTAAAATCTCGCTGAATTTTCGGCAAAGAAAGAAGTAGGTAATGTAATGGCAGAATTTATTTATCAGATGTATCAGGCGCGTAAAGCCCATGGAGACAAAGTCATTCTTGACGATGTGTCACTTTCTTTTTATCCAGGTGCTAAAATTGGCGTTGTTGGCCCAAACGGTATGGGCAAATCAACCCTATTAAAAGTCATGGCAGGAATGGAGGATGTGTCTGCCGGTGAAGCGAAACTTTCACCTGGCTATTCTGTAGGAATCCTTCAACAAGAACCTCCTCTTGACGAAAACAAAACTGTAATTGAAAATATTGAGCAAGCCTTTGGTAATTTACTGGCAAAGATAGAGCGATTTAATAAGATTGGCGAGGAAATGGCTTTGCCCGATGCCGACTTTAATGGACTGATGGAAGAAATGGGAAACCTGCAAGCCGAGATAGATGCCGCCGATGGATGGGATCTTGACAGTAAGTTGACGCAGGCTATGGATGCCCTTCAATGCCCGGAACCGGACACGCCGGTTAACATTCTTTCCGGAGGTGAACGTCGCCGCGTTGCTTTGTGCCGGCTTTTGCTGGAGGCACCGGATCTTCTTTTATTGGATGAGCCTACCAACCATCTTGATGCGGAATCGATTCTTTGGCTTGAACACTTCCTCGGAACTTATTCCGGTGCTGTACTTGCCGTTACTCATGACCGCTATTTCCTAGATAA
The DNA here is from genome assembly GCA_031556725.1 of Lachnospiraceae bacterium. GTDB lineage: Bacteria > Bacillota > Clostridia > Lachnospirales > Lachnospiraceae > UBA935. The sequence goes on along the minus strand of JAVBSL010000026.1, from coordinate 2,965 downwards.
TGTGGCAGAATGGATATGTGAAGTTGACCGTGGACATCTATATCCTTATAAAGGAAACTATTCGACCTATCTGGAAACAAAGGCAGAACGTCTAAGATTGCAGGGACAACAGCAGGCAAAATTGATAAAGCGCATAGAGGCAGAGCTTGAGTGGGTTCGCAGCTCTCAAAAGGCTCGTCAAGCGAAAAGCAAGGCTCGTCTTGAACGTTTCGAACAAATGGAAGCCGAAGCACGTGCAGCGAAAAATCTTGATTTTACAGATATTCAGATACCTGTCGGCCCACGTTTAGGTACTAAGGTTATCGTTGCCGATCACATACATAAATCCTTTGACGATCGTGTGCTTATAGACGACTTATCTTTTTCACTGCCACAAGGGGGCATCGTGGGAATTATCGGACCTAATGGCGTTGGTAAAACTACATTGTTCAAGTCTATCGTTGGTTTGGAGCCATTGAGTGGTGGAGAATTGCAAATCGGTGAGTCTGTTAAGATTTCTTACGTAGATCAAAACAGAGAAGGTATTGACGCCGAGAAAAGCTTGTGGGAAGTGGTTTCTGGTGGAAATGATTACCTAAAAGTTGGCGATACTGAGATTCAAAGCCGAGCTTATTTATCGGGATTTGGATTCAAGGGCTCTGATCAACAGAAACGTGCCGGAGTACTTTCCGGTGGTGAACGTAATCGGTTGAATTTAGCACTTACTCTTAAAGAAGGTGGAAACCTTATTTTACTGGACGAACCAACTAACGATCTTGATGTTGCAACTTTATCAAGCTTGGAAGAAGCATTGCTTAACTTCCCCGGATGCTCAGTAGTAATAAGCCATGATCGCTGGTTTCTTGACCGTGTGGCGACTCACATTCTGGCCTGGGAGGGCACGGATGAAAATCCCGGAAATTGGCACTGGTTTGAAGGAAATTTTGAGGATTATCAGAAAAATCGAGTGGAACGTTTGGGTGTAGAGGCAGCAAAACCTCGTAGGCATCATCGAAAACTTACTAGGGATTAGACACTCCTTAATGCATGATCACACTATTTCTTTTACAGTGTTTACAACAAAATCCTGCATTTCATAATAAAAAGGCGGTCATTTTGTTTATGAAATGCAGGATTTAAATAATATATATTTTTTTGATTTTATATGTGTAGCTCAAACATACATAACATGGAAAGTAAATACAGCAAATGTGCTCCATTCAAAAAACTGCGCCAACCATGAACAGTCAGTGCAGTCTCTAAAATCCTTATTTTATGCGGTTTGCTTAGAACTTACCAGCCTTCGCAGCTTCCTCAATCGAGACTGCGAAGGGCTGGTTTTCAAGGGCTTTATTTATTGTTGTGCGCTACATGTGTGTTACGCTGCCCTGTTGATTTCTACTCATTTCATTTAGCGGCATATTATTTATTTTCTTTTGAAAATCTACTTATATACCAATTCGGAATATTTCTGGACATCTTTACTATATTCCCTTGTTTAAATATCGCAAATCTTCGAAATTCAATAGAATTATCATATAATGCAACAAGATCACACAATGGAATCACAATCGCCAAATTCTTAAAACTTTCTTCATATCTCCGTTCTACATCTTCATCTGGAATTCCATGTCCACCAGATATCACTCTATCACGAATCCTCTGTTTTGCTAATTCAGCAGACTCCACACCAACATAATGCAACTCAATAATATAGCCTAATTCCTTTGCTTTCATAATTGAATTAATTATCGCTTTTCCACACAGCGTTGTTTCTTGATTAAACGTAATTTCTTCAGACATATATTGCTTCAATCTTTTTACAGCAATCTTCCCCGCCTGCATAATATCGGACAAATTTTTCCAGTCACCGAATTCACGTAAAATTTCATCCGTATTAATCCTCGGCATACGGTCCTTATACTTTGCTATCTGATATAATGTAGATTTACCAGCACCGTTCACTCCTGCATATAAGATATATTTTTTCATCTAAAACCTCTTTTGCTCTATTACCTTTCTCTGTTTCTGTTGTAAAATATAATCACTTATAACAGAAATAAAACCTTGCTCTTCATCATCTGATGCTTCCAACTCTAACTTCAAAGTATCTTCAAAATCCATTTCTTTACATCGATTATATAATTCTCTTATAACTTCTATATCTGACATAATTTTTCCTCCTATCGCTTCAGCTATATATTACCACATTTCCATTCATATTTCATCTACGCATCAAAAACATATTTTTAAAATCTTCCCAGTTTTCTCCTGTCTAATTGGTGAAACACTGTTTCACCAATTCAAATTTTATTTATTTATCATATCATACCCACAAAAATATTTCACCAATTACATATGAAAAAATTATATATAAAACTGCACCAACCATGAACAGTCAGTGCAGTCTCTAAAGTCCTTATTTTATGCGGTTTGCTTAGAATTTACCAGCTTTGACACTCTCTTCAATAGAAACTGCGAAAGGCTGGCTTTCAAGGGCTTTCATTATATTTGTGCGTTACATGTGTGTTACGCTGCTCATCTGATTACTATTCGTTACATTTTTTAGGCCACTCTATTAAGCTGATTTACTTTATCTATAAAATCCTTCATATCTTCAATATAAGAATACGGAGCATATTCAGAATAAATATCTGAATCATCTAAAATTACAATCTGCACTCCTTCGGCCCGTAAAGCCTCTAATGTACCAGGCAGACACCTTGCTTCGTTTATAGCTTTACAACGATAAGCAATACATCCCTGTTGATCGAATATTTTGGCTACTATAAATATATCTTTTCAAGCATTAGAATACCTCAATATTACTCTTCTTTTAATCCGTACTTGTCAAATATGTTCTGATGCTTTCGATAATTAATTCTGCTGTTTCCAATTGCTCTTTGGCTTGCTCTTTTGAAGCTATATAGAAATCATCATAATCACTCTTTTCTCTTAATTGCTTAAGCATTCCTAATCGTCTTCC
>JAVBSL010000018.1:0-60333 GCA_031556725.1 Lachnospiraceae bacterium | reverse complement strand
GTGGTAGAACCGGTAGGAGTAGGAACACGCTGTGCGGAACCGATCATTTTACCATTCAGTTCAGGAACAACAAGACCGATTGCTTTAGCTGCACCGGTTGAGTTGGGAACGATGTTGCAAGCTGCTGCACGAGCTCTTCTTAAATCGCCCTTAGGATGAGGGCCGTCAAGGGTCATCTGATCGCCAGTGTAAGCATGTACAGTGGTCATGATACCGGACTGGATTTCAGCCAGATCATTCAGAGCCTTCGCCATAGGTGCTAAACAGTTGGTGGTACAAGAAGCTGCAGAGATAACAGTATCATCAGCTTTCAAAATATTGTGGTTTACATTGTAAACAACGGTAGGAAGGTCATTGCCTGCGGGTGCAGAAATAACAACTTTCTTAGCGCCTGCGGTGATATGAGCGGATGCTTTTGCCTTATCAGCAAAGAAACCGGTACATTCCAGAACAACGTCTACGTCTAATTCTCCCCAGGGAAGATCTTTAGGATCTCTCTGTGCATAAATCTTGATGGTCTTACCATCTACTGTGATAGAATCTTCACCAGCGGTTACTTTATCTGCCAACGCATATCTACCCTGTGCTGAATCATACTTCAACAAGTGTGCCAACATTGCGGGGCTTGTCAAATCGTTGATTGCTACTACTTCGTATCCTGCTGCACCAAACATCTGTCTGAATGCTAAACGACCGATACGACCAAAACCATTAATTGCTACTTTTACTGCCATTATAGTTTCCTCCTAAAATATTGTTTAATTTTTATCAGCATTGCTATTTTACCTAATTTGTCCAGAAAATTCAAGACGTTATTCAAAAATAATTACGATTTGTCACTTTTTTAATACTTTGTTTATTTTTTAACGGTTTTCATGTGACTATTGACGATGTTTTTCCAATGACTTATACTGTGGGGGAATGTTAAACACAGGAGGATAATTATGCCGATTACTGCCGACTATCATCTTCATTCTAATTTTTCGGGAGATTCAGATACCCCGATGGAGGATATGATCCTGAAAGGAATCGAATTGGGTCTTACTGAAATGTGCTTTACCGAGCATATGGATATGGATTTTCCGGTATCAGAGGCAGCACCTCCCGATACCTTTACTTTAAATACCGATTCTTATCTATATGATTTGATTAAATATAAAGAAAAATACGCTGACCGGATAAAGGTCTGTTTCGGCGTGGAATTGGGATTACAACCGCACCTGTCAAAAGAGCTGGCCAAATATGCCAAGTCTTATGATTTTGATTTTATTATTGCCTCTTCTCATATTTGCAATAAAACAGATCCCTATTTGCTATCCTTTTATGAAGGAAGGTCCGAACAGGCGGCCTATGAAGAATATTTTAAATCCGTTTTAGAAAACATTAAAAAATTCAGCAATTTTGATGTTTATGGGCATTTGGATTACGTGGTTCGCTATGGCCCCAATAAGGATAAAAATTATACCTACCAAAACTATCAGGACATTCTGGACGAGATACTATGCCTTCTAATTGAAAAAGAAAAGGGCATTGAACTCAACACCGGTGCCTTGAAATACGCCTTGAAAGAATTCAATCCCTGTACCGCTGTTTTGAAACGTTTCAAAGAACTGGGTGGTGAAATTATTACCCTTGGTTCCGATGCTCATACTTCGGCTGATATCACCCGGGGCTTTTCTGCTGCCGGTGATGTTTTGAAAGCATGTGGCTTTCGTTACTATGCCACTTTCAGTGGACGAACGGCCAATTTTACTCTAATTTGATAACCCAGACATCATTTATTTTTTTAATACAGCCGCTGTGCGGATAGGCCGGCATCTCCTGATATTCTTCCATTTCCCAGTATTGCTTTTCAAATTCCCAACCCAAATCAGGAAGCCGCACCCCCATATAGGTGCGCAAAAAACTACCGCGCAGGTTCTGCGAACTAATTCCTCGTTCATTGGTGATACCTGATAAGTCTGCAAACTTCTCGTCATTAATATCATTTCCCGTTCCAAACCATTCCGGTACATATCCTACCAACGCCACTTTATCTCCATACTGATATTCTTCCTCTTCTTCCAAATGCATTAGAATCCGATTATAGAAATTATTTGCCCGTGTAAAGGCAATGTCCATACGAAAATAAGCCTCATTTGTTAAAGTATAGTTTTCAAAATTTACAATGGTGACAAACACTAACACGCTAACCGCCAATATTGTTGTTTTGATTTTTCCGCTGACAAAACCATATTTGGGGCTAACAGCCAGTTCCCCTAACGCAAGCAGTAACACAAACACCATAACATATTGGAATAACATCAGCATACTCATATGGGCCCGCGGTGCTAAAATGTAAATCCCCCCCATTGCCAATGGGAACAATAAACTGAGGGTTGCCAGCAAAATATAAAAACCAACCGTCTGCTTTTTGTTTTTTATGTTGTACCAGACAAAGCCGAATAAAATCAGTACGATTAACGCACAGCAGATAACCGTCGCCACCGCCGAACTATCACTGACAAAAGACATTGGGTCGGCAATAAAATAGTTCCAGACATAGCGATATGTTTTCAATATATTCTTAGGCAATTCCGCTATTTCAATTTTCCCCATTGTATCATAGCCGTTATAATCGGACATATCGGGAACCCGCCATTTGGCAATAACCATATAAAGCAGCATTGATACAATCATCACCAGCCCATCTTTTATTCCTTCGAAAAGTATTTGCTTTTTATCCTTCCCTCTTAATAAAGACAAAACTAAAATCGTAATAAAAATAGCTGCTTCCAAGCATATATACGACTGGTATAGGCCTAAACTCAAAGCAGTCAGGATGATTCCTGCCAGCCACCCCCAGCGATATCGATTAACAAAGTAAACTCCCAGGCAAATAAAAAATATGCTCATGCCATACATATCCGCCATAAACATAAAAGACATGGACGCACAAACACTGGGAAATGCTATTATCAGCATTGGCAATACGATTGCCGAGCTGATGGTTTCAAGCTGCAAAACAGCATAAATCAGACACGCCGAAACCGATAAAAAAAGCAGGAATATACTTCCGTTTAGCCACGGAACACTCCACTCGCTGCCAAGTGGATGAACAGTGCTGGCCAGCCAACGGCCAAACATTCCACCTCCACCATATCCTCTTACCTCTAACAAATCATCCCAATTGGGAAGTTTGTTAGCCAGCATAAATCCATGAACAAAAAAACTCGTAATAATTCCCGACAAAAAACAAATTCTTATATTGCGGGAAATTTTCCCGATTAATTCTCCAATAATATCTTTTTCGATACTCTCCTGCATAGTGTAGACCTTCCTGTCCTCCTGCGCTTACCGCTCAGTAAATAATCGTTCCCCCACCTAAGACATACTCGCCCTCATAAAAAACCACTGCCTGACCGGGTGTAACAGCTCTGACCGGTTCCCCAAAGGTACATCTGATTTCCCCTTCATTCACTCTCTCCAAAATACATTTCTCACCCCGATGGGCGTAACGGATTTTAGCCATTACCTCCCGCGGTTCCCGCAAATCTTCCATTCCCATAAAATTTAACTGGTTACAATGCAGGACACTGGAAAATACATCCTCATTTTCGCCGATAACCACTTCGTTGGTTGACTGCCGAATCTCGGTTACAAAAATATGGTGCCCCATTGCCAATCCTAACCCCCGGCGCTGACCAATGGTATAATGAGTAATACCCTTATGCTGACCCAAAATCTCACCGTCTCTGGTCACAAAGTTCCCCGGCGGCGGTACCTTTTCACCGGCTTCCCGGCTGATAAATCCGGCATAATCATTATCCGGTACAAAACAAATTTCTTGACTGTCGGGCTTATGGGCCACGGGCAAATACTGATCAACGGCAATCTGCCTAATCTCATCCTTGGTATAGGCTCCCACCGGCATCAGTGTATGTTCCAATTGAAATTGGGTAAGGTTGTACAACGCATAAGTCTGATCCTTGGCTGCCGTTACCGAATTGCGGATGGCATAGCGCCCATTCGCCATTTGCTCTACTCTGGCATAATGGCCGGTGGCTATATAATCAGCACCGATGTCCATACTTCGTTTTAACAAAGATTCCCACTTCACATAGCGATTGCAGGCAATACAGGGGTTAGGTGTCCGGCCCTGCAAATATTCCGCCACAAAATAGTCCATAACTTTATCTTTAAATTCATGTTTAAAATTCATCACATAGTAAGGAATATCCAAGGTCTGGGCAACCCTTCTGGCATCCTCTACCGCGGACAGCCCGCAACACCCGCCATTTTCTTCCCTGGCTGTTTCATCCTCATCCTGCCAGATCTGCATGGTTACCCCGATTACCTCATATCCCTGTTCTTTCAGCAAATATGCTGCCACCGAAGAGTCAACTCCTCCGGACATCCCTACTACTACTTTTTGCTTGCTCATCTTCTGCTTAATATTCCTCTTCCGCTTCTTCCTCGCCAATATCAGACTTGGGTTTTTCCAGACCTTCAATGACTATATTATGCTTCTCGGTATAATCCCACAGTGCCGCATGAATCCCTTCTTCTGCCAACAGGGAGCAATGCACTTTAACCGGCGGCAGACCATCCAAAGCTTCCATCACTGCTTTATTGGTAACTTGCAAGGCCTCATTAATGGTCTTACCTTTGACCAGTTCGGTTGCCATACTGCTGGTGGCTACTGCTGCGCCGCAGCCAAAAGTTTTAAATTTGCAGTCCTGTATCACCCCAGCATCATCTATATCCAGATAAATCCGCATAATATCGCCGCATTTGGCATTTCCCACGGTTCCTATGCCACTGGCATTCTCTATTTCTCCCACATTCCGGGGGTTTTGAAAATGATCCATTACTTTCTCGCTATACATTGTGCTTCCTCCTAAAATCTTCATATAAAGGGGACATATCCCGTAACTTTCCGACAATTTCTTTTACAGCATTCACAACATCATCCATTTCCTCTTTGGTATTCTCCTCACTAAGGGTCAGACGCAGTGAGCCATGCGCAATCTCATGAGGCAGACCGATGGCCAGCAATACATGGGAAGGATCTAAGGATCCCGAGGTACATGCCGAACCGCTGGACGCACAAATGCCTTTCATATCCAGCATAATCAGTAATGATTCGCCTTCAATAAAGCGAAAACTGAAGTTCACATTATTGGGCAGTCGGTTCACCCGGTCACCGTTCAATCGGGAATAAGGTATTTCTTTGGCAATCTTTTCAATCAGGTAATCCCGTAATGCGATCTCTTTCGCTGTCTTTTCGGTCATGATAGCCTGGGCCCGCCTGACTGCCGCCCCCAAGCCCACGATCCCGGGGACATTTTCGGTTCCGGCCCGGCGGCTGCGTTCCTGGGCACCGCCGTGAACAAAGGATCGCAATTTTAAGCCTTTGCGGATATATAAAAACCCAACTCCTTTGGGACCGTTTAACTTATGCCCGCTGGCACTGAGCATGTCAATATGACACTCTTCCACATCAATCGGCAGCTGACCGAAAGCCTGTACCGCATCGGTATGAAAAATGATGCCCTTTTCTTTTGCAATCTCGCCAATTTCTTTAATGGGCTGAATGGTTCCGATTTCATTATTGGCATATATCATCGAAATAAGAATGGTATCCGGACGAATGGCCCGTTTTAGCTCATCCAGCTTGATAATACCATTTTCATCCACGTTCACGTAAGTAATCTGATATCCTCTTTTTTCCAGGTACTGACAGGTATGCAAGACGGCATGATGCTCAATGGTGGAGGTGATAATATGTTTCCCTTTCCCTTCATAAGCTTCGGCAGCGGCCTTAATCGCCCAGTTGTCGGCTTCCGTACCGCCGGCAGTGAAATAAATCTCGTTATTCTCTATTCCCAAACTTTCAGCAATGATCCCTCTGGCAGCCGTAATTGCTTTCTTGGTTTCGGCTCCCAATGAATAAATACTGCTGGGGTTTCCATAGTATTCCGAAAAATAAGGCAGCATCTCCGTCAACACTTCCGGTGCTATTTTGGTTGTTGCCGCATTATCTAAATAAATGACTTGATTCATGGATATCGCTCCTTTTAATTCCTAGTATCCCACTACGAATGTGGTAGTTTCAATATATCACTGCCCTTTCTATCTGTCAACCGGATTTATAACCAAAAACTTTCGGCTTTCGTATCTTTTCTCCGATCCGCAGACCGTAACCCGGATGACTACTTCTTCCCCCTCCGGCAAGCCGGATAAGGGTACCTCCATAATAATATCCTTTGTCGGCTGGTAAACGGTATTTTCCTTAATCAAAAGCTTATGTCCTTCCGAATCCCTTACAATAACCGGCAGTTCTTCCCAACTCTTTTCTTCTGCATAAGCGGCCTCGCTCCGGTATAGTATAGCCATCAATAACAACACTGTAAACAGATTGATCCCCCATAAACCAACCGTCTTTTTTTCCGTAAGGAGAAGGTTTTTTTCTTGTTTTTGCCGGTTTTTCTTGTTTCTGTATTTTACTCCGAATAATATTTTACCGCAAATCCCAATAAAAAGCAAAATCAATCCGCCAGGTAAGGTATCTGACATTTGATATTCCGTATCCCATTTCCAACTTTCCGGGGTCTGTACGAATGGTAATCGGATTCCTTGTCTGGCTTCCAGCAAAACCGCAATCATACCGGCAGTCAGTAAACACAAATATATGCCCCGTCCGATTTTTTTGATTAAGATTCGCCTGGTCTCCAGCCTTTTATATTGTTCCACATCCTGCTGCAGATGGCTTACCAGTTGATAACGCTGATCGCTGTCTTCCTGCATGCACTTTACAATAATCCTTTCAATTCCCTCCGACAGAGCTCGGTTATACGCTCTGACCGGTTGCCGGTGAACTTGCATCAAGGAAGGCTTTAAGCCGCTTAAGATGTAGTGAAAAACCGCTCCCAGACTGTATATATCACTGTTTTCACGGTATTCGCCAATGTCCTTTTCCTGATCCAGTAATTCCGGTGCGGCATACCCCGGTGTTCCGGCTTTCATGTTATTTGTTTTTTTTCCGCAGAAATAAATAAAAGCCGTCCCAAAATCAATCAGCTTTATCTGTCCGTCACTCCTGATCATAATATTGGATGGTTTCAAATCACGGTAAATAATCGGCGGACTAAAAGCGTGCAGATAGGCAAACACCGACAATAATTCTTTCATAAAGGCAATCGCCGTTTGCTGTTCCATCGGACCACTTTCACAAATATGCTGTTCCAATGTTACTCCCTGTATGTATTCCAGCACCAGATAATCATTTTCTCCCTCTCGAAAATAATCAAAGATGTGCGGCAGCATGGGATGTTCCAACCCTTTCAATATCTCCACTTCATTCCGCAGACTATCTGCTTTTATTCCATTCTGCTCTGTCCGCAGGATCTGTTTTACCGCAACATCCTGCTCTAAATGCCGGTCATATGCTTTGAAAACACTTCCGGTCCCACCTTGCCCGATTCTTTCACCAAGTTCATACTTATTTAGGAGCAATCTGCCCTCTTGTAAATCATCTTTCAAGTTTTCCTCCTATGTTACTTTAACAAAAATTGCCGATATATTATCCTTTTCACCTTTTTTCACCACATGCACCGCCACCTCCCGCAGCCGGGCCTCGATCTGCTTTTCTTCCCTAATCTCCCATGGAAAAAAGGCTTCCGTCAATTGCCTGATTCCAATTCGGTTATAAAAACCATCGGTGCACAGCAAAAATCCACACTTTGATAATACTCTTCCCTGTAATATATCCGGTTTCTGCCAAAAGTAACTATTTATACATTTGGTCAAAGCCCCTTTTCTATTATTATGATCCACAGTTAGTTGCCGTGCTTTGCGCCTGCATAAATAGAGACGACTGTCACCCAGATGAAAAGACAGATATCTGCGTTTCCAAATCATCAGTACGGTTACTGTCGTTCCGATGTTCAGCTCATTCCTTTTTCCATACCTCTGCAGATCCTCCCCGATTCGGAAAAATTCCCGCAGAAGACTTCTTATAAGCTGCTTCCCAGTCTTTCTTCGAAGTATCTTAGGAACCCCCTCCTCATAAAACCATCTGCTGATTTCTTCCGCAACATAGCCGCTGGCAACCTCTCCTCCGGGCAGCCCACCAATGCCATCGCAGACCATTGCCAGACAAATTCTCCCCCTTGGGGTCATCACCTGCTGCAAAGTGACGGAATCCTGATTACTTTCCTTTGTCCCGCCCGCACTCCAATATACACCTGATAATACCTTCATAAACCTCCTGTTCCTAACTTCATTTTCCTAAAATATGGGTAATTTTTGATTATATATAAGATATTTTAATATTAAGAAACGCCTGAATGACGTAATATGATTATAAACGCAACAAAAAGAGGAATCAAGTATGCAGGCTCACATTTTCCAATTTTGTGCAACCTGCATATAATTCCTCTCGTTTTTTGACAAGCTTATTTTAAAAGAATTTTGTAATATCGTTAAACAGAACAAACACCGTCAATACCAACAGCGCGGCCATGCCGATCATGTGCACCAGGCCTTCTTTTTCCGGCGGAAGGGGCTTGCCGCGAATCATTTCAATCAGCAGAAAGACCAAACGGCCGCCATCCAATGCCGGTATCGGCAATAAATTCATAATACCCAGATTAACCGATAAGATCATCGCAATATTTAACATTGACAACACCACTACCGAAATTCCGTAAGGCTTTGCTATCTCATAAGTTTCCCCAACAACCATCGCTATTCCCACCGGACCGGATACATCATTCTTAGTAAGGCGTCCCTGCACCAGCATACTTAAAGTCTTCAGAGTGGTAGTCACGCCATATTCCACTTCGTAAAAAGCGCATTTAAAAATCTGCAAAGGATCACATTTCACATATCTTCCGTAGCCGTTAACACCTAACAAATACCGGCCGGCTTCTTCACTGTATGCCGGTGTGATTGCCACGCTGTTTTCCACCCCGTCACGTTCATAGGTAACCTGCAAAGTTTCCCCCTGACTGGTGTAGGAAATAAAATAAATCTGTCGGTACAGATGAATCTTTTCGTTATTTATCTTTGTGATAGTATCACCTACCATCAATCCGGCCGCCTCGGCCTGCCCACCCGGGCTTATGGCCTCGATTACCGGCAGATCGGTTCCGGTGTTAGCCACGATAAACAATCCGATGATATAGGCCACAATAAAATTAAAAAGCGGGCCACCCAAAATAGCTGAAAACCGCGCCGTTACCGATGCTTTCAAAAAAGATCCTTCGCTGGGCTCTGCCGCTTTCCCATCTTCCTCCTCCGGCTCGTATTCTTCCTGAAACACACAGGCCCCGCCAAGAGGAAATAACCGCAGTGAAAATTTCGTCCCCCCCTGATGAAAGGAAAACAAGGTCGGTCCTATTCCCACAAAAAACTCGGATACATGAATACCGTTTTTTCGTGCCATCAAGAAGTGACCTAATTCATGTGCCACCACAATAATACAAAAAATTAAAATAAACGAAACTATTGATGTTATCAATTTACCACCTTCCTAATATATTCATATGTCGCTTCTTCTGTCTGCAGGATTTCCTCTACGGAAGGATTCTCTACTACTCTATGATACGCCATCGCGCCCTCAATTAATTCATAAATTTGTAAAAATTTAATTTTTTTAGCTAAGAACAGGCTGACCGCCTTTTCATTTGCGGCATTATAGACGGTGGGCATGCTTCCGCCGGCCTGTAATGCGGTATAAGCCATGGATAAACCTTTAAAGACCTCCACATTAGGCTTTTCAAAGGTTAAGGCTGATAATTCAAAAAAATCCACCCGTTTTCCGCTCATGGGTTTCCGGTCGGGGTAAAATAATGCATATTGAATGGGCAGCTTCATATCCGGTGTCCCCAGTTGAGCCATAATTCCGCCGTCCGCATACTCTACCATGGAGTGGATGATGCTTTGGGGATGAACCACTACCTGAATCTGTTCCGGTGCCACATCAAATAACCACTTGGCTTCAATTACCTCCAGTCCTTTATTCACCAAAGTAGCTGAATCAATGGTTATCTTCTTACCCATGGACCAGTTAGGGTGCTTTAGTGCATCCTCCACCGTCATATCTGCCAATTCATCAGACTGCTTCCCACGGAAAGGTCCGCCGGATGCTGTCAGCAGAATTTTTTCTATCCGCTTGTGGTTTTCTCCCTGCATGGACTGAAAAACAGCACTGTGTTCACTGTCCACCGGTAACAGGGAAACCTGATGTCTGGCAATCAAGGGCATAATAATATGGCCTGCGGTAACCAGTGTTTCTTTATTGGCCAAAGCAATATCCTTACCGGCTTCGATGGCTGCGATAGTGGGTCTTAATCCTATCATGCCCACAATCGCCGTTACCAACACATCCATTTCGGTCAACACGGCAATTTCCAGCAGTCCCTGCATTCCGCAGACTACCTTTACATCCATGTCGGCAACCCGGTCTTTTAATTCCCGGTAAGCCTTCTCACTCCACATGGCGGCCATCCGGGGACGAAACTCTCTGATCTGGGTTTCCATTAAAGTCACATTCTCGCCGGCTGCTAAAGCAATTACCTGCAAATCTTCACAATTATTTCTGACAATATCCAGGGTTTGGGTACCGATGGAGCCGGTGGAACCAAGGATTCCTATTTTCTTCATAAGTATAAGCCTCTCTAAATTTGATGAATAAGCAATGCCGCTAATAAATAGATCATCGGCGCCGTAAAGATCACACTGTCGAACCGGTCCATAATCCCCCCATGTCCGGGAATCAATTTGCCGTAATCTTTAATATCATGATTCCGTTTGATGGCCGATGCTGCCAGATCACCCACCTGTGCAATGATGGCTCCGATTCCGCCAATCAGTGCAAAAATCCAGGTAATTTCCTGTTCCTGCACCAAACGATTTACCACAAAATATCCATACAATGCCCCCACGATCACCGCACCGGCAATCCCGCCGACGGCTCCCTCGATTGATTTCTTAGGACTTAACTTTGGCGTCAGCTTATGTTTTCCAAACAACATTCCGATGCAATAAGCACATGTATCACATATCCAGGAACTGATAAAAATCAGCCAGACAATACAAATACCATAGGAAAGATTTCTGGTCAGATAAATGCAGGATAACATCACCGGTGCATACACAACACAGAAAAAAGCTTCCATAATCTGGCTGGCATGATACTTGGGAAACATAAATACATAAACAAACATAAATGCCACTAACGAAGTAATGAGTGTCAGTAAAAGCAGCATACCTTCTCCGGAAAAAGCCATCACCCCATAATAAGCCGCAATGGTTAAATAACCCACTGCTTCTAATGCGCTTATTCTATTTTTTTCAGAAGTCAGCTTACATGCCTGCATCAATTCCCGGTATCCGATCAAAGAAATCAAAAACAGAACTGCTGCCAATAAATATCCGCCATACAGAATGGTTACCAATGCTATGGCAACGAGGGCGATACTGCTCAGTAATCTCTTTATAAACATCCGTTACCCCTCCTTTACCAAACCATACCGGCGATCTCTTTTATTATAGGCTTCCACTGCCTTAATCAATTCTTCTCTGGTAAAATCCGGCCAGGCAACCGGTGTAAAGTAAAATTCCGTGTAGGCAAGCTGCCATAATAAAAAATTAGAAATCCGTTGTTCATTACAGGTTCTGATCAGCAAATCAGGCTCCGGCAAGCCATGGGTATCCAGGGAAGCGGCTATCATTGCTTCGTCAATATCCTCTACTTTGATTCGTCCCTGACAGACATCCTCACCGATTCTTTGCACAGCCCGCACAATTTCGTCCCGGCCGCCGTAATTTAAAGCTATTTGAAAGTGTAAGCCGTCATTGTTCCTGGTTGCTTCCTCCAGCTCGGCAATCCGTTTTCTGATATCCTCATCCAAGCCGGTCTTATCTCCTATGACCCTGACACACATCCGATTCTTTTCCGCTGTTTTTAAGCAGGTTTTCATGTAGTTGCGCAGCAGCTTCATCAAAGCCGCAACTTCCTCGGGAGGACGATTCCAATTTTCGGTGGAAAAAGCATATACAGTAAGGTAATTGATCCCCATTTTATAAGCCTCTTCACAGATAACTTCCACTGTTTTGGCACCCTGAACATGTCCATAATTCCTTGGCATTCCTTTACTTTTGGCCCATCTTCCGTTTCCGTCCAATATAATTGCCACATGAACCGGCATTTTCAACTCTTCCTTCATACTCCGCTTGCTCCTGACTTATCATAATAAAAGAGCATTCCGTTCCTTTGTTAAGGGAATGCTCTTCTTCATTCATAACAACTAAACGGTAAGTATATCCTTCGATTTATCCTCTACCAGTTTGTCTACTTCTTTAATGTACTTGTCGGTCAGCTTTTGCAGCTGCTCTTCCAATTGTTTGATTTCATCTTCCGAAACCTCTGTTTTAGCCAATTTCTTAAATGAATCATTGCCATCACGACGGATATTGCGAACCGCTACTTTACAGTCTTCACCTTTTTTCTTCACATCCTTAACAAGCTCTTTTCTTCGTTCCTCGGTCAGCTCAGGAAATACCAGGCGGATCGAATTCCCATCATTGGAAGGATTGATTCCGATATCGGAAGCCAGAATTGCCTTCTCGATCTCTTTAATCAATGACTTTTCCCAGGGCGCAATCTGAATCAATCTGGCTTCGGGAATGGTCACATTTCCTACCTGCTGGATGGGGGTGGGGGTTCCGTAATAATCCACCTTAATCTTATCCAATACATGGGGATTGGCACGGCCGGCACGGATGCCCGCATAGTCACTTTCCAAATGCTCATAGGCTTTTGTCATTTTGTCATCATAAAGTTTTAGTCTTTCATCCATTTCTCTTCCTCCCGTATCCTTATATAGTTACTTCGGTTCCTGTAAAGTCACCTTTCACTGCATTTACAATGCTATTCTTTTCATTTAAACCAAATACACGCATAGGCATTTTATTATCTCTGGCCAGAATCGATGCCGTCATATCAACTACCTGCAGATTCTTTGCAATTACCTCATCGATGGAAACCTCGTCATATTTTACCGCCTGAGCATCTATTCTGGGATCCGCACTATACACCCCATCCACAGCTTTGGCTAACAAGATTACATCCGCATCCACCTCCACAGCCCGCAGTACAACTCCGGTATCGGTAGAGAAAAACGGATGTCCGGTACCACCGGCAAAAAACACCACCATGCCCTTTCCAAAATACTTGTTTGCCCGGTCCTTGGAAAAAAGTTTGGTAAAAGATCCACATTCAAAAGGGGTCAGGACGTTAGTATACATTCCCTCACTCCGAAAGATTTCCGAGACATAGATACAGTTCATCACCGTTGCCAGCATACCGATCTGATCAGCCTTGGTCCGGTCAATATTTTCACTGGACCGGCCGCGCCAAAAGTTGCCGCCGCCAATTACGATTCCCACCTGAATACCATCTGCCGTCAATTGCTTTACCTGCCTGGCAACTTCCCTGACTGTCTCTTCATCAAATCCGGTTTTTTTATCTCCGGCTAACGCTTCACCGCTTAGCTTTAATAAAATTCTCTGCATACCTGCTCCATTCATCAACAATTATTTTTTACTTTTTTTAAATTCATCAAAGAATGAAGTGGGATTAACATCGGCATAGCACTGTGAACACATACCTTCAATTACCGCACCATTATTGATTTGAACAGATTTGGATTTGATATTGCCCATAACAATTGCCGAAGTATCCAGAATTACCGGTCCCATTACATCAATATCACCTTTAACCGCACCGGCAATAACTGCACTGTTAGCAAAAATATTACCGATAATAACGGAACTTTGACCGATCTTAACGCTGCCCAGGCTTCGTACTTCACCGGTAATCTTAGCATTATCAGCATAAATTTCTGCTGCCTTAGAATTACCTGTTACGTTTCCGGTAACATTTAATTTACCCAGAATATCAATATTGCCGCTAACCGTTCCCTGTAATTCCAGCGAGCCTTCTGAAGTAATATCACCTACAATCAGCATCCCTGCTGTAATAGTTGCGGTTTCATCAGACGCCTCTTTGGATGACATATCTGTTTTCATCATTTCCGCCTCTGCGGCTGCTACATATACCGATTCTTCGCTCATCATATTCATTTCCTCCACTTTATCTAACATTTCATCAATATCTACAGGTAATCCGTCCTCAAAGGTTGCCGCATCTTCCGGCACATCTGTCATTTCCTCTGCCATATCCGTTACCGCTGCTTCTTCATCCACAGCCGCCTCTGCCGTTTCCTGCTCTTCCGGCATCAGTTCTTCTTCCGGCATATCCATGTTTTCTTCTTCGGGTACTAATTCATTAACTGCCTGTGATAGATCCTCTTTCAAGTCTGTAAAAAATCCCATTTGTTGCTCCTCCGTTTCTTGTCTTCTCATTGCTTTTATATTTTTATTTAAATGCTATTGTTCCTCACCGGTAATATGCTGAATCGGTACGGTATCATCATCGATGGGCAGGATCTGCGTGTTTTCCACCGCCAACAGCCCTTCTATAATCTCCGGCAAAGCCTCCACCGTGCTTCTTTTTTCCGCCGCATCATGCATCAGGATGATTCCCACGTGTTTCCCGCTGCTTCCCGCCAGGCAGTTATCAACAAGCCGCGCGCTGTTGATGGTGCCGCTGGCCGCATCACCGGATGCAACATTCCAGTCAAAGTAAGTAATATTCTGCCGGTTCAAATACGCAATCAGTTCCTGCATATCCACTTTACTGACGGTATTGGAGCTCCCACCCGGAAACCGGCAGTAGCGGGACCATACTCCCGTCTCTTCATATAAATATTCCTGCAGCCTGGTCAAATCAGCACTGAAACTATCTACAGACTGATAAATTTCCTGATATTTATGGCTGTAAGAATGCATACCCAAGGTATGTCCTTCTTCCACAATTCTTCGGTAAGCGGCTTTAGACTGTTCATCTGTCTTGCCTGCCACAAAAAAAGTCGCTTTGACATTATACTCTTTAAGAATGTCCAGGATAGCTGCGGTATTACTGCTTGGTCCATCATCAAATGTCAAATAAATCTTCCGTATATTCTCGTCCTCGATAACATACTCGATCTGCTCCGCTTCTTTGGTTCGTGCTGACTCTTCCAATTGTGCGGTGACAAAAACACCTGTTTGCGTAGTGTCTTCCGCTTCTTCCTCTGCCTCAACAATCGATCTGCGCAACTGCTCCAGCTCTGTCGTGACACCTTTCAATTTGATAAATAAAATAACGCAAAGGGTTGTTGGAAGTAATATGGCCGCCAAAATGGTATATATAATCAGCTTTTTTAGCAATCGGACCCGTCGGTTACGCCCAGCCCGCCGATTGCTGCTATCGGTCTCTTCCATTCGTTTCAGCTCCCTTTTACTGTGCTTTTAATATGATACCATAAAAGTTTAAAAGAAAAAAGAGCGAAAATTATTTTTGTAAATGTTTTCGAAATGTTCTTAACACCTTTTTTATGGTGTTCTGTTGTATAGTAAAGAAAAAATAGGTATAATGGGCATAACAAAGGAGATTTCAGATTATGCCTTACTACAAGAAAATAACGCACTTTATTAATAATCCAACTAAAATTGCCAGTATTTTTATTACCATTTTAATTATGACATTAGCGACAGCTATTTCTTTTTTCTTTTATCATTTTATGCCGCTGTCCGAAGACATTGTCAGTTACGTATTGTTATATATTCTTGCTATTTTGTTAATCGCAAGATTTACCTGTGGATATATTTACCCAATCATCGCATCCTTACTGTCTGTTATATTGGTAAATTACTTATTCACCTACCCTTTTTGGGCTTTTAACTTTACAATTACCGGTTATCCTATCATGTTCATTGGAATGTTTACCATTGCGGTCATTATCAGTACCATGACCACTCAGTTAAAAAAGCAATCAGCGATTATTACCGAACGTGAAAAATTACTGATGGAAGCCGAAAAAGAAAAAATGCGGGCTAACCTGCTGCGGGCCATCTCCCATGACCTGCGTACCCCCTTGACCGGCATTATCGGTAACAGCTCCACTTACCTGGATAATATAGAATATATCAGCAGCAAAGAAAAAGCCGACATTGTTGCCAACATATATAACGATTCCAACTGGCTGCTGAATATGGTGGAAAATCTGCTGTCGGTTACCAGAATCCATGGTGAGAACATGAATGTTGTGACATCCCTGGAATCCGTGGAGGAGGTCGTTTCGGAAGCGGTTATCCGTTTAAAAAAACGATATCCCGACTCTGCTGTCATTGCCACCGTACCTGATGAATTGATTATGGCTCCCATGGATGCTGTTTTGATCGAGCAGGTTATTATTAATTTACTGGAAAATGCTATTGTCCATGCCAATAGCCGGGAACCGATTGAATGTACTGTTGTAGATGATAGCAAAAATGTTGTTTTTATCATAAAAGATTACGGTATCGGAATTGACCGGCATAAACTGCCTTATATTTTTGACGGCAATGTTTATGAAACCGCCTCTTCTGCTGACGCTCACAAAGGAATGGGCATTGGATTATCGATTTGCAAGACAATCATCACTGCTCATCAGGGTAAGATTTCTGCCCGCAACCATGAACATGGAGCCGAATTTATTTTCAACTTGCCAAAGGAGTAATATATTATGAAATCAACTATTGTTTTAATTGAAGATGAAAGAAATATCAGTTCATTCATTTCTACCACCCTGGAAGCGCAGGATTACAAGGTTGTTACTGCTGCTACCGGCAGGGACGGTTTGAATCTGGTGGCTTCCATCTGTCCGGAGATCGTGTTGTTGGACCTGGGGCTTCCGGATATGGACGGTATTGATGTTCTCCGCCAAATCCGCGCATGGACTAAAACCCCTATTCCTGTAATCATCATTTCAGCCCGTACACAAGAAAAAGAAAAAGTTTTGGCTCTGGATACCGGTGCCGATGACTATATTACCAAGCCCTTCGGAACCTCTGAGCTGATGGCTCGGATTCGCACCACCTTAAGGCATAGCGGTATTTCTGTCAAAGAAGTTCCTTACCACCATGATGGTTTAATATTAGATTATGAAAAGCATCTGGTAACCCTGGATAAACAGGAAATCCATTTAACCCAAATTGAGTTCAAATTACTGTCGCTTCTTGCCAAAAGTGCCGGGAAAGTATTGACATATTCCTATTTAATGGGTAAAATATGGGGACCTTATGCCGATTCCAACAATCAGGTATTGCGCGTCAATATGGCTAATATTCGTCGCAAAATAGAAAAAAACCCTGCCGAACCCCAATATGTATTTACTGAAATCGGGATTGGCTACCGGATGGCTGAGGATACTTCGCAAAACTAAGGAGGCTCTCTATGCAGGCATTTTGGCTGGAACAACTCAACTTTCTGATCCGTTTGGTAATTGCTGCTTTATGCGGTGTTTTGATTGGTTATGAACGTGAAAGCAATCTAAAGCTTGCCGGAATACGAACCCATTCCATTGTTGCACTGGCTGCTTCCCTAATTACAATTATTTCTAAATATGGCTTTAATGATGTTCTCGGAACTTATATTTCTCTGGACCCCTCGCGAATCGCTGCCGGTATCGTAACTGCTATCGGCTTTCTGGGAGCCGGTGTTATCTTCACCCGTAAAATGAGTGTCAGCGGTTTAACCACCTCTGCCGGTTTATGGGCAACTGTCGGTATCGGTATGGCTATCGGCGCCGGTATGTATGTTCCGGGTATTATCTGCACTGTTTTGATTCTGATCATGCAGTTTTTTTTCCAGCGCAACTCCCATATATTAAAATCTCCCACAGTTGAAAAGGTAGTGATTCATGCCAGTGAAAATGATGATATTGTTGCCTTGATCAACAAGGTATTTGTGTCTCACCGGATTAAGATTATTAATTTCACTATCAGCCGGTTTCATGAAGAAGAACTGGAAATCAAGCTTTATGTTACCTTTCCGGAACATTGCGATATGACGCAGATTCTTACCTTAATGAAAGAAATCCCGGAAATCCTTTCAATTGATATCTCCTTAGACTAAAAATTTTTGCAAATAAAGCTTTTTTTTTAAATACTTTTATAGTATTTTGTTTTTTTTTGTGCTAAAATTAGTATGAATTTAATTATTATTGCGCACATGGAGGGGCGATACATGCAAAAAAAATTTACAAAACGACTATTTATTTTTATTGTACTAAGTATTATCAGTATGGTGGCTATTATTTTTGCCTTGCAGACCTATGTTTGTCTTAATACCAATACCAAAAACGGAATTTCTACATTAGAGGTAGTTGACGAAAAGTTATATAATAATGATCGAGCCGTGGAAAGCCTGACCAATGCTCTGGGGGAGGCATCCATTGCCAAAGCTAATGCTTTTGCCTATATGATTGCCGCAAATCCCGCTATTATTGATGATGTTGATGAATGTGATAAAATCGCCAAATTACTGGGCGTGGACGAAGTGCATATTACTGATGACCAGGGGGTTCTGTGGTGGGGCAATATCCCAGGTTACTTTGGTTTTGATTTTTCCACCGGTGATCAGACCAAACCCTTTCTTGCCATTTTGAATGATGCTTCCTTAAAGATGGCGCAGGAGCCCCAGCCCAACGGAGCGGAAGGTAAATTATTTCAATATACCAGCGTTGCCCGGCTTGACAAAAAGGGGATCGTCCAGGTAGGACAGGCTCCGACCGCCTTAGAAAAACTGTTGGAAAACAATTCCACTGAAAAAGCTTTAGCCGAATATAAAGTAAGTGATAATGGTTATTTATTTGCTGTAGATCAGAGCACCGGCTTAATTGAAGCACATAAAAATTCCGCTTTCATCGGAAAGGACTATCAAGAAGCCGGGTTTCCTGATTCCCTTTTAACCGCTTCAGGCAAACCTGCTACTGCCAGTATCGACGGAACCAAAGTAAGATACCAGACCCAACTTCATAATAACCTGATAATCGGCGTGGCCATTCCGCTTTCGGAGATTTACAGTGAGCGGACCAGTCAGACCATTATCTTTTCGATTAGCTGCTTGATCATCTTCATTCTGCTTAACTTTTTAATTAATAACATGCTAAAAAAAGATGTGGTAAACGGTATCAATCAGTTTAATACTGAGCTCAAGAAAATTACCGGCGGTGATTTGGATGTTTCCGTGAATATCAATACCTGTGAAGAATTTTTCGCTTTAAGCGGAAGTATCAATGAAATGGTTGATAGTATAAAAACCGGTTTTTCACAAAACCAGGCACAACTTTCGGAAAACCGCAGTATGCTTAGCCAGCAAGAAGCACTGTTTGAAGATATCCGCCAAATATCTCATGATATTTCCGCCTCTTCCAACCGTGTATTGACTGTTGCCCACTCCATCAGTTCCGGTTCCGAAGCGCAGTCCAAATCTATTGAAGAATTAGCCGAAACCATGAACCAACTGACTGTTCATGCTTCGGAAAATGCCAGACTGTCTGACAATGCTTACCAGATTTCTACCGATGCCGGATATAATATTGCAATTGCCAACGACAATGTTAAAGCCATGCAGGATGCCATGGCTGAAATCCAAAGGTCTTCCGAACAGATCAAAACCATTATTGATCAGATTGACGGAATTGCTTCTCAAACCAATATGCTGGCGCTGAATGCCGCTATTGAAGCCGCAAGAGCTGGAGCTGCCGGTAGAGGATTCGCGGTAGTTGCCGAACAGGTCAGAGACTTGGCTAATCAAAGCGAACATGCTGTTTTGGCAACAAACGAGCTGATTCACAATACCCTGGAGGCAATTAATAAAGGCGGTGCCATTGCCGATAAAACTCTTGCCGAGTTTCAAATCATTGCCGATGATTCAAAAAAATCCGGTGACTCCATTACGGAAATCAAAAACAGTTCGGCAGCTCAAACCGAAGTGATCAAGCAGGCAACTGCTATGCTTTCACAGATTTCCAAGATTATTGAAGCCAATTCCCAAATTTCCATGGATAGCGAAGCTGCTTCCAGCGAACTTTCCGCTCATGCTAATCGACTGACAACATTAACTGACTAATAGACGATTTTAAAAAGGACCAAGTTTTACTTGGTCCTTTCGTCTCCCCAGAAGAACAAGGCTACCGTTCCCGGTCCGGTATGTGCACCGATTACGGTTCCTACGCTGTTAATCATTACCGGTTCCTGCAGATTGGGGAATTTTTCTTCAACCAAATCTGCTGTCATTCTGGCATATTCATAACATGCCGAATTGGATATATAGCATCTTCCGGAGTAATCCAGCCCATCAGCAGCATGCTCTTCCATCTGCTTTACAATCTCTTCTACTACCTTTTTCATTCCCCGGTGTTTGGTGCGGGGAATCAACCTTCCTTCATTATCCATATTCAATAACGGACAAATGTGCAGCGCTGTCCCAAAAATTGCCGATGTTTTGGAAATTCGGCCGCCTCTATAATAGCTGGTCAAATCTGTCGAAAAGAACCAATGATGCAGTTTTAGCTTATTCTCCTCCAACCATACTCTTGTTTCTTCCAGACTCTTACCTTCTTCCCGCAGCTTCTGCGCCTTGGCAACCAATAGCCCATAACCCGACGAGGCACCTAAAGAATCTACAATTACCACCTTTCTGCCGGGATATTCTTCTTCCATCTGATCCCTGGCTATACAGGCTGAGTTGTATGTTCCGGAAATTCCCGATGAAAGGGTGATATGAAGAATATCCTTTCCAGATTCTAAAATCGGTTCAAATATCTTCTGATATTCTTCCGGATTTACCTGTGAAGTAACCGGTGCCGCTCCTGCGGCAATTCGTTCATAAAACTCTTTAAAGGGCATTGATTGACCGCAATCATCATCATACGTCTTTCCATCCATATCAAAATGAAAGCTGGCAAAGGGAATTTTGTTCTCTTGAAAAAATGATAATGGCATATCTGCGGTAGAACAGCAGCTTATTACAAAATCAGACATAGCTATTTCCTTCTTTCGGTTTTTCGCAACATGTAGTTATCAAAACTATTATATGAGTTTCAGCCAACCATGTCAACACTTAAAAAAAGAAAATCCTGTTTATATATTAGCCGATGAAGTTACGATTCCATCAGCGGTTCTGGTAAATCTGGTATATTTATATTGGGAGGTCAGCTTCCGCTTCTCAACTCCCATAATAATCAAAGTTCCGGCATAAGCTGTTCCGGTTATATTGATGGTACCATACCCGGTGCTCATTATTCTTTGCTCAACCTCCGCTCGTTCCAAAATCAGTTTTCCCTGTTTCCTTCGGTAAGCATCCCTTGATACTGTCAGATTGCCCAATTCAGCTCTTTTATCCTCGGTCAGCCGCCCCTGAGCATCCAATCCGTTAAACAGATCAACCAGCTTCTCCAACTTGGCAATCTGTGCTTCCACTTCCTTCAGCTCCTTCGGAATACTCACAAAACGGCTCACAATATATGGATCGACCCCAATTTCCAGGACACTGCCTGCCTGTGAAGCTTCACTGCCGACATTTACACAATCTACTTGATGACGAACGGTCAGGTGACTGGCCAAAATGGTTGATGCCTGACCTAACAGGCGGGCATTTCCGCCGCACTTTACCGTTGCTTGAATACAGGAACCAGCTTCAAAATTAACTTCTGCGGTGGCTGTGGCATTCTGAATATACTTACACCGCAAGTCTCCGCCACATTCAATTCTGGCAGTATTCATTCCGATAATCCCCTGCTCCACAAAGATATTTCCGCCGGCAATAACTTCACCACCTTCAATACAGCCCTGAATAATGACATTGCCCTCGGTATGAACATAATAACCTTTGGTAACATTGCCACGAACCAGTACGTTACAAATACTGTCAATATTACCGGTTTCAACCCCCACGTCGCCTTTTACCTCAAAAACATCCATTACCACAACTGTTTTCTTAACCATATCCACATTTCCGTCTATGGTTGCAAAAATACAAAGGCCATCCGCTGATATCCGGGTATTTTTTCCGGCCGGCATCCGCAGGTCCTTTCCCAAAGGAGCCTCCAGCGGCTGTCCCGTTACGTCTCTGCCAACAATTCCCGGTTCGGCCGGAATTTTGGTACAAAGGACATCATTTTCCCGTACATTCTGGGATATCCCCAGATTTTTATAATCTACGCTGCCATCTTCCAATTCTTTCGGTTTCCGATCCCTTGTTGCCTGAAAATGATATTCTAACCGGGCATCCTTCCCCTGGATCGGCATTAAAGCTTCCGCCACTTTCTCCATCTTGCCATAACGGGGATTGGCCGCCAGGCGCTGTACTATATCCTCTCTGATACCAAAAATAATCCCGGCTTCATCAAGGGCATTTACCAAATCCCGGTAAGTCACCGGCATACCGCCGTTGGCTGGCGGGCTTATATTCAAATATGCACTTAATTTGTTATCGGCTACGATTGCTGTTACAACCGCATCCCGGGCAATCCTCTGACTGCCACCATCAGTCGTTATGTTGTTGTTCATTCTTTCCTGCTCCTTTTACATGTAGACAGCAATAAAACACTGCACATACAATTATTATATCATGTACCATGCGAAATACAAAGAGCTGTTTAACATTATCTACAAATCCATTGCCGATAACTGTGAGCGGGAACTGTTCTGCTCCCACTAAAATTAACAAAATGAAGAATACGGATAGCAAGCGGACAGTATTCTTTTCTTTTTTGGAAAAAGCTTTTTTTCCACAATATCCGATAAACACCGAATATAGCAAAATGTATTGCCAGAAAACATTTGGCGTGAGGTTTCCCCTGACTATTTCCCAGTAATTAAACTTCGATACCGTACGATGTACTTCAGTGGTTTTTTCACCTGAATATAAGAAGAAACCGGGCATTGTCTCGGCGGCCTGAGTGGCTGTATAATCAAGTACCCGCCATAGCTCTTTGGGATGCTTCAAATACCATTTCAAAACACCGATGGCATCAATTTTTGAGTAAACCATCTCTTCCGCCATTTCCGTTCTGGGCGCACAATAATATTGGTCTTTCGGTAAATACTGATGTTTACCGGCATCCGCTATCAAAGATGCATCCAGTCCCAATTCATCTAACGCCGCTACCGGATCATCTGCTACTACCAATACCCCGGCAAAAATGGATGCGTAGGTAGTATCACCGGAACTGATTTCATTGTTCTTCTGGTAAATAATCAGCGCACTTCTGGCTGTCATAACAGTAATGATACCAACCAAAGCAATCTGAATTATCCATTTTATTTTTTTCGGCGGCCGGTGATAAATGGCCAACAGCATTGCCCATGGTGCCAGTAAAAGTATTTCCACCGTCACCTGTGCCTTGCCGCCGATAAAAAAACGAATGCCAAATAGAAATGCCAGCCATAATTTAACACTTACAGTTCCCCGTTCCTTGGCAATTATAGCCATGCTGGTCCCAAGCACCATCAAAAGACCGGCCATCTCTGTGGCTTCACTGAAAAGGGAGTTGAACCAGCCCATATTATAGCTGCCGAATAGAATTGGCAAAAGAACCAGTGCCAATATGATTACCTTTTTACCCCACAGCTTATACCCGCCCCATACGAAAGCACCGAAAGCTGCTCCCATCATAAACATATAGATAACCGTTGCATACACCGTAGAATATGGAAAACCCATCGCCCCGCCTGTTAGCCGTACCAAAACCGCCAACATCGTCTGGCTCATGGAGGGGCTTAGAAAGGTAACCGTTGACCAGTCAAAATCCTCTCGCCAGTCGTATGTCTCAATAACCTTGGTTACGGTCTGCTCATCCTGATGAATCAGATCATACTCGGTATAATTAATTCCCATGGCATCTATCATTCGTCCAAAGTCACCGTTATTATAGGCTCCGATCCGCTCCGGAAGGAAAAACACGCAGGTCATTATAATAACCGCCAGTATACTCATAAAAATAGTCGTATTTCTTGCACTGCTGCTAATATATCTGGTAAATATATCTTTTACTTTTTTAAGGGGCAACAGCAAAACCTTCCCCAAATGCACTGCTTCGGCATTGACACTTTCTGCTGCTTCTGTTTCCTCCCGATTCAAAAAACGGGACAGCTTACATATTTCATATAAAAATACTATGCTAACCGCAACAAACATTCCATCCGTAATAATGATATGCCCGAATAAATGCATATTAATATCAAAATTTCCGTACAGAAAAACATTCAAAAATAGACTGCCAATGCTGCAAAGCTCCAATGACAGTAAAATATAAAACATTTCTGCCCTTTGCTTACGCCATTTTCGATATCCTATTATCCCCAAAAGCAACAACATGACAGTTACGGTCATTCCCAAATAATGCCCGCTATCCACAGGCATGATCAGTTTCCTCACAATCGGGTAATATCCCATCCGCTCCACAGTTTCTTTTACATTTTCATTATCTTTTTGGATATACTTAAATTTATCACGATTGACCCGGGTGGCATTCTGTAATGCATGATCAGCCAATTTCAGGAAGGAATCAGGATGTGATATATAATATTTTAATAATTTTCCATAAGAAAGCTTGCTGTATAACAGCTCTTCAGCTTCTTCCGAATAAGGAGCAACCACATATTGGGCTTGATCCAAATAGTAGCTCTTACCGATGTCCTGAACATATTCCGAAGAAAGTCCAAAATAGCCAACCGCCTCTTCCTGATTATCCGCTGTTTCAAAAGCACCGTTAAAAGTAGCCGTATATATATTCATCCGGCTATTAAGCTGCTCACTCTTTTGCATAAATTGAATACAAAAAAGCAGTAAAACCGCCGACATGGCACCGGAAACCACATAATAAACCATTGCTTTGGCTTTTTCCGGGCGGTTCTTATAAATCAGATATCCCAGGAATGGTAACAAAAGAAAAATCAGCCCGATCATCGATGCGGCGGAAGTTAAAAACAAATACATCGCAACCGGTATGGGCAGAATATTCTTCAATCCCCGTCCCGCGGGTTCCGCCAATCCACGCAGCATCATTGCTGCCATAAACAGAAACGACACTGTTACCATGCCATTATTATACAAGGAATTGAAATACACAATATTATCGCTGGATAACATACAAACACATAATATACATCCCGCCGCCACCGCAATATCGCCGATATAGTGATGCAGGCTTTTGGTAATGATATATACCGATATCACCACCACCAGTGAAAATAGCAGAGCCAGATAAACAGTTGAAAAGGGAATTCCAAACAAATCACAAATACTGCTGATGACCGCTGCCGGAAAAATCAGGCTCTCTGAAGGATTACTGAAGTACCTTGCCGAATCAATTCCCAAAATATCAAATTTTTCTATTACACCGGAAAAATAGCGTTCCTCCGGATGCGCCAGGTCCTCGGCTGTTCTGGTCAGCCCTAAACGGAATAATGTCTGATCATACTCACCCACATCTACACATCCCGGTCTGGGACTTGAAAACAGTACCAAAAACAACGTCAATGCTGACAGCACTGCCACACTAAAGGCCCCGATATTTTGATTTTGTGTAAAATACTCTTTTATCCATTGTTTCATATTTTCAGCCTTTACTACCACTCTCTAATTTCTTCAAAAGTCAAAATTTCATCATAAACTTCCAGCCGTTTCACTGTAACCGGACTGAACCGGAAGGGTTCGCCATTCATTTCTTCACATCCAACCAGCAGATTGCCCATATAAGAAGCACAATAACTGGAAATATCCGCAGCGATTTTCCTCCCGTCAGCATAAACCGAATAAAGATTCTCTTCTTTTACAATTGCGATTTTAATACTCTCCTTACCATTATCCGGTATATCCAAATAGTAGGTATTACCCAAAATGGTTTCGATTTTATCCTCTCCGTATCTGATCAGAAGTCCTCTGTTTTCCCCCGGCGTCTCGCTAAAGCATGATAAGAATACCAGATCTTCACTTTCTTTATTGCAGGTTAAATCTAATTCGGTCAGTAATGTCCAGCTGCGGATCGGATTATCATATAGGTGGGTACCGGTATCATGATAGGTATCAATACCGTTCCCGACAAACTCCTCTTCCATAGTATATCTGATAGATTCCTGGATTTGAGCCATTGCCGATGCCGCTACCGTTCTGTCTTCCCGCAGCCAGCGCATAATATCCTTCTTGGAAACAGTCTCATTGTATACTTCTAACTCGTAAACCGTAGAAGCACTGTAACGGAAAGGTGCTCCGCTTTCATCCAGCTCACATCCTACCACTAACTCACCATCATACTTCCGGCAGCTGCTGTTTATATCAACGGCAACCTTTTGGTCATTCGCATATATGTTATAACGTGAGCCCTCCTTAGATATTGCTACACGAACAGATCCGTCTTTGCGAACTTCCACCTCATTGTAATAGTTATCACCCACTACAATATAAATCATATTATCCTGCCGCTTCACCAGCAATCCCCGGTAATCGCCCGGCTCTTCCGCATAACAGGCAAAATAAACCTGGTCATAACTGTAAATATTGGTATTAAAGTCCGCCAATACGGTCCAATCCCGGTCCGGATCATCATACAGCTTCTGGCCTGTATTAATGTAGCCGTCAACTGCATTACCGGCATATATATCCCGCATTCGATAAGCTCTTTTGTAATCCCTGCTGAGATTAAATTTATTGGCAAATTCTTCATCACTATAAGAAATCTCAAAGTTTTCTCTCAGGTAGCGCCCTATGTACATGGTAAATTTCTCAACACCCACATTATTAAGATGACCGCCACCATCGGCATAGTCTTTTTCAAATACGATCGGTATCTCGCTAATATCCTCCATAAAGTTCTTGAAATAGACCCCTTCACCATATTCCTCTGCAATTTCCCTAATGCGGTTGAATCGTAACTGATCCTTTTCCGGCGCATTATAAGGTGTTACAAAAAGCAATAACGGAACCTGTTTCTCCTGACATAATTCGATTATCTTGCGTAAATAAACCTCCTGTTTTTCATAAAGTGGTATACTCTCGCCGGAATCCACAACCTCCGGCTTTTTTTCCGAAAAGACATCATAACCGCTGTCTATCTTACCCGATGCCATCTTATAATTCCAAAAATAGCGGCTAAAATCATTTTCATTGAGCTCAGTGTACCTCATATGATAGGTGGGCCACCCCAGCAAAATATCCCTTTGCTGCTCCCCGGCAATGGATGCTTTTACCGCTTCTATCTTGTCCTCTGAAAAACGCATCCCCATGGTGTTACTGATCACTCTGGCATAATCGGATTCCTCCAGATCCTGGGCTACAACAAATAATTCCAGACAGATAAGCTCCGGTGACTGCTGCTTAAAAACTTCTTTCAGGTAATAATAAGAATTCCATGCCGGCTGCACTGCTGCCCACAAATTGTAATCCTTAATCCCATACTCCTCCAGTAGTATCTCCCGGTCTATATTAGCCCCCACATGAGAACTGCCGATGCAGACAACATCAAATTCATCTTCAGCAAAAAGATAAAAATCCTGCATCTGGTGAATTCCAATATCATCCTTAAAGCGCAAGGTCACCGTTACTACATAAAATATGGCAGTGAACAGGAAGATAAATATAATTGCTTTTAAAAATTTTATCATTTTGGATTTCATACTTTGTTTCTCCTATCCTTTCCCTAGAACTGGAAGTAGATAAACTGGCTTGCATCAAATCCGGGACCGTAAATTCCAAATATCAAAAGTATAAATACCGCTCCGATATAACACATCCACCTGAACCATATGCCTTGTTTCTCTAAAGTTTTTCTGATTTCCTTGCCTTTATAATGCCAATAATCAACAATCATCAAGACTACTATCGACAATATCCCAATCATGAAATCCGCCTGTGAAAGTCCTAATGTATATAGCGTTCCGTCAAAAAGCACCCACGGATTACATACCGTAAACATTTTCTTAATAATTACAAACGCTGTGCCGATATCTCCGGTACGAAAGAAAATCCAGGCAAAGTCTACCAGACAAAAGGTAATCAGTGTCTGCATCAGTTTATGACTGAATGCATCTTCTTTCACGCCACACCACTTATATATTTTTTGCTTAACCGGTGTGCACATCTTTCCGATCACCTGATACAACCCATTTAAGGCTCCCCAGATCACAAAGGTCCAGCTGGCCCCATGCCAGATTCCGCTGACCAGAAATACAATCATAATATTACGGTAATTCTTCCATTTACCCTGGCGGCTGCCTCCCAACGGAAAATACAAATAATCTCGAAACCAACTTGTCAGGGAAATATGCCATCTGCGCCAAAATTCCGCAACGCTTCTGGCAAAATAAGGGCTGTCAAAGTTATTCATCAGCCTGAAGCCCATAACCTGTCCGGCCCCCCTGGCAATACAGGTATATCCGGCAAAGTCACAGTATACCTGAAAGGCAAACAGCACCGTAGCCCACGCGATTACCAGTCCCGAATGATATTGCGGGAAATTATAAACCTTATCTACCAGGACAGCAATTCGGTCAGCAATCACCACTTTTTGAAAATATCCCCACAGCATCAGTAAAATTCCGTTTTTGACCCGCTCAAACTCGAATTTATGTTTTTCGTCAAATTGATCCAGCAAGTTTTTTGAACGTTCGATCGGACCGGCTACCAATTGCGGAAAAAAGGATACAAATGCAGCATACTTGATAAAATTTTTTTCAGCCTTTGTCTCCCCCCGGTAAACATCAATGGTGTAGCCCAATGCCTGAAATATGTAAAAGGAAATACCCACCGGCAAGACAATTTCAAAAGGCATTTCAATAATTTGTACCTTGATATTTTTCAAAATAATATTTAAATTATCTATAATAAAACCAGCATATTTAAAGAAAAAAAGCATTGCCAGATTAATGCCGAATCCCAAACCGACAAAGGTCTTTTTCAGCACAATTCTGCGTTTGTTCGTTTCTTCCGCCGGAATCCTGCCGATAAGCAGCCCGATACCATAAGTAATAAAGGTAGACAAAAACAGTAAAATTGCATATTTGGCATTCCAGCACATGTAGAAATAGTAGCTGCAAATCAGGATATAAAGCTTTCTGATCCGCTGCGGCATAATAAAATATAACAGAACCACTGCCGGAAAAAACAATAAAAATTGAATTGAATTAAAAAGCATTTTTACTTTCCTTTCTGTTCGGAATACGCATATGCAAGTGCCGGCATAATCTGGTCAAAAGATGTCATTTCCGTTCCGTCTTCCAGTCCGAAGCCACCGTTATAGGGAAGTGAGCTATCCACAATGTGCATCTTTTCCATCTTTTTCAATGCCAATCCTCTTAACTCATCATCATCCAGTTCATTTGCTATCATAACGATCAAAGCGTATACTGCGGTAGAGTCATAATTATAATCCTTTACCACTTTACCGCCTATATCATATCTGGCTTTCACTCCATCACTCTGCATTCTGGATTTCAGCCATTGGATGCTGTTCATCGGAAGCTGATCGGTTTCTGCCAGATGCAGTAAGGTTACCATCGCCTCTGCTGCATTCAGTTCATCTTCCTCATACTGCTCTTTTTTATAATTATACCAACTGTAATAGAGCGGGAAAGCTGAACTGATCTGTCCGTTTAAGACAATTTCCTCAGCTTTTTCATAAGCCCCTATAAAACTGCCGTCAGCCGCTGCCAGTTCTTTCATTGTCCGCAGATCACCGTAGCATAAAGTAAAGCGGTTGGCATGAGCCTTATTTTCCGCATCGTAAAAGTCCACATACCGGTCATTTTTTATTCCATACTTCCACAGCCGATTCTGATAATCTGCAATGGCATCTTCATAGCCGCCCCACAACGCCTGTGCACCGGTTAAAGAAGAATAAATCCGGAGATCATCAATCAAAGCACTTACCTCACTGGCTCCCGCATCCGATACCGTCCAGGCGGTCAAGCCTTTATTCAGCATAACCTTACTGATATAGGATAATATCTGATCAAAAAGGACCCGATCCTGTGTAAGCAATGCATATTCCAGCATCGCCCCCTGGCTTTCACTCAGCACATCCGATTGCTTCATTTGGTCTGGATTCTGATCATAGAGAGAATGAATTCCCCCTTCCTCATCCATCATTCGTTCGGTAATGAAACCGGCTGTTACCGTTCCGCTTCCCTTCATCGCATTCTGCAATAAAGCATCAAACGCACCTGCCTCCGAAATCTGTTTCGGTGTCCAGGCCTTTATAATACCCTTTTCATCCAAAAAGAAGGTGGTCGGAATATTATGTAAACCCAAGGTGTTATAAGCTTTTAAATCAATGTCATAAAAAAAGTGGCCGGTAAGCTGCTTTTCTCTAATATAATTCTCGGCCGATGCCTGTGTTTCTCTTTCCCCGTCGGTCTTGTTGATAAATACAAAATTGATATCACCGTACTTTTCTGCCGCTGCCTGATATTCATTCATATAAGGCATTTGATCATGGCAATCCTTACACCAGCTTGCCCAAAAGATTACCACTGTAGGTTTTCCCTCAAATTCACTGATCCGGTGTTCCTCACCGTCAGCATCATAAAAGAAAATATCGGAAATCTTATCATATAGATCACAATGATCCGGAAGCCATATAGTACTGTCCGAAAGCCCTGCCGTCCAGTCATATTCTTCTTCCGCTTCCTCCCGGACCTCTACCCTCGGTGTACTGTCCTTGCCATATTTAATAATTAAAATAATACCGGCAATGGCAATCACACCCAGCAGGATAAAAATTCGGAATAATATTTTTTCAAATCTTTTTACGGGATCTTTTTTCATGGGCTCTCGTCTTTCTTATTTTTTGAATTTTACGGTCCAATTCATTCACTTTTCGCTTCAGCGGATTTTTACTCTGAGGTTTGCTAACCGCTTTTTTCTTAGTAGCCTGAACAGATGCCGACTTCCTTACTGGCGCTTTTACCGCGGTTTTCTGCGCTGGCACGGTCTTTTTCTTTACGGGTTCCTTCTGCTCCGGTGCCGCAGGTGCTGTTTCTGCCACAGGTGCTGTTTCTGCCGCAGGTGCTGTTTCTGCCGCAGCTATTTTCTCCTGCCGCTTTTGCTGTTCATATGCCTGTGATACAGTCATCACAATATGACCATGCTCTAATGCATACTGCATATCAAACACATTATCAAGAGCTTCCTTCCGCATCTTGATTACATCTTCTTCCGCTTTTGCATAGATCTTCTTAATCTGCTGTTTTTGTGCTCTTTCCAGCTCGTTTTCCTTTGCCGCAGTAGTGTCGGCCAAGGCTGTTCTGGCACCATTAAAAATAAATTGAATTCCCATTCCGGCAAGCACCATAAATACCTGCAGCACAAAATAATGATACCGGTTTTGGCTTTCCACCAATAAATGCATTGCTACGGTTCCCAGATAAAGAAGTATCAATATATAAACGTAGGAGCCCTTTTGCTTAAATACATAAATCAGTGCCATCAGACAAAAGAAAATCGTAATCATATATATAATATTATTATAGTCACGGATGGTATACAAAAAATCGCTGCGTTCCGGAGTCAGATTACCCTGTTCATCCAAAAAGGCAATATTCCAGGTGGATCCGTAATCATCATTTCCCCACAGCAATTCATACTTGTGTAAAAAAAGATTTAAAATCCCCATAGGATTGGATGTCAGTCTGATCATTGCCAGATCGCGGCAGGTTATATGAGCCTGCGTCGCTGATCCGGTAGCCTCCATAGTATCATAAAGTAAATTCTTATCGTCTTCATTCCAGCCACCGATGGACTCCGTATTCAAACCGACCAGAAGATTATAGCCAAAGGAAGTGCTTCCCGAAGGAAGATTCTTATCGATAGTCAACTCAATATCGGTGGTTACAATTCCCGATATAATCATATAAGGGATTATAATCAGGATACAGCGTACCCAGCCGTTCCTGATCAATCGCAACATAACCGGAATATCATTTTCAGGCAAATCGGGCATCTTCATTTTTTGCGGCAGCAAACAAAGAATAATTGCAATCAGTAATATCTGTGCCATGGGACGAATCGCAGCAGTTAAAGCTATTAAAACCCCCAGTACCATATGCAGAATAAAGCATTTGGTTGCACTGCCTTTATCCTTATCATAATCCATCACCAGTGACAGAAATAACCAGACACAGCCAAACAG
Organism: Lachnospiraceae bacterium; assembly: GCA_031556725.1. Taxonomy (GTDB): domain Bacteria; phylum Bacillota; class Clostridia; order Lachnospirales; family Lachnospiraceae; genus UBA935. The sequence goes on along the minus strand of JAVBSL010000018.1, from coordinate 28,228 downwards.
CATAAACGTAAAAACATACTCTGCTGATAACTGCGTAATATATAATACCTGTGACGGCCAAAAGGCACAAAGTACTAATGCGATCGCACCGGCTATCCTTCCACCCAGCTTTTTACCGATCTTATACATAAAAAAGCAGGTAGCCACCGAAAGAACTACATTGAAATATTGACCGGCAATTACAGAAGTACCAAAAATTGCAAAAAGATTTTTCAAAACATAACAATAACCAACTACATGGGGAAACATGGCAATATATTCACAATAGCCTTTTCCATCTTTCTGTAAAGTTCCTTTCAGCAGCAAATCCGCTATTTCATAATATGTTTTATAATCGGAAGCCGGTTTAATTGGGAAATTCTGAATTGTCAGCATCCGCACCGCAAATGCTCCTGTTAAAATAAGTACCACAAATACAGCTTCGATAATCAGCGTACTTCTTTTCTCCCGTGGGAACAGTCTGTACAAATCCAATCTCGCCGCTACTTTAGCTAATAAGCTGCAAAGCATCCATCCCGCAAACAAACCGATAATCAATATCCCTTTCGGTAAATAGGGGTATTCCTGTCCCGCCCCCAATGAAGTCAGTCCGCATACAAATATATAAATAAATCCAACTATGGAAAATGAAATGCTGAAATAATAAAACCACGTTTTTTTACATTGCATCTTTCAATGTCCTTTGCTATAGTTTTTCCCTTAATATTGCTACGATTTGTTTACACGCCGTTCCGTCCCCGTAAGGATTTGAGGCTTTGCTCATAGCATTATACTCCTCCTGATCGGTCAGCAGCCGGTAAAATTCTCTGTAAATCACATCGGCATCGGTTCCTACCAGTTTTAAAGTTCCGGCTTCCACCCCTTCCGGGCGCTCCGTGGTATTCCGCATAACCAGAACCGGTTTCCCTAATGCCGGGGCTTCTTCCTGGATACCGCCGCTATCTGTCAAAATCAGATAAGAACGATCCATAAAATTATGGAAATCCAATACATCAAGAGGTTCGATTATACGCATCCGGGGATGATCACCAAAAACATCCCGGGCCGTTTTTCTGACCACAGGATTCATATGGATGGGATAAATGACCTTCACATCTTCTACTTCATCCAGCACTTTTTTGATGCCCCGGAAAATATCGTAAAGGGGCTGCCCCAGATTTTCCCGCCGATGAGCTGTCAGCATTACCAATCGGGAATCTGCTGCCCACTCCAGAACCGGGTGGTTGTACTCCTTTACAATAGTTGTCTGCAGCGCATCAATAACGGTATTTCCGGTTACAAAAATACCCTCCGGTTTCTTTCCCTCCCGGAGCAGATTGTTTTTCGCTGTCTGGGTGGGTGAAAAATTATATTTGGCAAAAATACCCACACCCTGCCGGTTAAATTCTTCCGGAAAAGGTGCTGTCAAATCGTAGGTACGAAGTCCGGCTTCCACATGACCCACCGGTATCTCCAGATAAAATGCTGCCAGACCGGTAGCAAAGGTAGTAGTGGTATCACCATGTACCAGAACCACATCCGGTCTTTCTTTCTCCAGCACTTCTTTCATCCCGTTTAATACATTAACCGTCACATCGAATAGTGTCTGCCGGTCCTTCATGATCGCCAGATCATACTCTGGCTCCACTTCAAAAGCGTTAAGAACCTGCTCCAGCATCTGACGATGCTGGCCGGTTACACAACAAATGGTTTCAAATTCACCATCATTTTTTAGTTCTTTAATCAGGGGACACATCTTGATAGCCTCCGGTCTGGTCCCAAACACAAGCATTACTTTTTTCATTAGACTTAATCTTCTTTCTTCCTATGATACATTCTAATCCTGATCAAGATAATAATCACACCGATCAGCATCATTAACATTACTGACGTTGCCACTACTGTAAAAATCAGGGACTGTTTATTCTGCGCCAGACGGCCTAACAGCGTCGGCTCTTCATTTTCGATTACATTGTTGATAAACCGATATGCTTTAATGTCAAAGTCGTTATCAATAACCACACAATCCTTGGTCAAACTATACCGGGTACTATATACCCGCATAAAATCTTCTACTGTTTTCAGATTCTTATCATTAGCCGCCGTTACTGCCAGCACACCGCGATTATTGGCAAAGGGGGATTCCAGCAACTGCATAACAGCTATATCATTGGCATAGGTATCGGACAGGATTAACTGTTCGTTACTCAGGAAACTGCCGGTAGATTCGTCAAAAGCAAAGTACAGGTCCTTATTCAGAATCTTCATCATTCCGTTACCGGCCAAAGTGCCTGCCGTAATAATATTATAATCGGCATCACTTTCGGTAAATTCACTGGCACGTTTTACATAAAAGGTCCCGTAAGGGTCCACTCCTTCACCGTACATACCGATAATCTGACCATACAAATTTAATTCTTCCGTGGTGGGATTATCAGATATTACCAGCATCATATCATTAAATTTACCATCGGTTCTAAAGGGCGACGGCTTCAAATCAAAGGTTAATACAATACCTGTTGATGCCGGTAAAAACAGCACCGACTGATCAGATACATAGGACCAGGGAACCTGTTCCTGTCTGGGTGAACAGATCATATCTTTAATTTCCAGGTCAAAGGTAATGCGGATGGCACCGGTGGTAGTTCCCACTACATCAGCCGGCATGGCAAAGGTCAATTCATCTCCGGTGGCTTTTTCTTTCTCCAGTTTTTTACTTGCTACCGGTACATTACCCCAGTAAACCGAAATCAGGGAACGATTGAAATCCAAATTTTCACTGTAGCGGAAATTCAAGGTCACCTTTCCGGCATCCGACAAGAAATAATCTTCGGAAAAGGGCAGGTAAATAAGCTGCTCCTGATGGAAAGGACCCACATAGGTAAGTCCGCTTCCGATTATATCTTTGATAGTATAATTTCCGGCTACCATTTGGCTTAAGGCGGTGGAATTAACGGCAATATCCGCACTTCCCAATTTTACGGTCGCCATCCTGTTCTTCTCCTGTGATACCCGGTCCTCATCCATCAGCATATAGACTGCTTCCAATAAACAATCCGGATTGGCGGAGGTAATCAACAACAGGGGATTATTCCGGTCGTCACGTCCAAGTACCAGAACCGCCTTCTCCTCCAGACCGGCCGTATCTGTTACCATCTGTTTATATCCGGCAGGCAGATTATTGTATTCCGACACAACAATTGTTCTGGTCGCACTTGAAATCGAAAAATCCGACATTAAACTAAATTGAATATTATTTTCTTTTCCCGTTTCAGTGCCTAAATCCGCCATAAGGTTCATGGCTGCTGCCACTTCTCCGTCTGTAGCGCTATCCGAAACCACAATATACAGACCCTTTCCCGTTTCTTCTACGGTAGACATGAAGGGATATGGATAGTAAGAAATCTTATCTGTCTGTTTTTTCAGTTCATATCCGCATCTTATATAAGAGGTCTCATCGACACTCAGCCAATTGGCATTGGTAAAATCGTCAATACAGCCTTCTTCATCATACAGTCTTGCATAGGTAGAAATGGTAAATGAATTATATCCCTCTTTTACCAGTTCGATCGGAATCTGTACGTAAGCAATCTGCTTATTTCCTTCTTCAAAAGCCACACGGCAGGAAGATATGGTCACATTATTTACCGAAAAGGTCATGGAAGATGCTTTACTTTGAATAAGCTGGCTGACTTCGTATTGTATCTCAGCATAGACATACTCCGTCTCCCAATATTCCGGAACGTAGAAAAACAGCTCGGTACTGGAAAAAATACCCTTCATGACAGTCCGCGAAAAGGAAACATCTTTGGTATAAGTGGTACGGGGCACCTCCGGTTTCACGCGGATTGCGTCACCGGCATCCTCCGGATTCTGAGAAAGAATTCCCTCGATCATGCTTTCTCTGGTGGCATCCTCCAAATCTTCTTCACTAAATTCTGCCTGTTCTTCGCCTTCACCTGTCAGATCTTCATCCTCCAGATCCTGGGCAGTCAATGCATCAACTGCTGCCGCTTTCGCTTCTGTCTTAGGCAATATACTGAATATGAACAGTATTGCCAGTACGAACATCACAGTTCTCTTTTTCATCACGGTTCTCATAATCTCTCCTTCTCAATACTCGGTTTTCCTATTTTCCTTTTTTACTTTTCTTTTTTCCCTGGTCTTCTTCAAATCGCTCGGTTTTATCCCAAACAACCTCTTTATTAAATACTTTATCCTGAACGCTGAGTATGATTGCATTTACTACCACCGCCACCCACATCTTGGAGTAAGAAAACAGCATCAGCAATACCAGCATGGCACTCTCAAAGTTAAACTCATTTTTTTCCACTGCTAAGGTAATCAAAACATTCAATACGAACAGCATAATTGCCATTCCCCACAGTAATGTTGAAAACCCTCCTAACGTTACGTGACACAAGCCTAAAATTCCCAGTACAAAAATCGCATCCGAGCAAATCAGGGAGGTCAGCATCAATACATAGACCAGTGCATAATACAGGACATCCATCCGCATGGGCCCTGCATTCTTATCGAAAACATACTTAAAATTCTTTAACAGAACGTAGATATTCCCTTTGGCCCATCTGGTCCGTTGCTTAAACCACTGCTTCAGTTTCTGCGGTTCCTGCTCCCAGGTAACAGCCAGGGGCATGAATTTTATGTAATAACCCATTCGGTAAATCCGGAAACTGATCTCTGTATCCTCAGATAAGGCCTTGGTATCCCATCCGCCCATTTGATTGATAATATCCCGGCGAATCACAAAATTGGTTCCCGGTATGGTACACAATTTAAAGAAGAAAAATCTGCCTGCCTGATTCATACATTGGTAAGCCAGCGTTTCAATGTTTACAAAGCGGGTCAAGAGCGAGGCATTTCGGTTCCTGGTCCTGAACTTTCCGATTACAGCACCCAGTTTATCGTCTGACATCAAATTTTCCACTAAGATGCTCAGCGCATTAGGTGCTGGGGTATTATCCGCGTCATAGATAGCAATAACCGATCCGGTTGCTACCGGCAAGGCCATGTTCAAAGCATTTGATTTGCCCTTTCCGCCCAAAATATTATCAGTATTGATAACAATCAGTTTGCGGTTGGGATGCTTTTCCTGAATTGCTTTTAAAACCTCGGCTGAATCATCACTGGAATTATCATTAATTACAATGATCTCATATCTATCCTGAGGATAAGTAAAATTCAGCAAAGCCATTACGGTCTTTCGGATTACAATGCTTTCATTGTGGGCCGGTACCAGGACACTTACCATCGGATATTCCTCTAAAGGCAAATGACCGTCTGTTTTATTCACTTTTAGCATATAAATAAACCCGCCAATGGATAAAAATATATTTATAAACATTAATGACCATATGGCGATGATTGCAAATAATGACAGGCAATCCGCTAATGACATCCTCCCACCTCCTTACGCATGTTAATACTTACTCATCCGGGTAATCCTCCGGGAAATCGTCCTGCAAATCTTTGTACAAAAAACGTCTGCGATTGTTTCTTCTGGCAATCAATATAAAGGTTAAAAAAATAGCTGAAACCGCAACCACCGCTACCAGCAGCTTCTGGTTTTCGGCCGCCAGATCTTTGGAAAACCGCTGCAGCATATTTCTGTGATATTCAAACTTCGGATCATAATCCGTGGGCACAAATTCCCTCTCCACCCGCTTATTATTTACCAGAATAATGTGATTTCGATAAGTCAGAATGTCCTCATCCGTCCACCAGCTATGCTCAATATCCCACAAACTTTTCAGCGGTACATAGGAAGTTCGGCAAGCCGCTATTTTCGTTTGTATCTGTTCGAACTCTTCGGTAATATCAATATAAATAGCCGTTGAATTCACTCTGGTATAGCTGACTCCATGAGCATCCAGCGCAACCGCCGGAGCGATCCACTGATGACCGTCTTTATACACACTGTTAGTATTATTTACTAAGCTGGGCACGATATTGGGATCATCCTCACGGTCCACCAATACGGTTCTGAACCTGGCCATTATCTCTATTGTATCATGGTTAAACATCCAGTTACGGGGAACTTGAATTCCCATGGGGTATACCCCCTGCTCAAGATAATTCCTGATTGCCATTGAAAGATACTCATTGACCAGATCCACGTCGATATTATTCATCTGATTAATCGGACTGTGAATTACAATGGTGCCGCCATGATCCTGCGCATATCGCAAAATCTCGCAAAAATGCTGCATCGCCGGATATTCACTGTTTAAATAAATGGGCATTACCGATATTACAAAAGGTTCCTCTTTCTTGATCAGTTCATTCACCACCTGCAGCAGCTTATCCGGATCCTGAAAAGGATACACCTTATCCAAAACCATGTACTGCGCATAGATATGCGGTTCCCCGTTATATGGCCATTTCCATAAAGCAACTTCTCTGGTAAATGCCGACCGGATCAAAGCCATCTCCATGTCACTGACCGGTATATGAGTGAGCACTCCCCTGGTTGCACAAAAATATCCCTCCTGCTCATCCACTTCTATTTTACCGGAAACATAATCCAGGTTTCCCGTTAAAAATGTAAAATCATCTTCTTTCGCTAATACTTCTTTGGCGGTATAGTCATTAAAATGATAGGTTAGCTTGCCAACTGTTTTAGGATTATCTACATACCATCCCGGCCGCATCGTTGCGTTCAGATACTGCCTCAAAAATTCATTTCCCACAAACATCAGCTGAATGCCGTCCAGAGTCACCTCATCTTCCGCCAGGTTATCCAGTATTTCCCGTCCTCTTGTTTCCATGTCATAAAGCTCTGCCAGCAACTTCTCCGGATATCGATCGATCTTATAGCAGATAATGTTGCGAAAACGCTCCAACTGTCCATGGCATTGGCTTGCCGGGGCATATACGACCTTAAAACTCTGATAGGTCAGGATTTCCGCTATCGCCCGCACCGCCTCCATGGAATCTGCATCTGCGCCGTCTGAATATATAATTAAAATTTCACCTTCCGGAAGCATCTTTTCATTTTCAGCATGCACATTTTCTCCCCAAAGGGTAATGCCGGTTATGATCAGAGCGCTAAACAAAAATCTTTTAAACGTCATATTGCAATTCACTTTCTGTTTTTTGTTTAAACAAAATCATATCATTGCCAAATTGTTCCTTATCATATTGAATGCAGGCTATTCTGACTTCCACGTTTATAGATGAATCGGTAATCCCTTTAAATGCCTCCCGGTTTTCGATCCGTGTCTTAATCCGGTTTTTTGCAAATTCACTGCCCGCTTTATCACAGGTAAGCATAACTCCTACCGTTCCTTTATTATCAAGGGAATAAACCCGGTCTTCCACCCGGACAGCATCCACCACAATATTGGCTACCGTCTGAATCATATCTTCATAATTTCTACGTGACAAGACACTGCGCAGTTCCTGCTCATATCTGATTTCCACGATCATCAGACAGATAAAGATGTTATTCCGCTCCGCATATGCTACCTGTTTCTGCAGATCCAGATATAAGCTTCGCAGATTATATAATCCGGTCAGCGAATTAACCATAACCAATTCTTCAACCTGCTCCTTTAACACATCATTTTCCAATTCGGTCTGACGGTTTCCATATACAAACAAGTACATGGAAACAACCGATATGATCGGCAGAACGATCCATATGTAACATAACCAGTCAATGGGTTCCGAATAAGCATAAACACCAAAGATTTTATAAGCCGTATAGGCCACGATCTCAAAGCCCGCTACCACCACCGACAAACTGATCAGTTTAAATCCAGCCAGTAAAATCGCCAGAAAAGCACCCATCATCATAATCGCAAACTCTAACAACAATGCTTCACTGCCTGCATTACCCATTGTAAATGCCATGGCGCCAATGCTTATCAAAAAGACTATCAATCCGATATCCTGTAATAAATAACCCGTTGCTCTCTTCTTTACCATATTAATTACCGTGTCCTTTCTCGCCCTATCCGACCCCTTATATTTTAGAAAATATTAATTTTATGAATAATCTCAGCAAACACAAAGTACGTCAAAATATCCATTGCATAGCTGATCAGAAAACAATGCTGTACCATCTCTGCATCACCGCTGTTGACAATTGTAATCGCTGCCTGTACAAAGCAAACCAATACCAGCATCATCATCATATCTACAAATACAGTACTTCTTCGATCTTTTACCGGACGCAGGGAATATCCTCTTCCATACAGCAAAAATACTGCTGCACATAACACAAACAGAAAGCCGATAGTCTTCGGTGCCGAATTGTTCTTAAAAGTACTCCAAGCCGACCAGAAAATACTTCTGGCTCGTTCCGGCAGCCCTACCCGCTTTTCATAATTTCCGCAATACTCTCGTCGGATACCGAAGCAGGATTTGATGGAAACATCAACCATCGATAAAAATTTCCCCGGATGTCTGACATAGTAAGTTGCAATATCCACAACACTATATTTACTTAAAAACTCTTCCTCCAGAACCGGATCGGCAGCCTTGACCAGGGGGAGATAATCATATCCCGATGCATCTGCAAGCAGTTCGTAAGAAGCCGGGATGCCAAACTCCGCCAGCGTTTTTTCCGGATTATCCGACTGGAACAAAACCCCTCTGGTCATGGCATGAAATTTACTTACCTCGTTGTATTCACTGGGCATTCTGATCATGCAGACGATGGAAATAAAACTTAAGCCTAACCCGCATAATATACAAATAACCCCCCACATCCAGTTCCGCCTGATAAACAATAGCTTCAAACAATAAACCGACAGAAGGATTCCGATATAAGCACACTCGCTGCGAGAAGTAATAAGCACAATCCCAGATATAATATATAGCACTAAATAGCCAAAATCCACATAGCCGTTCTTGTTTTCTTGAAAGGAAACCGCCGCACTGACACAATACATTAAGCTGATAAACCATAGTGCTTCCGGATAAAAAGAGTTGAAATAAGATATGTATGCAACATCTGCAAAGATTAAAGTGCTGACAGCACCCAGAATGATCCCTTCCGAAAATCGTTTTACACGCATACATGCCTGCTTGGTCAGCAAATAAATTGCCGGCACATAAAAGATACCATAAATCAGTGCTAAAAAACGAATATCAAAAAATTTGTCTCTGGTAATGATATCATCCAGCAAAACCGCTGCTTTAACGGTCAAAACCTGGCTGTTCATCCAATTTTCAGGCTTCTGATAACCTGACATCACATTGGAATACGTCTTTACAAAATAATTATTATATATATCTCCCACCTGGTTCTCGATATGATAAACGCCGGCGGCATTCATTACTTTGATATAAGAACCATCATTGGCAACACCTAAATAATTCGGCAAAAACAGCATGATAATCATCAATAGTGCTGCCGCTGCCGCCGAAACCATAGCAATAACAGAAGGCGAATATTTCCCCTCCATCTGCCGGTTTATCTTATTTCGCAATGTTGCTGCCTTACGGAATAATTTCACAACAAAGCCTAATTGCTTTGTCATGTTTGATTCTTTATTTGTTTCCAAATTAATACCTCTGCCTATCTATTAGTAAACAAAAAAAGCCATCTGCCCATATTACCACGGAGCAACTGGCTATCTGCCAAGCAGACCCTATAGTTTTGCGTCACAGATTCACACCTGTTTTGCCTTGGGCAATATTATATCATCCTTTTTAATAAAAAATCCACATAAATTTATTTTTTTTTCACTTTTTCATTTTACTGCTTTACAAAAGCGGTGCCAGCAACCGTAATACCGCGTCAAACAGCATGCCGAAAAAGCCGGTCCGGACATCGCTTAAGGTAATCTGCCGGCTTCGTTCCACTGTCCGCAAAGCATCCTCTTTTAAGTCGGCAATCATTCCGGTCCGATACATATATGTTCCGCATTCAAAGTGTAAATAAAGACTCCTATAATCCATATTAATGGTTCCCACTACCGCTATTTCGTCATCACATACATAGCTCTTGGCATGGAGAAAACCCGGGCTGTATTCATAGATTTGCACTCCGGCTTTGATTAAAGGCTCATAATAGGAACGGGTTAAACGGAATACCAGCTTCTTATCGGGAATTCCCGGCACCACCAGCTTCACATCGACTCCCCTTTTGGCGGCCAGGCATAAAGCCCCCTTCATTTCATTGTCAATGATCAGATATGGGGTGAAAATATACACATACTCTCTGGCACGGTTTAAAATATCAATGTATAAATTTTCACCGATGGTCTCTTCATCCAAAGGACTGTCGCTAAATGGCTGAACATAACCATCTGAAGAGAAAGCCCCCGGATGATGCCGATGGGGACGGAGCTCGTCTAAATCGTCCCTTTCCTTCCGGAAAGCATACCATATTTCCAAAAACATCAGGGTAAAGTTCCAAACCGCATCCCCTTTTATCCTGACACCGGTATCCTTCCAATGTCCGAAACGTTCTACTTCATTAATATATTCATCCGAAAGGTTTATACCACCATTAAATGCCGTATGCCCATCGATCACCAAAATCTTCCGGTGATCGCGATTATTCATCACCATGGAGAATATGGGAATAATAGGATTAAATGCCATACACTTAATGCCCTGCTTTTCCATATCCCTGGCAAAATGTTTGGGCAACAGAAATAATGAACCCATGTCATCATAAATAAGCCTGACATCTACCCCCTGAGCTGCTTTTGCTTTCAATATATCCAGAATCCGGTTCCACATGTTTCCTTCTTGAATTATAAAATACTCCAGAAAGATAAAATGTTGTGCCTTTTCCAATTCTATAATCATATCCCGAAACATTTCTTCTCCGACCTTGTAATAATCGGTGGCGGTGTTCTTATAAACCGGATAATCACTTTTCCCATATAAATATTGACTGGTGCCTGCACTTCGTACACTCAGTCTGCGGATTTCTCCCATCAAATCCGAATCTTGTTCTAACTCTGCATTTAAGTCCTGATGTTCTTTATCCAAACGTTTTCGCAAGCCTTTGGCGGGACGTTTATTCCCAAAGCTCAGATAAAGCAGGCCGCCAAACAGAGGCATCGCCATAATCAAGACAATCCAGCCGATCTTATAGGCCGAATTATCTTCTTTGCTGATAATAAACAATATAATCAGAATACTGAGTACCCGGAATATAAGGCTGACCACCGTTGAATACCCGGTTAACCGAATTAAAAAAACAATATACCAGGCCATCTGAAGAATAATCAGCACTGCCGTCAGAAATATTTTACCAAAAAAAATTTTTAAATGTTTCAACCCCTGCCCTCCCTGTATATGTGGTTACTTTTAGCTTAATGCTTATTATACCCTAACGTCTTTTTGTTTGCAATCAAAGCACCTTACATAATCACTAATTTTTCCTGTTAAAATTGACTAAAAGAGCATGCCTTTTTTGACTATCGTTTTATTGACCGCATAGCCATAATTGAGTAAAATTATAGTATTCAATACTATAAGGGCGGAGGAATAGAAATGCGATTTTCAAAAAAAGACAATACACTAATTATGGAATATGGAACAGCCATCGTCACCATCACCCCCTGGGGCAAGGATTCCCTGCGGGTCCGCATGACCAGAGATGCCCGTATGGATGATAATGACTGGGCTCTGACCGAAGTGCCGGCACCCACCGAGGCAGCAATCAAAATCACTGAAATCGACACTACCGAACCCTGGTGGTACACTCCCGAAGAACGTCGTAAGCATGCGCAAACCAATACCGAGGCGTTCATTACCAATGGAAAGATTACGGCCCGGGTTTCCTTTGAAGGATGGATTTCCTATTATAATGATAAGAACGAATTGCTCACTGCGGAATATTGGCGCAATCGTGATCGGATCGACCGCTATTGTGTTCCCCTGCGCATCGAAGCCAGAGAGATCAAACCCATTCCCGGCACCACCGATTACAGTCTGGCTGCCCGTTTTGAAGCTTTTGATGATGAAAAGATCTATGGCATGGGGCAATATCAGGATGCACAGTTAAATAAAAAAGGGGCCTCCTTAGAATTGTGTCATCGTAATTCCCAGGCCTGCGTTCCCTTCTACATTTCCAGCCGGGGCTATGGTTTTCTCTGGAATAATCCGGCCGTGGGAAATGTTACCTTTGGCACTAATAAAACCGAATGGACCGCACCCAGCACCAAAAAACTGGATTATTATATTACCGCCGGTGATACCCCTGCTGCCATCGTGGAAAACTATGTAAGAGCCACCGGCTTTTCCCCTATGATGCCGGAATACGGGCTGGGTTTTTGGCAATGTAAGCTTCGCTACCGCAATCAGGAAGAATTGATGAACGTGGTCCGGGAGCATAAACGCCGCGGGCTGCCTATGGATGTGGTGGTGGTGGACTTTTTCCATTGGACCCTTCAGGGTGATTTTATGTTTGACCCCAAAGATTGGCCGGATCCGGAAGGAATGGTCCGGGAATGTAAAGAGTTAGGTGTGGAACTGGCTGTCAGCGTCTGGCCCACCATTGATGAGCGTTCGAAGAATTACGGTACTATGGCCGATCACGGTTATCTGGTCAAAACCGACCGGGCTTCCGGTTTTCATATGAATTGGATGGGGGATACCACCTTCTATGATGCTACCCATCCCGGTGCTCAGAAATATGTCTGGGACCGCTGTAAGGAAAACTATTATGACAAGGGTATCCACTGCTTCTGGCTGGATGAAGCCGAGCCGGAATTTGGTCCCTATGATTTTGATGTGTTCCGCTATTATGCCGGTCCGGCTATGCAATGCACCAATATTTATCCGGTGATGTATGCCAAGGGCTTTTATGACGGACTGAAATCCGTAGGAGAAAAAGATATTATGAGTCTGGTCCGCTGTGCCTGGGCAGGCAGCCAGAAATACGGTGCTTTGACCTGGTCTGGAGATATCAGTTCCACCTTCCGGGCTTTTCGCGAACAACTCCAGGCCGGCCTCTCCATGGGGGTTGCGGGAATTCCCTGGTGGACCAGTGATATTGGCGGCTTTATCGGCGGTGACGGTAAAGACCCGGCTTTTCGCGAGCTGTTGGTAAGATGGTTTGAATGGGGTGCTTTCTGTCCGGTCTTCCGCCTGCATGGGGAACGTCTTCCTTATTATGAAAGAGAAGTGGAATACATTGATGGGGTCAGAACCTTCTCCTCCGGTCAGGACAATGAAATCTGGAGTTTTGGCGAAGATAATTATAAGATCATGAAGAAATTTTTACTTATCAGAGAAAATTTGCGGGATTATATCCGTGACTGCATGAAAGAGGCTCACCTTCACGGGACACCGGTGATGCGGCCGCTGTTCTTTGATTTCCCGGCGGATACTGCCTGCTGGGGTTACGAGGATGAGTATATGTTCGGCCCGGATATTTTAGTTGCCCCGGTGATGGAAGCCCAAACCTTTAAACGCAGTGTTTATCTGCCGGTGGGATGCCGGTGGCAGGATGCGGTCAGCGGAACACTGTATGAAGGCGGCCAGACCATTACCGTCGATGCACCACTGGATATTCTTCCTTTATTTATCCGGGAAGGAAAAGAATATCAGATTTATCAGGAGGTATAAAATGCAAACGATTCCCTATCAATATCAAAACCTCCCCATTCCGGGAGGCGGCTATGTAACAGGCTTTTTGTTCCATCCCAAAGAAAAAGGTCTGGTCTATCTGCGAACTGATATCGGCGGCACTTATCGCTATGACCGGAATGCCGAGCAATGGGTCAGTCTAATTGATCATGTAACCATGTTAGATATCAGTGAAACCTTTGTTACTGCCCTGGCAATCGACCCTCACTACCCCGCACGTTTATACATTGCCTGCGGAGTAGACGGTCAGCCAAACGGTAAATTAGCCGTTTCCGAAGATTACGGCCAAACCTTCTCCTATTATCCTCTGCCTTGTCCGGTCCATGGAAACTGGAACGGCCGGGGAACCGGAGCACGCCTGGTGGTGGATCCGAACAATTCCGATATTCTTTATTTTGCCAGTCAGCAGGGCGGCCTACTGCGCAGCGCTAACCGGGGACAAGATTGGGAAAGCATATCCATTGCATCAGATACCCGTAAAAACGAACTTCATGATACCTTTATCTGGGTCAATCCGGTTACCGTAAAGGAAGGGCGTTCCCAGATATTGGTACTGGCTACTGCGGGACTAAATAATGCTGTTAATAATGATACTTTACGTGGCCACAGTCTGTATATTTCCCACGATGCCGGCAGCACCTGGGATGCTCTGCCCATGCCGGCCTGCCGGGAAATAAATGAAGTGAAGATAAATGGTCTGGTTGGACACCGCTATGATTTTGACGGTAAGTATTTTTACGTCACTTTATCCGGAACAGGCAAACAATCTTATATCTATGATGTGGGATACAGTTGTGATTCGGGCGATTGTTACGGCGGACTTGTTCTGCGCTATCCTGTTATGGCTGACGGCACCCTGGGCACTTACGAAGATATTACCCCCGGCGGCCCGCCCTTTTACTATACGAAGGATGGAAATAATGACTGCGGCTTTGGCGGCATTTCTTCCTGCCCGGCCCAGCCGGGGTTACTGGCGGTTACCACCGTCTGCGAGCGGCGGGGTGATGTGGTTTTCCTTTCCCGGGACTATGGTAATACTTATGAAGTTTCTTTATTTGATTTGGAAACGGATAATCTGCACTTTAATACTTCCTATATGAAACCGGAGTATAACGGAAACCATTCCATTCTCCACTGGCTTAGCGATATTAAGATCAATCCCTTTGACCCTGATGATGTCCTGTTCAATTCCGGAACCGGTGTATTTGGCACCCATAATTTTACTGCCGGGGACTGTCTCTGGCAGGATCGCTGCACCGGTATCGAAGAAACGGTTCACTTAAATGTCTATAGCCCGCCGGCAGGCGATGTTCTGGCTCTGGATATTGTGGGCGATTTGGGTGGGTTCGCATTTACTGACTTAAATACCCCCTGCCAAAATTCCTTTGCCGATGAGAACGGTAACCGTTATATTACCTGTATTAATGCAGATTATTCTGATGAAAATCCAAACTGTGTGGTGGTGACACCACGTGGAAACTGGACCGGCAAGACCACCGGCGGTCTGATTTTATCGGAAGACCAATGCAAAACCTTTACCCACCTGCCGCTGCCATACGGAATATCCGACTATGTGAATTCTCTGCTGGACCGCATTTCCTGTCCTAATGTCAATGCCGGATGGGTAGCCATGGGACCCGATTGTCAAAGCATTGTGTGGTCCATTGCGGATGGTAATACCCTTCCCCTGAGTGCAGTTCTCTTCAGTCGCGATAAGGGACAGACTTTCTCCCCCTGCCGTTTCTATGACTTACAGCGCCGACCTGTTCAAAATGGCTTTGCCAAGGTCTTTGCTGATCGCTGCAACAGCCACCTAATGTATGCTTTTGATACCAGTCGCATTCTCTATATCAGTACGACCTGGGGTATTCTGTTTCGCCAGTATCCGGTACCCGATGAAGTGCCCTCCTACCCGATCGCTAATATTGATACTTCCGACAAATCCTCTGTCTGGGTGGCAAGTTACAAGGAAGGGGTCATTTACCTCTCCCTCGGCGAGCATGGGATCTGGAAAATCCATTACGACTCTGATTTTGATACCCTTTCCTATATCAAATTAACAAAAGCGGGGGATACCTTCTATAAGATCGGGTTAGGTGTTCTTAGTGCCAGAGCTGCTGCTAATATCGATAACCTTTTTAATAAAACAATTTATGCCGCCGCAACTATTGATGGGGTTTATGGATTTTACCGATCAGAAGATGACTGCAAGACATGGGTACGGATTAATAATGATCAGCAGATGTTTGGTGACATCAATGCTATTGCCGGTGATTCCCGCGTTTTCGGCCGCTTCTTCCTGGCTACCGGCTCCCGCGGACTATTGTACGGTACTCCGACGGAATAATTATTACTTTTCGTACAGGTAACAAAGCAATAATATAGTGGCACCACCCGATGATTCCTGTTGGGTGGTGCCACTTTTATCCGGTTGTTTAATTAATGTAATAAATTCGTTCCCATCTGGGTAACAAATTGATGATCTACCGTGTCCTCACTGCTCTCCCACACGATTATGCCACCAAGGTTGAATTTGTGGATATAATCTAATTTGGCCTGAAGGGAAAGTTCATCTTCGTAAGAAATAAACCAACCATAATAATCAGAGCTTTCGTCATCATTGTATAGATAAGGTGCCTGGCCGTCTTTATCATAAGTAAAATGCCAGCCGGTTTCTTCGGAAGTAAATTCACTGTCCATAACCCATTTTCCGTCTTCTTCCTTCACCGTATATCCGCTGACAGCCTCTTTCTTAAATTGGCTGATCTCTTTCTGGCTTATTTCTATCGTACTTGGTCGCTCAGGTTCTATGGGCGCTCCTAATACGGTTGAAAATTTTGTTCCCATCATTTTTAGTTCTACCCCATATAGCGGAGATCCGATATTAAGCTTTTCAGCCGGAATATCCTTACCCATCAGAAAATTAACAGCTCCCCGAACATCGGTCATACTGCTGTTATGACTGGTTACGCCTGCCCATGTACCGGCAAAATCATAAGTCATAATGTTTATCATATCCAAATGCGGCTCTGCGGCTACCCAATCCTGGCAAGGCAGTGACCATCCGTAAGATGCTGATGCACAAGCTGTCAGTTTTTTAACCCCGGTACCGAATTCCACATCCATTGCTTCCCGTAATTCCTTCAGCAAAAGAGCAAAATTCCAGTTATCCTCCTCGGGTGTTCCCCAGATTGGACAACCCTCATCGTTTTCATCCTCAGGCATTCTTTCTCCCTCCGGATTACCGGCGGGGTATTCCCAATCAAGGTCTATCCCATCAATCCATGCGTATTGGTTCATTAAATCCAAACAGCTTTGTACAAAAGATTTCCGTCCCTCAGGGGTGTATGCCATCTCTGAAAAATATCCGCATCTGGTCCAGCCACCAATGGAAATCATCACATTAACGTCCGGATATTTCTGCGAGTAAACTTCATATTCGGTAAAATGGTTTCTGGCCATGGTGGGATCAGCTTCACTGGGGGTTTGATCCAGATAATCCATTTCCGGCTCTGTCGATGCGATGGTAAATTGGGTTCGGGGAAGCTCTTCATTATCCCTGCGCTCGAAAGAAGTTTCCGTGGTGCCGTCATCCGGGGTGATTTCCCAGAATGCGTGATTAATATAAGTCACCTGCTCCCACGGAATACTGGCAACCTCACCGCCTTCCATACCTTTCTTATCTTCTAAGTTCCAGTTCGGAAAATATACAACCACCTCTTTAAGCCCGCCGGGTTCAGCCACTTCTTCCTCAGCCGCCTCTGCTGCCTTCTCATCTTCCGGTGTGGCCTCGGCTGTCTGATTATCCTCAGACATCACGGGCGCTTCTTCAGTACTTTCCGCCACTGTTGTTTCTGCATTCTCCGCGGCACAACCTGACAGTGCCGGTACCAGCAACATTATCATCAACATTGCCGTAATTAATTTTTTTCCATTCCCTTTCATTATTTTTCCTCCCTTGTTCGATTAGTTACATCTTTATTTTTGAGGATTTTCTTTTAAAACTCAATAAAAAAAATAAATAATAACATAATTATTATAAAATTGCCAAAATTAGCATACTTTTTTAAAAAAACCATAAATCTTGTCAACGCCCGCCGTATCTATTATAGTTAATTATATCTTAGGAGGGAAACTCATTATGAATGGAAAAGAAAAATGTAAAGCCTTGAAAGAAATTCGTTCCAAAATCGCTGCTGAAAATGACATTGCCTTTTTTGTATCCGAATGTACACATCAAGGTAATTGTCTCGGAACCTGCCCCAAATGTGAAGCGGAACTGCGCTATTTGGAAAGAGAACTTTCTCTACGCCAAAATCTGGGCAAGGCAGTTGCCGTTCTCGGTATATCCGTTGGCATCTGTACCACGCTCACCGCATGCTCACCCTTTAATGCTATACAGAATCTGATAGAAAAAGGAAACGGAAACACTGATCCGGAAATGCTTGACGGTGATATCGCTTATTATCCGGAAGATGAACTGATGGGTCTTACCGCACTTGAGGAATCTTCCTATGAAGAATGATGTTACCATACCCGTTTTTTCTATCAGCCGGCACCGCATCGGGGTTGATGGCGAAGGCGTCACAACCTTAGTCGGCGCTTACGGCTGCCCGCTGCAATGTCGGTATTGCCTGAATCCACATGCCTGGGATCCCCAGACAAAATGCCGGCAATTGACACCTGCAGAGCTCTACGAAATGGTCAGGATTGATGACCTTTACTTCATTGCGACTAACGGCGGGGTTGTATTCGGCGGCGGTGAATCTCTGCTCCATGCATCTTTTATCAGGGAGTTTTACGAGGTGTGCCGGCAGCATAATTCTCCCTGGAAGCTGACGGTTGAAACAAGCCTGCAAGTACCGCTTTCGCACTTGCAGGCTGTTCTGGATTGTGTTGACCTTTATTTCATTGATATCAAAGACATGACTCCATCCATTTATCATTCCTATACGGGACAAGATAACCAGACGGTTATTCAGAATCTGTCCTGGCTGCTTTCCCACGTCAGCCAGGATAAGCTGCATATTCGGGTGCCTTTTATTTCCGGTTACAATACCAATGACGATCAGGTTGCCAGTATTCTCATCCTAAAAGAAATGGGGTTTCAAAATATTGAGCCGTTTTCATATGTGGTGAGATGATTAGTCTTTTACACTGGATTGGTAATAAAAGTACGTCTCTCCCGGAGCCGAGTCGGGCACAAATACCATGCGGCCATCTTTCAGGGCACAGGCACATACTGACTCGAACGAGCAGGGGGCTTCATACGCCGGATGGATACTGATTGCGCTTCTCTCTCCAAGGTTGTAACTATAGGTACCATTAATTCCCCAAATGATAAAATCAGACTCTATTCCCTGGATAATTACTTTTGGCATAATGTCTTCATCCGGTACAATTCCCATATACACCTCACTCAGAGTACTTTCCTCACGATTCACGGTGGCAATGCCCTTTCTGTTTGGATTCTGACCGCCCTTTTCACCTATCATGGTGTATATTTCCCCATCTTTTCCTACTCCCAAACCGCCAATATGGCAAATGTAGTATGGATCCGTGTTCACTTTGGAAACCAGCTTTCCCTCTGCATCAAGAATCGCCAAATGTGCATCGAAATCCACCTGTACTACATGTATATAGATATATCCCTGTTCATCGACAGCCATTTTATCAATCATTCTGGCTTCCTTATTACTATAATCACCCAGTCGATTTTTCATTAATACATTTCCATCCTTATCCAACTTACAAAGCACCCAGGAACGAATTTGGGACAGGGAGTCTTTTTCACCTTCTTCATTAAATTCCACGCCAATAATATATACATTTTCGGCATTATCCACATACAAGCCGTCTATTCTGGTTTCATATTCAAAATCATCGTAAAAGACCTGAGAAGTATTACTGCCGATTGCCATACGGTGAACAGCATTCCAGCCTCCCAGATAAAGGTCTCTCACTCCTGCTGCCATGGCGAAAACATTCAAGTCTCCGGCATATTTGATCGTCAGATCCTGTCCCGGATCCCAAACAGCATCACTTTCTAAAATAGTCGAATCGGTCTCCGCAACTTCCGGTTCCGGTTCAAGCACATCGGACATCTTCACCTCACCGGCGTCAATCATCTCATTCATTTTTTGCAGACTATAATCCTGCTTGTATCTAAAATCAATTAACTGTAGCAAGTGCTCATCACTCATTTCTTCCTCCGGGAAGAAAAACGTTCCTGTTTCCACTAGATAAGCCACACCTTTTCCACGATAATCCTTAACCTCATCTATTAAGGTCAGTTCTCCCTTCGGAAATAATCCCTGCTCCTTATAAGCGATTTGCAGTGTTTCCATCCGCGCTTTTTCCGAATCAGTGAAATAACGATTATAATTGGACGACCCGCTCTTGCGGCTATAAATCTGATTAAAGTATTCCTCCAACTTAGCCTGGTTCATTGCTTCCATCCGCTCCCGCATGATTCCCACCGATGCTGTCACCGTGACGGAAAGCAGCATCACAATTGCCGCTGCCAGCACGATGACCTTTCTTACATTCACCTTATAAGCGTTTCTTTTTTCCGGTAAGTCCGTCAATAAGGACTCTATCTTAGTCTCTAAAGTGCCGGGAACATTCAGTCGTTCCTCCCCGGCCATCAAAAACAATTTTTCATCAAATCTATCCTTCATACTGTAACCTCCGCATCCTACACCAACATTTCCTTAAGCTGCTGCTTTGCTCTGAAAAGTCTTGATTTCACAGTTCCCTCTTTTACCTGGAGAACAATACTGATCTCCTTTATAGCAAGCTGCTCATAATAAAACAACACAATAACTTCCCGAAACGTACTATCCAGTTTCATAACCGCATCCCAAAGTTCATGATGCTCGTCCAGGAAGGCCGGCATCAACTCCTCCATATATTCCGTAGTAAAGGTGTTTTTTTGCTTTCCATAAATCTTTCGGGCTTCATTGGCTGTAATCTGCATAATCCAGGCTTTGAATTTCTCGGCCTTACGAAGCTTATCCAGATTGATAAAAGCTTTCAGTACTGCTTCACTGACCGCATCCTCTGCATCATGGCTGTTTTGTAATATGGCTACCGCAAGTCTATACATATTGGGGCTATACTCTCTGATTAACCCGCTAAATGTTTCTCTATCTATTGTGGACACGCTTCCTCCTCCTTATGTTTCTGCCGGCTTCTGCTTATTAGATAATCTATAATAGAAAAAGGTTCCCATCCTCAGGAACCTTTTAACCCTTTTCGTTCTTTTTTAATTCCTGCTACATTTTCCAGTGTTCTGCTCCAGGTCTTCTCGCACTGTCCTTTCATGAATTCATATAGGCTGTCCAGTTCTTCCTCCTCATCAAATCGAAGCAATGCGGCATAATATTTCTGCTTATCCTCTTCATAAACAATAAGCGGCGGGTGGTCGTGAATCATCAGAAAGTAGTTCATCAAGGTTCTGCCCACCCTGCCATTTCCATCAGCAAAAGGATGGATATATTCAAACATTGCGTGCAGATATACTGCTACCTTTAAAATGTCACTAGCCGGAAAATCATGTGTTTCACAAAGTAAATCCGCTAAATCCGCTTCTACATCTTTCGCATTGGAACCCACTTCATGAATTCCTGTCACATAATCGTGCTTCTTGAATTCTCCCGGCCGCTCGTCGTTTACAATATACCTTCTCTCATCATAGGTACCACTTGTCAATATCCTGTGGATTTCCCTGATCAATTCCAGACTAAGCGGCTCCTTGCTCACAATTTTTTCTTTCAGGTACTCATAGCATAGTTTTTGGTTTTGCTGCTCAAAAAGAACTCTGGGATTGCCGGTAAACCCCTGTACCTTTCCATTTTCAAAGATTTCCCTGGTATCATGATAGGTGATATTTTCATTCTCAATCCGTCCAGAATGATAAGCAAATAGAATACGGAAGTTGTCCAGATATTTATCTAATTGTGCTACGGTTTTAATAGCATAAGATTGCCAGAGAGCAATTACTTTTTCATATATCATCACAGAGACCTCCTCTTTGCTAAATAGTATATCACAAAAAATACTTTGGCGGGACTTCAATTTTATGATAAACTATCTTAGGATAAAAAATAATTATATTAAAATTGCTGAAAGTGAGGATTACATAAATGATCAATAAAGAGGTTCTTGAATTAAAGCGCAGATTTAAAAAGGAGTCCTGTACCTTTACCAGAATATGCGGCTGCTACGTAGACAGCACTAAAAATAAGATTACCGACCTGGCCGAGACTTTTTTAAACCTGGAAGACGAGGTATTCTATAAATACCTGGATATTGCCAAGAAAACCCTCTCCGGTACTTTAGATAACAATCTGCTCCAGTTGGATTTTCCCACCGAAGAAGAAAATGGCGGCAGACAGCAGTTTTTAATGGGACTGCGGGAAAGCCGATTGAAAAATGATGAATTGCTGCAGCGTTTTTATGAGTTTGTAATCGAAAATTATGACTATGTGGGGCATTATCTGATTCTGATTTTTCATGATGCTTATGATGTAATGACGCGAACTACCGATAACCTTAATTTAGATGAATCGGAGGAGGTCTTTGAATACCTGCTCTGTGCCATTTGTCCGGTTCAGCTTTCCAAACCGGGACTTGGTTACCGTGAGGACCAAAACCGGATTGGTGCCAGAATCCGCGACTGGGTGGTTGGCGCGCCGGATACCGGTTTCCTGTTTCCGGCTTTTAATGACCGAAGTGCTGATATTCATTCGGCTCTGTTCTATACCAAAGATGCTGCTGAACCCCATGTGGAATTTATGGAAGGTGCACTTGGCTGTGCCTCAAAGCGTACCGCCACCGAACAGAAAAACACCTTCCACGCCATCATAAAGCAGGCCTATAGCGAGGATAATGCCGAAGCTGAAGCAAAATTTATGGATGTTCTGGAAAGCTTAAATGAAATGGTAGAAAACGATGATACTCCAGTGGTTGTAGATGTGGATACGGTATCGAAACTGATGATGGAAAGCGGCATCTCCGAAGAAAAGGCCACTAAAATAAAACAGGCTTACCACGAAGAATTTGGCAATGAGCCGCCCGCAGCTGAGGTTTTAATTGACGAAAAAGCACTGGCTGCAAATGAACAGAAGAAAAAAGAACAAGTCCTTGAACAACAGGTATTGGTTCTGCAGCAAGAATTGGAAACCCAAAAGCTGATTACCAATGATGAATCTATTCCCACTAAAACCTACGACGTCATCCTGCGGGTGAAACCGGAAAAAGTCGATCAGATCAAATCCGAGACCATTAACGGTCAAAAATGCCTGGTGATTCCTCTGGCAGATAATGAGTATGCTAATGTAAACGGTGTGAATACTAAATTATAGTATAAATGAAAATTATATAGGGAGCGCTGCGTCAATTTGGCAGCGCTCCCTTTACTCCTGACTATATGTATAAATCGTTAATGGTATTGCCGGTGGACAAAAAGGCAAATATTGATAATTATTATATCCATATTCCTCCAGTTCCGGATATTCCTCTTGCGTATTACCTTCCGCTATTTCCGTAATTACTATAGCACCATCTTCCAAGGTTATTTTGTCAATTTGATAACCACCCATACGTCCAAAATAGGCTATAAGTCCGCCTTCATCATTAAAATACAAGTTAGTGCGCCCGTAATCTCCGCAATTTATTAATTCGCCATTCATTATTGTGTAAAAGTGAAAGTGCGTTCCTGCTCCGTAAGTGCTCTCATATAAAATGAGTTCAGAGATGCCATCTTGATTGATATCATATAAAGTAAAATAATGTTCTTCGGTAAATTCCTTATCGGAGCAGAGACGGTTTGCGCGCTCTATTTCTTCTAAGTACAAAGAAATATACTCACCCTCTTCAACATGAAAATTGGGTACCACCTGCGTCTCGTCTTCTCCCGAAAGATATTTTATTACTCTTTTCGTCTGTAATAATGTATTATTGTAATCTATATTGTATCCGGTAAAAAGGGAAGAACTTGTATGACTTGAATCGGCTAAAAGAGTGCTCAATACTATTTTATTATACCCGGCAACATTTTCACTCCATATAGTCTCTGCAACTTCCAGACCATTCATCTGAAGCGAACCGCCATCACTCACAAGCTCATCTCTGACAATTTTTCCATCTGAATAAAATATATTTGTATATTTACATCCCTGGTCACTCTCATCATAAATCTGAATTACCGGAAACCCATGTTCATTTTCATAAATATTGATAAAATTTCTGTAATATACCAGCCAGAAATCGGAAGTTTGGTTGGGAT
Organism: Lachnospiraceae bacterium; assembly: GCA_031556725.1. Taxonomy (GTDB): domain Bacteria; phylum Bacillota; class Clostridia; order Lachnospirales; family Lachnospiraceae; genus UBA935. The sequence goes on along the minus strand of JAVBSL010000018.1, from coordinate 4,377 downwards.
ATGTATAGCATAAGCTTACGCCTGGTTCATGTAAAATTTCTAATAATCCGCCATCTTTATATGTCCATATCTCGAATTCATAGGTGTTTTCAGTAGGTAATTCATAAACTTCCAAGTCAGATCCGTCAGAGATAATTTTATCCATTTGTTTATTTGAATAAATAACAAGTAAATCCTGTATTCCATCCCCATTGAAATCCATCAGGTTAACCACACATACTCCATTCAGATAACTGTATCCCAAATAGCCATCCTTTATATTGTAATAATCATAAAGCGAATATGTCCCATATTTTTCAGCCAGTTCAACATACTTACTATAATAGGCTTTTTCCATAGACTCGAACTCGGAAGACGTATTATCTATGTCTGCGGTTGGCGAAGGGATCTGTGTCATCTCCGGCAATCACCAAAGCAGAAAGGGCATTATCGTACCCCAAAGGCTGAATAACACGATTCCGAGAACAAGCATGACAGCCATTTCTTTTTTTGATCTTCTCAACACAAAAACTCCTATTATTAAAACAATAATATTTAGCTCTTAGCTAATATTAATATAGAATATACCATAGTGAATCGCCAAACGCATCAATATTGCTATAATTCCGGCAGAGATTGCAATTGCTGCTTTCCCTTCCCCCTTTGCATACCAACATATAAATGCCAACACTGGCGACACTATTGTAAATCCGTACCATATCATGGCATAGTTTCTTGGGAAAAAACCAGCCACATAATTACAATATAAATAGTATCCCGATACCATGGCAATAAAAAAAGCGAAAACGTTTATTGCCGCTCGTATAGATGATTTACTATAAACAGATATACAAACCGCAATTAACAGCCAAGGCGCAAAACCACCCAGAAAATTATGCAAATCTAATTTTTCATCAATAATTCCCAGTAAAAATGGGGCTTGCGCTTGGACATGATCCAAATACTTTGAAAATATTCCAAGTACGAATCCAAATACTAAAATGAGTCCTGTTGCAATAACTTTTTTCCAAATCGGTATTCCATTCTTTTCATATCTTATATTATCTAAAAAACCTTTCAACTTTCCTGTGCTCTCCTGTTTTTGCCACTGATAAATATGCCTTCCACCATTATGCATAATGCCATAAATCAAGCAAAAAGAGTAGCTATATATTACTACCTTAGCTACCCCAAATATTATATTAATTAGATTATTGCGTTTGCTCTTTAATCATATCCAACTCATATGTTGTCATAAATTGAAAATTCTCAGCTTCGCTGGATGTTAGTGCCATTCTTATCCCATTAGCAGTTGTTACATAAACATCATGCATTAGCACGGTTCCATTAGTAGGCGTCGATAAGATGGTTTGCGCAATATCTTCAGCCGTTGTTTCTGCCATTATCCAGTCACTGGTATCGTAATAATTATCTTTTCGATCAGGAATAATTTTTTTAAGAGCATTTAAATGAACGTCACGGCCATAAGGAGGTGCGAAATACTCCGGAACAAATCCGGTCATACTAAAGACCAAATCATCTAAAAGTTTTACCTGCTCCCTAACCTCACTTTTGCTGTAATCCATCCAGTCCTTTGTCTGCCAGGATGGTCCTCTTTCATAATCCATAATTCGCCATGGGTGGTTATAAGTATGATTACCAATCTGCTGGCCGCTCTTTACCTCTCGCATAAATGTTTCGGGATAAAGCTCGATACCTACTTCTACACAGCGAACATCCTGATATGCTCTACCGGTACAATAAAACGTTGCACTGGATCCGGTTTGGATCAATGTATCAAGAATATGATCTGTAAACTCACTTGGTCCATCATCAAAATCCAAAGCAACCAGCTTGCGGCTCAAATCATATATTTTAATATGAGTTGTCTGCTCATTGCCATCAGCTGTCAGGGTAACCCACGCAGTTCCAATGCCTTGATCGGTTACGGGAACAAAGCTGATATTCGTTCCGTCATACTTCACATCGGTGATTAATTCTTTATTGGGAGTCACTGTTCCGTAAGTAAGTGAAACGTTCCCGTCCTGTTCTCCTGATATGGGCGTTACTGGAAAGTCTGTTTTCGTAAACTCTTCGTATGTTCCGCTTATATCATAAATCATTATTTGTTGTCTTGGTAAATCGTTTTGGGAACTTTTCATTGCACATCCCGATAGAAATAGAACAACCGGAAATATAATAAATAAAAATTGTTTTTTCATAAATACCTGTCTTTCATTTTATATTCTTTATTTTCACTGGTCTCTATAGCATTATAATTGATTTGTGAAATATAATCCATTAGTATTTCCAATTTTTTATGATTTTTATGATTTGTTTCGTGTTCAATAGCATGTACTGGAATTAAGGCGGGGCATTTATTATTGACCATATTATTATTGTTGCTGTTATATTATGTCCATTTTTATTATTTACATTTAACAATATTCCAAGTGATCCTAAAAGGTTTGTGTTTCAGATACTAATATTAATGCTGGCGACGATTTTTGTTTACTGCCTGAAGGATGTTATTAATGGAGCAAGCCTTGGGAAGAGAGCATTGGGCTTGGCCGTCAGGAACAGCGCCAACTCATCGGAAGTGCCATCGGTACCAAAACTTTTTTTAAGAAATATCCTCGTGTTTATATGGCCGCTTGAATTTCTTGTTCTTGTATGCAGTGCAAAAAAAAAGAAATTAGGCGATCAAATGACTGGCACAGATGTTTACAGATTGCCTAAGAAACCTTAAATAGCTATCATTGTTGTCACGGCAATTTTGACTTTTATGATTTTTGTAACTTCTCTCGTCTTTGGAATATCATCAATATTGTCGGAGAAATACAGGACTATGGCTTTGTGCCTAATGGAAATCTTAAATATTCCGGAGAATATGGGCAAGCAATTTATTCTATTAAAGTGATTGGTAGCAAAAGCACCATCCGCGTTCAAGTAGAATTGGTAAAGAAACCTGAAAATGAGTGGGAAATAATTAAATATTATTATTGATAAATGGAGGCTTCTATGGAGCTGGATAAAACTGCATGATATGTATAATCGAGATCCGTCATTTTCCCATACAGTCCCACCAGATAGCCATCGAAACCGGCATACTCAACATCCACCGGAACGAAAGCACCAGCTGGGATGAGAATCCGGTAATTATTTCCCGCCATACGGTAAGTGATTTCGATGTTAAGATCTCTCCTGGCGGCAATCGCTTCCATAACCTCCTGGGTAAAACTGGTCCATAATTGCGTATCGATTGATACGGTTTCGCCACTCTTAGCCTTGCTTAATTGACTGATTACACTGGTATTAAAAACTGCAAATGCCGATGTCTGTGCCGTTCCTCCGGTCTGGTAACCTGTCACTGTTCCGCATTTTGTACAACGATATGCCAGCACACCATCAGCCGTTTCCGTTGCCAGAGTCTCCGTCACCCATTCACAGGTATGATTACAGGCTCCTGACGTAGAGGAAGCCGGATGGAATACCGGAACAGCTTGTTGGTTCTCGCCCTCAGTAGGATCTTCAAAAGGCGTCACTAAGGGCAACATATTCTGACAGATTACCGATCCACCTTGATATCCCTCTATCGCATACTCACCGCTAACTGGGGCCGCCAGCTTATAAACATGGATATATGCCATTCTTCCATTAGGCCAGGCAACCTCCTTATTCCCTCCTTGAATAAGCTTATAATCTTTATCCGCTCCGATCTGCGACTCCAAAATAGCTGTACCATCTGGCGGCATTCCATGATCCGTATCCGATACCATAACCACATAAGTACTGCTATCCGCCGGATCCGGTCCAATTATATTAATAAATCCATCGTGCGCTGCAAAGCTAAAAGATGTCATTAAGGATATATTAGCCTGATAGATTACCGACCCACTTTGATATCCCTCTATCGCATACTCACCGCTAACTGGGTCCGCCAGCTTATAAACATGGACATATGCCATTCTTCCATTTGGCCAGGCAACTTCCTTATTCCCTCCTTGAATAAGCTTATAATCTTTATCCGCTCCGATCTGCGACTCCAAAATAGCTGTACCATCTGGCGGCATTCCATGATCCGTATTCGATACCATAACCACATAAGTACTGCTATCCGCCGGATCCGGTCCAATTATATTAATAAATCCATCGTGCGCCACAAACCTAAAAGATGTCATCGGAATGACAACAACGGCCTTCACCTCCATCGGCCAAATTGCAAATACCGCTGCCAAGGTTAACACTGCCGCCATTCACGGTCACCGCATTTACTTTTCAGGTGCAAAAAGGATTCGTTCGAGGAATGTTGAATCCCATCCAGCTAATTTTCTGAGATTTTTTAAACTTGCACCCCCAAATTGTACCCTTTTTATATGTTCTAGCGCAAGTTTTCTC
>JAVBSL010000041.1:0-40972 GCA_031556725.1 Lachnospiraceae bacterium | reverse complement strand
ACAAAGATCTCCTCGCGACACTCCCGAACCCCCAACCCCTCTCAAACCCAACCTCCTCCCAAAACCCTGGACCCCCCACCCGGACCTACCCCCTGCACCCCCCCCCAAGAGGAGACAACACATGGCATTTGCGCATCTTCATGTACATACGGAATACAGTCTTTTAGATGGTTCCAATAAGATAAAAGAATATGTGAAACGGGTGAAAGAGCTGGGCATGGACAGCGCAGCCATTACCGACCATGGTGTTATGTACGGGGTGATTGACTTTTACCGGGAGGCCAAGGCTCAAGGGATTAAGCCGATTCTTGGGTGTGAGGTTTATGTGGCACCTAACTCCCGTTATGATAAGGAACTGACCGGTGGTGATGAACGGTATCATCATCTGGTGCTTTTAGCGGAAAACAATACCGGCTATGCCAACCTGATGAAAATTGTCAGCAAAGGCTTTACCGAAGGCTATTATTATCGTCCCCGGGTGGATATGGAAGTGCTGCGGGAGTACCATGAAGGTATCATTGCCCTTTCGGCCTGTCTGGCCGGTGAAGTACAGCGTTATATTCAAAAGGGATTAATTGATGAAGCCGAGAAAACAGCCCTGAAATACCGGGATTGCTTTGGTGAGGACAACTATTTCCTGGAATTGCAGGATCACGGTATACCGGAGCAGAAAACGGTGAATACGGCTCTTCTCAGTATGAGCAAAAAGTTGAATATTCCATTGGTTGCCACCAATGATGTACATTATACCTATAAAGAAGATGTGGACCCCCATGATATCCTTTTGTGTATTCAAACAGGGAAAAAACTGGCCGACGAAGACCGGATGAAGTACGAAGGCGGACAGTATTTTGTGAAAAGCGAGGAAGAGATGAAGGGTCTGTTTCCTTATGCCTGGGAAGCGGTGGAAAATACCCAGAGGATTGCCGACCGGTGTGAGGTGGAGATTGAATTTGGCGTGACCAAGCTGCCTCAGTACGATGTACCGGAGGGATATGATGCCCTTTCATATTTACATAAATTATGTTTTGATGGTTTGAAAAAGCGATATGGGGAAAATATCGACACACCCGCCGGAACCACCGGACAGACCTTAAGAGAACGTCTGGAATATGAACTTGATGTGATCAGTTCCATGGGATTTGTGGATTACTTCCTGATTGTCTGGGATTTTATTAAGTACGCCAAGGAAAATGACATTATGGTGGGTCCCGGGCGTGGATCGGCAGCGGGCAGTATCGTCTCTTACTGTCTGGATATCACCAACATCGATCCCATCCGTTATAACCTGCTGTTTGAGCGATTCCTGAATCCGGAGCGTGTTTCCATGCCGGATATTGATATTGATTTCTGCTTCGAAAGAAGGCAGGAAGTAATCGACTATGTGAGCCGGAAATACGGCTCTGACCGGGTGGTACAGATTGCCACTTTCGGTACTATGCTGGCCAAAGGGGTTATCCGGGATGTGGGCCGGGTAATGGATTTGCCCTATGCCTTTGTGGACTCCATTGCCAAGATGGTACCAAATGAATTGAATATTACGCTGGAGAGGGCCCTGGAGATCAATCCCGAATTCCGCAAATTATATGAAAGCGATGAACAGGTACACCATCTGATTGATATGTGTAAACGCCTGGAAGGATTGCCCAGACACACCTCCATGCATGCGGCGGGAGTGGTTATCTGCAGCAAACCGGCGGATGAATTTGTCCCCCTTTCAAGGGGCAGCGACGGTTCCACTACCACCCAGTTTACCATGACCACCATCGAAGAACTGGGCCTGTTAAAGATGGACTTTCTAGGTCTGCGGACCCTGACGGTATTGCAGAATGCGGCCAGACTGGTAGAAAAAAGTACCGGCAGACCAATCGACATTGATGCTATTGATTTTGATGACAAAACCGTATTGGCTTCCATTGGAACCGGGCGTACCGACGGGGTGTTCCAGTTGGAAAGCAGCGGTATGAAAAGCTTTATGAAGGAACTGAAGCCCCAGAATCTGGAGGATGTCATTGCCGGGATTTCCCTGTATCGTCCCGGTCCCATGGATTTTATTCCCAAATATATCAAAGGTAAAAATAATCATGCTACAATAACCTATTCCTGTCCTCAACTGGAACCGATCCTGTCTCCTACTTACGGCTGTATTGTCTATCAGGAGCAGGTTATGCAGATTGTCCGGGATCTGGGCGGATATAGCCTGGGCCGAAGCGACCTGGTGCGCCGGGCAATGAGTAAGAAAAAACAGTCGGTAATGGAAAAAGAGCGGGCCAATTTTGTATATGGCAATCCGGAGGAAGGGGTGCCGGGGTGTGCTTCTAACGGAGTGGAGGAACAGGTGGCCTCCCAGATTTATGATAATATGATGGATTTTGCCAAATATGCTTTTAACAAGTCTCATGCCGCCTGCTATGCGGTGGTGGCTTATCAGACCGCGTATTTAAAATACTATTATCCGGTGGAATTTATGGCCGCTTTGATGACTTCGGTGATTGACAATGCCGGAAAAGTGGCAGAATATATTATGACCTGCCGAAGTATGGGAATCGCTATCCTGCCTCCTGATGTAAATGAGGGCGAAGGTGGATTTTCGGTTAGCGGCAAGTCCATCCGCTATGCCCTGACAGCCATTAAGGGGGTGGGCCATCCGGTGATTGCGGCCTTGGTGGAGGAGCGGAGTACCAGAGGGGCTTTTACCAATCTGAAAGATTTTATAACCCGTATGACAGAGAAGGATATCAATAAAAAAGCCATTGAGAACTTTATTAAAGCCGGTGCTTTTGACAGCTTACCGGGAACCCGCAAACAGTTTATGAGTGCCTATGTGCAGATCGTGGATTCCATCCAGCGAGACAAAAAGAGCAATATGGCCGGACAGATGAGTTTGTTTGATATTGCCGCCGAGGACCAAAAGGAAGATTTTGAAGTGAAGCTTCCCGATGTTGGAGAATACAGCAAAGAAATGCAGCTGGCTTTTGAAAAAGAAGTGCTGGGTGTTTATGTCAGCGGTCATCCATTGGAAGAATATGAGGAAATGTGGCGAAGCTGTATTACCAATACAACGGCCGACTTTTATCTGGATGAAGAAAGTAACAGTACGGTGGTAAAGGATAATCAGACGGCAGTAATTGGCGGAATTATTGCTGATAAGAAGATTAAATATACCAGAAATGATAAAATCATGGCTTTCCTGCAGGTGGAAGACCTTGTAGGGGTGATAGAAGTGGTTGTATTTCCCAAAGACTATGAAAAGAACAGCATCGCTTTGGCTGAAGATAATAAAATATTCATCAGAGGCCGGGTTTCCCTGGAAGAAGAGAAAGATGGCAAACTGATCTGCGAAAGAATTATCAGCTTTGAGGATGTTCCCAAAAAACTTTGGATTAAATTTCCCAATATGGAAAGCTATAACGCCGAAAATGAGAGATTGCTGGCGTTGTTAGCACCATCAGATGGCAATGACAGTGTTATCTTATATGTGGAAGATGTGAAAGCTATGAAGAAACTGCCGCCCAGCAAAAACGTCTGTGCGGATCAGGAACTGATTGCATCCCTGGTGCAAAATTTCGGTAAAGAAAATGTAAAAGTTGCATGGGATTTTAAAAAGGATTGAAAATCCATATAAAAAAGGATAGAATGAGAACAAATGCCAACGTATGTAATAGATTTATACGCTGAGCACAGGAGGAATGAAATGGCAAAAGAGATAAAGACCATCGGAATATTAACCAGCGGCGGTGATGCCCCCGGCATGAACGCAGCTATCCGTGCAGTTGTCAGAAAGGCAATCAGCAACGGTGTTAAGGTTAAAGGCATAAAAAAAGGCTATCAGGGTCTTTTGAATGAAGAAATAGCGGACATGGAAAAGCGAGATGTTTCCGATATTATCCAACGTGGCGGAACGGTACTTGGAACAGCTCGTTGTACGGAATTCCGAGAAGAAGAAGGACAAAAGAAGGCAGCAGACATATGCCGGAAACATGGCATTGACGGTGTGGTAGTGATCGGTGGTGACGGTTCTTACCGCGGTGCCCAGGCACTGGCCAAACAGGGAATCAATACCATCGGTGTGCCCGGAACCATTGATCTGGATATTGCCTGTACCGAATATACCATTGGTTTTGACACGGCTGTCAATACGGCTATGGAGGCCATTGATAAGGTGCGAGATACATCTTCGTCTCACGAACGCTGCAGTATTATCGAAGTTATGGGAAGAAATGCCGGATATATTGCTCTTTGGTGCGGTGTGGCCAATGGTGCGGAGGATATTCTGATTCCGGAAAAATATGATTATAATGAACAGACTATCATTAATAATATTATCAATAACCGTAAAAGAGGAAAAACCCATCACATTATCATTAATGCGGAAGGTATCGGACATTCCACTTCCATGGCCCGAAGAATCGAGGCCGCTACCGGTATCGAAACCAGAGCTACGATTTTGGGGTACATGCAGCGAGGCGGCAGCCCTACTTGTAAGGACCGTTTTTACGCATCAATCATGGGTGCTTATGCTGCCGATATTCTCTGCCAGGGGAAGAGCAACCGGGTGGTAGGTTACCAGCACGGTGAATTTGTAGATTTTGATATTCAGGATGCTCTTGAGATGCAGAAGGATATTAATAATTATCAATTTGAAGTCAGCAGGTTATTATCGCAATGATTACCAGTGTATCCAACAGCCGTGTAAAAAGAATCGTTCAATTGCAGGAAAAGACCAAAGTAAGAAATCAGGAAAACGTCTTTATTATAGAAGGAAGTAAGTTATTTTTGGAAGCTCCGGAAGCGATGATCAGGGAAGTCTATCTCACGGAAGGGTTTCTTGGCAAATACTTACAGCCGGAAGTGAAGAATAAGCTGGATGGATTTTCCTGTGAGATGGTGTCAGAAGAGGTGTTTTGCAAAATATCCGATACCAAGAGTCCTCAGGGAATCCTCTGTGTATTACAGCAATCAACGGCAGAACTTTCCGATATTTTGGGGAGAAAGGGAGAAAAAGCCCCATTTTTTCTTCTGTTAGAGGATATTCAGGACCCCGGTAATCTGGGAACTATCCTGCGGACAGGCGAAGGTGCAGGGATTGATGGCATCATTATGAGCCGGGGATGTGTGGATATCTACAATCCGAAAACCATCCGTTCCACCATGGGTTCGATATTCCGGGTACCGTTTGTTTATACGGACAACCTGGTGACGGCCATGGGCCGGCTGCAGGAGGCTGGAATAAAGATTTATGCGGCTCATTTACAGGGAGCCTGCGAATATGATCAATGTGATTATGACAGCGGTGCAGCTTTTTTGATTGGTAATGAAGGAAATGGACTAAAAGAAGAAACAGCAAAGAATGCTGATGTGAATATTAAGATTCCCATGGAGGGGAAGGTAGAATCGCTGAATGCGGCAGCAGCAACAGCAGTATTGTTGTATGAAGCGTATCAGCAACGCAGAAATCAGGAGGCAAAAGTTTGAAAATAGGATTTATTGGATTGGGAAATATGGGCAGTGCCATGATTGGCGGAATGCTTTCCAAGGGGATTGCAGATACCAGGGACATTATGGGAGCGGATAGTTTTCCGGCGGCCACAGAAAAGGCGGCAGCAGAATATGGTATCCGGGCAGCCGCAGATAATCAAACGGTAGCCGCATTTGCCGATATTTTGGTATTGGCAGTGAAACCCCAAATGTTATCAGGCGTCATTGAGAAAATGCGGAATGCCATCAGGAAAGAGACAGTTATCTTAAGCATTGCTGCCGGTAAGACCATCGAATGGTTAGAAAAGGAATTTGCTCAGCCGGTGAAAATTGTCAGGGTGATGCCCAACACCCCGGCTTTGGTTGGTGAGGCGATCAGCGGTGTATGCCGAAATGAAAATGTAACCGATGAGGAAATGCAAAAATGTATTATGATTTTGGAGAGCTTTGGCAAAGCAGAGGAAGTTCCGGAACACATGATGGATGCCGTGGTAGGTGTCAGCGGCAGTTCACCGGCTTATGTATTTATGTTTATTGAAGCTCTTGCAGATGGTGCCGTGGCAGCAGGAATGCCCAGAAATCAGGCTTACCGATTTGCCGCCCAATCAGTACTGGGAAGCGCTAAAATGGTGCTGGAGACCGGAAAACATCCGGGTGAATTGAAGGATATGGTTTGTTCCCCTGGCGGAACCACCATCGAAGCGGTTAAGGTTTTAGAAGAAATGGGCATGCGCGGGACCGTGATGGCAGCAGTGGAAGCATGTGTTGAGAAATCCAGAAACTTATAAATTTATTTTGTAAAATAGTTAATAAAAATGTAAAAAATCCAAGAGGAAAACTTGGATTTTTTTTAGTGAAAACAGATGATTCGGCGTAATAATGCGTGATAAGTTGACAATTATTCCATAATTTGGTATATTATTTTTATTGTTGTGTAATATTTCTGTAATAAATGAGTATTATTTATTATGAATTATTAAATGGAGGAGATCATGTTAAGGAATAAAGTGGTTGCCGTATTGCTGTTTTTACTTGTCGGCATAAGCTGTTTATTAACACCGGGTATTGTTGCTGACGCAGCGGAAAAAGAAGATGGTTTTTTTATCAGTTCAGGAATAGCCGCTTTTTTGGATCCCAGTGTTTATAATAATGTAACGGTCGAAGTGAAAACAGAAGAACTGAATATAGAGCAGAAATTTGAAAAAGAGCAGAAGCGGATCAGCATGGAACTGGCCATGGCCAATGTGCAAAATGCATTGAATGTGCGGGCTGAAGCCGATGAAAACTCGGAAAAAATCGGACTTCTCTATAAAGATTGCGGTGGTAAGATTTTAGATCAGAAAGAAGGCTGGATAAAAATTCAGTCGGGCAATGTGGTAGGCTGGGCCAAAGATGAGTATCTGCTCACCGGAGAAGCCGCACAGGCCATGGCAGATGATGTAGGTAACTGGATTGCTATGATTGAAACAGATGCGGTTCGTGTTAGAAAGGAACCCAATACCAGTGCTGAGATATTGGGCTATATACCTCACGATGATGGTCTGGATATCGTAGAGGTTATGAATGACAGATGGATCAGCGTCGAATATGACGGTGAGTTAGGCTATGTTTCTACAGAATACATTGATGTGAAGTACCACATTGATGAAGGAGAAACCATGGATGTCATCCGGGCCAGGGAAAAGGCGGAAGCAGAACGGAAACGTCTGGCTAACAGAGGAAAAGTAGATGCATCGGCAGATGAAAACCGATTGTTGGGTGCATTGATTTATTGTGAAGCAGGAAACCAGTCCTATGAAGGTATGCTGGGAGTGGGGGCAGTGGTTATGAACCGTGTCAGAAGCGGTGCATATCCCAATACCATCCATGGCGTTATCTATGCTTCGGGACAGTTTACGCCGGCGATGAGCGGTAAAGTGGCAAGGGTTTATGAAGGAAAAGTACCTGATTTGTGTATGCAGGCAGCGGCAGCGGCACTTGCCGGTGAAACCACGGTAGGCGGAGCTACGCACTTTAGAAGAGCGGGTGCTCGTGAAGGTTATGTATTAGGAGATCATGTTTTCTGGTAGTTTTAGTAAAAAAGGCGCTTTGGCGCTTTTTTTATTTGAATACAAGACGTAAGTGTAGTACAATGGAAGGTGTGAAAATAAGGGTATAAAGGAGATCGCTATGGATATGACTATTATTTGGCTCATACTGTTTGTAGTATTTGTGATTGTGGAAATCATCAGTTTGGGCCTGACGACAATCTGGTTTGCAGGAGGTGCTTTGCTTGCAACCCTGGCGGCAGTTTTGGGTGCGCCGTTATGGCTGCAGGTGGCATTGTTTGTGGCAGTATCCATTTTGCTGTTGTATTTTACCCGCCCCATTGCGGTGAAATACTTTAACAAGGACAGAGTCCGTACCAATGTGGAGAGCTACATCGGCAGACAGGTAATTGTTGTCAGCGAGATAGACAATCTACAGGGCATCGGCCAGGTAACACTGGGCGGTCAGGAGTGGACGGCAAGAACTGCACAGGAGGGCATCACGCTGCCGGTGGGGGCAGTGGGTGTGGTAATAAAAGTGGATGGTGTAAAGTTGATTATTGAAGAAAAGAAAGCGGAGGAAGAATAAAATGGGAGTTATATTGTTGATTTTAGTGATATTTTTAGTAATTATTTTGGCATCATGTATTAAGATCGTACCTCAGGCCTATTCCTATGTAGTGGAAAGACTGGGTGCTTTTCAGGATGCCTGGACGGTAGGACTTCATATTAAACTGCCGCTGATCGATAAGGTGGCAAAAAGAGTGAATTTAAAAGAGCAGGTTGTGGATTTTGCGCCTCAGCCGGTTATCACCAAGGACAATGTAACCATGAGAATTGATACGGTAGTGTTTTTTCAGATTACAGATCCGAAACTATATGCTTATGGCGTGGAAAACCCCATTATGGCCATTGAAAATCTGACGGCAACTACCCTGAGAAATATTATCGGTGATTTGGAACTGGATCAGACCCTGACCTCCAGAGAAACTATCAATACCAAGATGCGTGCATCCCTTGACGTGGCAACCGATCCCTGGGGTATTAAGGTAAACCGTGTGGAACTTAAGAATATCATTCCGCCGGCAGAGATTCAGAATGCCATGGAAAAACAGATGAAGGCCGAGCGTGAACGACGTGAAGCAGTTACCCGTGCGGAAGGTGAGAAGAAAGCCAATGTAACCGTAGCAGAGGGTAAGAAAGCTTCCTTGATCTTGGAAGCGGAAGCGGAAAAACAATCAGCCATTTTACGTGCGGAAGCAGAAAAGGAAAAGATGATCCGTGAGGCAGAAGGTGAAGCGGAGGCTATCATGAAGGTGCAGCAGGCTAAAGCTGATGGTATCCGGATGATCCGTGAAGCCGGAGCAGATCAGGCAGTACTGCATATTAAGAGTCTGGAGGCTTTTGAAAAGGCGGCAGACGGCAAAGCAACCAAGATTATTATCCCCTCGGAGATTCAAGGTCTGGCAGGGCTGGCAGCATCTTTGAAGGAAGTGATTAAGGAAGATTAAGAAGCCGGTTTCGGAATAGGGAGGAATTGTATGAACTTACGAGGACGTCATTTTTTAAAATTATTGGATTATTCGCCGGAGGAAATCACGTATTTACTGGATTTAGCGGCTGATTTAAAAGAAAAGAAGAAAGAACGGATTTTTACCGAATACCATAAAGGCAAGAACATTGCCCTGATATTTGAGAAAACCAGTACCAGAACCCGTTGTGCTTTTGAAGTGGCTGCTTATGATTTGGGTATGAACGCTACTTATCTGGATTCTTCCGGTTCCCAGATTGGCAAGAAAGAAAGTATTGCGGATACTGCAAGGGTTCTGAGCAGCATGTACGACGGTATCCAGTATCGGGGATACGGTCAGGAAGTGGTAGAAGAACTGGCTCTTTACTCAGGAGTGCCGGTGTGGAACGGACTGACCAATGAATTTCATCCCACCCAGATGCTGGCTGATTTGCTGACTATCCGTGAGCGCTTTGGAAAATTACAGGGAATTAAGCTGACTTATATGGGAGATGCCCGTTACAATATGGGAAATTCCCTGATGGTAGCCTGTGCTAAAATGGGTATGCATTTTACTGCCTGTACCGCTAAAGAATATTTTCCGTCCCGGGAATTGGTGGATGAATGCAATGAAATTGCTGCCGAGACCGGTGGAACGATAACCTTGACCGAGGATGCCACAGCCGGCACTACCGGAGCAAATATTATCTATACCGATGTATGGGTATCCATGGGAGAACCGGCGGAAGTGTGGGAAGAACGGATTCAAAACTTGAAGCCTTATCAGGTAAATAGAGCAGCTATGGAGCGTGCAGATAAAGATGCAATTTTTATGCACTGCCTGCCTGCCTTTCATGATTTGAAAACAGCAGTGGGAAAAGAAATTTACGAAAAATTCGGTATTTCAGAGATGGAAGTCACTGATGAAGTATTTGAATCAGCGCAGTCGGTGGTATTCCAGGAAGCGGAAAACCGGATGCACACCATAAAAGCAGTAATGGCAGCAACCCTATGATTGTCAGGGTTTGCAGATATGAAGAAATAAATTCCACCAATGTAGAGGCGGCCAGACTTGCAGAAAGCGGCGCGCCTCATGGCACATTGGTCAGAACAGAGAAGCAAACGGCAGGAAAAGGCAGACGGGGAAGGGAATGGCAGTCTCCATACGGAGTAAATCTTTACTTTTCCCTGATGCTTCGACCGGCATTTGCAATGGAAAAAGCCCCCATGCTGACGTTAGTGATGGCGGTGGCAGCAGTCAGGGCGATTGAAAAAGTATGTGATTGTGGTGTTAAGGTTAAGTGGCCGAATGATATTGTGGTGAGGGGCAGGAAAGTATGCGGCATCCTTACCGAGATGAAACCCGTGGCGGGTGTGATCGATTATGTGGTAATCGGTACCGGGATTAATGTAAACATGGTGGAATTTCCTGCCGAAATACAGGAAAGTGCCACCTCTCTTTTGTTAGAATGTGGGGAAGAGATTTCCATAGATATGCTGTTGGAAGATATCTTACGGGAATTTGAAGATTTGTATGTTTTGTTTGAGAATGAAGATAATCTTGCTTTTGTGCAGGAAGAATATAACAGACATCTTGCGGGAATGAGTGAAGAGGTAAGGGTGTTGGATCCGAAAGGTGAATATATCGGTGTTTCCCATGGGATTACGATATTGGGGGAACTCCTTGTAGAAGCGAGGAAGGAAGCAGGCCAAACCGAAATGATTAAGGTTTATGCCGGAGAAGTGTCGGTTAGGGGGATGAATGGATATGTCTGAAAGAACGGTGTTATGCGGTGCCAATTCTTATGAACAGAAATATTATTTTAATGAGCAATTTGCCGGAATGCCTCAGGCGATTAAGGATGAATTGCATATTTTGTGTGTGCTGTTTACGGAAGAGGTGGGAGGAGTTTTTACAATTTGGTTTGAAGAGGACGGCAGTCTGGCGCTTGAAACCGAGAATGAGGAAAGCGACTTTTATTATGATGAAGTCAGCAGCGGGCTGATGATAAGAGAAGTTAGGAACAAGCGGCAGGAGTTGTTTGAGTCGTTGGAACTGTACTATCGGGTGTGTATTTTGAAAGAAAAGATTGAGGAAATAGGATGAGTGTACAAAATGATGATTTGCAGGTGATTGCAGAACAGTTGAGGGAAGTAATTTACAAAAAGCAAAAAGGTGATTATGTCGGAGCAGCACAGCAGATTATTGGTCTGGCCAAAGCATACCCCTTGGATGAGAAAAATCGATATTATAATGTTATTGTTTACTATATGGATTTACTAGATTATCTTATCCAGGCAAATGGTAAGATTGATGATGGCAATATGCTGATTAGAATGAAGATAATAGATTATTACTATACAATCTCTTATGAAGCAATTCCGGAAGACATAAAAGCACCACTGGAGTACATCATAATAAGAAATGTTGAAGTATTTCCGGATGAAGAATTGCAAGAATATTTTGAAAAATCACATCCTATAATAGATTATGATGAAAAAGTAAAACTATACTATATATTGCATGATGGCAAAAAGCTATTTTTTGACGAAGGGCCTCCAGAGAAAATTGCTTTTACATATAGATTTATTTGTATGGAACAGCATATAAATTCACCTCATAGATATGTGACAGGGGATTTTGATGTGAAGGAAGGAGACGTGGTTCTGGATGTTGGCGCAGCTGAGGCAAATTTTTCTCTTGGAGTAGTAGAGCGAAGTAGCGAACTGTATGTTTTTGAAGCCGATGAGAAGTGGCAAAAAGCTTTAGAAGCAACCTTTCGGCCTTGGAAGGAAAAAGTTAGAGTTATTTCTAAGTTTGCTTCAAACCAGTCAGACGAGTGCTCGGTTACTATTGACGAAATAGTAGGTGACAATCAGGTGGATTTTATTAAATTAGATGTAGAAGGAGCAGAACTGGCTGTGCTTAAGGGTGCGGACAAGACGTTACGTCAAAACCCGGGTATTAAGGTGGCGGTATGTACTTACCATAAAATCAATGATGCTGAAGAAATTAAGGCATACTTAGAAGACATGGGATTTGATGTGGAATTTTCCAAAGGGTATGTGTTAGCCAGTTTAGATGCCCTGGCTCCCCCATATTTCAGAAGAGGTCTTATTAGGGCGGTCAGAAAGGATATTTTATGATTTTAGTAATTGATGTAGGGAATACTAATATAACATGTGGTGTATATGATGGGAAGAAGTTAGTAACCACTTTTCGATTGATGAGCAAACAGGCACGTACTTCGGATGAATATGGGATGATTTTTTCGGATTTATTGCATATAAATAAGGTGGATAAAAAGCAAATTACCGGCACGGTTATTGCCAGCGTTGTACCCAATGTCATGCATGCCCTTACCGGTGCGATTGTTCGTTACATCGGAAATACTCCCTTAATAGTAGGTCCGGGGGTGAAAACTGGTATTAGGATTATAACCGAAAATCCTCGGGAAATCGGACCTGATCGGATTGTTGACGCAGTAGCAGGTTACGAACTTTACGGTGGTCCAATATTAGTGCTTGATTTCGGTACAGCAACTACATATGATCTGGTGACGAAGGATGGTTGCTTTAGTGCCGGTATTACTGCGCCGGGTATCCGGATATCGGCTAAAGCATTGTGGGAGGATACGGCGAAGCTGCCGGAAGTGGAAATAAAGAAGCCTAAGTCGGTACTTGCCCAGGAGACCATCTCCAGTATGCAGGTTGGGTTGGTTTATGGGCAGATTGGCCAGACGGAATATATTGTTAATCAGGTGAAGAAAGAAACCGGTTATGTCGATCTTAAAGTGGTGGCTACCGGTGGACTGGGCAGGATCATTGCCGATGAAACCGATGCTATACAGATTTACAACAGTCAGTTAACGTTGGAAGGATTACGTATTATCTATGAAAAAAACATTAATTAGGCAGTACAGTAAACCGGCGTTATCTGCTTACGTAGAGAACCGGAAAGAAGATGTCCATAGCGAGGATTATATAGGCCGATGCATGATCAGAATGCAGACCGGTATAGAGGCGGAAAGGGAAAAGAGGCAAATCCTTGAGCAACTATATTTGGGGGAACTCCCTATGTCGCTTTTTTTTGAGTGGGTAAAAAAATATATGTGGAAGCCGTCTGATACATTGTTTGAATTGTTTACATGTGCCCTGGAGGAAGAACAAACCGCAATTGCGATATTATTACTGAAAGAAGCATATGCTTATGGCCGTACAAATGTCAAAATAGTTACAGCATTTGCAGAATTGCTACGTGCTTTTGGACAGGAGTCGGATGCTTTGTTTGTAGAAGAAAACTATCAGAATTACCTGGAGGGGCGAGGAATATGAATGAAAATAAGATTAGTTTCATCATCTGCTCCAATCGTGAGGAAGAACTGGCAGAGTGTCTGGTATACCTGGATAATTTAGTGATTCCCGAAGGCATGGAAATGGAAGTAATTGTAGTAAATCGAGCCGAAAGTTTGGCGGGTGCATATAATCTTGCAATGAAAGAAAGCGATGCCAAATATAAAGTTTATATTCATCAGGATGTCTATATTATTAATCCAACGTTTATCGGGGATATAATAAGGATATTTTGCGCAGAACCGTCTATTGGAATAATCGGAACACTGGGAACCGGAAAAATGCCGTCTTCGGGATGTTGGTTTGAGTCACGCAAACAGTTGGGGACATTAGTGGGGATTTATTCCGGAGAAATGCAATTGAGGAGAACCGAGGATTTTGAGGAAGAATATAGAGGGGCAGATGTTGTAGATGGCATTGTGATAGCAACACAGTATGATATCGAATGGCGTGAAGATTTGTTTGACGGATGGCATTTTTACGATTCCTCTTGCTGCTATGAGTTTCGAAGAAGAGGGTATAAGGTGGTCGTTCCCAGGCAAGACCAACCATGGAGCATTCACCGGTGTGCCAGAAATGGTTTGGAAAAGGAATATGAGAAGTACCGACAAATATTTGTGAAGGAATACCTGGAGAATTAACGTGAAGGAAATACAGATAGGTAATGTGATTTTAGAAAATAATCTAATATTGGCACCTATGGCAGGGGTTACCGACCTGCCATTTCGTTTACTTTGCAAAGAGCATGGGGCAGGCTTGCTTTGCATGGAAATGGTCAGCGCCAAGGCCATATTATACGGAAATAAGAACACGGAAAGCTTGCTGGAACTGCATCCGGAAGAACGTCCCACATCTCTTCAGTTATTTGGTTCAGACCCCGCTATTATCAGTGAAATGGCCAAACGGATTGAAGAACGGCCTTTTGATATTTTAGATATTAATATGGGATGCCCGGTGCCTAAGGTGGTAAATAACGGCGAAGGATCAGCCTTGATGAAAACCCCGCTTCTGGCTGGGGAAATCATTGAAAAGACCGTAAAAGCAATAAATAAGCCGGTAACGGTTAAAATTCGCAAGGGATTTACCGCAGAAACGGTCAATGCGGTAGAGATGGCCAGGATCGCTGAGCAGTCCGGCGCTGCCGCTATCGCCGTACATGGCCGCACCAGAGATCAATTTTATGCCGGAAAGGCTGACTGGGATATTATAGCAGCGGTGAAAGATGCGGTAAAGATTCCGGTAATCGGAAACGGAGATGTGGTGGATGGGCTATCAGCCCAGGCCATGATGGAACAGACTGCCTGCGATGGTATCATGGTTGGCCGGGCAGTTAGGGGCAATCCATGGATATTTGAACAAATCAGTACCTATCTGGAAAATGGAGAAATAATTCCCAAACCGCCTTTAAGCGAAATCAGGGAAACAATATTAAAGCATGCTTCGCTGCTGCTTACATACAAAGGTGAATATACCGGTATTCGGGAGATGCGTAAGCATGTGGCCTGGTATACGGCAGGTTATCCTCACTCGGCAGAGCTGCGGAGAAGGGTAAATGAAATGGAGACCTTTGTTCACTTGGAAGAAATGGTGCATACTCTATTTCTTTGATGCATATCCTCCATTATGGAAGAGAATGAGAAGAGCTTACTTTATTTTGGAATACAGGAAAAAGCCAGTGCAAAGAAAAGGTGGTGGCAAAAATATCCGGCAGAGATTTACCGTTGTCAAAGAAAAGGAAGGATACAGGACGGTCGTCTGCAATATTTCTATGTGCCGGTGCCGGAGTTTTACTGCGGTAAGAGGGCGTGGAAAAACGAAAAGCTGACAGCCTGCTTGCAGGATGCAATGGAACGGGTGCATCCTGATGATTTTTACCTGCATCCAACAGTGCGCAGGATGCTGGGCGGTGACGGACAAGGAGAGCTCCCGCCGGTATCTTTAATGGAAGCGATGCTAAGTGAATGTAAAAAGTCGGAAAGTCTGGACATCTGTCTGCCGGGGGAGCAGCAGACCGGTGTGAGCGATATATTAATTCATTTGTTAACACCGTATTTGCCCAGAGTCAATGTTATTTCGATAATTGGCGGAGAAGAATCGCTGTATGAAGAATTGGAAGAATATTTTTATGATGAATATGGTATTGTAGTAAACAGGGCAAATAAACCTGCTAAAAAAGATACTTTTGTTATAAACTTATGGTCAGGAGAGGGAGAAACGGTGAAATTCCTTGACACTATGGTGAAAAATGGGTATAATACGAAAGTTAATTAGCATCAATTTGGCAAGGGAAGGGAATGGTTATATTATGGAAGAAAAGAAAAATATATTAACTTACGAAGGCCTTAGAAAATATGAGGATGAACTTCATGAATTAAAAGTAGTAAAACGAAAAGAAGTGGCAGAGAAGATAAAAGAAGCCAGAGAACAGGGCGATTTATCTGAAAATGCCGAATATGATGCTGCCAAAGATGAGCAGCGTGATATCGAAGCCAGAATCGAAGAATTAGAGAAAATCTTGAAAAATGCCGAAGTTGTGGTTGAAGACGAAGTAGATTTGGACAAAATCAACATCGGCTGTAAAGTGAAGATTCGTGATATGGAATACAAAGAAGACGTAGAATATAAAATTGTTGGTTCCACCGAAGCAAACAGCCTTAAAGGTAAAATTTCCAATGAATCACCGGTAGGTAAGGCTTTAATCGGACATAAAGTGGGTGAAACCGTTTCGGTGGAAACTCAGGCAGGCACACTAAAGTATAAGGTGTTGGAGATACAAAGATCCAATCAGTAGACAGGGAGGCAGACATGGCAGAACAGGGAAATAACAACCAACCGGCAGAACAGGACATCCATCAGCTTTTGAAGGTGAGAAGAGAAAAACTTGCCGTTTTACAGGAAAACGGAAAAGATCCTTTTCAGGTAACCAAATATGATGTGACCCATCACAGCAAGGAAATCAAAGATCACTTTGATGAATTGGAAGGCAAACAGGTATCGATTGCCGGACGAATCATGGCCAAGCGCGTTATGGGTAAAGCTTCTTTTTGTAATATTCAGGATCTGCCCGGTAATATCCAATGCTATGTGGCCAGAGACAGTGTGGGGGAAGAACCCTATGCGGATTTTAAGAAATATGATGTAGGCGATATTGTTGGTATTAAGGGAGAGGTATTCAGAACCCAGAAGGGCGAGATGTCCATTCACGTGAGTGAGATTCTGCTGCTGTCAAAAAGCCTTCAGATTCTCCCGGAAAAATACCATGGTCTGGTAAATACCGATATTCGTTATCGCCAAAGATATACGGACTTGATTATGAATGAGGATGTAAAGGATACTTTCGTAAAGCGTTCTCAGATTATCAGTTCCATTCGCCGCTATTTGGACGGACAAGGTTTTCTGGAAGTGGAAACACCGATGCTGGTATCCAATGCCGGTGGAGCGGCTGCAAGACCTTTTGAAACCCATTTCAATGCGTTGGATGAAGATGTTAAACTGCGTATTTCCCTTGAACTCTATTTAAAGAGACTGATCGTTGGTGGAATGGAGCGAGTCTACGAAATCGGCAGAGTGTTCCGTAATGAAGGACTGGACACCAGACACAATCCGGAATTTACGCTGATGGAATTATATCAGGCCTATACCGATTATAATGGAATGATGGATTTAACTGAAAATATGTTCCGTCATGTTGCCAAAGAGGTTTGCGGGACAACTACTGTTCCTTATGGTGAGCATATGATTGATTTGGGTAAGCCTTTTGAAAGACTGACCATGATCGAAGCAGTTAAGAAGTATGCGGGCGTGGATTTTGATGAAATAGCTGATACCGAAGCTGCCAAGAAGCTGGCAGATGAGAAGGATGTTCATTATGAGACCAGACATACCAAAGGTGATATCCTGAATCTGTTCTTTGAAGAGTTTGTTGAAGAACATCTGGTACAGCCGACTTTTGTGATGGACCATCCGGTGGAGATCTCTCCCCTTACTAAGAGAAAACCGGACAAGCCGGATTATGTAGAGCGCTTTGAACTGTTTATCACCGGACGTGAAATGTGTAATGCGTATTCAGAATTAAATGATCCCATTGACCAGAGAGAGCGTTTTAAAGCGCAGGAAGCACTGCTTGCCCAAGGTGATGAGGAAGCTAACCAGACCGATGAGGATTTCCTGAATGCACTGGAAATCGGTATGCCGCCTACAGGAGGCATCGGCTATGGTATTGACAGACTGGTGATGTTACTGACAAATTCGCCAGCGATACGCGATGTTTTGCTTTTCCCGACCCTGAAACAGTTGGATAAATAAAAACAGTAAAATCAAGAGGCTGTATTATTAAGGACATTTTTCTAAATGAAAATTTAGAGCGATGTCCTTTTCTATTATGGTCAACAAAGAAAAATCTTTAATTTTGCATAGAATCTGCGCATACATGGAATAAATATCTGCATATAAGTTTACTTTTTTTATTAATAACTTTACTTCTACTCTTTAAAAAAGTATAATTAAAGAACAAAAGTAACAAAGAATGGAGATGTCACTATGAACAAAACAGATTATTTAAGCAAATTAATAGAAGAAGATAATGGATACTTAATCACATCCAAAGCAGTTGCATCTGGATTTACCAAACCTTTTATTTCAAAATTTATTAAAGACTACCGGATGGAAAAGGTGGCTCATGGAATTTATATTTTAGATGATGTATGGCCCGATGAACTGTTTATATTGCAGACTCGCAATCAGATGATTGTGTATTCTGGAGAAACGGCATTATATTTACATGGGCTAATGGATCGAGAATATAGCAAAATTTGTTTTACGGTTCCGATTGGATATAATGTTTCCCACATTAAGATTCCGTCCAAAGTAGTACATTATGTTAGCAAGAATACTTATGAATTGGGGAGTGTGATGGCCCCGTCTAGTAGCGGAAATCTGGTGAAAGTATATGATATGGAACGTTGTATCTGTGAGCTAATTAAAAATAGAAAGAAATATGAAGTACAGATTTTTCAGACCGCAATTAAGGAGTATATGTCTCAACAGAATAAGAAATTATCCAGATTGATTGAATACGCAGAAAAATTGGACATTCGAGATGAAGTTATGAAATATGTGGAG
This sequence comes from Lachnospiraceae bacterium, assembly GCA_031556725.1. Taxonomy (GTDB): domain Bacteria; phylum Bacillota; class Clostridia; order Lachnospirales; family Lachnospiraceae; genus UBA935. The sequence continues at coordinate 22,483 of JAVBSL010000041.1, read as the reverse complement.
GTATTGGTATGATTCATACAGCAAAGCAGCTTAAGGATAAAGTGAGAAATATGTCAAATGGGGATAATGATATAGCAAAAACCATGATTAGAAATTTTATTATGGAAAGATTTTTGGAACGGGTTGCTTTGTCGGATTATCAAAATAATTTTATTCTAAAGGGTGGAATGCTTGTAGCTTCTATTGTTGGAGTGGATATAAGAGCAACAATGGATATAGATACAACGGTGAAGGGCTTGCTGCTTAATGAGAAGGCTGCAAAGAAAATTATAGAAGAAATCTGCAATACACATATTGAAGATGGTGTTCGTTTTCAGATAACATCAACAAAGAAAATAATGGAGAATTTTGATTATCCGGGAGTTCGTATGATGGTCGAAGCCACACTTGAACGCATGAGACAAACAATTAAAATAGATATATCTACAGATGACGTAATTACACCTCAGGAAATTAAGTATGAATATAAATTGATGTTTGAGGATAGAACAATATCATTATTGTCGTATAATATTGAAACACTTCTGGCAGAGAAAATGCAGACAATTTTGGCAAGAGGGTTAGCAAATACAAGACTTCGTGATTTTTATGATGTGTATGAGGTTATGCTATGTAAGGGAAATGAAGTAAATATTGTTATATTAAAGGAAGCATTTTCTGCGACATGTAATAAACGAAATACTGTGCTTACATTGGCAGAGACAGAGGAAATTCTTTCAATGATTATCAAAGACCTTGAACTTGCAAAAATGTGGGAGCATTATAAAAAGGCAAATTACTTTGTGGGTAATCTAGACTGGAAAACGATTGTTACATATAATGCAGAATTAGTAAAAAGGTTAATGAAAATGGATAAATAATAAAGTGAGTACTTTACATATGCTGATTGCAGAACTACAATAGATTTAACAAAATGAATATTTCGAATGGCTAAAATATCAAAAATATTTTAAGGAGGATATCTGATGAAGTACTATGTAAATGTGAATGCAGCACAAGGCGGAGACGGGAGCAAGGAAAAACCTTTCGGACGGATTCAGGAAGCCGCCAAGAAGGCTGTGGCCGGGGATGAGGTGATTGTTGCACCGGGAATTTACAGAGAGGCGGTAAGCCCTTTAAATGCTGGCAGGGAAGATGCCAGAATTGTTTACCGTTCTGAAGATGAGCGGGCGGCTGTTATCACGGGAGCAGAATCAGTAAAAGACTGGGAGGCTTGTGAAGGCACGGTGTGGAAAGCAAGAGTTTCCAATAAAGTGTTTGGCGATTACAATCCCTATACGACACTGGTATATGGGGACTGGTTTGTGGCTACAATGATAGCGCATACAGGTGACGTATACTTGAACGGTAAGTCTATGTATGAGGTGACGGAATTTGACAAAGTTGCGCACCCGGAGAAGAGCAAGACATCATGGGAACCGGAGTTTTCGGTCTATGTATGGTATACGGTTCAGGATGAAAAAGAAGATGAGACGATTCTCTATGCCAATTTTCAGGGTAAGAATCCCAATGAAGAAAATGTGGAGATCAGTGTAAGAAAGAACTGCTTTTATCCGGAAAAGGAAGGTGTGGATTATATTACTCTGTCGGGATTTACCGTGAGACAGGCAGCTACTCAGTGGGCTCCGCCAACGGCTTATCAGGAAGGGATGGTAGGACCGCACTGGTCAAAGGGCTGGATTATTGAGGATTGTGAAATCTATGAGGCGAAATGCTCAGGAATTTCTCTGGGGAAATATCTGCAGCCGGAAAACGATAATAAGTGGTCTAAATGGAAATATAAGGATGGAACCCAGACGGAGAGGGAGTGTATTTGTCAGGCCCAGCTGGAAGGATGGAGTAAGGAGAGAATAGGCTCGCATATGATCAGAAGGTGCGATATTCATGATTGTGGTCAGACGGGAATCGTGGGTCATCTGGGCGGCGTATTTTCTGTCATAGAAGACAACAAAATTCACCATATCAATAATAAACAAAATTTATGCGGAGCTGAAATCGGCGGAATTAAAATGCATGCGGCCATTGATGTTATCATCCGCCGTAATCGGATTTATCACTGTACCCGTGGTTTATGGCTTGACTGGCAGGCACAGGGGACAAGAGTAACAAGTAACCTGTTCTTTGATAATTGCCTGCCAAAAGAATATAACCATACAGCGGGAAACGAAATTGGAGAAGATATTTTTGTGGAGATATCTCATGGGCCGACGCTCCTTGACCACAATGTACTTCTTTCGGATTGTGCGTTGAAACTTCCTACTCAGGGAGTTGCGATGGTACACAATCTGATTGCCGGTTCTTTTACCGCAGTAGGGCGCGGAGTAATGAACGGAGCACTTTCCAAAATCGCACCGCGTTATACGCCTTACCATGTGCCGCACCGCACGGAGATTGCGGGATTTATGACGGTTCTGCATGGAGATATGAAATTTTACAATAACATTTTCATTCAGCAGGAAATCCGCCCTGCTTTAAAACAAATGATGGACACAATGAAGAATGATGAATGGACGGATGGAAACCTGATTACAGGAACAATTCCCTACGAGGAATATCCCACCGTGGATGAGTACCGGAAGCAATTTGAAGGCTATTGCGGGATGGGGTCAGCGCCCAGCGACAGATATTATAATCCGCTTCCCGTTTGGTCAGAAGGGAATGTTTATTTTAACGGTGCCAAGCCGATGTCGAAGGAAAAGGCGTTTGTGGATGAAACAAACAAAGTATCTATCTGCGTGGAAGAAACGGAAGAAGGCTTTTTCTTAAGGACAAATTTGTATGATTACATGCCGGAAATGCAAAACAAGGTTATCACTACGGATTTACTTGACATGGCATTTGAACCGGAGCAGAAATTTGAGCATCCGGATGGTTCCCCCATCGTATTTGACAAAGATTATTACGGAAAAGCACATGGAAAAATGCCAGTTGCTGGTCCGTTTGCAGAACCGGAGGTTAGCCTATGGATTTATTGATTAAAGGCGGAACAGTTGTAACCGCCACAGGGAGTTATCTTGCCGATGTAGCCGTTAACGATGGCAAGATCGTAGAAATCGGAACCAATTTATGTATGGAAGCAAAAAAAACAGTAGACGCCACCGGAAAACTGGTGCTGCCGGGAGCAATCGATGCACATACCCATATGGCAATGCCATTTGGCGGAACGGTATCGTCAGACAGCTATCTGTCCGGAACCAGAGCGGCGGTATGCGGAGGTGTAACGACTACGTTTGATTATCCCATCCAGCGTAAAGGTGAAACAATTTTAGGGATTGTAAATTCCAAAAAAGCGGTATTAGAAAAGGAAGCCTGCTGTGATTATGCGTTCCACTGCTGTATTACCGACTTAAACGATGGAGAGATCCTTGATGAAATGAAACAGGCGGTGGAGGAAGGAATCACCAGCTTTAAATGTTTTCTGGTTTATAAAAAGGAAGGCATGATGGTTAATGATGGGGTGTTGGCAACCTTGCTGCTGCGGGCAAAAGAGTTAGGGGCCATGATCAATGTGCATGCAGAGAATCCTGATCTAATCGACCTTCGCACCGAACAGTACTTAAAAGAAGGCAAGACTTCGGCATGGTATCACTATATGAGCCGGCCGGAATTTGTGGAGGCTGAGGCGGATAAACGAGTCGTACATTGGGCCACACATTTGGATGCCCCGGTTTATCTTGTACATATGGCCGATCAGGAGGGACTTGAAGCGTGCATACAGGCTAAGATGGCAGGACACCAGGTGCTGGTTGAAACTTGCCCGCAATATCTGGAATTTACCAATGAGGTATATAAGCGGGAAGACGGCAGAAACTTTATATGTTCTCCGCCAATGAAAGGACAGGAAAGTTTGGAGGCACTTTGGAAGGCGTTAAAAGCCGGGTTTATTGATACGGTCGCTACCGATCATTGCCCTTTCCAGAGTTATGAGAAAGACTGGGGAAAAGATGATTTTACCAAAGTTCCCAATGGCTGTGCCGGTGTGGAAAATCTTTACCCCTATATGTTAGATGCGGCCAATGCCGGGAAAATCAGTTTTGAAAAAGCAGTAGAAGTTTGCTCTACTAATGTGGCCAGAATATTTGGCTGTAAGAACAAGGGGGCAATTGAGGTGGGCAAAGATGCGGATATTGTTCTGTATGACAAAGAAAAGGACTTTACCATCCATGTGGAAAATATGCACTCAGACTATGACCATACCATCTGGGAAGGGAAAGAGCTGCATGGATACCCGGTTCAAACTTATTTGCGCGGGCAGTTAGTCTATGATAACGGCAACTATGTGGGAACACCGGGAACCGGCCGCTATGTGAAGCGAGTTACGCGATAAAACTTTTACCGAAAACATAAGAAAGAAGGGAAGCAGAATGTACAAATGCAGTACAGAACGAATGGTAGATAAAATCAACACATTTTCAAGGTTCGGTGATGCGGGACATGGAGGAATCACAAGATATTCCCTTTCACCGGAGGCCATGCAGGCACGCACTGAATTCACGAAAAGAATGAAGGCAATCGGTGCAGCCATCGAAGTGGATGATCTTGCAAATATGTATGCAACGATTCCCGGTGCGGATCCGGATGCCAGGCGAATTGTTATGGCTTCTCATTGTGATTCGGTAAAAAACGGCGGAAATTATGATGGAATCCTGGGTGTCATATCGGCAATGGAGGTATTGGAAACGGTTGTCCAGCAAGACATCCCCCATCAACATCCCTTGACGGCCATGATCTGGACCAATGAGGAAGGATCGCTGTTTCCGCCGGCCATGATGTGCTCCGGAATTGTCTGTCATGACTATCTTCCGGAAGGAATCAGAGATAACTATAGCTATGAGAAGATGATGAAATCAGTCAGTGTTTTAAACCATACCGATACATTTGAAGAAGCGCTTGAAAAGTCGGGCTTGAAGGGGGAACATAAGTATCGGTTGTCACCGGAAAACTATTATTGTATGTTTGAGACTCATATTGAACAGGGGCCGATTCTTGAAGATGCAGGAAACGACATTGGTGTGGTAGACTGTGTGCTTGGTATGTTTAACTATCGTCTGCGGTTTTATGGACAGACGACTCATGCCGGAACATTTCCCATGCCAAAGCGAAAAGATGCATTTTTAGCAGCTTCTCAGGCACTTTGTTATTTACACCAGGAAATAGATAAGTTAGGGTATCCCGAGCTTGTGTATACAACAGGCGAGGTTGTTTGCCATCCGTGTGTACATACCTGTGTTCCGGATTTCTTTGATTTTTCCTTTGATGCACGACACGAAAAACCGGAAGTATTGGAAGAGGTTCTTGCAATTGTAAAGAGCTGTGGGGATAAGATCTGGGCGGGCTGTACTTGCGAAGTGGAAAAGGCCTGGAATAGAGACACTGTTTACTGGGATAAAAAAATGGTTTCCTATGTGAAAGAGGCGGCAGAGGAAGCAGGTGCTTCTTACCGGTATATTCATTCCGGAGCAGGCCATGATGCGCAGTTTGCATCCTATATGCTGCCCACAACCATGATATTTGTTCAATCAAAAGATGGCTTATCGCATTGTGAACAGGAGTATTCATCCCCTGAACATTGCACCATGGGAGCAACAGTAATGTTAAATGCGGTGCTCAAGGCAGACGTCCAATGAAGAATAAAGGACTTTTATTTGCCCTTATGGCGGGAATGCTGTGGGGATTTGGCGGGGCGGTAGGCCAATATACCTTTTCACGCTTTGAAATCAGCAGCGGATGGGTTTCCATGACCAGGATGATAGTATCCGGGATTATTTTGCTTGGAATCAGTTTGTTTTCAAAGGATAAGGAGTCTGTACAGGTTTGGAAAGTTAAAAAGGATGGGCTTCATTTACTGGTATTTGCGGTTTTTGGACTGATGCTTTATCAGTATACCTATTTGACTGCGATTTCGCATTCTAATTCCGCTACAGCAACAGCACTCCAATATGTGGGTCAGACCCTCATTTTAATTGTTTCCTGTGTGATGAGTAAAAGACTGCCCAAAATAATGGAATGTATATCGATTTTATTAGCCATGGGCGGGATTTTAATGATTTCCACCCATGGTAATCTTCATAATCTGGTGATGTCCGGGGAAGCCCTTGCCTGGGGGCTGATGTCGGCAGTTTCCATGATGCTTTATACGTTGCTGCCGGGAAAACTGACTCACAAGTATGGAAGTACGGTGGTCAACGGATACGGAATGCTAATCGGCGGCGTTGTTCTGGGGGTTTCCACCGGGGCGTGGAAGGAATCTGTGGATTTTTGCCTGGAACTGGTGCTTTGTCTGATCTTTATGATTGTTTTTGGCACCGCCTTGGCGTATAGCTTATATTTGCAGAGCGTCGCCCTGATAGGAGGGGTCAAAACCAGTCTGTATGCCAGTGTTGAAATCGTCAGTGCCACCTTCCTGGCGGCAGTTTGGCTGAAAACACCCTTTGCATGGCAGGACTTGGTGGCAATTGGGATGATTTTTATTATGGTTATTCTTACTTCGATAGATAATAGCACCGGTACTCGCTGGGGGAGCATCCGCGAATCTGATGAAAAGAGCGATTAAAGGTGGAGATACTGCGAAAACCGGATAAAAATGAAATTTCAGTAATGGGCAGAGATGAATCGGATAACAAAATCTCTGCCTGTTTTACGCGCTGTAAAGTCAGATATTCAGCAAAGTTATATTTAGTTACCTGTTTGAAAAGGCGAGAAAAATAACAGGTACTGAACCCTGCATACGCTGAGATGGTATTTAGATTTAGCGGCTGATTGCAATTTTCAGCTATATACCTGCATGCGAGATTGATTTTTTCCAGAGAACTGCGGGAGATATTTGTGAGTGAGAAGTCATCTTCCAGAATTGTATTATGGATATGAGTACCAAATTCCATAAACATTTCGCATAGATGAATTAATATTTCAACTCCGCGAAAATGATTATCATTTTTTTCCGCTACAAGCATATGACTCAGATAAATTTGTATACTTTGAGCCAGTTCAGGGGTTTCTTCTTGCTGAATCAGATGAAAAGTACGGAAAAGATTCAGATATGGGGAGAAATCGGGTAATATATGGAAAAGAGTGGAAGGAAACTGTACACCGATCAATTGCTTATCGCTGTTTTCCAATATTTCATGAAGATCGCCCGGCCACATAAAAAGTACATCTCCGGGATGAAGCTCATAAGATGTCTGGTTAATTCGCAGAACCGGTAAATGCTCAATTTTTGCGTCACTGGGTAAAGCTGCAATTTCGATATACTTGTGCCAGTGCAGTTCAAAAGTCGTTGGAAAATAGTCAGTATCAATGGTATTGATGTTATAGCTGAATCGCAGGTCTTCAAAGTTATCTGCATCAGCGGTCATGTTTTTCTTTTTCATTTGCATCCCCATATTGTTAATATGCTGTAGTGAAATCAGATTATAAAAAATGGGCAGGAATGTCAATACATTTTGGTTAGAATGACAAAAAATGAGCAGTATTAAACAAAACATAGTTAGTGCGTGGAAAAATAAGAAGTATAATAGAATAAGGAATCAAAAAATTAAGCAGAAGGAAATAATGGAGGGACAAAATATGAGTCAAAATTTAATGCACCGTAAGGCAAAATGCAGATTGCACATACTTGATGAGCAGGGGAAACCGGTTGCAGACAGGGTGATTGCCCTTAAGCAGACCAACCATGAGTTTTTGTTCGGCTGCGGAGCTTTTGATACAATACCTTACACAAATGCCCCTTCTCAGGAAGAACTGCCGTTTTTAGAGGACCGAGTGAACAAATGGCTGGATGTATTTAACTTTGGTACACTGCCCTTTTACTGGGGAACTTTTGAAGGAGTGGAAGGGCAGCCGGCAACCGAGAGCAGAATGAATGCGGCGAAGTTCCTGCAGAGCAAAGGCGTCAGGGTAAAGGGACATCCTTTATGCTGGCATACAGCCTGTGCGGATTGGTTAATGCAATATGATAATGAAACAATAATGAAGAAACAATTGGAACGTATTAACAGAGATGTAACAGGCTTTAAAGGAATCATTGATATGTGGGATGTGATCAATGAGGTGGTAATTATGCCTGTTTTTGATAAATACGATAATGCAATCACCAGATTATGTAAGGATAAGGGACGTATAGGTTTGATCAAAGAAGTTTTTGCGGCAGCAAAAGAAGCAAATCCGCAGTCGGTTCTGCTATTAAATGACTTCAATACTTCAATCTCTTATGAAATTCTATTGGATGGCTGCCTGCAGGCAGGAATACCGATCAGTGCAATCGGAATTCAGTCCCATCAGCATCAGGGGTACTGGGGAGCTGAAAAGCTGGAGCAAGTGCTGACTCATTATGAACATTTCGGATTACCGATCCATTTTACTGAAAATACATTAGTTTCGGGAGAATTGATTCCTGCGGAGATTGAAGATCTGAATGACTTCCAGGTAGAGGAATGGCCTTCCACACCGGAGTACGAGGAACGTCAGAAACAACAGATGGAGGAAATGTATCGTATTCTTTTTGATCATCCATTGGTAGAGGCGGTAACCGCATGGGATTTTGCGGATGGTGCCTGGTTAAATGCACCAAGCGGCACAATTCGTAAGGATAACAGCTTAAAACCGGCTTATGATATGTTGAAAAATCTAATAAAAGGTGAATGGTGGACACAAAATGAAGTTAAAACGGATGCAGAAGGTTATGTTGAGGTAGAAGGCTTCAAGGGTGATTATGTTCTGCAGACGGAAGGAAAGAGTGTTGCTTTGAAGCTCCGGGCAGATAACGGGCAGCAAGAAATTATAATGAAATAGGGGATTTGAAGTGAATACTAAAAATACAACAGATATGACAGTCGGAAGTCCCATGAAGCATATTTTGAAGTTTGCATGGCCATTAATTATCGGTAATTTATTTCAGCAGTTTTATACTATGGTAGACTCGGTGATTGTGGGAAAATTTGTCGGCGCAAACGAACTTGCGGCAGTTGGCACCTGCGGTTCCATGAATTTTTTGTTTTTCTCACTTAGTTCCGGACTGGCGATCGGTATTGGAATAATCGTTGCACAGTATTTTGGAGCTAAGGATGAGGAAAACGTCCGCGTCACAATTGCCAATGCAATTTATGTTCTGGTGACAGCGGCACTTCTGGTAAGCTTGATTGGAATTACTTTATCACCGCGGATACTCAGATTTTTGTCGACACCGGAAAGTATCATCGGGAATTCCATTATTTATGCGCGTACAACCAGTGCGGGTATTGTTGCGATTGCCTTATATAACGGTGTGGCGGCCATATTAAGAGCATTGGGAGATTCCAAAACACCGCTTTATTTCTTGATGCTGGCGAGTATCGTGAATGTTGTTCTTGATCTGACATTCGTTTTATTATTGGGCTGGGGTGTATTCGGAGTTGCGTTTGCTACTATTATTTCACAGGCAGTTTCGGCAGTTACCTGTATTACTTATGCATACAAAAAAGTACCTTATTTTCATTTCAAAAAGGAACAGTTAAGACCCCAAAAGCAGATTATTATTAAGTCTTTTAAGTTGGGAGTCCCGATTGCGTTGCAAAATTCCATGATTGCGATTTCATGTATGGCACTGCAGGGTGTGGTAAATTCGTTTGAAGAAACAGTTATGGCAGCGTTTACCATTACCGGAAGAATAGAGCAGATTGTGCAGCAGCCATACAGCTCCCTGGGGATGGCGCTTGTTACCTACTCAGGACAAAATATGGGAGCGGGTAAAGTTGAGAGAGTGAAAAAGGGATTTTATCAAGCTGCATTGATAGTACTTATTTTCAGCCTTGTGATGCTTCCTATTGTATATTTGTTTGGGGAACATATTGTAGGATTTTTTGTAAATGAACAGCCGGTTATCGATATCGGTGCGAAAGCATTAAGGATCACCAGCATATGCTACTTTGGGCTGGGAATGATTTATGTGCCGAGAGCAGTTTTAAACGGCTGCGGAGATACCGGTTTTGCAATGATCAACGGTGTTACGGAAGTGACTTGCCGGATCGTATTTTCGCAGATTCTGACCAGAATTGCTTTCCTTGGCTTCTGGGGCATCTGGGTAACCACCGGCCTTACCTGGGCAACTACAGCGATAGTATGTGTAATCCGCTATTTTCGGGGAAAATGGAAGGTGAAAGCGATAGTCAGTAAAAAAAGGACAATCATTGCGCATAATCAAAAAAATGGAGTATAATTAGTAAGTATACATTGACGTCATTGCTACAATAGAACCTTTGCTTCAAGGAGGATATACATGCGAAAAATTTTATTTATAGCCTGGAAGGGGCCGGTTGGTACCCTGATGATGGAAGAATTTAAAAATGCGGATTTTGAAGTGCAGAGGGGGCCTTCGTTCGAATACCAAACGGATATTGTAATTGATGAGAAGGTTGCTAATGATTTGGTGTCGGCGATTATGGCGGATGTTTATGAATTTGTGTTCACGATGAATTATTTTCCGGTAGTAGCCATGGCCTGTAAAGCATGTAAGGTGAAATATGTATCATGGGTGTATGATACGGCGTATGTGCCGCTTTTTTCAAAAACCATTGATTTTGATACTAATTATATTTTTTTGTATGATCAGGACAACTATAATTATTTCCTTTCTAAGGGAATCGAGACTGTTCATTATCTTCCGTTAGCAGCGCCGGTATCGTATTATGACACATTCGTTCCTACAGCAGAGCAGGCAGAGCGGTTTGGCTGTGATATCTCATTCGTTGGAAACTTATACAGAGGTGCCGACAAGCTCTTTGAAAAATTTGGACAGCTGGATGAATATACGAAAGGATATTTAGACGCATTGGTATTAGCACAGCGGGGAGTATACGGCTGCAATTTTTTGGAGAGTGCCCTGAACGAAGGAGTGGTTAATAAGATGCGTCAATTAATACCTCTTACCCAAAGTGCTGATAGTAATGTCACTGATAAATGGATGTATGCCAATTTTTATCTGGCCAGACGAGTAACGGCGATGGAACGCTCGCAGATTGCCAGACAATTGTCAGAACAGTATGCGTTTAAATTATTTACGGATGATGATACTGCATGGTGCCCTTCTATACGAAACATGGGTGGTGCTGATTACTTTACGGAAGCACCTTTGGTTTTCCGCGAGAGCAAAATTAATCTTAATATTACACTGCGCAGTATTATTAATGGCATTCCACTAAGAGCATTTGACATTTTAGGGTGCGGCGGGTTCCTATTGACAAATTTTCAAAGAGAATTTTTGGACTTTTTTGAACCTTTTGAAGACTTTGTTTATTATGAAAATCAAGAAGATTTATTTGCCAAGATTGACTATTATCTGGAACATGAGGATAAACGAGTGCAAATTGCCAGGAATGGGTATGAGAAAATAAAACAAAATCATACATATGAGCACCGCAGAAATAAAATTTTGGAAGTAATAGGATGAACCGGGTGAATGCAAATAGCAAGGCGCAAAACTATATAGTGATGACGGCAGTTAAGCGGCACTTAATGCCAACGATACTTTCCACGGTATTCATGATTGTCTTTGCCAACTTGTTTGGTATAGACGGGGTGTGGTATGGACGTTTGGCGGGGGAGGCAGCAGGGTGCTTTCCCCAAACCGGAAGTAAGATGAAAAAAATTTGTAAAAACCCTAAAGTCTTTACCAAATTATCCGATATTAAATGTAGAGAATTATAATCCAAGGATGGAGAGAGGAGTCAAATATGCGTATAGAAGCTTATACACAAGTACAACAGGCATACAAATCTACTTTTACCGGCAAGACGGAAAGTAAAGCAAATGTATCCAAAACCGATAAATTACAGATCTCCAGCATCGGTAAAGATATATCTACTGCAAAGCAGGCTGTGGCAAATGCAAGCGACATCAGGGAAGATGTTGTAGCATCCTTTAAAGACCGTATCAAAAACGGCAACTATGAGGTGAGCGCAGAAAGTTTTGCTGATAAATTAGTAGAAAAATATGCAGAAATGAGGTAATCCCGTGGCAAGTTTAATTGAAAATCTGATTGTTGTTTTAGAGGATATCAGTTTGGAATATGAAAACTTGCTGGGGTTGTCTATGAAAAAAACACCGGTGATCGTAGCCGGTGACTTAAACCAATTAGCTCAGATCACGGATGAGGAGCAAAGCGTTGTAAGCAAGATCAATCGATTGGAGCAATCCATGGAAAGCACCATAAAAGATATTGCCGACGTAATCAACAAGGATGTTAAAGATTTAAAACTGACGGCTATTATTCAATTTTTGGAACCAAGGCCGTCGGAACAGCAAAAGCTGGCAGAGGTTTATGACAAATTGCAGGCAGTAGTCAAAAATGTAGTCAAGATCAATGAACAAAACGGTGAATTGATCAAGAGCGCATTGGAGATGGTGGAATTTGACATGAATATATTACAGGCTATGAAGGCAGCGCCGGAAACAGCCAATTATAATCGTGGTGCATATAGCTCCGGCAGTGCTATCGGAGTAGATGCCAAAGGATTCGATGCCAAGCAATAACCCTTTTTGATTGATGAGGTGATACTATGCCGTTGATGGGAAGCTTATATTTAGGAGCATCGGGATTACAAACAAGCCAGAATGCGCTGAACACCACAGCGCATAATATGTCTAATGTGGACACCAAAGGCTATACCAGGCAGATGGTACAGCAGAGTGCCAGCATATATAATACCATATCAAAAAGCGGGTCTGCGATTTCGTATCAGCAGCTCGGTCTTGGCGTTGTTTACGCCGAAACCAAAACAGCAAGAGATTATTTTTTAGATAAGACATATCGTCGGGAGTCTGGGCGGAGTGCCTTTTATGAAGTTTCGACCGAAACTTTGGAAGAGGTAGAAGATCTTCTGCAGGAATTGGACGGTGAGGCTTTTCAAACATCATTCAGTAATCTTTGGAAGTCCGTGCAGGATTTGGCCAATGTGCCGGATCAGGCGGCTAACCAAAGTGTTTTTGTGCAGCGCTGCTATGAATTTCTGACAAGAGCAGACGCAGTTTATCAGGGATTATGCGATTATCAATATAACTTAAATGCGAGTATAAAGACCGATGTAGACAGAATCAATGAAATCGGTTATCAGATAAAGGATCTTAATGAAAGAATTTTACGGGTCGAATCCGGCGGATATGAACATGCCAATGACTTGCGGGATCAAAGAAACCAGTTATTGGATGAGTTGGGCAAGCTGGCTAACATTTCCTATGATAATGATGTGTTCGGTAATGTAAATATAAAGATAGAAGGAAATGACTTTGTTAAAACCGACTCGATAAACGAAATTGCCTTAGGTGTTGATCCTATAACCGGTTTTTATACGCCATATTGGAAACAGCTGGCCATCTACTCTACCGATGCGAACGGTAATGAACAGGTAAACTATGATAGTGCAAAGGTATTTAACCTAAAACAAACCATATCTTCCGATATGAATACCGATATCGGGGGATTGAAATCAAAATTATTAGCCAGAGGCGATTATCCGGCAACTTACCAGGATTTGCAAAATGCCGAACATTACGATCAGAATATCTCCCAGTCCATATTGATGAATGTTCAGGCAGAGTTCGACCAACTGGTTCACCTGGTAACCACTGCTATTAACGGAGTGTTGAAGGATGCTGCTGAAGCCGCCGGACCATATCCGGACTCTACCTATCTACGTGACAGTAAGGGAGAACCCCTGCAGATGTTCAATCTGATTTCGCCAGATGGTGATTATACCGTGAAGAACATGGTCATCAATGATGAACTCCGGCAGGCTCCCACCTTGTTAGGCTTTAGAAACAAAGAGGGCAAAGCGGATTTTGATACCACCGGGAAATTAAAAGCTCTGTTTGATGAAAAAACTTATACACTGAATCCCAATGTGGAAACCAAAGTGAATCTGGCCGGGTATTACGACAGTCTGGTTTCACAGGTAGGCAACTCCGCGTCGGTGGCAAGAGAAATCAGTAATAACCAGACCATAACGGTAGACCAGACCTTTGCGGCCAGAGAGCAGGTGATTGGGGTGGCTACCGATGAAGAATTAAGCAATATGATCATGTTTCAAAATGCTTATAATGCATCCAGCCGGTATATCAACGTAATCAGTGAGATGCTGGAGCATATTATCAATACATTAGGACGTTAAACCATGTTTTATATAGGGAAGGAGTGAAGCAGGATGCCCTCACAATTTTTTGGATTATATATTGCCGGAAGCGGCCTTCGTGCTTCCAATGCAGCCCTTAATACAACCGCCAATAATATTGCCAATTCCCAGACAAAAGGCTATAGCCGCCAGCAGGTAAACCAGGAGGCCAATGATGCCCTGCGTACCTTCACAACCTATGGCTGTGCCGGCGCCGGCGTGGATACCATTGCCATTGAGAGAGTTCGCGATCACTTCTATGATGTGAAATACTGGAATAACAGTGCCAGCCTTGGTAAATATGAGGTGCAGGAGTATTATATGCGGACCATGGAAGATTATTTTGAAGATGATGGTAAATCCGGTTTTAATACCCTGTTCAACAAATTTTTTACAGCAATGGAATCTTTAACAACGAAATCCAGCACTACCTCTGCCAAGACGGATTTTATTTCAACAGTTAAGGCAATGACTGATTATTTCAACAATATGTACGGTAATCTTCAGGAAATGCAAAATGATACGAATCTGGAAATCAAGCAAACAGTAGACCAGATTAACTCCATTGCCGAGAAACTTGCGATTCTAAACAAACAGATCAATGTCATCGAGATGTCCGGCTCCAAGGCCAATGAATTGCGTGACCAAAGAGAAAAACTGGTGGATGAGCTTTCGCTGTTAGTAGATGTAGAGGTCGATGAATGGCCGATATACGATATCAATGAGCCCACAAGGCTGACCGGCGGCACGAATTATGTGGTAAAGATTGCCGGCGGACAGATGCTGACCAATGGCAGTGATTATAACCAACTTGTTTGTACAGCCAGAAAGAGCTATGAAAAAGTAAATCAGACCGATATAGATGGTTTATATGATGTAAAGTGGAGTAACGGTAATGGCTTCGGTTTAAGCAGTTCTTCCATGAGTGGCAAGCTAAAGGGCCTGGTACAGCTGCGGGACGGTAACAACGGCTTTTATTTCAACGGAAAAGTAAAAGAAATAGGTACCACTGTTGTTGACGGAAAAAACACCTCCACCGTGACCATTGCGGTATCTAATGAAAACTTAAAAGATATGAAGGTTTGCGGACTGTCTGATACCGGCGGTAAAGTCACCATCGGCGGTCAGGTCTACTACTATTCCGGTTGGGAATATGATGAGGCCCGGCAGGAGTATACCTTTATCATGGATAATGAAAAATGTGATGAAATTGTTAACAATGCCAAAGTGGGAAAAGATGCGGCGATCGGGGAAGCTGTAAATTATCAGGGCATTCCTTACTACATGACCCAGATGAATGCCTGGATCCGCGGATTTGCAGAAAAGGTAAACGATATTTTTACCAGTGGATATGATGTGAAAGGTGACCCGGGCTGTCTTTTCTTTTCCGGTGAAAAACCTACCGGCGGACAGTATACGAAAGACGAACTGGATGCATCCGTAGGAAATGGCTTATATGAACTGACCGCCGGAAACCTGGCAATTTTTGCCGAATTGTTGGGTAATGCGGACCGGCTGGGAAGTAAGAGCACATCCGATGTGGGTGTGGAAGAATGCAAACAGATTGACTTGATGATTAAACTGGTTAACAGCAAGGAAATGTTCAGCTTCCGTAACGGAACGGCCAAGGATTTTCTGGAATTAATTCTCGGTGATGTGGCTATGAATGCCAGCAATGCCAATACTTTTTCGAAAACCTACAAAGGCCTGTCTACCTCCATAGATAACCAGCGAAACTCCATATCCGGTGTAGATGAGGACGAAGAAGCGGTTAATCTGGTGAAATTCCAGAACTCTTATACTTTAGCATCAAAAATGATACAGACCTTAACCGAGGTTTATGACCGATTGATTCTTCAGACCGGAGTTTAACGGCTGATTCACAGCAAATAGAAAGGCAGGAATTGCAATATGAGAATGACTAATAAAATTATGCAGAACAATTCCTTATATAACATTAATAATAATAAGGTCCTGCAGGATAAGCTGAGTACCCAGATGGCAACTCAAAAGAAACTGACCAGACCTTCCGATGACCCCATTGTGGCCATCCGGGCACTGCGTCTTCGTACCAGTGTTTCGGAACTGACCCAGTTTAAGGATCGGAATGCCAAGGATGCCGATGCCTGGCTGACTGTAACCGGTGATGCATTGGGTACTGCTTCGGAAGTTATCACAAGTATGATCAAACAGGTGGATAAGGCGGCCAATAAGGATTTGGGTGCAACGGATCTGACAATTATCATGGAACAGGTGAAATCCCTGCGGGATGAAGTCTATGCCACAGCCAATGTGGACTATGCGGGCAGATATGTTTTTACCGGATACCGTACCGATACCACTTTGAGCTTTACCAGTGAAGTGGAGGATAAGGATTTAACATATTCCATAACCGAGCAGCGTAACATCAAGGATTTTGATTCCATCAATTACACAGATATGGGTGCGGTTGAGGGATTGAGCAAGGGGAATTACAGCGATGCTGATAAAATTGCAATAACGGAAGGTGATGTTAGCAACGGTAATATTCACCGGCTGCGGCTGGCCTACGATGAAACCTCGGATGCCAAAGCACCAACGTTTAAATATACGGATATAAATGGTGTTGAACAGACAATTACTCCTGATATTATGTCTTTAACGGCAACCCCCAAGAATCCCTATCAGGAAGCCCTGGCTAGAAATACGAATGGGGGCAATGCTATCTACATACCGGAGACCGGTGAGATTTTGTTCCCCAACGCTGCTTATGATGATTTGAAAGCTGCAGTAGATGCCGGAACGGAAATACGAGTCACTTATGAGAAAGACGAGTGGAAAAACGGTGATATGCGCCCGGAACACTACTTTGCATGTACCGCCACAGAAGTGAAAGCCGACGGAACCACCAAGACGGTTGACTATAATCAGGATTATCTGGGAGCCAATCCTGATAGACAAAAGATTGAATATGATGTAGGATATAATCAACGGATATGTATCAATACTACGGCGGATGAAGTGTTTACTCACACCATGGACCGGAATGTAGATGACCTGGAGCGGGCAGTGAAGGATTTGGTAGCCATAGATGCTACGGTGAATGATATGAAGGAACTGCTGGGAAATTATTCGAAAGGCAGTGCGGAATATGAGCAGATTCAAAAACAGTTGGATGCGGCCAATAAAGCCTACAGCTATATAAGGGAAAATGTTCACAACATGTTTCAGAATTCCATCTCGGTTATGCAGAAAGCCTTGGATGATATTAATGTGGCGGTTACGGATAACGGAACCAGAAGTGCCAGACTGGACTTGATTGATAATCGGTTATTGTCACAGAAGACTACCTTCCAGACCTTGCAGTCGGAGAACGAAGATATTGATATTACGGAAACAGTAATTCAGTTAACCAGTACCGAACTATCGTATGAAGCAGCATTGATGGCAACCGGTAAGATTATGCAGACGTCATTGATGAATTATATTTAAGCGGAGGATAAGGATGAAAATATTAACGAAGAATTTTGATGAAATTGAAATCGATGATGAGAAAGTGATTCGGTTTCCGGGCGGTATTATCGGTTTTCCGGCGTTGACTGATTTTGCATTGGTTCATGACGAAGAAGCGGGACCGGGGAATGTGCATTGGCTGCAATCGATTCAGGAACCTGCTTTTGCCATGCCGGTAATGGATCCGTTAATTGTTTGCCCGGATTATAACCCGGTGATTGATGATGAAGTATTTGCACCTATCGGAAATCTGGTGGAAGGCGAGGTATTGGTGTTGGTAACCCTAACGGTACCTAAAGACATCACCATGATGTCGGTGAATTTAAGAGGACCGATCGTGATTAATGCCATCGAAAAGAAAGCATGTCAGGTTATTTTGGAAGATAAGCAATATGAGATAAAGTTTCCGATTTATGACATCTTAAATAAGAAGAAAGAAGGTGAGTAAATGTTAGCTTTATCCAGAAAGAAAAACGAAGCACTGGTTATCAATAATAATATAGAAATAACGGTATTGGAAATCAAGGGTGAGCAGGTAAAGTTAGGCATTAGCGCACCGAAGGAAATTCCGGTATATAGAAAAGAAGTTTATATTGAGATTCAAAATGCAAATCAAGAGTCTATTGATGCAGAAGGCATGAAAGCATTGAAGAATTTATTTGGATAACAAAATAATTATAAGTATTCTAAAGGGAATCTGCAGTTGTAGGTTCCTTTTAAATTTAGTATAATAAATTTATGGGAAACTATAAACATTTATTAAAAAAATCCGATATAAACTCTAGAAGACGTTTAGACTCGAAGTAACTTTTTGTATTTTGTACATTTTTATCACACGGAGGTGAAACTATGACAATCGAACCATTAGGAAGCATAATGACATTACAGGCACAGCCCGTACAGAAGCAGACGGTGTCGGCACCGGTCGCAGAGAGTAAGGAAACTCCCACTCCGGATCAGGCAGCAAACGTGGATGCAACTACGGTATCTGTGGCTCAAGTCAAAGGCAAGGATGAACAGGGAAGTTCGTCGGAGCAGGAAGGCCAAGGCCAACAGAATCAGCAGGCATCTAATGATCAAATCAGAAAAGCGATTGAAAAACTGAACAAGAACATGGAACATTCCGAAGCTATCTTCGGTATCCATGAGAAGACCAATCGCGTAACCATTAAAATAGTAGACAAGGATACCAAAGAGGTAATTAAAGAGCTGCCTCCCGAGAAGACCCTGGATATGATCGCCAAGGCATGGGAACTGGCAGGCATCCTTGTTGACGAAAAGAGATAGGAGGGCTAACATGGCCATTAGAATAACAGGCATGAATTCCGGCCTTGATACGGAAAACATTATTTCGGAATTGGTGAAAGTCAAAAGATCAAAAGTAGATACCCTTAAGAAAAAGCAGACCAGCCAGCAATGGAAGACCGATGCATGGAAGGATTTAAACACTAAGGTTTTAAAGCTATATAACGGTGCCTTAACCAGCATGAGTTTTAGTGATGCTTATGCTAAGAAGACCACCAAGGTTTCTAATTCTAATGCAGTCAGCGTAGTAACCAGCGGTACGGCGGTAAACGGAGTACAGGAGCTGAAGGTTAACAAGCTGGCGAAGAGCGGATATCTGACCGGTGCTCAATTAGACGGTTCGGTAACCGGAAAAACAAAATTATCGGATTTGACGAAGGGGGCTGCCGGAGATGAAATCAGTTTTTCCGTAACAGTAGGGGGAAAGACGAAAGAAATCAATCTCACCGGAGCATCCACCATTAACGACGTGGTCACCAAGCTGAAAGACGCCGGTGTAAACGCCAACTTTGATGAGAAGAATCAGAGATTCTATGTCAGTTCGAAAGAAACCGGTGCAGCCGCTGATTTTGCCATAACAGCCAATAATCAAAATGGATTTGACGCATTGACAAAGATGGGAATCAATCTGGCAGACGCGGCAACGACGGCACAATATGAAAAGCTGGCGGGAAGATCGGTGGATGCGCGGAAGGCTTTAATTAACGCAGAGGTTACCAAACAGGTAAAAGCGCTAACAAGTCAACTGGAATCAATGGAAAAGTCCAGCGCTGCATATGACCAAAAGATAAACAAGTTTTATGAAGATAATGAGTATGGGTATGACGATAAAACGGATTTTGAAGAGGTAAGAAGAGAGCTGGCGGCAGAAAAGGAAAGGCTGGCTGGTGAAGAAGATGAAGAGAGTAAGGCCGCCCTGGCGACACTGGATAAACAGATTGCAGCTATAGACAGCCATACCACGAATGTTGCCAATAAGGCTCTTGTGGATGGTGAGATTGCTGCAACGGAGAAACAAATCGGTGAAGAGGGTAAGGGCAGCAACGATTTAGTAGATAAAATCACCCAGGCTATGACTGCGAAATTTGAATATGCAGATACGGTAAATGCAGCAATAAAGAATGGTGATACCTTCGGATTCACTGATTCTAAAGAAGCCAGCAGAATCGTCGGGCAGGATGCGGAGATTTATTTAAACGATGCCAAATACACATCGAAGTCCAATGTATTTGAAATCAACGGCCTGACGCTGACCGTTTCCAAGGAAACAGCAGAGGGTGAAAGTGTCATGATTACCACCGAGGATGACACCTCCGGCATATATGATATGATTAAAAATTTCCTTAAGGAATATAATTCTATCATAAATGAAATGGATAAATTATACAATGCTCCTACAGCTAAATCCTATCAGCCATTGACTGATGAGGAAAAAGATGCAATGACTGACACGGAAGTGGAAAAATGGGAAGCCAAGATCAAGGATTCTGTTTTACGGCGGGATAGTACTTTGAATACCGTTTCCGGTGCGCTGAAAGACATTATGTCCAGCAGTATTGATATAAATGGGAAAAAACTTAATTTAAGCAGTTTTGGTATTGAAACCCTCAGTTACTTTACGGCACCAGAAAATGAAAAGAATGCTTATCATATTGCCGGTGATGCGGATGACAGCAGCACAATGAGCCAGGCAGATGTTTTAAAAGGTATGATTGCTTCTGATCCCAGCACAGTATCAACATTTTTTACCGAACTGTCAAGAAATTTGTCTGATAAGCTGAAGGGCTTAATGAGCGCTACGGATTATAGCAGTTCCTTCACACTATATGATGACAAACGTATGAAAGATGAATATGCATCGTACACTGAGAAAATCAAGAAACAGGAAGAAAAAGTAACTGCTATGGAGAATAAGTATTACAAGCAGTTTTCCGCTATGGAAACGGCATTAGCCAAACTGCAGTCCAGCCAAAGTGCTATTTCCGGGCTGTTGGGAATGTAAGTATTGAAGAGGTGATAAATAAATGATTGAAAATTATCTGAAGATATTGGAAGAAAGTCTTACTAAAAAAGTAAATACCTTGCAAAGTATTGAAGAGGAAAACAGAAAGCAGGAACAGTCTCTGAAGGGTGACGTAATATCTTGGGATGATTTTGATCAGGGTATGGAGCGAAAAGAGGAACTGATAAAGGAGTTAAACCGTCTGGATCAGGGCTTTGATCAGCTGTATGAACGTATCAAGGAACAACTGTTGCAGAATAAAGAGATATATAAGAAACAAATCGAAAATCTGCAACAGTTGATTCAAAAGATAACGGATTTGAGTGTATCCGTACAGGCGCAGGAAATGCGGAATAAGCAACTGGTTGAAAGAGCATTTGTCAAGGCAAAACGGGAAATGCAGACGGGGCGCCAAAGCTCAAAAGCGGCATATGATTATTATAGGAACATGAACAATTCCAATATTACTCCGCCGCAATTTATGGATCAAAAGAAGTAGAAATAAAGACAAAACAGATAAGGCATGGAGGCTAAAGGCATGGCAACGATGAATGCATACGCACAATATAGTAATAGTAGGATTTTAACAGCATCACCAGCCGAGTTGACGCTTATGTTGTATGAAGGCGCGATTAAATTTGGAAATATTGCAATTATGGCGATGGAGCAGAAGGATATTCCCAAAGCTCATACCAATATAATTAAGGTACAGAAGATTATCGATGAATTTCGGGCTACGTTAGATATGAAGTATCCCGTAGCTCAGGATTTTGACAGAGTATATGTGTATCTCCAGAAAAGATTGTTTGAAGTGAATATGAAAAAGGATCCTGAAATTATGGAAGAGGTTGTTATGCATATACGTTCCATGCGGGATACCTGGAAAGAAGTCATGAAACGCGCCAGATAAAAACTTTAAATAAAATTTAAAGTTGCTATAAAGTATTTTTCCCGGTGACCGATATATAAGGTGTAAGCAAGGAAACATGTTACTTAAAACAAAGCGATAAAATTAAATGGCATGGAAAGCCATTAAGAATTCAGGGAGGAATACTCATGGTAGTACAACACAATCTTACAGCAATGAACTCAAACAGAAACTTGGGAGTCACAACCACGGCGCAGGCAAAATCCACAGAGAAATTGTCATCCGGTTACAAGATTAACAGAGCGGCAGATGACGCAGCAGGACTTGCGATTTCTGAAAAAATGCGCAGACAGGTAAGAGGTCTTACCCAGGCAAGCTCTAACGCACAGGACGGTATTTCTTGTGTACAGACAGCAGAAGGCGCATTGAATGAAGTACATGATATGCTTCAACGTATGAACGAACTGGCAGTAAAAGCGGCAACTGGTACGGTAACAACTAATGACCGTTCTTATATCAACAAAGAAGTACAGCAGCTGATAAGCGAAATTGACAGAGTTGCATCCACAACTACTTTCAATGAGCAGAATCTGTTAGATGGAAGTTTCCAGGGCGTAGGCTTACAGGTAGGTGCAGAAGCAAATCAGGTAATCAAGGTTACCATTACTGCGATGACAG
>JAVBSL010000020.1:0-113608 GCA_031556725.1 Lachnospiraceae bacterium | reverse complement strand
TCCGGAAGGCAATTTTCCTCGAACTTAATATCAATAACCGGACCGATAATTTGAACTACTTTTCCGATATTGTCTGACATAATAATTCTCCTAGCTTTACTCAGTGGGAATTCCACCGGTTATTTCATTGATTTCCTGTGTGATTTGCGCCTGTCTGACCCGATTATAACTCAAATTCAGATGGGCGATCATATCATTGGCTGCACTTGTTGCATTGTCCATGGCAAACATTCTGGCATTTTGTTCACTGGTAAAAGCTTCTACCAGTGCGCAGTAGATAACCCCCTTTAAATAATGAGGAACCAGCGTATCAAAAACAGCAGCCGGACTGGGTTCATAATCAATCTCTTCATAGGCTGGCAATTCTTCATCCGGGTGCAGAAAATCCTCCGGTTTCAAAGGAAGCAGCTGAACATAAACAGGTTCCTGTTTAATCGGCGATACCATCGCGGTATATACCAGATAGACATTGCGGTACTCTCCGGAAAGATATTTTTCCACTACCAGTTCGGCCATCTCTCTGGCCCGATACAAGCTGGGATTCATGACCGGATATTTAAAATCCGTCTGGATGCTATATCCCTGCTTTTTTAACTGGATACGTCCCATCATACCGGCTACCCAGAATATGTTTTTATGCTTATCTTTAACCTGCGCTTTCAACATATGCAAGAGGTTGTTATTATATCCCCCGGCCATTCCTTTATCTGCCGACAGTACCAGATACAGATCATCTTTTTCCTTATTGCTGCCATATTCAAAGTCAGCTTCTTCCTGCTTCCCCCAGAAGGGGCTCTTGAATTCATCCTCCGCCGAAACCAGAATCTCCGTCATCATTTCCGCTGATTGACAAAAATAGGGACGCATCGCTTCCATTTGGCTTTTGGCTTTCTTGGACTTGGAGGCTGACATCAGATACATTGCTCTGGTGATTTTTCTGGTGCTTTCGACACTGGCCATTCTATTCTTGATTTCTATCAATCCGGACATAGACATCCCTCCGCTATCACTTCCATGATTTCTTAAATTCTTCAACCGAAAGATTGATCGTTTTTTCAGCATCTCCCGACAACTGACCGGTTTCGCTTATTTCTTTAATAATCTGCGGTTGATCGGTCTGCAGATAGACAAAAAATTCCCGGTTAAACCTTCTGACATCTTTGACGTTAATGTCCATCAGGGACTTTCCGGTTGCTACGAACAATACGATTACCTGTTCTTCCACCGGCATCGGAGAATAAATGGGCTGCTTTAATGTTTCTACCAGCCGCTCACCCTGAATCAGCTTGTTTCTGGTTGATTTATCCAAATCGGAACCAAACTGGGCAAACACTTCCAAATCACGATATTGAGCCAGATTGATACGTAAGGAACCGGCAACCCGTTTCATCGCTTTAATCTGTGCCGCACCGCCTACTCTTGAGACGGAAATACCCACGTTAACGGCGGGTTTTACACCTGAGAAGAACAAATCCGACTGCAGATAAATCTGACCATCCGTAATCGATACCACATTGGTGGGTACATATGCCGAAAAGTCACCGCCCTGGGTCTCGATAATGGGCAGGGCCGTAATGGAACCGCCGCCCAGCTTATCACTGAGCTTGGCTGCTCTTTCCAGCAGTCTGGAATGGAGATAAAAAACATCCCCCGGATAAGCTTCCCGTCCCGGTGGTCTGCGAAGCAATAAACTCATGGCACGATAAGCCACCGCATGCTTGGACAGATCATCATAAATAATCAGAACGTCTTTCTTTTGATCATACATAAACTCTTCCGCCATGGCACAGCCTGCATATGGCGCTATGTATTGAAGGCTGGCCGGATCACTTGCCGAACTGGATACGATAATCGAGTATTCCATCGCGCCGAAGCTTTCCAATGCCTGCACAATGGCATTCACGGAAGAACTTTTCTGGCCGATGGCCACATAAATACAGATGACATCCTTGCCTTTTTGATTAATAATGGTGTCCACTGCGATAGCCGTCTTGCCGGTCTGCCGGTCACCAATAATCAACTCTCGCTGGCCTTTGCCGATCGGTATCATGGAATCAATGGCAATAATTCCGGTTTGCAGCGGATCGGTTACACTTTTCCGGTCATTTACGCTGGGGGCCTGATATTCAATAGGACGGCGTTTCAGACTGTCAATATTTCCTTTTCCGTCAATAGGATTGCCCAATGGATCAACGACCCTGCCGATCAAGGCATCCCCTACCGGTACCGATAATGTCTGTTTGGTACGGCATACCAGGCTGCCTTCGCCGATATCCGAATCATTGCCCAGCAAAACACAGCCGATATTCTCTTCTTCCAGATTTATGGCCATGCCGTAAACGTCATTTTCAAACTTAAGCATCTCGCCGCTCATACAGTTTTCCAAACCGTAGATACGAACGATACCGTCGCCTGCGGAAATGACACTGCCGGTTTCTTCTGATTGAACTGTCAGACCGTAATTTTCAATCTGACTTTTAATAATGGAACTGATTTCTTCTGGTTTGATACCCATAATCCCTCTTCCTAACTGAAATTATACAGTATTTTTTACATCTTTGATTGACCGCTTTAATGCATTCAGTCTGCCTAATTGTGTATCATTAATCCGAATATCTCCGATTTGAATCAGGACACCTCCCAAAAGGGACGGATTTATTACTTTCGTTACATATGCTGATGATGCACCATATTGCTTTTTATATTTTTCGATAATCTCATTTACCTGGCTTTCATTCAGAGGCATTGCTGAAGAAAGCTTGATCTCCAGATTGTTCTGCCGTTCGTCTTTCAAATGCTGATACTCCCAGGCGATACCCGAAAGCAGACCGATTCTGTTCTTGTCGATCAATAATGACAAAAAATTAACCATCAGTTTCAGTTCATCCTGGGGGAATATCCTGGCAATCGTTTCCTTTTTAATTCGGCTGGGGACATTAGGTGCGGAAAGGAATTGATGAGTACCAAAATTCTGCAATATTTCACCGAACCGATTGGCTTCTTCCGGATCCTTCGCTGTCGCCAACAATGCCTCGGCATATCTTTTTTCTACCACCGGCATCAGCTGCGCGCCTCCTTATCCAAAAATTGTTTGATCAGCTCCTGATTATGTACGGAATCCATATTCTGTTCTATCACTTTGGAAGCCGCTGAAATAGCAAGGGCTGCAATCTGGGTTCTGGCTTGTATTTCCATTTGCTGCCATTCCCTCTGTGCTTCTTCTCGTGCGTCCTGAACAATCTTGGCCGAATCGTTTTTGGCCTTACTGATGATCTTCTGATAATCGGCATCGGCTTGTTTTTTTGCTTTTTCCAGAATCGCGCGGCTTTCTTCCTGAGCATTGTCCAAAATATCCTGATATCGCTGACGGTATTCATCGCCCTCGGCAATCATGGATTTTCCCATTTCAATATTCTCGGCAATGTCATCGGACCTTTTGTCCATAAAAGCACCCAGCCTGGAAAAAAGAAATTTTTTCACAAAAAAATACAGGATGGCAAGATTTAATAATGCAAAAAGAAATGTGAAATCTATATTCAGCATTTTTTCACTCCTTTGTGAGAAATAATTCTCAATTAATTACGCAAACAACATAATCAGGGCGATAACGAAACCGTAAATGGCAGTTGCCTCTGCCAGTGCCGAACCGATAATCGTGGTTGACATAATCTTATCCGCTGCCGCGGGCTGACGGGCAACACTTTCAGCGGCCTTTCCGGTTGCCAGACCGATGCCCACTCCGGCTCCTACACCTGTAAAAACTGCGATAGCTGCTCCAATAACTGTTAAATCCATACCTTTCACCTCCGTAAATAATTTTAATTTTTATACTTCAAGCGGTTCTACTGCTTCCGACAGGTATAATGCTGTCAGAAAGACAAAAACATATGCCTGCAGTGCCCCGTCAAAAAGATCAAAATAACCCGCAATCACAACCGGTAAGAAAATCGGAAGGGCATTATATACAAGCGCCATAACAATATATCCGCCTAAAATATTACCAAACAAACGCAGGCAAAGTGACAAGGGCCTGATTACATAATCAAGTATCTTGACAAATCCATGTACCGGGGTCGGCTTATAAAAACTTTTCAGCCAGCCTTTTATGCCTTTATATTTGAATTCCGTACCAAGTACGACAAAAATGGTCAGAATCGCCAGACAGGCGGTAACGTTTATGTTTTTCGTAGGCGGATGCAGTTGAAAAACAAACGGTATTACATTAAAGATACCTATCATGTTTGATACCAGTATAAAGATTATCAAGGTACTTAAATATGGTATAAAAGGTTTGTAATGATGTCCAATCTGATTGCGGCCAAAATTGCTCATAAACTCAACAAAAGCTTCCGCCCCCTTCTGGATCCCCCGCGGAACAGCTTCCATCCTTCTGGTCATCAGGACGATGGAAATACAAAGTATCGCTGTAATGATGAACATCGTAATGGTATCTGCCGTAATCAGGGGAATCGTTTTGCCGCCCAGCTGAATATTCAAATAGGAATGAACTTCTGATATATCACTCATACTTTTTTCTCCTAAAACCAGTTTTCCCATTTGTTATGGGTGATTCCGATTTGCTCCGTTATTGCATTAATAATAATTACCGTTGATGAGGTCAGCAGCCCTGCCGTTACCCCCATGAAGAACCATTTGTCGATTATAACCGCCACCACTAAAATCAACAGCGGCAGCGCGGCATACAGACTCCCCAGCAATAACATCAGTCCCGATGTCTTGCGGGCCGGCTGTCCCATGGTATCCAGCATCTTCCGATATGTGCCAATCTTCCGTACCGCCAGCAGCGAGCCTAATAAAATTCCCACAGGAATCAAGATTCGCTGATCAAAAATCACAAACAGCACGATAGCCAGCAAAACCGATAATACCGCAACCCTCTTTGTAAAGCCTTTTACTTTTACCTTCATATTCATATTCGTATAACCCCTCTATACTCCCTGTTAATTGACTTGCTCTGATTATACTCCAACTGATTTTTAAATTAACTACTTTTTCAGTTATCTTTACAATATCTTTACAGTATTATTACTTTCTCACTGTCATTTGTTAAAAATAGCTGTTGTTTTTGTACAATTTTTCCTTTTTTTTGATATAAAAAATCCAAGCTGTAAAAAAGCCCGGATTATAAACCGTTATTTATTTGTAATAGTAAAAACCGATAGCCGGTGCAATGCTCTGGTTGATGCTATATAAAGGTGCTGACGGTGGGTAACATTCACTACCAGTACCCCGTCAAATTCCAGCCCCTTAGCCATATACAGAGGAATGGTAAATACTTTTGATGTGGTTCCTTCCCCGTCATCTCTGACCACGGAAATCTCTATTTCCTCCGCTTCCTCCGCCAGTTGCTTTTTTAACCGCTGATGCAGTTCAATGGCTGCTTTTTGATTTTCGCAAATTAATGCCACCGAATCAAGACCTTTTTCCAGACATATTTTCACCTCTCTGATAATAAGATTATCCAGCTCAGAGGTGGTTTTCACCCGATATGTCTCCGGTTGATCGCCGTCCCGGCAAAAGCTTTCCACGCTGGTGGGATTATCCAGAAAGCCGGCCGAAAATTCCAAAATCTGACGACTGCACCGAAAACTTTTATTCATCGTTACCAACTGTGATTTTGATTTGTTTAAATTTTTACTGATCTGGTCGTAAAAGTCCATTGTTACCTTACGGCTGATGGCCTGGTTGATATCTCCTAAGGTCGTATAACCCGCCTGAGGATATAATATCTTCAGTATCTCAAAATGAAGGGGTGTATAGTCCTGCACTTCGTCAATAATCACCTGTTTGATTGCCATACTTTCTTCACTTGGTCCTGTCCGCAGGACCTGCAGGAAGCAAATGCACAACGCATCTTCATAAAGCAAACCTTTTTTTCGCATGTTTTCACGTGTGTATGCAAAGATATCACCATCATATTTATTCAATAATTGGTTATAAAGCTCTCTTCCGCTTTTTATGGACTTATTGCGGGCGGCAAATATTTTCATGATTTCCACAAAATCCAAAGAGGTTTTATATTCAAAGCTATTTATCATATTCTCTCTTTGATTACTGCTTTCCGCCGCTGACTCCAGGAACTCCCGGTAGGATTGAAGCCGCTTTGATTTCACATAGTCCTCCATAATATCTTCGAATATATAGGATACCACATTTTCCTCACCCAGCTCTGGCAAAACGTTGGAGATATACTGTTCAAATAAGGTATTGGGCGAGATAATCAAAATGTTATCAGCCTGGAGTTTTCCGGTCAGCCCCTGATACATCAAATAGGCCGCCCGATGAAGGGCAACCGATGTTTTTCCGCTGCCGGCGACTCCCTGTACCATCATCAGGTCACAGTTCGTATCCCTGATTACCACGTCCTGTTCCTTCTGAATGGTTTCCACGATGGCATGCATGGCCTGGGACGCGTTCTGCGCCAATAACCGCTTCAGAAATTCGTCCATGATTTCCATTTCCGAATCAAAATAATATTCCAGGCGGCTGTTCTTGATTTCATATTGCCTTTTTAAACTCACATCACCCTTTATGATTCCCGCCGGAGAGCTATACTCTGCTGCTCCCATCCCATAGCGGTAAAACACACTGGCAACAGGGGAACGCCAATCATACACTTTGATGTCGTATTCCTTGTCTCCCGTCAGGGTAAACCGTCCGATATAGATAGGTTCCGGAATGCTTTCCCCGGCAAATTGAAAATCAATCCGGGCGAAATACGGCGATTTGATGATCTTTTCCAAACGGCTGATCCGCTGTTCTTCCATTTCATAGTCATCCAGCTGCATGGAAATCTGATTGGCATACTGACTAAGCTCCACCAATTCTTCAAACCCTTCGCTGGAAAACAGATTCCCCAGCTGATTGGCTGAGTTCTCCCGCTGCTCCCGTTTGGCTTCTAAGATTTCCTGTTGTTTATTTACCTTTCGTTCTTCTGATTTCTGAAGCTGCCCACGGGCAGTCTTCAGTATATCCTCCAAGTGATTCACTTCACCTATTTCCATCTTTTCCATTTTGCTCCATCATTCCCCATTTTTCAATTAATGCAAACAGTTTCATTGGGTCCACCGGCTTAGCAAGGTGGTCATTCATTCCTGCCTGCATACTTTTCTCATAATCCT
Source organism: Lachnospiraceae bacterium (assembly GCA_031556725.1). Lineage (GTDB taxonomy): Bacteria > Bacillota > Clostridia > Lachnospirales > Lachnospiraceae > UBA935. The sequence continues at coordinate 106,466 of JAVBSL010000020.1, read as the reverse complement.
CCGTCATCGCATTGGCGGTCATGGCAATAATCGGTATTTCTTCATATCCCGGCATCTGCCTGATTTTCCTGGTGGCTGTTAAACCATCCATCCTGGGCATTTGTATATCCATTAATATTAGATCATAAGAGTTTTCCCTTATTTTTTCAATTGCTTCCAATCCGTTTCCGGCCACATCGATCTGATATCCTTTGGTTCCCAGGATTTCCAGGGCAATCATTTGATTCAGCTCATTATCCTCTGTTACAAGAATCCGCAGGGGACCGGTTTCCTGCTTACATTCACAGTCAGCTGTTTCTTCCTGCTTCTGTTCTATGACATCTTCCTCATTGGCTATATCAAAACATACTGTAAAAAGGAAGGTGCTGCCTTTTCCGTGTTCACTTTCGCAGGAAAGATTTCCGCCCATAGCCTGTACCAGGTTTCTGCTGATCGCCAGCCCCAGTCCCGTTCCGCCATGTTCTCTTGTAACGGAGGCATCAGCCTGTGTAAATGGTTGAAACAGCTTTCGCACCTGCTCCGGCGTCATGCCGATACCGGTATCCCTGACCGCAAACTTCAGCCGGGCTTCTTTTCCTTTTATTTCTTCCTGCAGAAGGGATAAATGAATCGTTCCGCCGGGTTCGGTGAACTTAATGGCGTTGCTGATCAAATTCAGAAGTACCTGATGCAGGCGGAGGGAATCACCGCAAAAATAAGCAACCCGGTTTTTTTCGATATCCACTTCATAGTTTAGATTCTTTTCCTGAATATTATCCCTGACAATCAGCTCCAACCCGTCTGTTACCTGCCGCAGCGGAAAGGGACGGTGTTCCAGTTCCAGCTTACCCGATTCGATTTTAGAAAAATCAAGGATATCATTAATAATGTGCAATAAAGATTGGGCTGAAAATTCTGTTTTATGCAGATAATCCTTTTGTACATCCGTCAGTGAAGTATTTCTCAGCAAATGAATCATACCAATAATCGCATTCATCGGTGTCCGAATTTCATGGCTCATATGGGACAAAAACTCCCCTTTGGCTTCACTGGCATTTTCTGCGATCCGCAAATTGCTTTGGGTCATCCGCAGACGTTTGTTTTTATAGGCCATGGCCATACTGGAATACAAAAGAATCAAAATAACCGCACTTGCAAAAACAAGCATCAGAACCTGCATCCGATAGGCCTCAGGATTGTTTTCCCGCAAGGATATCTTCTGATTTACCCAACGGGCGTCCGACGGAAATTGTTTGGTAGGAAAACCCGCTTTGTTAACTATCTCGGCATCAAATACCCATTCATTCAATATTTTACCGTCCCAAATGGGTTCAATAGATGACACGGCTTCTCCATTTAATATCCTGACCGCCATTTCCGCCGCTGCTCTTCCATGCGCCTTTGATGAAGCATGCTTGCCGCCAAGCTGCCCCTGGCCGATCATGCTGGTGCAAAATACCGGAATGTTTATATCTTTGCACAATGCTTCCAGGATTTCACCTCTGGTTACATAGGAATTTGCTTCTCTTGGAACGTAACGTCCAACCAGCAATGCATAATTTGGCGGAAGCTGATTCACATATGTGATCATCTCCGATAATGTAATGTCCTCACTATAGGAGATTTCCACCCGGTCCCGATAAACTTCCAGCTGCTCCTGCATTTCCCTTCGAATCTGTATTCCGCTGGGGTCATAATCATTTAATACTAAAATGCCCTGAGTATCCGGATATACTTTTAAAATCAACTCCACTGTTTCATCTGCTGAAATATTTTCATACACCCCTGTATCATTTCCGTTCAAGGCCCACAGATAGTCTTCCACTGTGCCGTTGATTCCGGTAAAGACCACGGGAATTCCATAGAACAATACACTATAATAGTCACAGACAAACTGCAGCGCATTATTGTCTGATGCAATGATCAGGTCAGGAGGGGCTTCACGGTACATGGTGCGGATAGCGGAATATGCATTTTTCGCCCGTTCCTGAGCAGTCGCATAGCGATTGGTATAGAGCGGAACATTATAGCATGAAATATCAGCGTTATCTCCCAGAACCTCACCGATACCGTTATAAATGCCAATATCCCATTCATCCTCCGGAAAATAAGAGGAAATATGAAGAATCTGTTTTGAGTCGTTCATATTTTCTTCTTCATTCAGGACTTTATCATAGGTACCATTTTGTTTCAATTGGACAATACTTTCCGCAATGGCTTCTTCCAGATATTCATATTTTTTGTTCAGATATAAATAAACCGGTTCTACCGCAAGTGTTGCTGCATTTTTAATGCTTTCAGGGAATACGGGACTATTTCCGGAAACAAAATTAACAATAACAACATCACATTCTCCATCCAAAAGTGCCAAAACCAATTCTCGATAATTGTCTCTGATAATGCGCCCTCCAATATCATCAGGCAAATGTTGGATGGTATATGTTTTCGGCTGTACGGTTCCTACCGTCAGTCCCGACAAATCCGACCAGTTCTTAATGACAGTCGTATCCTCAGCACGGACAAATGCTTCGAACCGGATCTCTGCCAGGTTCTCCGGCACTCTGACCAAATTCGGATATTCCTCTTCCAGGCCGGCTACATGACACGCCATTCCGTCTTTATCACCATTATCCGCCATCTGTTTGGCATAGGTCATTTGAGCCGCATCCATTGTCATATTATAACCGATGCTGTCCAATGCATAATATAAAATACGATCAAATATTGTGGATTCATCACTGGAAATGATTAAATCCAGCGTCTTGTCTTCCTCACCTGCGGCTGCCACAGCCGGAATTGCATTGCAAACAAATAATATACAGGTCAAAACTATTACAATCACTTTTTTCATTCTGCCCTCTTCTTCTGAAAGTTTTAAACATTTAAACAAATGTGGATATTGACTAAATTATATATCAGACCATCTGTTATGTCCAGTTTTGAATAATTTTTCAGATGTTACCAATAATATAAAATATGGAAAACAAATTATTAACCCCGGATATCAAACAGAATATCGAATACTTGGAAATGCTCTTTCTTAACTGCGGTGATATTGTTAAAAGAACCCTGACTGTAGGCGGAAGTCTGCAAACCAAAGTGTACATCACTTATACCGATAACATGATCGACCGTCAGTTACTGAATGAACATGTTATCCAGAATCTGCTGGATATCACCCATCTTCCTTTAACAAATCATCTGGAATACATTAAAGAACATGCCCTGGAAACCGGTGACATCAAAGAATTCTCAACCTTTGATGAAGTCACCCAGTCCATCATGTCCGGTGATGTGATTATGTTGGTAGATGGTGCGCCTAAAGCCTTGATGATCTCCCTGCGCTCCTTTCCCAACCGAGGGATTAACTCTGCTGAAACAGAGGTTACTGTCAAGGGCTCTAAAGACAGTTTTACCGAAGTTGCCGCTTTTAATAAGGTTCTGATCAGACGGCGGATCAAAGATACGCATTTGAAAATGGAAGGGCTGACGGTGGGCACCCGCAGCCGGACAGATATTACTATTGTTTACATGGATGGAATCGCTAAGGAAAGCCTTCTGAAAGATGTGAAAAACCGAATTGACAGCTTTTCCATTGATGGAATTTTTGATGTGGGCATGCTGGAACAGTTGATTGAGTCCAATTGGTACTCCCCTTTTCCGCAATTTCAATCTACCGAACGGCCGGACAAAACCGCTTCCGCCCTGCTGGAAGGGCGCATTGCCATATTGGTGGACAACTCTCCCATGGTTCTGCTCCTGCCGGCAACCGCAAATACTTTTTTTCAGGCTGCTGATGATTATTACAGCCGCTGGGGTATCGTTTCCTTCATCCGCATCTTAAGATATCTTGCGGCTTTCTTATCCTTTACCCTTCCGGGATTGTATATTGCCGTAACCAATTATCAGCCGGAACTGATTCCCACCTCTTTAGCGCTTTCTTTCGCGGCTGCCCGGCAGGGAGTACCCTTTTCCATTTTGATCGAGGTGATTATTATGCTGCTTTCCTTTGAGCTGTTATTGGAGGCCGGCATCCGTCTTCCCAGTCCCATGGGAAATACCATCGGTATTGTGGGCGGATTGATTATCGGAGACGCCGCTGTCAGTGCCAACCTGGCCAGCCCCATGGCAGTCATTGTCGTCTCTTTTACTGCCATTGCAACCTTTACGATTCCCAACGAGACTTTTGCTTCGGCATTTCGTTTAATCAAATACCTCCTCCTGCTGCTCTGCGCTTTCTTAGGGTTGTATGGATTTATTATCGGTATTATGCTGGTGTTCATTCATCTGGCAGATTTAAAGAGCTTTGGAACCCCTTATCTGTCGCCTTATGTTGCCAGAACCCGGACCGAAGACCGGTCAGGGGAAGATTCTATTATTAAATCGCCCATCTTCCGGCTGATTCTTCGCCCCGTTTATTCCCGGCAAAGCCAGAAAAGACGATTATCCGGATATAACAAGAAAAATATGAAACAGTAAGCAGGTGAGAAAAACGTTTACCAACAATTCTAAAATATCAACCGATCAGTTAAAGAAAATATTAGTATTTGATATCCTCAGCGTTTCGATTCTGCTGATTCCCAACCTGGCCATCCAAGGAGCCGGAAAGGATGGGCTTCTGGCACTGGTACTGGGAACTGCCGGTGCGGTTGCCTATGCATTATTACTCCTGTTTCTCAGCAACCGGCTAACCACCGACTATATGTCGCAATGTCAGGAATCACTGGGAAAAGTGGGGACATTTTTAATGGGTTCCTGCTATGTGATCAAATTTTTCTTTAGCTGTGTTTTTCTTTTAACCTTATTTACTAATATTATCCACGAAACGATTTTACCTAACACCAATCATAAGATTATTTTGCTGTTTTTATTTTTGGTATCTATTTATTATGGGGCCAAACAATTTGAAGTAAGGGCCAGACTGGTTGAATTATTGTACTTTATCATCCTGGTTCCGCTTTTTTTACTGTTTGCACTGGGTATTTATAAGATTAATCCCACCAATCTTACTCCTCTTGCGACCACCGGCGCAGTCCCTCTTTTTAAAACCGGATACTTCATATTGCTGACCTACTCGGCTTTAGAAATGCTGTTATTTACTGCTCCTTCGGTCAGCGACCGGGAAGATAAAAGCGTTAAGAGGAGAAAGGTGATTACGGCGATCCTGACCTGCGGGATTTTTAATCTGCTTATTTTTCTGGTTGTGGTGGGGCTGCTTGGTCCATATGGAACCACCCGGAAAATCTGGTCCACCATCTCGGTTATGCAGATGATCGAAATCCCCGGCGGCTTTGTTCATCGGCAGGATGCCATTATGCTGGCCCTTTGGATGTGCGGTATTTTCACCATCCTCAGTACCATGATTTATTATCTTTGTTTTATCACCAAGTCCATGATTCGCTGCCGTAGACAAAAGTATATCCTTTGGTTTTATACTGTGATTTTGTTTCTCTGCACCATGAAACCCCTGCCCCTGGAAACCCTGTACACTTACTACGGCAAATATTTGGCTTTTATCGGTTTTCCGCAATCCATCCTGTTACCGATATTTCTCATTCTGATTTCTTCCGTCAAAAAAAAGAAAGGAACAGCATCGTGACCAAAAGGTTTTTATCACTGCTTATTTTACTATCAATTATGACTTTTACACCGTTTCTGACCGGCTGCGCCGATATGGTGGAGATCCAGGAGCGGGATTTTGTGATGGCTCTGGGTATTTCTTATGATAAAGACTATGAGATTACCTTTGCCCTGCCTAATCTGGATGCCATAACCGGTCAGTCCGCTGACAGTGAAAATGATCATTTCATCCGGACATTTCAGGGGGCTTCCTTTCCGGAAATTATTGAAAAATATAATATTAATTCTAAAAATCGTCTGGACTTACGGCATTTGCAGGCAATTGTCTTTGACCCCTCTATTACTGAAAAACCCGAACAGATGAGCGCCATGCTTTCCTTTCTTAACGATAATTACGAATTATCCCATAATGTACTTGTATTCTTTTGTTCCTCTGATGTGGGAGATCTGATGGCCATGGAAAATGTCCTGGATGGGAGTATCGGTGACTATCTGCAGAAATTAAATAAGAATAATAAGCATGATGATACCAGGAATGTTACTATCGGACACTTAATTACTGCCCAGGGAAGCCGCAATACCATCGCCGTTCCGGTTCTGGCGCGGAATGATGATACTATTTATCTGGACGGAAGTGCTCTCTTTCAGAACAATCAAACCGTTCATCTGTTAACTCGGGAGGAAAATGTACTGCTGCATATTATGCTGGGCGAAGGCAGTGATTATCTGTTCCATCTGCCGGATCAAACGGTTATGCAGTTAAATACCATTCAGGCAACATCAAAATACAGCATCGTTCAGAACAAGCCATTTATAGTGCTCACCCTTAGGGGTACCTGTCAGGCCATCCCGGCAACCCGGTCGGAAGACCCCAAGCCTGCCAATCAGCTTAATTTGTTCATTAAAAAAAAGCTGGAAAAATCAATAATACCGATTTTAACGGAGGAACAGGTGGACTTCCTGAACTTATATGAAAAAAGCAGCTACAAGCATCGGGATATCTGGTTCCGGTATCAGGAAAATCCCGAACAGTTCTTAAAAGACTTACACATGGAAGTCCGGGTTGATTTCTCGCTGGAATAAGCCAAATAAGTCGTTCACTTTCTGTAATCGTCTCTGATAAAAGGCGCCTCAATCTGCTCTGAAGTCAGTAAATGGTACTTGGATGGTCGCCGGTATGCATTGCCGTGAACCTCTCTGCTGCGGTAATCCCGAATCTTGGTTATTGGAAAGGCGGCAAGATAAATTCCTTCCGCTTCTCCCGCTTCAATAATCATGGTATCTCGGGACTCGATATCCCCGGGACGTATTTCTCCGTAAGCAATTCCGTCATAGGCTGAGGAATGCCCGTTGCAATCGGGCTGTCCGAAAGCATAATTAGTGGTTGCGATTCCCAGCATGTTTTCAAATGCCCTTGCCCGAAGTTGGGTCAGGCGGTTTATTTCCATGGGGCAGGCATTAGGCACTAAAATAATCTCAGCTCCTTTTAGCATCAAAATTCTGGCACTTTCCGGAAATTCACGGTCATAGCAAATCATTAATCCGATTTTTACATTTCCCTTAGCGGTATTTAAATCCGCTACATAAAAATCATCTCCCGGTGTTAAGTTCTTTTCCTCCCCGAAATCACAGGTATGTACCTTGGCATATGTTAAGATACAATTGCCAAATCGGTCAATAACCGTCACCGTATTCCGAGGCAGCGGTTCATATTTTTCAAGATAGGTAATGGCAATGGCCATATCCAATTCTTTCGCCAGCTTTTGATAAGCCTTTACAAATTCACTGTCCGTATCAATGGCACTGTTTTTCCACTCTTTTATATCTTCTGCGAAGGTATAACCGATATTCCACATTTCCGGGAACAGGGCTAAATCTGCACCCATGGCTTTGGCTTTTTTACAATACTCTATTCCCTTTATCCTGTTTTCTGTCTGATCCGGTCCCCCGGTCAACTGCAACAATGCTACCTTAAACACCTTCTGCTCCTCCCTTTAACTCTGCCTCTATTTGATTAAGCCAGTTATTCAGCATGGTAGTTCCGTAATGATATAAATCCCTGCTGTCATACTGTCTGTAATCACATTCCAGGGACCATATTAAAAATAAGTAGATATCATACCATTTTGACCGGATTTTTTGATTTTCGGTAAATTCCTCAATGCCATATCCTTCTAAAAAGGACGATTTCAAGTCATAGGTTCGGAAGCCCACCTCCATCAGCGGATCCCCCCATAAGCATCGCTCAAAGTCAATGATTCCGGTTACCTGTTCCCGCTTCACAAAGACATTGCCTGCCCACAGATCCCAATGCACAAAAGACGGCTTTATTACCTCTGTAAATGCACATTTTTGTTGTTCTAACAGTGCAAAAAGTCTTTCCTTTTCTATCTTAAGATCGATGCCCTTCCGCTTGGCATCAGCGAAGGTGTCTGCCAGAATACTCCGGAAAACAGTATACCAATCCTCACCCTGTTTTTCCGGCTGTCCGTAATACCCAAACCGCTCTCCCTTAATTCGGTTCAGACAGGCGGTAATCTCACCAATCTTTTTCTGAATGTCTTCATTCTGTGAATCTGACAGTTCCTCACTACAGGAAGATAAACTTTTTCCTTCTAATTTCTTCATAAAAAAGTAATCAGAGTTACATAGTGTGTGACTATTATCATAATAAACCACATCTGCCACCGGGATTTCCGGATAATGAGCGGCCATCCGCATGGATTCCACCTCACTGAACATAATATTGATTTCATGGGTCATAATCTCACTTGCCGGAGGCGGGGCAATTTTTAATATCATCGCTTCCCCATCCGCAAAGGTAACCTCATACGCCACATTAAAAAAACCTTCGGTTAATTCTGTAACACTTTGCACTTCCCTTTCCGAAAATGCATGGGCTATGATTTGTTGCAATTCTTCTTCATTCATCTTATTTTTCGTCAAACTAACCGGCATACATTTATTTCCTCCGAAATATTTTTTTTATTGTTGCAATGACCTTTGTACCGCATCCGAAAACTCCTCGGGTTTATCCAAAAATGGCGTGTGTCCGGCATTTTCTATATAGATTAGTTTCTTCTGTGGAGCTGAGATTACATTCATGTATTCCTCAACATTGACAAACGGCGTTATCCAATCACAATCTCCCGTAATAAATGTTATGGGGACTTCATAGCAGGTTGTATAATCATACATTGATAAACCGCTCTCAGAAAAAAGAGTATCACACAGTTCACTATTTGGTTCCATGAATTTTTCAAAGTTAGTCATAGGTAACAAAAACCATCGCAAATCATTAAATGTCATATTGGGGGAAAATAATCCCATACTGATTTGCCTCATAGCAGACATATTATCGCCGGTTGGCAGATAAGCTCCGGTTACCCCTCTGAGATTCATAAACGCAGTCATATCTATATTGCCGGCACTCTTTATCTGTTGAAACTTCGCCTCGATTTCTTCTGCAACTAAAGCTTCATTGGCTTCATTGGCCAAACGGATTGCTTCGTTAACTGCTTTTTCTTCACCATCCCAGGCGCTTACCATCTGCCCGACAGCAACATACTGTGACACCTTCTCAGGATGCTGGCCAACATAGATACCGCCAAGTACTGTTCCCCATGAATGGCCCATGATGATTACTTTCTCCTGGTCATACTCAGTGCAAACATAATCTACCAGTTCATCTAAATCCGATAACAGCAAATCTAAAGTAGGTTTTTGGGCTTTTCCTTTATTATGATAATATGTATTTCCACATCCGCGCTGATCCCAATGTACAATAGTGAAGTTTTCTTCCAAATCGGTTTGCCAGTAATAGGAATAGTAAGCCATATTGCTTCCGGGACCACCATGCAACACAATAATTGCCGGATTTTCCGTATTTTGTCCACGGATCTGTATATACTGCTCAATCCCGCCAATCGTTACATAATCAGATATCTGAACACCCGCTTCTGAATGAATCTTATATTTTTGAGAACTGATCAATTTGCCAACAGCAACTATGATAACAAATAAAATTATCAAAAAAAGTGCTCCTAATGCTAACATCTTAACTATTTTCTTTATTTTTTTCATTATATTATACGGCTCCTTTACTATCCTTTGCTTTCTTTTTGTTCTTTTTATCTTACCATATTTGTATATAAGAAAAAAGCACACTTCCGAAGAAATATGCTTCATTTTCTATTATGGCTACATAATCCTAAAAATTAAATTCATTTTCCCAATCAAATTCTCCCGATGCTTCCACACTCATCGGCCAATGGGCGCACCATTCCGGTACTTTCGGAGCTTCCACCCGGTCAAGACTGGGGGTATACGGTTTGATATCAAGTACCGGTGTGCCATCGTTGGCATCAATATAGGGGATTTGGATGACACCCGCTTCATAGTCGATATGAAGGACTTCCACTGCTGTCAGCGCAATGGGGTTACTTGAAAATCTTGCATACTTTTTTCCTCCATCTGATTATTTTCTGCAAGTTCAGTGTAGACCCTGACACCATGTGAGAGTCAACAGTAAAATTTCACTCTCTTTTTTCCAACGGAATTTGGATCTCAGTCAGGTATTTTTCGGGATCTTCTTCATTCCACGGCCCTCGGTGAACAATCTGGCGATCCAGTCCGGTCATTTTATATTGATTATGTTCCTCCAGCCAATTGGCAAAGGTATAGAAGGCCTCCGCAATATTTTCAAAAGGACCGTATACCATTGTATAAGCCATAATGGGAACCGGTTCGATATTCCGAAAAGTGAATTCATCTTTATTTTCACTCATTTGGGTGACCGGCGCGCATACTTCAATATCTATATCCTTCTCCCGATAATCGGTGTCATGATATATCGTGAATGTATCATTTGAAATCGAAATATGATTTTCATCCGCAAAGTTTGACATCGCTTTCCACATTTGTCCTTCGGCAAAATAATCGGGAACGGTCTGCCTTAAAGATAAAACCTGATAACCGGGAATAGACTTAATGGCAACATTATAATTAACGGTTATTTTTTTCTGACGGATATCCTTCCTGGCCAGTTCAATGGCCAACAGCTTCTCTTTTTCCTCCTTTATTGTCTTTTCAATCTCCGTCCGTTTGTTTTCCAGCATCCCATCAATAATTTCATCTTCCCATGATTTAAGGGCAACGGCAATTTCCGAAACGTTAAACCCCAGATTACGCAGAAAGATAATTTTATTTAAAACCGGAATCTGTTCGGCGGTATATAATCGGTAACTGGTAAATTTATCGGTTTGAGCCGGTTTCAGCAAACCGGTTTCATCATAATACCGCAGCATTCGGATAGAAACCTGGGTTAATTTAGAAAATTCACCTATTTTAAACATAATTTAGATTCCTTTGCTATGGACTTAATATTTGCTTTGCTTCTTCACACCATTTTAAATAGCCCTTGTAGGTTTCTACGCCGAATTTTGCTGTCAACAAATAGTATTTATGATCTTCTTCGTCCTGGATTTCTGCCAGCCGGGCTACGCACATTTCCAGATACGGAAGTTCTGTGCGGATATGATCTTCAAAATTCCGGATATGTTGCAGTGTTCCTTCCTTACCGATTTCCTTGCCAAAGAACAACTTCAGCAGCGTTTCATATCGCAGCTCATCTTTTACAACCGGATTCTTCAGCCACTCCTTAAGTTTACTGCGGCCCTCATCGGTAATCGAATAAATCAGCTTTTTCCGACCGCCCTCGCCGGCAGTTTCCTGGGTTACCAGTCCGCCTTTTTCCAGTTCGTTCAGGGTCGGATAAATACTGCCGTAGCTTCCGCTCCAAAAATAATGGAGGGTCGTATCAATTCTTTTTTTTATCTCATATCCGGTCATTGGTTCATGGCTGAGAAAGCCAAGGATAACCTGATCCATTCGCTTTTCATTGGCCATTTCCGATTTCCTCGATGAACGTTTTCAATTTTTGTTCATTTGCCGAAGCAAATTGATTGTTTCGATCCGCCAGTGCCAGATTATTCTTTAAATTAGGAAGCTTTTTGGCCAGGCCGGCAATACAGTTTTTGTTGTCCCCGCCGCCACTGCAAGTGAATACGTCCTGCACTTTTTCCTGCAGATTTCCATTAATACGACAGTATTTGAGAAAACTGCTGATTGCCGGGGCACATTTCCCGGCCCAAACCGGAGTTCCGATAATGATTCTGTCATATTGATCAACCGGAATTGTGATTGCTTCCAGTTTGGGACATATTCCGAAAACTGCCTGCATTCCCCCTACTGCGAACTTTCCCGGTACTCCCGCTGATATTTTCTTTACCGTATCTAACCGTAAAATATCCGCCTTCAACTCTCCGGCAATTTGTTCTGCTGCTATTTTGGTATTTCCATCCAGAGAATAATAAACCACTATTATTTTCATGCGATGCACCTCCTGTTTTACTTAACTTATTTCATTGCATACCTCAGTACTTTTTTCGGGCAGTTGTCTACGCACATACCGCATTGAATGCATTCCGTGCTGACACAGCTTCCCTGCTTTGTAACCATTTCTTCCACTTCAAGCCCCATGGGACATACATTTGTACATTGACGGCAAGACACACATTTTTCCTTCTCAGCCAGGATTGTCAGTTGGGGAATATGCAGCGTCCGTCCGATTTTTTCACCAATTACCATAAATGGTGCCATCCAACATATGTAATGGCAGGATGCCCTTCTGCCATGAATGAGTGCGGGACAAAGCAGCAGAAAAACCACACCATAGTAAATCACATAATTATAAACTTCCGTAACCGATACCCCGTGATCGGTCATATAAAAGAAGTCAGTTGTCACATCATTTTTTCCCATGATAAACAATACGATCAGCATTATGACCCAGATAATCCAAATCACGTATTTAATAATATCTCTCTTTCCCTGTCTGGCCGGTTTGTTGTTCACCGCCACTGCGCATTCCTGTAATCCCCCTGCCGGGCACAGATATCCGCAAAAGATCCTGCCCAAGAATGTTGACAACACAAACATCGCCAGGAACACGAAAAAGCTGCCGTTCATGATATGCTCCAGCATTGCCATAGAAATAATTGCCGGTGAAAAATACCACATTGTAACCGGAAATAATAATAATGATATTAATAATAACAGTTTCCTGATTTGTTGTCTATTCACAAAGTATCTCCTCCATTATTATATCAGTACAATATATCACACTGATATAATATACTGATAAATAAACTTTGTCAATCATTAATAAATTATTATCATGCATTCACACCTGTTTCGTCTTCCATAATAGCTGTGAAAGCACATTGCTTGAATATGCAAACAATGATAGAATATTACTATCAAAATGTTAGGGGGGGACAATAATGAAAAAAATATCAAAAACAATTTTAACCATGGCTCTGATCATCCTTATGGCACTTCCGCCGCAAATTGTATTTGGTGCCGATACTTCTTTGCAGCCCATTGATATTTCTGTTACCTTTTCTAACAATTCTTCTATCGGAAGAAATATCAACTGGATTACCAAAGGCTCGGATTTAACTGCTACGGTTCTGAAGGTGTGGGATAAAACCAACACTGTCCAAGTTATCAACGGAGACAGCGTGATGAAATATGGCTATCAGATAAATGATCAGGGCGAGACAACCGAGGTGCAGTATGTCACACATCGGGTAAGCGTAACCGGCCTGAAAGCGGATACTAAATATTATTATCAATGTGGTGATGGAAGTCCTGAAAATTGGAGTAATGTCCGGTCTTTTGTTACCGAAACCACGAAAGGAAATTATTCTTTTCTCTATATGACCGATCCACAAGGTAGTACTGCCGATAGATTTTGGGCTTGGCAGAGAACCAGCGAACATGCTGCCCAGAGATTTCCTAATGCTAAATTCGTCGTCCTGGCCGGGGATATGGTAGCACAGGGAGGTGCCGAAAATCAATGGGATTCCTTCTTCCAATCCGGTAATATGCTTGCATCCACCTATACACTTGCGCCGGTTATTGGAAACCATGATGGAAATCCATCGCCTAATTCCTTTTCCAGTCATTTTTATTTTCCGCAAAATCCCAATCCGGCTTTGCCGAATTATATGTACTCATTTAACTGCGGAGATGTTCATTTCATGATGCTTTCAACGGAAACGGCATTAGACGACCAGATTGGATGGCTGCGGGAAGAAGTACGAAACAGTAAGAAGAAGTGGAATATTGTTGTTTTGCATAAAGGACCTTATAGTGTGGGTTTGCACTATAATAATCAGGAAAGCACTGCGATTCGGAGTAAATTGGTGCCTGTTTTTGATGAATTATCTATTGATGCGGTATTACAGGGACATGATCATGTTTTCACCAGAGCCTTTTTATATCAAGGACAGACTGCCGGAGCTCTGGACGCCGGCAGCCAAGCGGTTCATAAAGGTCAGGGAACTCTTTATTTGTTAAATAATACTGCCGGAGGTAAATTTCATGATTTAGCTGCGGGGCCTTACTTTTTTAATCCGCTGAAATACGGACAGCCATATAAGCCAATGTATACAGGTGTAACTGTTTCCAATAAGGCTCTTACATTTGAGACCTTTATGATTTCCGATACCGGAGCGGATGAGCTATATGATGTATTTACAATTTATAAATAGGTTCCGGCAGTCATTCATCCTTGCTGCTTAATAAAATAAGCGGTTCATTTTTCAGGTTCCGGTGTATTCCAGCCAGGGATATTCCGATTGTCAGCAGAAGAACGCCGCTGCCCGCCAGAACTGTAACGGCCATACTGACTGCTGTGGTATCAATGGAAACGTCTTCTCCTTCCTGACTGGTCTTGATTCCCAGCAGTCCGTTGCTGTAGGTGGTATCATAATGAACGATATTCCCCATCCCCTCTGCCACTTTGCCGGTCAGAAAATAGCCCGCCGCACTTCCGGCTATGCTTCCCAAACCGGCAATCAGCACGATTCCGATTAAAAGAGAATAGATGCATTGCTTCCGGCCAGCCCCAAGCGAGCGCTCAATAGCCGTTCGCTTTTTTTGTCTGGTAATAAACATATTACTGAAGAAAATGACAATCAAAAGGGCGGTAATTATTCCTGCCAACAACAGGATGTAGGCCATTTTCTTCATATTCTTCAGGCCGCTTTCCAGATAGGAATATCCCTTGTCATAAAAATGAAATTCCAGATTGTCAATCCCCTGTTTCGCCCATTCCTCCAAATACCGGTCAATACTGCCGTTGGGAATCTGAAAGGATGTGGTATAGCCTTTCATGGGGCCATGTACAGCGATATGATTTGCATCGCTGTTTTTTATGGAAGCCCGGGGAATTATCACTTCATTCTCCTGCAAGCGGTAGCTTCTATCCTTAGAAGCTCCGGGGGAAAGCTGATAGATACCCTGGATAATATAATCACTCTCTTCAAAAGGGAAATAATTCTCACCCGCTGTATTTAACGGACCGTAACCGCCCCACCATCCCACATTGGCTGATTGTGCATAATTAGCCAGGCGCAGAGAAAGGGGCAGCTTATCCCCCACCGACAGTTGATTGCGTCTGGCAAACTTCCACGATATCAGACATACCTTATTGCCGTTATCATAGTCCTCTTTGGTAAATTCATTTCCATCTGCCACATAGGCATCTCCTGCATAAAAAGGCATCATCAATCCGATATTTTCTGTGGCTGTTACCGGGATGGTATGAAACATCATTTCCCGTTCCCTGGCCAGTGCCTGCCACATTTGATCATAGCCGGCAGCATAAAAATCCGTACCGATCACTTCAACCGGATTCCCAGGCAACGCAGTGGGCAGCCGGGTACCATCCGCTGCCGCCTGGCTTGAGGCTGGCCCCTGAAGGGGCACATACTCGTGGGGACTGGTATTATCCATCTGCCAGTTATGCGGGGCAGACTCTCCCAAATCCATTATATAAGTTTGATCCGCAAACATTTTTTCCGGGTGTTCATTATTGTGATCGCAATAATAAAAATACTGGGTATTTAACGGATAATAACTGAACAGTACATTTTTCACTTCCATCTTTACCGGGCCATCGGGAATACAGTCTTCCACCGGTGAGGCCTCTGCAACTATATAATTACTCCGTCCCGCAGTGTCATCGATAATCTTAAGTTCCGGTACATAAGCATTGTAAAAAGCCCGATGCTCCGGGCCGCTAAGATACCCGGCATCAGGAAAATCAAGCACCGAAAGGGGTACCGATTCACCATAAACCTTTCTATTGCCATACATATAGTCCTTTGTTTCGGCACTCCAAACTTTTTTCTGCTCTATCTTCTCCGGCATCTGCTCCACCGTTCCGATGGTGGAGAAAATATCTTCAAAACGCTCCATATTTTGGGCGCAAATACTCCACAGATTCCCGCCAATACATACCATCATGGTGGAAAAAGTTAAAAGCAGAAAAAATAATGCGGTTTTTATCGGTATCCGCCACAGCTGGCGGAGGCTGTTTCTCGTCATCATAAGCTAACCATCCGGCCGTCTTTCATTCGGTAGACAGCATCTGCTTCTTTGGCCACCTCCGGATTATGGGTAATTACAATCACCGTATAACCTCTTTCATGGGCTGACATTTTAAGCAGTTCCACAACATTCTTTTCATTTTCCGAATCCAGATTCCCGGTCGGTTCATCCGCCAGCAGGATTTTACCGCCGGCTGCCAGGGCTCTGGCAATGGCGATCCGCTGCTGTTCTCCGCCGCTCATCATTTGCGGGAACTGACGAAATATCCGATCCGGCAAGCCTACACGGGAAATCAGTTCCCTGGCCATCACAGCTGCTTCTTTTCTTTTGATACCCTTTAGTTCCATGGGATACATTACATTTTCCAAAGCGGTCAGCAAGGGAAAAAGGTTAAAGGACTGGTATACCACGGAAGCGGTATTACAGCGGTATTTATCCCGGTCCAGTACCTTCATGTCTACG
The DNA here is from genome assembly GCA_031556725.1 of Lachnospiraceae bacterium. Classification (GTDB taxonomy): domain Bacteria; phylum Bacillota; class Clostridia; order Lachnospirales; family Lachnospiraceae; genus UBA935. The sequence continues at coordinate 89,984 of JAVBSL010000020.1, read as the reverse complement.
TTTTCTACCAATATACTGCCTTCCGTGGGCAAATCCAGGCCGGCTAACAATGATAACAGCGTGCTTTTGCCGCTCCCCGACTCCCCAATAACGGCATACATGGTTGCTGCTTCGAAGCTGCAGGAAACACTTTTTACCGCTTGAATGGTTTGATATTTGGTTCGGTAGGAATAACTGACTTGATCTGTTTTTATTATTTCCATTTCTCTCTCCCATTTTTCGCTTAAATACACTTAATCATTTTTTGCCAGAACTGCCATTACGCTTAAGCGATTCAGTGTTAATAATGCCACTGCTGTTCCGGTCAGATAAAATAACAGAAAAACTACTATTACGCTTACCATTACTTCCGGATTGACAGCCATAAAAGACAAAGATAATATGCTTCCCAACATACAGCCTGCCAGTTCTACCATAAAATGTTCTGTAAAGAAAATCCTGAAACACCGCCCTCTGCTCATCCCCAGCGAACGCATAATGGCATATTCGGCCCGCCGGTTTTGAATCAGCAAATATGCCGTAATGTATCCAATAAAAGCAACTATCACAACAAATAGGGGAGCCATTCCGGTTAGCAGCGCAAGACTTTCTTCCAGACGTTCCGCCGCCTGAATAAAGGTTTCATCCCTGACCGTCAAGGCGTTTCCATCATACTTAAACTCTGCCGCTGCTATCACTGAAAGCAGATTGAGATCGTGCATTTCTTTCTTAAATTCGTTTAACTGAAACGGATCGATTACAGAGAAAGATGCCGAATCTGCCGTAAAGTCGATACCAGCCTGGCCAAAACTTTCCCGTACTGTCCCAAGGGGCAGGATAATGCCGGGGGCTGCCCCATCCCCGATATATTCTTTCATGTCCATACTTCCGATAATCCGATAGTCACAAACCGCCAGAGGGTCAATAAAAATCTCATGGTAATTTCCGTAGCGGTAGTAAAAGATGGTAAAGGTCACCGTATCTCCTAAGTTTAGCCCATTCTTTTCCATAATGTTATGGTCCATTATGCATTCATAACGGTCAGACGCTAAAGCCGTCAGTTCACTGCCTTCCGCCAAACGAATATCTTCTGCCTTTAGCCCCGGTATCCCGGCCACATCATTGGTTCCTGCCGCAAAATAATTAAGTCGTCCAAGATAATCCTCCGGTGCAAACTTTCCCAGTCCCATTTTTAGCTGTACCGTAAAAACCCTGTCCTTTAGATATTCGGACGCCTCAATTCCCCGTACTGTCTCATCTTTTATCTTAATTCCCGCATCCATAGTTCCGTTCAGGTTGCTGATTCTGGCCGATACCGGAATCGCCTCCGGTAAATTCGCCAATTGTTTTTTGGTACTGTCAATGTTCCCCATATAAATATTGAGCAGTACTACCACCAGAAGGCAGATTAAAATGTTGAGAATACTTTTATAGCGATACCGCCGGATATTCATCAATGCCGTTTTCAGGTCAAACATATGCCACCTTCTATCTTTCATATTTCAATTCCGCATAACATTTATCATCTTCTTTGGATAATTCCAACAACACAACGTCCTTTCGCTTTCCTTTATCATCTGTCAGATAAATCCTTATCGTTCCCGCCATATGTGAAGGAAGCCCATATTCCCCCACTTCCTCGCTGACAGTCCAGTATATTTTATTTTCTTCAATAAAGATAGAATCGTTTCCGAGTACAACATGGTTTCGGTCATAAAGATAATCTTCCTGCAATTCAATTTCAAATATATAGTCAACATAGCTCCGCCACTGAGGTTCTAATAAGGTCTTCTTCCCCCATTCCAGTTTTTTCCATCGTATTTCATTTTCCGTTGACGCATATACCACAATCCCCTTATTGTCCCCCACTATTTTCCCATGAAGCACTGCCGCTGCCGTTATCCAAAACAACGCAACTGCGCATACCAATGCAGCTTTTCCGATTCGATAGTTCTTAGTCCCTTTATTTTCAGTGTTGCTTCTTTCAAGTATCCGCTGTCTGACCCCTTCATCCATTGAAATACGATTCACTACCGTTCTTATGCGGTTATCTTCTATTTCAGCCATTTCCCTTCCCTCCCATGCTTTCATTAAGCTTCTTCCGGCCTCGTTCTAACCTCTTCTTAACGGATGCCTCCGTGATTTTCAATATTCCGGCAATTTCCTTGATTTTATAACCTTCTACATAAAACAATATTAAAGCTTCCTTATATTTCCCCGGAAGCTTCATCAGTTCTTCCATCAACTCCAAATCTTCTTTTTCTTCGTAGAAAGACTGCAGTTCCTCTATGGCAATATTGGGATGATAATGGTAAAAACGCAGCTTGTTCTTGCACAAATTAATATTAATCCGTAACAACCAGGCTTTTAAATGTTCACTGTCACTAAACTCCTTTTTGTGTTCTATGTACTTAATCAGCGTATCCTGTACGGCATCCTCTGCATCGTGTGTATTTTTTAGCATCACAACGGAGACTCTATATAACATATTTCCAAATTCGTTAAATACATCTTCAACATCTTTTTTCATTTTGTGAAAGAACCTCCGTTATATTTCATAAGGAAAACACTTGAAACAGCAAAAAGGTGACAAGATTATGCAAATCCGATTATGCAAATCAGCCCATATAATTTACTATAGCAAACTTCAAGACAAAACAGAATATTTTCTTAACTAAAAATTAACGCATATTACTTGCCATAATCTGGTACAATTTATAATTGGTAACTATATTTAATCATTTAGGAGGTTTACATGAAAAATACAAACTTGCTCGACTGGATTTTGAGATTTGTTAAAGGCGCTTTTATCGGCTCAGGTGCTATTATTCCCGGCGTAAGCGGAGGCGCTTTGGCAGCTATCTTTGGAATATACGAACATATCATTTCCTTTTTAGCAAACATTACAAAAGATTTCAAAAAGAATTTTCTATATCTCTTTCCCGTCGGATTGGGTGGATTATTCGGAATTTTCTTACTTTCCATCGTACTTAGTTTTCTACTGGATAAGTCTGATGCCCAGTTACGCTGGTTCTTTATCGGCTGTATCGCCGGAACCATTCCGGCACTTTACAAACAGGCTGGCAAAAAAGGCAGAAGTAAATCAGATATTATACTTATGATTGTTATTACTATTGTTTTCCTTATTATTCTTTATAATGCAGAAAGCTTTTTTACCGGTTCCATCGCTTTAAATTTCGGAACCTGGATTATGGCCGGTGCTATCTTTGCCTTAGGCCTCATCGTTCCGGGACTTAGCCCCTCAAACTTCTTAATGTATATGAATATGTATAAGCCGATGACCGATGGTATTAAGGATTTGGATTTCAGTGTTATCCTTCCAATCGGTATCGGTGCTTTAATCTGCGTACTGTCCTTATCAAAATTGATGGACTTTATTTTCCGCAAAGCTTACTCCAAAATGCATCACTTTATCATGGGTGTTGTTTTTGCCTCTACCACCATTATTATTCCCCGACATTATAACTACTTAAGCCTTGGCGGCTTCGTTTGCCTGATTGTGTGTATCTTAGGTGTTCTGTTAGGTCTTTGGATGAGCAAGCTGGAAGAATTGAAACCGCAGGAAGATTAAAACAAATTATCTCAGAAAAAAATTGGCGTCCGTCACAGTACACTTATCTGCAATGGGCGCCCTTTTGATTCTATTTTCCAGTTCTAAGCGGAGAAATAATATACCGGATGCTTCCCCACACAATGGCTGTGATAATAGCTACAAAACATATAACTACTATAGCAAAAAGAAAAAATATGCCGGTAATCAAATATATTAACGATATTACCATGGTTATGGTAACAAATAACATAACCATTCCACAAAATTTGGATAATTTTTCGGCATCAATTTTTTCTTTTTTTTCGGATGAAAGCATGTTATACCCGGCAATCATCCATACACCGTTACCGCTTAATAAAATTGACGCTATAATTCCGCAAATAATGATACTTCCAATAATCACCATTCTGTTCTGGCTCGTATTCTGATTCCATACCATCACTCACACCTCCTATTCGTCGTTTTCATGCCGCTTGTTATATCTACTCTTAATGATATAAACCAGAAATACAGTTATGAACATTATTCCATAAACAATAGCTAAAGCACTGCTAACAATTTTTCCATCTACTATTATTTTTGTATTAAGGGTTTGAAAATCATATATTCCGGCTAAAATGGAAACCACCCCATAAACACCTAGAAAATATATTGCAAGCTTTTGCCTCTTTTCAAGCATTGGATATATGTCATAACAGATAAATTCAATGCTGCATAATACAACTGTAAAAAGAATAATTGTCAATTCAGCCCACTTACCAGATGCCCACTCTATTCCCCAAGAATACAGTAAAGCATTTACCAATAACAGCCCCATAAGAGAAAACAAACCGTGTTTAAAAATATCTCCCCTTTTACGTAACTGAAGTTCATCCAAATTTCTACTCTTAAATAATATCATTATTCACTCCTCCCAAAATAGTTCGTCTAAAGTTCTGTCTAAAACTTTACAAATATCAATACATAATTTTACAGATGGATAATAATCCCCCTTCTCGATTGCATTCATTGTCTGTCGGCTCACACCAATTCTTTCTGCCAAGTCTTTTTGCGTCATGTCAAATGCTGCTCGCGCTGCCTTTAATCTCAAATTCTTCGCCACAACCTGCTTATCACCACCTTCTTTATACTATTTACAAGATAACATAACGCACCAACTCATGTCAAGTTATTTTGACATATGTTAAATATATTTTTACATTTTAAGCAAAATAAGAGCCTGCATTGCGTGCATTGCAGACCCTCTTTAAACCATCTTATTAAAGCTACTTTTGCTATTTGACTTTTACCGGCTCCAATAGAATGATCAAAAATCCCCCATTGTCTTTTTGTATATGCTCTTCAAGACAAAGTCTTGATCGATCGGAAGTGTATTTCTCATCTTCTGCCAGCAACTTCATCATACTTTTCCATGATGCAGCTATATCGTCTGTACTTTCATATCTTGCGTAAATGCCGCCTGGCAGTTCCATCTCTTTTAATGTCTCAGGAATTGATATATCCTGAGGAATTGAAGCACACATGCCATAACCATACGGTTTTCCCTCCCCACTGGGCATGGGTGGCATATTACCTCCGAATAGCCGTGCTGTTCCGGTAAGTTCGGAATCTTTTAACCACTCAATTACTGGATTCATAGCCTCATCTTCCGGTGATATTCCGATTGCAATATTATATACCGTGCGCATCGGGGGAAGGTTAATAAAATGCAAAGATTCATTATTTTTTTGTGTAAACATCATAGTTTTTTCCTCCATTTCAGTTACCAGCTGTTGCATATGCTTATCCGTCATCGCACACTCCGTCTGTCTTTCCAAAACATCCCTAAACGTAGCAAGACGTTCTTCTTTAATTATATTATCTTTATTACATGAATTTAAAATGGAAATTTGCTTTTCGATAACTTCGCACAGGCAAGTGTAGGTTTTCTTGTCCAAAACAGTTTTGATTTCTTTAACCGGAATATCTAACTGTCTGAGCAGTGCTGTAATACGAATGCAGAAAACTGCATTTTCATCATAAACTCTCCATCCGGAATCTCGGTCGCGCATGCTGTAAAAAAGACCTTCTGACTCCCAATGACGCAGAGTACGGCTCGTCAGCCCCATCTGCGAGGATAGCTTATGAATAGGTGTTAGTTGATTCATTGATAATCTCCTTTCCGGGTACCTCTAAAACTACTATAACATTTGACGCTGCGACAATTGCAAGTTTTTTTGATTTTTTTTCTAAGAAAAGGGAGCCCGCATGCGGACTCCCTTAAAAATAACTTTATTTAGTTTTCAGGAAGCTGGTCTACATTACCAAAGGTTGCAGTCCATTTTTCAGCACGTTCGTCCATAATTGCCTGACCGCCTGAACTTAAGTAATCATTCATACCACTATCCCATACACTGTCAAACTTATCTGCTGCTGCAGTAACAGCTGTATCATAAATGATATCTCTCTTCTCTGCAAGTGCAGGTCCCTGGCCTTCTTCAGCTGCGATAGCACCAACATTTACGTTCTTTCCAACCTTCATATCGGTATTAGCAACTTTATCAGCTTTCTCAACTAATGCGGGATCGATGCTTGCATAGCTGTATGCTCTTGACTTAACAGTCAGATCAGCATTCTGAAGCTTCATACCATTACAGGTAATGGTGTAATCGATATTGAATCCGGAGTTCTGGATGGCATCACCGGTAGCTGCAACGATTGCAAGAGCGCCGGTATCGGTCTTTTCATGAGTAACTCCTTCATCACCGATCTGCAGATATTCGATGTGTTCAGCATCACTGATCCAGTCAAGATACATCATGGATGCTAAAGGTTCGTCATTGGTGCTGGGGAAGAATACCTTACGGTCAATCGGACCGGATACAAATTTTGTATGTGTTCCCTTGCTGTCTTCAAAACAATCAACTACTACGTAAGAAGCATCTTCGCCAACCATTCTCTTTAAGTTAGCCTGAATACCGTCTTCACCGTTTCTGAAAGGATAATCCCAGTTATGTGTAAATGCACCAACATAGCCGGCTTTCATCATATCATCCTCAGTGGTATCACCACTTCCGTATAAAGCAAAATCTTTCCACATTAAACCATCATTGTACCATTTATTCAGCAGCTTAACAGCTTCCTTGGTTCCGTTCTGGGTGATTTTTCTATCATCAAATCCGTTAACATAGTATTCTTTATCAGAAACGTTAGGGTCGATGAAAGATTCAATCAAAGTAGCTGCTCTCCAGCCTACATCATAGCTAACAGAATAAGGAATCATCTTGCTTGCATCACTTCCCAGCAATACATCTGCGTTTTCCTTGAATGCTACCAGCATAGCTTCAAATTCAGCTTTGGTAGTAGGTTCAGCAATACCTAATTTATCTATCCAGTCTTTACGAACAAAGGTATTGATACGATTGCTTACTGCAAGTTTTGCTTCTATTGCCCAAATGGTACCGCTGGCAGGATCTCTATCCCAATAGATATTGGTTTCGTCAAGCCACTCCCAGAGGTGAGGAAGCAGGTCTGCATAAGTATCTACGTACTGGCCCAAATCCAAAACACCGCCCATATTTGCATAGGTCTGGATAGTCGGATAATCATAAGTTACACAAACGTCAGGAGCATCTCCGGCTGCTAACAGGTTGTTGATCTGCTCAACTTCTGTCCATCTGGGAACAGCTACAAATTCAACCTCTACGTTGTGGTCTTCAAGCATACCTTTTTTGATAAACTCTGTGTACTTGTTGTTGGTAGGATCTGATCCACCATCATTACCACGATCATAAACTTCTACGGTAATTTTTCTGGTTTCAACAAATTTTCCATCAACTACTTCTCCATTAGTGGGATCTGCTGCCGGTTCTTCGGCAACTGTTGCCTCGGGCTCTGCCGCGGGCTTTGTTTCTTCTGTTGTAGCTGCTGCCGGCTCTGTGCTGCCACTGTCTTTACTTCCGCAAGCGGCCAGTGACAAAGTCATGCAACATGCTAAAACAACTGCAATAATTCTTCTCTTCACTTTTCATTCCTCCCTGTTGAGTGTTGTTTTGTTATGAATGAACGGATTCCTTAAACGGTGATCCGGTTATTCCTTTACAGCTCCCACTGTTACGCCATGGATAAAGTACTTCTGAAGCCATGGATAAATCAGCAGGATGGGAATGGTGGAAAACATAACGATGGCTGCTCGCAATGACTCTGAAAGTCCGGGCGCGGAAAAACCCTCCTGGGTAGCAACCTCCACCTGATTAATATTGTTCAAAACATTATATAAAAGAAGCTGTAACGGATAGTAATCTTTGTTGTTCATAAACATCAATGCATCTGAATATCCGTTCCATCTGCCTACTGCATAGAACAATGCCAATGTGGCAAATACCGGCTTTGACAGCGGCAGATAGATACTGGTCAGAATCTTAATAAAGCTTGCACCGTCAATCTCGGCAGACTCCCGTAAGCTATCGGGAATACTGTAGAAAAAGCTTCTCATAATAATCATATTATAAACGCTCATACATCCCGGAATAATTAAAACCGCCGGATTATTCAAAAGGTTCAGTTCCTTCAGCAGCAGGTAGTTGGGAATGGTTCCTGCATTAAAGAACATGGTAATCGTAATGATAATATTAAATACTCCACGACCTTTGAGGTTTTCAAAAATTAGCGGATAGGCACATAATGTTGTCATAACCAAAGAGGTTATTGTACAGATAAAGGTTAATAATACCGTCCAGACAAATGCCCGGATATATTTCACATCAGTCAGCACCATCTCATATGCCGAAACGCTCCATCCTTTTGGCCATAAATAAACTTCTCTTCTGACCAGAAATTCCGCACTGCTCAGTGACCTGGCTAACAGATTTAACATTGGCAGCAAACACGCCGCACTGACCAGAACACATATCAAAACAAAAACCCAATCTCCTGCTTTCACAGCTTTAGACTTAATCATTTTTCTCTCCTCCTACCATATTCCACGTTCGCCGAGTTTTCTGGAAATCCAGTTCGCCAGCAACAGGAAAATTACACATATGAGGGACTGGAAAAACCCAACCGCTGTTGTCAGTGAGAATTGAAGACCTTTAATACCGTTCTTATATACAAAGGTGGAAATAACGTTTGCCACGTCCATAACCAATTTGTTCTGTAAAGCAAACGGACGGTCAAATCCACTACCCAGAATGTTACCAAGATTCATAATCAGTAAAACTACGATGGTAGGCTTAATGCCCGGCAAAGTAATGTGCCACATCTTCTTGAATCTACCTGCACCGTCAACTGATGCCGCTTCATAAAGTTCCGGATTGATACCGGCCATGGCTGCCAGATATACGATGGAATTCCAACCAAAACTCTGCCATACGCCAAGGAAAATATAGGTTGCAACCCAATGCTTCGAATCATTTAAGAAGGGAATAGCGTCAATACCGATACTGTTAAGCACCATATTTATCAAACCGTTGGTAGGTGCAAATAACTGTAATGCCAATCCGTATACGATAACCCATGAAAGAAAGTGGGGCATATAAGCAATGGTCTGTACCACACGTTTAAACTTTTTGAATACCAGCTCATTTATAATGAGGGCAAAAATAATGGGTGCAGGAAAACCAATCACCAAATCCAGTAAGTTCAGCATAAGTGTATTTCTGAGGGCATACAGAAAATCTCTGTTTTTAAATGCCTTGATAAAATACTCAAATCCATGATTGTCTGCTAACGGCAGTTTCCATACGCTTTCTACAATACTGTACTTCTTAAATGCAATCTGAATATAAACCATCGGAATATATTTGAAAATCAATAAGTATAGCATAGGTAACAAAAGCAGCAAATATAACTGCCAGTATCTCTTCAGATACACCTGAGCATTTCCTTTTTTCTTCACACCTGTTGCCTTCATATTACACCTCTCCGCTTTCCCATCAATCTACACAGAGTATATTTCAAATCACCCTGCATTTCTCCTTATATTTTGTTTTGTTATTATCAAATATTGCTAAAATGACTATTTTTGATAGCCAAATAGCAACATTTCATATATAAACAGCAACTTTTCATATATAGATATTTTCTCAATATTAATTTTTGGGGGGTTGATTTTAAATTAAATTGGCATATTTTATATTTTTTTTCTTTTTTTACAAAACAAATATACATTTTGACCATTTAAAAATTTAGCAATATTTGATCTACCCCTTGTCAAATAGTGTTATTTGAATTATGATGAATTTGGAAACCACATGATATTTAAAAATTTACTTAGTTAAGAGGACATTGAGTATGATTAAGATATTAAACGGAATTCATGAAACAGTCGCTTATGATGCTTTCCACGGAATTAAACTCTACCACAACAGAGAAGCTGAAAATTATCCCCTCCATTGGCATACTGCGCTGGAAATTATTATGCCGTTTAAAAATGATTATACCGTAATCATGGACGGTACAGCACATATCTTACATGAGGGCGATATCTGGATCACTCCTCCGGGTGTGCTGCATGAACTGATCGCGCCCGCTTCCGGCGAACGTCTGATTATGCTTTTTGACTACAGTCTTATCTGTAATGTAAAGGATATGAATTCCATGATCCATACCCTTCTGCCCTATACACTGATTACCGGCGAAGAGTATCCCGAACTGAATGAAAAATTGAAATATTACCTGAATGAGGTAGTGCGGGAATATAACAACCCCGTTCCCTTTACCGAAGCATGTGTTTATTCCCTGATGATCCGTTTTTTTGTCACTTTGGGCCGCACCAACTTTAACGCAAACAATAAATTCCCCGGTATTAAGAACAATAAGCAGCATGAATATGTTGAGAAGTTTATGATGGTATGCGATTATATCACCGATCATTGTACTGAAAAAATAACCGTTGATGATCTGGCGGATTTGGCCGGTTTTTCCAAATTCCACTTTGCCCGCCTGTTTAAAAAATTTTCCGGCATGTCCAGTTATGAATATCTGACACAAAAAAGAATCGCCTATGCTGAGCGACTCTTTTTTGAACCTAATATTTCCATCACCGAAGTAGCTATGCGCTCCGGATTTAACAGTCTGTCTACGTTTAACCGAATCTTCAAGGCAGCAAAGAACTGTACGCCTTCTGAATACAAGAACCTTAACCGCAAGGATTAATGCCGTAATAAAATCGTTCTATTATTGTCCACAATAAATTAATGACTTTTTTTATAATAAAAGCAATAAAAAACGTTAAAATTAATGCAATCATACAGCACAGCAAATATTTCATAATCCACGGCAAATTAACAAGCTCATCGAACATATCAATCAGACTTACGGCAAATCCTTGTCCGAAAAAGAAATATAATGCGTTCTCACCGATGTAGCTGATGGGATTTTTTCCAAAGCTAAAATGATTTCTGGCATATAGTATCACGATAATATAAAACAATGAGTAAAACAGAAACAAAAAACTGGGCGGAAACTTATTATTTACCATTCCATAAACTTTCATTTCTGTAAACCGGTCTAATAGAATGACTATCAGAATATTCACCCCAAAACCTGCCATTAATATTTTATCATTTATATTTCTGCGGGTTCCGAAATAATAGCCAAACATAAAGAACATTCCATAGAAAATAACCGTAATTTGTGTTCCCGCTATAGAAAATCCCAATCTAAGCATAAGAAATATGGACAATAATGAAATCGCTATAAAAAGATAACATACATTTCGATATTTTCCTGGTATTATCTTTCGCATCAGTAAAATCCCCACACCATACAGGACATACACCTTAACATACATCGGCATAAACCAGAGGCTTGCATTTACAACGGAAAAGACTTCATGATTCGTTCCATTAAAGGTTGACTGTAAAAACCAAAGTTTTAAAACTTCCATCAGATTAATTGCTTCCGCATTCGTAAACATATCATATATCTCAATAAAACCGATATACATAAAGCTGAAAATTACATAGGCAAACATTAATTTTACTAAACGCAGTATAAACGTCGATGTCTTCTGCACATAATGAAAAGACCACCCCGCAATAAACATAAAATCCGGTACATCAACAATCATTGTTGCCGGTACGATTACATAGGGCGAGTATTTCACACCACTGTAGCACGCCACATGATGAAAAATAATCATCACAGCCGCCAAGCCCCTGAAAAAATCTATTGAATGATCCCGCACTTTTCCTTTCACGCCTCCATGTTTTCCAAATAAGAACAGATTATCATTCAAACGTTTACAATTCAACTACATTAAGAAAACTTTAAGAAAATTATATCACCGTATCATTACGCAAAGCATCGGTTAAACTGAACTGAAATACTCTTCTTCCACCAATATAGTATGCCAGTGCCACAAAAGCAAAAATAAAGAGGCTGAATATTGCAATCGGCACGGCCGGAACTTCCGCAAGAAACTCTATCGGTTCCAGATGACTTGCTGTTACCGCAAATGCCACAAATGCTGCTGTTAAGGGCAAGGTAATCAGAAGCGGCCGGCCGGCAATGACCAGTACTTCAAGGCAAAACATCTTACGCATGCCACCCGGTGTCATCCCCACCGACATATACTGTGCAAATTCTCGCTTTCGCTGATACAGAAATCCCAATGTGTTGGAGAATACATTGGCAATCCCGATAACCGCAAGCAGCAAACAAAACGCACTTAATATCAGCATAAAGCCATTAATCATATCATCATTTGTAACCTTCTCTTGTATACGGTTCTCGCTTTCTATTTTATAACCGGCTCCCACAAGCTGTGTAACCGCTGCTTCCAACTCATTCAATTCTTCCAGTGTCGTCCCTTCACCGGCCAGTATCCGAATATAAATATCCGCTTCCGCTTCGCCAACCTGCCCGGATATCTCCTTCCACATAGATACCGGCAGAAAGTGCACCAACGCATAATTAGCGTATTCTTCTCTTAGTTCCGGAATATGTTGCGTGTAAGCCAGCACCGGGATTTCCTCCCAGTCTTCCTTCACAAAGGGAATATATTTTTTATGACGGAAGTCACTATTCTTACTATCCCAAATCTGATTCAGAACAATTGCTCCGTCTAATCGGGGTGCAATGCCAATCTTCGTGCAATACTCCGTAAAACTGGCATCATCCATTATCGCCATCGGTGCTTTTACCGGGGAGCCAGCTACTTCTTCCAGTCCGCCCAAAGCGATCAGTTCCTCACTTTGCCACTCCTCCGGCAATGTGATCGTCCATGCTGCCTTCTGATACACCACGCTGTCTCTCACACCGGGCAGGCTCCCCACCTCTTCCGCCAGCTTAAAGTCCTCCAGCTTCGTGTCCATTACCGTTACCATAATATCCCATACATTCTGGTATTTTTCAAAATAAGTTTGTCTGGTGCTGATACCGGAAAGCGTAAAAAAGCACAGCATCATGGTAAATCCAAGGAACGAAAGGGTCAGTGATATGGTTGAGGTGCGCAAAGCCTTTTTCTGCGCTTTCAGAGCATTTCCGGCCAGTTCTCCTTCTATTCCAAACAGCAGCGATAAAACACCGGCTTTCCTTTTCTTTTTCAGACGCAATTGTCCGGTATTTCGAATGGCTTCCAACGGTGTCAGTCTGCTTAACTTCCTTGCCGGTATCCATGCCGAGAAAAGCACGGTCAAAACCGCGGATAAAACGGTAATCACCAAAACCAGCGGATGATACTGCCAAACTGCTTCATGCCGCCCCTGTGCATCTGCCGCAATAACATTGGCCGCCTGCATGATGCCATAGCCGATCGCGATTCCCAATAAACTGCCAAGTAAAATCGGCACCGCACAAAGTACCGCCGCTTCCTGCATCAGACACGTCCTGATCTGCCCCGGCGTAGCCCCTATACTTGAAAAGATACCAAACTGATGAATTCGTGTATTCATGGAAACCGCAAAGGAATTGTGAATAATCAATATCAATGAAAGCGAAACCAACAATAGTACCACCAGATAAAAGGTCAGCAAAAGGGGCGGTTCCTGATCCTGAGGATCATGGATCAGATATCTGGACAAAAGCAGTAAATGATATTCTGCTGCATCTTCTTCCAAACCCAGGTACTCCATAATCAATGGCACATCCTGAAATATTGTTCGGGGATTATTAAAACAAAGATCAACCGCTGTTTTATTGCGGACAGCCTTTTCCACATTGGTAAAATTCCGAATAGAGGCAAGATCATTTTCATCAAAATCTCCGGTAAGACGGGCCTGCCAGTCCCCTTCTTCCAAAACGATCTGTTCTACCTCATATGTCCAAAAATTATAAAAAAAACTGCATAGTAAAGATAAAAACAGGGCCGAAATAAGCGCCGCTGCCATAATTGACATACCGGTTGCCCGATTGTGTTTCAGATAACTTGCCGAATAATTCTTCCACATTTTGCTCACCCCCGTTTCCGGTCGCTGATAATCCGTCCATCCTCGGTGGTTATGATGCGGTCCGCTTCCAGCGCAATTTTTTCATCATGAGTGATCAGTAAAATGGTCTGTTTTAAGTTTCGATTGGATAATTTCAGCATATCGATGATTTCTTTGGAATTTTTCTGATCCAGATTGCCGGTGGGTTCATCAGCAAGCAGGATGGCCGGCCGATAGATCAAAGACCTTGCGATTGCAGCACGCTGCTGTTGGCCGCCTGACAGTTGACTGGGAAGTGCCTCCAGTTTATCGGCAATCCCCAGTGTATTAACTACCTGTTCAAAATACTCCTGATTGGGCTTTCTTTTGTCCAGCAACAGAGGCATCAAGATATTCTTCTTAATGGTAAGGGTTGGAATCAGATTATAAAACTGATACACCAGGCCTACCTTCCTGCGCCGGAAAATAGCCGCCTGGGTTTGATTCATACGGGAAATATCCGTTCCCTCGACAATAACTTTTCCTGTTGTAGGCCGGTCCACGCTGCCAAGAATATGCAGAAGTGTGGATTTCCCGGAACCGGATGCCCCCACAATGGCAATAAACTCACCTTTTTCTACCGATAACTCAATCTGATCCAAGGCTACCACCTGATTATCACCGGAACCGTATACCTTGCTGACACCTTCACATTTTAGAATTTCCATGCTAATATTTCCTCCCTTTTGAATTGCTTTTTTACTATAATTTTATTATAGCAGGGAAAAGTGACAGCTCAGTGACAGTAAATTCTAATTTCAAAGCAGGCCCCGCCATCCGGAATATTCTTTGCCGTGATGTTGCCGTTTTGCATCTCAAAGATTGACTTTGCCAGGGTCAGTCCAATTCCGATACCGCCCGGAACAGCATCCTTGCCACGGTAAAACCTTTCAAAAAGGTGGGGCAAATCTTCTTTTACAAAGCCCCTGCCTTCATCCCTGATCATTATCGTTGTATATAATGGGTTGCTGTCATAATCACAGTAGATGGTTCCGTTCTCTGGCGAATGCTCCGCACAATTTTTCAACAGATTTATAATGGCTTCCATAGTCCAATCCATATCCCCCTGCATCGTGACGCAGTCTTTTTCCGGGATGCTGACGCTTATGTTTTTCTCAGTCAGATAATCATTCAGGTTGTCCGCTGCAAGATTTAAAACCGTATAAACATCCACCAAAGTATGCTGTAGTTCCAGACTTCCGGAATCTATACGGGAAAACATCAGCAGTGCTTCCTCTAATGTGTTCAGCCGCTTTAACTGCCGCCTGGTTTGTTCAATATCAGCCAGTGATAACGATATGGTAGCCGCAGTGATTGAGGTTTTCAGCTGATGGGCAATATTGGCCAGATTCTCTGCATAGTTTTCCTTTACCTTCAAGGCATTTTCTCTGGTCTGATATAATGCTGTTACCGTCTTATATATTTCATCCTGCAGCTGCGAGAATTCATCCTCTTTGGTTTGTAAAATACTTCCTGTTCCGTTTATATTTACTTCTTCCAGGTATAAGGTCAATTCCTCAATCCGCTTCCGCCTTTTTCTTCGCATCATTGCGTATCCTCCATCCGATACCCAAAGCTCCGAACGGTTTTGATGCAAGCGGGATTATCGAACTTTTTCCGAAGTCTCTTCATTGTCACGGTCAATGTGTTGTCATATACATAATTTTGATTGGTATCCCACACATTTTCCAGGAGTTTTTCTCTGGTTACGGTTTGCCCTTTATGTTCCATCAGATATACCAGTATCTGATACTCTGCCTGACTTAATGAAACTTCCTCGTCCTCATAATAAACTATCATCTTTTCCTGATCCAGCCGAATCCGGTCACAAAAAATTTCTCCTGTTTCGCTGCTTCCGGCCCTGCGCAGGATTGCCATAATCCGCGAATACAACACTTCCAATTCAAAAGGCTTCACAATATAGTCATCAGCACCATTTTGAAATCCCTTCACCACATCGGCCGTTTCGCCTTTTACGGTCAAAAAAAGAACCGGAAGGCTGTTCCCGAAACGTCTGCGAATCCAACTGCATAATACATCACCGCTTCCGTCCGGCAGGTTCCAGTCAATTAAAATAGCAGAAGGCAATCTTTTGATTAAGGCCTGTTTCGTCTCTGCCAGATTTCTCATAATCGTAACTTCGAAATCTCTCGTTTCCAAATAGGCCTTTACGCCTTCCGCTATATCCCTATCATCTTCGGTATAATAAATCTCCGTCATCCTTCCTTAGTCCCTTCAACAAGAAATAAGTATAATGCCGCCAGACTTTTAAATCCACTTGCCAATCGGTTCTGCAGTGAATCAAAATCAAATATTTCTTCAATATTATCTCGATTATCCACCAGATAAATATTTTTTCTGTTATACCAATCTGCCACTTCTGCGTTATTACCGCAGTATTGATTCCTTTTATAGCTGTCACCTGCGGGCATAAAAATTCCGGCATTGTTTATATCCCTTACTATTTTGATAAATTTTGTTTCATTTTTTGTAATGGCATCTCTATATAAATTCATGGTTTTAACGGAAGCACTGAAGAACCCCATACCGTAACGATATGAGCTTGGGCCTATTTCAAAAAAGAAGGCCGGGTAGTCGCTGCGTTCTTTCGTTCGCCGCACAAACGTCAGCCACATCGTATCACGATAGAGACTTTTGTCGTGTGAGAATCGAGTGTCTCTGTTTAACCTTGAAATTGTTTTGGAAACCGCAGGCATAAGTTCCAGCTCCTGGTCAATTGCAAACATGGTAGCTGCCAATTCACCTACCAGACGCTGAAAGGGATACAGCAAAACTCTTTCATAGGTCTTTTTATTCTCCTTGTACCATTCTCTGCTATTCCTTATTTGCACTTCCTCAAGAAATTGTAATGATTCATTACTGAATATATCCACCATCATAAAAACCTCCCAAAAAAATTCCACTATCTTTTATTTTTCCGGTATTCCTATCGTAGCTTTTTCCTTCGCCGTGATACTGACCCGCTATAAAGTCACCGATATAGAGCAGCTTACCACTCTCGCTATCATAGAGCTTACCTTTTCCCTCATAAACATCTTCCTTCCACTCACCATCGTAGACCAGGATATTTTCTTGGTAAAGTTTGCCTTCTCCTTCTCTGATTCCGCCAGCGAATTGCCCTTGATACAATTCTTTGCCATCGTCACTGTACCATATGCCACTACCGTCATATTGTCCTGCCGAAAAACTGCCCTCATACATTTTATTACCATTTGGATAATAGGTGACAACCTCATCATCGCTAATTATGAAAATTCCATTCCATATATTCCCTGCTGCTCCTTCCGGAATTGATCCATACATCTGCTCATATTCTTCCAGAAACATAATTACCGTATTAATATAGGTTTCTTCATTATCGGAATGCAGATATAAACCATATGCACCAAAAAAATCGGTTTCAAACGTAATGGATTTATCATCATCATCTAAATCCGGATATAGCCTGCATTCGCCCTCCGGTGTAAGAGAAATCATTCCTAATTCAATCCCTCCCGACTGCAATCCACCTGACAGCATATTCCCTAAATCTTCCTCTAACCACATAGTAATTGTTGTGTTTTCTGAAGAACCGTATACCTGCTCATATTGACTCGACCCTTCCTGAATAATATTGAATGTTTGCAAAAGAAGCCCATTTTCTATGCCTCCTCGCACAGCATCCAACCATTCATTACCCTGTACCTCATTTAATATTACCGGATGACCCGTACCGGTAAAAGTAAAATTAACTTTTCCATCCCCTTTGTAACCGCATTGCAATTTTTCTTCAAAAGTATCCGGCTGCCATCCCAGATGAATCACCTCTTGTGCCTGCGACAGCTCTCCACCTCCGCTAACCACCTTATTTTCCTCACCCGCACTTTCAATCACCAAAGCCCAATTATCACCGTTCCAGTACCAGAGTTTCCCATCTTCTCCCAGCATAGTTTCGGTTTCAGCAAACAACTGAACCGATTGCACACTCCAAGAAACCGATACAATAAACATAAAAGTTATTATTGCCGTACTGATTTTTTTTGCCCTCTTCATAATACCACCCTCCTGTTCGTCTTTTAATTATATTAACGTTCCTTACTCCATGCCGCAATCATCGTTTTCAGATCATACGCCTTATCTTTAAGCCGGTCATTAGCTTCCCTTGATGAGGATACCGTACTGAGCATTCTCTTCGCAACATCTATCTGTTCATCCTTAAATGCCAGTGCTGCCAGCAGATAATCCAGGGTCGGCTCATTCATGCCACAGATAGGATAGTCCTCTTCCATCCGGGCCTTTGAAAGTGCCTCAAGAGCTTTCACAGAAAATCCCCTGGCTTCTGCCAAAGCTTTCTCTGCCGCTTCCTGATTCTCCGGTTCGTTGGCTTTAAGCCAGTCTGCCTTGTTCTGCAGCATCCACGACATCTTCAAACAAATAAAACCAAGTTCACTGGGCTCAGCCTGCTTTACCATTGCACTGAGAAGTGCCAGTTTATAACGTTCTCCTGCCTGGTCATATGTATAGACCTCTTCCTCATTGCTTCGCTCCGTAAAACCACGGCTGATTTTCTCTTGAATCAATGCAACTTGAGCATTAGATAACTGGTCAAAATATTTTTCAAGTGCCGCATAACCACAGGCAGGGCAAAAAATCACCTCATACTTAGACGGATCGATGTTCTGATAGACAGGTCTTAAATCCATTTCTGTCCTAACCAACCTTGCTTTACCCGTTTTTACAGCTTTTGAAACAAACTTCTTTTCACATACCGGGCAAACATAATTTTTACTTAATAGCATCACAGCTTCTGTTTCCATTTTATTCTTTATCCTTCTCTTTGAAAATTTATGATTTAAGTGTATCACATTCTTTCAACACAAAAAAGAGAGCAATTGAAAGAAGTCGATTTTTTTATAATCGACCTCTTCCCTGACCATCCGGCGGCATTTCCATGTCCGGTTTTATACGTTCTCCTCCTTCACTCATTTTGCCACCATCTTGACCGCCTCCGAAACCACCTGCATCACGGCCGCGACCTCCACCGCCAAAGCCGCCGAATCCTCGTCCGGTGCTGCCGCCTTCGCCGGCTGTTGCTGTACTTAAAAGCGTATCGCCATTATATATTTCATAACTTTCACCTTTCACGATATCCGGCGATGTCAGGATCAGATACTGGCAGTCCAGCTCCGGAGTAAAGGAAAGAATTGTCTGTCCATCCTTCTTAACGCTTACTTCTTTTCCGGCCGAAGCACCGGTCACATATACATAGCTTTGGGCTGCATCCGCCCCGGGGGCTGCTCCGGTTCCGGTTCCGCCGTAAATAACCGTTCCGCCGGTAATACTAAGTTCACCATCGCAATCAAGACCTTCATTATCCGGAGAGGAATTGATAATTGAAATTACTCTCCCGCCGCTGATGGTTATGGAACCATTGGAATCCAATCCATCTCCGCCGGCATTGACTTTCACATTTCCACCGCTGATCTGGATGGAATAATCTCCGCTGCCGCCGGCGGCATTGATACCATCATCGGAAGCAACCACTGCAATTTCGCCATCTGTGATAATTACGTTTGATCCTTCCAGACCTTCATAACTTTTAGTTACATTAATATTGCCACTGTTTACGGTCAGGTTCTCATCTGTATGAATACCGTCATCACCGGAAGCCAGTTCCATCGTTCCACCGTTGATGGTAATGTTTCCATTGGAATGAATACTGTCATCCAGGCTATCGATTCTAAAATTCCCCGCTGTAATTTCGATGTTACCACCTGCTTTTAATCCTTTGTAGCTGTCCGATTCCGCATCGGTCGGTGCTGTTTTGGTACTGCCGCCACCGGCTGTGATACTGAAGCTTCCGCCGTTGATACAAAGGGAAGTATCAGCCTGAATCGCATCATGTCCGGAGGTAATGGTAAAGGTACCATCTTCAATCACAATCCAGCCTTTTTCCGCATTTTCGGTGTTGTTAGTCTGAATGCCGTCATCATCGGAAGTAATGTCAATGTTACCGTCCAGAATGGTTACCGAATCATTTCCTCTGATTCCATGGTCGGCTGCCTGGATTTTAATATTACCGCTGACAATCAGCAGGTCATCCTTGGATCCGATGCCATTTTGATAGCCGGCTGTCACCTGCAAGCTGCCCGTACCATTAATGGTCAGATCATCCTTACAGAATAACGCCGCATTAGGTTCCTTATCTGCTTCCAATTCATAAGTAAAGTTCTCTCCGCCATCAGTCAGGCTGTTAGTTGATCCCGCTGCCAGGGTTACGATCAACTTATCACATTGTGAGGCATACACCGGTGCTCCCGACAAATTGGTAATATCCACATCATTCAGTACCAGCTGTATCTCATCATCCTTGGCGGCACTTATAACAATCTGGCCATCCTGCAAAGTACCGCTCAGCACATAGGTCCCTGCTGCATTAATGGTCAATACTGTCCCCGTTGCACTGGCTCCGGCACCATCTACAAAGATGGAGTTTCCTTGCAGGCTTACCGTAGTTGCCTTACTTCCATCCCAATCATCCTGTAAATCCGCAGTATCCGCATCCACTGTTCGCACCGTAACCGATGTGGCCGCCGTAGTATTTTCATTCAATAGAGCTGTAGTCTCACTGCTTTCCGACGTCCTGCTGCAGCCACTAATCATGCTGACGGTCAAGCATAGAATTAAGATTATCCCTGTTAATTTTTTTCTTATCATTATCATACCATTCCTTTCTGAAAACGGTTAAAATTCATTCCTGTACGCATCCAGAACCAGGGTAATACTTAAATTACCGTTCCGGCAGCGCAATTCATCTATAAAATCTTTTTCTTTTATTTCATCTTTGGTGACTACTGAGTATAACAGTTCATAAAGACTGCCCAATTCCGTAGTCTTTACTTTCTGCAGTTTTGCGGACAGGGTGTATTTCTGCAAAACCTCTTCAAAGGCATCCTGATAATCCAAGTCCTCCGGTATGGTGATTTTCAGCAGTTTGTCCGTTCCTTTTGACTGTCCGAACTTAACTGCCTCCAGGCCGATCATTACCAGACACAACAAGACCGTAATAATTGCTCCGTACAGCAGATATCCCATTCCGGCTGCCAATCCCACTGCCATGGAAAAAAGCACATAAGTAATATCTTTAGAATCCCCCGGCGCGCTTCGGAAGCGAATGATGGAAAAAGCTCCCGCCAAAGAAAATGCTCTGGCTACGCTGTTGCCTACCAAAAGAATAATCACAGTGACTACCACCGGAAGCAAAATCAACGTCAGGGAAAAGCTTTGAGAAGGATTTTTCCCAGTACTTGCCTTCCGGTAAGTGAAGCTGATCATAAAGCCCAATACCAGTGCCACTCCTAATGCTAACAGCAACCCACCCAGAGTCAGGGTTCCTTCCGATGCGGTAATTTCAAATATTGAATCAAACATGTCTTTCCTCCTCGTGTTCGTTTTTTACCAATTGTTTATATTCGGTTCCATACTTTGAAAAACTAATAGGGTAAATCTGATGCTCCGACAGTAACCGGCACAGCCAGACGGGAATACTTTCCGCTGATTTGACTTCCATCAGCCACTGTCCGTCTGCCAGTAGCGGTTCGCCAAAATCCCCCTGTTCCAATCGCAGGTCATGCCGCCTTGTTCGAATATTTTTGTCAAACGATATTCGCAAATCTTCATTTCCCTGCCCGAAGTAGGCACAGCGGTCGTAGGCCAGATATAAGGCCGGTAAAAGTTCGTTAGTTTGTAAAATGTATGCAATCTCCCGAAGAACCTGACGGTTTTGTCCGTCATGGGCTTCGGGAAGGATTCCGGTTTCAATGAAACGATATGCCTCATCCAACTGCAGAGCACTGCGGCGCTTATTTACCAGGCCCCTGAATTTCTTCTTAATTTCTATATATACTCGGGATTCCATCTCCGGCACGCCGTATGCCCGGAGCCGCAGTTTTTCTTTGTACTTAGGCTTGCTCAGAGAATTACGAATCAGCCGACTATCTTCTGTATCATAATAAATGTTGGAAATAGTATAACTACCGTGAAGCTTATTGTATGGATCAGGTTCCATATAATCCGCAATCCCCTTTTGTATCTTTTCAAACATTTCCTCATCCAGCATATATTTATTTTCATAACGGTTAAAAACTTCTATCGCCACAATGTACCTCCTATCTGTGTTCTGAA
The DNA here is from genome assembly GCA_031556725.1 of Lachnospiraceae bacterium. Taxonomy (GTDB): domain Bacteria; phylum Bacillota; class Clostridia; order Lachnospirales; family Lachnospiraceae; genus UBA935. Next base: position 67,859 of record JAVBSL010000020.1, on the reverse strand, counting down.
TACAGCATAACACTTCCTTTTGGGCACTTCTCCGAAAAAGGAATGTAAATTATACGTAAAATTTACGCAGTCTATTAAAAAACATAAAAAAAAGAAACCGTTTGAAATTTTATAACGATTTCTTTCATTGTTAATGTTTTGCAAAGTGAATGATAAATCTGGTTCCCTTATCACAAGAGACGGTTATTTCTCCGCCGTGAAGTTCAATTACCGATTGTACAATGGAGAGACCAATTCCATGTTTACCGTTTTTACCTTTATAAAACCGTTCGAATATATGGGGCATATCCTCAGCACTGATTCCTTCACCATCATCTCCTACCGCCATCTCGATCCTTCCCTCCATTTGGTGGCAAGATAAGGTAATCGTACTTCGGGCATAACGCAGGGCATTGGAAAACAGGTTCATAACTGCCCGGTATAGATGTTTCTCATTATACGTAAACAGTACCGGCTCATCATCAAAATCAAATTCTATCTGCAATCCGTTTTTATCGGCCACCGACTTCAAGCTTCCGGCACACAGGGAAAGAGTTTCCCGCAAGTCATTTTCCTGTTTATCCAGCTGGCCGGTTATGTTATCCACCCGGGAAATATACAGCAAATCTTCCACCAGTTCACTTAACCGGTCGGTCTGAAACAAAATGGTTTGGCTGGCCTTGCCTGCATCCATAACACCGCACTCAATTCCTTCCGCATAGCACCGGATGGACATCAGCGGTGACCGCAGCTCATGAGACGCATTCTGGAAAAAGGTCCGCTGTTCGTTATCGTATTTATCCAGCTTTTCAGCGGATTGGTTCATGGCTTCTGCCAGTTCCTCCAGTTCTGCATCGGTAAAAGAAAACTCTTTTTTTTGAAAATTGCCTTTTCCGATTTCGGCTGCAAAGGCTGAAAGCTTTTTGATCGGTGCGGTAACCGAATTGGCAATTACGTTAGCCATCACAAAGCAAATTAACATAGCCGCTGCCACAATCACTGCCAACATCAGGTTAACGGTATCTACTAAGCTATTGATAGCCGTCACATCCACGTAAAAAACCAGATAAGTGTCAGGTTCTCTCTTACCCTCGGTTATCGCCACATAGTATTCTTCGAACCGGGTCTTAACCGGGAAGTAATTCTTTCCGTCAAGAGGTATCTTCCCTTCTTTCAGCTGCTCGGTAAGTCTTTTAAGCTCTGCGGCATCCCTGCCGTCATGAAAGCCCATCAGATTATAATCTTTGTCCAGTATGAATACTTCCCCCTGGGCACCGATCTTATTTTTTGACTGCTTGGATAGATCCGGTAAAAAGGGTCCGTCTTTCTCTCCGAAATGCTGAGTCAATTCATTCAGCTGGGATTCTACATTAGCCTTGATATAGGTATTGATAAGCAGGTTGAATACTAAAAAAACACTGCCGAAAATCACTGCCATCAGCAACAGCAGCATAATAAAAATCCTGGGTTTTATATGCCACTTTATTCTTTTCATTTTATCAGTTCTTTTTTTCATCCCGCACCTTTAACCGAAATCCAAATCCCCACACTGCTTCTATAATAACATCGCTTTGTTCCATCTTTTTCCGCAGACGCCGGACGGTATCGTCCGTTGCCCTGGTTTCGATTTCCGTATGATATCCCCAAATATTTTCAAGCAGCTCATCCCGTGATACGGCCTGATCGTTCCGTTCGATCAAATATTTGAGCAGATCATATTCATTGGGTGTCAGCATGATTTCCCGACCGCCGGCACTGACCTTTTTACTTTTGGTCTGGATTATGATATCTCCATATGTCAATTCCCTGCTGTCTTCATTGACGTTGCTGTTTTGTTTTTCAAATTCAATCCGCCTGAAAATAGCCTTTACCCGCATCACCAGAGACATTGCAGAAAAAGGCTTGGTAAAGTAATCATCACTGCCAAGACTTAAACCGGTGGCATAATCCAAATCCGAATCTCTGGCTGTCAGCATGATAATCGGAACGGTGCTGATTTTTCTGATTTCGGAACAAATGGTAAAGCCGCTGGAACCCGGCATCATCACATCCAGAATGACCAAATCGCAGTCTCCCTTTTTAAATTGTTCCAGAAGGCTGTCGCCGTTCTCAAAGGCTGTCACAAGATAACCTTCATTGGCCAAAAAAGTCCGAATGGCTTCCCGGATATCATTATCATCATCAGCTATATAGATACATTTTTTTTCTTCCATCAAATCGTCTCCTTCTTACATGATTTGATTTTATCATATATTACTTTTATCTTCACACCAAAAACAGCGGTAATTTATACGCAAAACATACGCAATGTTACTGTTCACCCAACTTATACAATATATATAATCTTATCCTTACCGAACCGTTTCCCTATTTCCTCCCTAAAAAAGTGTTCTCCTTCTGCTCTGGCCTCACCATGATAGGTATATTTCCCCATTCCCCGTCCGGTCATCAGAGATGGATCATACAAATCAATCGTTTCCGGAAAAGCCTCCTGATTGATTGCCCGATGAATATAACTGTAAGTCATAAAGATTATTTCAATAAACATCGTTTTCTTTACCTGTTCCGATAAAGACTCTTGCAGGGTATCCAACAATTCCCTATATAATCCCTGCCATCCTTCCACCAATACCACCGGTGCGATCAGGATGCCGGTCCGGTATCCTGCATGGGACAATTCATTCACGGCCTGAATCCGTTTTTCCAGCAAAGAGGTGCCCTTTTCAATCTCACGAATAATAAAAGGCGGATTCACGCTGACCCGGGGAATACACCTTCCCCGATGTTCCAGTCCCAGCAGCGGCTCGATCATGGAAAATTTAGTCGGAAAGGTAATAAAGCCTCTTTCATTCTTTGCAAAATGATCGATTGTCCACTCCAGGTTGCCGGTAATGGTATTTTCCAATACCAGATCACTGTTGCTGCCGATTTCAAAGGTATGTTCCGTTTCACCCTTCCGGGCTGCTTTCAGCAGTTTATCCAGCATCTGTTCACGGTTGACGAATAACCGCAAGTAGGAGCATTTATTGTAATGACAGACAAGATAACAGTAAAGACACATAGCAGTACAGCCGGATGAAGTGTAAGGTACCAGAAAATCGGAAACTTTTTCATTTTTTCGGTACACATGGGTTTTTCTTGTACCCACAATGAGATGTTTTTTCATTGCGGCAAACTCCGTATTGGGATTTTTCCGCAGTTCCTCAATATTATTGTGATTGTCAATGGGAACCCAGGGAAGGGTTGAATATTTTTCTTTTAACTTTTTACCTAATTCGTAATTCAGGGAATCGGGTTCATAATAAACCTTGTCAAATTGCATAATCTATTTCTCCTTTGGTGTTAAGATATGGAGAAACTTCTGTTTTATTCGTTTATACAAGTGACCTATTTTTATTTCCCATGCATATATATTTAATATAACCCCTTGATTCGAAAGGACTATTCTGTGAATATGGATGAAAACCAAAAAACAAAATTGTTTGTCAGCATCGGCATCGCCGAACTGGTCGGCCTGTTGTCAGGCATCTTGGCCGGTAATTCCGGAGCTTTTTATAAGACTCTGCTGCTTCCGCCGCTGGCACCTCCCGGATGGGTCTTTCCGGTAGTCTGGACGGTCCTTTATGCTCTGATGGGTATTGCCGCTTACCTTATATATCAATCAGATGCAGATAAGAAACAAATCCAAAATGCACTGACTATTTACGGCATCCAGCTTTTTGTTAATTTCATGTGGAGTATCGTTTTCTTTAATCTGAAATGGCTGGGTTTTTCTGTCGTTGTCATCGTGCTTCTGGATCTGCTGGTCCTGCTCATGATATTTCTTTTTTATCGGATTAACAAATGTGCGGCTTATCTTTTATTACCCTATCTTACCTGGGTTTTGTTTGCCACTTATTTGAATATTGCTATCTACTATTTGAATAGAATACCGGGCTAAAAGTAGATAGATATGGTATGATCCAGCAAATACCTGCCGCCGCTTAATTCCTCATATTCAATGAGGAATTCGCCTTGATCTGCTGACAATTCTTCTATAACACGTTCCAGATAACCGCCTGAATATTGTTTTCTTTCATAGGCATCATAAAGGGCAATCATTGTATTTTCATCAACCACATTGGGGAATTGGGTACTTCCCCCTTTTCGGATGATATAGTCATAACAGTTTGCATAATAGTCCTCCAGGCTGGTCAAAACCTCCTGCTCCGTAAAACCGATATCCTCCAGAGTTCTTAACTTGTCATCGGGATTATTATACGTTTCCTGCATATTATCCTGCCCGTTACCAAATTCTTCCGGATTGCTTTCCAGATTGCCGTAAAGTGTTCCGTTGCAGGCCGGCAGATAGATTGACAGTTCTTCCCTGAAATGGTCATTTGCAAAGTCCCTGTCGGTTTTATTAAAGTAATCATAGGTATTGGGATTGGTATCATCCCAAGTCGTATCTACATTATAATAATCGCCCTCCAGCCTGATGATATTCCATGCATGATTTTCGCCGGCATAGCCGGTACAGTAATAGCAGGGAATCCCCAACTGCTGCATCAGATACTGGTAAGCCCTTGCGTAACCGGCACACACGGTCCGCCCATTTACCAGGGCGCTGTAAGCGTTTTGATTCAGCGGCGCATAGAGATCATATTCCACCCGGTCCAGAAGGGTATCATGTACATACAATTCCTTGCCGTAGTCGTTACCCATATTTCTTGCACCTGCTAATACTTCATTGGCCGCCGCATTAAAAGCCGCTTTGGAAGCTTCCAGGTTATTGGCGGTTTTATTAAACTGTAGTACTATTTGTACACAGGCACCGTTTCGCATGAATTTAGCCCAATATGCAGTGTCCAGCCAGAATATTTCCGGGTGATCGCCGATTACCGCCATAAAGACATTTTTAAGCTGTCCTTGCGAAACCGGTTGGATCGGTGTAAAAACATCATTAAGTGCCATGGCATTGGCATATATCTGCCGATACAACTTTTGCAGATTATCATCCAGCATATCATAATACGGATAAAAAAGCGGATCAAAATCCAAGCCGTCTCCGGTTTCACCATATGAGGCTTGATTTTGGAGTTTCTCCCCTTCTTCATCATCTACCTGCTCGGTATTGTCTTCCACCGGTTCATAGCCGTTTTTACCGGTTACACCGGCCGGTGTTTTAATACTTGCTTTATCAGGCGCAATATACTCTGTTTCAGGCTGCTTAACCTGAAACGTATCTGCCGGCAGAGGGGTCCGGGTTGAATCTGTTATATCTGCTTCGGCTGATTCTTGTACTGCTTCACTTACGTTATCTTTTGCGGGATATAACAGGTCCGCAACGGCTCCCGTCAGCTTCGGATTAAAAGCACACAATACTATGATCAGGAACAAAAGCATCAGTAAACCCAATATTATATATAATATTTTTACGATTTTATTCATTAGGCTTTATCCTTCTCGCTCTTACTAATTCTGAATTCTTGTTTGTTTTATTGTACCATACAATGTATAAAAAATCACTGAGCAGATATTAATTTCGCTTTTTAAACATTTGGACTGTTTTTTTATATCGCTTTGTAATATAATCAAATAAAACAATTTATTTGAGGAGGGTTTCAATGGCAAAAGCAATCCCCGTGACTACCGGTAATGGACATACTATGGAGGTCACCAGAAGCAAAGGTTTTTATGTTGTAACTATTGATGGTCAAGAGAGTAATTCTTTTAAACCAAGTTTAGCATCCAGTTTTTTGGTAATGCACGAAGATTTTCCTATTAACATGGACGGAAAAGAATATGTTCTTGCGGTACGTAATTCAAAGGTTCGTTTGGCACTTTCAGGGCGTTACGTAGATAATGGCGAAAATTTTAAGCCCAGCACAAAACTCCCGATATGGTTCTGGGTTATCTGTGTTATTGATTTAGCATTGTTGATTTTAGGCGGTGCTCTCGGTGGTCTTTTGGGTGCTTTCGCCGCATCTATCTCAGCAATTGTTGCCAGAACAGAAATGCCTGTTGTAATTCGCATTCTTTTGAGCGTGTTGTTAACAATTGTTGCTTATGTTCTATGGTTTGTTATAGCAGTTGGAATTAGCTTTTTATAATTATAATAATTAATAAAATAACAAAAACTTCGGTATATAATCGTGCCGAAGTTTTTGTTATTTTATGTGTTTTCTAGTGGAGTCCGTTAAAGCTGACCCGGTATATGCTGTTACCATCCGGCATAAAGGAAAGTTTATCTTCCTTATGGATATTTACCACATTACCAAAGAACATATAAGGTGCCATCACTCGGTGAGAAGCACGCTCCCACTCGGGAAGGGCATAGTATAGTTCAAATTCGGTATCTTTTATTCTGCTTGCTGTCATATAGCCAAACAGAGCATGCTCAAAACTATGTAAAGCATTTTTCCAGTTATGAATCTTGGGATATTGGATCACCGGCTTGTTGTCCTTACCGCTTACCATATGCCAGACTTCCCCGTTTTCACGATCCACCATATTGTCCATCCAATACCGATGGGTATGATTCAAATACTTATAATAGGACGGATCATGAATGGACAGGATTTCACAGGCCTGATCCAGTTCGGCTAAGATCCACCACTCTTTATCCACATCCAGATTGCCGTCGGCATCAAATCGGCGTGCCCATGAACCGGTTTCCGGAATGTAAGCACTCTTTAATATTTTATCAATTTTCGGTCTGGCAAAATCAATGTAAAAAGGTTCGCCTAACAATTCACCCACCTTTTGGATTACCCAAAAGGTCTTTATGGAATGTCCGAAATCAGTATGGTCTGCTCCTAAAGTCATTGTAGATGAATTATCCCCCACACCCCAGAAGAATTGATAACGCTCGCTGTAAAACTGGGTAATCAAAATATCCACAATCTTCTTCATATCCTTTTTCCAAATACTTTGGTAGGGCTCAGGCAGACTGGGTGTCAGCATCAGCATATAGGCATATAACTGATCCAACTGTGCCACGATCTGTACATTTGGATCCTTGGTATGCTTGGGATACCAGGTCAAATATCCTCTTCCATCATCCATATAGGCTTTGAAAATATAATCTTTTATCTGAATGATCCGGTGTAATATCCCATTATCATGGGTCAGGAAATAGTACATCCCCAGTCCGGTCAGCCCATAAGCCAAATCCTGACTGGTACGGATCTTTCTTTCGGTATCTCCTTCCAAGGTTTTCACACTTTTTTTCACATGCATACCATAGTTGCCATCCATCGCCTTTACTAGGGCCAGGGCACCTTTGCGGCATAACTCAAGATACCTGGGATTTCCGGTCATGTGAAAAGCAATTCCATAAGCGTAGGTCTGACGGGAATGCGCACGGACAAAATTATAATCTGTCTGAACCAGTCCTATGGTAACCGGATCATTTAGAGCCTGTTTAAACTCTTCCGGCCATTCTTCCCGATTCTGTGAAAGAATGTCACCTTTATTGGTTCGGTAGGTGGGAAATAAATCGCCTGACAGATCACTTGCCTGGGGAGTATCCCAGTATTTCATCAGGTCCTTTACAAGATAGTCCTTCCAGACTCCCGGTTCTACTGCTTCTTCAATCAGCTTTTGGATGGAATCTTCCAATACGTCTGTACTCATAATCAATTCCTCCTATACAATGGGTTAATGTATAATACATTTTAGCCCTTTCATCACAAATAGCAATGAACTGGCTTCTACAGGACATGCTTTGGCCTCTAACGGACAAAAAAAGAATAGGTAATCTACCTATCCTCTTTTTTTATGAAGCATGCTCCATCTTCTGTTTTTATTTCTATTTTTTCATCAATCGGAACCACACTTGATGAACTGTTTGAAAGGAATTTTAATGTGGAATCATCCACCACCTCAAACACATATTTGTACTGTCCGTCTTCTGTTTTTGCCGTTAATATCCCATCTGCGATTTCATATTGCCCAGATGGCAGATAAGATGACAAAACACTATATCTAAACACAAAGGTCTTTGTCGTCGTATCAAGCTGTAGACTCGGAGCAAATGGGTCACTGGTTTTCTCTGTCTCCATTACATATACTTCAGTATCATTCTGTAACGGCTGTTCGATGGCCTGATCCGGCTGAGTTTTTCCACATGCGGTCAGCAAAAGACTTGACATCAAAGCCGGTAAAATAATTAAGAATACTTTTTTCATAGTCAACTCAATTCTTCTTCGGCAGAATCTCAAGCCAATATCCATCCGGATCTGCTATAAAATAAAGCCCCATTTGCTGGTTCTCATAGCAAACACATCCCATTTCTTTATGATGGGCAAATGCACCCTCAAAATCTTCGGTTTCAAAAGCAAGATGGATTTCATTTTCTCCCAGATCATACTTTTGCGGATGATCGGCAATTTCAGTAAGTTCCAAAAGATGGCTGCCCTGGCCATCGCCAAGAAATACAATTGTAAAGCCATCGCCATTAACTCGCCGGACCTCCTTCAGCCCTAACGCTTTTTCATAAAATGCCATGCTTTCTACCAAGTTTGATACGTTAATATTGTTGTGAATCATTTTAAACTTCATAATTTACCATCCTTACATTTTAATCTCAAATTCCAACTCATGCTTTAGTGCAATGCCGTCCATCCCAATCAACGGTATGGAAGGTTTTATTTTTCTTGAAATATCCATTGCATTTATATATGCTGCAACCAAATCAAGCCCCTTTTTCTGATAAAATCGAATTGCATTTATATCATCGTTTGTTGTAATCAACCAGACTCTGTTGCATTTGTGCTCTTTGGCAACTGCCAGAACAGCATTAATTAGTTTTGTTCCGATCCCTTTATTTTCCTCCAAACTGTTCAATGTGACAATCTCACAATCATTTCCTTCAATATTGTAAGTAATCACACCATTAATCTTTGCGTCAACTACTGAAATGAACCCCGGTAAAACAGTCGTATCCAGAGCCACTCCGCGCGAAACAGAGGGCGGACAATTCCATTCCTTTTTTAATATTTCATTTACCCCTTCTCGATAATTTGAATCAATTTTTACTATCATCTTTACACCCTTATCTTATTATAGTTTCATTGCCACTTCATATGCACGCCAGATAACAGCCTTCAGGTTACTGACCTGCTGGCAATCTCCCACCAGTTCCACATTCTTACTCTTTTCCGTAAGCGGTGCCGGTATATATCCTGCTGAGGAAATCACCGAGTCGCATGAAATTTCAATTTCCTTGCCATTTCTATCGGTGCATATAATCGAATCTTTTTTTACTTCTTTGAGTACTGTCTCCAAATACACCGGAACCTTTTTCCAAGCGAACCACTCCCGAAGATATGAACTGTTAGCAAGGCAGACACCCTTCTGGGCAATCAAATCATCCTTCATCTCTACTACAGTCACCTTTTTTCCCTGAAGAGCAAGTTCATAGGCAATCTCACATCCGGTGAGGCCACCGCCAACCACCGCCACATTCTCACCTACCGGCTTACCATTCAGGAATTCACAGGCTTCGATCATTCGCTCATGACCGGGGACGTTTTTCAAAATACGAGGTGTTGCTCCGGTTGCAATGATAATTGGTCCACTACCTAAGCTCTGGGTATCCTTGATTTCCGTGTTTAAATGAATCTCAACCCCAAGCTTTTCCATTTGACGTCGATACCAGGCCAGCAAATCCCTTAGCTTTCCTTTATAACTCTCTGCGGACGCCGCAATGAAGGTGCCCCCAAGTATTTCTGCCTGCTCATATATCACCGGCTTATGACCGCGAAGGGCGGCAACTCTGGCTGCTTCCATGCCGCCGATACCACCGCCGACGATGTGGATTGTCTTAGGCGCATCTGTTTTCTTAATGTAATGCTTATCCCACTGCATCATCTCGGCATTAACTGCACATCTTGCCAAATGCAGGGAATCGCTTAATTCCTGATCATTCGGAACCCCTTTGTAGTGGCACATATTAAAGCATCCGTTGTGACACAAAATGCAGGGGCGAATATCATCTTCCTGATCATGAATAACCTTTGTAAACCACTCGGGATCAGCCAGGAAATTACGGGCAAAACCGGCTCCGTCAAGTTTGCCTTCTGATATAGACTTGGCGGCAACTTCCAGACTCGTTCTGCCGGCACACACCACCGGGATATCCACGAACTTCTTAATATGCTCTACTTCCGCCAGGTTGCAGTTTTCCGGCATATAGATTGGGGGATGTGCCCAGTACCATGCATCGTAGGTACCATTGTCACAGTTTAACATATCATAACCGGCATCCTGCAAAAACTTAGCAGCGATTTCAGACTCTTCCATGTCCCGCCCGACTTCCATATATTCTTCACCCGGCAGTGCACCTTCCCGAAAGCCTTTGGTCTTGGAAACCACAGAATATCTTAATGACACGGGAAAATCCCGGCCACACTCTTTCTTAATCGCCTTGACGATTTCTGCGGCAAAACGGTAACGGTTTTCCAGGCTTCCGCCGTACTCGTCCTCTCGTTTATTCACATATTTCAAAGCAAACTGATCCAGCAGATAACCTTCATGCACCGCATGAACTTCCACCCCATCCACTCCGGCATCTTTCAGTTTCTTAGATGATTTTGCAAAGGAATCGATAAATTGCTGAATCTCGTCTTTGGTCATCTCTCTTGACGGTATTTCATCAGACCACCTGTTAGGGGAAGGACTGGCTGAAGCGGTAATCTTATCAAAATTCATAACCGGTTTTGACAAAACCCGAAGTACTTTATTGGTATACAATTTCTCCATCACATCGGAAACGGTAAAACTTCTGCCGAAACCGGCAGTCAATTGGATGAAAAGTTTGGCACCGGTCTTATGAAATTCCGGCATCCACTTAGCCAGGTCGTCATACATCTTCTGTTTCTTGTGCAGCCACTGTCCAAACATCGGATTGTACACCGGCTGGCAGCCTGGCAGTACAAGACCTGCGTTGTTTTTGGCCACTTCCATTATGAAGCGGGCACCATCCTTGTCAAAATGGTTGATTTCCATCCAACCGAACAGATCGGTACCTCCCATTGAAGTCAGGACAATACGGTTTTTGATTTCGCAATTCCCAATTTTCCATGGTGTTAATAATGATTCATATTCTTTCTTCATACGTAATTCCCTCCTGTCTATGATTATTCCATTATAGCAAAGGCCTACCGCAAAATCAATTTATGTAAATATAAAATTCTTTTTGAATGCTATTGACGAAACACTAAAAATGGATAATAATGAAAAATACATTAGTAACTCATTATCTTCATCAAACTTTCTTACTTTTAGTCCTTATTAACTCAATGGATATTCCAAAACTTTAAACAAATATATTTAACACGGCAGCCGATAGGGCGTACTTCCTCACCGATTCCGAGTCTTGTGGAAGGAGTGATGCTTATGAGTACATATGAAGAATTTATGGTTATCTTTACCATAGGGTTACTTATTGTAGCAATTCTAAATATAAAAAATAAGAAATAGCGCCCCAGCTCTGACAAAGTTAGGCGCTATTTCTTATTAGTTTCTAATCGCCGGAAACGGATAGGTTGTGCTATCGTATCGGCTGTCTTGTTAAGTATATTATACCATTTTGCTAATAAAAAACAATACTTTTTCCAAAAAATGTTACTTGATAAAAATCATACCTTTTTCAAAATATCAAGCACATGATTGGATGCACCGATTAAATCCTCCCGCTCACATATTGAAAAATGATATTGTAAATATTTTTGATATAACTCTTCTTCCATTTCATCAATTACATTATCCAAATACCGGGTTGCACCATCTGTTGCCACTAAGCCAAGGCGTTCTACCGGATAATTGCCTGTCAAAGCTTTAATAGCAGCTGGCCGAACCAACGAAAAGGCATCATTTTCATTTGCAGCCCATCTAAAGTCCTCTGTCAACAGTCCTTTTTCTATATCTGCCCAGATGGTTTTCTGCTTAAAGCAATATTGTAGGATTGTTGCCTCATTCATACAGTAAGCCACAAAAATGAACCCACCCTTCTTGGTAATCCTTAGGGCTTCTTCCAGTGCCTTCCGTTTATGTTCCTCACTAAACAGATGATACATGGGTCCCAAAGAAAGAGTAATATCCATGCTTTCATCCGCAAAACAGGACAGATCCATGGCATTCCCCTGGATGATACGAATATCATCACTTTCGTTTAGTTTGGATCTGAATACCTGAATGTTCCTTTCCACTAATTCAACTGCCGCCACCTGATATCCAGCTCTGGATAGTGCCAGGGAATATCTCCCTGTTCCGGCTCCGATTTCCGCAATCTTCATACCCGGCTCAAGATACTTTTTTATATATGTCATTGTGGTTGCATATTCCACATATCCCTGCTTACCATTTAATCGTTCTTCTTCATCGCACTTCTGATAAAAATCATTCACAACCTTTTTCTCATTCATATTTTTCTCCCTTCACGCAAAAAATGCCCTAATATTGCATCACAATATTAACGGCACTTTAATACTACCAGTATTATTTAATTGCCATAAATGTAGCATAATGTTAGCAATTATGTCAAGCAAAAGCCGGAAAACTATTTTTACAACTTTATAACATTTTTGTGTTATTCTTAGTGCAGAACCCAATACTATCTTTATGAGGTGAACGATGGCTAAAATACTGATTGTTGAAGATGAATTATCCATAAACCGGCTTATCCAGAAGATTCTCCAATTGGTGGGACATACTTGTACTGCCGTTATGGATGGTGATGCCGCTATTCATAAACTGGATTTCAATTCATATGATTTGATTCTGCTGGACATTATGCTGCCCGGTGTGGACGGTTATCGGGTCTTTCAGGAAAGCCGCGGCACGCCTACTATTTTCCTGACTGCCAGAAGCGGTCTTACCGATCGGCTAAAAGGACTGGGAGTTATCTACCCGGCTTCCTATAAAATCACAGCGTTATCCGCAGAAGTATATTTCACACGGACTTCGCATTCCTTTTTAGTAACAGAAACGAAACAATAAGTGGAAGTGCCAAAGCAGTGATTTCTTATCCTGCCTTGGCACTTGTTTTATTATTAGTAGTCCAGACTATCTACATTTGTAAGGAAATATTTCATTCCCATAATAACAAACCCTTCCTCAGTTCTCCAAGGTTTTGACGTGCCATTAACTATCACTATTTTTTTAAATGAGTCCTCTATGTGCTTTAATGAATTAAATTCTTGTCGCTGCTTTTCCTCACTGCTTATATCATAAGCTACTTGAATATAATAACGCTGACTTCCTTGATTGACAATAAAATCCACTTCCAGCTGCTTGCGTATGCTTTTGCCTTCACGATTTCTTCCATGTACTTCCACGATTCCAACATCTACATTATATCCCCGAATCAGCAACTCGTTGTATACTATATTTTCTATAATATGTGTCGGTTCCTGCTGTCTGAAACTTAATCTGGCATTTCGCAGCCCCAGATCCGTATAATAATATTTTAAATTTGCTCCAATATATTTTCTTCCTTTTATATCATATCTATTTGCCTTCGATATTAAAAAAGCTTCCACAAGATAATCAATATGGTTTGATATTGTCTTATTTGCATAAGTCGTGTTCTGTTTGCCGGTAAATGTATTTGATATTTTTGTTGGATTTGTGGGAGCTCCAATAGCTGAAGCAAGCACGTCCACAAGAGTATTGATCGTATCAATATTCTGAATCCTATTTCTTTCAATGACATCCTTTAAATAAACATTTTCAAATATATTTTTCAGGTATTCTGCTTTCTTTCGGTCTGTATCAAGCTGACAAATTACAGGCAGCCCACCATATATCATATATTCATTCCATGCGTCATCATAATCGCCATCATATACAGAGAAGAATTCCCGAAAAGAAAGCGGGTAAATTCGCAGTTCATCTCCCCTTCCTCTAAATTCTGTCACAATATCACTTGATAAAAATTTCGAGTTACTTCCTGTTACATAAACATCAACATTTTCAATTCTTACCAAGCTATTTAGAACTTCTTCAAACCGCTCCATGAATTGAACTTCATCAAGTAAAATGTAATATATTTCCTTATCTTTTATATTGTTTTTAATGTATCTAAAACATTCTTTGGGATCTCTCAGTTCTTCGTTTTCAATTCCATCAAGTGCAATCTCAATAATGTGATCCGCCGTTGCGCAATTTTCTAATAAATATTTTTTATACAGATGAAACAGTAAGTAAGACTTTCCACATCTTCTAATCCCCGTTATAATCTTTACCATTCCATTATTTTTTTTCCCTATTAATTCGTTAAGATATAAATCTCTTTTAATCTCCATATCATTCCTCCGAATTGCATCTATACGCATTTTTCAGTAGTCTTATTTTATCATAGTATTTTATTTTTTTCAATACTCCGTTACCATTTTTTGCGCCAATACGCATTTTTTTGTAATGCAAGGATTGAACTAAACTCTTTCAAAAAATCATTGACAAAACTACCTTGTTATGTTATATCTGTTATTATCACATTGATAATAACTAAAAAGGAGGTGATTCCGTTGGATAGTATATTTAATTATGAACATCCTTTCGTCTGTACCGATGCTGCCATATTTACGATAAACACCCAGGAATCCAACAGTTACAGAAAGCTGCCGGATATAAATTTAGAAATTCTGCTATACAAAAGGTCAACTGATCCATACCACGATAAATGGTGCTTACCTGGTGGTTTCCTTAATAATGATGAGCTACCGGAAGATAATATTTCTCGGAAAATTTTTGAAAAAGCCCATGTGGATCAATGTTATCTGGAACAGCTTTATACGTTTTGCAGCTTAGACAGGGATCCCCGTGCAAGGGTGCTTTCCCTCTCCTATCTGGGTCTTATGAATGAAGCCCAGTCCAAGAAGTTTACAAACGAAACAACCTGGTTTACCGTACAGTTCCAAAATAAAGACATCATTGCTTTTCATAATAACGAGCTGACGTTAACCAAACAGGATTTCGGATTTGACCACTATCATATTATCCGGATGGCTTTGGAGCGATTACAGTCTAAGATCCTTTACAGCAATATTATCTTTCATCTGTTGCCGCCCGAATTTACTTTAACACAGCTTCAAAACGTCTATGAAGCCATTTTAGGCAAAAAGGATCAAGCTGCCAATTTCCGTCGTAAAATTAATGATTTGGTTCAGGAAACAGATAAGTACACAAGTGACAAGGGACATCGTCCGGCAAAATTATACACCAAAAAAATGGAGGGTTAGAAATGAAAAAATTATTGATTGTAGTTGACATGCAAAATGACTTTATTACCGGAGCTCTGGGTTCTCCGGCAGCGGAAAAGATTTTACCGGCGGTAAAAGAAAAGATCGCCGAATACAAACAAAGCGGTCAGGAAATTCTTTTTACCCGTGACACCCATTATGAAAATTACCTTGCCACCCAGGAAGGCAAATATCTGCCGGTGGTACACTGTGTACAGGGCACTGAAGGACATCTGATTGCCGATGGTCTGGATACAGACGGCTGTGAGGTATTCGACAAACCCACCTTTGGTTCCCTGGATCTTGCCAAACATGTAGCGGCTGATGCCTTTGACGAAATAGAGCTTTGCGGATTATGTACAGATATTTGTGTTGTTTCCAATGCCCTTATCCTAAAGGCACAATTACCGGAAATAACTATCACTGTTGATGCCCGTTGTTGTGCCGGGGTAACGGAAGAAAGTCACAAGGCTGCGCTGCTTACTATGAAAATGTGCCAGGTTTCCGTATTGCACATGGAGGATAATTAATGTTTAAGCTTAACAATGTCCCATTATCGATCGAACGATATCCCGATCAGACACCCCGTCTGAATATTATGGTGGACTCCAATGAAGTTGACATCCAGTGGCTTTACGAACAAGACGAGGAAATGCTTTTATTTTTCATTGTCAAGCATTTAAGGGAGCAATTTTCCATCCAAAAACTCACCTTGTATATGCCTTATATTCCTCACGCCAGGATGGATCGGATAAAAAACAGGCAGGAAGTCTTTACCCTGAAATATTTTTGTGAATTTATTAATTCGCTCAGATTTGATAAGGTCATCGTCAGGGATGCTCATTCAAACGTTTCACTGGCCCTTCTTAACAATGTGGTTCAGGAAAACATTGATAAAAATATCAGGGATCTGATCAGTAAGCTGCTTGACCCCCAACGGGATATCGTCTTCTATCCGGATGAAGGCAGCTGCAAACGTTATTCGGAATTAATCAGTTTCCCCTGTGCCTTCGGCGTGAAAAAACGTGACTGGAGTACCGGTAAAATATTAGGACTTGAAGTTCAGGGTGCATTACCCACAGCTTCTTTTAATGCCCTTATTATTGATGATATCTCAAGCTATGGCGGCACATTTCTTCATTCAGCCAAAAAACTGAAGGAATTAGGGGCGGATAAAATCTATCTATATGTCACCCACTGTGAAAAATCTATCTTAAACGGTGAACTAATAGACAGCGGTTACCTGGAAAAAATCTATACCACAAAAAGTATCTACACCGGAGAACATCCACTAATTGAAATAATCGGAGGAACTGAAAATGAATAATATAAATCCTTTACTTTTATTAGATTATTATAAAACCACCCATAATGAGCAGTATCCGAAAGGTATAACCAAGATAGTTTCTTATTATACGCCGCGAATGTCCCGAATCAGTGATGAGGATAAATTGGTAATGTTCGGTTTGCAGGCTTTTATCAAAGAATACCTTATCTCCTCTTTTAATACGAATTTTTTCAGCCGCACTAAAAATGAAGTAATGACCGAATATAAGCGCATCATTAATCATACACTGGGTGAAAAAATTGTAAACTATGACAAAATTGAAAAGCTGCATGATTTGGGTTACTTACCCATTGAGATTAATGCAATTGCTGAAGGCACCAGAGTCCCGGTTAAAGTCCCGATGTTTGAAATAACCAATACACATCCTGATTTTGCGTGGCTGGTCAACACCCTGGAAACCGCATTAAGCTGCTCCCTGTGGCACGCTCAGGTTTCCGCCAATGTGGGATACCGGTACAGACAAATCGTCAACAAGTATTTTGACATCAGCGTCGAGGATGACATTCCCCGCAGCCGGGCTTTAGGTGATTTCAGCATGAGGGGTCAGGAAAGTTGTGAAAGTGCTATCAAGTCAAGTGCCGGTTTTTGTCTCTCGTTTTTAAACACTGCTACTGTTCCGACCATCCTTTTTTTAGAGGATTATTATAACTGTGACTGCACCTTAGAACCGGTGGCCTTTGGTGCCATTTCCACAGAACACTCTGTGATGAACAGCAACTATGCTGTAGATGGTGATGAAAAATCCATGGTCAAACGACTGCTGAATGATATTTATCCGGAAAACGGCTTCAGCATGGTATCGGATAGTTATGATTATTGGAACATGGTGGATCATATCCTTCCTGATTGTAAAGAGGATATTTTAAAGCACGGCGGATACATCGGAATCAGAGGCGACAGCGGCGATCCGGTGGAAATCACCACTGAAACGGTAAAAAGGCTCTGGGAAACTTTCGGTGGAAAGGTGAACTCCAAAGGATATAAAGTTCTCGACTCCCACATTAAGGTGATTTACGGCGACAGCATCACCCCCCAGCGAGCAGAAAGTATTTATCAAATACTGACCCAAAACGGATTTGCCTGTAATAATGTTTTATTGGGCGTGGGCAGCTTTTCCATGCAGTGTCTGGAGCAGGACGGCGAACTGAAACCATATACCAGAGATACCTTCGGCATCGCCATAAAGGCAACCTATTGTGAAGTTAACGGCAAGCCGATTCAAATCTTCAAAGATCCCAAAACCGATACCGGCAACTTCAAAAAATCCCAGCGAGGTATGTGTGTTGTTTACCGTGACATAAATGGTAATCTGGATTATCAGGACGGTTTTGATCCTGCCACTCTTGCTTCATTTGACCGTGAAAATCTCTTAAAACAGGTCTTCCGGGATGGCAAGATGGTAACAGAACAATCACTTAAGGAAATCCGGAACATTTTGCATAATGGCAGATTCTGATATGCCAAAAAAATATACGGATATATAGATGGAGGGAATTAGATGTTTAATGCAAAAAATGTTACACCGCAGCTTATACAATGGGTCACCGATTATTTCCAGCATAATGCTTCCCCCGAGACGAAAGCGGTAATTGGAATCAGCGGCGGAAAAGACAGTTCTATTGTGGCTGCCCTGTGTGTGGAGGCTTTAGGTAAGGAACGTGTTCTGGGTGTACTGATGCCGCAGGGGGAGCAAGCGGATATCGATGTGGCCTATCGTCTCTGTGAAGTATTGGGGATTTCGCATATCACAATAAATGTTAAAGAACCGGTACAAACATTGTATGATGAAATTATTAACGCAGGAATGATGCTCAATACAGTCGCAACCTTTAATACGCCGGCCAGGCTCCGTATGTCAGCACTTTACGCTGTTTCCGGAATTGTCGGCGGCAGGGTTGCCAACACTTCTAACCTCAGTGAAGATTGGGTGGGTTACGCCACAAAATTCGGTGATTCCGCCGGTGATTTTGCTCCCCTTTCCAACCTGACTGTTACTGAGTTAAAAGCCATTGGCAAAGAACTGGGACTTAGCTCAGAGTTTATCGACAAAACACCGATTGACGGTCTTTGCGGCAAAACAGATGAAGATAGTTTGGGCTTTACATACGCTACTTTGGATAAGTATATCAGGGAAAATATCTGTGATGATGAACAGGTAAAAGAAAGGATTGACAGACTGCATGAAGCTAATCTTCACAAAGTCAATCCAATGCCTGCATTTCAATTGATTCCACGGGCTGACTGAAAAGTGTTATTGCCGGAGCAAGGGGGATCTGGTTGTTTAATGTATTCCCTGCAGCCAGCAGAAATCCTTAAATTCTGCCCATCTTTCTTCCTCATCAACCGCATACATGCCCATCACAACACCGGTAAATCCACCTGCTACTTCTGAGGATAAGTATTTTGTTCTGGCACTGCCCAAGAGTTCCTTCACACCATTTACATTACAATAAAAATGATATCTGTCAGGATCGGAAATCACCGAAAGCTTTGCTTCCTTTATGCCATCCGGCAAAGTGACTGCTTTCTTCACATTCTCAACATCTCCTACGCGGAGCCGAAAAATCACCTGCCTGATATCATTTTCATTGGTAAATGCCAGATCATAATGCTGGTCTTCATCCATGTAAAAAGTGATGCCGGCTTCCTTGGCATCTCCGGACACCGTTACGTTAAGCTTTGTGTCAAACTCGGACTGACGAACGCCCACAAAAGTAGGGGTATCTGCCTCATTTAAAGTAATGTTTGTTCCCCGGAGTTTTAGGCTTCCATCTGCAAATTCATAATTTTCTTTATGATAATCCCTTAAATAACTCCATCTGAGGTTATCCTCACCCATACTTTCAAAGGAAATATTGTAAGCATCCGGATCTTGCTTTCCGTTAAGTTCCACATCCATCCATTCTGCTACGGTTCCATGATCTCCGGCGGTAAACCAGCCATCCTCCTGCCAGTAAATGGGTGCTAAGAATACTTCCCTGCCCAAATGATGGAAGGGCTGCCATATTCCGCTCTGGCGGAAACCTAAACAGACAATATAGTAATTTCCTTTTTTATCACGAATCAAATCACCATGTCCGATTCCTTGGATACTGCTCTCATTTCCACCTAAGTTTTTGTTGGTCAGCACCGGATTTTTTTCATAGCCTTCAAATGGTCCAAAAGGGTTCTTACTTCTGGCATAGGTTATCATATGACCGTATTCTGTGCCGCCCTCTGCAGCCATCATATAGTACCAGTCACCAATATGATACAGATGGGGAGATTCCAGATATCTTCCGCCGCTGCCCTGCCATATCGGAAGGCTTTCGGTCAGTTTTTCTCCGGTCTTAATATCTATTTCACATTGAAAAATACAGCCTTTCCCGTTTGCACCCGTACCGTTACTGGTAAAATAAACTTTTCCTTCATCAAAAAGCAGGGAAGGGTCTATTCCCTCCTGCTCAACAAAAATAGGTTCTGACCACTCTCCGCAAATGTCGGTTGTGGAGATATAGAAATTTTTCCCAAAGGTGTTGTTATTGGTCACCATATAAAAGGTTCCGTCATGATAACGAAGAGTAGGCGCAAATACGCCTCCTGAGCTGGGAACCTGGTGCAGTTCTACCTGACTGGTTCTGGTAAGTGCATTTGCCACCTGCTTCCAGCTTACTAAATCCTCACTTTCGAAAATCGGAACTCCCGGAAAGAACTGAAAGGAGCTGCATGCAATATAATACTTTCCCTCTGCCTTACAAATACTTGGATCAGGGTAGAATCCTCTGATAATCGGATTTTGAATTTTCATTTTTCTTTGCCTTTCATATATTTCCACTAAATACTGATTTCTCTCATTATAACAGAGTCAAAATCAAAAATGAAGCATTACATATGTAATTATAGTAGTAAAACGAAACTGGTGCTTACTGCTGGATTATGCTATACTTTTGCTAAAATAATTCAATATTTAAAACTGAAAGCAGGATTTTTATGAAAAAGACCAAAATTACAATTATTGTTATATGTGCCCTTCTATTGATAGTTGGAATTCTTTTCGGTACATATAAACTCTTTTTTGCCCCCCATCGCGGTACTGTCTCCGATCTGGCTTATACCTCAAGTTTATCTAATACGCTGACAAAAGATCAGGCTGCCGCGGATATTGACTATATGTTAAAACTATTGAAACAACGCCACCCCGCTTGCATAGACGAACTCCCCGAAGCCGTGGCGTCACAAAGCCGCTTAGAAAAGGACAATCTGCCCGAACAGGTTACGGTTTTGCAAATCTGGCAGGCTTCCGCACGGATATTAGCGCAACTGAACGATGCTCACACGAAGGTGGATATCAATATGGAAATTGATGAACAAATCCCCATTTCATTTCGCTTTAGTAATGATAAGCTTTACTGTGATGAAGGTGAAAATGCCGGTAATGCCATTGTAAGCATCGGTGGCATTTCTGTGGAGGACTTACTTCGCACGTTTAAAACTCAGTTTTCCTATGAGCAGGACGGATATGCCGAATATCGTTTTGCCAGACTGTGCCGCTGGAAAGATGATTTAGCTTTTTTGAATGTCGATGTATCCATCCCATTAGTCATTGCTTTCGAAACACCTGACGGAAAAATCTCCGAAACATATACATTTGAAAGTTATGAACCGGAACAAGATGCTCAAGCTACACCCTTCGTGACATATGTGATTGATAATGAAAATAAGGTCGGAATATTTACGTTGACAGAATGCAACTACAATGACCTTTACCGTGAAACACTGAATCGTTTTTTTGCTGAAGTCAAGGACAATCAAATTCAAACTGTTATTGTAGACTTACAAAATAATGGCGGCGGTAATTCAATGGTTGCCAATGAATTTATCCGTTATTTAGATGTTGATGAATATTTTTCATTTGGAAATGTTGATATTCGGTGCGGCTCTATACTAATCAAAATTAAAAAAAGCAAAATAATCAACTCCAAGATAAAAGACTTATTATTTCAAGGAGACGTATATGTGTTGACTGCACCGCGCACATTCAGTTCTGCAACCGATTTTGCGACTATGATATCCGATAACGGGATAGGTAAAATCGTGGGAGAAACAAGCGGCGGAATGCCTTCCTCCTACGGAGATACACTTCTCTTTCAATTACCAAACTCAAAATTGACATATACCGTATCATATAAGCAATTTCACCGGCCGGACGAAAGTAAGGATAGTTTGCCGCTGATCCCTGATTATCCGTTGCCTGCTCGTGACGCTCTTGAAAAGGTATATGAGTTAGTAAGGTAAATCTTAAAAGTGCCAAAGCAATGATTTCTTATCCTGCCTTGGCACTAACTTTTTATCTTTCACTTATCCACTTCGCCATATCTTCCAAAACCTTCGCATCAACCCTAGCTGGAGTTTTATATTCCGATAGATCAGGTACCTCCATAAACGATGACATAAACATATGGTTTAAACCATCATATTCAATCATCGTAACATCGCTTAATCCTTTTGTAATCTCCTCATACTGCGCAAAGTCCCGGGCGGGAAACACTTGAAAATCTTTACTGCCCTGTAATATCAATATTGGCAAATCCAGTTCTCTTATGTCCTCTGCCGCCGAGGGTGTTGAAACAGAATATAGATATGCTGCCGGGAGGCTGCCAAAGACAACTTTTCCCGTCATTGCCTCAGGAGACAGCTTTATAATTTCTTTTGCCTCTGCATATAGCCGGTCAATCTCTGCTTCCATGGCATCGCTCTGATCTTGCGGTAAGCCACTGACGGAAATCATATATTTATTTTGGTCGTATAAAATATCTATCATGCTGCGAGGACTGCCGGCCAGCAAAATCATCCCATCATAACCGCCTGCTTTGGCAATTCGAGGTGCCATCATACCGCCCAGGCTGTGACCTGCTACATAAATGTTTGAAAAGTCCATATCTGCCTGATCCAATAAGGCCTGCTTTGCGGCAACAGCATCATTCACTGTTTCCATATCGACCGTCAATATTGTCTGATCAAAATCCTCCGGATAAGCATAAGTAACTTTATGATAACGGAAAACCGCAATTCCCTTTTGCGGAAGAAAATAAGCAATATCTCGAAATGGTTTGTTTTCTACGGTGATTGATTCATCCATATCATGAGCACCTGAGCCGTGAACCAGCACCACTACCGGAACGGAACCAACAACATCGGCAGGATAGGTAAGCTTTCCATACAGCTCATGCTCCTGACCTTTATTAATAATAATATCTTTCTCCGCAACTCCCTCCGGTAAATCGGCGGAAGCCGTTGGCCCCTCCTGCTTGGCTTTGGCATTCAAGTTTTTAGACGCGGCTGTCAAAATATTAAAACCGGCAATCTGACCTTCTTTTGAAATGCTGATATTAATATTATAATCTCCGGTCTCAAATTGTGCCGGATAAGTATATAACACCACATCTTCCGCTTGGGTTACACCAGGTTGTCCATGACCGTGATGACCGCCAACAGATAGAAGGATATCCTCCCACATGGAGCCCATCCTTTCACCGGATTCAAAAAATACCTGCATTTCATCATTACACATTCCATATGCCTGGTCATATTCTCCATTTAATACAAATTCAAGAAAAGTATTGGCTTCCGAAAGTTCAACTACATTAGTAATCTGCACATTGCTTTGCACTTCTGCGTTGGCTGATGGATTGTTTTGATGCTTTGTGCAGCCTGATAACACAATACCGCTTACTAAAAGAAATAAAAATAATTTGCTTTTCATAAATTTATCTAATCCTTCTCTTATATTGAGTAATGCAGATTTTCAGACACAGATAATTAATGCAAACTGCCAATATAAGATTACCTGCCCATGCCCGACCGGATAAAAATTTACTGAAAAATCCTTGTCCCAACGAAAATGAAGTCACTAATACCATAAGCAAGATTGAGGCAATAATTGTCGCTCTTTCTGCGCTAAATCTGAAATAAATCAATAAACACAGCGGAATTATCATGGCTGCCAGAAGAAAACCATTGCATAATGGTGAAAAATGCAATGGCTGCAGCACCTCCGGTCTTACCACAGCTGTAGCGTGCGACAAAAGCACCGCAACCGGCAAAACTAAAATAACCAGGCCATACGTAATCATCCATCTGACCCCGACAACCACGGAGGGAGACACCGGCAAGGTGTGAAAAAGATATTTTACTTTATATTTTTCGTCAGTGACACCAAAGCTGTTCATAATAAAAAGTGCACTTATGGTCAAGATGGAACCGAAAATGACAGTGCCACGATAATCAGTCACTTTCAGTGAAGACATCGGCAACAGAACAATACAAAGTGCCAGTACCGGGCTCAGCGCGGAAATCTGAAGCTTTGCAAAAGGAATTAAATTATTCTTCATCGTTGCCCCTCCTTTGTATAATACAACATAATCTCCTCAATTGTGGGTGTTTCAAATACTACTGCTTCCGGCATTCTTTTCCGCAACTCTTTGGACTGATCAGTTAAAGCCTCGAAGCTATACGATGTACTGCTAACGCCGATTAAACCGGATGCCATATTGGGTGTTAATATACTGGCTGGGCCACTTACCTTAGCATATTGTTCTTTTAATTCATCTTTGGCGCCGTGAAGAAGGATTTGCCCATTAAATATGAAATAAAGATAATCGGCTGTTTTTTCCAAGTCTTGTGTTACGTGGGTTGACATGAGTACGGTTTTGTTATGATCACAAACCAGTTCCTTTAATATATCCATCAGTTCCATGCGGACAGCTGCATCCAATCCTGCCGTCGGTTCATCGAATATAAACAACTCTGCACCGTGTGAAAGTGCCAGTGAAATCGTGTATTTCATGCGCATTCCCCGGGATAACTCCTTGATTCGTTTTTTCCCCGGCAGTTGAAACTTCTTTTGATAGCTCTGATACAAGTCTTCATCCCAATTTGAAAACATTGGAGCAATCAGTTTCTTCATTTTTTCCAGGGTAAGGTTATCATAAAAGGATCCGTTCTCCAATACGATGCCCAGCAATGGTTTTATTGTCATTTCGTCCTTTCTGCTGTCCCTCCCGAAAACTGAAATATTACCCTGTTCATAGTTCACCATGTTTAAAATACTCTTTATTGTTGTGGTCTTACCCGCACCATTAGGGCCAATAAAGCCGGTCAATGTTCCGGCTTCCAGCGTCATGTTGATGTCGCGCAGGCTGAATCCCTTATAAGATTTGCTAAGATTATTTACTTCCAGTACAGTATTCATTCCTCTTCTCTTTCCTCCCTTGTCAGTTCATCAATCATCGCTTTTACCGCTTCTTTATCAAGATCGATCAGTTTAGCCTGTGACAATACGTCTTCCAGCATCCGCTCGATCTCCGCCAGCTTATTTTCACGCAAAAGTTCCAGATTTTTGGGTGCAACAAAGGATCCCTTTCCGGCTATACTGACCGTAAATCCTTCCGCCTCCAACAGGTCATAGGCTTTTCGTGTAGTGATTAAACTGACATTCAAATCCTTTGCCAACCCCCTTACGGATGGAAGCAAGTCCCCCTCTTTAAGTTCACCGGAAAGAATTGCGGCTTTGATCTGTTTCATAATCTGTTGATAAATAGGAGCCTCTGATGAGTTGATGATTATTATATCCATTATTATTTCCTTTCTGGGCAAATAAATCTATAAATAATGACCCAGTGTATAGTGTGCATACTCTACATACACACTATACACTGGGTCACATTCCCTGTCAAGATATTATTTTTTATTTCAGTATCCATTCAGCAATATCTTCCATTGCTGTTTGATCCACATATCCGGCCATACTGTAATCGGCAACTGTACCGGTCTCCGACTTCATGAACAGGTGATTCAGATTGGGATAGTATTTGAATGTAACCTCTGGCTTTTCCCCAAGAATCTGTTTATAAAGGTTAAAGTCATGTTCCACAGAAACCGATATATCCTTTTCTCCCTGCATGATCAATAATGGTTTGGTGCAGTCCTTTAAATAATCGCTTGCCGGGCGTGCATCCAATTCCTTTAAATAGTAACCCCGGATATTGGCTATCTCAATCTCTTTTGCCATTTCATCCGGCATCGTTGCCAAACTGTTCAGGGTTGCGGCATACTCCTCAAACTGTTCCTGAGCTTCTTCCATCTGTTGACCTGTCAATGTACTTATAGATGCGATATTTTGATCAAAACTGATCTCCCGCAGGGTTCTTGGCGAACCACCTAAAAATACCATTCCGGCAAAGTTTCCCCCCTCCGTATCAATTCTCGGGGCAAGCATCGCACCAAGACTGTGGCCAACAATAATAATCCTGCCGGAATCAATTCGCGGATCATTTTTCAAAATATCGGCTGCCATAATGGCATCTTGAATCACTTCCTCTTCCACTGTTATGTCTTCGGGATGTTTCATCATCTCTTTTCCATAGGTAAACGTTCGCTTATTATAGCGCAAAACAGCAATGCCCTGGGAAGCAAGATAGTCCGCTATATCCAAAAATGGCTTATTGGGACCGATCGTCTCATCCAGATCATGAGCACCCGAACCATGCACAAGCAAAACAGCCGGAACTTTCTCATCCGTCTGGGGCATTGTTAAGATACCATCCAGCGGAAATCGGGTTCCCTTTCCAATGATAACACTCTCTTCTTTCATCTCATAAATTCCGTTTTCAATTGTATAAGAACCAATTGCGCCGGAGCATCCGGTAAAAATAACCGAAAAAATGACCAGCAACACAATGTATAACCTTTTCATGGCTTTCCTCCAATGGCAATTCTTTAGAACTGTATTAAACCTGCTTTTTATTAAAAACTATCACCGCACCGGTCACAAAGGCGGCCAAAAGCAAAATACTGATTATAATTGGGCCTTGAAAATCGGCGGCTGAAACCGTCCCCTTAATATATGCCAAACCACCGGAAGCCAGATACAAGGGATTGTACGGTGCTATCTTAGATGAAATGTTAAGAAGCAACAACCCGCCCACAAAACAAACGATAACAAGAAGGCCGCCATACCCATTTTTAAACAATGTACTGCCAAGCAATATAACCGCTAAAAGAAGCACCCCAAACAGCCACAGACAGAATACTGCGAACCCCAGATGGGCAACCACCCGACCGGGCCAATAATAAGCGGTATACGCATAGGAAACGCAAAAACTGCACATAAGCAGCAAGGTCCAGACACAAACCATCATGGTCAGCTTGGCAAGCAGCACATTGACGCGGGAAAGCCCTTTGGTCAGCATGTTGATCAGTGTTCCCCGGGAGAGTTCATTTGACATGGTGCCGCTAAAGATGATGACAATTATCAACAGACCTATCTGACTGATATTCTTAAAAAACTGGGCCCATGAATCCGTAATAACCGGTGTTGCCGTTACAATATTCATGCCCACCGGCATAGCTGCCTTCATGATTTCGGGTGTGAATTTCGCTGCCAGCGGTCCCATCATTCCCAGCATTAAAAATACGGCAACTAAAACAAGCAGCTTATAAGTCCGCGTTATCTCCAAAAATTCTTTTTTGGTAAATGCAATAAAGGCTTTCATTGAACCACCTCCATAAATAAAGTTTCAAGAGTTGGCTCAAGAATTGCCAGCCGCGTTGGCAGAATCTGCTGATGATAGAGGATCGAAAGGATATCCGCTTCTGCCCTTTTCAAGTTGGCGGTATGAATAATAATCGTATTTTCACTGTATTCACGCTCTTGATATTCTGAAAGTTCAGGTGCCGCCTTAAATCTTTGAAGGTCATCAGGTGTTTCTAATTCAACCAATATGCTGTCACTTTTATGCTCTGCTTTGATGGCTTCCATCTCTCCTGTTAATAAAATCTTTCCCTTATGCAGTACCGCAATGCTATCGCAAATACGTTCCACATCGGATAAAATATGGGTGGAAAAAATGACGGTTGTCTCGCCTCTTACCTTACCCAGGATATCCAGAATTTCTTTTCGGCCGATTGGATCAAGTGCAGACGTCGGTTCATCGCAAATGAGCAGTTTCGGTTCATTAAGCAATGCCTGTGCGATTCCCAGCCGCTGTTTCATTCCCCTGGAGAACCCGCCAATCCGCTTATTTGCTCCGGATAACCCCACAAGACCAAGCAGTTCTTCACCGCGGCTCTTAATCCGGCTGGCAGACATGCCGGTAATATCTCCGCATAGTTTCAGATACTCCATGGGTTTCATATATCCGTAAAATTCAGGCACATCGCAAAGATATCCGATGTGTCTGTTGGTCTTTGTCTGGCCATATGTGACCTTTTCGCCGCATACGGTAATATTGCCCTGGTCCGGCTTGAGAAGCCCAAGGATCATCTTCATGGTGGTTGTTTTACCTGCGCCGTTTTGGCCAAGGAAACCAAATATAGAGTGCTCTTGTACAGAAAAACTCAAGTCATCAATCACTGTCTGGGAGCCGAATGCTTTCGTCAGGCTTGATACGTTTAAAATATCCATTATTCCTCACCCCGGCCGATGGCAAAGTATAAAATCGGCCCTATCATATTCACACAGAGTACAATAACAATCCACATGGCACGATTGCCGGTACGGTAATTTGGATGCCTTAGGATGTGCACAAGCGACACGATCATCAAAGTAAATTGAATAATCGCAAGCGGTATAATAATTGGTAATAAAGCAGAAATATTCATTTATTTGTCCTCTTCCTTTCAATTTCTGTAATATCTATAAATCTCTCTATCCTACCAAAAGCAATAATGATATCACTTTGATATCATTATTATATCTTTTCCGTTTTCGATTGTCAATAAAAATATTACCAACCGAAGTCATTTGGCAAGAGATTACATCCCTTACAAAATTGCAACTCAAACCGGAATTTCGCAACCTGTGCATATTTGGCTGCAAAGCGTCCTTTTTCCTGCTATACTCCAAATATCAAAAAAAACGGAGGTAATATTATGTTGGAAAATAAGAAGAAAGCGTCTGTGGATTTATGGATTATCATCATTGTCACCTTTTTGGTTTTGGGTACTTATATGGCTTTGGGCTCTAAAATCAATTCTTTTATCATGGAAGGTTCGGCCCCCTTGTTGCTTCGTACCATTTGTATCGCATTAGTCCAATTCGGAGTTGCCGGAGCAGGCATCAGTGTGGTATGCTTTTTGCGTAAAGAAAGGTTTCGCGATTACGGATTACATAAGGAAAAAGCATTGCTGTCCATTCTGCTTTCGGTGGCAGCGTTTATGCCAAATCTGATCTTTACAATAGTCACCGGAGAATTTCACCGCTATTTACCCTTCCACAGAGTGAATATTACTGCGGAAATATTTCAGGCATCCTTTCCCGAATCTGTCTTCAGCTTTTTATTCGTGGTAATCGCGTGGGGATTTTTTGAAGGATTTAACTATGTGGTAATTGCAGATAAAATAAATATCTGTTGCCCGTCAAAACATTGGTGGCTGGACTGGGGTGCCGTCATCTGTGCGGTTATGTGTATATTGATTCACGGAGCAATCGGTGTTAATCCTAAAGATATCATCGAAATGATAACCGTCCTGATCATTGTTTACGGAATGCTGATGGCACGTAAATATACCGGTAATGCCTGGGGCTGCGTATTCGTATTTATCTTCTTATGGAATGCCTATTAGAATTTAGAGGAAAAGTATAAGGATGAAGCTTAATCTATTTCAAATCAAACAAAATCAAGAGGAACATGCGGATTTTTATTACCACCAGATGACTGCCGATCTGGAGCATGTACTGGACATTATGCAAAAAGATGTTCCCCATATTGAAGGCCGGGAGCAGGATGAAACTGTCCTGCTTCCGGTACATAATATTTACTATCTGGATGCGGTGGACCGGCATATCTTTGCCTGTCTGGAAAAAGAAACATACAGCATCGCCCTGACTTTAAATGAAGCAGAGCAAAAACTTGAAAAGTGGAATTTTGTCCGCATCAACAAATCCCAAATCGTAAATCTGCATAAGATCAAACTGATCAAACCCACGGCGGGAATGAGGATTATTGCTGTTTTGGAAAATGATGAAAATCTGGTGATCAACCGAAGTTACCGGGAAGGATTTCACAATTCCCTGAAGTCATTAAGGAGGGCCTTGTCATGAAGAAAAAGATTGGAGAAATATTTTTAGTCATTTGCGTTTTTTATACGTTTTTGTCCTTAATAGGAGGATATATTAATGCTTCCTGGTCGGGAGATTATGACTTTTATATCAACTTATTAATGATGTTTGCCTGGACAGCAATTGCTACGATTACCTTATATTGTTATCCGCTGTTTCATAAGCTACCGCCTTTGCTGGTGATGCTGATTCAATATATCATTGCTCAGGGGTTAATATTGCTGACCATATGGATCAGCGGATTTTTCGGAGATCTCTCTCCCACTGCTTACCGAGATGCAATCCGGTCATTTACGATACCTTATATAATCGGTGCGGCGGCTTATTACATTGCGACATTTAAAGCAGCTAAAGACAGTAACGCCATCTTACAGGAGATTCGCAAAATAAGAGAACAATAATTTTACTAATTTTCCTCTTTGATCGGAATAAAAAGCACCTTCTTTAACAATACAATAAGTGCTATAAACAAAGCCACTAAAGCAAAAACAGTAAATAGATATCTACTCAAAGATGCCCTTACAACAATTTGCAGATTTTTATCAGGTAAACTTTCAAAATGAGCGGAATATGTATTACTTTTTTTATTTAAAGAAAAGCCGTCCAAAGAAAATTCTGTTTTGAGCCCTTTGGGCATTTCAACAGTAATCGTTAAATCTCTAAAATCCTTCCAATACTGCGCAGGTTCAAGCAGATAATAAAAATAAAAACGTGGGTCCGTGCCGGGACTTAAGAAATAACTGGCATCAGATACAAAAGTCGCCTTTTCCGTATAGGAAACAGTCAATTCACAGACTTCATTTGGTTCAAAGTCTATTTCAAAAAGAGTAACTTCAATAGTGTTTGCAATAAATCGAAATTGGTCATAGTCTTCCGAAATAGTACCCGTACCGAACACAAACATTATTTCTTCATAAGATGATTCCCATACACCAAAATCACCCCAGTGGTTCTTGGAATCATTACTATTAGGGTATCTATTGCTATCAAAAGCTCCACTCCTGATTATCTCAACGGGTTCTCCTTGAAAGAGTATCTCCAAAGAACCTACCGCATTATTAGATACAAATGCAACCAAAGCTCCTGAACTTTCTTGACTTGTGTTATGCATTTCATATTTTGCGGTAACATCGGCAAACATGGTTTCACCGGTAAAGTCATTTAGCTTATAAAAGAGCTGTTCAGATGTGATCTCTATATCAGAATGTTTCACCGGCATCAAATACGTAACATCTCCATTAACAATATGGGCCCCGCCTCCATTAGCATAAGCCGTAATATCATTACTTAATACGAATATTATGAGTATTAATCCCTGGACTGCCGCCCTTATTGCTTTTTTCATAAATATGACACCTCATTATCAAGCCAAATTAAAATGTCCCCACTGATATCCAGTATTGAGTCATCCAAGGATATGCGCACTCCCTGGCAGCCACCCTGACAGGGTTCGTTACGCTTCCGGTCGCAGCCATATCCTCTTGCGATTTTTTCCTGCAGTGATAGCGGGAATTGTTCAATCACATCCGCATATTTATCTGTTCTTTTGGCTCTTACAACTAAACAATATCCATATTTTGTAGATAACGCAAGCTCCCATGCTCTTAGCTGATACATATCCTTTAGGGATAAGACCCGTTTGCTGTTCTTGATATCGGAATAAGCAAAATGTACTTCAAATGTTGATATCATCGGTACGCAAGTCATTCCCATATCTGTATAGCGTTGATGTATTTCCATGGCAAATTTTTGCACCTCTTCCGGTAACAGATGTACAAAATCTTTCAAAACATCAAGTGCATCGGTATCTTCCGCTTTTATTAACCGGTAATCACACCGTAAAAGATTATCGTGATTTTTGTCGCTTATATACCTTTTTACCCGCAGCTCCATATCGGCAATCGCCAAAGCTTTTAACCCCGTCATCAAAAGAGGGGCCTCCGGATATGATACTTCTGCATTATTACCGGTAAAAACAAAACCGCAGAGAGTTAAAAAGTGTACACATTCCTTTAACTTAGCAGCCGAGTTTTTAGGCAGCTTTCTCTTTCCGTTCTCATCAACCGTGGCCGTAAATGACGGTAATTCCGTTATCAATATGGAATCGCCGTTTTTAGCCAGATGACCATAATATCCGATGTCCGCCAACAAGTCTGCAATATTATATAAAAACGGATAATCCTTGTTGCTCTTCGGATTTTGTGGCAGCTTAAAATATAAGTCTCCTTCTGAAATTAAGCGGTCACAAAATAAATATAAGAAATCCCGGAAGGCAGCAACGCCCTTTCGTATATTTTCTTCATCGGCGACATTCGCAAACCTGGCTTTCAACGTATAAGTTTCGGGTATATTAGCCGGTATCATGTTCTTTATGTATTCCGCTATTTCATTAATCGGTTTCAGGGTTATTGGTCCGCCGTGATTTATGCTCATTTATTCACTCCTTCTTTCTTTAGTCACAAAACAGGACATCTTGTATGTCAAGCTCGAGCCAGTCGCATCCGCCAAATAAAATAACCTTAATCATTGTAGCATAGCCAATAGTTCAAGTCCACATATGTTAGGCTGAAACTGTTTTTTGCCATTTTTATAGAAAGTCGTACAATCATTGCTCAGATATAGCTGTGTGTTGTAAACGCTGCTTATTTGTTTCTATTTAACTGTGAAAAATTGTAAAATCCCCTTTGTTTATTAATAAGATCCTCGTAAGAACCGATTTCGTCTATCATACCGGTAATCATATATATGATTTCGTCATATCGTTTTAAGTTATCACTTTGCAAATTATGTGTTATTGTTATTAACGTCAAGTAATCTATGTTTAATAAACTGTGCTCTATATCGTAAGCCGTCTGTATATCAATGGCAGATGTGCCTTCATCTAAAATCAAAATCGGTTTATTCTGTATGATTGCCCTTGCTACAGCAATCCGTTGTTTCTGTCCACCAGAAAGATTGGCACCGTTTTCTACCACCAGGGTATTCAGACCTTTGGGTAAATTGTTAATAAAGCCGGATACTCCACTAATTTTCAGTGCCCTGTCAAGTTCACTGTCTGTATAGTCACAATGCAAACATATATTGTCATAAATACTTTCGTTAAAAATGTAAACGTCTTGATGAATTATTGCGGATAATTTAAGTAATTTCGTTTCCTTTGAATCATCATACCTGTTGCTTGTATTATTCCTACCAGAGCCCCCACCGTTATACGTCCTTTTATAATAAAATATGCCGACAAAAATATTGCGGAAACCTGTACCATAATCCCAAGAAGCGTTGATACTGCTTCGTTGACCGACATGACTTTATCCACCGAGTACTTTGCCTTTATTGCTTCTTCATTACTCCTTTTGAAACGGGAAAGAATTAAGTTTCTCATACCATAAGATTTTATGACTTCAAAACCGGATAATATATCTTTTAAACTTCCTGTTAACCCCGACAGACTGTTTGAATACTGCTCCTGTCTTTTTTGAATTGCTGCTCCAAATAGCCCTGGAATCACAAGCATAAGCAATATTGCTCCTAACACACATAACGCGATAATCAAATCAAAGTAAACCGTAACCGCCGCAGAAGCTGCAAAAATAATTCCATATTGAATGACTGTCAGCAATGGCAACAAGTAATTATCCTCAACAATCTTCACGTCGTTAGTCAGTGCGGATAAGCAATCGGCTGTACTTGTCTTTTGAAAATCCGCATAACTATGTTTGCTAATTCCATCAAATATTTTATTACGGATAGATTTAATAATTTCACAAATCAACTTTTTACTTGCCAATGAATATAGAAATGTAAATGTTCCGAGCAGAATAAAATATAACAATGAAAATAATAATATTTTGCCAAACCCACCCGAATCTCCGCTTACGGCTATATCCAGAATGATTTGCAACAATACAGCAATAAAGACAGAACCCAGTGATACAACAATACTTAATAAAACCGTCATAAAAAATAACCCTTTTTGCTTTTTTAAATAATAATTCATATTTCCCTCCTTATACATTCTGTATGTATGTATTTATTTAATAATAAAACTACCTATGCGGTAGTTTTAATTATTGATTTTAACAATAGCACCTTGTTCATTCATCCCGACATGAGCAGTTAGCTCTTTATTAAGAACCGGTAACCCCAAAAATTCTAATATATCCTTTGCCACCCCAAATCTTTGCCACGCTTCTTCCTCATCGCCCTGAGGATATATTGTCGGCATCATCCAAATGTTACAAATCAGCAGAAACAATTCCGCTGTAAATTTCGAATACTTTGCTTTAATTGAGCCATCATTTATGCCCTCCTCGATAAGTTCAGCAAATCTCGGTGCCATAATTACCTGTTCTTCTATATAAAGCTTCAGGGCGGTCGGGCTGTTTTCCAGCAATGGAAGAATCTGAAGTTGCAGGGCAATATACTCTTCGTTCTCATTAAATATTTGTATGACCAGTTGTAATTTTTCTAAACCATTTAAGTCAGTACGGCTTTTTACTTTTTCAAAAGGTTCTATATCATTGAATAATTTATCGGTCAGCGCAATAAAAACTTCCTCTTTCGATTTAAAATGATGATAAAAAGCTCCTCTTGTCAGTCCTTTCATATCGCCCACAATGTCAAGTATGCTGGTATTTTCATAGCCTTTTTCAATAAACTGCTTTAATGCGGCATCAAAAATTATCTGTACAGTTTCTTCGGGATATTTATTTCTAGGCAATTTATCCGCCTCCTTTTTCATACATCGTGTATGTATGATTAATATACCAGTCATTGTCTCTTTTGTCAAGGGTAGTTACAA
Source organism: Lachnospiraceae bacterium (assembly GCA_031556725.1). Lineage (GTDB taxonomy): Bacteria > Bacillota > Clostridia > Lachnospirales > Lachnospiraceae > UBA935. The sequence continues at coordinate 33,405 of JAVBSL010000020.1, read as the reverse complement.
GTGGGTCGGCTCGGTATTTTTTAACACAATTATTCCATCGTAGGCTTTGGATGGTGTAACGGTAAGGGTGTAGAATAACTTAACAAATCTCTTCATATTTGAGAAGTCTACGTTCAACGCCGTCATTCGTTGCTCCTTACCCAAAGCCTCCTGCCAGCTTTCGTCTTGAGAAACCTTTGCAAAATCAAGATAATAAATGTTTTCTTCCATTCCGTTTAACTGGGTAGTAAAGATATTTTTGTTTATCACATTAAACTTTTTATAATTATCACCATCAAGAGCATTAAACTGTGTATTTTCCGCTTCTGTTCCGATAGTAAAATATGCCTCTCCGAACTTTTCGTCAAGTAACTGTCCCAGACAAGTATAACCGGAAACGGATTGCTTGCCGATGTGTCCGTTATGTCCATTAATATAGATTAAACCATCCTCGTGTTGGGCAATCCATTCAACCTTTTTTGCCATAAATGCGTCCCGCATTTTATTATAGCCGGTACTCTCACCTCGAAGCTGGGTATTTTCCAAAATACATTGTGCATATTCCAGAGCCAGTTCATATTCATGTTGTTGGGTTGCGTTCGGATTGGCGGGCTTTTGTGCTTCCATATCAAGCATAAGCGCTGAAATATCATTTTCTGCCTGTATAAGAGTCGATTTATCCAGTGAATACATATCTTCGTCTGTTAATAATAGCAATTTGGCTTCATAAGTTTGGGTAAGGGCGGGCATATTTGCTGTCAGGTACTCCAATAAAAGCTCTTTATTGTTGTCGTACCGTTGTGAATCAAAGCCATAAAATATTAAGTCTTTACCACTAGGTGCGGTTTCATTGTAAGTACGCATCCATTGGATAATATCTGCCATTTCCTGTGTCCGATAAATCCTAAAACCTATTTGAGCAACGGCCTCCTGTACGGTTCCTTCACCACCATGTATATATTCGTCAACTTTTGCACAGCCGCCAAAATCACCCTCGATAGCAAATACACGACACTGGTTGTTTGTGACCAAAGCCTTGAATACGTCACCTTTTAATTGCTGAAATTCACTTGTTCCATGACTTGCTTCACCTAACCCCACAATCTGGATATTTTCATCAACGGACAACTTTGTAATATCCGTAATAAAAGCCTCTTTATTTAGCAGCTCGTCCTTGGTTTGTCCACACCCACAAAGGTATGTAAATCCAACCACCATTGCAAGTAGAATTACTGTTTTAAATTGATTTTTTTTCATTTTCATTTTTAGTTATCTCCTTTTTTACTCCTTAAGGGAAGATAACACAGATGCGACTTAATGTCAAGTATATGCGACTTACTTATTTATTATAATCAGCTGTAGACGGACACATCGTTTTTTTGAATATGGTCAAAAGCTGTTAAGTTACATGATTCTTACCTGCTGTCCATTTGCCACTGCTTTGCTGCTGGTCACTAAGACCGGTTCCAGATAGACCATGCCGCTGATCGCACAGAGCTCATCATCACTGCCCAGCAAATCAACTCCAACCCGTTGGACAACATAGCCGGTACCCAGAATCGTCTCGGTTTGTTTGACGGCCATTACATAATACCCGTTTGTGTCTTTTTTTAACGCTGCTTTGGGAATAATGGCGGAATACTCTTTGCTGGTATGATCGATGGTCAGCAAGGCCTGTTTGCCCACCGGATTCCCCTCTGTTTCATTAAGTAGGATCGTAGCCTGGTATTGTTTCCCGTCTGCTCCCCAGGGGGCGATTTCCCGGATGGTTCCCTTTACCGTACCGGTTCCGGCAATCTCTGCCAGAACTTCATTACCCGGAATCACATATTGGATTTTCTCCGCCGGAACCGGGATCATGACCTGATAGGACCGATCGTCGGCAGCCAGCTCATAGAGCAGGGTGCTTTTCTCCACATAACTGCCCGGCCGGATATTTATCCCAGCGATGATCCCTTCCGCTTGTGCCCTCAGCTGGGGATTAGTAGCCGCTTCCAGACTGGCTTTGATATTGGTCAGTTCCTTTTTTGCCTTTTCCATTTGTAACTGTAGTTTGGTCTTTACATATTCGGAATCGGCTCCGGTGCCGGTACTCTCCTGCTGTAATGCCGCCAGTTCCGTTTCTTTATCTTTTATTGCTGCGTTATTTTCTTTGGTTACGGTTTCCAGATAAAGATTATATTGATTTTGGGCTTTATATAACTGGTCAATTGCTGCGTTTACTTCTGTCTGGGTTCCGGTTCCGGCTTCCAATCGGTTTAGCGCATCCTCATGAACCATTTTCCCATAAGTAATGCTCCACTTACAGTCCTCCAACTGGGAAGAAGTATATGTACCTGCCGCCAAAGCTGCTTTGGTATTATTTAGTTCCTGCAATTCTGCTTCTGCCCGGGCAATTTCCCGGCTCAGTCCGGAGCCGGTCTGGGGACTTACCTTTCCTTCTTTTTGCAGCTCTAACTGAAGCAGCTTCATTTCCTGTTCCTTCTGCTGCTGTTCCAGTTCCAAAGCCGCCACTGTCACCTCGTCGATCTCCAGTTCCATCATCAGATGACCGGCCGTAACCGCCTCGCCTTCCTCTACATAAACCGCCTTGCAATATCCTTCCTGTCTGGCATAACAGGGTTCGGTATACCGATAGGTAACTAACCCGCTGCCTTCTACGGTATTTTTCAGTTTTCCGCCGGCCGGTTCCGCCACTGTGACCTTGGGCAGTCTGGAGTAATAAATTGTTTTGGAGAAAAAGGTAAGTCCCGCTGCAAGCACCAGAAAACAGACCATCGCCAGGATAAAATGATTTTTAAATATTCTGTTCTTTAACATTTCGTTATTATCCCTTCCTATCCCTTGATTCCGGATAAATTGATGCCTTCCTTCAGATAATCCTGTCCGTAATACAGGCAGATCAGTACCGGACATACATAGAAGCAGGCGGCCGCAAAGGATACCCCCATCTGCTGCTGATTAATGCCTGCCAAAAAAATTGACAGCGGCCGGGTTTTGCTGTCTCTGATAAAGACCACTGCCTGTTCCACCAGATTCCAGTAATCCACGAAAGTCAAAAGCGCCACACAGGTAACCGCCGGTTTGGTCATGGGCAGGACAATATGAAGTAATATCCGGATATGTCCGGCACCATCCATACCGGCGGCTTCCAGATAAGACTGGGGCAGCATTTTCAGGTACTGTCTCGTCAGGAACACGCCGAAGGGGCTAAAGATACCGGGTAAGATAATGGCCAGATAACTGTCTGAAATATGGAGCCAGTCCGCCATCATAAAATTAGGCACCAGCGTTACCTGCAGCGGCAGCAGCATGACAATCATGTATAGAAAAAACAAGGCCTCTTTGCCCTTAAAATGCAGAACGGTAAAAGCATAAGCCGCCATGGCCGATACGATTGCCTGCCCCAACACCACCGGAAGGGTTATCTTCACGGAGTTCCAAAACATCTTAAGATACAGCGGACCTTCGATCAAAGCCTGCCGGTATTGGGACAGCGTCACCTGATCCGGAATCAGATGCATCTCAATATACCTTGGCCCGGGGGTAAACAAATCCCCCTCGGTACTGTAATGCTTCGTTATTTCTCCGGCACTCATCAGGGAATTGGTAAACGTCAGAATCAATGGATAAATATATACCAATGCCAGCAAAGTAAGAATTACCGATTGGCTTCTTTTTATAATCACTCTCATCCCAGCTCCTTATTGAAATTCCCGCAAGAGACGACGCTCCAGGTGAAATACTACGGCGACAATGACTACCACTGCCGTCGTGACTACGTAAGATGCCGCCGTTAACTTGGAGTAGTTCAGGCCCAGAAACATATTATTCATATAGTGCTGCAATATGTACAGGCTTTCATGGGGAGTCTCCCCGGTGATCAGATATATTTCTTTAAAAACTTTAAATGAATTGACAAAAGTCATGATAAATACCAGCAGCAGCGTGGGCTGCAAATACACTCGGGTGATCCACCCAAACCGCTGCCACCGCCCGGCTCCCTCCAGAATGGCAAACTCGTAATACTCCTCGGGAATATTATGAAGACCGCTTAAAAAAAGCAGCATATTATAACCGATGTTTTTCCAAAGAAAGATAAGCAGCATAATCGCCATTCCGTATTCGCTTTGATACCAGTTACCGCCGCTCAACTGAAAATGATGTAAAAACTGATTAACAGGTCCGTATTCATGAAAAAGCTTTTCCCAGAAAAAAGCGGTAGTTGCCGAGGGAATAACCAGCGGAATCAAAAAAACCGGAACCATATATTTCTGCCGTCTCCCATCCCGATGCAGGGTAAGTGCCAATAATAAGGACAGCAGCATATTTAACGGAATGCTTAGCAGCATAAACTGCAGGGTATTCTTTAATCCCAGCAGAAAATATTTATTTTGAAACAATTCTTTAAAATTACCCCATCCCACAAACCGGGCATGGATGGGGTTGTCGATCATCACGTAGGCAAAGGACAGCAGAAATGGCAGCAGATAAAAGATGCTAAACCCAATCACACTGACGGCCAGCATAGCCGCCGGTATCCAATTCTTCCTACTCATTTAAGTATTGATCCATTTTGGCCTGGACCAGCCCGGCAGTTTCGGCGGCAGTTTTCTTTCCGTCAAAGAAAGCCCGGTTTTCCTCATATATAATATTTATCATATCCGTTCTGCCGGGATTATAACTATTAATCTGTAATAGCCAGCTTTCAATCAGATTCCTGTATTCATTAAAGTCCATGCCGGCACTATTACCGGCATTATACATGTCATACTGGCGTTTTATATAGGTATCAAAACCGTTCTTACTAACTGCCAGTCCGTAAAAAGACGGCAGGGTCTGCACTTCATCGGAAAGCATATAGCGCAAAAATTCCCAGGCCAGATCCTTATTGGGCGAAGCCGCATTGATACCGAACTGCATATAACCCGAAAGAGCCACATTACCTTCCTTGTCGGATAGCGGCATCACATGGTAATAGCTTTGACTGTCCACACTGTTTAACAGATGATAGTAAGCAGCCTGTACGTCATAATCCTCAGTCATGGCAAAGTAATATTCCATATTGTAGAAGTCCAGGCCTGCAATATCAAAGCATCCCTTCTCCTCCATATCCCGGGCAAGCTCCAATAAATGGATATATTCCTCTGTATCGAAATGAACTTCCCCGGTTTTTTCATTGACAAATTCCTGCCAGCGGTCGTTTAAGATTCCCATAACCACCCCTTTCCCGTCGGAAATGGCCAGATATGTATTTTTCCGACTGGTATTTGTCATTAACTTCAAAGCATAGTTCATGGCATCCTCGTAACTTATCTTCGTCATATCCTCCGGCAGATACTCCCCACAGTCATCGGCCAGAGCCTGATGAAATGCCATCACCCGCACCCCTGTCATCAGCGGCAGCTCATACATATGGCCGTCTGACCTTTTTACTGCTTCAAAAAGGTTCATATAATAAGCATCTTCGTTGATTTCCGGAGCATTTTCCATATAGAAGGATAAATCCTCCAATGCTCCCATTTGGATGTATTTCTGAACCGGTATTCGGCTGCCGGTCATTATAATGTCCTCCGCATTACCGGTCATGATACGGGTATTTAATTGACTTAAATAGTTATTTCCGGACTTTTCTCCGGAAGGTTCTGCCGCCATTACCGCACCGCCTTCCAGTTGAATGATCTCCAGTTCCCGGAATTGGTTAATGGTTATCGTCACCTCCGGATATTTCTCCATAAAAATTTGTGCGGCCTGTTCTAAAACCGGCATTTCATCCATTATGGATATGGTGATTTCGCCTTTCATCTCCGGCGGAGTATAAATCCGTTCCGGGACGGCATTTTCTCCGGTTATATCCCCGGCTTCCTCCTGCACCAGGTTAATCGGTTCTCCTGTCAGTTGCATGTCCACCGGCTGTTCCCCTGTGCAGCCGGCTAACAGTAATGATAATAAAAGCAAAAAACTAATCTTTTTTTTCATTGAATTTTTCTCCTTACACTTGTTTCATATCTTTAAACAAATTATATAAGAAGAAAACCACAAAAAATCTTAGGAAATTTATAGGATGCTAATACGTGCTATTTAACAAAAGACATTAAAACCTTAAACATGTCACCTTCCGTTTCGATTCGGATGCTGCCGCCATGAAGCATCACAATGCTTTTTGCAATGGCCAGCCCCAGGCCTGAGCCTTCGGTATCCCTTGCCTCATTTCCCCGTTTAAAGCGTAAAAACAGTTCCTCCGGGGCAAAGGTGATTCGCTCAGGAGTGATATTCTTTACCTGTACCTGTATCTCATCACCGGCCTTTGTTTCCAGCAGGCAGACATAAATGCGGGTATTTTCCAGGGAATATTTCATGGCATTTTGCAGCAGATTATCAAATACCCGCCATATTTTAGCACTGTCACAAGGCAGGATAAGCTTGTCTGTGGAGCATTCAATTATCAGTTCCAGCTTCCTCTTTGCAAGCTGATCCAAACATTCCTGCTGCATCTGTTTCCACAGCAATAAAATATCTGTATCTTCTACTTTCATTGCAATATTTCCGCTTTCCAGACCGGACAGTTCAAACAAATCCTCTACCAGTAGATGGATCTTTTGGGCTTGATTTTCAGCCTGGCTGATGTAGTGTCGATCCTCCCCGGACAGCTCTCTTCTTTTCAGCAGACCGATATAATTGAGCACCAATGTCAAAGGAGTCCGCAGATCATGAGAGATATTGGTTACCAGTTCATATTTCAGGCGCTCGCTCTTCTTTTGTTCCTCTAACGAGCGGATATAGCCGGTTCTGATTCGGTTGATCGCCTCTGCTGTCCTGGCCGGATAACCGCTGCCTGCCACCGGGATTTCTGTTTCCGGATGGCCATCGGCAATTTTGTTCGCTCCGCCAATAATTTCCTGCTGATATTGCTGCCGGATGTTACTGATCTTTTGCAAAATCAGGGAAAATAACAGGATAATTCCGATATGAAGCAAAATCAGACCAAGGTTGATCCCGTTTCCCATATAATAATTTTGCAGGATAATATTGCGGTAACTCATGATGATAAACCCATACCAGCAAAGCAGTAACACAAATGCAGTGACTCCGATGGGAAATGATCTGGTCAGACGTTTTTCCCAGTTCTGCAGCCACAACTGCTTATCCCTCCGGTAATAATGCGCTCTGACCGCCAGCAAAATTACCAGTGATGCCATAGTAAACACCGCCAGGACCAAAAAACCATAATCAAATAACCTTTGTTTCAGAAGGACATAAGATACCACTCGGCGGATATATCCGGGCAACAGAAAAAATATTGCTGCAGTTGCTATTGTTATCCCCCATATCTGCACATCCAGCTTAATCCGGTCAATCCACTCCGGCTTTTCGGTCAGGGCTTTTCTGCCGCCCAGAACAAACAGCAGGATGCCACCGGTCAAAGTAATCACAAAAAGGATACTCTCTCCCAGCAAAATCTGCCGCTGTTTATCATACATTTTTATCGTATTTCCGATACTGCCAAGGGGATGCTTATTTTCGATAATTTCCATATCAACCAGAATGGAACCCGTATACTTTTCCTCCCGGCTCCCGGATTCCACGATTTCTTCTCTGAACGCTTCTGCAATACTGCTGCTTTGGTTCTCCGCCGCTTTTTCCTGCATTCTCTCCCAATATTCGTCGGGCGGATTCTGATAGACATACCGCACAATCCCAGGTTTTCCTGAAAACGTTTTAAGGTCGCTGCCCTCCGGCAGATTGCTGAACACTTCTCCGGTTTCATTATTCGTCACGTAATAAAAAGTCTCCGGGCTCTGGATGACAAAACCCTCATACTCTTCAGCCGGCATCAGGCCTTCAGCCATGCGACGCCAGTCATAGCAATAATATTCCAGCGTTGTCCTGATATTAGTCATACTGACAATATGCTCTTCAAAATAAAGCTGTCTGTTCCGCCATATCCCAATACCGGATACCAGACTGATACTGAGCATTAATATTGATGTAAAAAATAATAATTTTTTTTTGTTCATATGACCTCCGCACTTACTCTATCATGTATCCCTGTCCCCACACTACTTTCAGGTACAGGGGCTTTTTGGGGTTCTCTTCCAGCTTTTCCCGCAGCTTGCTGATATGAAACATGACCGTACTGTCCGCACCCAGAAATGCCTGTTCCCACACCGCTTCATAGATTACCTCCACGGACATGACCTCACCTTTATGCTTTGCCAGCAGGCATAAAATCTTAAATTCCGTGGGCGTAAGCTTAACCGTCACTTCATCCACTGTTACGGTTTTACTTTTAAAAAAAATTGAAAGGCCGCGGATATGTATCTCATCCCCCAATGCCGTTTCCCGATTGAGGGTGGTATAACGGCGCAGCTGTGCCCGGACTCTGGCCAGGACCTCCGGCGGACTGAAGGGTTTGGTAATATAATCATCCGCCCCGGTTTCCAGCCCATCTATCTTATCACGCTCCTGGGTTTTGGCCGAAATCAGGATAATCGGAATGTTGTTTTCCTCACGAATCCTTAGGGTTGCCCTGATACCGTCAAGGCGGGGCATCATAATGTCCATCAGAATCAGATGAACGGTATGACATTTCAGCACCTTCAGTGCGGCTTCACCATTACCGGCATGATATGTCCGATAGCCGGCCTCTTTCAGATAAATATCCAATATCTCGATAATCGCCGGATTATCATCCACGATCAGTATATGATAGACAGCCATTTTGCCTCCTCATTTTTCAAAATAATTGTACATGTCTTATTATACACAAAGTTTCTTAGGAATTTCTTAGAATATCTTTAGGACTTACGATTTATTGACAAAATAATGGTATCAATGTGCGAAAAAAAAGCCGCAAAGCTTTTGCGGCCCAACAACGAACAGACTTCCATGGAAGAATTTGATTATGTCACTTCCATGGAAGAATTTGATTAGCGATCTCGATTAGTTCCCGTTCACTTTCGATATCACTGGAGTAAGGATAGGTATGAGCACATTTATCAAACTGCTCTTTGATTTTTTCAGCCTTCTCTGTATCCTGTTCGGCCAGTAGCGCATATACATATTCTGTTCGCAGAACGGCAGGGTAATTTTTCATGGTTTTCATGAATTTTAATTGTTCCTTATCCATGATATCTTTCAGCCTATCAGTCCGGTTTAATCCGATTAACTCACAGTATATCCGGTCACAATTTATCAAGCGGCGATGCAGATCCACCATGGCCGTATCCATTTGGCACAATTCCTCCATCAGCCGGCTTGCTTCTTCAAACTGATGAGCATCTACCAACCGGTTACAAACTAACACCCCCACAGGTGCCGTCAAGCTGTTATTCATCTCCTCCACTGGCGGAACAACAAACCATTCCTTCGGCATTTCCTTCAGACGATGCCCCTTGGCTGTCTGTTCAATTACTTTCATCTGAATCCAGAAGGCCCGTATGGCTTCACTGCTTTTCCCCAGTGACAGAGCATTATAACCATCATTATTAACTGTCCCAAGGCGCATGGGAATCCCATTCATACCGGCCATTGCAAAGCCGATCACTGCCGCCAGCAACAGAAATAGTGAAAGATAAGGAACATCCTTACACAGAAAATAAAAGAATAAAAATAATATCGCCGCCAGAATATTGACTATCGCACCGCCAAAATTGTATAGTTTATAAGGAATTTTTCCATCTGCCATATCCGGCGGAACCATCAGACACTGCCCGCCCGTACCGGCAATAGATAATTTGCGAAAGCATATTTTATCTTTTTCCTTCACCCACATAAAACTCCCGATCCGAAACGATGAATAGCGATATCCTGTGATTAAACCGAAAATAAGATGACCGGCTTCATGAATGATTATATGAAAATACATAAATATATACATTCCCACAAAGGCAATCAGAAAAATACCCAGCTTATTCACTTCATCCGGCAAAGAAACTAAATATAGACCAATCAATAGCCCGCATACCATGCCAATCAGCAGCGAGAAAATTACCGTTATGTATTTCCGCCCCTGTGACTTCTTTTTCCCCTTAACTTTACTCATTTTACTCCTCCTCTAATATTGTTATGTGATCCGCTTCCAGTCCATGCCCCTCTGAATCTGGCAGTTTCCCTAAGTATTGTACCAAATAGCTGGCGTGATGGCTAGTCATTTGATACAATACTATTATATCTTGGAGGTGCTTTATGAATCAAAACTTTGACTTATGCAATGTTTTCAATATAGAACAATGGGAAACCCTTCAAAACTCTCTGGCAACCACTACCAAAATGGCAATCATCACCGTTGATTACAAAGGTCATCCTATCACCTGTCACAGCGGCTGCTGTGACTTCTGCCGGATCATCCGGGAAGATGAGGTGTTGAGTCAGTTTTGTCAAAAATGTGACTCCATCGGCGGCTTAGAATCAGTACGGACCAACAGCCCTTACATTTATAAATGCTATTTTTCCATTATTGATGTTGCCATACCGATTACTGTAAATAACCAGTATGCCGGAGCGATTATGGCTGGGCAGGTTCGTCTTTCCGCTGCCGAAGATGCAGCTTCTTTGGTGGAACAAATTTATCTGCCTTCCAGCCAGAAATATATGAAAGATAAAAAGGCCTCTCTTGCCAAAGAATATAGCCGCATTCCGGTACTGCCCTATTCGCAAATTGCCATGGTTTCGAAAATGCTTTTTGATTTATGTAATTATATTGTATCTCCGGCCGGGCCGCCGAAGCATCTTGCTGTGCCTTCCCCCATTTACACTGCGCCGGAAGCTAACGGAAATCACGGACTTTTGGCTTATACGGATACGTTGAATCCGATTATCCTGAATGTCCTAAACTATCTCAATACCCACCGCCAGGATTCGCCCGCACTGGATAAAATGGCCCTTCACTGCAATGTCAGCACCGGCTATCTGAGCCGCCTTTTCTCCAAAGAAGTAGGCGAAAGTTATACCTCCTTCTGCTCTCGCCTAAAGATTGAATGGGCCAAAGAACTATTAGAAAATACCGGCAAAACGGTAACCGAGATCAGCAACGAATTGGGGTTTGGCGATCCGGGCTACTTTATTAAGATTTTTAAGAAGTATAGCAGCCTCACTCCCGCCGCCTACCGCTCCTATCTTAGATAACAAAAGTCATAAATTTACCATAAATTCAAAAAAACATATTTTTACCATAAAATATTACCATTTCTGATTAAACCCGCCCAATGGCAAAACCTCCTTCTTTTGATACTCTTATAGTATCAAAAAAATAGGAGGTATTTTTTATGAGGAAAGCATTTATCAGTCCGTCAAAGTATGTTCAGGGTGAAAACGAATTATTGAATCTTGGTTATTTTGTAAAGCAATTTGGTACATCGGCTCTGTTGATTGCCAATCCGGATGACATGGACCGTGTCCGGGATCAGTTGGATCAAACTGCCCGAAAATTTGAAGTCACTTTTGTAAAAGGCAGTTTCAGCGGCGAATGTTCCCGTGAAGAAGTGGCAAAACTGCAGAAATTATCAGCCGAAAACGACTGCGACTGCATTATCGGCCTGGGGGGCGGTAAAGCAATCGATGCAGCTAAATGTGTGGCTCGGGGGGATGCACTGATCATCGTTCCCACCATTGCTGCCACCGATGCTCCCACCAGTCACTCCGCTGTCTTATATACTCCCGAAGGGGCTTTCGACGACTATGCTTATTTCAAACAAAACCCCAGTATTGTCCTGATCGATACTGCCATCATCGCCAACGCACCGGTTCGTTTCCTGGTATCCGGAATGGGGGATGCCTTATCCACCTATTTTGAAGCCAGAGCCAATGTGCAGTCTTACACCAAAATAAATGCCGGCCTGCCCTGCGGTTCCCGCACCGGTGACTGTCCCCAGGCCAGAAGCACTAATGCTGCTTTCAGCCTGGCAAAGCTTTGCTATGAAACCCTTTTGTCCGACGGTAAAAAAGCCCAGTTGTCCTGTCAGAACAAGGTAGTAACTCCGGCTCTGGAAAATATCATTGAAGCTAACATTCTTTTATCCGGTCTTGGTTTTGAGAGCGGCGGACTGGCTGCTGCTCATGCGGTCCATGACGGACTCACCATCTTAGAGGGTACTCATAAATACTTCCACGGGGAAAAAGTTGCCTTTGGTACGTTAGTGCAGCTGGCACTGGAAAATGCCCCCAGAGAAGAAATCTTGGAAGTTCTTGATTTCTGTACCGAAGTGGGTCTGCCCATCTGTCTCAAAGATATCGGTGTGGATACCATTACTGAAGCTGAGCTTCTTCAGGTAGCTGAAAAATCCTGCATTCCCGAGGAATCTATTCACGCAATGCCCTTCCCTGTCACTCCGGAAAATGTCGTTGCTGCCATTAAAGCCGCCGACAGTATCGGAACACAGTATAAAGAAGGTGCTTTTTAAGCATACGAAAGGATGTGACTCTCATGAAAAAGATTATGAATACTCCCGAAACGCTTGTTATGGAAATGTGTAACGGAATTGCTCTGGCGCACCCACAGCTTGAATTTATACCTAAATACAAAATTATCAAAAAGAAAGAAATCAATCAAAATAAGGTAAGCCTGATCAGTGGCGGCGGCAGCGGTCATGAACCGGCTCATGCCGGATTTATCGGTACCGGAATGCTGGATGCAGCGGTCTGCGGAGACGTCTTTGCCTCCCCTTCCCAGATTCAGGTCTATCATGCCCTTCGTGCTGCCGCCAGCTCCAAAGGCACGCTGATGATTATCAAGAATTACAGCGGTGATATGATGAACTTTAAAAATGCTGCTGCTCTCGCCGCAGAAGATGGTCTTACTGTGGATTATGTTAAGGTAGATGATGACATCGCTGTTCAGGATAGTCTCTACACAGTGGGCCGCCGGGGTGTGGCCGGGACGGTACTGGTTCATAAGATTGCCGGTGCTGCTGCTGAAGCCGGATTGGAACTCTCTCAGGTCAAAGCTGCTGCTGAACATGCTATCGAAAATACCCGCAGTCTTGGTTTCGCCTTAACCTCCTGCACCGTTCCCGCCAAGGGTACCCCCACCTTCAAACTGGGTGGCGATGAAATGGAATACGGCGTAGGTATCCACGGTGAACCCGGTATCTGCAGGCAAACTGTGGCAACTGCCGATGAACTGGCTGAACAGATGGTTGCTTCACTTTGTCAGGACCTTAAGCTTCAGGGTTCCGACGAAGTAACCATATTGATCAATGGTTTCGGAGCTACTCCCCTGCAGGAGCTTTATCTATTTAACAATGCTGTTATCAAAGTGTTAGCCGGAAAAGATATTAAGGTCTACCGTGTCTTTGTTGGTAATTTTATGACCAGCATCGATATGGCCGGTGCCTCTGTTTCCTTAATGAAAATGGACGATCCGCTTAAGAAACTTTTAGATGCTGGCTGCGATGCTCCGGCCTTACACGTATCCGGTCCGGTTGCGGAAATAACCTATCAGGATATTCCCCCGGCAGTTCAGGATAATGCCGAAGTATCCTATGATGTTGAAACAGAAGCTACATACGCCGCAATCATAAATGAACAGCTCTCTTTAAATAATATCATTTATCTGGTGGATCAGATGAGTTCCTGTATTATCAAAAACGAAGTCCCCTTCTGTGAGCTGGATTCCCATGCCGGTGATGGTGATTTCGGAATGAGTGTTGCCAAAGGCTTCCGTCAATTGAAACGGGAATGGAAAGACCTGACCAGGAATCATACCCAGGATATCGGCAGTTTCCTGGATGCCTGTTCCCTGATTATCATGGAACACTGTGGTGGTGCTTCCGGTCCTATTTGGGGCTCCGCTTTTAGAGCCGCCGGGAAAGCTTCTGCCGGGAAAGATAGTTTATCTCCCGTAGATTTCGCTGCTCTTCTGCAGGCTGCTGTTGCCGGTATCCAAAAAACCGGTGAACGTTCCTTTGGCCGTGGTGCCCGGCTTGGTGATAAAACCCTGATCGATGCACTTATTCCATGTGCTGATGCATGGAGCAAATATACTGCCGAGGGTGTGGTGTTTAAAGATATCTTTCCGGTCGGAGCCAAGGCCGCTGTTGATGGGGCCAAAAGCACAGAAAAAATCGTTGCCCGCATGGGCCGCGCCGGAACGGTGGGTGAACGCAGTCTGGGCTATCCCGATGCCGGTGCCCACGCACTTGGAGTAATTTTTACATATCTGGCAAACTCTATCAAATAACAAAATGACGGCATGCTTCCACGAATGGTTGCATGCCGTTTTTATAAAATCACATCAACCCAGACCAGATAACATTCTGTACATTCCACATCGCCCTCGGATGCCATCCGCCCATATCCTTATATGGCACAAACCATGCCGCAACCAACTCCTCCGACGGATCGATATAAAGGGAACATGCACCCGCCCCCTCATGATTAAAGGTACCTCCAGAAAAGGTAAATGCAGGACCCTTTCTCATATCAAATCCAATACCATATCCTCTTGATTTTGTTTTGGCACCCCAGCAGTAATCAGGAATGTCATGAATCGCAAGGGTGGTCATTTTTTCAACAGCTTTCCTGCCCAGAATACGAACACCATTCAAAGTCCCCTTATTCATCATACATCTTCCGAATAAAGATAAATCATATGCCGTAGAGTAAAGACCGCCGCCGGTATCTGGAATTCTGCTCCAAGGCTCGTCATCCGCATCGGCGCCTTTTCCGTTCAATTTGTTATACCAGTGCTCATTCTGCACAATCCATCTTGATTTATCAGTTTTATCAAAGTCAAATGTGGTATCTTTCATACCAAGTGGTTTTGTAATATTATCTTCAATATACGTTTCCGCTTTCATCCCTGTAACTTTTTCGATTATTGCACCAAGAATAATAAATCCGAAGCTGCAATATGCCCATTCCTTACCCGGTGCCATCCGAACACCGTTTAAAAGTGCCGCGGCAATCCAGTCAAATTCACCATCCTCTTTGTTATGCTGTTTATATGCATTTTCAATCAGTCTCCAGGCACTAATAGCCGGTTCCTCCGGAAAGCATCCATCATCGGGATGCATACCCGAAGTATGCGTAAGCAGATCGAATACAGTAATCACATTAAAGGGCGCGTTTTTAAACTGTGGAAGTATCTCATATACCGGCTGGTCCGGACGTATCTTGCCGTCTTCAACAAGCTTCATTATGGCAACCGATGTGAAGATTTTAGTAATTGATGCAATATAATGTACGGCATTATAAGGAATCGTTCGGTCATCATCTTCACGATAAGATTGTTTACCGATACCGTTATGTGCAATCACTTTATTTTTTCGTGTAATACAATAAGATGCACATAAAATTTCTCCGTCAGCAATAATTTCGTCAATATGATTATTCAAAACTTCAAGCCGTGACTCATCATATTGAACTTCTATTGGGTTACATTCGGTTTTACCTTTTGAAAATAACATGGTGCTCCTCCTTTAATATGTTTTTGTTTGTTATACCATAATTCCGAAAAAATCACAATATTAAAAGAAAATTGAAGTATTATTATTGATATGCTATTATTAAATATATTAAAAGCAATAACTAAAAAAATATTGGAGTGTAACAACTTATGAAAAAAATAATAGTATTTTCAGTACTTTTGTTGTCTTTTGGCTTGTGCGCATGCTCACGTTCCTTGCCGGTGGAAACAAGCACAGAAGAACCCTCCGCTACAGCGGCTGTACCGGAGGAAATAAACATAGACGAGCCAATTGATACAGCATCCGTATCAATTGATTTTATAGGAGAAACTATTACGGCACCCGGATACTACCCAGGTGTTCCCGATGAATACATACCGGTTTTGGATGATCTTTACCTTTTCGGCGAATTAACACTCCGATACAATACCCTGGATTATGAGGATAAGATTACGACGGAAATTACGGATAAATATGTAGACCTTAAAAAAGAGATAAGTAAAAGGGACCATCTTCCCTATCCTGGCGATGGCTTGGGAATCACTGGCGGATATATGCTGGTTGATTTGGATGGTGACAACAGCTTGGAACTTCTTATCCTTAATAATTATCATTCCCCATACTACGACACGCAAGCTCCAGTCATCAAGTCCCTATTTGCCATACGAAACGGACAACTGGTGTGCATCGATGATGGAGCCGGCAAATTAAATGACGCCATCTTAGCCGCCGACAATACATTTTATCAATGTATTGATTGGCGCGGTGTCGGCTATGCCGACTTAACCGCATTTCGTCTGGAACCCGGAATGTCCGAATTTACAATTGTTTCAGAAGCACACTCTGCTCTTTCTTTTGCTGATGGGGATATTCCTGTGCCCTACTGGATAAAAACAGAAAACGGAAAAGAAATTAATATTAAAGAAGATGAGTTTGCAATGCTATATGAGCAATGTAAAAGCCCCGGCGAACTGATGGTATTAGACTTTGTGCCTCTACAGCCGGATGCAGTTGACCCATGGTCCGTTCCGCATCCCACTGATGAGCCGACCACCATACAGATTGAGTATCCCGCAGCCTATCCGGATGCGCCGGAAGCATATAAGCCGATTTTGGATAGCCTGCTTCATTTTACCAAACGTATGCGCCTGGGGGAATATGATTTTAATGAAGACATGGATGTAATCGGATTTTCCGAATACCCTTACCCTAACGACGGTGATTGGGGATACGCTTTAGTTGACCTCAACAGCGATGGTGTCATGGAGTTATTGCTTGGTTCAATGGATGGATTAAATGACTCCGCTCCCAGTTCGATTTTCACATTGAAAGACGGGCAACCGGTTTTAGTGACATCTTTCTGGGCCAGGAACTATGGGGTAATTTCGGCAGATAGAACCATTTATAACGTGGGTTCAGGCGGTGCCGCGTATACATACTTATCTTCTTACCGCTTTGATAAGAATGCCGACTCGTTAACCGAATTGACGGATATACGTTCCGACTACTCATCTTCTGAAGAAAAGCCCTATTATATTCAGATAATAGAGGGCCGAAATCATTACATCTCCGAGCAGGAGTTTGATGATTACTTAACGCTGTACGCTAATCCACCGGAAAGGATGAAACTGACCTGTATTCCGGTTGAACCGTGATGAGACTGGTATATAAACTATTCCCCAACGACAGAGTCAACAGGCAAACAAAACTTTACCAGAGCGTCGCCGATAGTTGTAACTTTGGAGCAATTAATAAAAGCATTTGCGCCAATCCAAACATCGTTGCCTATTGTTAGTAATCGTTGATTAACCTGATACGGGCACTTAGGATCAGCACGAAATTTATTTTCAAACAACGTTTTATTTGCTTCTGTAAAAAAGGCAGAAATATCATCGCTTTGAAAGGTCATATTCTGTTGATGGTCATTCGCCATTTTTACGGTACCGCTTATTGATGTGAAATGACCAATGCTTTTAATATAACCTTCTTTACAAGCTTCTACAATGCCATCACTGAAATATGTCTGCCTGCCGATTTTAGCTCCATAGCAATCCCATTCAAAAGGAAGCTCACCACCAAAATCATAAAAGGTCAGATAGTCATTAACATACTGAAACGATTCGCTTTGTTCATCCATAAGAAAATCATCCAAATCATCGTCGTTTACTGCCACTACATAATGCTTTTGGGGATCAACCGTACCGGCAATATGAAATTTATATGACTTTAACTCACGAAGCATCAAGCGCGTAGGAGTACCCCACACCGCAATTTCACGGCCATTAAGGTATCTTTCTAAAACTTGCTCAAGTCTGGTTTT
The DNA here is from genome assembly GCA_031556725.1 of Lachnospiraceae bacterium. Taxonomy (GTDB): domain Bacteria; phylum Bacillota; class Clostridia; order Lachnospirales; family Lachnospiraceae; genus UBA935. The sequence goes on along the minus strand of JAVBSL010000020.1, from coordinate 15,699 downwards.
CATATAAACACCTCATTCATTTAATCAATAAAGAATCAGAAATATCAATACCAAGCTCTTTCGCCACACTTGTTTCCAGCGTTTAGTTCATCCTTTCCAGATATTTTGCCACCCTATTTTCGGCATTTTCACGAAGATCATAGTAATAAAATGAGATGTCATTATTATGGTATGAGCCCTTTCCAAAAACCACTTGCATTTCTTCGGTTAATCCATATTGTGAATAATCCGCTGCGGCACAAATGACAACCTCCATATTATTATTAAGTTCAACTACTGTGGCATCAGCAAGGTTCATCATTTTTTCCATGCCACTGTCCGTCTTCATATAGGAACCAAGGCTGGCATCGGCAGGTGCGGTTTCTCCCGTCCTCGTCCATGTAATGGGATTGATTGCCAAAGCACCGGGAAGTATCACTCCGTTTGGGGCAGGTTCGGCATCAGGTGCCACGACATTATAGGATATAATTACACCGGTGTCATCAGCATTTTCGGCAAATCTCATGTTGGGATTCTTCGCCATATCCTCTTTTGTTACACTCATCCCGATGATATATGCCGCCACCATGCGTTCCGCAACTTCGGGATTTTTAACGAAGTAATCAAACACGACCTCTTTCGCCATTCCTGAGCCCTGTGAATGAGATGCAATAATAAACGGCCGGCCATTGTTATAATGCTCCAGATAGTATTGGAATGCCGCAAGGACATCTGACTTAGGTACCCCCAGGGCATATCTGTCGCGCTCCTCCGGTGTCTGTGAAAGCGCCCACACCGCATTAAGCTGGCGATAATAAGGCATATACACATTACCCGCTGTTTCAAAGGCGCTGCCATTTCTGACATACCAATCATCCGCCCGTTCACGCATCACCTGATCATCAATGCCGGCAAGCGGATTCTCTCCCTGATACATCGTCGGATATAAAATAAATACGTCTATGGGCTGATCCGGATTCTGTGTCAGTAAAGCCCAGTTGTTTTCATCTGCATAATCAGCGGCTGTGATGTTGTCACCTTCAACCGGCGGCAGCCCGTTGTCCGTCTGCGCTTTTGCACCGCAGGCAGTAAACATAAACATCAGCACCGCTGCAAGCACGAGTATTAATCTTTTTTTCATTAGTAATTTCCTCCTTAAATTTTATAAAATAATTCCCTTTCGACAGTTTACCAAATAGAATACTAAAAGAGAACAAAGGTAACATAATAATTACTTTTACATCAAAATTTATCAAAGCATTGTCAGGCTATATCCCTCACCACGAACAGTTTCAATAAGAATATCCCCAGTCGCCGCCGCAAGTTTCTTCTTCAGGTTTGAAATACGAACCTTAAATGTAGCGGTATCCTCGTTCATCGGCTGTCCCCACGCTTTTTCAAAGAGGTACTCTGCCGTAAGACATTTTTTTTCGTTTTGAGCAAGCAACAGCAACAATGCAAACTCCTTCTGGGTCAGCAGCAAGTCCCTATCTCCCCAAAAAGCCTGGTTACTTAACAAATCAAAGCGCAGGGAACCGATCAAAACCCGTTCGGCAACCTTCCCTGCGCGGCGCAAAAGCGAATCGATCCGCGCCGTGAATACATTGAGATAATACGGCTTGGCAAGGTAATCGTCCGCCCCCAGGGACAGCCCCGTCACGATGTCCTGAGAATCACCTTTGGCGGTCAATAATAAAATAGGAACATCAGAAATCCTACGGATTTCACGCAGCAAGTCAAGACCGGAACCGTCCGGAAGCATGATATCAAGGACAGCTGCGTCAAATACATTGTTTTTTATAAGGATCCGGGCCTCCGCAAGAGTTGACGCTGACAACACCACCGCGCCGCGTGATTTCAGTGCCATTTTGTTGTTTCGCATAACTTCGGGATTATCCTCCACAAGCAAGATTGTCTTCCTGTTCATATGTTTTCCTCCGTAAATAGCGGAAACAGGAGTGTCACTGTGGTGCCTTTTCCAACTTCGCTTTGAATCGAAATCTCTCCACCGTGGAGCTCCACAACCCTTTTTACAATAGCCAGCCCCAGACCCGTTCCGGTTCCGTCGGTAACCCCCCGCTCAAATACCCGGGGCAGCAGTTCAGACGGTATCCCCGAACCATTATCACCAACGGACAGGCATGCTTTTTTGTTTTCTGTTTTCCACTTTACACTGATGATGCCGCTCTGTGTATGGCGATTGGCGTTGAACAGCAGATTAATCAGCATATCCGCCAGCATACTTGCGTTGCCGTTGAGGTATGGTAATTTTTCTATATCCTGCGCAAGTATATTTCCCTGCTTTTTTATAAGGGGCTCAAATACCGCAAGAGTGGCTTTTATTACATCTCCGAAGTCAAAGCACTCCATCGCCTTCGACGTTTCCTGCCCTCTTGCGAATGCCAGCGCATCGCTTACAATATCCGCTGTCTGCATGGCCTTTTGGCATACCTCGCGAAGCAGTTCCCTGGCCATTTCAAGATTTCCTTCATCGATAAATTGCTCTGCAAGCTCCATATCCGTAACGATAATGGTTAGGGGGGTTTTCATCTCATGGCTGATATTACCAAAAAACTCGGACTTCGTCCGGTTCAGACTTTCAAGCAGGATTTTTTCCTCGGTCAGCTCCTTTTCACGCCGTTTCGCTTCCCCGTAGCTCTGTGTCAGAAGAACTGCCTGTGAAAGCGTAAATAACAGCCATAGCGGGACAATCGGCATATAAAGCATCCACATTGCCGGAATCAGCATGGTATACGGAAAGATAAAAAATACACATTCCACACAGATAAAAAACATAATATATGGATTAGCCCGGCAATAGCTGCTGCGAAAACCTTTTACAATAATAAAAATATGCGGAATCACGGCAAGCATAATCCACCATGTTCCAACCGTTCGTCCGGTAACAACCGCCATCACAAGGGGCAGCCCGAGGGTGACGATATATATGATACGTGTCGGTAATCCCCCCATTTAATCCGCAAGGTTTCATGGGAAAACCATATTCCCAAAATAGTCAGTACCACCAGCAGGACTTCCGACAAATGATTGATGGATGTGGTATATTCCGGCAAAACAATTTCCACAAATCCGCCGGAAACTGTTGCGAACCGCACAGTTACCAGCAATGTAAAAATGCTGTAAATCAGATATGCCGGCTCTTTTGATGTGAATGCGTACAGGTAAAAATGATATAACGACATGGCCAGGATGATTCCCAAAATAATTGTCAGCAGTGCATATCTGAATGACAGCGGTATCCGGTCGTTGGGTATTGAAACAAAGCAGAATGCCGTACCAAATATCGTGAGAAGTGAAATAATTGTTAAAATAAAACGTCTCATTGACCATCCTCCTTCCTTGTCCTTGTCAGGTCACATCTCCATAACAACATATGCTGCAAACTTTCTGCCCTCTATCATCGGTGTATAGCTGCCGTTGTGACGATGGGCTACAGCCTTTATACTGGAGATGCCAACACCGCCATCGGATTTGGTGCTAACCAGTTCACCGTCTTTTTGAACCACTACCCCATCGAAACTGTTGGACACCACCAGCCCCAGCTGGATGCCATTGGGTTTGATAATCAGATCAATATACCGCTCCGGCTCAGCCAGCTTGCTTGTTGCATAAATGGCATTCTCCAATAAATTCCCCAATATAATGCACAGCTCATAGTCATCAATGCCGATATCCTTCGGTAAGTTGATTTTGGCAGAAAACTGCGTGGGTGCTGCGGCACACCGCCCGGCAAAACTGTCTATAAACGCGTTGATGACTGTGCTGCCGCATTCCATCGGGAGCTGCGGCTCGGTATAATAAGAATCCACCGTCTGTAAATACTCTCGTAATGCGTCCAAATCTCCCTTCTCAGCCAGCTTGGCAATAGTTGAAATGTGGTATTTACTGTCGTGCCGCTGGATCCGCAGCCTGTCCGTCAGCTCATTCAACTTCTGGTAGTAGTCTCGGCCTGATGTCAATACACTGCGAGCCAAGTTCAATTCAGACTGGGCGATCAAACGGTTCCGGGCAATGACAATACACACCGTGATGCCGATCAGTCCCGATAAAATGAAACAAGGCAGAAATACTGAAAACATCGTTATGGGAATCTCTTTGGGCGCAATCGGCAGATTCGTGAAATACATACCCCGAAGCACAAAAAACGAGACTGTTACACTGACAACAAAAAAAATCCATACCGGCTCACGAATGTAGCCAATCAGCGTACCAAACAGTTTTTTCCCGTGCCGTCCCAAAAACAGACAAAATGACGCAAATAAGACCAATGACAATACTGTCAGTACAACAAGGTATCCAACGCTTTCAAACATGAAAAACAAACGCGCTGTAAAACTGGCAAATATGATCATCAGATATACCATATTCAGCTTAGCGAAAAACACATATAACCGCCCCATCGTTGAACCTTTTGTAAGCAGAAACATGGGGATTAAATACAGCAGGTTTTGTAAGGGAATCCGCTCCGCGAAAACGTGGAAGGCCGGTATCCCGGCGGTTCTCAAAGCACCCATCAGCAGAGCTGTTAAAAACGTCTGAACCGCATACCAAATGATCGAATACCTCATCGTCTTTTTAAGTTCAAAACAGGAAAGCAATACAAATACATTAACTGCGGCGGAAGCCAGCGTAATAACATAATAATATCCCTCGGTCATTTGCCGCGCCTCCTTCCAAACAGCCATTTTAAGCATATATCACGGGTATCTGTGAAGCTTCGTGAAATGGGTATGGCAGTATCATTTTTCATTAATAGCCGTGTACTTTCCACACTTTTGATAAAGTTCATATTCACCAAAAAACTGGTGTGACATTGTACAATGCACTCAAATTGCAAAAGCTGTTCCGCGTACTCACGCATGGTAGCATACAACTCTACAACCTCACCGTCAGCCAAATAAAAATACAGCTTGTGTCTTATAATTTCGGTATACATCAATTCTCTTACGGGAATCAGCCGCACCGCGCTGCGGCTGAAGATTGTAAATTTTTCATGATCATATTGCTGTCTGGCCTTTTCTATTTTTTTCAAAACTGCCGCCAGCTTGCTTTCATTTACCGGCTTGAGCAGATATGATGTTGCTTCCACCTCGAATGCCTCACTGGCAAACTCATTACTGGTGGTAAGAAACACCAAATGACCATCGAGACCTCTTGACCGGAGAATTTGAGCCAGCTCGATTCCTGTCATTTCGGGCATAACGATATCCAAAATAGCTATATCCACTTGTTCGCTATCACAATACGCCAGTGCTTCCATGGGGTTATCAAAGCAGTTTATCTCACAAGCGTCATCACCGTAAAACGCCGCTACCTGGGCAGATATATTTTTAAGTTCATGAGAATTATCATCACATAAAATTATTTTTGTCATTCCATCTCCCACCTCACATTATTATACTAAAAGAGCAGGGGCTTATTCAATCTCTTTTTGCAGTTCTTTCCTACATTATAAGGGGTTGATTCATAATGTAAAGCACCCTCGGCACAGATAGCACAAAATGCAGCTTTTGCGACATAATACGCAGTTGTAGTTGGTAGAAACCGCCATTTTAAGATGGTATAATTGTTTTGTATTTACAAAAAACTGAAGATTAAGGAGAGATTTATGAAAAAGATTTTAACCATAGTGATATCTTTCGCAATGTGTTTAGGGCTGCTTTCCGCGTGTGCACAAGCAGAAGCATCAACCATGAAAGGCAGTACTGCACAAGACAGCACCGAAGTTACATTAGATACCCCTAGCGGTTCTGTACTTGGTCTTAAAACAGGTACCCTCGCCAGCTACAAGGGGATTCCTTATGCTACCGCCGAGCGTTTTGCACCGCCCCAGGAAATTGCACCATGGACCGAAACCCTTGACTGCCGTGAATATGGTACCATTATGCCACAGGTTCGTTTGCGGGCAGATGTACCCTCACCAACCATGTCAGAAAACAGCCTGAACCTGAACATATGGACTCCGGCAGCCGGTGAAAATGAAAAACTCCCCGTCTACGTCTGGATTCATGGCGGCGGCTTCGCAGGCGGTTCCGGTGCCGAACCGGACTATGACGGTACTGCATATGCGAATGAGGGCATTGTTGTTGTTACCATCAATTATCGCATAAATGCCCTGGGTTATCTTGCCACCCAGGAGACCTATAATCAATATGGCACCACCGGAAACTGGGGCTTGCTTGATCAGGTGAAAGCATTGGAATGGGTACAGAAGAATATTTCCGCCTTTGGCGGTGACCCCAATCAGGTTACCATCGGCGGTGAATCCGCCGGAGCCTATGCTGTTTCCGGAATGATCTTAAGTCCCCTGACCGAAGGCCTGTTTCAGGGCGCCATCATGGAGAGCGGCAGCATGCTTGGAGTTCCGGGAAATAATCAATATATGCGCGGCAATCTGGAACGCTCCATAGAAATCGGTCAGCAGATGCTGTTCGCTTTTAATGCCGAAGATAACGCGGAAGGCCTTGCCAAAATGCGTATGGTCAAATATGGGGATATGGTTCAGCTTACTCCATTGTCTATCGATTTTACTTCCATGCCCACTTATATGCTGACCGCTGTTTTCGATGGTTATGCCCTGCCCAAAGACCCCTACGCGGCTCTCCGGAACGGTCAGTACAACAAAGTCCGCTTGTTGTGGGGATATAATCAAAACGAAGGAGCCTTGTTTATACCGGAAAAGACAACTCAGGAAAAATACGAAATGCTGGCAACCAAGATGTACGGCTATGATGCTGCACAGATTCTTTTGGAACACTTCCCTTCCACCGAAGAAATTCCCGCCTATCAGCGTGCCCGTAACATCTTGATGCATGGTATGTTCGCCGCCGTTATGAAGCCCTTCGGCGACGCCATGGCTGAGAGCGGAATGGATGTGTATGCCTATCAGTTTAACTATGCCACACAGGCTGATAAAGACGCCAATATGGCCGCCGCCCACAGTTTTGAGATTGTCTATGCTTTCGGCAATCTGCCGGCTGATGCTACTGCCGAACAGCAGGCCGTCTCAGATGAGATGTTCAACCGTTGGGTAAGCTTTATCAAATTCGGAAATCCTAATCAAGCTGCAACTGCTTCTAACGTGGAATGGGGAAAATATGACCCGCAGAGCGCCTCGACTATCATTTTTGATAAGAACACGACCTTTGGTGAAATGCCCCTGCGGGACGATATGGAATATATGGTAGATTTGATGTTCGGAACAAACGGAGAACAATTAAGATAACTTTTGATTTTTTTACTTATTATCCCACATAAAACACCCCATATCCTCATTTGCAGCATTTATTATTTATTCATAGAAGCATCACTATTGACTGATTTCAGCACGGTTGTATTTAATAATTGCATATCCCTGGATGAATGCAGCACTTCCATTTGTAAGAATGCGATGTTGAAAGCCGTCAATATAAAATCAGATATCACCTCAAGTGTGGCGGCCAGCATCAACGCTTCCAACGGTATACCAAATTGTGCAAACAAAAGTGTATAGCAGGCAATTGCTCCGCCTGCCACAGGCGGAACCGCCACCGACAAAACGAAAGAAAATAACAGTATCATCAAAAAAATTGGGATTGTTAAAGGTACACCATACAATTCGGCAAAGAAAACAGCAAGTATACAAAGGTTAATGTTCGATGCGGGTTTATATAGCACCATCCCCAACGGAACTCCGATTTTTACCAGCTTTTCATCTATTCCCAGTTCTTTTTCACAACACTCAAGATTAGTTTGAAAGGATGAAGTGCTAGATGCCGTCACTAAGCTCAATAAAAAAGTAGGAGCTATTTTTCTTAAAACGATAACAGGGGATACCTTTTCCCTCAGAAGTATTGTAAACACTTGAATAATAGTCAAAACGGTAATGACTGCAAAAAGCATCGTATAAATCCACCATACGCGCCCGAACATATGGATTGTATCGGAAAGTATAAGCTTTAATATGTTCACAAATATAAATAATGGCAACAGACCGGTAATAAACTTGAGTATAACCCCAAATACTTCATTAAGTATTTCAATAATACTAATTAAACCATTACTTGCAGGGCGTAGCGCAACAAGCGAAACACCCATCACCATAGCTATAAATATAATTTGCAATGCGTTTCCGCTTAAAAAAGCATCCACAAAGTTTGATGGCACAATATCTAACACAAGCCTGACCAAATCCGCAAATTGCCCAGTGTTTTCTGCTGTGCCCGCAGTCGATGTACACTCAATAAACGGGAGCATTACAAAACCGGTAACAACTGATGCCAATACACCCATACACAAGTAGCGCGTAAAAAGTACTTTGCCGATTTTACCTAATGCCGCAGCATTGCCAACACTGGTTAATCCGCACACAACAGCCAAAAACATAAACGGACCGATGGCGGCCCCCAGGAAGCCTAAAAAGCTGTCAAATAGCGGAACAAGAACATAGTCATTCACTATTTGTCCGGTTTGTGGTGAAATATTCTTTAATAATACACCTAACACAGCGGCAGCACTGATTGCAGCTGCCATTTCCAACAATGTATTCCGCTTCCTTTTGATTGTCAGCGATACACAGTTAGAACCACGCCAATAATAAAATTTAAAATCAACGCCCAGGTTTGCCATCATATTTCTGCCAAGATTTTCACTATCCAAAGCATCATCGGTCTTGCCGTCAAAAGGGTCACAGCAAATACCATGCATTGTAAGTGCAAGATCAATGCTTCCCCTTTTCTTATTAAGAATTATCTTGCATTCACCGGTTTCATGGTTATCGCGCCAACGAAGCAAGACCTCCTCAATGGATAATTTTATTCGCAGTACGTATTTACGATCAATCTTTTCAGCAGTCAAAAATTCCGTAATCTGTTCGGATACCTCGTCAACGGATGAATTATCCCTCAGTTTAATCTTGTTTTCGTATTTAACCATATCATTTCCCTTTTCCTATTACGTGTACCCATATTGTAGCATTTGTCATTTACTCATACAAGTAAAACTCTATTGAAAATAATTCAACAGAAAAAGCACATTTCTCACCTGAGAAATATGCCCTTTATCCACTTCTTAAGCTCCCGTGGGGACTCGAACCCCTGACCTATGATTGCCTATAAGAAATCTGGTTCATCTCGGATAAGCAATGAGTTATAATACCTGTTTCCCATTATTATTAAGATTTTATGAAGTGACTTCCATCTTTGATAATTTAATGTTAACCTACTACTAGATTAATTACGGACAGACTATGAGGTGTAGGCTTCATAGAAATGCTTCTGGCACAGCCGAGAGGTCAAAACTTTTAAAGTGGTGAAATACTTTTTGCTAAAGTATAAATTGCTGTGAGAAGGAATGTGTAAAGATAGCAGAATATATGGATCAGGATAGAGTCATATGGGAATGTTGTATCCTATATGTTTTATTATTGATACTTGTATTCTGCTATCTTTTTGTCAATTAATCCCAAAATGCCGATGGGTAAAAAAGATAAAGGATGTATGTAGGATGAAGGATTATTTAAGAATTGCTAGATTTGATCACTGGATAAAGAATGTTTTTATCATACCGGGAGTTATATTTGCAGTGTTGCTGGCAAATGTTCCCATATCAGAATTAAGTGTTACAAAGATGATTTTGGGGTTTCTGGCGACTTGTTTCATTGCTTCGGCCAATTATGTAATTAACGAGTGGCTGGATGCCCCGTTTGACCAATTCCATCCGGTTAAAAAATTCCGGCCGGTAGTCAGCGGCAATATAAAAGGAAGATTTGTTATCTTTGAATATATAATATTCATAATATTGGGATTATTGAGCTCTTGTCTAATTAATCCTGCCTTTACCATAACGGAAATTTGGCTCCTGGTCATGGGCATTTTGTATAATGTCAAGCCGATAAGAACAAAAGATATTATTTATCTCGATGTAATAACAGAATCAGTAAATAATATGATCCGGCTGCTGTTAGGATGGTTTATTGTCACTGATCAGCATCTGCCGCCATCAAGTATTTTAATTGGGTATTGGATGGCCGGTGCTTTCCTGATGAGCACCAAAAGATTTGCCGAATACCGCATGATCAATGATTCCCAAGTTGCCGGTATGTATCGCAAGTCATTTATTTATTATACCGAAAAAACCTTACTGGGCTCATCCTTTTTCTACGCGTTATCGGCTACGTTCTTTATCGGTGTGTTCTTAATAAAATACCGAATTGAACACTTGTTGGCAATGCCTGTAGTTTTTTTACTTTTTACCTATTACATCATGCTGTCATATAAAAAGGACTCCGCAGTGCAAAAACCCGAAAAAATATACCGTGAAAAAAAGCTTCTTATCATAGTAGGGCTTCTTATTATGGCATTTGCTGCTTTATCCTTTATTGATATTCCTTTTCTACATGTCTTTATAAGCTCTCATCTTATTTCCATCTAACCGTTAATGAGAAAGGATTGATTATGATAATGAAAAATAAAAACTTCTGGATAGTGGGTTGGATTTTACTCACCTCCCTTTTGCTCTTATTGATTTGCTCCCGCTCCTCATTCCTTTATCCATGTAATGATTGGAATGATGCAAACAGTTACTTCACCATGGGTAAAGCACTTATGAACGGTCAGGTTCTTTACCGTGATGTATATGACCAAAAAGGACCTTATTTGTACTTACTGTATGGGATTGCGTATTTGATTTCGCACACCACATTTATCGGTGTTTTTTTGTTGGAGATACTATCGGTTTCGCTGTTTTTGTGCGATTCTTACTTTATCATGAAATTATTTGTCCGGAAGCCGATTGCACTTTTCCTGTTGCCCCTGATGGGAGCTGTGATGTTCTCTTCAAAGAGTTTTTACTGGGGCGGCGCAGCAGAGGAATTTTGTCTGCCGATGTTGGGCTGGAGTTTGTTCTTTGGCATCAAGTATTTTCGACAGCAAACAAATACTGTGCCTGGAATGGGGATGATTTTTCTGAATGGTTTATTTGCCGGTGTTGTCATGCAGGTAAAGTATACATTATTGGGTTTTTATTTTGCCTGGATGTTGATGATGCTGATTGCTTTTATTATGAAAAGAGATTGGAAAGGAATCCTGAGAGGCTGCCTGGCCTTCTTGGGCGGAATGGTTTTAACCATGCTGCCCTGGCTGATTTACTTTGGTGTTAATGGGGCAATGACGGATTGGTATCAATGCTATATTTATAACAATATCTTCTTATACAGTAATCTTGCTGAAGGAGCAGGTGGGATTGGCAGCAGAATTTATGTGCTGGCCAAATTATTATTGTGGTTAATAATAGATAATATCGGATATTTCATTTTTATTGGTTTGGGAATGATATATTTTATCGTATCATTTCGGATTAGAATCATTGAAAAGGTAAATTTGATTCTTTTAGCCGGATTACTTTTTATTGGCATCTATTTTGGCGGAGCAAATCTGCCCTATTATGCCATTCCGTTGATGGTGTTCACGGTCCTTGGCTTTATTCCGATTGGAATATTGCTGCAGCAGGCAGTTACCGCTTTATGCGGAAAATTAACCGATCGTTACCGCTTGATCTGCCAGGTGACTATTGGTGTACTGGTTCTGGTTAGCAGTATGGTCTTTTGTTATACTGTTTCCATGAATTCCAGTTTTATGCGGCAATCTCAGGAGGAGTATTTTTTATATCGTTTTCGTAACATCATAAGTCAGCAGGAAAATCCCACATTAGTAACGATTGGATGCCTGGATGCCGGTTTATTCACGGTCGCGGATATCGTACCCAGCTGCCGCTTCTTTCAAACAAATGGGATTGCTTACGATAAACTATTTAGAGAACAGGAACGATATGTAAAAGAAGGTACAACACAGTTTATTTTGACGCGTGATACAATTCCCAACGACATTGATAAGCTTTATGTACCTGTTGCACAAGCACTTTACGAATGGGATCAGCAGCAGTTTACCTACTATCTTTTTCAAAAAAAATAAAATGGAGAAATACATCTGAATGGAATTATTGGAAAAATATCAGTTGATTTTGGTTGATATGGATGGGACTCTGTATTTTCAGCGTCCATTACAAATGCGCATGGCGATGCGTATGATTGGCTATACGCTGCGGCATAGAAAAGGCATACAGGAGTTACTTATCATTTATCATTTTCGTAAGTTGCGTGAGAAATGGTCAGCGGATCTGGCAGAGGATATACTTCTATACCAGACCACGGCTCAAAAAACCGGTCATGATGAAGCATATGTTGCGGATGTGGTAAAAAAATGGATTCATCAGGAACCGTTACGATACTTAAGAAAATACCGTGACGACAGGCTGTGTGAGAGACTTCAGGTTTTACAGAATGCAGGAATCAGAGTGGTAATTTATTCTGATTATCCTGCCAGTGAAAAAGCACGGGCATTGGAAATACCTGATTTTCCGTGTTATTATGGCGGACAGCCGGAAATTAATAGCTTGAAACCTGATCCACGTGGAATCAGGTATATCCTATCACAATATGAGATTAAAGATCCGAAAAAAGTGATTATGGTCGGTGACCGTTTGGAAAAAGACGGTCAGGCGGCAAATCGAGCCGGAGTAGATTTTCTGATTTTACGCAAATCCAAAGCGGCTCGGAGAATTTATGACAGAGTTGTTTGCTTATTTTCTGCCCATATATAACTGAAAAATATAATCTAATCTATGACAATTGCCATGCTTTATTATTGCTTTTTTTATCCCATCATAAAGAGCCATTCGATTACTGTTAGGTAAGCTTATATGATCAGACATTGTTTCGAGGGAAACAATATATTCGTCTGCATTAAATTTCTTATATCCATCATAAAATTTCATTGATACATCCTTAAAACCATATGTCCTTAAATCCTCAAATCTAAAGGAATTGTAAATTTCAGATGGTGTTTCAAAATCTTTCTTTGACTTTTTTTTCGGTCTGGTAGCTGATATATAATAACTATAATAATGCTTTTCATAAATAGCCTGTATTTCTTCATATAGCTCATCGCCAACGGCTACAATAACATTATATCGAAACAGGGCGATTGCTCCTCCATTTTTTAACAAACGAAATGCTTTTGGACACCCTATTTCCGCATCTACCCAATGATAAGCAGTTGCGGCATATATTAAGTCATAACTGTTCTCTTGCAATGCGGCGTTCTCGAAGGAAGAAACTATAACATTAAAATCTTTATAAACTCTAAATCTTTCCGACAAAAAATCCGCCATATTTGGACCTATTTCTACAGCAGTTATATTATATCCTGCATCGAGAAAAGGCTGCGTTGCTTTTCCTGTTCCTGCCCCTATTTCAATGGCCGATTTTCCTGTTGAAACATTGGAATACATAAAAATATCTTTAAATACCTCTTGTGGATATTCTGGTCGAATTTTATCATATTCAGCGACTTTATCATCGAAATGCGTTCTGTATTCCCGTTCCCATCCCGTTTTTCCAGTTTCTATTTCACACCTCCGTTAATATAATCCGCTTTCTATTGTCTGCAATTCAACTTCTGCTTTTCCTGTTGCACTTTTAATTTGGATTGGCTCTAGAGGTCTGCCTTCATTCGCTCCAAAAACAACATAAGAACCAATCTTAAAAATTTGAGGCATTATCAAATCCTCCTTCTTTTGCAAACCGGATAATTAAATGCGCCATAAATTGTAATATTTCTTGATATTTATCTATTTCTGTTTGTGTAAATCCATTAATCTCTTCCCACTCATACTTAGGTAAATAACAATAAGCAGATTGAAATCCACCTTTAATTGGTTTTTCGATATATACTCTTACTTTATCATCTTCTAATATCTCTGAGTGTACAATTTCTGTATTATCCTCTAGTTGCATGAATGGATACATCATCTTTAAGCCCTCCATAAAAAAAAAATATACTTTCATAGTTTCATTGTATCATATTTTCAAATAACAAAAAAGGCATACTTCTCAGAATATGCCTTTTTATTATGCCCTTATATCGGCTGCTGTTTTCCTAATATCAAAGCTCCCGAGGGGACTCGAACCCCTGACCTGTGGTTGTTGATAAGGGTAAAGATACCACTTCTTTATAATATTGAAAGTCTCACCATAAGTACTGTCTTTTGTGAGCCTACTGTAAGCCGCCCGCATCCAATCACAGAATAAATACAAGTTACTCTTCTTCAATTCTATATTTATTCTTAATTCTTCTCTCAATATCCTCCGCCGTTGGCAAGGTATCAACTAAATCCTGCGGAACAAAGTCAGACAGTTTATATTCACTCACACCAATTGGCTTATTAATATCTCGCAAAGCATATTCCGCAGTCATTTTATCTTTTTCCTTACATAATAGTATCCCTATTGTTGGATTATCGCTTTCATGGCGCAAAATATCGTCTACTGCTGAAAGATAAAAATTTAACTTACCAGCATATTCCGGCTTGAATCTCCCATTCTTTAACTCAATAACTACAAAACAGCGAAGACGTGTATTGTAAAAAAGAAGATCAATATAATAGTCCTCATTTCCAACGGACAAGCGATATTGATTTCCATAAAATGCAAATCCTGTTCCGAGTTCCATTATTGTCTTTGCAATATTTGCCACAAGTTCATCTTCAATTTCACGTTCAATGATTCCTTCATGTTGTGCAATAAAATCAAATACATATGGATCTTTAAGCACATTGGTCGCAAGTTCACTTTGCGGCATAGGAAGAACCTCTTTATAATTTGTCGTTTTATCAGTCTTTATCTGACGTTCATACGTTTTTGTTTCCATATGATATTCAAGTGAAGATAATGACCAGCCATTTTCAAGAGTTTGAGTCGCATACCAAAAATATTCATCAAGGGTTTTAGTCTTATCCAAAAGATATGTATTATGTGACCAACTCAATATTGCAGACACTGTCTGCAATATCTCTTCATCGGTCACCAATTCCGCAAACTTACGCATGTAACGAAGATTTCTCGGGGAGTATCCTTTCACTTTTGGAAAATCCAATTTTATATCGCGTGCAAGATTATCTATAAAACTGCTCCCATATTTGACGTTATCAATAATAATTTTACCGATATTCCAAAATAGCACTATCTGTTCACGATTGACACCCAATACTGCTTTATATTGTGCATTATGGATACGTATTTTAATATCCTCCAGTGCATTAAAATAGCTATCATTATTCATTAACATAACAATTACTCCTCGTTATTATTTCTTGCCACTATATCCTTAAGTATGCATCTATAAAGATTGTAACAAGGGATTTCAATAGAAGCACCCCTACCCTAAATAAAAATTGGAGATGAATATTTATTACTTTTTTCTTAACTGTAATATCGGAATTATCTTTTCCTCTACCTTCAACGTATCAGGACGTAAATGAAGAAGATTCTCTATATCTTCTGAATACAAGGTTACTCCATTCCTTTTAAATAATTCCATTATATCCTTTGCAGTAAGTATAGTCTGCTCTATCAACAAATCAATCGCCCCTTGAAAAATATTTTCATTAAGACTGTAAGCCTCATCTCCTGGTTCTTTCTGCCTCCATCCATTTTTGGAAACCTGACGCATCAAATATTGATACTGATTGTCTGACATTATCCCTAACTGATGCGACCTATAAATCATTGCTTGAATAGAAACTTTCCATTTCTTTTTTAGGAATTGATAATATTGTAAATCCGTAGGATATGCTGCAACATCTTTAATAAAACTGCTCTTCGGC
>JAVBSL010000003.1:0-131000 GCA_031556725.1 Lachnospiraceae bacterium | reverse complement strand
TTTACGATCAAGAAGAGAAGTTAAGTCAAGAATCTTAGCTGCTTCTTTAACCATTTTGTCGATTTCATCCTTCGGAACTTTTCTCAGTTTCAAACCAAAAGCCATATTGTCATATACTGACATATGAGGATACAATGCGTAATTCTGGAATACCATTGCGATATCTCTGTCTTTAGGTTCTACATCGTTAACCAGTCTGTCACCGATCAGCAATTCGCCTGAAGAAATGTCTTCCAAACCAGCGATCATACGAAGTGTGGTAGATTTACCACATCCTGAAGGTCCTACGAAGATAATAAATTCCTGATCTGCAACATCAAGATTGAAATCTTTTACTGCTTCAAATCCATTGGGATATACTTTGCAGATATTTTTTAATGATAAACTTGCCATTTAATTAGCCTCCTTAAATAAGTATGTTTCACGTTTTTAATCTGTGTTCAGTATAGCGGAAAAGAAACAATTATGCTATACCACTATTCCACAAAATTTTTACTGTACATTGTAGAAGTTGCTTATATAATTATATATTTTTTTTTGGCAGTAACAATTTGACTAATAATTCTTTCCAATCCTATACACTTTGTACAAATCGTTATTTGTCAATAATTACCGCTTCTAACTCGTCATGATAGAAAGCCAACTGGTTCTTTCCTCGTTTCTTAGCCATGTAAAGGGCTTGATCGGCCGCTTTATAAAGGGCTTCAAAGTCTTTTCCGTCTTTCGGGAATACTGCCACACCAATACTTGCGGTGGCTGAATATTTTACATATTCACCGGTTTTAAAGTCATGGAAAAATCTGGCGACCTTCTCTGCTTCTTTTCTTAATAATGTTTCTTCCTTGATGCTCTTTAAGAAAATAATAAACTCATCACCACCGGTTCTTCCGACGATATCTGTAATTCGGAACATCGCCGTAATCTGCAGACCGAGAGAACGAAGCACTTCATCACCAAAGGCATGACCCATTGTATCATTTATTTTCTTAAAGTTATCAATATCCAATACAAACATCATTGACTGCTCATTAGGATGGCTCGCCATGTACTCTTTAATCTTACGTTCCGTCGCAAGCTTATTATTAAGTCCCGTCAGTAAATCGGTATCTGCCTTTTCCTGAAGATGTTTGGTATTCTCTGTGCTGCGCATCTTGCTGATTACATTAATCAATACCAGCAATATCAAGAATATACATACAACAACTACTAATTGGAATAAGGTTCTTCTGGTAAAATCCCATTCTTTTTCTTCTTGACGATCTACATAATATTGATTAACACCAACAATTACCGTCCACTGATTTAAATTAAACGGGGTATATACTAATGTTCTTGCTTCACTTCCTATAATAGCTTCCATACTGCCGGAAACTCCGTTTTTCAGCCTTACGCTCATTTTACGGATACTGTCGGAATGGACATCTCCCAACGTTTCATAAATATTCTCGCCGGAAAAAAATTCACTCTTGTATTCGGTTCTTGCTAAAATATTGCCTTCAATGTCAACCAGTGCAAAAAAAACATCAGCGTCAAAATCATCTTTTCTAATGCATTTTCCCAAATTACTTATTGGATAATAAGTCAAAAGCAGGTCACCATTTCCATTAGAAATGTTAATTGCATGAACAACAGCCTTTTGGCCGGTAATCTTATCATCTGATATATAAATATATGTATTTTCACCGGAAGCCAGCAATTGTGAAAAATACTCTTCCTTCGACAAGTCAACCTCATCCCCTGTCTGGGTAATACCCTGACCACGTGAGTCACAATGCACAGCCATATAAGCCGGGGAATAATTACACAGTGCTTCTAATGCCTGAGCGCTTTTCCCATTTATTTGTGCCAACGCCACACTTACTGCCGCTGAGGTCTTTGCCATAAATGTCAGATCACTGTTTAGTTCTGAGCCATACCGCTCAGAAATCACAATCATATCTTTCTCTACGGATGTTGCCGCCATTTCACTACTTTTAGCGGTAAAGTTAAATAACATACCGGCAATAACCGCTATTAAGGCTATGGTAGGGAACATCCATTGAGTTATAATCTTCCTTTTTTCTTCCTGCATTCTTTCTCCCCAATCATCAAAATGATTCTTTTACACATTTACATAATTAGTTGTTTTGTTCCTCCGGCGGTGCCTCTTCAGGCTCCTCTTCAATAAACCAATTATCCCCATTATCGGTTTCCTCTTTTTCCGGTTCGAATTTTTTAAAGATTGTGCTGTATATCATTGCGCAAAGATAGGCCGGTCCGGAAATTCCAAACAAAAATACGATGGGTATCATGTTTGTAGATAAATACATCAAAGCAACCGGCAAACAGTAGACTACTAACATTAAAATTGTTTTCGGCAAACTAAGTATTGCCATAATCATTGCATTCTTAAGCGTACCTTTAATCGTATTTTCAAATCTAGCAAGTATCGGAAAAATATATATAATTGCCATCGACGCAAGAACTCCTACTACAATCAATGCAATCCTCATCCATTCCGCAAATTCCAGCCCCGATCGGTTAATAATAAATATGTCTCCTACAAATATAACAATAAACAACAAAATTATCAACCAGCATATGGTCGCTTGTTTAAAATTTTCTTTAAATGATTTCATAAATGACCTGAAAATATATCCATCTTCTTTTCTTGCCATTTTTAACAGCACATAATGCATTGCTGTCATGGACGCTCCAACCGTAATAATCGGGATACAGGCGATAAATGCAATGATGTTTAAAATCATCAAATCCGCAACCTTTCCCAAAAAACTCATGACCGGACTATCCAAGTTAAATAATTTACCCATTTCTATTCTTCTTTCTTTGCTCTTTCCGCTTCAAACTGAACATTCAGCTTGTTATAACCATCCATTATTTCCTTAAAACGACTTTCTACATAATTCATAATTTCATTATAATTCTCAATAAAGATTCTAACTACGGCCCTGTTGAACACTCCCATTTCCGTCTGTTTTTTAACTATTTCAATAATCTTTCCATTATTTGCTTCCATGTGATCAAGTTTTGGACTGATCAAAACACTTACTGCATCCGCAAATTGTAAAATCATTTGAGAAATGTTCATTTGTTTCTCTAACAGTCTGTGGGGATAACCGCTGCCATCCGTGCGCTCATGATGAGCCGCAACAATAGCAACAATTTCTTCCTTCAATCTGCCTTGCAGCAATCGCTCTGATAAAATTACATGCTGCTTTACTTTTTCCGTTCCTGCAAGCATTCCAATATCATATACACAACCAGCGAAGTGCAATGCCCGCTGTTGTTCCTCATCCAGTCCCATCAGCATGCCGATTTTCTCGATTATGGCGAGAGTGGTTACCGCATGGGTGATTGCTCCTTCACTCTTAAATGCCTGAAGAAACATCAGTAACTCCAGCAGTTTCTCTTTATCTTCATTCGGTAATATGAAGTACTGGATCAGTTCTTCCAATTCCTTTTTGTATTCCTTGGTCTTAATTTTATCAAACAAACCATATCTTTCATTCGCATCACGGAAAAGCTCATATGCATCCCTGGAAATCTTAGTTCCCAAATGCTTTTCAAAAACTGCTAAATTAAATTTGTCCCCCAAAGATCCGCTGAAGATATCTATCCGCTCTGCCAGGTTAATATATGAAGCAATCTCCTGATACTGAAAATGCAATCTTTCTAACTGATTATAATCCATATGGTGGTATAAAATCACCTTCGTCATCTCACCTGTTAATGTAAGATTATTCAAAAATAAATATCCGTAGAGGCTATGGTCATGATATTCTTTGGTTTCAAATTTTACCATTTCATCTATATTATCTGTTTTATATGCTCCAATATCGTGGAATGTGACCAGGAAAACAATATCCGCCAGTTCATACTCTTCATATCCGCCTTTGCATTGCAGCATCTTGTATACGTAATAAGCCACTTTCGAACCATGATCCATTAAACGCCGGTCAACCAGTTTCAAAGTATCACGTATTAACATAAATATATCTTTACTATGAATGTACTGCATAACGGATCATGACCTCCCTTTAGAATTTTCTTTCCATGGGTGTATATCTGATTCCGTCTGCACAGGCTTCCGGTCCCAGATCGCAAAAACCTACTTTATGATAAAATTCCAAACCATAAGGAGATGCGTTGACAGTTACCCGTCTTTCCCCCTCTTCATTCCGAAGGTAATCACACAAATGCCCAACCAGAGCCCTTCCCACTCCTTGCTTATGGTATCTTTCATCCACAAACAAAAGTGATATATGAGTTCTGTCGCGCAAAGTAATTATCCCTATCAATTGTTCTTCATGAGTTGCCACTAGCATTTGATAAGCACCCATTTCAAACATTCGCTTCAACGTGGAATCTGTTATAAAGTCTTCAAAGCTTCTGACTCCGACAGGCGCATAGTCCGGTGCCTCAAAAACCAGAAAAGTTTTCCAGGCCAACGCCATTGCATCCTCCCATTCATCACGTAAAGCAAATCTTATCTGATATGGAAGCATTTCATTCATCAAATTTATTCCCTCAAAACTTCTTTATACCTAATATTTTAATATTATACTATATTTTTTCGTTTCAGTCTATTACTAAAGTATCATTTTTATTAAATAATCCATCATTAAAATAAATTGACAAAAAAGTCCTTAATCGATTGACCCAACATTCGAAAAAATTCCAAAACAGCGTTTTTGATTATTGTTCCGACGGAATCCTTCACCGCTTCCACCACCAGCTCCTGCGAATGGTCAACAAAATCCGCACCATATTCCTGATACATATTTTCCGCTTTGGCAATCAGCTTTTCGCTGTCAAAGCCCATGTCTTCCAACGTATTGACAATTTCCAGCATTTCTTTAATGTACTTGTCTTCAACCTCAACACCAAGCTTTTCTTTTCCCTCTTCAACAGCCTTCTGGATATCTTCTTCGTTTTTAAGACCACCCTCTGCCGCCTTCTCTTTCAGAAAAGTAAAGGCTTCATTTATGGTACTTTCGTCCATATCACCGATCATATCTTTTATTTCATCCATGTATTCCTGCACCTGGCCCGTTACATCCTGTCCTTCCGAAGCCGATGCAGTTATGCCGCCAAATGTAAAAATAAGAACCGATGCCGACACAATAAGAACTTTTTTCATAATTCTAATCCTCTTTTTCTGTAATCCACTGGAAAATCTCTTCATAAACTTCTACCCGATCATCTTCATTCAATATTTCATGGCGGACGTCTTCACGAATGGACAGGGTAACATCCTGCATGCCCATATCTTTAAAGCTTTGTGCAACCTTTTTTACACCTTCTCCGTAATCACCTACAGGATCTTCACCACCGGCAATAAAAAGAACCGGCAGCGTGACAGGCATATTTTTAAGATTCCCCGGCTTATGCAAGCGATAAATCAGCTCAAACAGGGTGTGAAAACCATTTACGGTAAACAAAAATCCACATAAATCATCGGCCTTATACGCTCTCACATTTTCTTCACTCACGCTTAACCAGTCATGAGCGGTTTTAGGGTTTTCAATTTTTTTATTATAACCGCCAAATGCAAGTTTATCCAACATTTTCCCTGGATGACTGTCTCCTAAAAAAACCATTTGCAGCCTGGCAATTCCTTTGGAGATGGCGGCCAAAGCCTTGGGCGGCATACCGGTTCCCATAATAATGGCACCTTCCACTCCGGTCCCATACCGGCATAAATAATTACGAACCACAAAAGATCCCATACTATGTCCCATGATAAAGCAGGGAATTCCCGGGTAATCCTGCTGCACCATTTTTTTAAGCCGATGAACATCCCTTACTAAAACGGTGGCTGCATCCTGTTTACAAAAGTATCCCGGTTTTCCGTTCTCACCGATGGACTTACCATGGCCAAGATGACTGTTTCCGGCCACCAAAATACCTCGCTCAGCCAGATAAGTGGCAAATTCATTATACCGCTCGATATACTCCGCCATCCCGTGAACCAGAATCAGAACCGCTTTCACTTCATTTTCCGGTATCCACTTAACAGCGTGTATTCTGCTGGCATGATCCCTTGAATCATAGTACAATTCCTGCGTTGTAACCATTCACTGCACCTCCGTTATCTTTCGTTTCTCACACTATTAACAAATTTCTGCACCTGCCGGCATATCTTTTTCCGGTGTCAGAAGTGCCAGATTGCCTTCGGCGTCTTCAGCACAAAGCAACATGCCTTCCGACAGCACTCCGGCCAGGGTCGCCGGTTTTAAGTTTACCAGTACCATGACTTTTTTTCCAACCATTTCTTCCGCTGTGTAGTGCTGTTTAATGCCCGATACGATCTGCTTTACCTGGCTGCCCACCCGCACCTTGGAGCAAAGCAGTTTCTTGGATTTGGGAACTTCTTCACAGGCAATAATCTCACCCACCTGAAATTGCAGCCCGGCAAAGTCATCATAGGTAATCTCCGCTTTGGCTTCGATATCGATTACCGGAGCTGCCGGTTCTTCTTCTGCGGGAACTTCCCTGGTTGCTCTTGCATCAAACATCGCCTGAGCCTTTTCCACCACTTCCTTAACATCCAGCCGGGCAAAGAGAATCTCCGGCTGATCAGTCACTTTATTTCCGCTTTCATATTGGCCGAATTCGAATAATGACTCAAAACTTCTTAAAGAAGCGTTCAACTGCCCGGCAATCTTTTCTGCGGTCTTCGGCATAAAAGGCTCTAACAGAGAAGCGCCGATCATAATACTTTCGACCAGGTTATAAAGCACCGTTGCCAGACGATCCTTCTTCGCATCGTCCTTGGCCAGTACCCAGGGTTCGGTCTCATCAATATATTTATTGCAGCGCTTAAACAGGACAAATATTTCTGTCAGTGCATCAGCAACCCGCAGATCATCCATTTTCTTACTTACCCTGGCAAAAGTTCCGGTTACCGTTTCTTTTAAATCGGCATCCATTGCATCCTCGATGCCTTTGTCCGCAACCACGCCGTCAAAATACTTGTTGCTCATGGAAATGGTCCGGTTCACCAGATTACCCAGGGTATTGGCCAGATCAGAGTTGATTCGTTCCACCAGCAGTTCCCAGGAAATAGTTCCGTCGTTTTCAAAAGGCATTTCATGGAGCACAAAATAGCGAACTGCATCCACTCCGAAAAAGTCGGCCAAGTCATCCGCATAGATAACATTTCCCTTAGATTTGCTCATCTTGCCGTCACCCTGTAATAGCCAGGGATGGCCGAAAATCTGTTTGGGCAGGGGCTCACCCAGTGCCATCAGGAAAATAGGCCAGTAAATCGAATGAAAGCGGACGATATCTTTGCCAATCAGATGTAAATCGGCCGGCCATAACTTATGATATTGCTCGGTACTGTTGCCATCACAGTCATAACCGATACCGGTAATATAGTTACTTAAAGCATCCAACCACACATAAACCACATGTCTGGGGTCAAAATCCACCGGAATCCCCCAGGTGAAGGAGGTCCTGGAAACACACAGATCCTGCAGTCCGGGCAGCAAGAAGTTATTCATCATTTCATTTTTACGGGAGACCGGCTGAATAAACTCCGGGTGGCTGTTAATATGTTCAATCAAACGATCGGCATATTTACTCATTTTAAAGAAATAGGCCTCTTCCTTAGCCGCTTTTACTTCTCTGCCACAGTCCGGGCACTTGCCATCCTTTAACTGCGATTCGGTCCAGAAAGACTCACAGGGGGTACAATAAAGACCTTCATAGGCGCCCTTATAAATGTCGCCCTGATCATACAGTCTGCGAAAAATCTTCTGAATCTGCTTTTCATGGGCAGCATCAGTAGTTCTGATAAATTTATCATAGGAAGTGTCCATCAAATCCCAAAGCCCCTTGATGGTACCCGCCACGTCATCCACAAATTCCTGAGGCGTAACACCAGCTTCCTGGGCTTTTATCTCTATTTTCTGGCCATGCTCATCGGTTCCGGTTTGAAAAAAAACCTCATAGCCATCTTTTCTTTTATATCTGGCGATACTGTCCCCAAGAACAATCTCATAGCTGTTCCCGATATGAGGCTTGCCCGAAGTATAGGCAATCGCCGTAGTAATATAATATTTTCCTTTATTCATAACTCCTCACTCCATTCCTTTTGCTTCTTTATACTAAATGATAGAAACTATTATAGCAACTATTTTTTGTCAATACTAGCCTAAAAATGCAAAGGGATTTTTTCCTTCCGCATTTAAGAAATTCATTAACAATAAAGAAGCCCTTAAGGATACCCGCTCAGTGGCCAGAATACGTTTTACCTCTTCTTTGTCTGCCAAAATCACCTGAATGCTTTCCGTATCCTCCTGACCCTGACTGCTGATTTCCCCCTTCGCATAGCCGAATACTGTGGTACTGGTTTCGTCAGTAATACCGGCTCCCAGGAAAAAGGGCCGCCTGAAGGCTTCATTTCCGCCTTTATAGACTGTAAATTCCAGACCGGTTTCCTCTTTCATCTCCCGCACCGCTGCGGCGGCAGGTGTTTCGCCATGATCCACCAATCCGGCCGGCAGTTCATAAAGCCATCCGTCTAAGGGGTATCGATATTGTCTGATCAGCACAATGGTCTCCGGCCTGTCGGCATAAAGAGGATAAATCACGATTCCGTTAGGCTTCATGGTTTTGGTATTAAGCTCCAATTCCTGCTCACTGTTTCTGGATGCAAAGTAGTAATGAAAAGGCCGTCCGCTATCAGTAAGAGCATCCATTTCATAAAGATTTAAATAGGGATTATCCGTTAAACGGCGGATATCCGTATATTTCTTAAGCATTCCGCATTTCCTCGCTTATAATTCCAAAAAGTTCCTGGTGTTTTCAACTTCTTCGGGAACCGGTAATCCGCTGCTTCTAAGCTTTGCATACAGGTTGTCATAGTGGCGGAGCTTTTGCTTTAACCGGATATCATACCGGTCCAGCATATCCGTATATAAGGGATTTGTCCGCATTCGTTCCCGAATCGCCCGGGTAAAGGGGCAGTAAGTAAAAAGAATACTCCTGGCTACCTTGTTCATCCTGGGAGCGCCGTTACTTTCATACATAATCCAGGTTATATAATCAAAAACAAACATTTCCTTGGCACTGTTTTTCCGTTTTGATAAGTCGGACTTGATTTTTTCTTTTGCATCGCTGGACAGGTCTATATTTTTCCGATAAAACTGAATATAATCGGAGTATTCACTGGTTAAAGACCGTTCCGCAACATCATTCCATCTGACTCCCTGAACCCGCTTACACATCTCCCAACGAAATTCTCCGGTCAGTCTGGTTAAGATAATCATCAATTCTTCCATCTGGAACAGTGAGCAGATAAATCGGGCGGGGGTACCTCGTCGCTTACCTTCAATTTCCTGCCACATAATTCCCCGATTGCCGATATTCGGCATCAAAATAACATCCGGTAATATTTCAGTGCTGATGAGTTCCTTAACCACTCCCTTTTCCGGCTGGGCATAAATCGACTCTCTGTAAAAAGCACCGAAATCCCTTTCTCTGATCTGATTAAATATCTGATTTACCATATCTGCCGATACCAACATTTTTTCCAGTGGTTTGATAATATTATGTTCGGAAAAAACCGGGCAAAAAGTGGTAATCCGCCCATAGGTAACCTTATTTACCGTGGGAAAAACATTTTCCAGTTCAAACATCACCTTCTGGGCTGTATCAGACAGCATATCTGTTTCTTCTATCGGAGATATTTTTTTATTTCTCCGCAGTTCATGAACGTAGTCATTGTAGTCATTGTCAAACTCATTACGGCTTGGCTCCTTTTTGCCCTCATAAATAGCTCTCAGCCATTCATAAACCGTATATACCCGGTTTTCCGGATCGGTGGGCAGATGATCTACAATATCATACAGATAAGAAGCGTTTTCCATTCCAGCCAGTTCTTCATCCACATAGCCAAACTGAAAGAACATCCTTATGATGGGCGGTACCTGTTCGTCCCGCAGACTAATCTGGAATGCAGCCGTATAAATCTCATAAAACAGTTTGGTAAGGCGAATCCGCCGATTTCGGTCTGCCTCCTCAGCGACATTTTTATTTATGATCTTTTTATAGGCATCGATCTCACTGCGAAACTCGTCAGCTGCTTCTCTCGGACAGCCGGCGTATTCCAAAATCACATTAAGGGAATCATTTACCGCTGCTGCCTTTTTCCGCATCAAAGATTCTTTTTGCTCCTGATTGGGTTTTTCCTGATCTGCTGTTTTAAATTTATTCTGATAATCCGCTACCCGCCGTTCAAAGAATCCACGCTCGTCGTAACCATAGCCCTTTAACAAATTAATGGTCTCGTCAATAAATGCTGTGTCCGGTTTCTCCTCTTTGGCAAGATAATAGACACGGAAATATGTTCCGGTAAATAAATCAAATAAATCCAATTCATTTTCATTCATAAATAAGTCAAGAAGCTGGCTTCGGTATTCTTCTACGATCCCATTAATGGAAATCATGTGGTGAATGCTCTGACTGATTTTCTGCATCAACCCGCAGTAAAACTCGGCTCCCAGCCGGCCTGGTTCCTCCGAATTGCTGACCAGATCATAGATTCCTTTGTAATAAGCGGCAAGCCAGGGCTCTATATCCTCTTCCAGTGTCAGGGGCAAAAGCTCTTCCTGTTCGGGCAGGGTTCTGGGCGATATACTGTATTTTTCACATAACTCTTCATACCGCTTGTAATTTCGCACAAAAAATCTATACAGATAAATGCTGTCGGCTTTCTTTTGCTTATATTGGCTGAAAATTTCCTGAAACTGGTGAAAAACAGAGGCCGTAAAATAGCGTACTGTATCCAGCTGATTCCGCAGTAATGTCATCAGCTCGCCCGCCTGATAAGGATATACGGCAACGGTTATTTTTTCCTCAGCCCAATAGTTCATAAAGTGAAAATTGGAATAAACTTCACTTAATCCCAACACATCACCTTTTTTAAGGATAATCGTGCCCCCCTCACACTCACCTTTCACGGTTCCTTCTAAAATCAGCATTAACTCCTGTAGCGGCTGCTCTTCCCGGCCGATCATACTTCCCGCTAAAAACTCTTTCTTTTCCATTTACTCCTCCGCCCATAACAATGCACATTTCACTGCCTTTTTCCAACCCTTCAGCAGTTCTTTCCGATGTGCCTGCGCCATTTGAGGCTTAAACTCCCGGTCCAACTGCCAATTGGCACGAATTTCTTCTGTATCCTTCCAAAAACCTACTGTCAATCCGGCCAGATAAGCCGCGCCTAATGCTGTTGTCTCAATACATTCCGGACGATCCACTTTGGTATCTAAGATATCCGCCTGAAACTGCAGCAAAAAATCATTGGCACTGGCACCGCCGTCTACTTTTAAATCTTTCAGTACCACGCCGGCATCCTCCTCCATGGCATGGAGAACATCCACCGTCTGATAAGCAATGGATTCTAATGCCGCCCTGATAAAATGCTCTTTGGTGCAGCCTCGGGTGATGCCCATTATGGTTCCCCTGGCATAAGGATTCCAGTAAGGGGCTCCCATGCCGGCAAAAGCCGGGACCATATAAACCCCGCCGGTATCATCGACCCTTTCCGCATATTCCTGGGTCTGGGGTGCCTTTTGAATCATCCGCATGCCGTCCCGCAGCCATTGGATGGCTGCACCGGCTACAAAAACACTGCCTTCCAGCGCATATTCCACCTCACCGGAACTTGCTGCGATAGTCGTCAGCAGCCCGTGTCTGGAAGCCACCGCCTCTTTTCCGGTATTCATCAATAAAAAGCAGCCTGTTCCATAGGTATTTTTTACTTGTCCTTTTTCAAAACAGCACTGACCAAACAATGCCGCCTGCTGATCGCCGGCAATTCCGGCAATGGGAATCTCCCCGCCCAAAACCGATGCATCAGTATGTCCGTACAGGAATCCCGAAGGCTTGACTTCCGGCAGCATGGCGACCGGAATATTCAATACCTGCAGCAGTTTTTCCTCCCAGCAAAGGTTGTGGATATCATAAATCATGGTTCGGGAAGCATTGGTATAGTCGGTGACATGAGCCTTTCCCGCTGTCAGCTTCCACACCAGCCAGGTATCTACTGTTCCGAATAGCAGTTCACCGGCCTCAGCTCTTTCCCTGACCCCTTCCACATGTTCCAGTATCCATGCCAGCTTGGTACCGCTGAAATAAGCATCGGGAATCAGCCCTGTATGCTCGGTAATCCAGTCACCGTAACCGGCGGCTGTGAGTTCTTCAATCTTACCTGCAGTCCGGCGGCACTGCCAGACAATGGCATTATAAACCGGCTCACCGGTATTTTTATCCCATACAATAGTGGTTTCCCGCTGATTGGTAATTCCTATAGCACTGATGTCCTCCGGCTTTACGCTGGCCTTTGCCATGGCTTCGGTAACCACCGCAAGCTGGGAAGACCAGATTTCTACCGGATCGTGCTCTACCCAGCCGGGCTGGGGGTAAATCTGGGTAAACTCTTTTTGTGCAATACTGATGATATTACCTTTTTTATCAAAAAGAATGCAGCGGGAACTGGTAGTTCCCTGATCCAATGCCATTACATATTTTTCCCTCATGCTTTTGCCCTCTTCTATCTGGAATCCATATTGGCTGTTGCTATAATGTTTACACCCGTTCCGCCCACATCGGCAATCAGAATATCTCCCGCTCTGACCGGTGCCGGAACTGCTGTTTTGCTGATTGCATCCATGCATTCCATAATTTTACCCTTAGGAATGTCCCCTGCTGTTTTTGCCGAAACCACCGTTCCCATGCCGTTTGTAACCTTAACCAAAGAAGTGACGATCCGGGTAGGTGCTGTCATTTCCTTGCGGGCATAATCCTCGCCTACCTGACAGGAATTGCCGCTTACAGTAAGGCTTCCGCCGGCCTCCTTGTTCACCGTAATCAGGCAGCCCGCCGGGCACCCGATACAAATCAACTGGCTGCTCATATCCCGCCCTTTTGGCGGTGTAAACTTGCTCTTAGGCGGAATCTTCGGCCGTACTGCCTCCCCCCAATCAGACCTTCCCTGTAAAATAAATTCTGCGGCGGCTTTCCCTGCTGCCAGGGCTTCCTTGGACACGTTATCCACCAAATCATGGACATGCAGAACGTTTCCGCAGGCAAAAACACCTCTCACCGTGGTTTCCAGCTTTTCATTTACTACCGGCCCCTGGGTTACTTCATCCATTTCCATACCGGCACCCCTGGAAAGTTCATTTTCCGGAATCAAACCGCAGGAAAGCAGCAAAGTATCACAAGCCACATATTCCTCGGTTCCGGCTATGGGCTTTCCGGTGTCATCCACCCGGGCTACCACAACACCCTTAACCCGGTCTTTTCCGTCAATGTCAATTACTGTATGACTGAGCTTCAACGGAATATCAAAGTCTTCCAGGCACTGTACGATATTTCTCTTCAAACCGCCGGAATATGGCATGATTTCCACTACCATTTTCACATCGGCACCTTGCAGCTTCATCCGGCGGGCCATAATCAGTCCGATATCTCCCGAACCCAGCACGACCACCTGACGCCCGGGCATCAATCCTTCTATATTTACGTAACGCTGGGCACAGCCGGCGGCAAAAACACCTGCCGGACGGTAACCGGGAATGTTCAGGGCACCCCTTGCCCGTTCTCTGCAGCCCATGGCCAGAACCACCGCTCCTACTTCTATCTCAAACATGCCCTTATCACTGTTAATCGCCGTAACCTTGGGATTGTCACCGCCCTGTACATCCACCACCATGGTATGCAGTAAATAAGGGATCTTCCGCTCCTGCACCATCTCCATATACCGCAGTGCATATTCCGGTCCGGTCAGTTCCTCCTTAAAAGTATGCAAACCAAATCCGTTATGAATACATTGATTCAAAATCCCGCCCAATTCTTTATCACGTTCCAAGATCAGAATATCCCTGACACCATCATCATAAGCCGCCACCGCCGCCGCCAACCCAGCCGGACCGCCGCCGACAATCACCAAATCAACCTTCATTCTTCTTTCTCCTTCCCATCATAGAGAATACCGGTAAGAATCTCCGAACCACTGCCTGCTTTGGTAATTTCCCACTTTTCTTTTTCCAGCTCCCTGGCCAGAATATCCACCACTTTGGGCGAGCAAAACCCCGACTGGCATCTTCCCATCCCGGCTCTGGTCCGCCGCTTCACGCCATCCAGACTGACCGCACCGGGAGTCCGCCGTATCGCTTCGACAATCTCTTCTTCGGTTACCATTTCGCATCGGCAAATCACTTCTCCGCTGCCCGGCTGTATTCCTTTTCTATTGCTGATAAAGTCTTTCTTGCGCTCCGCCGGCAGGATTTTACGAACCAGCCCGGCCACATATTCCCCAATAGCAGGGGCACTGCTCAGTCCCGGTGAATCAATTCCGGCTACATCGATAAAACCGGGAGCATCTGCTGCCTCTTTAATGATAAAATCACCCTTACCGCTATTAGCCCGCAATCCGGCAAAAGAAGTTATCACCTCCCGGCCCGGAACCTTCCGAATACTCTTTCCTGCCTTCTCCAGCACAATCTTCAGTCCTTCCGCCGTAGTGTTTATCCCCTCCTTATCAGGAATATCCTCCGCCGTGGGCCCCATCAGCAGATTACCATGTACTGTGGGTGTAATCAAAACCCCTTTTCCAAGCGCTGTAGGCAACTGAAACAACGTGTGCGTTACCATATCCCCCACATTTTTATCAAACAAAAGGTATTCGCCCCTTCGGGGAACGATCTTTAACTCTTCGCTGCTGACCATATTATGAATCTCATCCGCATAAACACCTGCGGCATTAATAACAATTTTACTTTCAAACTCTTTTTCTTTACATATAATCCGATAAAAACCCGTCTTCTTTTCCAAACCCACAACTTCGGTATCCCGGTAAAATTCCACTCCGTTAAGAGCCGCATTTTCCGCCATCGCCACCGTCAATCCAAAAGGACACACAATCCCCCCGGTAGGTGCATGCAGTGCATATACCACCTCGTCACTAACCGACGGCTCCATCCCCCGAACCTCTTCCCCACTCAAAATCTCCAAGCCACTGACGCCGTTCTTCAATCCCCTTTTCAGCAATTCTTTTAATCCGGGCAGATCATTTTCATCAAAGCACAACACCAAAGACCCATTATTCCGATAAGGGAAATCCAGCTCCTCTGCCAGTATCTCCATCATCCGGCTGCCCCTCACATTAAGCAATGCCTTAAGAGTTTCCGGAACCGCATCATGCCCCGCATGCACAATCCCACTATTTGCTTTGGATGCACCCTCTCCAATATCCGATGCCTTCTCAACCACCGCAATCCGCAGCTCTTTCCTGGACAATTCCCTGGCAATACAACACCCAACCACACCGCCACCTATAATTACCACGTCATACATCCTGCTTTACCTCCATAAACTAAAAAGCCAAACAAAAACTCGTTTGCCTGACTTTCCATTTGTATCGTATTTAATTATATCAGATGTTCTCATATTCAGCAAAAATTTTTTGGATACATTTTATATTTTCGGTAATATTGCCACAAAAGACTGCCGAACCAGCCACAATTACGTTGGCTCCTGCCTCTATTACGTCTCGAATGTTCTCCCGATACAGGCCGCCATCCACTTGAATATCCGTATGCAGCCCCTTTTCATCAAGGTAATCTCTGATTCGTCTGATTCGTGCCAGAGCCTCAGGCATAAATTCCTGCCCGCCAAATCCGGGATGGACACTCATCACCAGAATCATATCCACTTGCGCCAGATAATCAAAAACTGCCTCCACTGGTGTTTCCGGCTTAATAGAAATCCCAGCTTTAATCCCCATAGCATGAATTTCTGAAATCAAGGCCTTTGGATCCTCTGCTGCCTCCAGATGAAACGTAATAACATCCGCACCGCACTCTTTAAATTCCTTCACATACCGCTCCGGTTTCATAATCATCAAGTGCACATCAAAAATCTTATCAGTAGCCTTGCGGATAGAAGAAATCACCGGCATGCCAAATGAAATGGAGGGGACAAACGTCCCATCCATAACATCCACATGTATATAAGGTACACCTGCTTCATCTATTTCTTTGATCTGCTGCCCTAAAATGGTAAAATCTGCTGCCAAAATAGAGGGTGATAGCTTTAACATCTTTGTAGTTCTCCCGCTTTCCATATTATAAAAAGGCTTTTACCTGCTCGTATACACCCTTGCCATCCAGCTTATATTTTTCTACTAAAGCCTGAGCACTTCCCGATTCACCGAAGACATCGCGGATACCGATCTTATATACCGGTGCGACGGCTTCTTCACTTAAGGCATCACATACTGCGCTGCCCAAACCGCCAATAATGGAATGTTCCTCTGCTGTTACTACTTTACCGGTTTTTTTGGCACTGGCTTTAATCAACTCATTATCCAAAGGCTTGATGGTACAGATATTGATAACCTCTGCTTCAATGCCTTCCTGAGCAAGCATATCTGCTGCTTCCAGAGCTGAACCGACACAGATACCGGTTGCTACAATAGTAACATCCTTTCCGGCTCTGATCACTTCACCTTTGCCAATCTCAAAGTGATAGTCTTCTCTATCGTTGATAACCGGACACGCGGCCCGGCCGAATCTCATATAAACCGGTCCTTCATATTCTGCTGCTGCATGGATGGCCGCTTTGGCTTCCACATCATCGGCAGGACACATTACTACCATTCCCGGAATCGTCCGCATCAGGGCAATATCCTCATTACACTGATGGCTGGCTCCGTCCTCGCCTACCGTGATTCCCGCATGAGTAGCACCGATCTTTACATTCAAATGAGGATAACCTATGGAATTACGAACCTGTTCAAAGTTTCTGCCTGCTGCAAACATGGCAAAAGAGCTGATAAAAGGTATCTTCCCGCAGGTTGCCAGTCCGGCGGCAATGCCGGTCATGTTACATTCAGCGATACCGCAGTCAATATGACGATCCGGATAAGCTTTCTTAAATACGCCGGTTTTGGTGGCGGCTGCCAGATCGGCATCTAATACGACAACATTGGGGTATTTAGCTCCCAGTTCTACTAAGGCATTGCCATAGCTTTCTCTGGTTGCGATTTTTTTAATATCACTCATTAGCTTTCTACCTCCTGACTTAATACTTCTTCGATCTTCTTAAGGTCTTCCATGGCTACTGCATATTGCTCGTCATTAGGAGCAGTTCCATGCCATGCAGCCTGTCCTTCCATAAAAGATACGCCCTTGCCCTTTAAGCTGTGGGCAATGATCGCGGTAGGCATTCCTTTGGTTTCTCTTGCCTCTTTAAAAGCCGCTCTGATGGCATCAAAGTCATGAGCATCCACGTTGATTACATGAAAATTAAATGCTTCAAACTTTTTATCAATGGGATAAGGAGAACATACATCATCAATTGCCCCATCGATCTGCAAGCCGTTGTTATCTACGATCACTACCAGGTTGTCCAGCTTCCGGTGTCCGGCAAACATACTGGCTTCCCATACCTGGCCTTCCTGAATCTCACCATCTCCTAACAGGGTATAAACCCGGTAATCCTTACCGTCCATCTTACCTGCCAGTGCCATACCTACAGCCGCCGAGATGCCTTGTCCCAAGGAACCGCTGGACATATCCACGCCGGGAACATGCTGCATACAGGGATGTCCCTGCAAGTAAGAGCCCAATTTCCGCAAGGTAGTCAGGTCCTCTACCGGAAAATACCCACGGTTAGCCAGTGTGGAATACAGGCCCGGTGCCGTATGTCCTTTGGACAATACAAAGCGATCCCGTCCTTCCATCTTGGGCTTCGTGGGGTCTATGTTCATTTCTTCAAAATACAGATAGGTATAGATGTCTGCTGCCGACAGGGAACCGCCCGGATGTCCTGCCTTGGCACTGTGGACGGCCGTAACGATGCCCTTACGGACTTCGTTGGCTGTTTTCTTTAAGTCTAAATTAGTCATACACTCTTTGCTCCGCCTTTCAAAAATTTATCAATATTCACTAAAAATACTGTATCATAACTTAACTTTTAAGTCTATATCATTACCCACCGTAAAATTAACAATTATTGCTATTCTATTATGCAATTTTAATAAATATATTAGCAGTAAAGTATCTGGAGGTAACTGCTTTGCATCCTTTACTCCAAAAAAAGAAGCTACTGCTTATATCCCTGTCTTCCGCCATTTTACTTTGCACTGCAGGCTTTCTTTTTTTACATAACAGCGACCAGCGTTCCTTTGACCGTCTTACAGAGGAGCTTTTTGTCGGCGAATTGATTTCTAATACCCTGAATCTTCACTATACCATCGCTTATCCGGAAAATTATAACATTTCATATTCTCCCGGACTGTCAATCTATTCCCCTGATCAGTCCACCCATAATTCTGACGAGTTGGACGGTCTTATTGCCCGGTTGGAGGATATTTCTCCGAAGCGCTTATCCGCTCCCGATGCCTACACATATGATCTGCTATTATCATACCTTTATCATCAGCGGATCGGAAATCCTTTCTATTTATATGACGAACCGTTTTCACCTTCCTCCGGTGTGCAATCCGGTCTGCCGATTCTTCTGGCAGAATATGCTTTTCACTCGGCTGCTGATGTAAATGATTATCTTGCTATTCTCAATCAAATTGATGATTTTTTGAATGGCTTTATAATACTGGAACAGGAAAAAGTTACAGCCGGTCTTTTCATGTCCGATCTGGCTGCCGACAAGGTTATCGAGCAATGTGACAACATTATGGATAAATCACAGCTGGCCGCTGAAACTCATTTTTTGCAGTCAACTTTTTTGGAGCGGATTTTAGCTTTAGAGCAGAGCGGAAAGATTACTGCTGCCCAAAAAGAACACTATATTGCGGAAAATAACCGCCTGTTGATCACGGTCGTGCAGCCCGCCTATGAAAAAACCGGTGATGAATTGTTTTTGCTGAAAGGCAGCGGCCGCAATGATAAAGGTCTGTATTATTATCCTGAGGGACAGAAATATTATCAGTACTTATTAAAATCTGCCACCGGTTCCTCGCGGGATGTGGAAACTGTTAAAAAGTTACTTTATCAAGATTTTAAAAACAATTATTCGCAGCTTGCAACGCTCACCGCCACTCATCCTGATCTTTCTGACCGGTTAAAAGAAGACGTTGCCGCCTTTCCGGTTGCCGAACCGGTAGAAGTCCTGGCTGATTTGCAGCAACGCATCACCGATGAATATCCTCCTTTTCCTTCGGTTGATGGTAAGAACACCCCTGCTTATGTGGTTAAAAATGTGTCTCCCAGCATGGAATCCTACAGTAGTCCCGCTTACTACCTTACGCCACCCATTGACTATTATAGTGAAAATACGATTTACATTAATCAAAAGAACAATACCAGCAGCTTATCCCTCTTTACCACGCTAGCTCATGAGGGTTATCCCGGGCACCTGTATCAGACCGTTTATCATCTTCTTGATATGGAAGAAAGCAATGGCAATCTGATCCGGCATATTCTGCACTACGGCGGTTATCTGGAGGGGTGGGCGCTTTATACGGAAATGGATTCCTTCCGGTACGCCAAGCAGCTGGTGGCCGATACTGCACCGGAAACCATATATACTTATGATTATTATCGGGTCAACCGCTCGCTGCAGCTTTGTATGTACTCCTTATTGGATATTGCTATTCATTATGATGGCGCTGACTTTTCCCAAGTGCAGAAAATATTGGCAACCATTGGAATTGATAACGAAGAGACTGCTCATGCTATTTATGAGTATATTGTCGAGGAGCCTACTAATTATCTTAAATATTATCTGGGATATCTGGAGATTTTAGAATTAAAAAAAGAAGCCCGCACTTTGTGGGGCCCCGATTACAGCGACTACAAATTCCATGAATTTTTTCTGAATGCCGGACCATCCGACTTTAACAATCTGAAGAAACGGTTAATGTCTGGAGAAAAAACGGAGTAGATTGCTTAACGCTTTTTGTAAGACCAGCTTTTCCTCGACCGAGAGCTGGTCTGTAATGCCGTTTATCATGGCTTCATGAAAACGCTGATGATGTTCAAAAGCTTTCCGCCCTTTGGAGGACAAAGAAACCAGCACAACACGGCGATCCTCTTCACTGCGGATACGATCCACATAGCCTTTTTTCACAAGTCCGTTGACCGATATAGTCAGCGTTCCGGTTGTTACCGCCATGGCTTTGGCTACAGAGGTCATATTTTTGGGCGCACCTTTACCGATAGCCTCGATTACGTGCATGTCATTGGTGGTAACATCCTTATATTCTTCTGTCCTTATGGCTTGCTCCTCAATGGTATTAATGTTGCGGAACAGCTTCACGAGCACCTCATTCAGTGCTTTGTTTATATCCATTTTGACCTCATTATCACGCTTACAATATTATTATCAAATATAATATTAATATATCAAAAAATAATTTGATGGTCAAATCATTTTTGCTTTATACGCTTTCCACAAACCGCATAAATGCCTTTTTTCCTTCCATGGTTCGCTTATATACCCCGGCGTCTTCCAGTACTTCCATAAACACCATGCCGATTTCTTTCTCTACGATCTCATCAATACTACTTTCATCTATTTTCTCATAGCGTACTTTAAATTCGTCTACCCATTCAGCATGTTTTTCCAGCTCAGTTACCATACGGATGTCTCCACCGGCCAGCATGGTCTGTTTCAGTAACTCCATTTCTTCCTTTAAACGGGCAGGCAGAACCGCCAGACCCATTACTTCGATCAGACCGATATTCTCTTTCTTGATATGGTGCAGCTTGGCATGAGGATGATAAACACCCAACGGATGCTCCTGCGTGGTGATATTATTTCGCAACACCAGATCCAGTTCAAACAGCCCGCCTCTTTTTCTGGCAATAGGGGTTATGGTATTATGGGGTTCCCCATCCGAATAAGCATATACAAAAGCAGATTCATCGGTATAATTCCGCCATTTATCCAATATTACATCGGCCAGTGCGATCAAACGTTCCGGGTCAGCAGCCGCAATCCTGATTACGGACATGGGCCAGTTTACGATGCCTGCCCGTACATCCTCAAATCCCCTGATACAGAAGGTCTGCTCCACAGGTGCTTTCGCCATGGGGAACTCATAATGTCCGCCCTGAAAATGATCATGACTTAAAATCGAACCGCCCACAATCGGCAGATCCGCATTGGAACCCACAAAATAGTGGGGAAACTGTTTCACAAAATCAAATAACTTGGCAAAGGTATCGTGTTCGATCTTCATCGGAACATGCTGTCCGTTCAGTACGATACAATGCTCGTTATAATACACATAAGGTGAATACTGAAAACCCCACTGGGAACCATTGATCGTTACCGGAATAATCCTGTGATTTTGTCTGGCCGGATGATTAACCCGCCCGGCATATCCTTCATTTTCCACACACAAAAGGCATTTGGGATACCCTGACTGTCTGGCATTTTTTGCGGCAGCAATGGCTTTCGGATCCTTTTCCGGTTTGGAAAGATTGATAGTTATATCCAAATCACCATAAGGTGTCGGTGTTACCCACTTTTGGTCTTTCCCAATGCGGTACCTGCGAATATAATCCGAGTCACAGCTTAACTGATAAAAATAATCAGTAGCTGCCCGAGCTGACTGTTCCCTGCAGAGCTGCCAGAATTTCCCGATTACTTCACTGGGACGTGGGACCAGCAATCCCATAATCTTGGTATCAAACAAGTCCCGATAAACAATACTGTCTTCTTTTAAAATACCGTTTTCATAAGCATAGTCCATCATTCCGGCTAAGATGTCTTCCAGATTATCTGCTTCCGCCACTTCGTTCTCCGGCATTTCCTCCAGTTGAAACAGCTCCATCAGTTTATTTACGGTGTATATCCGGTCAGCCGGTTCCACTAAGCCTGTCTTAAGACCGTACTGAACCAGATGATTTATATAGTCTGTTATTGTCCTCATATCAGCAGTCACCCTTACAGTACTACCGGACCATCACCGATTTCTACAATATAGAAATCAGCGGCATATCCGATTTTCTGCTGATAGGCTTCACCCACTTGGGCTGTAAAGGCCTCAATGGCATCGTTCTTAACAATACTTACGGTACATCCGCCAAAGCCGGCGCCGGTCATCCGGGAGCCGATAACACCTTCTGTTTTCCATGCCTCTTCTACCAAAGTATCCAATTCTTCACCGGTCACTTCATAATCATCTCGTAAAGAAACATGGGATGCATTCATTAATTCACCAAAAAGTTTTACATCATTATTTTGCAGTGCTTCCACAGCCTTGATCGTCCGCTGATTTTCGTAAACCGCATGTTTCGCCCGTTTCCTGCAAATATCATCCTGAATAGCAGCCTGATATTGTTCGAACTGTTCTTCAGTCAGATCACCCAAAGCGTTAATACCCACTACCTTCTGGATATCAGCTAAGGCCTGCTCACATTCACTTCGTCTCTCATTATATTTCGAATCGGAAAGCCCTCGCTTTTTATTGCTGCAGGCAATTACAATCTTGGCGTCGGCCAATTTAATCGGTGCGTAGGTATATGAAAGGTCTGCTGTGTCTAAAAAGATAGCATGTTCCTTTTTTCCCATGGCAATTGCAAACTGATCCATAATCCCGCAATTTACACCGTTATATTTATTTTCGGAATATTGTCCGATCAATGCCAGATCCTGGTTAGATACCTGACATCCGAAAAAGTCTCGCAAAATGAAGCCGGTCAATACCTCAACCGAAGCCGATGAGGACAACCCCGAGCCATTGGGAATGGTCCCATAAAGCAATAAATCCATACCTTGCGGGATTACTTGTCCCTTCTCACCAAAAGCCCAGATAACACCCTTTGGATAATTGGTCCAACCGGCCTCCTCACTTGGTGTAAGCTCATCCAAAGAAGATTCTATCACTCCCAACTTCTCAAAGTTCATGGAATAAAATCTTAATTTGCGGTCATTGCGCTTCCGTGCCACTCCATAGGTTCCGATGGTCAGTGCACAGGGAAATACGTGCCCGCCATTATAGTCGGTATGTTCACCAATCATATTCACCCGCCCAGGTGCAAAATAAATTTTTGTGCCGTTGGCATCCCCAAATGCTGCTGCAAATCCTTTTAATAGTTTTTCTTTCATATCCATCCTTCTCCTTATACTACAAAACAGGCATTTTCTGCCTGTTCTATTGTTGTAGCTTAATTATAATATTGGTAAGGAAATATGTATATATCTCTTTGTTGCATCAATCAGTCAAAATGTTATTGTTCTAGCTTCTTTATCTGATTAATAAAATCTTCTACCTGCTTTAAGTGATCCTCATTTCTCCTTGTTCCGCCGTTGCGCATCTCTTTCCGGTAGACGGAGGGGGACATGCCCTTCATTTGTTTGAATGCCTTGGTAAAGACCAAAGGATCTACATAGCCGCAGGATAACGCTATACTTTCAATGGGTAAACTGGTTAACTGTAACAGTTCGGTTGCTTTGGTAATGCGGAAGGTTGCCAAAAACTGCTGGGGGGATATCCCCATCGAGTTCATAAATAGCGTATATAAATAACTTCTGTTAATACACACATAGTCGGCCACTTCTGTAATCTTAATAGGATTACAATAATTGCCCTGAATATACTCTACCGCTTTTCGCACGTAATGATTTGCCCGGTCATTATCACTTTGATCGGAAGCCTTCGTACTGTTTGCGATAATCGACAAAAAGACACTCAAGAAACCGTTTCGGCGCAGTTCATCACTCATATCAAAAGTGTTATGCTCCATCATGTCTTTTACAATTTCATAAATTTCTTCCGAATGCTCTGATTTGAAAATCGGATTCTGTAAAGATAATCCCATATTCTGAATCAATCGGTCGGCTTGGTCTCCGCTAAACCCAATCCACACATAGGTCCAGGGATCTTCCTGGCTGGCCTGATAAAAAGCCAGTTCTTCCGGCATAATCAAAAAGCCGTATCCTGCTTTAAGCGGATACTCTTTGCCGCCCATGGAAAATATTCCTTTTCCGCTTAACACATAATGAATCAGATAGTGCGGCTTAATCGCCGGACCAAAGCTGTGTAACGGTTCTGTTTGGGAACAGCCACAGCAATTAACAAATAGGTTGCCTGTTTTCTCTCCTGGGAACTCCAGTTTGTACGCTTTCTCCATCTTTTAGTGCCCCTTCTTCTGGTTGCTTCGCCCTTAGTATCATTTTGCATTCCTTCCGGTTAGCCATTCCGGTACTGCCCTTTTAGAATAAAAAATTTTATTCTCAGTACCTTTTTGTTAACCTTCTTCCCTCTCACAAAAAATTCCCTCTGCTACTATAATAACAATTTCACCTTTTCTGGTCAATAAATTTTTTATTAATATGAATAAAAAACTTATTTATACAAAAATGGAAATACCATCACCCTGGCATTTCCATTATGTCGCTTAAGCGGGTGATGGGAATCGAACCCACGTATCTAGCTTGGAAGGCTAGTGTTCTACCATTGAACTACACCCGCGAACAAAGAATATTTTACAATTCCTCTTCACTCTTGTCAATACTATTTTCCGAAAAATCACTGTTATTCAGTATAATGGTCTCGCTTTCACTATCATATTGCATAAAGAAGGTAACACCTTTTTCGTCCAAATCTACCATTGCTATCTCTATTTCCCAAGTCTCTCCCTGTTCATCTGCCAACACTATTTTCCACGGTTTTGCTTCTATATCTTTATAAATATACAGGCCGGCCAGCGTCTCTCCCTCATTGATCGAAAGAGTCTCGCTCAGTACATTTTCTTTTTGTTTCTCTCCTTCAGGAAGCAGGTATAATTCTTTAAATACTTTTCCGGTTTGATTATGTAAAGTTAATGGAATCTCCTTTAGGACCGCATCTGCCTCTTCCTGTTTCTTTTCCGTCAACAGGACAATCGTTTCCTCATATTTTTCGATGGCACTGCCCATTTCTTCGATAATAACATCTATTTCCTCTTCTGTCATCTCAACCAGATTATAATCCCTTAACGCCGTAACCTGCTCTGCCATGGCTTGTAAATCCTGATCCAGATAATTATCATCAATCTCATTATGAACTTCCACTGTTTTATTATGGGTTTCTACCAATTCATTAAACTTCGCCTGAGCCTGCTCGATTTTTTCTTCGGATGGTCCGCCGCATGCCATGATTCCTAAGCTCATCCCGATTGTTAAAAAAAATAATCCGATTTTTTTCATAAAGCTTTGCCGTTCCTTATTTATTCCGCCTCTTAGTTATTTGTAACTGTATCATATTTGATTATTTTTGGCAATATCATTCTATTTACATTTTTCTTTTCTTCATGTTATATTAAATCTTATACATAGCACAATAAGGAGGACTTTTTATGAAAAAATATACATTATCTGAGGTTTCCGATTACAAAATCTATGGGCGTACCGATGAAACCCAGTTTCCTCTGCCGCTGTTTTGGAACGGCAGTGCTATTGAGGTCAATGTAACCGGAAGTGAGTTATGGATTGATGTGGAAATAGATTTTGAAACCTACGAACCCTGGGTGGGCACCTACCTGGGCGGTGAGTTTATGAGCCGGCAAATGTTAATGCCCGGTCAGCACTCCCTGTGTCTTTTCCGCGGGATGACGCCGGAAACAGTTAAAAATGTCAAATTTACAAGGGAACTGCAGGCCATGTCGGAAGATGATACCTGCCATATATTAATATACGGTTTTCAAACCGACGGTGTTTTTCTGCCTGTAAAGTCTCCGCAACATAAAATAGAATTTATCGGTGACAGCATTACCTCCGGTGAAGGTACTTACGGTGCCTTAGACGAAACGGACTGGATTCCCATGTTTATGAGCGCCGACCGAAATTATGCTTTAATGACTGCCAAGGCATTGGACGCCGATTATCGTTTAATCTCCCAAGGCGGCTGGGGGGTTTTGTCCGGCTGGGACAATAATCCTTACCATAATATCCCGACCTTCTATGAAAAGATCTGCGGTCTTTGCGCCGGTCCCACCAATACCGCTCTGGGAGCTACAAAACCTCATGATTTCACCTCCTGGCAGCCGGATATCGTGGTGGTCAATCTGGGTACCAATGATTGCAGCGCTTTCGAGCAACCAGCCTGGATCGATGAAGCTACCGGCGAAACCTTTGAACAGCGTAAGAACGCTGACGGTTCTTATCATCCTGATGATTTGGCCCGCTTTGAACAGCATGTTATTGACTTTCTTAAAATGCTCCGAAAAAACAATCCGGAAGCTGACATTGTCTGGACCTATGGTATGCTGGGCTATTCCTTAACCTTGCCCATTTGCAATGCCATCAATACCTACAAAGCAGCTTCCGGAGATCAGCATGTATTCTTTTTACAATTACCCGATACCACCCCGGAAACAGTCGGGTCGCATGCGCACCCCGGGTTCAAATCCCATCAGCGGGCAGCACAGGTGTTGATTGAGTTCTTACGAAGTCTTCTGTAGCCTAAGTCCCAGGGCAGCGATAATCAGACCTGCCGCTGCTAAGACAACATTCTGTAAAGGATGCATATTACCACTTCCCAATATGGGAGCTTCTTCAAACAGTAACGGATATTTAATAATGATTACCGACAAGGTGTTATTAACCAGGTGGATCAGCATACCGGTAAAAATACTTCCGCTTGTTTGTACTGCCAGGACCAGGGCAAGCCCTAAAATAAAAGTAGTAAAGAATTTGATCAGACTCATATGGAAAAGGGCAAATGCTGCACTGGTAATCAATATTACCATTAATGGTTTTACCTTTTCCCTAAGTGTTCCAAAGATAAAACCACGGAACAGCAATTCTTCTCCGATTGCCGGCATCAAAGCAATGACCAGCCACAGCACTGCCAAGGGCTGCTCAGCAAATGGTTGAAAGGTCTCACTTACCGCTTTGGTGCTTTCCGGCATAATTGCTGTTAAAGCCGGAACTAAAGCTGCCATAATGCAATAAGCACCGCCCCATAAGATTACTGCACCGATCATTTGGCGGACTTTAGGCACTTTTATCGAAAATAACCGTTTCCAGTCACTTTTCAAATACCATGCATATCCAATCGGCACTGCCAGTATGATGGCCTGATTCACTACCACTCCGCCAAAGCCCAGCTTCATCTGGGCAATTGATCCCAGGTAAAATATTACTAAGAAAATACAGCAGATCAGCAATACCACATCCCCTAAGCCCGGCATCTGTCCTTTCTTCATCTCGCTGCGTCTGGTAAACAGCTTGACACCGGAAAATCCTTCGCCAAACAAAACCGCTTCACTGTTATATACTTTTCCCAGCAGCCACATCATCAGAAAGCTATATGCCGCATTGCTCACCAGCACAACCCCAAACAAAGCATAGTCATAATGAAGCTGGAATAGCTGTTTTACCATTAAAGCCGTATTAACAATAGGTATCCCGGCCGTCATCAAGGTTAATTCCAGATTCGGAAGCATGGCCATATAGCCCGTCAGCATAAACACCAGCATTACCGGCGTTGCATAGTTATTTGCCTCTTTAAAGCTTTTGGCAAAAAGACAGACAAAAAGGCAGATGGCGGTGACGAAGAGAGCAAAGAACAGCATCACTACTACTGTTACCAATACGGCTGGCAGGAAGCTGGTTATTTGCAGATCGGCAATGCCCATTTCCTCCGACATCATACTACCCATAAAGCCCAATGCAAAACCCATGGAAATAATATTCAATAAAGCCGAAACACAAGCCACCATGGCAACCGCCAGGAACTTGCTCATGATCATTTCAAAGCTGGTTACCGGCAGTGTGATCAGGGTCTCCAGGGTTCCTCTTTCTTTTTCACCGGCCGTTACATCAATCGCCGGATAGATAGCACCCATTACGATACTGATGATCATCAGTACCGGAATAACTCCGCCCATAATGCTGCCCATGGTTTCTTCCGAGGTAGACAAATCTTCTCTTTCAAAGGTAATGGGCTGCAGTATTTCATCCTTATCCAGTCCCTTTGCTTCCACCTGTTCTGCCCGTAAATCCTCCAGATAAATTTCCATTGCCTCCCGAACCATGCCGGTTACCAGACTGGAATCGTTCTTTGCTGACAAATAATTAATCTGATATAGCTTTTCATCAGTTACTATCACAAACGCATGTATCTCCTGTTCATTCAATCGGCTGACTGCTTCCTCCCGGTCTTTTGAAAGGCTGAACCGGAACTTCGTTTCTTCATTTTCCCTAACCATAATGTCTTCTATGGCACGAACACTTTCCGCAGGTGCATCCACAAATGCAATTTTATATACCTTCTCACCGGAAGTTCCGGTCATGGCCGACATAATCAGGCTCATCACAATAATCAGCAAAGGATACAGAAAAATTGGTACCACCACCATCATAATCAAGGTTTTCTTATCCCTCAGGACATCTGTAATTTCTCTTTTTAACAATGCTTTTACTCTGGTTGTATTCATTCTTTGTTTACCCCCTCCATAACAGCGTGAAATGCTGCCCGCAAGTTAGCCGTTCCGGTTGTTGCCATAATCTCCTCCGGCGTTCCCTGGGCAATGATACGTCCCTTATGAATCATCACGATGCGATCGCACAAAAACTGAGCTTCTTCCATGTAATGAGTGGAATACAAAACTGTTTTGCCTTCCTCCTTTTGCTGTTTCATAAAGTCAATTATCGCATCCGCACTCAAAATATCCAGTCCCAGGGTGGGTTCATCAAAGATATAGATAGATGGCGAATGAATCAGGCACCGGGCAATAGAGGCCCGCTGCGTCTGGCCGGTTGATAATCTCTCGATTCGATTGTCGCCAAAATCCTTCATATCCAGCACTTCAAAAATAGCTTCGATCCGGGCATCACATTCTTCTTTGCTCAACCCATAAATCTCCCCCAGCATGGTAAGCATTTCTCTGGTACTTAACCGGTGATACAGCTTCGTGTTACCCGACAGATACCCGATACAGCGTTTCTTTTCCACCACATCGGTAATTTCTTCACCAGTTTTATCGGTAATTACTACCTCTCCGTCCGTCGGCTCCATCAGATTACCCAACATTCTGAGCAAAGTGGTCTTGCCGGCTCCGTTTGGTCCTAA
This sequence comes from Lachnospiraceae bacterium, assembly GCA_031556725.1. Lineage (GTDB taxonomy): Bacteria > Bacillota > Clostridia > Lachnospirales > Lachnospiraceae > UBA935. The sequence continues at coordinate 101,953 of JAVBSL010000003.1, read as the reverse complement.
AATTCCCAGAATTTCCCCTTCTTTAACCTGAAAAGAAATTTTATCCACTGCATAAAATTCTTCTTTTGTCCTTTTCTTATTACGTTTTTTTTCCTTCTCGCCTTCCGCCATTATTGTCCTGGTGAATGCTTTGCTTAATTCCTTTGCCTGAATCACACTTATTCCTCCTTATACAAAAAATGTAAAGTAAACTCCTCTTTAAAAGAATAGTTTACTTTACATTTATAGTCAAGCATTATTTTACAAAAACATTAATTTTTCATCTACAGTTGAAATTCACTGGTCAGATCTTTTAACATCTTTGCTTGTTCCGAGAGCTCTGTACTGGCTTGCGCACTCTGCCTGGATGCCTCTGATGTAGTCTTTACAACATCAGAAATTTCGGTAATGCCACCGGTAATTTGTGATAGCGAATCGGCCTGACCGGCAGTTGCATCGGAAATTTCTTCGATAGAAACCGCAATCCCCTCGGTTCCTTCCACAATCTGTTTCAGTATCTGAGCCGTGCGGTTGGCTACACTAGCTCCGTTCTCCACCGCTTCCAGTGTGGCTGCAATTAATGTACCCGTATTCTGGGCGGCTTCCCGGCTTTGGGCGGCCAGATCGCGAACCTGTTCGGCCACTACTGCAAAGCCTTTTCCGGCTTCACCGGCACGAGCCGCTTCAATGGATGCGTTCAGGGAAAGGGTATTGGTGCGGTTAGCAATATCTTCAATAGTCTTAATAATCTTCTTAATTTCATCGGAACTGCTTCTGATATCATCCATGGCATGGGTCATTTCACCCATAACCTGATTACATTCCGCCACTTCCTGACTGGAAGACTTGGCAACCTTGCTTACCTCGGCTGCCTGCTGTCCAATGCCAATAATGCCTTCCCGCAATTCATCGAAAGTTCCTAACAGCTTCTGAATCAACTGGGTGGAAGTATCGGCGGCATGGGATAATTCTATGGCGCTTTCCTTCATCTCTACCGAACCTCCCGATACTTGTCCGGATGCTTCATCAATCTGCGTTAGGGTGGCCTTCAAAGATGCACTGATGCGCCGGATAGCACTCCCGATAGAAGTAAATTCTCCCAAATATTCCTGTCCGGGGGCCGCCATAATGTTACCGTCGGCAATCTCACCCAGCACTCTGTCCACATCACCGATAACATCTCGTAAGCGCTTAATAAATACTGCCAATGACCTGGCTAAAATACCCACTTCATTATTGGATACATAATCAATCTCTACTTGAAAATCGCCTTCCGCCAACTGTTCTGCCACCTCAGACATTTTTACCAGCGGTTGAGTGATTCGTTTAACCAGAAGCATTATAATCCATACACCCAATACGGCAATCAAAGCCGATACCAGTATCACCACGATAATTACCTGATATACAACCCGCATTGCCGTGCTGCTCTTCTGAAGCGTAACCACCGACCACGAATCTGAAGTCCCCGGTAAACGAATCGGTGTATAGCTGATAAAGTAAGTAATACCCTTTTCTCTGATTTTACTTACACCGCTTTGTCCGGCCATAACACTGTCAATGCTCTCTTTATACTGCTTGGATATGGTAAAGCTTTCTTCTTCGGTTACCACTGCATTGTCTTCCACAATGGTATTTCCGGTGGCATCCTTCTTTGCTACCGTCCGGGTCATGGTCTTAAAGTTTTGCAGTTCTTCCAGATAAGTGCTGTCGGGATGAGCCATTACCACCCCTTCACCATCTATAATATAAGAATACTTTCCGTTTTTCTCGTCCGAAAATTGTTCAATCAATTGTTGGATGGAACCCAGCTTAAGGTCCGCACCAAAAATACCTACCATGGCATTATCGCGATACATCGGAACAAAGATGGACGTACAAGGCATATTGGTTCCTACCGAATAATAAGACTTAGATACAAAAGCCTGCTGGTCTGCCGCCACCTGCAAAAACCACCAGCGGTTTCCGCGATCACCCAGTGTTCCGGTGGAACGGGCTGTCTGCATGCCATCCATACCCTGCACATATAAAAGCTCCAGGTAATCATTGCGTGCTGCACAATCCACTAAAACAGGCTCCTGCGTTTCCCCATCCATGGTCAGGATTGTGGGACTCACCGCAAGCTCCGTTACCAAACTATAAGAACCTTCCATAAAAGCTTCTACCGTCTGACCGATAGAATCCGATGTTTGACTGATATCATCATTGATTTGCTTGTGATACGTAGTTACCAACAAGACATATGTAAGCAGTGAAATAACAATAACAAGACTTGCGACAATCGTGAGTACTAAAAAAGTAAACTGACCGGATATACTCTCTTTTGAAAATAAACGTGATTTCTTCTGATTTTCTTTCATCATACATCTACCTTTCTCTGTCGTAAAACATAAGTAAACAATTTTGTATAATGAAACATTCTACCATATTTTTTTCAAAAAAAAAGCAAGTAATCCGCAACCCGCACCAAAAGCCACCAAACCGGCACGAAAGTTATTTTGTTTGGTTGCATAATTATTTTTATTATCTTACAATTTTATATAATAGGTGCAAGGGGGTAGTATTTTGATTAAAATATTAATTTGCGATGATTGTGTCGAAGATTTAAACAACTTTACCAAGGTAATATATGATTGTTATCCGGAAGACGAATTGTCCCTGATTTCTTTTGATAACCCTGCTGAGGCTGCCGCCTATATTATTGACGGAAATACTGTTGATATTGTTTTTCTGGATATTATGATGCCCAAAACCACCGGCATCGAATTAGCCGCGAAAATTCGCTCCTATGGATTTAACGGCTTTCTGGTTTTTCTGACCAGCGTCAATGATTTCGCCACACAATCCTATTCTGTAAAGGCCTTTTCTTATCTGCTTAAGCCGGCTACCAGGGAATCCCTGCAAAAAGTTATGGATGAAATAAGATGTACCCTCACTGACAGTGATACTGCCGGTTTTCGGGTTTCAAGAAAAGCAGGAAAGCGTTTCATTTTATTTTCCGAATTGATTTATGTGGAAGTGATAAAGCATAATCTGAACTTTCACCTTATAAACGGAGAAGTTGTTACCATATATGCTACCCTCCGCGATTATTCCGCCCTTCTCCTCAGTGACTCCCGGATGACTCATAATAATCGGAGCTTCATCATTAATATGGATTATATCATTGCCTGTGAAAATCGTTCTGTAGTTATGCAGGATGGTGTACAGATTTCCATTCCCAAAGATTTTAAGGAATTTCAGAATAAATATTTCAAATGGATTTTCGACAAAAAATAGGCACTACATTTTTATGAATTCCAATATATCCGTCTTTGCTTTTCACTCAAGGATTCTATGAAGTGCCTTTTATACACTAAAAATTCCTCAAGGTCCATTAATATATGATGTAAAATAGCCATATTCTCGAAATCTTCTCTGGTTGCCGGAAGGGGTTCCTGCCGCATGGCATTGATAATTCTTTTTAATTCCTGTTCCTGCATATCCGGTACATTGTGCTCCAATATGTAATTTCGCATATAACTCATGTAATCGGCCACTATCTCTGCTTGTACCGGAAGCTCTCTGATCTTATTGATCTCACTATGCAGATTATAAAGAATACTGCACTGTCTGCTGCGCATCTCCATGTATTGAATATAATATCCCGGATGGGATGCAAAGGTATTGCCCTGATATTCCTGAGCACACTCAAGGGAATAATCCAAGTGCTTTTCCAATGCTTCAATATCCTGCCAGACATTTTTTTCCTTCTCATCATTCCTAAGATAATCTGCCAATTCATCCAGAATCATCCGCAGGTTTTCTTCTACATACCGCATATCATACAGCAGCTTCTTTTTCTGACTGCCATTTCCATTCATCAGATTTAAGATTACCGCCAGTGACGTACCGATCAAAACCAGTAAAAACTCATTATAAATAAATGCGATACTGTGATCGTGGGTCATCAGAAAATGGGTCCCTACCACGGCATTGGTAGATATGGTACTTTCAATTCCCAAAAGACCGCTGAGCAATACCGTGGCAAAAATAAATATACCATATGCAATCCAGTCATTATCAATAAACGGGTAAGTAGCAAAGGCAATTAATATTACCGCAAAAAAAGAAAGGATTCGTTCCGCTGAAAGCTTCAGGGTATCCCATTTTGTACTGACCACGGATAAAAGGGTTATGATTCCCGCCGACGTTGCAAACTCCAATCCAAGCCATGACGCAATCAATATGGCCGCCACACTTCCTATTGCAATTTTCAGTGATTTTATTAATAACTTTTTTATTTTCAGTTTTTGATGTGACATCCGTTCCTCATTCTTTTTGCACTATCTTACAATATTTATACTATCTTTACGTTAATTATTTGTCAACAAAAGGATGTAATCCATTGACTAATTAAGTATCTAATGTTATTTTTATATAAATAAAGAAAGTACTGAGGATAAAATATTGAAAAAAAAGTTTGATTTGCTAACTAATGAACGTTTGACATTTATATCTCGTTTTTCAATTGCTGCCGTAGTAGCTTTAGTAATTGCCTTTTTTATTGTGACCATTCTCAGTACAAGACATCTTATGAATCAAGTAAATCAGATTATGGAGCATCCTTATAAAATATTGCTTGCTGTCGGTGACATCCGTACCGCCACCGGAAATATGCAGGCCCAAGTTGACCGTCTTCTTTACGATAATACCGAAGCATCCGTTGCGGATGTCCGAAAAAATATTAATTCCATTATACCGCAATTTGATGATGCCCTTTCCGTCATTGACACACAGTATTTGGGCAGCCATGAAGACTTCCTTACGCTAAGTGAAAATCTTTACCGTCTGCAGTCTCTGCAGGTAAGCTTATTGGCTTATGCCGAAACCGATACACGCAGTTCCGATGAAATTACCGCTTCAGGATATAGCGATATTATAACGACTAACCAAGAAATATTTGACTCCTTAGAGCGTATTACAGAAGGTGCTAAATCTCATTTTCATACTTTTTACAACAGCGCTGTTCATACCAGGCGGTTAATGCTTATATGGGCAACGGCAATTTTGATTAGTTTTATTTTTATCATTTTCTTATATCGAAAAACATTAAAAATGAAAAACCGGATGATTGAAGAAAAAAATAATTTATTTGATTTGGTTACCAACAATATTGAAAATATTATTTTTATCAGAGATATCAATCGCGGCAAATTTACTTATATTTCTGATAATGTAGAACGAATTATGGGCACAAGCAAGGCTGAATTAATGTCCAATCCGCTTATTTTCAGCCATTGTCTGCCCCAGGAAGACCTGCTGAAAATCCTCGGTTCTTATAGTAATCCGGACGAATACGGATGGGTTGACCAAATCCACTTTACCAATCCTGTCACCAATGAAGACATTATTTTTTCTATCCAGTCTTTTAACATTGCTGATAAAAACAATCCACAAAATATTGCCGTTTTGACCGATGAAACAGAAATTTTTGAATATCAGGATAAGCTTCGTGCCGCCTTAAATCGGGCTGAAGTTGCTAATGTCGCCAAGCAGGAATTTCTGTCCAGAGTTTCCCATGAAATACGTACTCCGCTTAACGGCATCATTGGTATGAATACCCTTGCATTGCAAAATTTGAATAATAAAGATAAGCTTTCCGATATTTTACAGAAAATGAGTTTTTCTTCCGAGCACTTGATTACGCTGATTAATGATGTTTTAGATATGTCGAAAATCGAAAGCGGGAAAGTTGAAATTACCGAAAATGTATTTGATTTTCGTATGCTTCTGGAGTCTCTGAATACTATTTTCTATCCTCAGGCAATGGATAAGGGACTTCACTTTGATACCATTGTTGCCGGAAAATTTCCCGAGAAGCTTATCGGCGATTCATCACGGCTAAACCAGATACTAAGCAACCTTCTTTCCAATGCTGTTAAATTTACATCTGACGGCGGACGCATATCTTTACGTGTCGAGCCCCTTCCGCCCAAGAACAATAAGACGTGGATTTGTTTTCAGGTCTATGACTCCGGAATCGGGATTGCCGACTTAAATGCTGCCGGAGCCGGATTGGGACTGCCTATTTCAAAACATTTTGCCACACTGATGGGGGGGGATATCCGGGTGGAGAGCAGCCTTGGCGAATACTCCCGCTTTATTGTGCGGCTTCCCTTTAGTACTCCCCGGGAAAATACCGGTTGGATCGAACCTTATGAGGATTTTGCTCCCGGTTATCATACTGCTGCCGATATGGAATCCTTGCCGGGAAAAGAATATCGTCTTGATGACCGCCGGATTCTGATTGTCGAAGATAACGAATTGAATATGGAAATAGCGTCGGAGCTCATTGCCCAAGCCGGTGCTTTGGTTATAACTGCAGCAAATGGCATGGAAGCTGTTCAGTTGTTTGAGAAAAGTGATCCCGGATACTTTGACTTAATTTTGATGGATGTTTTCATGCCTGTTATGGACGGATATGAAGCAACCAGAAAAATACGCAGTATGGATCATCCGGATGCCAAAAGCATCTCCATTATTGCTATGACAGCCAACGCCTTTGTGGATGATGTCCGCCAGTGCCTGGTTGCCGGAATGAATGACCATGTCAGTAAGCCCATAAGTATCAGCGAAATATTTGATAAGATAGAAACACAGTTTAGGAGACGCAAAAATGAAGCATAAAATATTTATTGATGGCAGCGAAGGTACTACCGGTCTGAAGATATACGAACGTTTTCAATCCCGTGAAGATATTGAACTTATGACCATTGCTCCCGAATTAAGAAAAGATCCGGCCGAACGGAAAAAACTTATTAATGAATCAGATATTACTTTTCTTTGTCTGCCGGATGATGCTGCAAAGGAATCTGCTACCATGGTTGAAAACAATAGTGTCCGCATCATTGATGCTTCCACCGCACACCGTACCGCTGGTGGATGGAGCTACGGGTTCCCTGAATTATCTAAAGAACATCGGCAAAACATCCGCACCGGTAAAAAAATCTCTGTGCCCGGCTGTCATGCTACCGGCTTTATTTCTCTGGCTTATCCTTTGATACGCGAAAATATACTGCCGGCCGATTACCCTGTCGCCATCAGCTCTGTCAGTGGATATAGCGGTGCCGGAAAACAAATGATTGCTTTGTATGAGAATGAAAACCGGGAATCGCAATATGATGCCCCCCGGCTTTATGCCTTAGGTCAGCAGCATAAACATTTAAAAGAAATGCAGAAAGTGACCGGCTTAAGCAGGCCGCCCATATTTACTCCCATTATTGCTGATTATTATAAGGGAATGGTCGTTTCACTGCCTCTTTATACCGCTTATTTAAGGGATAAATCCTCCCCACAGGAGTTACGAGATTTCTTTGCTGAGTATTATAGCGGTGAAAAGTTTATTCAGGTAATGCCTGTTTATGATGACGCAACATCCGAGAAGTTTTTATGCTGTAACGCCTGTTCCGGCTGGGATGGACTAAAGATCCATGTTACCGGTAATGCCGACCGCATCGTCCTTTCCGCTCAGTTTGATAATTTGGGCAAGGGGGCCTCCGGGGCTGCCATCCAGTGTATGAATATTGCTTTGGGCTATGAAGAAGATAAAGGATTAATTTTATAAAAGAAGCGGCCTGCGGCCGCTTCTTTTCATGATTAATCCCTTGTTTCCATCAGTTGCTGAATATTTTCTAATACATCTTTAATCTGGAAAGGTTTTCCGATGTGACCATCCATCCCTGCTTCCAGTACTTTTTCCACATCTTCCTTAAAAACATTGGCTGTCATCGCCAGAATGGTTACCTTCCTGGCATCCGCCCGATCCATCTCCCTAATGATCCGGGTGGCCGTACATCCATCCATCACCGGCATCTGCATATCCATAAATATAATATCATAATGTCCCACCGGCGATGCTGCAAAAAGATCAACAGCTTCCTCGCCGTTAGCTGCCTCATCGGCTTTAATGGAGGCTTCTTCCAGTAACTCCAGCATAATTTCGCGATTCATATCCACATCATCCGTTACCAGCACATGTAAACCGGAAAAATCATAATCTTTATCTCTATCCGGCTCTTCCATCATCGGTTCTTCTTCATAAAGATCGCTGAGGTCAAGCTCCTGAGCATCCTTAATTAAGATTTTTACCGGTGCAATTTTCTCGGTTGCTTCCACGCATATGGTAAACCAAAATGTACTTCCCTGCTCCGGAGTACTTTCCACCCAAATCTTACCACCCATCATTTCAACCAGGCTCTTGGAAATGGATAATCCCAGACCCGTACCACCGAATCTATGGACCGTCGAACTATTTGCCTGCTCAAAAGAACGGAAAAGACGGTCGATCTGATCCTCCGACATTCCGATTCCTTCATCATGAATACTAAACAGGTATGTCGTCCGGTTATCCTTCGTCTCCTGCTCCTCCGCTTTAACAGTAATCTTTCCGCCATCCGGAGAAAATTTAACCGCATTGGACATCAGATTCATCAAAACCTGGTTGAGCCTCAATGCATCAATAACAGCCCGGTCCTTTTTAATGTCAACTATTAAATCAAATATAATGCCTAATTCCTTCGCTCGGGAAAGCATCATCGATACTGTAAAATGAAGACTCCTGCTTAAAGACGCTTCTTCTAAAATCAAGTCCATTTTTCCGGCCTCAATTTTTGACATATCCAGTATGTCGTTAATAATACCCAGTAAATGCTGTGACGAACTTTCTATTTTATCAATGCAATATCGAATTTTATCCTGATTATCGGAACGTCTGGCTATCTGAGTCATACCGATAATCGAATTCATCGGTGTTCGTATTTCATGGCTCATCTGAGACAGGAACTGGCTCTTAGCTTTGTTGGCTATCTCTGCTTCGTTTTTAGCATCTATCACTTCCGTCAGATCATTCAGCATCAGCATCATACAGGAAGGGGTTTTATCATTATACAATCGGATTTGGTGTAATACCAGGCCGTAAATGCGATATTCCTTATTATCCGAAAGAGTTACCACCTTTGCAAACTCATCTCTGTCATTTTCAAAAAGTTTTTTTCCATCTTCTTCCTGAACCAGGCTCTTAAAAAAATCCGGTTCTGACGGCGACAAATCATGAAGGATCAAATAGGCCGCAAAGGTTTCATTATAATACACCAGTTGCTTATCCATGCTAAAGAAGGCCACTCCTTCCGGAATATTATCAAAATGATGGCACATCATATCAATGGTATTATTTATACCCACAATAATTCTTTGATAATCTCCCCGATATCCTTCTTCCCCAGCCCTTTCCCTGAGCCGGCCATATTGTGCGGCATTGAGAATCTGTTCGGTATCCTGTATTAGCTTTGACACAGTCCTGGAAACCCGGGCAAAGGATTTTTCCAACTGACCAATCTCGCCCCCGGACTCTTTGGCAATCACTACCTGGGTATTCCCCGCGGCCATCTGATCGCCGGCTTCTACCATCGCCCGGATCGGTCGGAGAATAGAACGGATAATAACAAATCCGATTGAAAGAATCAGCAAGAAGCTGACAGCAATCACTGCACCGGTTGAAACCAGACTTCTTACAAATAATTCCTGGGCAGCATTGCTGCTGGCAATTGCCTGGCTTTCATTTAAGTCCAACAATTCCCTGATCTTTGTATTAATCAAGTCACCTTGCGGCATTACCCTGCTGTACAGCCATTCTAATGCTTCTTCGTTTTTACCTGCTGCCGACAACTGTCCTGCCGACTCAATTTCGGTAATCCATATAGTAAGCATATCCTGCAGCTCGATTACCTTTTCATATTCCGGACCGCCTTCTGCCCCATAGCGCTCCAGTGACTCCACATATCCAGCCATCTGTTCCTCAATATCTTCGATGCTCTGAAAAAGCTTATCATAAGCTTCTTTCTGAATCGTGTCCGATGCAATGATACTGTCGCGCAGCCCGACTCTTGCCTGCCCCAGATCATTAGTTATCGTTCCGATATATACCAGAGGTTTGGCTACAATAAACTCATTATAATTAACAATAGTCCGCAACTGAAAAATATGAGCCATGCCCAAAGCACCTATGGCAAATGCCACCACAAGTGTCATAGCATATATAATATTCAATTTTGTTTTTATTGTAATGTTATTCATTCTTCTTCCTCTTCATATACCGCACTATGAATTAGTCCCTTATAGAATAACATTTTACGAGTTTTTTTTCTACCCTTTTATCAGTCTTTAAGTATCATTTTTAAAATCTCGGTAATGCTAAAAAGAAAAAGGAGAATTTTATGATTTCCTTATGGTCAGATAATATAAATTTACCGGCATTCAGGCAACTGGAGGGTGATCTGAAGACTGATGTTCTGATTATCGGCGGAGGTATGGCTGGTCTGTTAACAGCCTACTTTTTGCAACAGGAAGGCGTGGATTATGCTTTAGCAGAGGGACGGACAATCTGTTCCGGTGTCTCCGGGAATACTACTGCCAAGATTACTTTGCAGCATGGACTCATTTATCACAAACTACTTAAATGCTTTGGGCTGGAGCAGGCACAAGCTTACTTCGGCCTGAACCTGGGAGCAATGAAAAAGTTCCATGAATTAGGCCAGACCATTTCCTGTGATTATGAACAAAAGGACTCTTTTGTATACTCCCTTGACAATCGCCGGAAAATAGAACAGGAAATAAATGCCATTCAACAATTGGGATTTCCGGCCGACTTTACCGATTCCATCAGCCTTCCCTTTGATATTGCGGGTGCTGTCTGTTTTCCCAGACAGGCGCAATTCAATCCCTTATCCTTTGCTGCCGGTATTGCCGAAGGTCTGCATATCTATGAAAACACATGGGTAAATGATATTATCGAGCATACCGCATTCACCGAACGGGGCAATATTCAGGCTGAAAAAATAATTCTTGCCACTCATTTTCCCTTTCTGCGGTCCGGCAGCTATTTTCTGCGAATGTATCAACACCGTTCTTATGTAATTGCCCTGGAAAACGGTCCGGAGGTAAACGGTATGTACGTGGACGAAGCCAAAGACGGTATGTCCTTCCGTAATTATGAAAATTATCTGCTGATTGGCGGCGGTGACCACCGGACCGGAAAAAAGGGGGGCAATTGGGCCGAACTGGAAGAATTTGCAGTCAGACACTATCCCGGATATAACGAAAAATACCGCTGGGCGGCGCAGGACTGTATGACCCTTGACGGTATTCCTTATATCGGGCAATATTCTAAAAGTAAACCGCAGCTTTATACCGCAACCGGTTTTCAGAAGTGGGGAATGACCTCCTCGATGGTTGCCGCTAAGCTTTTATCCGATCAGATTTTAGACCGGCAATCTGCTCATGCTGCCATTTTTTCTCCCGCCCGCAGTATGTTAAAGCCACAACTTTTATTAAATGGCTGGGAAGCCGTTGTAAATTTGCTGACTCCCTCCACCAAACGCTGCCCTCATCTGGGATGCGTGTTAAAGTGGAACGGGGCCGAGCGCAGTTGGGATTGCCCCTGTCACGGATCCCGCTTTTCCGAAACCGGGATCCAGCTCGATAATCCGGCCAACCGGAACTTATCATAATATTTATTGATCAAATTCATATTCGAAACTTGCCATCTTGGATATAAAGTCAAACACCTTTTTATCGTCTCTTTCCAAACGGTATCGGGCCGTACAGCAAGGACTCTCTCTAATGGTCCGCTCCATCTTTCCCCGTTGGGGTGCGTATAAGGGCTGTCCCTTCTTTTCAAGCAGAGTGGCCATAAAGCGATACCGTCCCTGCCTGATTACAATGGTATTGTTACCGATGTGACTTGCCCTGGCCCCCAGATAGGTGGCCAGGCGGTACTCGCGTCCTGCTATATGGATTACCCCGATTACACCGGTAAAGTGAAATCCCGGCAGGGGAATATCCGCTACTGCAAGCATCAGGGATGTATCCTCATGCTGACATTGCGTCCAGGCATATTCACTGGGGAAGGAACGGCCTTTATCGCCCTCTATATAGCCCCGGCCATCAGAAAAAAGGTATTTCCTGCCGTTAATCACTATTTTCCCATTAATCTTGTGCGTCATACTGACAATACTATGACTGCACTGCATCATGGGCAGAAACCGAAAAGGACCCATAATGTTGTATTTTATTTTCCGGATATCGGAAAATCTCAGCTTCCCGGCTGCCTTTATCTCTTCTGAATCTATTTCCAGACAGATTCCTTTTAATGAAAAGAGGTTTTTGCCGGCCTTTACTTTCAAAGGCCTTTCCTCTAACACCATACTTCGAATGGGTATATTATACACCCCTTCTTCGGTAATTATCTGCAAAGATGCACTTTTGTCCTTCCTTACACCGTGAATAGCCGGGATGAATGCAATGATTTCCTCCCCGGTACTGCATTTAAAATAATAACCTTTAAAAAAACCGATAGCCGCAACCACCTTTCGTATTTACTATTCAGTAGTCTTTCACAATCCAATATAAATTAAACATTTTTTTATTGTTTACATTTTTACCGTATAATGGTAAAATGTAAATATAATTTACCGAAAGAAGGGTGATTTATGTATCTTCAATCAAATTTGGAAAAACTGATCAAACGAAAAAAAGAGCTTAAATGGACCAACCTCCGGTTAGCTGAAATGTCGGGAGTCCCGGTAGGTACAGTAAATAAAATCTTCAGCGGTGCCACCAGATACCCCAGGGAGGAAACTTTGGATGCCCTGATAGCAGCCCTGGGATTAGATTACTATGATGTTGAAGATTACGGTGCCGGCGTCTCTATTGTCAAAGAGCCTGCTGCCGCATATGCTGCAAAACGTGATGACTTTGCTACTCTGGCAACGTATTATGCCCTTCCCCATGATGCCCGGGTTGAATTAATAGACGGAAAAATCTACTACATGAGTTCCCCTTCCGCGAATCATCAGATAGTTTTAGGTGAACTAGCCGCACTTTTTCGTGACTATCTTCGTAAAAGCGGCTCAAAGTGCAGGGGTTTTATGGCACCTTATGATGTACAGCTGGATATGGATGATTATACGATGGTTCAGCCGGACTATGTTGTTATTTGTGATGAAAAAAAATATCAAAACGGCAGCCGATGCCATGGTGCACCGGATTTTGTTTTGGAGATTGTGTCTCCCTCTAATCCCGGCCATGATTACTTTCTGAAGCTTCAGAAATATCAAAAAGCCGGAGTACGAGAATATTGGATTATCGACCCCGGCAAAATGCGAGTGACCGTTTATGTCTTTGAACTGGATTCAATTCCCACGGTCTATTCTTTTAATGATTCTGTTAAAGCAGCTATTTATCCCGGACTTGAGATTGATTTCAGGGAAATTCGCCCTTTATTGCTATGAGTTACGGCTAGCTGTTCTTTATGGCCATCGCTTCAAGAAGATTGGCTACTTCTTCGCAGGCATCAAGAGTATCTTCCATCTTGTCATAAATCTCTTTCCACTTCATTATCTCAATCGGGTTATTACCTTCCTGATAAAGCTCCTTCACTGTGCTCCGGTAAAATTTATCGCCTTCTTCTTCATATTGATTTACCTGAATAATCAGTTGGGTTAACTGTTTTCCGGATTTTTTGAAGTTCTTAAACTCTTTTATGGCTGTTTCCAAAGCTTCACAGGACTTTACAATCAGCGAAGTCATAGTCTTGGCAGGTTGGGGAATCTGTTTAATGGAGAACATGTCCAGCATATTGGCAATGTCTTCGGTATAATCCACAATATTATCAATATTACTGGCTATCTGTAATATGTCTTCCCGGTCGATGGGAGTTATAAAGGCACGGGACAGCTCTTCCACCATTTTATGGAAAATGCCGTCTGCTTCATGCTCTGTCTCATGGATACCGGCGGCTTTTTCCGCCACATTTGTGTAGTTGTTCATTAAGTCTTCCAGCTGCTTGGCTGCTTTAACGGAAAGACCACTTGCCGTATTAAAACATTCATAATAATCCATTTCCTTCTTTTTACCTAAAGCCATATCGTTATCCTCCGTTTATTTAAAATATCAGCATAAATATTTTAGCCATAATGTATCCGATTAAACCGCAGAAGGGAAAGGTAATAATCCATGCCGAAAACATTTCAAATACCACTCGCCAGTCCACTGCCGATGCTCTTCTGGAACACGCCACACCCACCATGGAAGTAGTTTTGGTATGGGTCGTACTGATGGGAATACCAAAAAGTGTTGAAAGCAGAAGACAGGCTGCTGCTGCAACGTCAGAGGAAAAGCCCTGATGCACCTCCAGCTTCACCATATCCATACCCACTGATTTGATAATCCGGTATCCGCCGATGGATGTACCTAATCCCATCACCAATGCACAGAGCACCATCACCCAGATGGGGATTGCAAAGGAGCCATCCGCTGTTTTATCAATCATTCCGTTCAAATAAAGACCTAATAAAAATACGCCGATAAATTTCTGACCATCCTGGGCTCCATGAAGGAATGCCATGATTCCTGCGGAAATTTTTTCTCCGATCCGGAAATAACCGTTGGCCTTCCGGCGGTTAAGCCCCCTGCAGGTGGATTCCAAAACTTTATTGACGCCATATCCAAAGGCAAACCCCAGCACCGATGAAATCCCCAGACCGATAAATACCTTGGGCCACTCGGACATATCGATGGCCTGTAACCCGCCCAGGGCCAATGCCGAACCGGTAAGTCCTGCAATCAGGGCATGGCTTTCGCTTGTCGGTATACCGAAGTACCAGGCTAACACCGCCCACAAAACAATCGAAAACATGGCCGCTGCCAATACCACCAGGGGTTCTTGTCCGCCTTCCGTGCCCACCAGGTCAAAGCGGCACATCTTGCTGATAGTCTCTGCCACCTTGGCATTTAGCATGGTCATCACCAAAACACCGATGAGATTAAAAATTGCGGCCATAATAACACCGCCTTTAGGTGTAATCGATCTGGTCGAGACCGCCGTGGCAATCGCATTGGGAGCATCGGTCCAGCCATTTACAAAGATAACACCTAAAATCAACACAATAATAGTAATTAAAGCTATAGACATTGTCTTCCTCCACACTCGGCCGCCAACGGATGCAACCTTTTTATCATCAAATACGATTGTAGCATGGGAGAAATGTAAGGTACAAGTAAAAACTATGTAAAATTTACGTCAGATGACTTTTACAGCATGGATATTACCTTTTTCAGAGTATACCGATACACTCCCCAAATCAGCAAGGCCAGAAGTGCCACAACTCCAAAGCAGGCCCCCAGACCCACTGCCTCCTGGCTGGAGATCATTCCATCATTGCCATACATAATCAAAACATAAAACACATACATTGCTGTCATTCCTACCCCGCCGGGAATCAGGAACACTTTGGATACCTGCCCGCGGATTTCATCCTTCAAAAATTGGGGCCCGGCTCCTAAACGCCGCAGATCCAGAAACACCTGGCGGTTGTTTATGGCAATGGTCAGACAGCGGGTATAGCCGATTATCAGTGCCGCTGTAATACAGACAATGGCGATAAACAAGAACATCATGATAAAAACAGCAAAATTTTTCATATAATCGGTCTGGTCCAGGATCCGAAACTTAGGCATATAGCGCCAATAATTTCTAAAATCGGAGGAGTTCCTTTCGGTAAAAGAAATCGCTGTCATGTCTTCTGTATCGCCCCAGTAGGTTTCTCCGGCCCGGTTTGCCCGAATTTTTACTACCCGGTCATAATAAAAAGGTATTTCGCACTCTTTACCGGTGGAATCCACCAACAGATTAAATAATTCCCTGGCAAAATCATAATTATCTTCACCCGCCACGTTAAAGGCCATGGCATACTCTTTCCATTTCGGGCCGATCCCGGCGGAAATCTTTTCGTAATCTCCATCATTTATGGCATAAAGACCCTCCCTTGCCGATATCATTGGATCCATCAAATATTCTTCAAACCGGACAGACCATATTTCCCCTGTAGTCATATTGGTAATCCTGGTCAGCTCACTGGGCAGCCAATATCTGCCGTCGCCTTCTCCGGCCAGGATACCGCTGCAGGTTCCGGGTGAAAGGCTTACCGCTTTGCCGGTAAGTATTTCAAACCCGCCGGCAGAAATAAAACTCTTTTCCGTACATAGTTCCTGATACTCATAGTGGTATTTCCCGTTGCCATCCTCTACTTCAGTTTCTCCATCAATCCCCAGGTTAAGCCACTCGACCTTTTTAAAATCACTTAGCTGCAAACCATATTTTTCAGCCAGTTCCCCAATGACTGCTTCCTCAGGAACCTTTTGATCGCTTCGATAATGGTAGAAATAATCGTAAGTCCTTGCGTTGGTTTGCATGATCTGTCCGGTGCCAAGCATGGGAATGTAAAAGATGCCAAAGCAGGCACCGGCAATCAGCAGGGTTATCACCAGCATATTATTTACGGTCTGCCTGCCCTGGAATTTCATCATATTTCGGGAAATGATTCCTTTATAGGGATTGTTCTTATTCTTTTTCCACCCCCGGATCACCGTATGAAGCAGCACCATATACAGGCCAATGAAAACAGGTGCATACAGCAGACTCAGCCAGGCCGGAGGATACTGCTGAAATGCCTTCATGTATAGCGACGGTGCCGAATATCCCATAATCGCTCCGGCCAGAAGCAATACAATTCCCAATGGGCCGAACCATTTCTTCACATCACGTAGGGGCTCGCTTTTTCGGCTTTCATTTACCACCTCAAGAATGTTGGTTCGCTTTAAAAATACCATTCCCAGCAAGCCGGCTGATGCCATTACTGCCGCCAAAAACAGGAGCGATATAAAAAGCGCCTTTAAATCAAAGATCAGACGCATTTCTGCACTGTTCACAATAAACAGACGGAAGGTCTGCCACAGGCACCATGTAAAGGGCATTCCCAGCAGGATACCACCCAGGCTGGAACTGAAGCTGATGACCAAAATTTCCTGAAACAGCATTGCCGCCAGCCTTCTTTTGGGCATTCCAAGTGCCATCATGATTCCCATTTCCCGTGACTTCATCCGGTAAAATAAACTGGCTGCATAAATAGTAAAAACGACACAGCCAATACAGGCAATGGCAAAAATCATAAACATCTGCTTGCGGCTGTCTCCGCCCGAAGGCAGGATCGTAAGCACCGTAGGGGAAAGCATCATGGCACTGTAGGCCGTAATCAGCAGCAGGGAAATAAAATTACAGGCCATGTACAAATAATAATTTCTGCGGTTCTTTTTTCTCAGTTTGGCAAATATACTATTCATTTGACATCTCCTTCATGGTGATCAGCAACCGGTCATGAAACTCACTGCGGCTTCCGGTATTTTCCACCGTCTGATAAATATTTCCGTCCTTCAGGATAATAACCCGGTCGCAAAAAGAAGCCGAAAAACTGTCGTGGGTTACCATAAAAATAGTTGCTTCCAGTGATTTTTGCGCTTCCAGAAAGGACTCGATCACCTTTCGACTGGACTTGGAATCCAGATTACCGGTGGGCTCATCCGCCAAAATCAGCAGTGGAGAGTTGATCAGGGCTCTTGCCACTGCCGTTCGCTGCCGCTCTCCTCCGGAAATATCCACCGGATATTTATCCATGATATGCCGGATACCAAATATCTCACACAGCTTTTCGGCCAATTCCTCTTCCTTCTTTTGCACCTTTTCCTTAATGATCCGGGGCAAAAGAATATTTTCTGTTACAGTCAGACCGTCTAAGAGCATAAAATCCTGAAATACAAAACCAAGCTTTTCATTACGCACTTTGGCCAGCTCTTCTTCCGACAGGTTTTTCAGTTCCTGTGCTCCCAGGGTAATTTTACCTTCTTCAAAGGGAATATAAAAGGAAATACAGTTAAGCAAAGTACTCTTTCCGGAACCGGAGGGTCCCATCACACCGACGAACTCTCCTTTTCCCACACTTAATGTCACTCCTTTCAGCACCTCTACGGTTGTGTGTCCGGTTTGATAGGATTTATAAAGATTTTTTACTGCTAACATAATATCAGCCACCTTTCCTTTTAATCTGCTTTCAGCATAGCAGAAAAAGACCGGAGCAAAATCCATGATGTAACTTTTTGCAGGATTTATGTAAAGTTTGGTAAGACATTTGAAAAATATAAAGCAAAAAGTATGCTATAATAAGCTTAATGATGAGTGGCTGTGAATCGGAAGGGATGCAGGGAAATGTTAAGAATTGCGCTTTGTGACGATGAAGGAAATGCTAAAGATTTTTTACGTATTCAACTTGAAAAAATTATGAATGAGGATACGGAACAGATTGTTTATGAATTTTCCTCCGGAGAAGTCCTGACTCACTGGCTGGAAAGTCACCCGGGCGAAATCGACCTTTTGTTTCTGGATGTGGAAATGAAGAAGCTATCCGGGATTGATGCCGCCAGACAGATCCGTGCCTTTAATACCAATCTGATGATTGTTTTTGTCACCGGATATCCTGATTTTGTTTTTGACGGCTATCGGGTGCAGGCCCTGGATTACCTGGTTAAGCCGGCTTCCTTAGAAAGGCTCACTGAGGTAATGGAGCGGGTGCGGAAAAACATGGCAGCGGTGGCAGAGGCATTTTTTTCATTCCGCAATACCGAGGGCTTGTACCGGCTTTCCCGAAGCGAAATCCAGTTTCTATACAGCGAGGGCCGCAAGGTTATCCTGACTGCTAGGGATCTTTCCTTTCCTTTCTATGGGAAGCTGAATCAGATCGAAGAAACATTGGGGGCACCTTTTGTCAGAATCCATCAGCGTTATCTGGTAAACAGCTCATTTGTGGAAAAAATCTGTCCGGAGTATGTTACCATCGGTGACCGGAATCTGCCCATCAGCCGTTCCCTGAAAGACCGGGCAATGGCGGCCCTGGCCAAAGATATGTTGAGAGGAGCGCACTTCTGATGAATGTTACTGTTTATACTTGGCTGAACCAGGTTGGCTATCTTGTGACCGCCGGTATTTGTTCTATTCTCTGTATTCGGACCCTAAATATGTTTCTTATTCCCAGGCCGGAAACCCTCCGAAAGATTTTTCTTTGGACCGGCAGCTTTTTATTAACGGGAATGATTATTTATATTGGTGATGTTGCCAATCTTCCGCCAACATTTTTCATTTTTCTGATTGCCGTTTATCTTGCCTATTCAGATGATTTGCTGCCGAAAGTCACTGTCAGCTTTATGCTTGCAAGTATTGTCTTTGCATTTAATGCGTTGGATGATAGTTTTTTGATGAAATTTAATAACATTTCTTTTCGGCTTTTATTTTGGATCTGCCTTTACTTTTTTATCAAAAAGTTTGGTCCTCCAAAGGGTTATGAAATTTCTCCGGCTCTTTGGAAATTATTACTTATGCTTACTTTGACGCCTCTGGGAATCGTCTTTATTGTAGTATTGTCCGAGTCCTCTTTTTATTCCTCGCTAAGTACCAGAACTTCCGACTTTCTTCTTTTGTGTCTTGCCTTTTTTTCCTTTGCCGGTCTGCTGCAGTCTATTCGGGTTCTGGCAAAACAGTATCAGCTGGAGCAGCACCAGATTTTGAATGAAATGAACCGGAAGTATTATGAAAGTATTGAAGAACAACAATTTGAAGTACGGCGGCTCCGTCATGACATGAATAATCATTTACAGACTCTGAGCGCTCTTTCCGATGACAAAAGAACCGCTTATCTGACAGAATTGATTGATAGTCCTGCTTTGAACCGGACCGTCTTTTTTTGCCAAAGCCGAACCGTTAATGCTGTCTTTAATGCCAAGTACTCTCTGATAGAGGAAAACAGTATTGACTTTACCTGGGAACTTTTCATTCCCGAAGAAATAGTAATCGAAGAAATCGATTTATGTGCTTTATTTGCCAATATTCTTGACAATGCTATTGAAGCTTGCATTAAGCTGCCGCCTTCCCACCGAAAAATTAAAATATTGGCCCGGACGGATAAGGGACTGCTTGTAGTTGAAGCAGTTAATTCCACTAAAAATGAAATGACCGCTTCCGGGATATTAAAAACCACTAAAAAGGATAAGCAGCATCATGGTTATGGAATGATAAATATTAAGGAAATAGTTGACCGTCATCAAGGTTCTTTGGAAATTAAAATGGAGGGTGGCATCTTTTCTGTTTTTCTTTATTTGAGCCTTGCATAGCGTTGTATCCATTTCATAAGACTCTCTTTGTTGTATCCGCTCAGCCCAAGTTGTTTTACATCTATCTGTTCTCCAGCCATAGAATCCAAAAAAGATTTCACGTCTTCCCGTATTTCATTCGATAATTCAACTCTTATATTCTGATTTAAAAGTGCAGATAGCCTGAATACATCATTTTTGTGTTTGCGAATATTTTTACTGTCGACCTGCTCATAACCCTGGAACCAGTTCTTAAAACTTTCAAATCCGGCTACCATTCTATTTCCTCCCATAGTTCTTCCAGCATTTTTTCAACAGCCATTTCAACTCTCTCATCATTTTCTTTTTCTAAAGAAAGAGCAACAGATATTTGGTCAGCAATTCCATCTTTCGCAAATTGGAGTGGATCATAATTCCAAAGTTCTACCTTTACCTGTTTCTTCGGATTGACTAGTTCATAAATCAACTTGTCTTTATCATAATCGCTGTCATTTACAGCATACGTTTTTAGTTTATCCCCATTAATCATACTACGCTCTGCTAATGCTGTAATGCCTGCTGGAATCATATTGTCCCTAACGGACTGCAATTCTAAATATCCCTCTGCAACTACAGGTGATTTCATATATTGCTTTATCTTTTCAAATAGATCCTTTTTACTGCACTCGCAACTTAGTATTTTTCGCACTCCATCTTTCGTTACCTTCATCATGCCAGTTGCCACCAGCTCCCTTGTCGCTCTTGTCATAGTCATTGATGAGAATGAACACACTTTTGCAGCATCCGAAATATATGCCATCTGGTTCTGTTGGTATAAATACCACAAGCATAATTGTTGTGTTGAATATTTAAAAGATACTAGTTTGTTTTCTTCTATTTCCTTATTTATACATTTTGCTTTTAAAACGGTTCCCATAAACGGCAGGTATGCCTGTTCTTCAGCAATAAGAAATGGAATATGTGCCTCAATCATATTTTTTCGTCGATAAGCAGACATAGAAGATACCTTAATAACTACGGGTATGGGTTCTATATCCTGCACTCTTTTAATTTGCTTTTTCAATGATGGCAATGTAGGAAAATCTGATTTTAAGTCCATAATAATACACGGAACATCATCTATTTTTGCTTTTTTATATTCAAAAATCCCTGTCATGTATATTGGAAGTTCTTTTATACCCTTCCAATTACTGTATGTCACCTGCATTCCCAATACGTCTTTTAGTAAATCCATTGTATTCATCTCCTATTGAAACTATTGTTTCAACTTAATTCATTTTATCTTAACTTTTCTTAAGTTTAGTGTCAATGTTTTTGAGTTTAAATATTTTAAGAATTAGTATTTAACTCTCCGCCACTTCTACAACACCCCTGCCAATACCACACTAGCCACAACACCGGCAAAAGTCGATATCAGTGCCCCAGCCAATGTGTATCTCGTTTTAGTAACCTTAGCTGCGATAAAATAAACCGACATGGTATAAAATATCGTCTCTGTACAACTCATCATAATCGAAGTGATCATCCCTACCCGGGAGTCCGGCCCATAAGTCTTGAAAATATCCAATACCAGTCCGGTGGCTGCCGAAGAGGAAAACATCTTAATAAACACTACCGGCACCAGCTGTGACGGAAAGCCGATTCTTTCAGTAGCTCCTGCAAAAATTCTTCCGATAAATTCCAGAAATCCCGATGCCCGCAACACCCCCACGGCTACCATCAAGGCCACCAGCGTGGGCATTATGCCGATCACGGTATGAAAACCATCCTTGGCACCTTTGATAAAGTCTTCATATACGTTACATTTATTAATTAGTCCATAAGCCACTATATAAAAAATCAACAATGGGATAATAATATTAGATATGTTGGACAACACGTTCAGCATTTCCTGCCTCGCTTGTAAACACTTCTTTAACCTAATATATTATTCCGCTCTGTATTTATAGTACTATTAATTGCATCTCTACTCTTTATGTTATAAAGTTGATTTTGACACGGAACTGACACAGTTCCTTTCATATAATTAAAAATAAACATTTTTCTATTGAATCAGGAGTATCCATATGAAAATTATTGCGGTTGATGACGAAGCCCTGATGTTGGGTGTACTCACCAGATCTATTATAGACGCTTTGCCTCAAGCTGAAGTCCATAGCTTTTCCGATGCTAAAAGTGCCCTCGCTTTCGCTGAAAATCATCACTGTGATATTGCTTTTCTGGACATTCAGCTGCGGGGGAGTACAAATGGCCTGCTTTTAGCCAAACAGCTTAAAGAAATTTACAGCCGGATTAATATTATTTTTGTTACCGCTTATCCCCAGTATGCTCTGGATGCTTTTGCAATTCATGCCAGCAGTTACCTTTTAAAGCCCTTCACTGCCCAAATGATCCTCGATTCGCTTCAGAATTTACGTTACCCTGCAATTATGGGAATTGGAAAAAGGGTCCGCATCCAAACCTTCGGTTTATTTGAAGTTTATGTGGATCATGTGCCTTTACACTTTACCCGTACCAAAGCCAAAGAACTGCTGGCTTATCTGGTAACCAAACAGGGCGCCCAGTGTTCCAATAATGAGATTATTGCAACTCTTTGGGAAAGTAAACTGGATTCCATGGGACTGCAAAGCCAGTTTCGTCATCTTGTAATGGACTTAAGGCGGGTACTTCAGGAAAATGGTGTTGAAGACATAATTTTACGGCAGCGAGGCAGTCTTGCTATTATTCCGTCTAAAGTTGATTGTGATTTTTATGACTTCTGCCGGGGTGTTCCCGAAGCAGTCAATTCTTATCAAGGTGAGTTTATGACCCAATACAGTTGGGCCGAATTTTTAAACGGTTATCTTGCCAAATCAAATTTTCTCCATCAAGACTGAGACTTCCCATGTTTTTTCACTTATTTGAATCTTCATAAGGCCGTTATAGTTATCGCATATGGCCTTCACCGAGGTCAGGCCCACTCCTTCTTCACTGCGTTTACGCGATAAGTACCCGCCATCCGTCACTTTACTTTTTTGATATATCCCGTCAAAGCTGTTTTTCACAACGATAACAAGAAAGTTGCCCTTTATCTTAGCCCGCACCCGAATGAACCGTTCTTCATCCTTAATAAACTGGCAGGCCTCCACCGCATTTTCCAATAGATTGCCCATGATGATACATAAGTCAATGTCTTTAATCTGTCCGCTTTCAGCCGGTATATCCAGTTTTGCGTCCAAGGTGATCTCCTTGTCGATACAATCCGCAAAATAATGGTTAACAATAGCATTCACCGCATAATTATGACAATAAAGAACTTCTGTTTCCCGTGCCAATGAATTGGTAAGCTGGGCAATATATTCCGCCAGCTTTTCATATTCACCGTCAGCACAGTACCGACCCAGCACTGCCACCTGATGCCGCATGTCATGCCGTGCCGCCCGGGTTTTGGCAATCCCCTCGGTCAGCTCCCGATATTGATCCCGCTGGGTATCAAGAGTTCTGTTGATGTAACCCATGTTTGCTTCCAACAGGGCCTGCTTTCTGGCTGTATTTAAAAACTCCAGCATCATCATACAAATTAGAATCATCGCAAACATCGTCAGCAGCGTCAGTGAGAAATATTCCGTACTGTTCAATGGATTCAGGGTCTTTTCCGTAAGCTTGGTAAAAACTACGATGGCAGCGTAACAAGCTGCCGGTATCAGCCACAAAAAACGCCATATTTTACTTTCAAACCGGAAGATCGGCCGCAAAACCCGCTCCGTAAAGAAATAGATCAACGGCCATGTCACGGCAATAATAATCAATAAATAGAGGTTGTAATGCATCCGGTATATGGTACCATCTAAATTCGGAAAATGAATTGCTTCCAAATATTTTGCTGTATTGGCTGTTGTATCGGTATAGAGCTTGACAAAAAACAATGCAAACATAAGCCGCCATACTTCAAACCGGACAATAAACATATACCCGGAAACCAGTACTGCTACAAACAGTAATTCCAATACCACATGGGGCGGTAATTTCCCGGGAATAAAAACACTGGCCAGTGCAAATATATAAAATAATGCTGTAATTATCGCTATTACCCATACGGCGCGCTTCACACCGGCACGTAAATAATCCCGCATCAGCAAAACTGCCAGAATATAAAAAGGCAGTTGGTTCACAACAGCTCCAAAGAGGATACTCAGGGCATCCTTAATATTTATTTCAGTAATCACCGATCCCTCCGTATTTTGTCTAATATAAATGCTTTGTAAATATCCCCACATTTTTTTATATCAGTCTGGCGAATATATACTGTTTCACCGTTTTTCATCAGGAAATCCCGATTCAGTTCCGCTACATAATCCAAGTTGACAATGTAACTGTGATGGCAGCGAATAAACGGCGGCGAAGGCAGTGTATCGGCGATCTTTTTCATCCGCATATTTTGACTGAGGCGCAGTACTTCATCGTCAAGATATAGCCAGATAGTATGATCCTTTTGCTCCAGATACATAATCCTGTCAATGCTGATTTCGATATATTTCCCGCCCACCAGAAATGTCCCGGTTTTTCTAAGCCGGCGCTTCATTTCCGCAAGTGTCAGGGCATCCTGCACATGGCTCAGACCGGCCGGTTTTACAAGATATTTCAGTGCCCCCAGACGGTACCCATCTAACGCATGTGCTTCGCTTACTGTAATAAATGCCAGTACCACATTTTCATCGACCCGGCGAATGGCTTCCGCCACCTCTACTCCCGTGAGTCCTTTCATATATACGTCCAAAAAGATAATATCGTAAATACCCGAACGAAATGCGGCAACAAATTTTTCACCACTGTCATAGTATTCCGCCAAAACAACAAAACCGCTTTGTTCTAACGTAGATGCCATATGCTGCATATCTTCGACATTATCTTCACATACCGCCACTTTAAGCGGTATGTCAGCTTTTAACTGCTGCACCTTTTTGCTCCCTCCCTGGCTGCACTTTTGTTTTATTCATTTTACACTAAATATAGCAAAATTAATAGTCCTTCATATCCTGCTCAGTTTGTCAAGTGCCATATTCGTTGACCGGTCCAACGAAACACTGACTTTTCGAAATAAAGATAAGGGACTATAGTATAAAATATATACATATGAAGGAATTGGAAAATGAAAGACGTGAAAATACTACCCGGCTTTTTTGTTATGTTTATGATAGTTTGTTTATCCATCATACTGGTAAAAACCGGATGGAACCGGGAGAGCAGTACCGAAAACCGGCAGCAGCTCAGGCAGATTCTGCTGATGGGAGAAGCAGACATTGACGGATATGGCTGGAATCCCCTGGAAGATTCTGTTTCTGTAGATGTCTATACATATCACACTGTAAAGGTTCGAGGGCATTTCTCAGAAGATATTGCTCAAAACGAACAGCTTTTGTTTTGGCTGAGCAATGTTTTGTTTTCTGTAAGAATAAACGGTTCTTTGCTTTATTCCTTGGAACCATCCCCAA
Source organism: Lachnospiraceae bacterium (assembly GCA_031556725.1). Taxonomy (GTDB): domain Bacteria; phylum Bacillota; class Clostridia; order Lachnospirales; family Lachnospiraceae; genus UBA935. The sequence goes on along the minus strand of JAVBSL010000003.1, from coordinate 76,433 downwards.
ATCAGTTTTTAAAATCCCCGGGAAATGGCTGGGCCGGAGTCATTTCACCGGGCATTACCACCGAAGATTTGGTCGAAATAGAACTTAGCAATGTGTATACCTTCGGTAATCCGGAAACCTTCTCCGGATTTTTCGAAAGCATCTACGCCGGTAGCGAAATTGGCTTAAGCCGTCATTTAACAAGACAATATGGTGTTTCTGTTTTATTATCTTTTGTTATGTCCATAAGCGGTATTCTGATCGCGGTGGTTGGTCTCAGTATTCAGGAGACTGACCGGAAATCCATTATTTTTCTGGGATTGTTCTCGGTTGCTATGGGTATATGGAATTTGATTGATTTTCATTATATCAATTTATTTTTTCAGTCAACTGCTGTTTTGACTACCATATCGCAAATCAGCCAGTTTTTATTGCCAGTTTTCCTTGCCAATTTTTTGCTGCCCTTTTTAAGCGGCAAAAGGAAACTGTTGTTAAATATTTTTAATACCGGGAGCCTTCTCTTACTATTTATCAGTACTTTTCTGCAAGTTTTAGGCATCAGAGACTTTTATGAATTCAATTTATACGATATTCTTTTACTATCCGCCACTTACTCCATCGTGCCCTTTTTGATTTTGGGAGAGGCGCTGAAAAAAAAGGAAAAAAGCGTATGGAACCTTTTTTACTCTGTAACCCCTTTATGCATTTTGGTAATTGCCGAATTGAACCTTTATAGTCAGGGAAGATATTTTTCGGCCGTTTTCGTAAAAGCCGGATATATGATTATGATACTAATTCAATTCTATTATTTTATTAAGAAAATTACTTTGCAGCGCAATCAAGCCCTGAAAGCCAATCAACTGGAACAGGAACTAACGCAAAATCGGATTTCTCTTATGCTGAGCCAGATTCAACCGCACTTTCTTTTTAATACCCTGGCCTCCATCCGGGCTCTTTGCACAATTAATCCCCTGATGGCTCAGGAAACCATCGATGAGTTTTCTGATTACCTTAGAGGAAATCTTAATTCTCTGACCCAAAATTATCTCATTCCGTTCAGTCAGGAAATGCAGCTTGTGAAAGCGTATTTGGCCATTGAGCAGAAACGCTTTGGTATATATCTTAATGTTATTTATGATCTTCAGTTCTCCGATTTTTTCATTCCTTCATTAACACTGCAGCCGATTGTGGAAAATGCCGTCCGTCATGGCATTACCAAAAAAGAAACTGGGGGAACTCTGGTTATTCATACGGAAAAAGCAAAAGATGGGGTTCTGATTAGAATAACGGACGATGGCGTTGGTTTTGATCCTAATCGGCCACCTGAAGAAGAACGTCTGCACCTGGGGGTAGAAAATGTCCGCGGCCGGCTTTCGGCTATGTGCAGCGGTACTATGGAAATAAAAAGCTGTATCGGTGAAGGAACTACTGTTATCATTTCACTTCCATAGTTTTACTATATAATTAATTTAGCACCAGCTCTTGTCTTAGCAAATCTTCAAAAATGTGGTAGAAGGAAGACGCCAGTTCATCACTCAGTTTAAAATGTTTCACCATCTCTTTTATTGCTTCTGCCGGGTTCCCGGTCTTTAGCATTATTTCCATTAACGGCTTTGCTTCCTCTCCAAATTCAACTGTTCTGCATAGTTTTAAGTCAACTAAGGTTAATTTTTGCCTGCTGTCATCAATAAAAATCCATGGTTTCAAAATGGATACATTGGGGTTACCATATTGGGCAAACATAGCCCAGTGGTCACGAAATACAATCGTTATGTATTCTTTTCGTGATCCTAACGCTTCGGTGATAGCAGATTTATATAGTTTCTCCCTTTCTTTGCCATCTGCCATTTCACTCATAATGTATTCTTGGAGATATGCCAAATCATGAGAATTCTCCACTAATTTAATTCCGTACTTTTCCGGATTTTGTGCAACAAGCGAGAATGTGCTTAAATCAAAGTGAGAGCAACCCGAACTATGTATAATATCCTGATTTCCTTTTACAAAGGCATATGTTTCCAAAAATTCCTCTAAAGTCTCACCGGGAAAACCACCAATATAAAATACGTGATTCCATATTCCTGCGGCATTACTATCAGTTAAAACTCGTTTTATGATGTCCGGGTTTGTTCCTTTCCTCATCAAAGCCAAGACCCTCTTATTTATTGATTCTAAGCCGAAAAAAAGCACAGTAAGTCCGGAATTATGAGCATTTTTAAGCGTGTTATAGTCTAAGTTATTGTCAAACCTTGCACAGCAGGTCCATTTTATCTGCATGTTGTTTTCGGCCAGAGCCTGTGTCAAAGCTTCCATCTGTGAGTGGCTAATGGCTTCATCATGAAAGTTAATATAATTTACTCCGTATTCTGCCTGATATTCCTTCATGTCTTCAACAATCAACTGAGTAGTTCTCTTTGAATAATTGTGTTGATAAATTAGCGAATGATCGCAAAAGGAGCATTTACCCCAGTGACATCCGCGGCTTGCAAGAAGCGGCAGAACCGGAGATGGTGAAAAATACCGTTTAATATCCGATTTATTGAATAAAGGAGTCGGGAGCTCATCAGTGGTCGGCATAGCCCTGTCTAATTGATTAATTACAACCTGCTTTTGCTCATCCATGTAAACCAGGTTATTTACCTCTTCAATCCCAATCTCACCGCTAATATGTCTGATTAAATCATATAATGGCCTTTCACCCTCATAAAGAATAAAATAATCTATATAATCAAAAAAGCCAGCCAGCTTGGGAAATGCTTTGATCCATCTTGAAACGTGAGAGCCGCCAATTACTATTTTAGTTGTGGGAGAAAGCTTGTTGATCAGACCAATCAGCATAAAAGTCGGAACAATCTGGTCAATACTGGTAAGAGAAATACCGATTAAATCTGCGTTTTTCACGACTTTTTCTGCTAAATCCGAAAGGAGACTGTACATAAATGATTCGTCTTTGCCATTTTTAGCGTTTTTAAGGCACTCCAATAATTGCTCACTATCTCTGTAATCATATTTGCCGACATATTCCCTAAAGTTTATGGACTCCGGGAAATATGCACAGGAACACAAAGCCAGGCACTTTTCCAAAAACACAACACAAGAATTATAAACTCCAAAGTCAAGCGCTTCCGCACTTCTAAACCGATTTTTGTATGTAATAACGTTGTCAATTAAATAGTCTGCTATTCCCAATATTGCTTGAGCAGCAGTATTTTCTTGAGATTTAAGCTTCAATCTATCTTTGCAGGCACTCATGATTTCAGGCGAAAAAATCGTGTCAAACAGGTCTAAGTTCATATCGGTCTGTTCCACAGCGATTCCCTTTGTATTCAAAAAAGCTGCCAGTGACGGCAAGCTTAAATACGGCTGTGTTATTGCCCAAACGGGAGGAAATATCAATTTTATTTTCATGTATACAACAACCCCCTATACGATATCTGACATTTTTATACTAACTCATATCAACTGAAGTTTCAACTTATGTTATGCCGAAATTATGGAAAATGCTGTAATAATATGGTACAATGGCAGGTAGTAATTATTATGCGGAGGGCTATTATGAACAAGGAACAGAAGACTTTATACCGGGAAAAAAGTATGCGTCATTTCTCTTCACCTGACCAAATCAACAAGTGTATTCAGGTCACTAACTATAATATGTGGTTTGTTCTTATAGCGATAGTTATCTTACTGGTCGGTTTTTTTATATGGGCGACCTTTGGTTATGTATTCTTAAATCAAAAAGCCGAGGGAATAGCTAAAGACGGGATTATTACGTGCTATGTGCCGTCGGATTCAGGGGTAACCGCAGGTATGGAAGTCAGGATAGAAGATAAACGCGATTTGCAAAATAAAATTCCCGACATTTACGGAAGAGTCTCTGACGTTTCGCTGTCGCAAACTTACTACCAGAATATCACCGATGAATCGGTCTATGAGATAAACCTCGATCAGAGCTTTCTGGTAACGATAGAAGCCGAGGGTATGATGGATGGAATAAAGAAAGTAACAATTATTGAAGGGAAAATACACCCGATTTCATTTCTTTTTGGATTTGGGGGCTAGATGGTATGAGCAAAGAAAAAGACTACCAAATCCCTAAGCCTACTCAAAATGGAAAAGTAGCAAAGGTTCCTGTTATTGTCCAAATGGAAGAGCTGGAATGTGCTGCCGCATCACTTGGAATGATTCTTGCGTATTATGGACTATGGCTTCCACTTGAAAAACTCCGTGTTGACTGCGATGTTTCCCGTGATGGTGTTTCGGCAAACAAAATTGTAATGACCGCTAATATGTATGGTTTAAGTGCAAAGGGCTTCAAACTTGAGCCCGATCAGCTTCGTGATGAGGGGTTGTTTCCATGCATCGTACATGTGGGGTTTAATCATTTTGTTGTGGTCAATGGATTTAAGGGAAACAAAGTTATTATTAATGACCCTGCAGCCGGTAAAATTGAAATGAATTTTGATGCCTTTGATGAGTGGTTTACCGGCATTACTCTCATGCTTGTACCAAATGCAGATTTTGTCCCGGGGGGCAGTCGGTCCTCTGTAACCGGTTTTATTAAAAAACGACTTCACGGGGCGCACTCAGCAATTGCTTTTGCTATAGTTTTTACCATTCTTGCATCTGTGCTGGCATTTATCCAGCCGGCATTTTTGAGAGTTCTGGTGGACAGATTGCTTTCCGGTCAAAGCCCCGAATGGCTATACCCTTTTATTTGGATTATGGTGGGCATTGCACTCATACAACTTGCCCTTGCATATGTCAAAGCAGAAAATTATATAAAAATAGAGGGCAAGCTTGCAGTATCAGCCGACACCTCCTTTTTTTGGCATATTCTGCATCTTCCGATGGAATTTTTCGGGCAGCGAATGGCCGGCGATTTAATTCTGCGTCAGGAAACAAATTCCCGCATAGCATCTTCCATTATAAATACCCTTGCTCCGCTGGCAATTAACCTGATTATGATGTTTGTCTATTTAGGCGTACTTTTGAAAAATAGTTTTTTGTTAACTGTTATCGGACTTGGTGCCGTTATCATTAATCTTTTTACAGCAGGGATTATTTCAAAAAAAAGAATTAATTTTATGCGAACCGTAAATCGCAATATAGCACGCAAGTCAGGAACGGCGATGACCGGTATCCAGTCAATTACAACCATTAAAGCAAGCGGCGCGGAAAACTCTTTCTTTTCCAGATGGGCGGGCACGCAAGCTTCCGAATATCTTCAAAGATCGAAGCAGGATGAGGTTAATGTGTACTGGGGCGGGATACCGTCTCTTGTTTCTTCGCTTACGGATATCGCTATTCTTTCTGTTGGGGTATTGCTTAGTACCAGGGGTGATAACCCTGCTCAGGTAACCATTGGTATGCTGCTGGCATTTCAAGGTTTTTTGAATCAGTTTAAAGCGCCTGCCGCAAGTCTCATACAGGCAGGACAGACAACTCAGGAAATGCGTGTGGATATGGAGCGTGTTGAAGACGTAATGCAATATGAGCGTGCTATAAAAGATGAGGATAATTCTGACGCCACAAGTTTTAATAAACTTTCGGGAAACATCGAAATAAAGGATTTGACCTTTGGTTATGCAAAACTCAGCCCTCCGATTATCAAAAATTTCAGCATGTCACTCAAACCCGGCAACCGGGTGGCAATTGTAGGTTCTTCCGGTTGTGGTAAATCGACAATTGCAAAGCTGCTTGCCGGTCTATATACACCATGGAGCGGCACGATACTTTTTGACGGCATACCGATTGGTGACATACCCCGTTCTGTTTTTCTTGATTCTGTTGCAATGGTGGACCAGAACATAAAGCTTTTTGAAGATACCATTTCAAATAATATTAAAATGTGGGATAAAACTATTGAGGATTTTGAAGTAATAATGGCCGCAAACGAAGTGCAGCTGCACAAAGATATTATGCAGCGAAACGGAGGATATAGCTGCGTTATCCATGAAGACGGAAAAGATTTTTCCGGTGGTCAGCGGCAGCGAATGGAAATCGCCCGGGTTCTGGCGGGAGACCCTTCTATTATTATTATGGATGAAGCAACCAGCTCTTTAGATGCCGCAACTGAATATGAAGTGGTAAAATCCATTAAAGAGCGGGGCATTGTCTGTGTGATTGTTGCACACCGGCTTTCCACAATAAGAGATTGTGATGAAATAATTGTTTTGGATCACGGCAGTATCGTAGAACGGGGCACCCATAGCCAGCTTTATGCTTTGGGCGGATATTATACAAGCCTTGTTAATAACGCTTAGGAGGGCACCTATGGATTATTTTGATGAGAGGCTTTCCCGGATTAAACAACGTTCCAATGCCGATAGCGAGATGTTAGAACGCTCTCTGGAACAGGTTGCAAATGCACTGTCGGAAGATAGTTTCTGGGGAGAAGGCTCAGATAGTGCTATCGGGGAAATACTCAGATACTACGACATTCATCCCTTAAAAAAAGATTTTGCCATAGATGAGTCCTTTGAACATCTGGATCTTGTCTTACGTCCCTACGGAATTATGTGGAGGACTGTGACACTTTCAGATAATTGGCACAAAAAATCTGTCGGGGCAATGCTCGCCAAAAGAACCGACGGAACAATGGTTGCCCTAATTCCGAATAGCATTTTCGGATATGATATATATGATTCTTCAACCAAAGTTACTGTTAAATTTAAAGAACATATGAAAACCGAACTGGACAAAACAGCAGTTTGTTTTTATATTCCTTTTCCTAACCAAAAGCTTAATTATAAAAACCTGATCAACTATATGCTTGGTGTACTTAGTAAAGCTGATTTGCTAAGTGCTGCTGTTGCTGCCCTTATTGTTCCTCTTGCCGGAATGATACCTGCGTTAATCAACCGATACATTGCCACAAACGTTTTTGGCGCAGACATTAGTCTTCTCCCATCCATAATTGCCATGTATATTGGTTCAACGATTTTCCTATCGATGTTTACTATGATAAAAGAATTGGCCTTTTCCCGCATTAAGGGCAAAATTGCCATTAGCACAGAGTCTGCTGCTTTTATGCGGATGCTTTCATTGCCTGTTTCGTTCTTTGGAAAGTACAATTCCGGAAATCTGTCTACGCGGCTAAGTGCCCTGCAGTTTGCCTGTAAAGCCATCGTCGATATGACGCTGGATATTGGAATTGTCAGTGTTTTTTCGCTTATTTATATACTGCAAATATCCAAACTGACGCCTTCACTATGTCTGCCTGCACTGGCTATACTAATTGCTTCTGTGGGCTTCGCTGCTGTCACTGCCTTTGTACAAAAAGAACTTGCCCAGAAAAAAATGGAAGTGTCTGCTGAATTAGCCGGGATTCAGCTTGCGCTTATTTCAGCTATTCAAAAGTTAAGGCTTGCCGGAGCGGAGAAAAGAGCATTTGCAAAATGGGCCAACGTTTATGCCAAAAGCGTAAAGCTCACTTATAGCCCACCAAAACTTATAAAGCTAAACCAAGTCATTTCAATGTTTATCACTTTATTCGGAACAATATTAATTTATTACGCTGCTGTGGAAAACTCTGTAAGTACAGGAGACTTCATGGCTTTTACAGTATCCTTTGGTATGCTTACCGGTGTAGTTAACATCATTATAGACAATATAAATGTATTAATACAAATCAAGCCTGCACTAAAACTTGCCGACCCTATTTTAAAAACCGAACCGGAGATATACTCAGAAAAAGAAGAGTTGAAAGAGGTTGTCGGTGAAATATCGCTAAACCGTGTATCCTTTCGCTACTCACCCGATATGCGGCCCGTACTGAAAGACATTTCACTAAAAATCAGCACCGGGGAATATGTGGCCATTGTCGGACGAACAGGTTGTGGAAAGTCCACACTATTTAAGCTGCTTTTAGGGTTTGAAAAGCCTGAGTTTGGCAACATCTGTTACGATGGCAAAGACTTAAATCAGTTGGATATGAAGTCATTGCGGCGCAAAATAGGAATAGTTATGCAAGACAGCAGGCTTTTTTCAGGTACAATATACTCAAATATAGTTGCTTCTGCGCCTTGGCTATCCATAGATGATGCATGGGCGGCGGCAGAGCTTGTGGGTATTGCTGAAGATATCCGCAGTATGCCAATGGGAATGTTTACTTCTATTTCCGAAAATGACGGAGGGATCTCGGGTGGTCAGCGCCAACGCATTATGATTGCACGTGCAATAGCATCCAAGCCAAAGATTTTGTTGTTTGATGAAGCGACGAGCGCCCTTGACAATATTTCACAAAAGGTTGTGTCAGATGCACTTGACCGCCTTAACTGTACACGCATTGTTATTGCACATCGTTTATCAACCGTAAAAAACTGCAACCGGATATTTGTCCTTGATGAGGGGCAAATTGTTGAAGAAGGCTCCTTCGATGAGCTGTCAGCAAGAAATGGCAAATTTGTAGAATTAACAAAACACCAGCGTCTCGAATAACTTCCTGCTTTTATTACAGTTTGTTTTGTGGTAGAATTAACAGTGTAATAATATCTTTTCAACCATTGGAGAAAAGGAGTGATTGTAAATGGGAAATGATAAAAAAGAAATAACTGCAGAATTATTAGCCGACATGCTTGAGGCAAAAGCTAAACAATTACGTGAACATGGAATTACCCCCGAAGAACTCGAAAAAATTGCAGGAGGCATGGCAGAAGGAGGAGATTCCGAGCCATATAAGGGTTTTTTAGCCGGTTTGGGAAACAGTTGGGGGAACAGCTGGGGAAACAGTTGGGGGAAAACACCTGACGATGACAAATAGTAAGTGAGGTCCGTTGCTTTAGCGCAGCGGACCTTTCTTTTTAGTAATTTAATTCATACTATGACTTTTATTGATTCTGCGAACAGTACATTCTACCATAGCCACCATCAACAGTAGCAATAGCAGCAAGTAAAAAGGTAACAAACTATAACTGATATGCGCTGCCAAAAAGCCGAATATTGGCGGCATGGCTGTACTGCCCACATAAGCGCATGCCATCTGAATTCCCATAATTGCCTGGGAATACTCACTTCCGAAGTTAACAGGAGTTTCATGCAATAGACTGGGATAAATGGGCGCACATCCTAAACCAATCAGAAAAAAGCCAACCTGAAGAATACCATTTCCCAAGGGCAGGAACAAACAGATTACTCCTGCTGCCAGAAGCGTCTGCCCCAATCGCACCATATTCCGGTTATTGAGCTTCATGGTCAGAAAACCTGATAAGAAGCGGCCAAAAGTAATACCGAAATAGAAAATAGCTACCCATCTTGCCGCTGCTTCAGCACTAATTCCTTTTGCCATAACCAGAAAGCTGCTGCCCCATAAGCCCACAGTAGATTCCACCGCGCAATAGCAGAAGAATGAAATCAGTATAGTCTTTGCTCCGGGAAGTCTTAGGACCTCTCCTGTCTTGATCGGTTTCCTTTCCGTTTCTGCCTGCTCTGACCCGCCGCCGACTTTTTTCCAAAGCGGTAAGCTGATCAGTAAAACAATAACCAGTGCCACTTGAATAAATCCAATCGTTCGATAACCCATCTGCCAGTTTCCGGTTCCTTTTTCAGGATTAAGAAAAAGTGACATAATGACCGGACCGGTAGTGGCACCCACGCCCCAAAAGCAATGCAGCCAGCTCATATGCCTGGCGGAAAAGTGCAGCGCAACATAATTATTCAGTGCCGCGTCCACCGAACCGGCCCCCAGCCCAAGGGGAACCGCCATAACACAGAAAAAAAGAAAGTGGTTGCCAAAGGAAATTCCGAACAAAGCCACTGCTGTCATCAAAACACTGATGAAAGTAACCAGCCCTGTTCCCAGGCGGCTGATAATCTTTTCACTGAAAAAGCTGGAAACAATCGTACCGCCGGAAATAATCATAAAAATAAATCCCGCATAGGATATAGGTACCCCGATTTCCTGATACATTACCGGCCATGCCGACCCCAGGATCGCATCCGGCAAGCCCAAACTGATAAATGCCATATAAATAATAATAAGTAAAACTGTTGTAATCATATATTTTCCCTTTCCGGTGCAAATTGTTTCTCCATTTTAAGCATTGCCAACCGAATCATTCCTTTTTCGTAATCCTCGTTCATCCCTTTTGAAAATGTTACAATTGACGAAAAGTCCCTGCTTAACCGATTTCTAATATAATACCTGACAGATTCCTGTATTTCGTCTGTCCAAAAACCTCCATATAAAACCAATCGATCCGGTGCCGTGGTACAGATATATATAACTGCCAAGGTCCCAATCATCTCCGTTATTTTCGCTTCATCATTATCCCCCAGGCCTTCCCATGTACCGGAAAGGGGGATATACTTTATCTCACCGGCAAAATGATGCAAGCCTTTGTGAACCTCGCCGTCAATCACCAATCCGGCTCCGGGGGTATAAGTACGTGGAAAATAGATACCCGCTACACATTTTAAACCTTCCTCCGGCAAAGAGTAATAGTACCCGCTGACTGCTGCATTAACGTCATTTTCAAAATAAACCGGGACCTGATACCTTTCACGATAATACCTCATAAACTCTGTTCCGATAATATCGGGATAATCGTTTAAGAGAACAACATCATTTTCCTCCATTCCGGGAAGCCCAAAAGCAATCAGGCGAATACCCGGGTAACTTTCAAAGGCTTTATCCAGCATATTGTCAAAGCTGCCTACCATGACCCGCTCCTGCTGCTCCTCCATTTGCAAGGCAATCTCTCCAAGCAGATTGATTACCCGCATATGCATATTTCCGCTGTCAAGATCAGCATAAATAACCGCTGCATGGCCAAATTCCGGATTATAGCAGTATTGCATGGATGGACGTCCGCCGCCGGAAGGCAATAGTTCTCCCTCCATTACTTCCTTTTCCCTTATCATTTCGCTGATCAGGGAGTTCACCGTTACCACACTCAGTCCTGTCAGTTTGGCCAGTTCCGGCTTGCTGGCAGCTCTTATTCGCTGCAATTGCTTACGCAAAATATGCTTGTTAATTTCTTTCATGAACAAATTATCAGCGGGCATGATATCTCCTTTAATAAATCATCTTTATAAAGTCTCTTTATTATGTTATACTACTCTTTACTTCTTATGTCAATCCTAAAAATAAAAACCAGAGCTTTTAAGGCTCTGGTTCATTTCATCAAATATCTGGTTGACCGCGCATTACCTTCTATCTTGATTTTATCCTTGGCTATCAACGTATTTAAAATCTGCCGTGCCGGAAACCCGGAGCAACCTAATAGCTCTTCCACATCTTTCCTTGTAATTTCTTTCTTTTTATTAAATAGTTGCATAACTCTGTCTTCGGGAGAATTTTGAAATGCAGATAGCTTGGTTTCAAGGTTAACTCGTGTATTAGGCAGCACTACCACAAAAGAAGATGCTTCCGGTAAAAACTGCGGTTGTTCCTTTCCACTATAACTTTCTAAAATCCTTTGAATTCCTGTGCCATAGCTTTCAATCAACTTAAGTCTGTAAAAAATATTAGCCAATACTATATTTCTCGATTGAGACACGCCATTCATAATGTCGCCCAGTGTAATCCCTTTTACCAAACCGCCAATAGATACAAATTCCACCCGATTATCAAATACATTAATAATCGTACTTCCGGAATAATTATAATCTCGATGTATTATCGTATTCAATAATGCCTCGCGCAATGCATGTTCCGGATAGTCCAAACTCTCTACGCGCTCCAATCCTATAAAATCTGCATGAACATAGTTCAGCAGACTAATATACTCAAATGCTTCTTCCAGCTGCTTCAGCACCGAACCCTCAAATTCCTTGCGGGTTTTAAATAATGTCTTGCCAACGCCTTCAAATACAGCGCACTTGATGCTATGTTCACATTGGTCAGACAATAGCAGTGCTGCATTGGTGTAATACCCATCATGATCAATCAAACCCAAAGTACGTTTATTTTCTGTTTGAAATGGCAGATTATGCCTTGCAAAATATTGATCTGCATATCCAAATGACAGTTCCTGGTTTAAAGAACGAGCTTTATCGTAAGTAAGCCCATCGCTCTGCCGAATCATATCACGATATTATCGTGATATCAATCGCGATAATATCGTGATATCTCGATTAATCAAACAAAACTTTATTTAATTGTCCCCTTCCGCTTTCATAGGTATTACACACTTCATCATATATGTTTTCATAAAATTCTACTGCGGCCTCCTTACGCTGTACTGCCATTTCTATGCTCCGCTTTGTATAGAATTTATCATAGATATTCTTTAGCTTATATTGATATTCCTGAAAAAAGGAAGTTGGCTCCTTCTCGTTTCCATCCAGCACATTACCCTGACTATCTACGGAATAAATAGGATCATTAATGTGCCCCTTATAAAGCAGGGTTCTGGCAATCCCAAGAGCTCCGGTAACATCCAGTTTATCTGCATCAAAAAGAATCCTGGCCTCTATTGTCTCCGGCTGATTATCATTTCTGAATCGGTGAGATGCGATGCAATCCCTGATATGCTCCGCCTGTTCCTTGCGCCAGTCGTTTTGAACTAAAAAATCATATGCCATCTTGCTTCCTTCTTCGGCATGACAAAGTTTCGGATTTTTGAACTGCTTTTCTCTTCCGATGTCATGAAGCAGACAAGCCGCAATCAGGATATCATAATCTACCCTTTCTTCCGTACCGGCAATTTCTAACGCCAAATATAGCACCCGATACACATGCTGGCTATCATGGGCACTATCTTTCATGGTCTGCAGCATATACTTTTCTAATTGTTCGTAAGTTTCTTTATTCATATTTTTGCTTCCCTCCGCCTTTAATTATCTTGATACAAAATGCAAAATTGATTTTTATGATAGTCAATCAAACCGTCTTTTTTCATTCGGGACAACTCATGAGACAGCGCACTTCGTTCGACGCAAAGATAATTCGCCAGTTCCTCCCGGTTAAAAGGAATCGATATATACTGCCCCGGTTTATGTGTAAATGAATTAAGGTAACGTAAAACTTTCTCCCTAACCGAACGAATTGCAATAATATCCAGCCGACTTTGCAGCAGCAAATTTTTGCGGGCAATCACACCCAGCATATTTTCAATCAACCGCGCGTGGAACCCGCAAGACCTGGGGCAAGTGTGCAAAATCCGGTTAAATCGCAGCATCATAACTGTAGAATCGCAATCAGCCAGAACTGTAACCGGACTTTCCTTCACTCCGGCACAGCATAATGCTTCCGCAAAAATCTCCCCCGTTGTTATGACTGCTACGATGGTACGATTACCATCATAATCCTCTTTAACGATATGAAGCTGTCCGGCAAGAACGATTCCGATGTGTTCCGGCTGTTTCCCTGCCAGCAGCAGGATTTCATCTTTCTTTACATCAGCAGTCTGCGCTTCCAGACAACTTAGCATGGATTCCAGTTCACTTTCTGCAATACCTGTAAATAGTGAAGTGGCCATTAATATTTCAAAATATTTTTTAAAATTTTTCAACTTTTTACCTTTTCGTGGTTTTAACCACAGTTTTTTTGTTTTCAGTATATTACACTATACTTGGAAAAACAAGGAGGACATATAAATGATCAGACAAATTATTAGAATTGATAAAGAAAAGTGTAATGGATGCGGACTTTGTGTATCAGCCTGTCACGAAGGAGCAATCGGACTTATCGACGGTAAAGCTGAACTTTTGCGGGATGATTACTGTGACGGTTTGGGCAACTGTCTGCCGGTCTGCCCGACTGGTGCTATCTCCTTTGAAGAGCGGGAAGCACTGGAATATAATGAGGCCGAAGTTGCACGAAATATTTCCCCGATGCAGAATATAACCTCACAGCTGAATCAATGGCCGGTACAGATTAAATTGGTTCCGGTAAATGCACCTTATTTTGAAAATGCCAATCTTTTGGTAGCTGCTGATTGTTCTGCTTATGCTTACGGTAATTTTCATACTGAGTTTATGAAAAATAAGATTACTGTCATTGGCTGTCCTAAGCTGGACGAAGGTGATTACAGTGAAAAACTGACTGCCATCCTCAAAAACAATAACATAAAATCGGTTACGGTGGTGCGGATGGAAGTACCCTGCTGCGGAGGCATTGAATATGCTGTAAAAGCGGCTCTGCAAAACAGCGGCAAAATGATTCCCTGGCAGGTGGTAACCATCTCGACTAATGGGCAGATATTAGATCAATAAACAATTGTATGTTGCCCACATAGCTTCTCGTAACATTAGGCATTATCATTTTTCCATCAACAGCATACTTGTTAAAACTCTTTGTCAATTCATCAATATATGCGGCGTAGTTTTTGTCGTTCGCTTTGAGTGCATAGGACGCAGATAAGTTGCGTCCTATAAATCCGTTCAAATCAAAAGTCTGGTCATTTTGAAAATCCTTTGTTTCATACTTCCCGGTAAAAAAATCGTTGAACTCACCTTCTCTCTCTTCACCACGCATACCACCGCTAAAGCCCTTGAAATTAGGACAATATTTTCTGTTAATCGCATCTCCATCCTGTACTGCTTCCGCACTGAAAACCCGGCTGTTCCAAACAAGAATAATCTTGCCCTTCGGTTTGAGAATGCGGCCGCACTCTGCCTTGAAATTCGCTCTGTCAAACCAATGAAAAGCCTGTGCAACGGTAATAAAGTCAACACTGCTATCCGCAAGGGTTGTATTCTCGGCAGTACCATTCACAGAAATAAAATTATTGTGGTAACTTAAATCCGCTTCGGCAACTGCTCGCATATCTTCATTTGGTTCAACGGAAAATATTCTATTGCCCATTTCAAGTAATTGTTTTGTTAAAATACCAGTTCCCGAACCAATATCAGCGATAACACTGTCCTTATTAATCCCTACTTCAGAATATAGATAATCAATAAACTCCTGCGGATATGCCGGACGGAACTTTGCATAGACTTTTCCCATACCATCAAACTTGGTTTCATTCATTTTACTTAGACCTCCTGTCTGATTTGTTGCTGACTTTATTCTAACATACAAATTCCCTGAACACATTATAAATAGTTGGGTTCCCTTAATGGCATGGTAATTTATATTTTGCATATGCAATATATATTTGACATTATATAAAAGTTATCATATAATGCAAGTGGAGGGATGCATATGTTTGAACAAGATTATCTGATACGTCTGATTAAAGATATTGTCCGGTTATTAGCAAGGCTTGTTTTGCATAAGGAAATGGCATACGTTGAGTTGCCTGGCGAAAGTGTGCATACCAGCGGCCAATCCTTTTTCAAAAAACTAATTACTTTAGCTGACAACGGTCAAATAAATGAGGCTGAAAATCTACTTTATGACATTGATACCGATGATTTGAAAAATTATGAGCTTGCATTAGCTTTTTACGCACATATAAACGATTACTCCGATGATTATCTGGAACTTTGTAATTATACCCGTCAGGAAATAATTAGCGGGTTACAGGAAATATCCAACCAATTTGGTATTTCATTATTTGACAGCTTTACACAACTACTGAGCTGACCGTACAAAGAGGTGACTATGAAGAATTTAAAAATGAAAATGGCAAGAATGGAAAAAGGCCTTTCGCAAATTGAATTGGCTGAGAGAACTGATGTCACCAGGCAGACCATCGGAATGATTGAAGCCGGAGACTATAATCCTTCTTTGAAGTTATGCACTGCAATCTGTAAAGAACTGGACAAAACATTAAACGACTTATTTTGGGAGGAATATAGTGATTCCGAGTAGCCCTTTCACCTGACAGATCAGTGCAAGATTATTCAAGAAAACTCGTTTATGAACTGTTATCATGTGGTTAACGAGAGAGGGATGAAAGAATGGATTGAATAAATATCGTACAGAACGCAATCAATGAGATCGAGTTGAATATCCACGAAGAAATTGAATCTCTACACATTGCACCATTTACCGGAATCCATTTATTTAAGGGTGAACCGATCAAGCAAATGGTAGGATTTATTTAGGAGATACCCCAATAAATCTGAGGTATCTCCTTCCTGCTAAATCAGCTTATATTCTTTCAATAACTTTTCTACTTCTGTGTCCTTGATTTTCTTTAACCCTTCCTTCAAAGCCACCTTTGCCTTAAACGGTAAATCCAGATCAGTTACTTTCTTACCATCCGAAAGCTTCACGGTAGCATCCAGCAAGTCCCTGACATCGTAGACACTGCCCCATACCTCCGGCACGCCCCTGTCAATATCCAACAGGGTATAAACCGCTTCCATTCCGGTCCGTACTGAATACTCAGTGGTAAAAATAGTATCTCTCTCTGTTTCGGCGAACTGTCCGAGGAAAGCAAAGTTTACCGCACCATCAGGTACTACGTTAGGACGGTCTCCTGCCTCACGAGGCATAAAGAATGCTGTAATATAAGGCATCATACAGGGAACTGTCTTTACGCTGTTGGCTGCCAGCTCTTCAATCTGTCCGGTGGGAACGCCCATATGGTACAGCCACTCCATACAGATTTCCTTACCTGTACATTCACGCATGGTCTTTTTCACATAATCACCCGGCTTGTCACTGAACAGTCCGTATACCCATCCTACCAGCTGATCGCCGGGCTGAGTACGGAACTGGGGCTGACGGTTAAAGGTCCAGCTAAGCAGCCAACTGGAATCTCTGGCTGTTACGATACCGCCGGTCACCACCTTACCGCTGAAAGGATCTCTCTGACAGATTTTCTGGATATAGGGAACTACCCGGTCATCCAAAGTGGTTACCGTAGCCGACATCCAGTTGGTCTTCTCCGGATCACCGCAGAACTTGTCAGGATGACCAAAGGAAGAATCCTGAGCGGCTATTTTTCGCCACAAGTCCCAACCACATCCGTCTTTGATTTCCACATTCATGGGAGCCGGATTGTTCTGATCGCCAAGGGTTGAGTTTTCCACGCAGCCGCCGTTAGTAATAAACAGTAAATCATCCTCGGTTAAATCGATACTGGTTTCTTTACCTTCATGAATACAAATAATACGTTTGGCAACCTTCTTCCCGGGCTTGATATCAAACTGTACATCAACCACCTGCATATCATAATGAAATTGTACGCCATGCTCTTTCAAATATTCTACCATGGGCAGGATCATGGACTCATACTGGTTGTACTTGGTGAAACGCAGTGCTTTAAAATCCGGTAAGCCACCTACATGATGTACGAACCGATGCAGATATAATTTCATTTCCAGAGCTGAATGCCAATTTTCAAAAGCAAACATGGTCCGCCAGTACATCCAGAAATTAGAATTCAGAACTTCGTCACTGAACACCTCATCAATGCGCAGGTTATAGAGCTTTTCATCCGCCATCATAAACAAACTCATGATTTCCAAACTGGCCTTATCAGACAATCCGAACTTGCCGTCGGTGTGAGCATCCTCACCCTGGTTTACAGTGGCACGGCACAGGGAATAGTTGGGGTCAGCTTTGTTCAGCCAATAGTATTCATCCAGTACCGAAACCCCTTCCGTTTCTATGGAAGGAATGGAGCGCATGATATCCCACATACACTCAAAGTGATTGTCCATTTCCCGGCCACCCCGCATTACATAGCCACGATCAGGATATTCATATCCGTCGCAGGCGCCGCCCGGAATGGGATCCTTTTCCAGAATGTGTATATGTTCACCTTTCATCTGTCCGTCACGCACCAGGTAAGCTGCGGCAGAAAGGGATGCCAGGCCGGAGCCGATCAAATAGGCTGACTTCCGGTCAACACCTTCCGGTTTCAGGGGTCTTGCAAATGCTTCATAGTTTCCGTTTGAGTAATACATAATAACTACCTCCTTCGTAAAATTTGATTATGACCACATCATAAAGGTCTTTTGCGAAGGTTCCAATAAACAAAAATCTCCCCTTGATAAGATTTCTATCAAGAGGAGAAGAATGTAAGGTTTTTAATCATTTTGTTCTTTTTGATAAGATTTATCTGTCCGGAAGGTTTCCAATGCTCTGGCAATATCCCCTTGAATCAACATATTCAGCCTTTCAATGATACTTTCTGTATCTTCCTTCATACCATTTTTGATCCATTCCAGCATAATACCCACAAAAGCAAATTTATAAAAGTCGGCTATAAATTTCTTATCCTCCGCCC
Source organism: Lachnospiraceae bacterium (assembly GCA_031556725.1). GTDB lineage: Bacteria > Bacillota > Clostridia > Lachnospirales > Lachnospiraceae > UBA935. The sequence continues at coordinate 58,377 of JAVBSL010000003.1, read as the reverse complement.
GAACTTTTATTCCTGTTGACATTTCTTCCACAACCCCAATCATCAGGTCATACGTCAGCTCATAAAGATATACTTCTACATGCTCCCGGCTTACCGAATGATAGACATTCTCGATAAATACCCGGTTTTCCTGCACTGCCTGAAAGATTTGCAAAAACCCCTGCTGCCAGGTGTCATAGGTCTTTTTCCCATTCAGAGCCTTAGCCCCTTCCTGCAGGCAGGACCATTCCACCAAATCATAAATATCTTTAAAATGATAGTAAAAGGTCATGCGGTTAACCCCGCAGTCATCTGCGATATCCGCAATAGTTACCTTATCCAGCGGTTTTTTTGCAAGTAAATTTTTTAAAGAAGTCTCCAAAGCTCTTTTGGTTACTTCTGACATAACAATCACCTGGCCTTTCCGTTAATCCCATTGTGAAGGAAAATACTGCTTTTTCAGCGGTGGGAACAGCTGATTATATTTTTCTGCTTCCTCCATGGGTAAGTCTTCAAATACCTCTGCTTCATAAAATTTTCCCTTGATCTCCTGCATACCGCCTTCTATTAACTCAATGCCCATAAAGGCATCAAAATTTTTCCCATCTCTGGTAGTAATCTGAAAATGGTCACAAGTCTTAAACCCTATCTGAGGATAATAATCCGGCTCACCAAAAATAACAATTCCCGGATATCCAGCCTCAGCTGTCAGTTTCATGGTTTCTTTAAGCAGCATCTCACCCACACCGGTACCCTGCCATTTGGGGGTAACACATAAAGGGCCGAAGGTAACAATGTCATGCCGCTTATCCCCATCCTGTACATAGGCTCTGGAATACATGATACAGCCGATCACCTCTCCATCCTTACAGGCAATCCGGCTGATTGACGGCAGATAGTCCTGATCCTGCCACAGCTTGTGAACCAGATAATGCTCGTTGCACCCCCGGGTATGTTTATTCCAGAAGGACTGCTGGGTCATCCGCTCCACGGCATACCAGTCTTCAGGCGTCTCTCGCCGGATCTCCACTTCATCCCGGGACAACCTTATCTTTCGTTCCGGAAACCATCCCAGCTCCAACCGCACTTCCTTCCGCTGCAAATCGTTGTTCTGGTAGCAGCAGGTATCCATTCCGATTAAGGTAAATCCTTCATGGAGGTAAAAATCAACTGCATTTACATTGCAGGATTGGGTTTCCAGAATAACCGCCCGGCGGCGCTCCTGTCTGGCCTGCTCTTTTACCAACTCTATCAGCTCATGGCCAATACCCTGCTTCTGATAAGCATCTGCTACCCAAAGCTCGGTTATCCGTAAACGGTTAGACCACTTTTCAGGATTGGTTTCCACTGCGGCAATTAGTTCTCCCTCGTGAATTATACCCCATGCATATGCATCTTCCCAATGCTCCATATACAATTTATCCGGAAAATCATATTCCTCCGGTGTATGCGTTATCGCTTCATCAAATGGCCTTTTCTCTACAGTAATTATAAAACCTGACTGGCTTTGTTCCTTTGATACCTCATAGTATTCTGTGGTGGTATACCCCATTGGAATAACATAATCTTTCCACTGTTCTTTTGGTAAGTGTACTATTTCGTAATTCATAGTGTACCTCTCTCTTATTTACTGGTCCTTTTATTACCGCTTCAGCAGCCACTCCAGTACATTTATTTGTTTAATACCATTGTGTGACGTAATTGGTACATAATCCATCGTCAGCAAATATTTAGGGTTATGGTCTTTAATTGCATCAAGAGAAGACAATTCCCGCAAAAGCGTCGCCGGATCAAGGACCGTTTGAGATACCTGATAGTATTCCTCACCTTCATTATTAACTGCAATAAAATCAACTTCCGCATCTCCTGCTTTACCAACATAAACCTCATATCCTCGTCTTAGCAATTCAAGATAAACAATATTTTCCAAGATACGCCCCATATCCGCCTTTCCCGAACCAAGTAAAAAGTATCTGAGTCCAATATCAGCAACATAAAATTTTGAACCTGTCGAAAGGTACTGCTTTCCCCTGATATCATAGCGGCCGACCTTATATAAAATATAACTGTCTGTCAATGCCGACAAATAGCTTTCTACGGTCGGGACACTTATCTTTCTGCCTGCTGACGTCATGGAATTAGCTATTTTAGTCGATGAACACAAATTGCCAATATTATCAAACATGAATTCGACTACACTTTCCAGCATTGATGGATCGGAAATTCTTCTTTTGGTAACAATGTCCTTAAGCAATATCGTGTTATAGATACCTTCAAGATATGCCCGGATATCTTTCTTTCGTTCCAGCTCGAGCGTTCCCGGAAAAGAACTGTTTGAAAGATAATTTACATATATCTCTGCCGCATTCTGATTGTCGGGAAAGGCAGAAATATATTCTTTAAAGGAAAGCGGCAGCATTTTTATTTCAACATATCTGCCGGAAAGTAAAGTCGCAAGTTCACCTGATAAGAGGAAAGCATTGGAACCTGTAATATACACATCTACATTCTTTTTTGCATAAAGCCAATCTACTGCCTGTTGAAAGTCCTCAACCTGCTGTACTTCATCAAGGAAAACGTAATTTTTCGAATTATGAGATAACTTATTATTTACATACTCGAAAAGATTTTCAGCTGACCGGATGTTCCGATAATCTCCGTCTTCTAAATTAACAGCAATAATCTGTTCCGGATTAACACCGCTTTTTAACAGGTATTCTTGATATAACTCAAACATCGTTGATTTCCCGCATCGTCTAATACCGGTAACTACTTTTATTAAATTCTTATCCCTAAAGCTGATTAAATCCTCAAGGTATTCTTTACGTTCAACCATATTTTTCCTTTCTACTGTATATACTCAGCTAAAAATAATATTATTGCACTTTATAAATCAAGTTTATCATAATTATTAAAAAAATCAAGTTTGTAAATTTCATTTTACAAACTTGATTCTACTAGTAATGTTAAACAAATTTATATATACAGTACATAATCCAACATTTCTTTATGAAATCCTACTTTCTTCAATGTCGCCTCAGCGGTTTCTGGATATTCCTTCAGCACCAGCCGTTTTTTATCGGGCAGCAGTCTCTTCTGTTTATATAAAGAAACCAGCTCTTTTAAGATATCCATTATCTTCTTATCCCTCATTCCATCTTCCAGAAAACGCAGGATTTTACCCTGCCGCTCCAGTACCGCCACCGGCTTTCCGCCCCATAGTGCCACCAGGGTACCGGGAATGTTCATAAAGTCCTTACCTTCCTTGACAGCGAGGGCTTTTCCCCATATCTGACAGGGGTCGGCCGCATTCAGCCAGACCACCTCCTGTTGATTGGCATACCGCTGTAAAGCCAGAACCACGCCTTCATAATCCTCGGCCTTTACGAACTGAGCGCCACTCATTCCTGCTACGTAATACCCCCGGCGCACACGCCCGGTGTATTCCCAAATCCGCAGGACTTCCAGGGCCTTACCCCAGCCGGTATTCTGCATATGTTCCTCGGGATTAATATCCTTTCCGATTTCCGGTCTTCTGTATGTTTCCCGGCAAAGGATTTTCTGCTCCCGTAGAAGCTGCTCCAGCCATTCTTCCATACTTCTTTCTTTTAAAGGCCGGACAATATCAAAACGACCGGTTGACAATGCCATCACTCGGGCATTTACCCGCGCCCGTGGAGTTGCCTTTTTAATTTTATCCCAATTCAGCCACTGCCGCACCGGTAAAAAGCTGTCTGCACAAACATAACCTTTCCGGGCCAAAGAAAGTAACCCCTCCTGGGCACTTCCGGCTAACGTCAGGCTGTTAAATGCCCGCATAAAACTGGCACCCCGTCGGCACAGCTCCTGATATAAAAGCTGTTCATCCGCTGTTAAATCTTCTCCGCTTTCCGGTACCGGCTGTTCCCAGTCTATGTCTTCATATCGCTCAAAGCACAGGTTGCCCTCTGCATTAAAGCGCCAGAAATACTCACCTCCGGCTAAAAACTGATCTAATAAATTTTCACGATAACCCTTTACCCGTCTGGAAAATATTACTGTCTCCCACCAGGCCGCCGGAAAAGCCTGCCCGCAGTATTGCTTCACCGCCATCTCCAGTTGTTCAGCAGGGGATGCATTCTTTTCTGCCCCGGCTGCCATCATGGCGGCATAAGCCTCTCCGGGCTGGGTTGCGGTCTGCGCCCTGAGCCCTCTGATGGTTGCCTTTCTGGCCAGAGAGTATTGTTTGGCATGATAATAAACACTGTCATCCTCCACAATGCTGTCGGTTTCCAGCAGTTCTTTCAGGATATTCCCGGTCAGTCCTTCCTCCAGAAAATATCTTTCGCAAATTTGTTTTAGCCCCATACCACCCCGGTAATAAAACATCCGCCGCAATATATGAACTAAAGCTTCTTTATCATATTGTTCCAAAGCTCTCTCATACTCTTTTTGCTGTTCGGCTGCAATCCACAAACCCGGCTCAATATATACCACTGTTCCCTGACCGGTAAGCTCCTCTATCCAGGCTGTCATATCTTCCCGGCTGCCCAATTCCCAAAGTTCCTCAACCAGCAAATCCCCTTCCATCATCAGCAGAGAGTGCAGCTGGTCAGCACTCTCCGGGTGTTTTTTCCGCTCCTGCTGCCGCTTCAAATCCTCTGCCGCCGGCTTCATTCCATCCAGGGCATTCAGTTCACCAAGCACCGCCTGACGTAAACCGTCCGTGGTAGGACTGTAAGAATACATCTCCGCAGCCTCCACCTGCCACTGTAAAGGCAGGGACATGGGTGAAGGAAGATCTGTATACACCTCACGAACTGCTATAGTACCGCTTTGGATTCCATTTAATATTTCCAGTACTCCATCAATATCCCATATTTCTTCCAAACACTCCCGCCTGGTCTCCCGTATCAAGGGGTGGTTCTTTTCTTCTATTAAAAAATCAAGCATCTCCGTGCTTTTCAATCGCTGCAGCCAAAGAGGCTGACGGCCCTGGCCTTTCATCCCCATCATCAGTGCTCTGGCAGCATTGTACCGAAAGGTCATATTAAAAGCCGGTGTCACCGGCAGCATCGCCTCCAGAATCTTTCTGGCCCCCTTGGGCAAAATAGCATAAATCAACCCTTCCGGCAGTACTTCTTCCCCATAGGGATATAGCAGGAAACCATCTTCTTCATCTACACAGCCTACGTTTATATTCATCACTTTTCCGGCGGCATGCTGCATCAGCATCGCTAAGGGGGCGTTCACCCGCTTACCGTACAGGGCATGAACCATAATCTGGTGGCAGCCCGTATGATCGGTGAAATGTTCTACAATTATTGTTCGGTCATCAGGAAGTATTCCGGTGGCTTCGATCTGCCGCTTCAAAAAGTCTGCCGCACTTTCTGCCGCTGATTCATTCATTCCCAGCTTGGCCAAATCTTCCAGGATAGTATCCTCTTCGATTCCTTTGGCAAACTTTCTGATCAGCTTGCCAAATTCCAGGCTGGTACTTAACGAACGTCCTTTGATTTCACCTTTCCAAAATGGCAGTCTGGCTCCGTCTGCCGAAGTGGGGGCTACGATCACGGCATTCTTGTCCTGCCTGAGAATCCGCCAGGCAAAGGAACCCAGGACAATCTTGTCTCCAATGCGGGTTTCATAGACGAATTCTTCATCCAACTCACCAAGGTTTACGTTGTCTTCGGTTTTGATTGTATAAAGTCCTTTATCCGGTATGGTTCCGCCGGCAGCTACTGCCAGCATCCGGCTGTAAGTATCACCGGTTACACTTTCATGAATACGGTCGTAAAGGATGCGGGGGCGAACGGGAATTTCCCGGCTATGTTCATAGTCTCCTGCCAGCATTCCAAGGATATCCTGAATATCCTTTTTGGTCACATTGCGGAAAGAATAAGTTCTTTTTATGATTTCCAGTGCCTCCTCTACCGTGTAACCAATCGTAGACATGGATACCAGATGCTGTGCTAACACGTCAAAACACATCCGGGGGGGAGCAGCTTTTTCCACCCCTCCGCGCCTGGCAATTTCGGCGGTCATGCCACAATACAGTCCTTCCGGGGCGGTTCGGGGGTACATGTACATATAGCTGATTCGGCCCGGGTTATGTCCGGCCCGGCCTAACCGCTGCATGGTACTGGATATGGTCCTGGGACAGCCTATTTGAAGAACCTGGTCGATATCACCTACATCAATGCCCAGTTCCATGGAGGACGTCGCACATAATAGTCGAAGAGAACCATCACGCAAGGTTTTTTCGGTTTCCAGGCGTTGTTCCTTGGACAAGCTTCCGTGATGTACTCTGGCAAATCCGTCACCGCCTAATTGGTTTACATAATATGCTGTTTTTTCTGCATAACGCCTGGCTTCGGAAAAAGCAATTACACTTTTGCTGCCTTGACACTGCTTATATACTTCACTGCCCAGTTCTTCCCAAACCGGATCCTTGCGCCTTCCGATGCGGGGGAGGGTGCCTTTTATTTCTATTTTTACTTTCTTTTCCATGGCAGGGGCTACAATTACAGCCTTTTCCGGGGATAAGTAATCGGCTGCCAGTTCCAGCGGTTCTATTGTTGCTGATAGTCCGATTCTCTGTACCGGTCGGCCACATAGCTGGTCCAGTCTGGCGATAGACAGCATCAGGTGTGCCCCTCTTTTGGTATCGATCATGGCATGCAGTTCATCGATGATAATGGCCTGCGTGGTATGCAAAATAGACCGGCTGGACTTACCGGTCAGCATCAGGTAAAGAGATTCCGGGGTAATAATCAGGATATGGGGCGGATGCTTGATCATCCGCTGCCTGTCTCTTTGTATCGTATCCCCGGTACGAATCGCCACATTAATCTGCGTCTTTTCCCCATATAATTCTTCTTCTGCTTCCCCAATCCCATCCAATGGTCTGTTCAGATTTTCTCTGATATCTCCTGCAAGGGACTTTAAGGGAGATACATATATGACATATAGCTTTTCCTCCAGTTCCCCCGCTCTTGCCGTAGCCTTCAACCGGTCAATAAATACCAAAAAAGCCGATAACGTCTTACCGGTACCGGTAGGTGCACTTACTAACACCGGTTTCTCTTCCATTACCGCCGGCCAGGTTTCTTCTTGCACTTTTGTAGGGGCACCAAAAGCCTTTTCAAACCACTTTTTTGTCGGTGGGCTAAATAAGTCCAACACATTTCCCATCTTTCACAGTTTCCCTTCATTTATTCATATCTGCAACAAAATCCTTACTTTTGGCAGTCATTTCTACCCAGCTGGGATAGAAACCGCTTTTTATGGCATTTCTGACTGATTTCAAATTGGACCAGGCGGCACAGTAAAAAGGTACCTTATCCCGTTCCAGGATCTCCAGTGCCAGTCGGCTGGTCAATGCACTGGCAATACCCCGACGCCGGTACTCCGGTAAAACGTCCACACCAATCTGCCACATACTGTCACAGTCAGCCGAGCAGCCGGCCAGTCCGATCAGTCTGTCATTGTCATAAGCTCCTGCCCCCAAAACATCCCGATGCTTACGATCCTCACACAAGGCATTGCTCCATTCCGGTTTATAAAGCTCCGCAAAATCATCGGCTGACAATATCTTTATTTCATAATCACAAGGCAGTGCTTTCAGGCAAGTCACATCCGGCAGAAAATATTCCGCCATAAAGCAAATCCGCAAATCATGCTTTTGTAATTCATCATTCAGCACGTGAAAATTAGGCGTCTCAAAGCAATGTTCAGTAGGATATTTGTCTATGTATTGCCTTACCACCTCAGCAAGATCCTCACGTACTGAGGCGACAATGTTATTTCCATATGAAACCAGATTGCAGTCGAAGGGCAATTTCAGATATCTTCTGGCATTTTCATTGGTTTCTGATATCACCACTTTATGACAATCCGACAGGAAGTCTTCCCAACCGCAGTTAGCATCTATCGCTGATTGCCGCATGGCTGCTTCTAAAACCTCTTTATTGGTCATCTTTCTATTCTTCCTCCATAATCTCTTCCAGTTTCATAAAATAGTTTTCCTTTGACAAAAACCGGCTGATTTTCCATCAACCGGTCTACTGTTACTGGCACAATTCGGTTACCACTTCATTGATTACTTTTCCGTCTGCCTTGCCTTTTAATTCTCCCATAATGCTTTTCATAATCTGTCCCTTATTCTTGGTTGCAATTACCTCGGCAAACTTTTCTGCCAATATGGCCTTTACTTCCTCTGCGGACATCATGGCCGGAGCATATTCCGACATTACTTCATATCTTGCCTGATACTCCTCCAATAAGTCAGTACGGGTTTCCGGACAGGTATCGATTTGCTCCTTTACGGTTTTAATCTCTTTTAAGATTACCCGGTCTACCAGTTCTTCACCGATATCTTCACGGCAGCCTTCGTCGATAGCCACCTTCTTTACTGCGGAAACCAAAGCTGATATGGCATCCTTTCTGGTTTTATCCTTGGCCTTCATTGCTGCTATCATGTCCTTCTGTAATTGTTCCATCTGCATAATTATTCTCCTCCTTTTTCTGTTCTATTTTAACACTAATTACGGCAGCGTTCAAATATTCGATTGACAATTTCTTCATATTCCGAAAGTTTATTAGCTTTGCGGATTCTCTTTCCTTCCTTTTCACAATCAGGAAACAGGCATATCAAATAACTCCATAATTCTTTCATTTTATATAAAGTTGGTGTATCCCCCGACATAACACTGCGGTAATCCACATAGATACGATTATGAAAATCCCTTAACCGCCCGATATCCCGGATCTGCCCACCATCGCCTATCTGCTCTATCAGTGCCGGATTCCGAAGAAGTCCCCTTCCCAGCATAACCGAATTTATCTCAGAAAACTCTTCCGTCAGTTTCTGATAGTCTTCCACTATAAAAATATCACCATTGTAGCCTATCGAATTTTTGCTTATTCCTACTGCTTCCCGGAAAATTGTCAAATTGGGTTTGTTATTATAAAAGTCTTTCTGAACCCTGGGATGGATAATCAGTTCCTTCAGGGAATATTGATTGAAAATATCCAGCAGCCGGTAAAATTCTTCCGGTTCCCCTATCCCTATTCTTGTTTTTATGGAAATCTCAGTAACGGAAGCCGTAAAAATTTCTTCTAAGAACTCATTAAGCCTTTCCGGTTGCGAGAGAAATCCGGCGCCCTTATTTTTGGATACTACCGTACCGGACGGACAGCCCAGGTTTAAGTTGATTTCCTCGTATCCCAGATCCCTGATATCCTTGGAAAGCTGAATAAAATCCTGACTATTATTGGTCAAGACCTGTGGTACAATGGTCAACCCCCGGTTATTCTCCGGTAAAATATCTTTTAGCTGCTTTTTATATCCTTTATTACTCTGGGTAAGAGAAATAAAAGGCGTAAAGTACTTGTACACCCCGCCCCAAAAAGTATGATATGCATTTCGGAAAATATATCCGGTAATCCCCTCCATGGGGGCAAAATAATATTTCATAAAATAGTTCCACTGCTCTTTCTGGTATATGTAATATATGTATAAGGTGTTTCTCCCTCCACCCTCTTCTCCACTTCTTTTATAAAATCTTCTTCGTTAAAATCAGGAAAAAAAGTGTCTCCGGCAACTTCCAAGTCTATTTCCGTTATATACATTTTGTCCGCTAAGGGCAGTGCCTCCGCATATACACCGGCACCGCCGGATATGTATACATCCCTGTCTCCCGCCAGCTTCAGAGCCTCCTGCAATGATGGTACGGTAATACAATTCTCTGCATCAAAATTACGGGTGCGGGAGATCACAATGGTAGTTCGATTCGGCAGCGGCCTTCCTATTTCTTCATAAGATCGTCTGCCCATCACCACCACATTACCTACTGTTAATTCCTTAAAACGGCTTTGCTCTCCCTTTATTTTCCATGGAATCATGCCGTTATTGCCTATTACATGATTATGGGAATATGCCACTATTAATCCTATCATAAAATCTTCTCCTTAAAGGTATATACACATACCATCATAAGCAAACTGCAGATCCTGTTATTATAAATTTCATAATTCTCCTTCACATCATATTTCATTATACACTATAAAAACTTTTACTTATTGATTACTTTCATTTTACACTTTAAAAACTTTCACTTCGATGCTGCAAGTGAATCCCAATATGGCCAATTCCCAATATTACAACGGCAATCATCAGCCAAATAACCTTTCCGTATATCCCCAATAGGAAAAATGCCAGTATCGGCAATGTTGCTCCTGCTACCGGGACTCCTGCAAAGCTGCTGTAGAAATCACGCAAGGTCTTTTTTGCTTCTAAAGTAGCGTAACCACCAGCATTCATATAGTATCATTACCATAAATGCCGCTATTAGCCATAAAGACCAAAGGGACCATTCATGCAAATTAAAATCAGAAAACACCAACACAGTGCAACTGACTAATACCTGGCCAATCCTTTCCAACCACAATAATATCTTATTTTCATTGCTAAAGTCATACCCCGATGGTTGATTTTTAGTCCAGATTAAATTAGGAATGGTCAGCATCAATAAAAAAATAAGTCCCACATAAGAAAATCCAAAATGTCCTGACATAATATTACTCCTCAATAAAACAATATCCTACTGGCAATTGGCCGACTCTGCTCCATAGTTTATTTCCATGCTCCCGGAATAAATCTGCTTTGGAATATGATCTACCCTTCAATATTTCTATATATCTGTCAATAAAAAAATACTTATCCCATTTAGTCAGCCGGTATGGGTATTTTTTCATTGTCTTATGAAGCATCCCTATCAGTTCCCCGACCCTTGCAGTATCTTTCGCACCCGGTTCATGGCCCTCCACATATTGATATAAAATAAATATATTTTTATTATATATTACCACAACTTGTTCCTTGCTTATAGCATTGTTTTTCTTTTTCTTATATCCTCCAATCATGAATACCGGAATGCCCACAAGCAAAAAGAAGAGCAAGCTATTGCAAACTATTTTCATTTATTATCTGCACAACCTCATCCATACAGTCGGCCGCCTCGCGAATTTTTGCCGCAATTTTACTACGTCTTTCTTTATTCTGTAATTCTTCCAGCGTCACATTGAAACCGCCGCCAAGGGCTTCCAAATCCTCACCGTTATCATTGTTCCAAATTCTCGCCGTTCGCTCGTACAGTCTATTTATATCATCCAGAAAAGTCATGTGGGGATTTAGTCCCTGTGCTCTTTTCAAAAAATTATGGACACAGCTTCCGTTTGTTGCCATATTGCAGATATTACTCACATGATCTCCCCAGCTGTCAAATTCCTCAGGTTTTACATCATCAAATTTTCCATTCTCGATACTGTCAGCCCATGCGCGAAACGCTTCCGCCCCGAAACAATATTCGTCTGTCTTTATTGTAAGTAAATCTGGCATATTAAATATAATATCCCTGTAAGCTTGTGCAAGATCCACCGTATATTTCTTTTCGCCGACGAAAATCCATCCGTTAGCAGCATGAGATTCCGCCTCTCCCTGATGGGTATGTGATGAATATGAAACCGCTTCATCACCGATTATTTGTTCAACCGGAACCCGTTCGGGTTCAGATTTATCTCCCGACAAAAAAAACAACGTTTTTCCGAATTCCTCGTACCCAACATAAATACCCCAGGGAGGTCCAAGATGTGTAATCGCTATGACGGGGATTCCTTTATCTATATAGGCCATAAGCGTTTGAAGATACATTTCTTTATTCGCACAAAGCTGCTTAGCTGACACGAATGTGCTTGCATAACCGCATTTTTCAAAAACCTTTTCAAAGTAACTGCCGCCCTCACGGTTAAATATGCAAGCAGTAGCCGCTTCACCCATATATTCCCTGTAAGAATAAACCTGAGCCAGAATATCGCCTGTAAGCCCTGCAAAAAACCAGTAGCCGAAATCCGCAGCAACCTCTTTGCCGTTATAAATTTCTTCTGTCATGAGATCGGAATCCGCAGTATATTCACCCAAAGACTCCATTACATAACGGGCACAACCGTTAAAATGATAATTTTCTCCATGTTCACTGATAATAAATCGATGGATATTAGGTATCATGTTGTTGCTCTGTCTGGTAATCATTATAAGCTCTCCTTTTTTTATTTTAGATTTCTGTATTTGTGCAAGCTGTGAAACACGGATTGATTTAAAGAACATTTTGCTTTGCCCATTTGAACCGATTAAGATGGGAAGAGCCTCCTGGTTTCTCAAATCCACAGACATATATGGGAAATTTACACCGCAATACCGTATCTCGTTGTTAATAAAAACTACTAAATGCGTTTGGCCGACAATCCACGTTAGACGGTTATATTCGTTTCTGTTAATACCTCCGCGTTTCTGATATTTAAAATAATTTCGAAAAATCGGCTGATGGAAGCAGATTGCTTCTTGCGACAGCCGCTCGTCGGGATTTGTTTCCATATTTATACCGAACAAGTGATTCAAGTCATTACCATGATACAAGCGTACACTGCCTTCATCCGTACCCCAGGCAAATTGCAGATTTTCCTTGCGTATTCGAAACTCTACGTCCACACGGAAAGGCAATTTTACCGCAACATCTGTTGATAATACCCGTGTTGAAATCCACGCGATGTATTCCGCCTCTCCCTGTTCGGTGATTTGATAATGAGGATAATTTATGGGAATCAGCTTATCCATCGGCACATCAACAGTCCACAGCGACGGATTTTGTATTTCTATTTCCTCGATTGAGATAGACTCCGGAACAATTTCCTGCGGTTTTTCATACAGCGCAGGATCAGCCGTGCGCTTCTTTACCGGCACCAGCAGTGAAACCAGTTCCCGCTGGTCATCTGGGGAAATCAGCTTTTTAAGCAATGCCGGATGCCGCAAAGTGCCGTCATGCCGATAGTCTATCTGATAGTATTTATTGTTGTCAAAACCAGTTAAAAGGGAACGGAATCTTTCGCCCAAATCCTCATCAAGATAAATATTGGCCGCCGCAAATAACCCGCCTGCAAACGCATAATCCAAATATTGACTGTTGTTAATAAAATCATCGCTGACTTTCATTATCACAACATCACCTGTACTGATTTGAAATTCAAATATCTCATGGCTTCCCGACTCATCCGGCCAGATATCATTTACCTGTGCCCAGTGTCGGAATCCGTCTGCATCGGACAGGTTCGGGTTTTCTTTTAACTGCGAAGAAATCATGCGCATGGCAGGTAAACAAGCGATGGATGTTTCCAGCGGTTTTGCCAGTCTTTCCGATAAATCAGAAAGCTCTGAATAACTTATAACCTTCCGCTCCTCTAAAGCATCAACCCGCTTTTCCATTTCTTCATATAAAATCGGCAGTGCCGAAATCTTCGTCACCCCATTTTCTATCATCGCCTGCAAAAATTCATTGACCACACTGCGAAGTTCAGACAAAGCATTAACTTCATCATCAATGGCATGAATACGACTGACAAAAGCATCAACAACTGTGCTCATGTCTTCACTCTCATAAATGCGCAGGATATCCTTTATTGGGATTTGCATTTTACGAAGCACCATAATCTGTTTCAGCCGCTCAATATTTTGGGAATTATAGTACCGGTATTTTTCCGTATCTGACCTGACACTTTTAATCAATCCTACCTGCTCGTAATAACGCAGGCTGCGGGATGACAATCCAAGCTGATTTGTAAGGTCGGTTATTTTAATCAAATCCATTTTAAGCCCCTCTTTCGGTGATATTATCAGTTTATCACTTGACCGTGCGTCAATGTCAACAAGTTTTATGAATGTAAAAAGGCAGTTTACGATTAACGTAAGCCGCCCATTTTTATAAGATATATTCCAACTGGCAGTCGAAAGGTTCCTCTTCCACATGTTCTTTATTATACTCCATTGCCTCCACACAGCCCATAGCCTTATAAAAAGCCTGTGATTCTACTGCCGAATGAGAGGATATATATAATTTTTCGGCACCTTTTTCTCTTGCCCACTGGGCTACCAGTTCAAACAGTCTTCTACCAATTCCCTTTCCCCGCATATCTGCCGAAGCATGAATACTGGATAAATCCAGGTATTGACTGTTTGTTCCTATGGGGATACCCCGCACTGACGCAAACCCCTTTAACACACCATCCGCAAAAGCTCCGAATACAACTCCACCCGTACTTATATTGGTTCTTAAACACCTGACCAGCAGCGCAAATTCATCCTCGTTCCAGTCATCAATAAAGGCAATATCCTTAATTACCCACTTGTCGTCTTCTTTCCGCCAGCAACGGGTTACTTCCTGGCGGCGTATAAAGCTATTAAAAAGCTCAATGTTAATTTCCTCATTCTGTAAATTTTTATACTCCATAACCTATATCTCCCTTCTAAAACGGCTTTCCCCCGTCAAGCCAGCCCTTTTCTTTCCAATATCTGGTATCCCTGTCAAGTAAACTGCCGGCTTCATATCCGCCGATCATTTTTCCCATCAGCGGAAATAAAAACCTGATTAACATGGGAGGCCTTAATCTGTCCCTGTTCAAAATATCGTTTCCGAATTTTTTCGCCTTTTGGTTAAGCTTTGCTGTAATCTTTCCTCTTGCTTTATCCGATACATCCTCCCAGCGTGAAGCCCTGAGTGCCGCACCAAAGCTATATGTTCGCTTTACACCCCAATACCGCAGGCTCTTTTTGAGCGTTCCGACAGAGGCCTTTATGCCTGTTCCTGCCGCAGTGGAAATTACCATGGCAATTTTATGAAACATTTCTTCATTGGGCCGATGGGATATCCACAGATAGCACATATGGTCAAACAGACTCTTCATGGCTCCGCTGGCATCCATTGCATATACCGGACTTGAAAGAATGATTCCATCTGCCGACAGTATTTCGTTTATTATGGGTTGGACCCGATCCGCATGAGGGCATTTGTCCTCACCCTTTTCAAAACAGGTAAAGCAGCCAAGACAGACATGCGGCATATCCTCCGGCAGAGTAAATTCTACAAAATCCACCTCATTTTCTTCCTGCAAAGCTCCCTTAAAGATTTGAACACAATTATATGTACTTCCCTTTCCAGGTTTGCTGTATATAACAACCACCTTCATCTTATTTTTCATAAACCAATCCTTTCAAAACCAATACTTTCTTCGCTCATTTCCCCTCCGTTATACAGCGTTTTGAACATAGTATAAATTGATTTATTTGCTTTGTAAAGTTTTTATATCCTTTTCATATCCTCTTTCATTTTCTTCTCTTCGGCATACAAACAAATGATTTTCCTGATGCTGAAAATTGCTATAGTTAAAAAAATACTATAAGAAATAATATAAAACCAGACATTTGTCATACATTTCGCATTATCCAGATCACCGTTTACTATGTATACTTTCACCGTATTGTCACGGCCGCGTTGAATAAACTGACCGTCTGTATCCACAAAATGGTATCGTCCCTCTTCATCTGTCAAAACTACTGTACCATCCCTGGAATCTACAATGACTGCTTCACCGCTAAAATAATAATATAAATCTTCAATTAACAAATAACTTAATAAGCAAACACAAAATACCCCCACGAATCCCAATACCTTCCAGATTTTTGAGTGATAACCCGCATCCTCTTTTTCATATTCCTGTATCCATCTGTCATCATCCATCTTAATAACTCCTATCATTTAGTCAGCCGTCATGAAACCTCTACTTACTAACATTATAACTTAATACATAATATTCTTAAAGGATAATAAAACTGACCATCGAATCAACGGTGGCCAGTCTTGTACAGCAATTCCTTTGAAATTTATGCTTCCGCAAAGGCGTCTTTTCCCAATCCGCAAAGCGGGCAGACCCAGTCCTCCGGTATCTCCTCAAAAGGAGTTCCGGGGGCAATGCCGCCGTCAGGATCGCCCACTTCCGGGTCATAAACATAACCACAAGTCTCACAAACATACTTTATCATATCGTTTCACCTCCTCCCTCAATATCACTCACTATTCTTCTATATTGTACAGCTTTACCAGCCGGTTCAGATAATCATAACGTTCTCTGGCCAGTTCTTCTGCCCGGACAAACAATTCTGCTGCTTTTTCCGGATGCATTCTTTGTAATACATCATACCGGTTTTCCCCTGCTAAAAATTCCCCATAATCAAGAGTGGGTTCTTTGCTGTCCAGTTGAAAAGGATTCCGGCCCTCTTTTTTCAATACCGGATTATAACGGAACAAATGCCAGTACCCTGATTGTACTGCTTTTGCCTCCTCATGCTGCGCACTTCCCATCCCGGCCTTGATGCCATGGCTGATACAAGGTGCATAGGCAATGATCAGGGACGGACCGTCATAACTTTCCGCTTCCGCTATGGCCTTAACAGTCTGGTTATAGTCAGCACCCATGGCAATCTGGGCTACATATACATTTCCATAAGTCATGGCAATGCCGGCCAGATCCTTCTTTCTTGTTTCCTTGCCGCCGGCTGCAAAAAGTGCGGTGGAGCCGATCGGTGTTGCCTTGGAGGACTGCCCTCCCGTATTGGAATAAACCTCGGTATCAAAAACCATCATATTAATATCCCGGCCGCTGGCCAAAACATGATCCAACCCGCCAAAACCGATATCATAAGCCCAGCCGTCACCGCCAAATACCCATTGGGACTTTTTAGACAGGAAATCTTTTTCCGCAAGCAGGCTGCTACACTTCTCAGAAAAAGCCTTCTCGGAACTGCTTTGCTCCAGAGCCGTAATCAAGCGGCTGGTTGCCGCACCATTTTTCACACCGTCACCAAAGGTCTCCAGCCAGATATTTGCAGCCTTATGCAATTCTCCTTCGGCTTCCCCGGCAAGATCCTCTATCTGTTCTCTTAATCTGTCGCGAATTGCTTTTCCCGCCAGCAGCATACCGTAACCAAACTCCGCCGCATCTTCAAACAGCGAGTTGGACCATGCCGGTCCCTGCCCAAGCTCATTAACGGTATAGGGGGTGGACGGCGAAGAATTACCCCAGATAGAAGAACATCCGGTAGCATTGGCAATATACATTCGGTCACCAAATAATTGGGTTACCAGCTTGGCATAAGGCGTTTCCCCGCACCCGGCACAGGCTCCGGAGAATTCTAAAAGAGGGCGTTTAAACTGACTTCCTTTAACCGTATTTTCTTTAAACTTCTCTACAGCATCGGTTTTTACCGGAAGGGACTTACCATAGTCAAAATATTCCTGACATTTATAACATGTTCGTTCTGATTCCATTTCCAATGCCTTTTTACCCATCTTACCGGGACAAACCGCCGCACAGGAGCCGCAGCCCGTGCAGTCCACCTGGGAGACGGTGACCCCAAATTCATAGTCCGGCATCCCCACCATGGGCAGGGATTTCATGCCCTCCGGCGCATTTGCTTTTTCCTCCGCTGTCATCACCGCCGGGCGAATGACCGCGTGGGGACAGACAAAAGAGCAGCGGTTGCATTGGATACAGTTCTCCGGCATCCAGATGGGAACTTCCGTCGCCACATTCCGTCTTTCATGAGCCGCCGTACCGGCAGGGGTGGAGCCATCCGCATATTTTAAAAAGGCCGATACCGGAAGTTCATTGCCTTCCTGGGCATTAATTACTTTCTGCATGTTTTCCACATAATCCAGGGTTTCCGAACGGTCCGGCAGAAGCTTTTCATCCAAAGGCTCTTCTCCCAGGTTCTTCCATTCCGCCGGAACAATCACTTCTACTACACCATCAATTCCTCTGTCAATGGCTTGATAATTCATTTGAACGATTTTATCTCCCTTCTTACGGTAACTGATTTCTGCCGCCTCCTTCATCAGACGTCTGGCCTCTTCCATCGGGATGATATCCGCAAGACGGAAAAATGCCGCCTGAAGAATAGTGCTGATCTTATTGTTCAAACCGATTTCTTTTCCGATCAGAATAGCATCGATTATATAAAACCGAATGTTGTGCTCCGCAATATAGCGCTTCACCTGTCCCGGAAGGTAGCGTTCCAGGTCCTCTTCTTTCCAATAGCAGTTCAGCAAAAAAGTGCCTCCGTCCCGTATATCCTGTACCATATTATACTTGTGCAGGTAAGTGGGATTATGACAGGCAACAAAGTCGGCCTGACTGATCAAATAAGTGGAACGGATCGGCTCTTTGCCAAAACGTAAGTGAGATACGGTAAGTCCACGGGACTTTTTGGAATCGTAATCAAAATAGGCCTGCACATATTGATCTGTGTGATTTCCGATGATCTTAACCGAACTTTTGTTGGCACTGACCGTACCGTCGCCGCCCAGTCCCCAGAATTTACAGCAGACCGTATCCTGGGGAGCGGTATTAATCTTCTCTTTCATATCCAGTGACAGGTGTGTCACATCATCGGTAATACCCACTGTGAATATCTTTTTCTCTTTATTAGCAAATACTGCGTTGATTTGATCCGGTGTGGTATTTTTGGAGCTGAGTCCGTATCTGCCGGAATAAATCGGGGTATTATGAAATTTTGTGTCACGCAGTGCCGCAATCACATCCAGATACAGCGGTTCACCCATGGCACCCGGTTCTTTCGTCCGATCCAGCACAGAAATCCGGGTCGCGGAATCCGGTATGGCATTGATCAGATGAGCTGCACTAAACGGTCGGTAAAGGTGTACCGCAACCAATCCGGTTTTTTCACCGGCTCCATTCAAGTAATCAATGGTTTCTTTGATAGTCTCACATACCGAACCCATGGCAATGATAATGTGCTCCGCATCCGGTGCTCCATAGTAGTTAAAAAGACCGTAATCAGTGCCGATTTTCTGATTTATTTTATTCATATAGGATTCTACCAGTTCGGGCAGAGCATGATAAAAACCGTTGCTGGCCTCCCTTGCCTGAAAATAAATATCCGGATTCTGTGCGGAGCCCATCAGCCTGGCGTGGTTAGGATTTAACGCATTTTTCCGAAAACGTATGATAGCCTCCCAGTCGGTAAGCTCTTTTAAGTCTTCATAATCCCATATGTCAATCTTCTGCATTTCGTGGGATGTTCGGAAGCCATCAAAAAAGTTAATAAAGGGAACCTTACCGGTTATTGCCGTCAAATGAGCCACCGGCGTCAGGTCCATCACCTCCTGAACGCTGCCGCTGGCCAGCATGGCTACCCCGGTCTGGCGGCAGGCATAAATGTCGGAATGATCGCCAAAAATGGAAAGCGCATGGGTTGCTATCGTTCGTGCCGCTACGTTAAATACTCCCGGCAGAAGTTCTCCGGCAATTTTATACAAATTGGGAATCATCAGCAGTAAGCCCTGTGAGGCCGTAAATGTGGTGGTCAGTGCTCCTGCTGCCAGTGAGCCGTGAACTGCCCCGGCGGCACCGGCTTCCGACTGCATTTCCGTAACCTTTACCGTCTGACCGAAAATATTTTTCCGGCCCTCTGTTGCCCATTCATCTGTTACCTCCGCCATGGTTGAAGATGGGGTAATGGGGTAGATTGCTGCCACATCACTGTAAGCGTAAGATACATGAGCTGCTGCCTGATTGCCGTCCATTGTTTTTTTACTTCTTTTCATTGATCTGCCTCCATAAATATAATAATAGTAACCATTACTATTTAATAATACTACAAGATTAATTAAGTTACCATACTATTTTTTACATTTTTTGTATTTTTTATCATACAAATAAATTTTCACGACTATGGACATAAAAAATACTCCTGCGGTATCCTGATATATAGCATTATACTCAAGATACCACCGGAGTTATTCATAACATCCTTTTGCTAATTCTTATTGAATATATTTACTGATTTTTTCATGCATATCCTTTGCATCAATAGGCTTGGATATGTGATCATTCATACCGGCGGCAAGACACTTTTCGACATCTTCCCGAAAAACATTGGCGGTCATGGCAACAATTCCCACCGACGCAGCATATGGGTTATCAAGCGCACGAATTATCCTTGTTGCCTCATACCCATCCATATCCGGCATTTGCACATCCATTAATATCAATGCATATTTTTCCGGGTTTGCCTTAAACATCTCCACCGCCTGTTTGCCATTTTCAGCCGACTCCGTATGAATCCCCTTCCCCTCCAGCAATGCCGTTACGATTTCTCGATTGATCTCAATATCCTCCGCCAAAAGTATTGTTTTGTTGGAATAATACTGGAATTGCTGCTTATTCTCCGGTTGGGAGGGCTTTACAACAGGCGCACCACCTTTCAAGCGAACTGTGAATAGAAAAGTAGAACCTTTACCAACCTCGCTTTCAATCCAGATATCACCGCCCATCATGTTAACAAGCTTTTTACAAATTGCCAAGCCTAAACCGGTTCCGCCAAATCTGCGGGATGTACTGCCATCCGCCTGTTCAAAAGAATTAAAAATCTTTTCCTGCTGTTTTTTATCTACTCCAATCCCATTATCTTCAACTGCAATTTGTAAAACCGAATATGCATCGTCTTTTTCCAGTTCGCATACCCGTATCTTTATCTCTCCGTTTTCCGGAGTAAATTTAACTGCATTTGATAAAAGATTGGTAATTATTTGTGATAGTCGTACTTCATCACCAATAAAATCAGCAGAAAAATCATTTTCAAAAATAACACCCAACTGCTGCTTTTTTTCCTCTATCCGTACACTCATGACCGTACAAATATCACTGAGCAGCTTTTCAAAGTCAAACTCAACTAATGATAATTCCAGTTTATCCGCCTCTATCTTCGACATATCCAATATCTGATTGATAATATCAAGAAGATTAGAGGATGCTATATCAATCCGGTCCAGACAATACTGCTTCCGCTCTGCATCAGCTGCCTCTATCCCTATTTTTGTCATTCCCATAATTGCATTCATAGGAGTTCTTATTTCATGGCTCATACGGGCCAAAAAGTCACCCTTCACCCGGCTGGCATCTTCTGCCGCAACAATTGCCGCCTCCAGCTTTTTCTGCATTTCGTACTGTTCGGTCACATCTCTCCCCACAAACAGTACGCCCTCCTGTTTACCATCCAGATCAAAAATAGGGGTTACCTGACACTGACTGATTTTTTCCTGTTTTTCGCCCCGCACCAGAAATTCATAGCTTCCTTCGGCAAAGGCTCTTTCCACAGCATCCAAAATCACCGGCACATCATGATAAACTTCATACAGATTGCGTCCTACTGCCCACTCGCTGTCAATTCCAAACATGGAAGTACCGCCAAAAAGTGTGATCACCCGGTTATTGTCGATGCTGACCAAAACCCCGTTAAAGTTACGCATAACCATTTCCTGGTTCGTAAGGGCCTTGCGTATCTCCAGCTCCATCTTCCGGCTTTCGGTAATGTCTTCGATCGTTCCAACCAGTCTGATGGGGTTTCCCTTGGAATTTCTTACCACTGATTTTACGATTTTAAGAGTTCGTATGGGGGCATCATTGACTATTAAATCCCGTATATTAACCACCGGTTCAAAATTATTCAGTGCCTCATCATCCTGTTGGGCAAAGATAGGTATGTTCTCTTTGGTATTCATCTCTTCATTTCTATACCCGATTATCTCATTACGCTTCCTGCCCGTCAGTTTAAGGAAAGCGTCATTACATCCTTCCAGAATACCTGTCTCCGGATCTTTCCAGAAGATAGAATGACTGAGTACGTCGATTACGGCCTGCAAAGTACGTTCGCTCATCTTCAAATTAGCTTCGGCCAGTTCCCTGCCCATAGCAGTATCTACCAGTCCGGAAAACAGCCTTAACATATCCTTATCGCTTTCGGTCCAGCTGCGGGATTTAAAAATATTGGAGACCCCTACAAATCCCCACATCTCCCCCTTTATATATAAAGGCATATTTAAATGAGAAGTTTGCAGTTTATCCGTATAGTCCGGATGAAATTCTCCCGGCGGAACCTCTATTCCTTCTTCTGCGGTTACGCCTTCCTTCTCCTGCAGTATATATTTATATACAACATTACTGTCAATCTTATGGATTCCCAGCTTTTCAATCTTTAACCCTTCCTCTGTCCAGTTGTGTACCAAATCATAACAGTCTTCCTCTCCATTATACCGGTATATATATGCCGAATTAACATCAAGAAAACGTGCAATCATCCCCAATACATGGGTAAATGCTTCATTCATATCTTCAATCTTTACAAATCGCTGGGCAATGTCGGACATCAGTTCCTGCTGCTTCAAGCGCTGTTCTACATCCAATTCTGCCATCCGCAGCCCCGTTACATCTATTGCCAATCCTACCATACTCTCCGGCTTTCCCGATGCATCTTTAATTACCTTAAGAGTATTGGATAAATATTTTATTTCATTTTCTGCAAAGGTGTATTTGTAGGTCTTACCATTAACATCACCAACTCCTCTTAAGTGATTTCGCAGTGCCGCAATGTATTCTATATGGGAGGGATCTGTGTGTTTTATGATATGTTCCACATATTCCTTCATAGGTATCGGAGATTTCCACTTTAGATTCACCAGCCGCGCCAATCCTTCATCAAATGAAAACATGTCATCCTGCAGAGATAACTCCCATACTCCAATTCCGGAAGCCTTCACCGCTACCTCCAGGCGCTGCTTTGTAAGCTGCAAGTCTTTAGACATCCGGTTTCTCTTGATAACACTGGCAAATACACTGGCTACTAAGCTGGCGAGCTGAATATCATCCTCTTCCCATATGTATCCCTCGTTTAACATGTCAAATTTTATGACACCCAAAAATTCCTCCTCAAAGCGTATCGGGAATATCAAAGAAGTCCGCAGGCCTGAAAGGTAACATGAGGGAAAATACTCACATGCCTCTCCATTAAGGGAAAGGTAGGACTCATAACCGGCTACAAGCCTGTCATATATAATATCACCGTCCTCCAGCCTTTTGGCAATCCATTGATGATGAAAGCCTGCCATGTTCTTGCCCTGATATTCATTGGTAATACGAAGAGTATTCAAACCGCTATCTGCAATTGCCAATAGGGTCTTATCATAATTCATAAATTCAGCCGTCTTTTGTAATGCCAGATCAATAGACTCCTCCAGATTCCCTCCCGCAATAAAGCTCTGAGAGATTGACGACATCAATTCCTGACGCTGCAATCTGGCCCTTGCGCGGCCTTCAGCCTTCCAATAATCGGTAATATCCACCGATTGTTGAAAATAGGCCAGCCTGCCGTCTGTCCATGTCATTAGATAACCCGTATTACGAAGATAATGATCCGATAATGAATATTGGTCCTGCCACTGATTTTTTTGACCTATATCATCTTTGGATAGTTTTTTCTTGGGGCAAAAGCTGCATCGCTCCGTCCGATTAGCCAGTATCTGCCAGCATGGTTTTCCTGTATAATCTTCTCCCACCCCTCTTTCATCAGCCACCTTTTTGTTCATATACAACATTTCATCAGTTTCATAATCTGAAACATATACATATACATCCAGATTATAAAGCATTTTTTCATATATTGAACTTAATTTAGGTTCATCAACATTCATATCGTAATCTCCTATTACTTTATTCCTGATTCAAAATAAACTTCGGCTTATACTCATTATACCAGTCAAAATCGATTATTGCATCATCTTTGGTGAAATAGTCTTTACTCATTTTTTTTGTAAATGATGCAAATATGATGCATCTTTGATGCTCTTTTGATGGATGCCTATTGTAAATTGGCATTATAGACAAGTTAGTCCAAATAACAAATGAGGTGGGTTATATGAAAAAAAATTACTTATGCATCCTTTTTACAACACTTATTTTCTTTGCATTCTCTCTTACTGCTTATGCGGAAGAAGGCAGTGACAGCAACGGTGACACAACTCTTGCACCGTATTTTTTTATCAAAGACGCAGATCCTTCGGTTGATCGGTTTTTTTTAAAAGAAACAAAAGTAACAACTAATATCAATGGCAGCATTGCGGAAACTTTCGTTGTCCAAACGTATGCCAACGAAGGAACCAATCCCATCAATGCCAGCTATGTTTTTCCGGCATCCGCAAATGTTTCCATTCATGGAATGAAAATACAGATCGGCAATCAGATTGTCACTGCCCAAATTAAAGAAAAAGAAGCGGCCAAGCAGGAATTTGAAGAGGCAAAAAGCGAAGGAAAAAGCGCCTCCCTACTGGAACAGCAGCGGCCTAATGTGTTTACCATGGATGTTGCCAACGTCCTGCCCGGAGACACTGTTAATATTGAATTGCATTACAGTGAATTGATCATTCCCACCGAGGGTACATATCAGTTTGTTTTTCCCACCGTTGTGGGTCCCCGCTATGCCAGTCCAAGCACAGATGCCACTGCCGATTCCAATCAGTTCGTGGCAACACCTTACCTACAGGAAGGCGAAAAAGCCGGGGATAAATATGACATAACAGTCAATCTTTCTGCCGGTGTGCCGATTACCGGCCTTACTACCAAGTCCCATAAGATCGACATTGCCTGGACCGATGTATCCGCTGCCCAGATTACCCTTTCCGACCCCGGCGATTTTGCCGGCGACCGGGATTTTATCCTGGATTATAAGCTCACCGGCGGAGAAATTCACAGCGGCCTGATGTTAGATACCGGTGCCGAAGAGAATTTCTTTATGCTGATGGTACAGCCTCCTGAGCGATATGAGCCGGAAGAAATACCCCCCAGAGAATACATATTTGTTTTGGATGTATCCGGTTCCATGAGCGGATATCCCCTGGATACTGCCAAAGAGCTGATCCGCAACCTGGTCTCTAACCTGAAGCAAACAGACCGCTTTAACTTAATATTATTTGCCGGTGCCTCAGAGCAAATGGCTCCCGCTTCCATACCTGCCACTGCCAGAAATATCAAAAGTGCCATTGATCTGATTGACCGTCAAGAGGGCGGCGGCGGAACAGAATTAGCCCCTGCTCTTGGAAATGCCATCAGCCTTCCTACCGATGAACAATTTTCCCGCAGTATCATTACGATTACCGATGGCTATATCTCCGGTGAAAAAGAAATCTTTGAACTGATCAATAAAAACCTTGGTACGACTAATTTCTTTTCCTTTGGGATCGGAACCTCCGTTAACCGTTATTTGATTGATGGTGTTGCCAAGGCCGGTTTGGGCGAGTCCTTCATCGTAACCGATGCCGAAGATGCCGCAAGTACTGCCGAACGCTTTCGTACCTATGTGCAGGCGCCGATTTTGACTGATATTCATGTAACCTACGATGGTTTTGAAGTTTATGACATGGAGCCCTTCCACATTCCCACTCTTTTTGCCCAAAGACCTATTGTTCTTTTCGGAAAATGGCGTGGCGAACCCACAGGAACCATCCAAATATCCGGTAAAACAGCCAGCGGGAATTATGTTCAGGATATTTCTGTCTCCGATGTTACACCTCTTGAAACCAATGGCGCCATCCGCTATTTATGGGCACGTACCATGATTGATAGCCTTACGGATTACGGCCTTTCTGATGGAGAAGAAGATGTTAAGAAAAAAATTACAGACATCGGGCTTAAGTATAGTATGATGACCCCCTATACATCCTTTATTGCCGTCCTGGATATCGTGCGCAATCCTGACGGGCAAGCCACTGATGTAGACCAGCCGCTGCCGCTGCCTTCGCAAGTATCCAATCTTGCTGTGGGTATGGGATATACCACCGGTTCGGAGCCTGAATCCCTGATTATTGTATTAGCTATTATCCTTATGGCTTTTATATCAAAACGACTATTTACTGTCAAAGGAGTACGTAATGGCACGCAGCAAAACTAATATTTTCTATCTGATTGGATTCGCCGTTGTTTTAGGCCTTAAGTTCTTTTACAGCCGCGCCGGCAATGATGAGCTTGCATGGATTCTGGCCCCCACCGCCTGGTGGGTCAGAGTCTTAAGCGGAATACCTTTTGAAAATGAACCGGGAATCGGATATGTGAATCATTCCTTCCGTTTTATTATTGCGCCTTCATGCTCAGGGATCCAATTTATGCTCATTACCATTGCCACCCTGATTTTTTCCTTTGTTCATCGTATGAAAACCTTGAAAAAAGGGTTTGGCTGGATTGCCTTCAGTATTGGCTTTTCCTGCCTGTTCACAATTTTTGTCAACGGTATTCGCATCACGATTGCCATTTATCTTCCAATTTTGCTGGAAAATTCAGGTATTTACAGAGGATGGCTGACTCCGGATAAACTTCATACTATAATCGGAATTGTTGTTTATTTTACCTCGTTATGTGTAGTTTATTTTGCAATCGAAGCACTTTTTCGGAAAAAAGATTGTGCCGGTGCCAAATCAAATATCGGATTATATGTACCGCCGCTATTTTGGTATTTTTTCATTGCCCTGGGAATCCCTTTTTTAAACCGGGCCTTTCAAAGCGGTCATGAAGGATTTGGAGAATATGCCCTGCTCATAACCGGTATCTGCCTTCCTATCATATTCCTGTTTTATCTCATATCAGCCAGAATACAGCAAACAATGAAATAATTACTTGAGCTTCACCTTCACTCATCTTCATATCTGAACCTTCAGGTAAATCGTACAATTTTCATACTTGATTGTATAAAGAATTTATTTCTTGCTTAATATAAAATAAAGCTATACAGTTTATTCCCAAACTATGGAGGCAGAAGCATGAATAACGACAGAATGATAGCAATAATTCAACATTTTGAATTTCCGGGCCGGGTAGTTTCTTTTAATCCTTTCGGAAACGGACATATAAATGATACTTATCTGATAAATCTGGAGTCCGCAGACGGTAAAAAAAGCAGGGCTATCCTGCAAAAAATAAATCACAATATTTTTAAAGATCCAATGCTGCTCATGGAAAATGTAATTCGGGTGACTTCCTTTCTACGGGGCAAAATTATCGAAAACGGCGGCAATCCCGACCGGGAGACTTTAAATGTCATCCCCTGTGACGGAGCAAAACCGTGCTACCGCGACCCGGAAGGGGATTATTGGCGGGCTTATCAATTTATTGAAGATGCTTTCTGCTATGAAGCAGTAGAAAAACCGGAAGATTTCTATGCCTGTGCGGTTGCTTTCGGACATTTCCAGAAAATGCTGGCTGACTACCCGGCCAAAACCCTTCATGAAACGATTCAGGGATTTCATGATACGGAAGCCCGTTATGATTACTTTTTGAAAGCATGTCTGGAAGATAAAGCAAGAAGAGCCGCACAGGTAAAATCCGAGATTGTTTTTTTAAAAGAAAGAGCAGAACTTGCCAGGAAATTGTGTACGATGAAAAAAAACGGTGAGCTTCCCATCAGAGTCACCCATAATGATACCAAGCTAAACAATATCATGGTGGATACCGCTACCGGCAAAGCCATCTGTGTCATTGACCTGGATACTATTATGCCCGGTTTATCGGCTCATGATTTCGGCGATGCCATCCGCTTCGGTGCAAGCACCGGTGCCGAAGATGAAACCGATCTTAATAAAATCAGTCTTAACCTTGACCTGTATGAACTTTATGTCAAAGGCTTCGTTGAGGGCTGCGGCGGCAGCCTTACCAAAACAGAAATAGAAATGCTTCCCCTGGGAGCTCTGACCATGACCTATGAGCAGGCCCTTCGTTTTCTGGCCGATTATCTGGAAGGTGATATATATTATAAAATTCATTACCAACAGCATAACCTGGACCGCGCCAGGACCCAAATCCAATTACTGAAGGATATGGAAGATAAATGGGAAATCATGCAGAAAATTACCGAAAATCTGTTTTAAGTAAAAGACAAATACAAATATTCATTTGCGGATATTTGCCGGTCCAGGCAGACCACCTGACCGGCAAATGCCGAACAGGAAAAGCTCTTAAGAGTAAGCTTGCCGAACAGCACCTGCAGCTTTACGCCTTTTTTGTCAATCTCCACCGTTCCCCAAGCCTGACAAATGCTCCAGAAAAACCGGCCTTCTTCATTCACCGGATAAAAACCCATATGTTTTCTAATCATATCGTATTGAAACCCACTGTAAGCAAGCAGCAGACCATAGCTTGCCATACTTCGGGCATAGTTACTGCCACACTCGATCTCATTATAGGGATTGCGTTTATAACCGTCATATCTTTGGCGGACAGCTGCGACGATTTCCTCCGCCTCCGCCTCCATACCTGCCCGCAGCATATGGCAGGCAACCTGATACTCAAAGCCATTCATTGTCTCGGAATTATAAGTAATCGGAATAACCGGCTTTTTCTTTCCTTTCGGCCAGCTGCACATAATCACTCCGCCCTCATCATTTAAGCAGTACAATCTC
This sequence comes from Lachnospiraceae bacterium, assembly GCA_031556725.1. Classification (GTDB taxonomy): domain Bacteria; phylum Bacillota; class Clostridia; order Lachnospirales; family Lachnospiraceae; genus UBA935. The sequence continues at coordinate 30,238 of JAVBSL010000003.1, read as the reverse complement.
CAGGGATTTGCAAATTCACGCATATTGCTGATATAATTATTGCGATAAATACTCCCCAATGCCTTTTTGGCCTGTTCCGGATCAAATATCTCCCCAAGCCCGCAGTTATCAGCATGCCATTGTCCGATTACCTGATCGATCAAACATCCTTCACCCAACTGATATTTGATTTCACCGGCTTCACTGTTCCAGTAGGTTTCCAGTATATCACCTTCATTTTCACCACGATAACCTCTATAAGGCTCCAACAGGGCTTTCTCCCGGTAATCTATCTTTTGTCCGTAATACTCTCCCTGAAAAAGATTTTTGTCAGTCCACTCTTTGCCCCGCAGATAGAGGCTTAAATATTCCTGCTGTTTATCTGTCTCGCCCATTGCTTCTGCCATTTCAGCAGCAGCTTTTAAGGCACAAAGATAAAACCCCTCCAGCCATGAGTTGGCTCCGAACAGTTCCATATCCAGCGTATGATGCTGCCTGCCGGTAATAACTCCGGTTTTCCCGATGTCCCATTTGTCTTCATTGGTCTCCGCCCAGGCATACTCTAATGCCAGTTTTACCTTCGGCCAGTACCGGACCAGCCATCTGTTGTCACCGCTGATCTTCCATTCCCGATAGGCTCTGATTACCGCCCCCATCTGCCCATCCACACAGGCATGGAACTCCTGAGGCGGACTTCCCAAAGGCAATTGCAGGCGAAAGCCCATCCGCCCGTCATCCCGCATACTGTAATCAAACTCCCGCTCCAGTACCGAACGCTGTAGGTCAGGAAATAAAAAGGGCAATGCATAAGCATAATTCCACACATGCTGGCAGCTTCCCTCACAACATCCGAAATGATCGATGCAGCCCTCGAAACCGTAAAAAGAACCTTCCGGCAGACACAGTACGGCCGGCGACTTCAGGGTGGAAAGATTAGCCGATATGGCATCCACCGCCTCTTTTGGCATAGTGCTGGTATGCAATGCCTGTTTAAAAGCAAACGTCTGGGCAAACAGACTGTCAAATTCCTTCAGACTATACTCCGCACAGTCCCATGATGAGGAATACTGCGTGGCATAGTAATTTTTCCAGACCGGCACCTGGGCCATGCTTTTATTTTGATATACCGTGTCCCAGCTTTTGGCCATATTGGGAAAATACCAGGCCAGTACAAACCTTACCTTTCGGCTTTCCTTCTGTCTTACCGGTAAGTGTGCGGCCAATACCCCGGTATCATATTGATCCTGCGCAGCACCGCTCTTTTCACCCTCATAGCTCCTGTTTCTAAATTTTCTGTCAGTAGTGAAATCATGCCAATAGGTCTCAATTCCATCATTCCAGCCGCCCCGATACCAGTATTCCTGAAAGCTTACTGTTCTTTGATCGGTTGCCAGACAAAGATTGCCGTATCGGTAGTCATCACCTGGAAATTCATTACACTCCAGACATAGAAAATTCCGGTTTTTTTTCTTTATAAAATGATTGCGGACCGCCTTTTTGCCGACCGGGTTCTGAACAGCAAAAGCAATCGTATATTCCAAATCATCCGCCGTATCATTATGGATCTCAAATTCAAAGAAAGCGGCCGGAATTCCGGAATTCCGACTATCCATCGGGATAAAAGGGTTAAAAGCGGTAAGGCTGATCTGACCCGGAAAGCCACTATCCCGAAAGTTGATTCCGGCAATCGGAAATTCTCCTGTGAATTCCAGTGAATAAAAATGAGGAAACCCCGCCATGGTCGATGCATTGGGTCCGAAACCGAATCCGGAATGGATACCGCCGCTTTTCTGATCGCCCATATAGGGTGCCGGCAGGTCCGAGTTCAAGATACGGGCATCGGTCACCTTGCCCGCTTTTTCTGCTTTGACCGCAAAGTGACTGTAACCGTTATCACTGCGTTTATTGGGGGCTCCGAAAATCTCCCAGTCCACCAGCCTGCCGCTGCCGGAAAGTCCGATACATCCCGTTCCGATCCCACCCAGCGGAAAAGAAATCTGTTCTGTATATTTGCCTGTATAACGCATACCTTTGTTCCTTTAATCTTTGATAGGATACCAGCAAAGTTCACCGCCGGCTAATTCCACTGTAAAGCTGCTGCCGCTGCCGTTATAGACAGTGGTGCTCTGAGGTTCATAAGAATTGTTGCAGACACAATATCTGCCGCTGTCAGGATAAGCATGAACATCTACCGCCGGATTTTGAGAAAACCATTGATAAAGCTGCTCCTCCCCTTGAGTACACCACAGTATGGCACGGTGCAGCAGCCTGGCATTTTCGGCACTGTAGGGCAGTCCTCCTAAATAAACCGTCCGCCCTTTTCCAAACTCATTGACCGCCAGCCGGACTTCTTTTTCCTGCTGGACCAGGACGGAAGCGTCCGCAAAAGCATAAATTCCTCTTGCCGCCTCACCGAAATCAATCTTACCGTCGGTTTCTGCGGTAATGAAATGTTTCACTTCCTGCCAATTGTATTTGTCATAACCTAACGTAAAGCCGGTTTCTTTTTCTACTCCTAATGCTTTGCCAAGCTGCAGAAAACGGCCCTGCCACTGATATGCCGAAGGCTCACCCACACCGATAAAGCCTCCGCCCCGGGCAATAAACCCACGAACCGCTTCGATGATGGTCTTGTTGGCCCAGTATTCCCCACCGGTATGAGCAGTGCCGGCATCGCCGATATTAAGCAGGACATCGATTTCATCCAGAATATGGGGATTGGCAATGATATCGTCAAAACTGATAAAAGAAACCTCAAAAGGTGCACCGGAGAGGGCCTCGATCACCCCGGCATAGCTGTAATTCTGTTTCTGATACAGAGCATGATGAACCATATGGCAACCCCAGGAACGGGCTTTACCCCAGCAGTTCAAAACGGCTGCTCTTTTAAAACAGAAGGGCTTTGCTCCCTTCACATTATTATAAAAAGTCCGAAACTCATTGCAAACCTCTTCCACATATGTTACAAAATCCGGAAAATCCAGTGCCAGCTTCAGGTACCCGCCATAACCGATACGGTCGATGGGGCTCCGCAGAATGGCCCGGCGGGCGCAGATCCAGTTTTCTTTTGCCTCCTTGGCCGGATCACCGCCTTCATGAAAAGTGTCCGGAAAAAAGTACGGCAGGAAGCGGCCTTCGGTATATTTGATGCCTTTGATATCACTGATTAAACGTAAAGTACTGCCATTTCCCACACTGCCTACCACCGCATCCAGACCAATCGATGCAAATTCCTCCATATAGGGTTCCATTCCGATAAAATGGTCACCAAGGAACATCATCGCCTCTTTTCCGAATTCATGGGTGATATCCACCATTTCCCTGGCAAGCTTTGCCACTTCCCGTCTTTGAAAGGCCATAAAGTCTTTATATTCCTTTGAAGGAATACGATACTGATTATTATAGTAGCCCTGATCGATAATATACTCCGCCCGGAACCGGTACCCAACCTCTTTTTCAAACTGCTCTAAAATATAAGGACTTACCGAAGCGGAATAACCATACCAATCCACATATTTTTCCCGTTTCAGATCGTCAAAAACCAAAGTAAACTGATGAAAAAAGGTGGTAAACCTGACCACGTCCACATGGGGGTTCTCCATCAGGAATTTTCTTAAGCGATTCATGGAAAAGGCTTTGGTTTTCGGCTGACGTACATCAAAGGTCATCTGAGGTTCAAAGTCCTGCCAGTCATTTATCACGGCATTATACATATGCACCGGATCCCAGATCAGATAAGCCAGAAAACTCACCGTATATTCGTGGAAGAGCTTTGCCGCACCGATGGTCACCATTCCGGATGCAGCATGATAATGCCAGTCATTGGGGGAAACAACCTCTCCGGTGGTCCGGTCGATTACCTCCCACCAGCGTTTATTGTCATCGCAGCTATTCACCTGTAAGAGCTGCTCGCTGATTCCTTCCAGCAGCCGAATCGAAAGCACCTTCCCCTGGGCGGTATGAAAACCGGTCATAATATAGCATTGCTGTATCTCATCGGGATTGGCTTTAGCCCATTCATTATCTTTCCGGGTGGTATAATAGGTTGCATAAATTTTAGCCCCGCTGTCTTTCAATGCCACCGGAAATTCTGTTCCGTCACAGTCCCGGATCGCATCTGCTCCCCACTTTTTCAGTATCTTCAGAGTCTGCGGAATGATATCCATATCAGTGGGAATGGTTACCCGCCCTTTATTTTTGTTGATTGTCTTCATTGTATTATTATCCATATTCCTTTAAATTTTTGCTTTTCGCCTCAGTGTCTGTCAGACTTGTTAAAACTGCGATTATAAAGATACAGCAGCACTAAAATCCCGGCAAGACCCGAAAGCATTTTCCCCAGCGAGGTTAATCCCACCGTTTTCTGCCCGTCGATCACCAGCCAGAGGCAAAACAGGAACCAGACGGCGGCCAGCACACCCTTTATTTTCTTAATGGTATATTCGTTCATCATTATGCCACACTCCTTTCAAACCTGCCTATCCTTTCAGTCCGCCCAGGGTCATACCCTTGGTCAGCTTCTTTTGGACAAAAATGTAAAGAATCAATGCCGGTAACATAACGATGACCAGTCCGGCATACATCTGTCCATAATGAGCGGCGGCATTTTGCGCTTTCATCAGGTTCATCAATCCCACCGGCAGCGTTCTGGCTCCGTTAGGGGTGGTCAGCAATGTCATCGACAAAATGTATTCATTCCAAAATGAAAGAAAATTAAACAATATCACCGTTACAATACTGGGTTGCGCCATCGGCAGGATAATCCTGACCATCGTGGCAAAATAACTGCCCCCATCCACATAGGATGCCTCCTCATAATCTTTTGGCAGCGTCGCAAAATAACCGGACAAAAGATAGATGGTAAAAGGCAGTGCTGTGGATGCATAAACCAGCGCCAAAATAATAAGGTTATTCATGAAAAACGGTGTGCCCAAAATTGTCTTGGCCACCTTGTCCGCATCTACGAACATCAGGAATATAGGCACCACAATATAGTTCATATTGATAAACAAACCGGCCATAAACATAATATTAAAGAATTTTCGGCCTTTAAAATAAAAGCGGGATAATACATAGGCTGCCGGCAATGCCACCACCAATAATATGACAATTGCCAAAACGGTCACAAATACCGAGTTCAAAAAGAATTCACCCATCCGGGCTTCATTCCATGCATTGGCAAAATTTTCAAGGTGAATTCCCTGGGGCAGTGCCCACGGGTTTCCGTAAAATTCACTGTCACCCTTGATACTTGCCATAAACACCCATGCCACCGGAACGGCAATACAGAGTGCCAGCAGGGAAAGGACCAGGTAGATAACTATTTTCATCAGCCTTCCGCTGAATCTGATTTTTTTATCCATTAATCCGCCTCCCGCTAAAATTCCAAATGCTCACGCCTGGTTATCCCATTAACCACCGCAGAAAGCACAAAGGAAAAAATAAACACCACCACACCGATTGCCATACCATATCCATAACTTGAGTTGGTATATGCCTGTTTGTACATATAACTTAGGAATACCTCCGTCGCCCCGTCAGGATTTCCGTTTGTCATGGCCTTAACAATCATAAAGGAAAGATTGATGGTACTGATGATAAAAAAGGTCAAGGTAGTTCGGATATTGGTCCATATCAGCGGAATCGTAATGGTAAAAAACTGGGTTACATGACCGGCACCTTCCAGATCGGCACTTTCATATAAGCTTTCCGGCACCGACGCCATACTGGCCATATACATTACCATATAGTAACCGATGGCCTGCCAGATCATGGCAATGACAATGGAATAAATGACAATTTTCTGATCTCCCAGCCAGTATATTGGCTCTTCCCCGGCGGAACGAAAAATTCCCAAAAAAGTATTTAAAAGTCCTCTGGCCGGATCATATACAGCGGCAAAAATGGCTGCAATAACCACAATTGACAAAATATTGGGAATATAGAAAATAACCCTGAACAGGCCTTTGGCACGAATCTTTTCCCGGGTCAGGATTCCGGCAAACAACAGTGCCATACTGATTGTAAAAATCGTCACCATAACAATCAGCAGGATGGTATTTTGCAAAGAGCGCAAAAAATTCGCATCACTCATCAGGATCTTAAAATTATTTAATCCCACAAAGGTTTTATTGGGTGAGTATCCTCCCCATTTGTACATGGACATCCGGAAAACGCTGATTGTGGGATAAACCATGAAAACCAAAAACAATATCACGGCAGGGGTAAGGCATAAAAAGATAAAGCGTCCGCGTCCTTTATTTTTATTCAATCCTCCAAACCTCCTTTCTGATAAACAGCGGCAGGCCAAACCGCCTGCCGCCGCTTTAAATACACATTATTATACTTTACTGCTTTAAGGCTGCCTTGAGTTTTCCGCTGGCCTCTTTAATTCCGTCAATCCACTGCTGTTGTGTCTTATCTCCGGACACCAGACTGTTAACCGGATCGAACCATGCGGTTCTGGGTGTTACCCCTTCAACAGGATCGGTGGTGGCAAATCCGCCCAGGGCAACTTTTGCACCATCATCAAAGATACTGTAGAAAAGTTTCATATCACCTTCCAGGCTGTCACTTGCTCCGACGATTGACTGAACGGCTCCATATTTATTCATGATAGCAACTGCTTCATCACTGTAAAGGTATGCAAGCCATTTTTTTGCCAGATCCTTGTTCTCAGCTGCTGCCGGAATCCAAGCCTGTTCAAACCATGCATAGCTGTAACGGTCTCCACCGGCGGTAATTGCCGGCAATGCCATGAATCCCCATTCAAAACCGTCAGCTCTGGGAGCATCCACCATTTCTCCCACAACCCACGTACCGTTTGGCATGAACAAAGCTTTGTTGTCAAGGATCAACTGCTGGTTCTTTAAATAAGTATCGTCATTGGCATTGGACGGAACCGATTTTTCGGTATACTCCGCAAGCTTTGTAACAATATCAAAAGCTGTTTTTGCTTCAGGTGTATCCCAAATGCCATCTTCATAATGAGTTGCCTTTTCAAAAAATTCAGGACCCCCTGCTTCATACATCAAAGCATAGAAAAATGCATCATAGTATCCGGTTGTAGGGTAAGCAAACAGGGCGATGCCTTCTGCTTTTGCTTTATCTCCCAGTGCCCACATTTCATCCCAGGTAGTCGGAAGTTCCCAGCCTTTTTCCGCAAAGATCCCGGCATTATAGAACAATCCGCAAGGCGAGTAAGAAGTCGGGGCAAGATAGGTTTTTCCGTCGGAATAAGGATTGGTAAATGTCGTATCCAGAAAACCGGGGATAATCTTATCTTTCACTGTCACACTTTCGCCGGGAACAGTCATATCAAGCACGTCTGTCAAGTCTTCAAGGGCATTATCCTTGATGAAGGTTTCGGTAAGCCCGGATTCACGTCCGGTTGCCAGATGGATGACATCCGGATAATCACCGGCTTTCATGCTTGGCCCAATTACATCCTCAAGCTTTTTATCACAGACCATTTCCACCGTAATGCCAGGGTTTTTGGCTTCGAAATCGGCAATGACATCGTTCCAGATATCTGCTCCGTATGCTGCATCCAAAGTTGCTATCTTCAGCGTTCCGGTTGCTGCTGTTTCGTTTTCTGCAGCCGGTTCACTTTCTTCCGCGGCCGGTTCGGCTGCTGCATTTTCTGTTGTTTCTGTTGTTTCGGCGGCATCCGCTGCCGGTTCCGCCGGGGTGCCGCAGCCGGATAGCAGCAGACCCGCAGTAAATGACAATGCTACAGTAATACTAACTAATTTCTTATACATAATACTCCTCCTGTTTGTTTTGTATCTGACATGTCTATATTACTTACATACCGGTTATAAAATTATAATAATATGTCTGTTGCTTAAAATATACTTGCATATTGTTATTTTTTTTAAATATATTGCTTTTTTACTTCAATTTATATAAAATTAAATATGTACTTTTTTATAAATATTATTCATTTTTCATGCATGTATTCTCGTATTTGTATAAATAGAATATTCATTTCTTGAATTAATATAATAAAATTTATTTTTTTTACAATATTCGGATACAAAATAAATTATTTTTTGTTTGAAAGATATTGCGATATTATGAGCAATTGATGAGAATCATAATGCTATCAGACAGGAGTCAGACATGGGATATATAAAATACGCTATAAATAGTGATGAACAAAATTTAAATACCGGCAAATTGCTCTATATTACCAAATCCGCTTACGGAATGGACTGGAAAAGCTTTCCCCATTCTCACTATTTTTCCGAATTATTTTATGTCGTGAACGGTGAAGGTTTCTTTCATGTGGAAGGCAACTCTTTTCCGGTGACAAACGGTCATTTGGTGATCGTCAATCCTCATGTCATGCACACCGAGATTTCGTCGAGGAAAAATCCGCTGGAATATCTGGTGGTGGGAATCGAAAGCTTAAGTTTTTTATTTTCGGAAAATCAACAAAGCTATGGGGTTTTTTCTGACAGTAATGCATACCACAATCTATACTTTATGCTGAGACAGATCGAAACAGAAATGCGGGAAAAGAATCCTCATTACGAAAAAGTATGCCAGAGCGTGCTGAATGTAATGCTGATCCATCTGATGCGAAGCTCGGATTACAACCTTGCCCTTGCACCACCTAAGAATATTTCCAGTGAATGCAGTATTGTCAAGCGTTATATTGACGCTCACTTAAATGAAAATATTACCCTCGACCTGCTGGCGAAATTGTCACATTTAAATAAGTTTTACCTGTCCCATAAATTTACGGAAGAATTTGGCATATCTCTGTTCAACTATTTGCTTGAGCAGCGTATCCAGTGCGGAAAGGAACATTTACATGACACTGATCTCCGCATCTCAATGGTTGCACAGATATCAGGGTTTTCCTCACAAAGTTATTTTACTAAGGCATTCAAAAAATCCACCGGTATCAGTCCTGCCAAATACAGGAAACTGATGCAGCAAAATGTTAAGGCTGAATTGAAGGTTAAAAATCCGCCAGAAGTTTAATGGAAGATGCATATTCGGAAGGCGTCATGCCGGTGACCTGTTTAAATTTCCGGGAAAAATAGTGTATGGAATTGTACCCCAGGGTATAGGCTATCTGAGTAAAATTCAGATGCTGTTCACGAATCAGTTGTTTGGCGGTATTGATCTTCAGATTTGAAAAATAATCAATGACCCCGCATCCCGCATATTCATGAAACAGCTTCTGAAGAAAGGAGCGGCTCACCAGATTATCCCGGCAGACTTGTTCAAGGGTAATCGAAGTATCAATGTGATCCTCCATATAAACCACGATCCGCCTGAATAATTCATCCTCATTTTTTTGTCTGGTTGTTTTGGGTAACTGCGCTGAGGTTGATGAAGAAACATTGCGCTGCAGACTGATCAGCAGTTGCTGCAGATATATTCCGATCAGTTGTTCCGTGGCAAAAGGAACATTTGCGGCCCGAACCAGTTTCTCACAATTGGGATCATCCAGACGGCTCGAAAAGGCAGTCCGGGATTCCCTGATGATCTTCCCCAGCAATTCTCTTTCGGCAGTCCCGTATGATAATATTTTATCCTCAAAAAAAGACATCGCCGGTGAATTGCACTGAAAGGAAATCACCACAAGATTAGGGGCAACTATGCCATTGGCTTTGACCGCATGAAATTCATTTGGTTTATGAAAGATAATGTCACCTTTATTAAGGGTATGGGCGGTCTTCCCGGCGATTACATTGACAGTGCCTTTATCCACGCAAAGAAATTCCCAGAAATCATGAGTTTCTCCGGGAAAAGAAAAATCACTCATATATTCAAAGTAATGTACTGAAAAGATATTTTCTATATTAATACTCTGCTGCAGGGCAATGCTTTCATATGGCATACCGCTTCCTCCTCTAATCTTTTAAGTTCATCATACTGTATTTATAAAGTCCTTTCAATAAAAGAAATTTGCTTTGTCAGCCTCTATTGTTTTGTGCATGGTGTATAAAAAAACCGAAAAAAGGCAAAAAGAACTGTGCAACTATAGTTTATTGGGGTGGCTTCTATAGTTTGTCGGGTTTCTCCTTTTGTGCACAAATGATACTATATAGACATCACTAATAATTCTTAATTGATAAGGGAGGTAATTATAACTATGAAAATGAAGAAACTCATTGCTCTTCTGTTAGCCTCAGCCATGTCTGTCAGTCTTTTAGCAGCATGTGGGGGAAAAGCAGAGACAGCGGCAACCCAGACACCGGCTGCCGAAACTAAGACAACCGAGACTAAGGCAGACGCAGGCCAGGCGGAAGATGTTCCGGTAAATGGCGTTGTAGCACCTAATGGCGTCGTTTTTTCACCTGATAATCCAAGAACCATCACCGCGTGGATTGTCACCAACGAAACTATGCCGGCAGAAGACAACAAAATCACTAAACTGTTAAAAGATAAGCTGGGTGTTACGATTGAATATGAACTGACTATTACTGACAACCAGGATATGCGTATCGGTACGATGTTAGCCGGTGGTGATTATCCCGACCTCATCGGATCAACCGATCAGCGTGCCGGCATGGTAACCGGCGAAGCACTCTTAAAACTGGATGACTATCTTGCCAGCGGTGATTATCCGTTGCTTGCAGAGCATGTTGCTCCTTATATGGGTTACTTAAGCTATAAAGGCGGAGAAACTGAAGATGGTCTGTATATTTTCCCGAATTACAACCGTTGGTACGGTGAAATCACCGGCGGCGAACACTGGGGACCCGGTTTCTGGATTCAGAAGGCCGTACTTGAAGATGCAGGATATCCCGATCTTAGCAATATGACCATTGAGAAATATTTTGAACTGATTGAGAACTATGCAGCTAAATATCCTGAAATCAATGGTGTGCCTACAATCGGCTTTTCTATCGGTTGTGCAACCGGACGTGAATGGGCTCTGACCAATCCACCCGCCCTGCTTGCAGGCAGCCCGAATAACGGCGGTGTTATCGTTGATAGTAACGATATTGCAAATATTTATGCTAATTCCGATTATGCTTACAGATGGTTTAAATATCTCAATGAAGTGGATAAAAAAGGTTTGGTTGACCGCGAGTCATTCACCACTACTAATGACCAGTATTATGCAAAAATTGCCAGCGGTGCTGTACTTGGTATGCATGACCAGCGTTGGGCTTTCGGTCAGGGACAGGATGCTCTGGTTGCTGCCAAGATGTATGAGCGTACTTATGTAGCTGTTATGCCTACCTTCGATGGTGCAAAGCCCTGGTATGCTGACAGACCGGTTATGAATGTTCAGCAGGGATATGGTGTTTCTGTATCCTGTAAAGAACCCGAAGTTGTTCTCGGATTTTTGGAAATTATGATGAGCGAAGAATGGCAGAAAATTCTGTTCTGGGGTATTGAGGGTGAAGATTATCTCGTTGGAGATGACGGCTTATTCTATCGTACCGAGGAAATGCGCAGGGATCAGGAAGATTTGATTTGGAGAGCAAGCAATACACTTAGAGCTTTCCGTGACCAGTTACCAAAACGCCAGGGTACCTATCCTGATGGAAATCCCCACGACGCAGGCGGCTCTAAACAAGAGTTTTATGAAGCTCTTGTAGATTATGACAAGAATTTCCTGAAGGCTTATAACAAACAGACATGGTTAGAGTTTATTAATCAGGCACCTGACAATCCGTTATATTACCCTTGCTGGAATATTGAGCTGACCGATGATGCCAATGTGGCAGATAAGCAGCTGCAGCAATTGTCAATGCAATACTTACCTAAGGCTATTATGGCTTCAGCCGACGATTTTGATAATGTCTGGAAAGATTATTGCACCCAGATTGACAAGGTTGATGTAAAGACTTATTTGGATTGTATCAACAAAGGCATTCAAGAACGAATTGCCATGAATCAATAATATTTACTGATACTTATGCAGGGGGAAGCAGCTTTGCTGCCCCCCCTGTATTCTTGATTTAAAATCTATCTTTTATGGGGGAAACCTATGAATAAACTTGAAGCAAAGAAAAAAATCACGTGGCGTAAGGTATGGCTCCAGCGCGAACTTATCTTGATGAGCATACCTCTGGTTCTATACAAAATCCTCTTTTCCTACGTGCCCATTACCGGATGGTCGATGGCTTTTCAAAAATTTAAGCCAAGCATCCGCAGTATGTGGGATCAGGAATGGGTTGGGTTTGAACATTTTGCAAAGCTTTTAAATAAAAACGATCTTTACGGAGAAGTATTTTTACAATCTGTTCGTAATACATTTGGGCAGAGTATTCTGACATTGGTACTGGGTTATTTCTGTGCTATCGGACTGTCCCTGTTAATCAATGAAGTTCGAAGCCGCGGCTTTAAACGTATTGTCCAGAATATTTTTTATCTGCCCCACTTTCTCAGCTGGATCATTGCCACCGGTATGATCTCCACTGCGTTGGCAATGCCTTCATCAGGCGGCTTTATTAACAGTGCTCTGATGAATTTGCATCTGATTAGTGAGCCCATCGCTTTTTTGCAGAAGCCGGAGTATTTCTGGGGTATTGTTGCCGGCGGCCATCTCTGGAAGGAACTGGGATGGAATACCATTATATATCTGGCAGCAATGACTGCAATTGACCCGTCATTATATGAGGCGGCTGAAATTGATGGTGCCAATCGTTATCAAAAAATGGCGCATATTACATTACCTTGCATTAAACCGACTATTATGATTCTGCTGATTATGTCAACCGGACAGTTACTGGAAGCCGGTTTCGAGATTCAATATTTCCTCGGCGGTACCGTAACAGCCTCGACAGCGCAGACGATTGATATCTTTGTTCTCAAATACGGTCTACAGCTCCATAATTATAGTTTAGCTACCGTTGCGGGAATTCTGAAAACAGGTGTGAGCATAGTATTTGTATTCTTTGCCAATTGGTTGGCCGGGCGTTTAGGCTCGGATAAATTAATCTAGGGGGTGACTTTATGATAAAGAGAAAAAAAATAAATACTGAAAAAGTTATCTTCACCACATTGAATACAGCATTTTTGCTTTTGCTTGCATTGATTATGCTTTATCCCATGATAAATATTGTGGCGGTTTCTTTTAATGATCCAATGGATACGGTACGCGGTGGTATTACCCTGTGGCCGCGTCAGTTCTCGTTGCGGAACTATGCTGTCGTTTTAAGTATGGGTACAATCTATGACGCATTTTTTATAAGTGTCATCAAAACGATTATTACGGTAATAACGAACTTGTTCTTTACCGCAATGCTTGCCTATGTATTGAGCCGGCAGGAGTATATTTTCAATAAACCTGTAACGGTTATTTTTGTACTGACGATGTATTTCAATGCGGGAATGATTCCCAACTACATGCTGATGAAGGATTTGCACCTGCTGAATACATTTGCAGTTTATTGGGTACCGGGTATGATCAGCGCTTTTAATCTGATTGTCATTCGTACATACATCCGCGCCCTCCCCGACTCCCTCGTTGAGTCGGCACGGATTGACGGAGCAGGTGAATTCCGCATTTTCGCACAAATCATTACCCCGCTATGTTTACCCACATTGGCAACGATTACCCTTTTCGTTGCGGTAGGCAGCTGGAACGATTGGTTTTCCACTTTCCTTTATAATCCAAGCAAGCAGGAATTATCAACGCTCCAATATGAATTACAGAAGCTTCTTGCCAGTTCACTGATGAGTGGAAGCAGCAATTCCTCCGGAGCTAATGCGGCAGCGGCTTCAGGCGCGAACACGAATGTAACTCCCCAGTCATTACGGTCGGCAATTACAGTTGTGACAGCGATTCCGATTTTGATAGTCTATCCTTTCTTGCAGCGCTTTTTCATAAATGGTCTGATGCTCGGAGGAGTTAAGGAGTAAGTTAATCGAATAGTAATATTAATAAAGTGACCGATTCCTCGGTCACTTTATTAATAGCATATAATTTCTTTAATATAGAATTCCCTGCCGCTTAACAGTTCCATCCCTGTATCTTGGCACTTTGGACAAGTCCCCCGGTTTTCTACCGCATTAAAAACCTGCCCGCACTCCCTGCATCTGGCATTGGCCGGAAGAATCTCAATATCCAGCTTACTGTCTTCCAGCAGAGTTCCGTGAGTAGCGGCCGGATACACGTCATAGATGTATTTTGGAATCATGGAAGAAATTTGGCCGATTTGCAAAACAACCGTGTGGATTTTCTCCACATCATTTTCCTTTGCATAGTCCTCAACTACCCTGACTACTTCCATGACCACACCTAATTCATGCAAATCGGCCTCCTTTCTACCTGCAATTTCTACTTCTCTTCCTTTGCAAATGTATTCTTGATTTTTCTCATGGCTATTTTACCCTTGCGTTTCAACACCGTTCTTACTACTACCGGCTTCATGTCCTGGAAGGCTACGCCTTCGCCGTCATAAACCCGTTCCAGATGAATGGCATCAAATTTACACTTGGTGGTACACTGACCGCAGCCTACACACATATACTCATCGGCAATGGTGACACCACAGCCCAGGCATCTTTCGGTTTCCTTCTTCATCTGCTCTTCAGTCAAAGTACCGCGCAGATCACGGAAACTTTCGGTGGCTTTTTTATCCGCTTCCACATCATCAGGACGCTGACGGGGTGTATTGTCGTATGTTTCAATCACTGCCGCATCCTTATCCAGCTCTTTATAAATCCGTCTGTCACGGCCATAAACAAGGCTCTGTCCGGGCTGTACGAAACGGTGAATGGAAATCGCCGCCTGTTTACCTGCTGCAATAGCATCAATGGCAAAACGTGGTCCGGTGTAAACATCACCGCCGGTAAAAATATCTTCTTCGGCTGTCTGGTATGTAAAGTCATCGGCTTCCAAAGTACCATTGGGTCTTACTTTTACTGCTGAATCCTTTAACAGCTCGCCGTGAAGTATGGACTGTCCAACAGAAAGTAATACCATATCAGCTTCCATAGTGATCGTATCGTTCTCATCATAAGCAGGATTAAATCTGCCATTTTCGTCAAACACGCGGGTACATTTCTTGAATTCTATGCCTGTTACTTTTCCATTATCGGTTAAGATACGTTTCGGTCCCCAACCATTACGGATTTCAATTTTTTCTTCTTCGGCTTCATGAATCTCTTCGGCGGATGCGGGCATCTGTTCGCGACTCTCCAAACAAAGCTGAATAACACTTTCGCCACCGGCGCGAACTGCTGTCCTTGATACGTCAATAGCTACGTTACCGCCGCCGACTACCACTACCTTACCGTTGATACCGGCGCTTTCATCCTGATTGATACTGCGCAGGAACTCAATACCGGACAGGACACCTTCCGCATCCTCACCTTCCACACCGACTTTTCTGCCGCCCTGAGCACCGATTGCCAGGTAAAACGCCTTATAACCTTGCTTACGTAGTTCCTCTAAGGTAACATCTTTTCCTACTTCAACACCGGTCCTAAATTCCACACCCATGGCCTTGATAATCTCGATTTCTGCTTCTACCACATCTTTTTCCAAACGGAAACTGGGAATTCCCATAGTCAGCATACCGCCCAGCTTCTTTTCTTTTTCAAAAACAGTTATGCTGTATCCATCTAAAGCCAGATAATAAGCACAGGAAAGTCCTGCCGGGCCAGCCCCGACAATGGCAATCTTTTTATCACTATAATCATGACGCTTTCCGGGAACAACCCGATTGGCCTCATCCAATTCCTGTTCCGCAATGAATTTCTTAATATCATCGATCGCAATGGGCTCATCTATTCCGCCTCTGGTACAGGCATCTTCACATCGACGATTACAAATGCGGCCACAGACTGCCGGAAGGGGATTTTCATGGCGAATTAGTTCCAGTGCTTCTTTATATTTTCCCTGAGATGCCAGTTTGATGTATCCCTGAACCCCGATGTGTGCCGGGCAATTGGTCTTACAGGGAGCTGTTCCGGTATCTACAACGTTTTCCCGGTTAATCCGGTAATCAGGATTCCAGTTTTCCTCGCCCCAGTCCATATCTCTGGGGGTTTCTTTAGTGGTGATATCCTTTACAACCGGCTTGGAGGAACAAAGTTTTTGTCCCATTCTAAGCGCATTTACCGGACAGTTTTCCACACACTGACCACAGGCTACACATTTTTCGGAATCGATCCTGGCTACGTAATTGGAACGGACCATGTCGTTATTCTTAAACATTTCTGCTGTCCGCAGCGACAGGCATCCACAGCCGCAGCAGTTGCAGATGGCGTGAGTCTTTCCGGAACCGTCAATATTGGGAATCTG
Source organism: Lachnospiraceae bacterium (assembly GCA_031556725.1). Lineage (GTDB taxonomy): Bacteria > Bacillota > Clostridia > Lachnospirales > Lachnospiraceae > UBA935. The sequence goes on along the minus strand of JAVBSL010000003.1, from coordinate 14,028 downwards.
ATGCATCAAACCGTTTTCTTCAGCCCGTTTGATAATCTCAAAGGCTTCCTCTCTGGTAATCTGACGACCTCTGCCTGTACGGATATAATATTCAGCGGCATGACCCATCTGGATACACATATCTTCCTTCAGGTGGCCGCAGCCTTCGCCCATAACCTCTCTGTCAGTCCGGCAGGAACAGGCTGTAACTGTAAAAATCGTATTTTCATTTAAGTATTTAGATACCTCTTCGTAGGAAGCTCTTCTGGTATTCCCGTCAATGGCTGTCTCAATGGGAATGACCCGCATCAATCCCACTCCAGGCGGGAAAGAACCGGAACTCATAGGTCCTCTGACCCGGCCATACGCTTCCATGGCATAACCAACAATAGGATATTTTTCAATATTATCCAAGTTATTTACGATCATTTCCATAGTGCCGGGAATCCATGTTTCCGCCCAGAATACATCCTCACCATTAACTTCGTTAACAAAGCAAACACCATATACAGCCAGCTTCATTAACTGCTCGTGGCAGTAGTCCTCGGGCTTATTCAAAATCCGGGCAATCTCCTTGGTGGTACGCTTTTCACAGACGCCCAGGCCTAAACCCACTTCTGCCATCTCATCATCCACACCGGCCTCCAGAATAATATACTCTGGGTCGTCCCATTTAAAAGCACCCTTTGAGCCGGGTTTCTTCCTCCCGATATGGTTGGCCAGAGCCATTACCTTCTCGTTATACTGACATTCGTACCAGTCCGGGAAAATCATTTTGGTTAAATCTTTCATTCGCTATCTCTCCATTTGTTGGTTTCCTGCAACAGCCAATCGGCAAATCCTTCGATTCCCTCTCCGGTCTTTGCACAAATCGGAATAACCTTGATATTGGGGTTCAGCTTCTTCGCCCGTTCCTCACAGGCCTGCATATCAAAGTCAAAATAGGGCAATACATCTATTTTGTTGATTAATAAGACATCACAGATACTGAACATCAGCGGATATTTCAGCGGTTTATCATCACCCTCCGGAACACTTAAAATCATCGCGTTTTTTACTGAGCCGGTATCGAACTCCGCCGGGCAGACCAGATTACCGACATTTTCCAGAATAACCAGATCGGTCCCCGCTGTTCCTAATCCCTCCAGACCCTGCCTGGTCATATCCGCATCCAGATGACACATCCCACCGGTATGCAGTTGGATCACCTTTGCACCTGTTTTTGATATGGTATCTGCGTCCACATCCGAGTCAATATCTGCTTCCATCACCCCGATCCGCAGCTTATCCTTTAACAATCCGATGGTTTTGGTCAAGGTGGTGGTCTTTCCCGAACCCGGGGAAGACATCAGATTTAACAGAAAAATGCCTTCCTGCTTCAGATGTTCTCGAAGCAGGTCGGCCTGTTTATTATTGTCTTCAAATACACTTTGTTTAATTTCCAATACTCTGAATTCTTTCATACTCAGGCTTTTCTCCATTTCTCTTCAGAAATCCTTATTCTGCCAGTGCTTTTACTTCTTTGTATTTTGCCATATCGGTATACAGTTCGCCCAAATAAGGATTGCGTTTTGTTTTGGTTGCTTTCGCAATCATAACTGCCAGAACTGCTACGTTAGCTGCCAGTGCCAGGAAGCTGACGATAAAGTAAATGGTCTCGTTGTATGTGGAAGAAACCGAAAATTTTCCCTGATCCTGGAATGCCGGGAAAGTCTGGGCAAACATACACCAGATTGCCAGCGTCTGCGCACGATGCTGCAGCCAGGCTCCTTTTCCTACCGTAAAAGCACACAGCGTAGGTGCTAACAGAAGGGCAAATCCACAATACCAGGAATGTCCGGGCAAACAGTTGTAGGTATAAGCAAAGTTCCATAGGTCATAGGCAATAATCCAGAACCAGAGCATATCCGGCCAAAGCATATCCCGGCTGTTATCCTTTTTCGTTGCCTTACGAATACAGATACCGAACCATCCGGTAATGGTAATAATATTCAAGATTCCGGCAATAGCATTCATGTAGTTCCAGGGACCGCCGATAACGTATTGAGCATCGTCCACCAGCATTCCGCCGCCGACATACTTCATGCCGACTTCAAAATCTCTTACTACTGCTTCCAGAATATTGATTGCCAGTATCAAAGGCGGGAAGCATAGGGCGATTCTATTCTCGGAAAGCCGCCACTCTTTTCCTGTTTTCCTGCTTTTCCCATGCAAGTGACGGATACACCAGAAACCGATACATCCGGCCGTTGAAGAGTATACCTTGGCTAAATGGAACCAGTCGGTATATGTGGTGTCAGACAATACCGTAAACCATAAAATAGACAAAATCATTGGTAATACGACAAAACAGCCAAACCCCATTATTTTATATCTTCTTGATACTTCATTAACAGCGAATAAAGCCGCAAAAACCACAAGCCAAACCAACCAGCCTGTTACAACGGATGCACCTGCATCATAATTAAATGTAAACATACGCAACCTCTCTCCCTGGTTATACCAGATAATAATAAATTTTTATTTATATACTATAAAAATAACATTTTTACTGCTTGAAAGTCAATTATTTGTATATTATTCTACTTTTTTACTTATTTTTATACTTGCCTTTAGCTATTATGTATACTATAATGAACAAAATATGGCTTTTGGTATCTGGTCATACCAGTGACAGAATGGAGATTATATGGATTTTCAAAAAATCACTTCCCCGTCTCTTCGTGATTTGTTTGTAGAACAACTGGAACACTTGATATTATCCGGAAAATTAAAGATCGGCGAGAAGCTTCCTTCCGAACGGCAATTGGCGGAAGCCATGCAGGTAAGCCGCTCGGTGGTGAACAGCGGGTTGGCAGAACTAGAGCGGAAAGGGTTTTTGATTGTAAAACCCAGAGTCGGAACGGTAGTGGCCGATTACAGTAAGGAAGGAACTATTGAAACTCTGCTTTCTATTATGAAATACAATGGCGGTAAAATACGCAATGAGGAAATCCGTTCCATTCTGGAAGTCCGCATTGCGTTAGATACGTTAGCTATCGGATTATGCATTGAGCACATAACCGATGAAGATATTCAATTACTGCTGGAAAAAATCGAAGGGATCAGGAATGCTTCTTCGATTACAGCGGCCGCTCAAGCCGCTTTTGAGTTCCAGCATTTATTGGGAATTCTTTCCGGCAACTCTCTGATTCCTTTGATATTCCAATCCTTCCGTACTCCGGTAATAACCTTATGGGAACGTTTTTGTACCTTATACGGAATACCGGCATTACATCAAAATAACTATAAGCTCTGGTCATTTATCAGGGACCGGAATACCGCCGGTGCCATCTCGTGGATCAATCGTTCCGTAAATGAAAGCATCAGCGGCAGCCGGCCGATTTATTATGACTAACTCCAGTAAGTCTTCGGGATTGCAAAGCAGCACTTTGGAAAGTGAAATAATATTTTCAGCTGCTGCTTTATTGATATTCTTCTGTCCCTGCTCATATTGTTGTATTGTCCGGAGCGGAATCCCGGACTGCTCGGACAGCTCTTTCTGATTGAGTCCCGCTCTTCGCCGCATTAATTTTAAATTTGTTTCACTTTTTGCGGTTTTATATAGTTCCGTTATTTTATCAGCAAACTGGCGAATATCCATCTCATGATATGGAATGTATAACTTTGTTATTTCTTTAATGGGAATATATTTTTCTATCTCTGCAAACTTAAGAGAAGTTTCCCATTGATAATAGGCCAGAGCCCACCCTGTCCAATATTCACCACTGCGGTTGCCTGCATAATTTGGTTTCTTTCTCACTGTAATTCCACTGACCTGTTCCACCACATCATAAGCAAGTTCAACCCCTGATTTTCCGGCAATAACAGACGATTCCCCTTTTTCAAACCTTTCAGCCCATTCTGATTTTATAAACATACTAAAAAAATCTGCTATATCATACTCCAAGTCATAAACAGCAAAATCAAGCATTCGCGCAAGCATGGTTCTTGCTTTATCAAGATATATTTTATCGTAAGCGTGAATCATTTTGCCTCATCTCCTCATCCATAATTTGAATGATATATATATCATTTTTCTGACGCTTATTCCGTTCCATGTCAAAATATTCTCTTCTTGCTGATTTATCACGCAATTCTTTTCTTGAAAACCATTCGTCACTTTCTGCAATTTCGTAACCAACATATTGTATTCTGTCAAATCCACGCTTGCTCTTAACAACAAACTGCTGGCCAAGTTTGCCCAGATGCATTGCATTATTCAACTGACGATATGAAACTGCGCCATTAATAAAGTCCTGTGCAAACGAAAAATAACTATCGTCTGCACGGTATCCGATAATAATATCATAGCTTTGATAATCAACAGAAAAATGCTTTATAATATATTCCTTTGCTTCTGCTGCCAGTGGCGATAAAATATCAAACTCCCTGTTTTCGAGCAAAATGGCAAGCCAGTGCAATATGTTATAATCATCCTTGCTTAAATCTAAAGCAGTTAGTCCTTTACAATCAATCATGTATTCATTAGCATATCCGTTTCTATCCCTGTCTACGCCCCATTCCTTTGCTAATTCAATATTATCTGTACAATAAAAGCCCAGTCCATAATCATTGTACTTTTTGCCAAGACCAAATGTCGGTATTTGAATAATATCTCTTGAACCGTGAAAAATTTTTTTCATGTCAACAACTCCTCTTGCTTTAATTATACTCCTTTGGGAGTAGTTGTCAAGATATCTTCAGAATAACCAGGGTTATATCATCAGCCTGCTCTGCACCGTCTGCAAAAAAATCTATCTCTGCTTTAATATGTGCGATAAACTCATTCATATCCACACCTTTATGCCGGTTTGCCGCTTCCAGAAGCTTCGGTTCGCTAAACAATTCTTCCTTGCCATTGGCTGCTTCGGTTACGCCATCCGTATACAGGCAGAGCATATCGCCCTGGCCTAACTGAATTTCGTCCTCTTTGTATCTAATGCCCTCCATACCCGCCAGCACAAAACCGGGTTTTACCGGCAGCCACTGGTAATCGCCGCCTGCACGTTTGATGAGGGGAGGATTATGACCGGCATTAACATAGTTAAATGTTCCGGTGGGAATGTCCAATATTCCCATAAATGCGGTGACGAACATCCCCGCTTCGTTGTTTTCACAAAGTAACTCATTGACCGTTTCAAACACCTCCCTGGGTGATTTGCCATACTGTGTATTATTTTTGATCAGCGTCTTTGCAATCACCATAAACAGTGCAGCGGGTACCCCTTTACCGGACACGTCACCAATAACTACCGCCAGCTTGGTATCATCAATTAAGAAGAAATCATAGAAGTCACCGCCCACCTCTTTAGCTGGGACCATATACCCGTAAACATCGAACTCCGGTCGGTCTGGGAAGGCCGGAAAGTTACCGGGCAGCATTGACGCCTGAATGGTAGCAGCGATATGCAGCTCCGCACCAATACGCTCCTTTTCAGCATTTACACGGGAGTACGCCGCAAGAGATTCCTTCAAATCTATTGTCATTTTGTTAAAGGCTGCCGTCAGAACTCCCAGTTCATCAGCTGATATGACATCCATTTTGACATCTAAATTGCCCTTTGCAACGCATGCAGCAAAATCCTGTAAAGTATTTATCGGCTTCAAGACAGTTTTGCGAATAAAAATAAGGTAACTTATGGTGATGATTATCATTCCAATAACACTCACCCCAACAACAATAAGCAGGCTTGTTACTGCATCGTCGTTGACTTCCTCGATGGAAGCGGTTGAAAGATCAGCATAATCTAAATAGTAAGTAGCTTCCAGTTCCAATCGCATAACATAAGCAGCACTGTCGGAACGATTTATGATCTTATAATAAACAATATTTCCGTCATCACAGCTTTTAAGAATCGGCTCCGGATTACTGAAAGATGCTGAGATTTCCGGTAAATTTGCGCTTGAACCTTTCAAAAACTGTTCTCCTTGGGGCGTCCTTTCAATGGACATAAGCGTCAGTCCGTTTTCTTCAAATAAATGCAGACTGTTTACCATTGGATAAGACTGCATCAGCCACTCCATGCTTTCCTCAATATTGCCCACTTCCAGACCCACTTCTAATATACCTTTAATATGGCCGTTTAAATCATAACGCGGAACCGCTGTAAACTTGTATATTTCCCCTGTTTCCGCCATGATTTTTATAGGCGAGGGGAGCTCAGTTGCTTCACCTGTCACAAGCATACGGTATCCTTCCCATACATCAAAAAGATGGAAGCCTATCGTGTCCGGAGCGGTTGCAACCGTAAAAACACCATCCGTATCAGCCAGGTACAGACCATCAACACGCAGCTTAGTAAGGAGGTTTTGGATCTCCGTATCATTAACTTCCTGCAAGGTGTCCTTTTGTTGAAGAACCATCGCCGCATGATACATGGAACTTTCGATGATGTTCTCCTGCTCCGTAAGGTAAACTGACAGAGCTTCGGCAAGTGCTGCTATTTCCTCTTTAACGTTTTGCTCGTTTTGACTTTCTAAATTATTCTTTAGCTTTAAAGACTCATAGTTGATATGAATATTCGATAAAAGGAGAATGATTATCTGTGCCAGTACACTAATCGATATCAGTATGATCGATATGCGTGCCAGTTTCCGCCGAATGTTCATGCCTAATCCTCCTTCTTCGCAAAAAAATCAGAATAGCACCAATCAAAACTAACCCAACAAAAATGCAAATAAAGACTACGAAGTTATTATCAGATGTACCTGCTATTTTCACTCTGCCGTCAGGCTCTGCCGAAAGCTTCGGATCGGTCTTCAGGTATTCCAGGAATGTCTCTATGTCACCACCGTAATAAATCAGATTTTGCCCATTTGCCACCATCTCATATCCATCACCGCCGGCTGCAATAAACTCACTTGTTGCTACAGTATAGGTTTTATTGATATCAAATTTGCTTCCATCAGCCATGGTTACCCCGGTGACCCTATGCATGGGCTCCGCCTCAGGATCAAATACAAATTTTACCCCTGAAATCTGTATGTAATGTCCCACCGGCTCAGGATAACTGCTGACACCATGCTCCAGTGCTTCTAATATATCCGCACCGCTAAGCTCCACTGTTACAAGCAGATTAGAAAACGGCAGCACCGTCAGTATCTGTCCCATAGTTATATCCCCGGCTTCAATGCTGGTACGAATGTTCCCACCGCCCAACAAGGCTATGTCGGCTCCGGTTGCATATTTCATACCGTCTGTAATCAGGTCGGCAAGATTCGTTTCCTGAGTTCGAACAATTTCTCTTTCTCCCTGCAGCAGTACCGGTGTATGACCAACAATCGCAGAGGTAATCGGTTCTATGGCCGCCTCTTCTTCAGCTATTTTGTCAAGTATCACCTGATCCTTAATAAGTTCTGTTTCCTCTGTTATGGGAATTGTTTTTGCAACTTTTTCTACCTTATCATTTTTAAGTGTAATTTCCACAATGCCAATATTTTCACCAAAGCTGCCGGTCTGTGCGATCAGTGTATCGCCAATTGTCATACCATTTTCAAGCAGGGTATGGCTGTGCCCGCTGATAATCACATCGATACCGGCAACCGCCGCTAACGGATCCATTTCATCCACTCCCATGTGAACCAGCGCAATGATAACATCGCATTTCTCATCTTGCAGTTTCTTCACCATGGCTTCTGCGGTTTGTGCCGGATCTTCAAAGGTCAGTCCTTTGATAAAACGTGGATCAGACACTGTGACAGATTTAGGTGTGGCAAGGCCGAATACGCCAACCGTAACGCCATCCATAGGGAATACCTGATAAGCTTGGAATAAGCACTCGCCATCCTCTTTTTTAATATTGGCTGCTAATAACGGGAAATCCATCATCTCTGACAACTCTTTCAGCCTGTCCGCGCCGTAATTAAACTCATGATTGCCCACCGTCATGGCATCATAGCCGACTGTGTTCATCAGCGTAACCATTGCCTCTCCCTGAGACAGGTTTGCTACTGTTTGTCCATGCACTACATCACCGGCGTCTAAAATCAGAACATTTCCCTCTGTATCCTTGGCAAGTTGTGATATGAAAGGTTCCGCACCCATCCGGCCATGCTGATCGTTAACGTGGATAATCGTAACCTTAGCTGTTTCTTCCGCAGCGGATGCACTTATATCCGGCGTGAAAAATACTAATAAAAGAGTCAATAAAAATGCTGTTGCTTTAATTCTATTCATAACTTTTCTCCTTTGTTTGAAAAAATTTAAAAATCACTTGTAAAATAATAAGCAGAACCGCTGCTACTCCCAGCGCTGCAACAAAGATATTGCTGTTTGGCAGAAAAGACTGCGTACCGTCTGCATTAATGATTGTCTGAGCACTGCGTAAAACCAATGCGCCGATTGCCGGCCCGGCAATACCGGGAATCAATACCTGTCCGCAAATACGGATTCCCTGAAACAGCCCTGCTTTTTCTTTGGGGGTATTATCACGAATCTTTGCTCCGAATACCGCCATTCCTGATAAATAGCCTGACATCATCAGCACCGATCCCAGAAATACCGGAAGAGTGCTTACACTGATAAATAAAATAAAGTAGCCCGCTATCAGCATCCAAACAATGGGAGATACACATTTCTTAAAGCCCAGACGGTCATATAACTTTCCGCATATTACTGTGATAACCGCTGCAATAATAACTGCCGGTGCCAGGATAAGAACATAATTACTCATTCCCAGCCCTTGTTCATAATATAGGATCAGATAGGGCATGAATATCTGAATGGAAATGCCAAAAACCGCAAAGGCGGCAATGACTGCATAAAGCAGTTGATTTTCCTTAATTACATGAATACGGAAACTGTAAATAAGGTTATTCAGATAGGATTTGTTTTCTTCTCTGACGCTTCCTCTTTCCTCAATCAGGAAAAATCCCAATATTCCAATAAAAATAACACTGATTCCGATGATCAGGAAGATTACCGTCCAACTGGATTCCTTCTCTAAATCAAAAGCCATAAAACTGCCAAATACTACTAAGACCGCAATCAGCGGCATCATGGCATTAATTCCTTCGATGGAACCCCGGTTGCTTTCATCTCCGCTTTCCGTAAGCCATGCGTTAAAGCAGGCATCGTTTGCGGAAGAGCCAAAAAATGTCATCACACAATCCAGTAAAATGACCAGCGATGCACCCAGGGAAGCTGCCGCAACCACACTTCCTGTCAGTCCTTCAAGCCACTCCATCCGCAACAGACAGAATGACAGGATAGAAATACCCCAAAGTATATAGCCTCCGCAGATAAAGATCTTACGTTTGCCGATTTTGTCGGACAATGCACCAATCGCCAATGTGGTAAGGCCTGCGGTTATGGCACTTAAAGCTACCATCCATGAAATATCAGACGCTGATGCATGAAAGATTTTGTAGATGAATACGTTGAAATACATATTTTCCACTACCCATGCAACTTGTCCCATAAGGCTGAAAATCACTAACGCCAACCAGAATTTTTTCCCTAACGCTTTTTTCATGTATTCTCTCTCCAGTTCCTCATTCACCGTTCCATTCGACTTTTCCGGTTTCTATATTGTAATATGCCCCAACTACCTTAGCCTTCTCATGTTTGATAACATCATCCTCTTTAATTTTATCCATAGCAGCATTAATATTTTCGTGAATTGCTCTGTCTATATCGGTTTCATCCTTAATAGACTCTTTGATATTTATTAAAATAGATTGAAGATTTTCCGGAAAATCACCACCATTTACTGCTGCAGTAACTGCCCCGCATTTGCTGTGCCCCACAACTACCACCAAGGGTACCGCCAAATGTTCCACGGCATATTCAATGGAACCAAGGGTGGTTGCATCTACAATATCACCTGCATTTCTGATTACAAAAATATCACCCAGTTTCTGGTCAAAATAAATTTCCGGAGAAACTCTGGAGTCAGAGCAGGTTATGATTACTGCAAAAGGATTCTGCTCGTCTTTTAGAGCTGCACGATCCTGCTCGTTTGTATCTCTTTGCATTCCCTGGTTAGAAACATATCTTTCATTACCATCTTTCAGCAATTGTAAAGAAATGTTCCAGTCCACAATCGCTTCCGCAGGATTATGAGTATTGGTCTTTTCGGACTGTTGAAGCGCCTGAGCCGCTGTTGGTCCTGCATGGCAGGCGGCTGCAGTTGCCGCCATAATTAACAGACTCAAGATCATTAGAAATCTTTTTTTCATTTTGTTCCTTCCTTCCAATCTGCCTCATTCAATTCTGCAATAGTTCTGCATTATGCATTAAAATATCCTTATAATCCCTGGGTTCCTCCAAACGTATCGTTATATTATTCAAATTTAAATTCTCCTTGAAAAAACTTATTTTTCTGCCAAGTATCTGTTTAAATTTCCAATGTTATAAAGAGGAAAATTTACCATCCAGTCCTGCTCTCTAAAATCAGACATTGATATTCTTATAGCTTCTTCCACCTTATATTTTTGTGTAAAAACCTTCAAACTCTTTGCTTGTAGATTTTCTTCTGCCTTTACTTCAATCGGTACGATCTTCTCATCCGTTTGAATGAGAAAGTCCAGTTCCGCCTTAGCATTTTCAGCTGACCAATAAAATATATCATTTTCCGGAATAACCAGCAATTGCTGTAGTACATACTGTTCTGTTAATGCTCCTTTGAATTCCTCAAAGAGATGGTTACCTTCCAATATGACCTTTGCGTTCAGTCGCGACATTGCCCCCAGCAAACCAATATCCACAACAAACAATTTAAATGCAGAAAAGTCTTGGTAAGCTCTAAGCGGGAAATCTGGCTTGTTCACCCGATTAACCTTATATACCAATCCAACATCTATTAACCAGGTAATGGCTACTTCATATTCCCTGGCTCTCGCACCCTCTCTGACTAGTCCATAAATAAATTTTTTATTCTCCTTTGCTAACTGAGCCGGTATTGAATTCCACAGCATCCGTATTCGTGTCACAATCTCTTCCGGTGCATGCTTTGATAAATCATTTTCATATGCAAATAAAAGCTTGTTTTGTAAGCTTCTTACACTTTTTAAATCTCGTTTTGAAATAAAATCCATCACAACTTCCGGCATCCCGCCAACATAATAATAATATTTCAGATAGTCTATATATTTTGACTTAAAGATAGACATCATGCCAAAATCATTTTTAACCAAAACCTCGCTAAGTCCTTCTTCACAGGCAAGAAGAAATTCCTGAAATGTCAACGGATATAAATCGCAAAAATCTACTTTCCCTACCGGGAATGACGTTCCTTCATGCAGCGCAATTCCCAGGAGTGAACCTGCAGCAATAATATGATACTGTGGAGCCATCTCATGAAAATATTTTAGGGATTTAAGTGCTCGCGGTATTTCTTGAACTTCATCAAAAATAATTAAAGTTTGCTGTGGATCAATTTTAAAACCCACCTCAATCTCCAATGATTCGATAATTCTCTTAACATCAAAAGCTTCACGAAAAGCATTTTCCATTCTTTCGTTCTCATCCATGCTAATATAAGCGCAAAATCTATAGTATGTTTTTCCAAATTCCTGCATAAGCCATGTTTTTCCAACCTGACGAGCTCCACGTAGAATCATAGGTTTTCTATTGGGATTATCCTTCCATCCTTCAAGTTGTTTCATTGCTTCTCTATACATAATTTTACCTCTAGCCTATAATTATTCCATCTACAGTATATCCTATTCTCAGTATTATTTCAATTTTCTTTTCACATTTTCCAAATCACTTTTTTAATATTCATCACATTTTCCAACCTACTTTTTTCATTCCTTGCACATATTATAAAGCAGACTGGTAAAATCATGCCAGTCTGCTTCCATTTCATATCTAACTTTTCGTAGGTTTCTTTCAGTTGTTCAATATTATAATCTGCTGTGACCGTGCTAACTGCAGCCACGCCAGCAGATAGTGAAGCTTCATTTTCTAAACGATTGCTTCAGCCTAATAAAGCTACAGTAAATAGATTTCTCCACTAATATACAAACGTTGCAGTGTAGTTGGAATAATAAATCATTGAAGCATATGTAGAGTAAAATAACCAAATGTCTATTAACCCGAGAAGAATAGGAAACCAAATGTTTTTTCCGCCGGATTCCTTCAAGAAATCAAGGTATCTATTTCTATCCGAAATTTTATTATAATCTTGTATACAGGAAATAAATTTTTTACGATAAAGATCATTTCCCATTAATGCAAAAAATGCTCCTAATAATAATCTGGCAACTATAAAACTATAAAAAGGATATATCTTCAAATCAAGTGCAGTCGCCAATAATGCAACTAGAAAGTATATCAAAAACATAAACAAATATGATAAGCCCGCCTTCGCATACATTTTTCTGTATCCAAGCCATTGTGTTGGAAAAAAAAACGCTGTGCTATTTATACCGGTATGATATGTTTCCCAATTATCTAAGTAATAATTGGCATTTGGCCCTACATACGCTTCCACTTCCTGTTTATCAAGCTGGTCTTTCCGTTCCATATATATTTACCCTCTTCATTATTCAAATATGATTTCTCCGCCTTTTTCCGGATCAATACATATTTTTACAAAATCTCCCTCTTTTAAATTATGTTCATCAAATACTGCCTTTTTCATATTAATATCTGCATGCTCTATTTGGTTAAAGGTATTATTTTGAATTACTTTGTTATGCCATAAAACTACTAAAGCAACTTTGGATTCACTTTTTACAGTTGCTTTGCAAATTAAACCTTCCTGAATCCATACATTCTTTTTGCCTGCTACCTCTTGAATTTCTGTAGCTGCTAATCTTTCCTTTTGCTCATCAGATAATGATGAAACAAAATCACCCAGTCTTTCATTATCCTTTTTGGCCAAAACGAAAACAACTGCAATAATTGCTCCAACAATAGCTCCTGTAATTATGTATCCCATAATATCACCCTTCTTTCTATTTTTATTGTACTTTGAATTATACCATATAAATTATATTTTTCTATACATTTCTGCTTATTTTGTTTTATGAAACTCGCCAGCCCACTCAAACCCCTTCTTCGCCATAATTACTGCCATGATTTCATTAATGATTGCCGCGGCTGCTATCGTACCCTGTATAATTATGGCACAATCCGGTGCTGTCCCGGAAAGGGTAGAAACAGCAATACCTGTGAATACCAATGAAACGCCCGAATGTGGCAACAGTGTAAATCCAAGGTATTTCTGCACAGTTTTTGGCATCCCGGTTGCTTTTGCACCAATGCGTGCGCCAAAATATTTACCGCAGGCACGGGAAATAATATAAGCGGCTGTGAATAGTCCCGCTCCTAAGATTGCATGATAATCAAGCGGCGCGCCCAAATTGAGAATTACAACAATCATGGACACTCCAAGAATCGGATTAAAATACGCTACAATTTGTTCCAGGTGTTCTTCCGATACCATATTGGAAAAGACCGCTGAAAATGCCATACCCATCAGCATAAAATTCAGTATTGGTGAGGGCATCAGGTATGTATTACATAGAAATCCTATCGCTGCTGTCACAAGAATCATTCCACTAAGTAAGGCAAGTGTGACTGGCTTGCTGCATTCCTTTTTTAACAGAAATCCTGTTGGAATCCCCGTGAGCACACCGATTGCCAGCGGCAGCAAAATCATCACCGGAATCATCCAGACCGGCATAGCTGAACCGGAAATGCTGCGGGCTACGATTGCAATCATTGTAAAGAAAACCACAACGCCAACAATATCATCCAACGCTGCCATAGGTATGAGCGTCTTTGTTACCGGCCCATCCGTCTTAAATTCCCGGACTATGGACAGTGCCGGCGCCGGCGCTGTGGCAAGGGCGATGCCACCAAATAAAAAGGCAAGATAAATTGGAATGTGGCTGGCTGCAAAAATGAGAGCAAACTGTTAATGCTTAATTCCTTTAACCAAAAGCTACCGTACTTGCCTGTCCGGTAGTTGCCGTATATAATGTCCATGATACTCTATGGAAGGACATAAGAAAGGCACTCCCTTTGATGAATACGTGCTCCAACACATATTCGGG
>JAVBSL010000033.1:0-106683 GCA_031556725.1 Lachnospiraceae bacterium | reverse complement strand
TTTCTAGCCTCCCGTTGGTAATCCCCACATTATCAATCAGGAAATCCAGCTTTTCATCAATTGTCATCATTACTGCTTATGCCCCCCTTCCCTTTAGATTTACATTCTATCATAAGGAAATAGACAAGTCTATCTTTTCAGCCATGAAAAACCCTCCAAAAATTCATGCTGATTTTATACATTCTGCTGTATCATCTTAGCCGGCTCGATCTTCCGGATCCTGGCTGCACACCCCGCTGCCACCAGACCCGCCAGCAGCGTAATACCTGCTGCCGAAACAACCATATAACCAATATTCAGGCTCATTGCACAAGTCTTAAACTTTACAGCCGTCAAACACAGTACAATGACTGGATTAATGAAATAATAGGCTGCCACTGCACCCACCGCCGCACCCACGGCAATAATGACCGCATAGCTCATTACAGTCTGAAAAACCAGTTGTCCGGTGGTATAGCCGATGGCTTTATAAATACCGATCATCTTTTTCTCTCTGATCAGTTTGGTTTTGGCCATCAGGTAAATAATCATAGAAATAACGACTACTGTTACCAGCAGAAAAAGTAAGCAAATTGCCTCCATGGCATCCGAAATCACTTTCATACTGACCTGTGTATTGGACATCGCATCCTGAATATTTAAATCCGGGAAGGCTGTCAAATATGCTTTTTCCATTTCTTCATAAGTGACCCCTTCTTTCTCATAACAATAAAGCATGCTGATATCCATTTTCCCATACAGGCGCTCTGCCCCGGCCATGGTCAGCATCGAACCCTTGCCCAGATTATTGATTTGCTGACAGATGCCCGCCAGTAAATATGCCTCTCGGTCTCCTTCATTCTCCAGATAAACGATGTCACCCAGACTGACGCCCAATTCATCACAAATAAGGGTTGAAAGCAGCACTTCATTGGCTGCTGCCGGCCAATGTCCTTCCACCACTTTATTATAGCGCAGCTTTTCCGGCTGATCATAAAATTCAAAAAGGCTTACGGTTTTCTGATCCTTGTAGGAAATCCTGATATTACCGAGATTCCTTTGGATAATATAGTCCGTCACACTTTGTTCCGCTAAAATCCGGCTGATTTCCTCCGGTGTCTTTTTTGTCTTTCCATCCATCGTGATAATCGCCATGGGGACTTCGATACCGGAGACGATAATTAAATTCTCTGTTGATGCCACGAAATTCTGGTATAATGCCATCCCCATATTGCAGACAACAGAAAGCAGTACTGTAATCAAACAAACGGCCAGACTTTTTTTTCGGTCATTTAAAATACTTTTTATGCTCAGTCCCATGTTCAGCGGCAATGGCGAATATTCCAGTGGAATACTGTTTTTCCGAAAGCTATGAGTGGCAATTCCCTCTCTTAAGGCATCCAGGGGAGCTATTCTTTTATATTTCATTGCTGCCAGAAAGGTACATATCAATACCAGTACCGTTATCACGATTAAACCCATTACTGCACATACCGGATCAAATCCCTGATTCCACCGGAGACCAATCGAAGAAGCTATAATATTCCCCAGTATCTCAACGGTTTTCTGCGAAAGCACCAGACCTAGCAGAAGACCGGCGATGGTAATACTCATAGTCTCTGCCATGGTCACCATCATCAGTTGCCATCCGGTATATCCCAAAGCCTGCAGCATACCGATATTTTTCAGGTTCATCTCCATACTGTTCCGGACACTGAAACGAATCACGACTATGGCTATGACAATCAACAGCAGGGCAAAGATAGCCACTATCACCATGAGAATCGTTGCATTCATGGATCCGCCGATTTTCATGGTTTCCGTATTGACCCCTAAATTGATACTCCGCTGCCAATCCGTTATCATTTCGCTTAAAAGGGAGTAAATCTTATCATCAAACCGGGCGGAACTTTCCCCTTCCTGAAGTTTCGTTAAATATATTTTTCCGCTGGTTACCTTCGGCTGCCCCCGGAACTTTTCCATATACGTATCACTGATAAAGCATTTATATAAATTAATATTAGCCGGTGTTGCGAACAGGATATCTTCCGAAAATCCGTATACTTCAAAGCAGGCTGTCTGCTCCCCGTAAGTCAGGCGGATAATATCCCCGGTCCGGTATCCTTCCCCCACCTTTAAATAATAGGGAAGGATAATGGAATTTTCTTTGCGCACTTCTCCCTGATCCACAATCACCAACTCAGACAGGGGACTATCCCACCGAATACTTTCCATTAAAAAGTCCATCTCGTTCTTTTTTTCTTGTTGTTCTTCACCCTGTTTATCATATTTACAGCCGCTGACATACAAAACCTCCCGCGTAAACGCTTGTTTTACCTCCGGCTGGTTCTCTATCAGTGATTCTATCGCTTCCCCCTCACTACTGGAAGAGATAAAAAGGAAATCGGCACCGTTGGTTTCTTCATTGGACTTATCCTGGACGGCTTCCAAATTAAACAAAACCGAACTCCCTACATATAAAAGAATAAAAGCCATTGCCACCAGTAAAAAAACAACTGCCATATCACTTTTTTTCTTTTTTAAATTTCCTCTGGCGATTAAAAAAAGTTTCATTTTTACCACCCCATTTCACTTAAAAAGCTGCGCAGCTTCCGATGCCGTTCCTGGTCACCTTTCACATAACCTCCCAGCTCCAGCTCCGCCAACACCACCCCATCCTTTAAATATAGAATCCGGTTGGCTCTTCTGGCACTCTTCATATCATGGGTCACCATCACGATACTCTGTCCGTCCTGATGAAAGCGGGTAAGCATATCCAGAACGTTATCGGCATTCTGTGAATTCAAGGCTCCGGTGGGTTCATCTGCAAACAATATCCGGGGAGCATTGATCAGCGCCCGCACCAATGCTACCCGCTGCTGTTCGCCGCCGGAAAGCTGGGTGGGAAACTTTTGAAAAACCCCTTCGTCAAGGCCCACGCCGCGCATTAACTCCTTACCGGTCCGGGCCACTTCTTTTCGGTTTTTATTAACCAGCAGCCCGCTGATGAGGATATTATCCATCACGCTCATGGTATCATTTAAATAATTTTGCTGAAATACAAAACCGCAGTTCTTCCGGCGGAATACCGCCAGCCGGTCATTGGAATAACCGGATATTTCCTCCCCCTGAAACCGGATGCTGCCCAGGGTCGGACTGTCCATCCCGGACAGCGCATACAACAAAGTACTTTTACCGGAACCGGAGCTGCCCATGATTACCGTAAAATCTCCTTCCCTGATGGATATATTCAGATTCTTCAGCACATGCTGCTGCACACTGCCATTGGAAAAGGTCTTGCATAAATCTTTTGCTTCTAAGATCGTGTTCATTTTATTCTTCCTGCCTTTCACTAAAAAAGTCATAACATCTCCTGCTATGACTTTTATTATAGCGAACTATTCTTATCCGGTCTTTTTCTGTCTCTTACCAAATCCTTAACTGTTTCTTACCTAAACATCCATGCTTTACAGCACCACCATAAATAGAAGTATTGGCATGGATGTTTAGGTAATTTATGCACACAAAATCGAAGATTTTGGCGCTTGCATGATCAAACCTTCTGTAAAAAAAGATTTACCACAAAACCATCATCACTATAACATTCCAGATCTCCACCCATCCGTTCCATAAAATTTTTCGCCAGATAAAGTCCCAATCCTGATCCGGCTTTTCCCTCAGCATTACCACCCCGGTAAAACTTACCGGTAAGCATCGGCAATTCTTCCGGTGATACTCCCGGCCCGCTGTCTTTCATATTGATGCAGATACCATTCTCTCTTTCGGAAAAAGTAACCGTTACTGCCGTTTTCGCATATTTATAGGCATTGTTCACGATGTTATCAATAACCTGATTCAGCCGCATGACATCGGCCCATATAAGGCATGATGGAATCTCATTTCGGAAATTGATTTTTCCATAATCCTTCACCGCTGCCAAGATCTCCACAACTGCTTTACTGGGTGTTTCCGCCGGCTGCACGGTCAGTACTTCCAATTCCTCCAGAGTGGCATGAAACATATTTCCGATGAGCTGATCGATCATCTCTGCTTTGCCGGCAATGACCTTCACCTTATTTAAGGTATCCGGATTGGTTTCCTTGACCTGGAGGACCTCACAGGCCGCCTTGATGGTGGCTACCGGTGTCTTGATATCATGAGAAAGACTGGCAACTAACTCTTTTTTGCTGATATTGGCCCGATATTCATTTTCTCTGGCCCGTTTCAGTTCTTCCCGCATCAGGTCAAAGCTTTCGGTAAAAGCTCCGAAATAATTTCTTCTGGTACGCTCCAGCGGCACATCCAGGTTTCCTTTGGATACTTCTCTGGCAAAAAACTCCAGTTTCCGAAAAGGCCGTATGTACCACAGATTCAAAAGGCCCAAAATACCATATCCCGCCGCCAGCAGAAGGACTACTGCTGTTAATATTGTTTTCGCCAGTGTATAGCGAAGACTGTTATATCCTGCCCCTTCTCCGGCAAAAACAATTTTTCCCAACAGCTTTCCTTCTTTGGTATAATCCAAAAGCATCTCCCCCTGCTTCATGGCTTCCATGACATCACTTTCATAATTATGTTCAGTGGTCAGCAGAATTCGGCAGTCATACTTTAGTGCCAGTAACTTTGCTTCTTCTTCCGGATCAATACCGGCCGACGCCAGTTCCTGCAATACCTGCTGGTATCTGCCGTTTAACCCCACCACATCCAGGGGCCTCTGACTATTACGATAAATTGCTGTAAAACAAACCGCTGTCACAATTAAAATAATACCTGTATAAAGAATCACCAAATATCGGATTTTCATAATCAACCTTACTTTCCTGTTTCCAGTATATACCCTGTTCCCCAGATGGTTTTGATCAGCTTCGGCTCATTGGGGTCCTCTTCCATCTTTTCCCGCAGCCGGCGAATATGTACATTCAAAGTACTGTCACTGAAAAAAGCATTTTCCCATACGGTACTGAACAGCCTTTCCTTCGTAACGATGGTATTGCGGTTATCAAAAAGACATTTAAAAAGCTTAAACTCTCTGGCCTTAAGCTGTATTTCCTTTTCTCCGATATAAACCCGCATGGTCTCTTCCCTGACCCGGATATTTCCGGCCATTTCTTCCCCCTGCTTTTCGCCGCTGCCGTTCCCCATCCGCCGCAGCATAATTTTCACCTTAGCCAAAAGGACACTTAGGGAATAGGGCTTCCTGACATAATCATCGCCGCCGATATTCAGGGCGATCAAGACGTCATCGTCACTTTGTCTGGCACTGATAAAAAGAATCGGCATATTGGAATTCTCCCTGATTTTCTTACACAGGGCAAAACCGCTTTCTTCCTTCAGATTAATATCCAGCAAAAGCAGCTCCACCGTATGCTCCTGTAAAAAAGCCTCACAGGCGGCCGCACTGTCCACCCAGGCACAGGAAACATTGAACATCTGAAAATATTCCGCAGTCATGGCCGCCAATTCCGTTTCATCATCCACAATCAGACAATTATAGTGCATCCTCTCACCCCTCATTTTTCCTTTAAATGGTTATTTTAATTTATATTGAGTATAGCATACTTGATTATTGGCGGAAATAAGTTAAAATAAAAATATATCAAATCAGTTGATTGCCAAACTGAAAATCCTGGTATATGGAGGAATATTATGAAAATCATTTTAGCTTCGGCATCACCGCGGCGCAGTGAACTGCTTAGTCTAATGGGAATCCCCTTTACCGTCATTCCCAGCCATGGGGAAGAAATACCCATTCCCTCTGCCCCCCGGGAAACAGTGGAAAAGCTTTCCCGCTTAAAGGCTTTGGATGTCGCCGGTGAATTAGCGGAACCTTATTTCGTCATCGGTGCCGATACCATC
The DNA here is from genome assembly GCA_031556725.1 of Lachnospiraceae bacterium. Classification (GTDB taxonomy): domain Bacteria; phylum Bacillota; class Clostridia; order Lachnospirales; family Lachnospiraceae; genus UBA935. Next base: position 100,848 of record JAVBSL010000033.1, on the reverse strand, counting down.
GTCAGCTTAAACGGGGAAATCCTTGGTAAACCCGAACATACACAGCATGCTGTAGAAATGCTTACCAGGCTGCAAGGCCAAACCCATCAAGTATATACCGGGGTAACCTGTGTGGTTCATCATGAAACTCTAAATGAAATCTTCACATTTTCCGAAATGACGGAAGTGAAAATGTATCCCATGACCCAAGCAGAAATCATTGCTTATGTTGCCACCCAAGAGCCGATGGATAAAGCCGGCGGCTATGGCATTCAGGGAAAAGCTGCCGTTTTTATCGAAAGAATCAACGGAGATTACCATAATGTGGTGGGATTTCCCGTAAGCAGATTTTATCATGAACTGACAGAAAGAAACCTGCAAAAAATCCTCCCTGCATCTTTATAGACTGCATGAAGGATTTCTGCTATTTTAAGATTCTGCAAAATCACGAATTACATTCAGCGCCGGAAGGGCATTCCCATCATAGTCAAATAACGCCTGATTAGCCCATTCGTTGCCGCAAGGGCCCTTATCCCCGATATATTCCAGTGAATCCGGTGTTGCCCATCCTGAGCCCTTCACCGGAAGCCAGGCCGGTTCCCAGTAATAAAATCCTTTTCCTTTTCCTTCCGGTACTTTGGCAATCCGTTCCATAATATCCTGCATAAAGTCTGCCTGTCCCTGAGGGGTCATATCATATTCCACCTTGGCCGCCAGTTCCGGTTTTGTTGCCATACCTTTGCGTTGGGCCGGAGTCAGACCTTCCCGGTCCTTGTAATCCTTCATGGTAAAGCCCATAGATACTTCTGCTACAATCAAGTCTTTTCCATACCTGACTGCGATATCGTTCATATTATCTTCAAGGTCCTGCAGTGTTCCATGCCAGAAAGGATAATAGGACAAACCAATCACCTGGAAGTCTTCACCGCCATTTTTCAGGAAATTGTCAAACCACTCCCGATACAGCCTATTATTGCCGCCGTTGTCCAGATGGATCATAATCGGTATCTGTTCGTCAACCGCCCGGACCCCACGGATTCCGGCATTAACGAATCTGGCAATATTCTCATATTCCGGAACCTTTCCAAAGGGCCACAACAGACCGTTTGACAACTCATTTCCCACCTGCACCATGGTTGGAAAAGCATCTTCTTCCTTCAGCGCTTCCATGGTTTCTCTGGTATAGTCATACATTACTTTTTCTAAATGTTCCACATCATAGTTTTTCCATGCCTTGGGAAGGATCTGCTTTCCGGGATCGGTCCAGAAATCACTGTAATGGATATCCAGCAGGAAATCCATTCCCATGGCCAATGCTCTTTTCGCCAGGGCAATGGTGGTGGGCAGATCATTGGTTCCGGCACCGTAGGCTGTGCCATCTTCTGTATACGGATCGTGCCATAGACGCAGCCGCACTGCATTGACACCATAAGACTGTAATATGCTTAATAAATCCTTCTCTTTTCTTTTATCATAAAATTTCGCACCGAGATTTTCCAATTCCAGCAACGTGGAAATATCCATCCCTTTTATAAATTCAGACATTCTCTATCTTACCTCTCACATTTCTAACATGCTGCACCAGCAGCATAAACAATACCCACATAAATTAGCGCGGAAGAATGAGCCCTGAGGTCATTCTTCGATGTGAGATTTTAGTGATTCTTAGGCAGCGTATTTTGCTGCCTTAGATTCACTTCTCACATTATTCTTTGACTGCTGATCCGCCCATACTGGTTACCAGCATATTCTGGGTAATGATAAAAAAGATTACAAAGGGAATTGCCACTAAAATGGCACCGGCGGAAAAATTGGTGAACTCATTTTTCTTATCGGTAACAAAGTTGTACAATCCAATAGCAAGGGTCTGCTTATCAGCCGAACGCAGAACCATTTTGGGGAAAATATAATCCATCCAGGGAGCCGTAAAACTGGTAATCCCCAAGAACGTAATGATTGGCTTGGCAATCGGCAGAATAATGGTTGCAAATACACGAAAATGATTGGCACCATCGATTCTGGCTGCTTCATCCAATGATTTGGGAATGGTATCCATATAGCTTTTTACCATCCATGTATTATAAGGAATATTTCCTGCCAGGTATACCAGTACCAATCCCCAAAGGGTATCTAATCCGCCGATTCTGAGCAAGATGACATAGATTGCCACCATTCCTACAAAAGAAGGAAAAATCTGCAGGATCAACATGGCCATCATCATCTGCTTCTTTACCGGGAAACGGAAACGGGAAAACACATAGGCTCCCATGGATGCCACGATTATGGTTAATGCCGAGGTAGATACCGCAATGATAAAGGTATTCTTAAACCATGATAAATAAGGGGTCTGGGTAAACAGATACTGAAAATGCTCAAAGGTAATGCCATCCGCAAAAGGAATGATACTCATGCTGGCAATGGATTTTCCCGGGGATAAGGCTCCGCTTATGGTATAGATAAGCGGATAAACAACCGCCAGACATATGCAGGTCAGGAAAATCAATACAATTGTTAAGTTTATATGTTTAATCGTTTTTCTGCTCATTATAATTCACCCTCCCTGTATGATTTGGTGCGGCTGAAATTCCATATGGCAAAAGGAGCCAGAACAACGAAAATCAGCACTGCAATCACTGATGCAAAATTGTATTTCATCAGGTCAACGGTCAGCTTATAGATCCAGGTCACCAAAATATCGGTTCCGCCGGCTCCGCTTAATGTGGAATCAGCCACCTTCGGATTGCCGCCGGTGAGGAAGAAAATTGCACCGAAATTATTGACATTGTGCGTAAAGGACATGATAATCAGCGGCATGGTTTGATAGAGTACCAGGGGCAGCGTGATTCTTCTGAACACCTGTAATTTATTGGCACCATCGATTCTTGCCGCCTCAAATACATCACTGGAAATGGCGGTCATGGTTCCCATGGACAATAACATAAAATAGGGAAAACCGGCCCACAGGTTAATAGCCACCGTTACAAATTTGGCCATCGTCCCATCACTCAGCCAGGGGATCGGGTTACTGATGAGGCCAATCTCCATTAAAGTCCGGTTAACCGGTCCAAAGGTTCCGTTTAGCAAGTTTTTCCATACCAGCATACTAACAACTGCCGGAACTGCGTAAGGCAGAATAAAAATGGTGCGGAACAAGGGTTTGATCTTAAAATTATTTTCATGAAGCACTACTGCCATCAGCAAACCGCCAAAATAACAAGTAACGGTTGCCAATAATGCCCAGGTAAGGGTCCATGTCGCAATCCGCCCAAAAGCACTGGACCAGGAAGCGTCTCCGCCAAATAATATCCCAAAATTATCTGCTCCTACCCAATCCACAGTATTATTTGGGGGAATATTATTGGGTGCCGAGTAATTGGTAAATGCCACACAGGCGGAAAACACAAGCGGTACCATAACGAAAAATACCACCAATCCAACGCTGGGAGCCAATCCCATAACCGGAAAGGATTTTCCTAATAAGGCAGAAAAAGAGCTTTTATTCCCTTTCATCATTTTACTGATGCAATAATCCTTATACTCATTCACAGCATCTCTTACCGACAAATAATAAACCACCGCAAAAATAGCTACTACCGCCAAAACCATAACGCCGTCAATCAGCATAAACATGGAATTATCTCTCATCTTTACCGGCAAATCCGGCTGAGGACTGCCTAATGTGATCAAACCCGCTATCTTACTGATGGTTTTAGGTAAGAAAATCAGGAAAATCACTTCAATCAGGGCATAGAACACTCCCTTCACATATTGTTTCAAGTAAATAATATGGGCTAAACCCATGAAAATAATGGCGGTGAGCATCACCTTTTTTTGCTTGGAGCCATCTGCTGCTAATTGTTTTACGTCTGCTGAATTACTCAAACAATCACCCTCTTTCCGCTTTTTGTTGCTGTTTTTCTAAAAACAGCACCTCAAAATACCTGTTACCTATGTATTTTGAGATGCTGTAAGTTACTCATTCTTTTCTGTAAAAGTGTCTTTTACATCTATATTATTTTTGAAGGATTGCCGCATCACATGCATCTAATTCTGCCTGAATATCAGCACCATTCCAGATGTTGGAACTTGCTGCTTTCATGGGATCCCAGAAACTATCCATCTCAGGAATTGACGGCATCGGGAAAGCATAGTCTAACTGTTTTACGAAACCTGCTGCATAAGGACTGTCAACGGTTACATCGATAGACGGAAGCGCACCGGTAATTTCATATCTCAGTGCCTGCATTTCATCGGTGGTCAGGAATTTTGCAAATGCTGCTGCTTCGGCCGGATAATCGGTATATGCAGATACAAACATGGATCTGGTTCCGGAGAAAGAAGCTGCGGGTGTGCTGTTACCGGGAAGGCTGGGAAGTGAAGTTACACCAAAATTGATTCCCTGTCCTTCAAAGTTTGCAATATTCCAAGGGCCGCTAATGTACATTGCTACGTTGCCGCTGCCGAAAGCTGCATCAGTCTGAGCTGTTTCCAAGTCTGCTGCGGGAACATCCAAAGCACTTCTTAAAGAAGCAAAGAATTCCATACCGGCTACAGATGCTGCGGAGTTAATATTGGTGGAAGTAGTATCTGTTCCGTCAGGTCCGAATAACAGGTTACCTTCGCTGGTGGTGAAAAGGATGGTATAATAGCCGTTTCCGACATCCATCATAAATCCGTATTTCCCTTTATTTTCAGCATTAAATTTCTCGGAGAATTCTTTAACGCCTTCCCATGTGGTGGGAACATCTGCTTCAGCAATCAGATCTTTGTTATAGTACAAAGCATAGGTTTCTGCTGATACAGGGTATCCATACATCGTTCCCTGGTAGGTTACTGCGGTAGCACATGCGCCTAATACGCTGGCAGCTACTTCAGAGGCCTCAACAGTAGGAAGTACGTGTCCGCCGGCAACTAATCCGCCCAATTTATCATGGGGCGCTGCGAATACGTCAGGACCAACTCCAGCAGGACCATCTAATGCGATCCGGGTACCGGCATCGCCAATTTCAACGTTTACATACTCAATTTTAATATTCGGATACATTGCGGTAAAAGCTTCCCCGGCCTTTTGGATGAATTCATCGGGACCGCCGGTAGATTCCCATACAGTTAATGTAATCTCATCGGTAGTTAAACCGGTACTTGCTGTTTCTTCTGCAGGTGCTGCTGCTTCTGTTTTGTCGGCAGGTGCTGCTTCTGTTTTGTCGGCAGGTGCCGCCGGAGTTTCTGTGCTCTTACCGCAGCCGGTAAGTACAGAGGCAACCATTGCGGTTGTCAGTAAAACGGATAATAATTTTTTCTTCATAGATTTTCCTCCCTGTGAAAATTCTTATTTTGAATGGCTGAACAATCAATTTGCTCTGCTTGCGCAATCGGTTGTTCATGAATTCATTTTATACCCTGTTATCATTATTGTCAATGGATATTTTTTTACAGTTATTTCGTAAATTTTTGTGCACTTTCAACAATCTGAATTTTTTACATATTTTTTATTTTTTTGTAAATAATACCTTTAAAACAAAGAAGGAGTCGGATAATATGGCCAATATTAAATTTTTAAAATCAAAAGCGGTACCCTTGGAAATGCACAAGGTCAGAATTGTACAAAAACTATCTCTTCTGCCTATTGACCAACGGGTAACCATTAATAAGGAGGCGGGCAACAATGCTCATTTACTGAAAAACGAACATGTTTTTATCGATATGCTCACCGATAGCGGTGTCAATGCCATGAGTGACCGGCAGTTAGCTGCTATGATGCTGGCGGATGATGCTTATGCCGGCAGTGCATCCTTTTATAAGCTGGAAAAACAAATTCAGGAAATATTCGGGATGGAATATTTCGTTCCTGCCCATCAGGGACGAGCCTGCGAACATTTGCTATGTGAACTGTTGCTGAAATCCGGCCAGACTGTGGCTATGAACCACCATTTCACTACCGCCAGAGCGCATATCCTGACAAAAAAGGGATGTGTGGAAGAATTTTTATACGAGGAAGGCTGGGCGCCGCAAAGTGAATGTCCTTTTAAGGGCAATATTGATACCGAAAAGCTGCGCAGCTTTATTGCTGAAAAAGGAGCCTCGAATATTGCGTTTGTTCGGATGGAAGCCGGTACGAATCTGATTGGCGGGCAACCTGTTTCGTTGGAAAATATGCAGGAAGTGGGTAAGATTTGTAAAAAGGCGGGAATCAAATATGTCCTGGATGCCAGTCTGCTGGCCGATAATCTTTATTTTATGAAGACAAGAGAAGAACAATGTCAAAAAATGAGCATTCGGGAGATTACAAAGAACGTCAGTAAATGTTTTGATATTATTTATTTTTCTGCCCGCAAGCTGACCTGTTCCCGGGGCGGCGGCATGTGCTTCCGCCAGGAAGAAGATTATACCAAAATCAGGGAAATGACCCCCCTGTATGAAGGCTTTTCTACCTACGGCGGTGTTTCCATCAGAGAGATTGAGGCCATGGCCGTGGGCCTGGAAGAATCCATGGATGAGGATATGATATCGCAAGGGCCCATCTTCATTGAAGAAATGACCCGCCTGCTTACCGAAAAAGGAGTACCCATGGTAACCCCTGCCGGTGGTCTGGGAGTGCACATCGATTGCACCAAATTCGTTCCTCACGTTCCGCCGGAACAATATCCTGCCGCCGCTGTGGGCAGTGCCCTCTATCTGGCAGCCGGAATCAGAGGTACGGAACGAGGCACCCTTTCCGAAGACCGGGACGAAAACGGCGATGAGGTCATCGCCAAAATGGAGCTGCTCCGTCTGGCCCTGCCCCGCCGGGTATTTACTTTATCACAGATTCATTTTGCCGTAGACCGGATTCTGTGGCTTTATGAAAACCGGGATCTGATCGGCGGTCTGAAATTTACCGAAGAGCCTTCCATCCTTCGCTTTTTCTTCGGAAAGCTGGAGCCCATCGGCAATTGGCAGGACAAACTGGTGAAAAAATTTAAGGAAGATTTCGGCGACAGTTTATAGTCTCCTGCTCCTACGACTCCTGGGGCGGCGTTTGTTCCCGCCGCTTTCTCCAAAGGGGTAAAAAATAAAGCAGAATACCGGGTACCAGCATAATGATGGCAATCAGCTGTGATGTGGACAACGGTCCGAAGGAACCGCGGAAATCATTCCTGAAGACTTCAATAACAAACCGGCCGATGGCATAAAGGATAATATAGAGCCCTCCCACTCTTCCGGCTTCCCGGCGCTTTCCGGCATACCAGATCAAAATCAGTGCGATGGCAAAATCACCCAGGCTGGACATGATTTGAGTGGGAACCAGTTTTACACCATTAGGGGCAAAATCCGAATTGTGGAAGATAATTCCCAAAGGTGAATCGGTTTCCCGGCCATAACAGCAGCCGGCCAGAAGACAGCCCACGCGGCCGAATCCCTGGGCAATGGCTATGGACGGTGCCGCAAGATCAAAATACTCAAGAAAAACCGCCTTTTTGATCTTGCAATAAACCAGGGCCGTCAGCACACCGCCGATAATGCCGCCGTACACCACGAAGCCGGTACCGGCCAGAGCCTGCCAGGGATGCGCACTGGTAATAATCGCTTTAAAATCCAAAATTACAAAAAGCAGCTTAGCACTGACAAAACCCAAAATAAGGGAAATAATGCCCATATTAAAAATCAGATCGGCATTAAGTCCCTTACTTTTGGCACGTCGGTCAGCCATCAAAAAAGCTGCCAACACACCGATTCCTATCATCAGCCCGTAACCGTGAATGGTCACCGGACCCAGTTTTAAAATTTCATTATACACAATCAATCACTCCCATGCTATTATTCTCTGACATGCTATCTATTATACAAAATTCTGAGAATAACTGCAATGAGTAATTTCGGCATCATTTAATCCTTTAACGCTTAGTCCATGTATTCAAAGCGAATACCATCCACCAGCAGATTGGGTTTTACCTCCTCAACACGCAGGCTGTAAATGCCGGGATGCAGCTTTATTTTGATCAGTTTCTGGGTGATCCACTTGCCTTCTGTTCCTCTGGCGGTGATATTAGCCGTTCTGGCATCATTTACATATAGTTCACAGGTAGTCTGGGCGGTATTGAAATCAACTGACATCATATGCACCAGAACATTATAGCTTCCTTCCTTTTTCACCTGAATGTAAATAGTCTCACTCATTTTTACAGGAACCGTTGCCGCTTCTACTTCACCATCCCTGATTTCCCCGATAACCACTGCTGTTTCGGATATATCTTCCAAAAGTGCCGTTTCCTGCTCTCTGAGGGGCATCAACTCAAGATTTTGAGTGGCAACCCTGCGAGGCCGGTTCATGGAGTCTGTTGTCATTAAAAAGCCGCAAAGATTTCTGGCACTCTGCTGCAATTCGCCAATGGTTAAAGTTCCTTCCCTTAAGCTTTGCAGAAGATCATCTTCACCGGAATTGGCTTCGGCACCATAATTGTTTACAATCATATAGACATCATTGCCGGAGCGGACCATATCACGCATATTCTGGCCGCTGGCCGGGCCGCCTTCTTCCACATTGTTCATCTTGGCCCACCAGTCGGTCATGACAATCCCGTCAAATCCCCATTCATTTCGCAAAATTGTGGTGTTTAAGTCATAATTTGATGCAGCCCAGTGACCGTTAATGGGATTATAGGAAGTCATAATGGCTTTGGCTTTACCCTCTTTTACGGCAATTTCAAACCCTTTCAGATAGATTTCTCTGGCGGCCCGCTCAGAAACTACCGAATCAGCAAGGGATCTGGCTGTTTCCTGATTATTGCAGGCAAAATGCTTGGCCGTTGCACAGGCGCCGCCGGCGGCAATTCCTCTGATTACTGCTGAAGCCATATTTCCGGTTAAAAGGGGATCTTCGGAATAGTACTCAAAATTTCGCCCGTTCATGGGATTCCGATGGATATTCATACCAGGTCCCAGCAATAAATCCACTTCATTGCGAAGAAGCTCCTGTCCCTCCATCACATACAACTGCTCTATCAATTCATCATTAAAGCTGGAGGCAAGCAATGTCCCGATGGGAAGCTGGGTAGACTTCAAATCTCCACCCATCCGGATACCTGATGGCCCGTCTGCCGTACATGCCAAAGGGATTCCATAGCCCATTAAAGATTCCCCGACACTGCCAAAAGCCGATGCGGTTCCTTCCGTTACATCCGGATGTCCCATCCCTTCCCCTCTGACGAGTATGGCCAGTTCGGCTTTATTCAGCTGGGATATGAAAGCATCTAAAGAAGCCTTTCCTTCTCTCACATCTTTTAACAAAATCCCCTGATTTCCGGTCTGAGGCAGTTCTGCCGGCAGATTGGCCTGAATGCGGTCACGGAGCGAAATGGTCTGGGTGGGCACCTCTTCGTATTGTAACTCATATGTTCCCTCCGGCTTCCTTTGACCGGGCCGCATTCGCTGAAAAGCTTTTGTCGGAGCCATAGCTTCCTGCAGTTTTTCCACTACTTCCAAGGCCTCCTGTACATAAGTCAGAACCTTTTCTGTTTTGCGAATACTATTTCCGACATAAATATGATACTCTCCGGCCTCCATCACATAAGCAGATTTTTCTCCGGTGAGTCCGGAATCATCATAGGTCTTCATTTTCGTCAGGTCAATTGAAAATTCCAGATTCTGAGATGTGCCGGGTGCCAGTACACCGGTCTTTCCATAGGCCAGCAATTGTCTCGCCGGCTGACCCAGCTTGCCCTGAGGTGCTTCATAGTATACCTGCACCACTTCTTTACCGGCATACGCAGTCCCTGCATTCTGAACTTCAATAACTAACGTTATCTTACCGTCACTAACAGCTGCTTCTCTGGTTATTATTTCAAAATCAGTATAAGAAATACCATACCCGAATTCATACATCACTTTTTCCGGACAAAAAGTCTCAAAATACCGGTAGCCGACATAAATATCCTCCACATAACAGTTGCTTTCCTGATCTCCATAGAAAGGTGTAGAAGGATAATCCTTCACTTCAAAGGCAATCGTATCAGGTAATTTCCCGCTGGGTACTGCATTGCCTAAAAGAATATCAGCCGCAGCTCTTCCGCCTTCCATGCCCCCCTGCCAGGTATACAGCAGTGCTCCGATACGAGATCCCAGAACTTCATCAGACATAAAACTCATATCGATAATGTTAGAAACATTTAAAATTACAACCACCTGATCAAAATATGTGGTTACCAGCTGCAGCATCCGCTCCTCCTCTTCAGTAAGACGCAGGCTGCCTGGCATATCGGCATTATCCTTATCTTCCCCGGCTGTCCGGCCGATTACAACAACCGCTTTATCTGATTCTGCTTTTGCTTCCTCCACCATTTCTTTGCACAAAGGCATTTCCGTCTGATTCCATGGCTCCGCTGCCCAGCCGCCGCCGCCATTGTCAAAAGGATTCTGGGCAATCCATGCTTCATAAATTCCCGCCAGCTTTTCATTCACCACTGTGCTTTTTTCCCGCAGACTTCCCAAAAGATTGGTGGTATATGCCACATTAACCGCTCCCCCTGATCCGGTTCCGCTCCGATAAAAGTCAATCTGACACCGGCCAAAGACAGAAATACGCTCTGATGCTTTAATGGGCAATATCTTTCCTTCATTCTTTAATAATACGATTCCTTCTTTGGCAGCTTCTCCGGCTGCCTGAGCAAATCCTTCCAACGGTACTCCTACTTTACTCATCGTGCATCCTCCATTTTGTTATTAAAACGTTTTTATTTTTTTTTAAATTTTTTTGTTATCAAATACTCTGGCAGGAATCTCTTTCAATAATTTTTCCCACCAATTTTTGAATACTTCCTTTTTTTTCTTCTCTGATCATCTTCAACAACTGCTTCACTGCCAATCCACCCTGCTTTTCATAAGCCGTATCTATGGTGGTGAGCCTGGGGGTAAACCATTGACTAAGATCGATATTATCGCAGCCGATAATACTGACTTCCTGGGGTACGGAAACATTGCATTCCCGTAAAGCTTCCATAAAACCGATGGCACTTTGATCATTTGCGGCAAAGACCGCACGCGGCAGTTTTCTTTCTTTTTGCAGCAGCTTCATGGTGGCCTGATAGGTCAAATCCCGGTCAAAAAAGCCATCGAATATATTTTCCGGGGTTAAAGAACAACCTGCTTCCTGCAAGATATGGGAATAACCTCTAAAACGTTCACCGCTGTCATAATTATTTACTGCTCCCTGGATATAGCCAAAGCTTTTATGGCCAAGGGACAGCAAGTATCGGCCCGCTTCCTCACCCTGCCGGTAAGAATCAAAGACCAGGCTGGAAATCCTGGCAGCACAAACTTCCCGGTCCAAAAACACCGTGGGAACCTTTTCCTTGCGCAGAATGATTTCCTCCTCCTTACCAATCCATCCGTTTAAAATAACCGCACCGTCTACTCTTCTGCCCAAAATATTGGTCATCATATCGGTACGGTTCTTGGAAATAAAAACATTTAATTCATACCCGTTCTTTTCACATTCCAGATACATGGTATCTACCAGGGTGCCATAATATGGACCTTTCATGGAATTTACAAAAAGACCGAGAACCTTGGTAGACTTGGATTTCAGGTTGCGCCCGTTCAGGTTGGGAATATAGTGCAGCCGTTCAGCCACTTCCAGAATATGTGCCTTTGTTTTGGGATGAAGGACATCCACATTATTCAGGGCATTGGATACGGTAGAAATCGAAACGCCTGCTTCTCTTGCTACATCTTTAATGGTTACTTTCTGCATAAGGTTTTCTCCGCATAAAAACGTTTTTATTTTCTGATAAAATAGTAGCACACTCTGTCAAAATGTGCAACTACTTTATCAGGTATTTCATTTATTTCAGCTTATTTTACTTTTTCTTTCCCGCTTTCTCCGCTTCCTTAACCATTGCTTCTTCCAGTTTTTTCACTTCCGCTTCATGCTTTATTTTTTCCAGTTCTGCCTCATGCTCTGCTATTGCCTCTTCCAGTGCGGCGATCTTTTTCTTTTGTTCTGATTCCACTTCTGCATTCATGGATTCATATTCCCCATCAATTTCTATGGGATAATAAGTATTTGTTATGGATTCACTGGGCAGATATTCAGCTCCCTCATCTGATTCTTCCATCGTATAGGTGTAAGTTACAGATTCCTCCACATCAATTCCGCTGACGTCTCCCTGCTGACCGGATAGATCACTCTTCCCTTGCGTGATAAAAGGTTTATATACATTAGATCCTGCTTCTGCATAAAAAATTCCGCTGTTTACTACATCTCCGGAATTCACATAAGCCAGCGTACCCACCGCAGATTGATCGACCTTTTCAAAATCAAGATATGTTTGCGTATCATAATCCATACTCATCAGCTTTCCGTCTGCTGTGGAGTATACATAAATTTTTTCTGAATTCATGGTATGGAAATAGACCTTTTCACCATCCGGTGATACCGACACGGCACAATAATAATACTCATCCCGCTGGGGATTTTCATATTCCACATCGGCAAGATTTACGGAACGTATGACTTCCGAACGTCCCCGGTCATAAACAAACAATCCGTCATAATTATGAAAAATCAATTTTTCCTGATCCTCATAATCCAGCCGCAGTCCGTTTAAGCCGGTGGCGATAACCGCCGTATCCCACTCTGCTGGAGTAACCGTTTCTTCTGCCATATCCATTAGCATTTTCAAAGGCTCCTTAACCGGATTCACCAGCAAACCGATTCCGATTCCGGCAACCGCCAAAATTCCTGCTATCGTCACCCAAAATGCCGGTCGCTTGTAGTTTAAAATGTTCTTAATCCGTCCCTTAACCTCCCCTTCGCCAAAAGCCAGGGGACAGGATAAAAACATCTTCCTTCCGGCAGCCATCTCCAGCAACGTCTTGGAATATCCCTTACGGTCTTCGCTGCTCAATCCTCTGATGACATTTTCGTCACAGGACATTTCCATATCCTTGTTCATCCCTGCAAAAGCCAGCCAAACCAGAGGATTCATCCAATATATACACAATACCAGATAGGCACCGAATTTGATCAGATAATCCCGGCGCCTGATATGAGCCTTTTCATGGGCTAAGATATATCTCCGCTGAGCTTCCGCAAGACCGTCAGCCATATAGATAACAGGCTTTATGATACCTAATACAAAGGGATTGTCAACAGCCTTATCTGTCAGTATCTGAACTTCCTTCCAACCGGCATATTCCATGGTTTTCCGGCAATCATCTCCGGCCGCCAGCCGCTGCATCTGCTTTTTCAGCCGCCAATAGGAAACAATACCATAGCCTGTCAGCAGCATACATCCGGCCAACCATATCGTGGTCAGAACCGCCACGGCAATCTGTTCCGGATTCACACTTTCATAAGGTTTTGCCGGAGCTGTTATCTCCTTCAAAATACCCACACTATCTACCGGTCCGGAACCCCCTGTGATAAGTTGCTGCTGGCCGGATATACCCATGCCTTCCGAAATAGCTTCCGTATCCATCCTTACCAGGCTCCATGTACTTTCCGGCGAAAAGGGGCATATCAACCGAAACAATACAACTGCCCAAAGGCAATAAGAAAAAATTTTAGGGAATTTCTTTAAAAAAAACCGAACCAGAAATACTGCAATGATTACATAGGATGCCGTCAGGCTCATATTGCATATTTTAATAAAAAGTTCTGTCATCATCATCCCTCCTGAAACTCGTCAATCAGCTTACGCATTTCCTCTGCCTCATCCGCAGTAAGCTTTTTCCCACCATAAAAGGCGGCTAAAAATCTGGGCATTGACCCACCAAAAGTGTCTTCCACGTATCTGCGGCTCTGGCCGCCGTAAAACTCTTCTCTGGATAACAACGAAGTTACCAGGGCATTATTATTTTGAAATATCCCTCTGTCGCAAAGTTTCTTCAAGACGGTATATGTGGTGGATTTCTTCCACTCAAATTCTGTGGCACATATTGCCACTAGCTCTGAAGAAGATATGGGTTCCCGCTGCCAGATAATATCAGCAAATCGGGCCTCTCCTTCGGCCAACTTAAATTCTTTCATTTCATACCTCCATATTTATCACTCGGTCTATCTTTTGTAGACCTCTTTAGTCTATCGCAAATAGACCTTTTTGTCAACTGTATAAAACCAGGGACTATCGGTAATTTTTTCCCGATAGCCCCTGGTTTCTTTTTAACCTAAAAAAATCCCGAAACCCCATACAATTAGATGAGATTTCGGGATTGGTACTCTATTGTTATTATACTGCCCCCTGCGCAGTCATAGCTTCCGCCACTTTCAAAAATCCTGCAATATTGGCTCCAGCTACGTAGTTCCCCTCCATACCATACTTCTTAGCTGCTTCGTCCAAATTGTGGAAGATGTTGACCATAATGCCCCTCAGCTTTGCATCAACTTCTTCAAAACTCCAGCTTAGTCTTTCGCTGTTCTGGCTCATTTCCAATGCCGAAGTTGCAACCCCGCCGGCATTGGCTGCCTTTCCGGGTGCAAACATTACTTTATTAGCCTGCAGATATTCGGTTGCCTCCATGGTTGTCGGCATATTGGCCCCTTCCGCCACTGCGATACAACCATTGCTTACCAGTGCTTTGGCATCTTCAATAAATAATTCGTTTTGCGTTGCACAAGGAAGTGCCACATCACATTTTACCGTCCAAACGCCTCTTCCTTCATGATACTCAGCACTGGGTCTGGCGGCGGCATATTCAGTCAATCTGGCCCGTTTAACTTCTTTGACTTCCTTCAGAAGCGCCAAATCGATTCCTTCGGAATCGTATATCCATCCGGTAGAATCAGATACGGTTACTACTTTGGCACCCATCTCCTGAGCCTTCTCCGCTGCATAAATAGCTACATTACCGGAACCGGATATTGCTACGGTCTTACCTGCCATCTCCTGTCCGTTGGCTTTGAGCATTTCGGCTGTAAGGTATAATAATCCATAGCCGGTTGCTTCCTTTCTTGCCAGGGAACCGCCATAAGATAATCCCTTACCGGTCAATACGCCTTCATACACCCCGCGGATTCTCTTATATTGGCCAAACATATAACCGATTTCTCTGGCTCCGGTACCGATATCTCCGGCCGGAACGTCGGTATCTGCTCCTATGTATTTGTATAATTCGGTCATAAAGCTCTGGCAGAATGCCATTACTTCTCTATCGGATTTACCTTTGGGATCAAAATCAGAACCACCCTTGCCGCCGCCGATAGGCAGGCCGGTCAAAGAGTTTTTAAAAGTTTGTTCAAATCCCAAGAACTTAATAATACCTAAATTAACGCTAGGGTGAAGACGAATGCCTCCCTTATAAGGACCGATGGCTCCATTAAACTGTACACGAAAAGCGTTATTAACATGAACCTGTCCATTATCATCCACCCAGGGCACTCTGAACAATAACTGCCGTTCTGGTGTTACGATTCTTTCCAGTAAAGCGTCTTTTCTGTATACTTCCTCGTTGGCCTCGATTACTACCCTTAAGGATTCCAGCACTTCTTTTACTGCCTGATGAAACTCCGGCTGGGCAGGGTTCTTCTCAACCACCATGTTGTATACTTCATCTACATATGACATTTTCTCTTCCTCCTATTTGTCTTTTTCCTTTCAATATTATATAACGGAGAACTGAAAATCACAACAAATAACACCGTATAAATTTATAGAAATTTCTTTTTCATTTTTATGCATTTTGTATAATCGTATACAATTATACCTATAAATATTTTTTTAACTGCTCAATATTTTTCTCTTCAAAGTCCATCAATTCCTTTGCCATCTCTACGTAAGCATTCCTGGCATTCTCATGACGGTTTACAGATTTGCACATATCCAATATTCCCCGGTTGCTGCCCTGAATGACCATTTCGGCAATATGACTGGTACTTGTGTTAAAAAGTGCATTGGCCTGAATGCTTCCCACCAGCATTTTTTCGCTTAAGCCGCCGGAACGGTATTCTTCCGCATTTCCATCCAGGATACTATTGGTTGCTTTATTGTAAAGCTCTGAATATTTTAAATTTTGCCGGGATAACTGCATTGCCAGATCATCATCATAAACCTTGTCGTTAATTGTCTCAATGGCTTTCATTGCCATCCTGGTGTTCTTCTGAATACTTCGTAAAATTTCCGCATCATCTTTTCGCATTTCCTTCTGACCTCCAGTAGCATTAAAAATTTAATAATCGGAATAAAAACAGGATAGGATACCTTTATTTGGTATTCTATCCTGTTATGTTAGTTATATCCTGTTTATTTAATTTTATTCCTGACATTCAAAAGGAAATTTCATTCCCCACTGCCCTCTGATTTCATCCATCATCTTCATGATCCGGATAATTTCATCATGAGGCATGGCTTCACATTCGATTTTTCCTTCTTTGATGGCTTTGACACAAGCCTCTACTTCATATTCATATCCGGATATTTGCTTCGGGCGTTTATAGAAGCCGATCTTCCGATAAGAAGTATCATAAATGGTCATACTTTCAAAATTATTGATGTTTTCCACAACCGCAAAGCCTTTGGTACAGTAGATAATCCCCCGGCGGTCACTCAGCCCAATCATGGAGCTGTTCAGCACGGCTACCTTTCCATCCTTGTAGGTAATGGTCATACTGTTTTGTTCATCCACACCGGTGGACGTAAATGTACAGGTGGAGGTGATTTTCTCCACATGTGTGCCAAATAGCATGGATGCAAAATTCAGGGGATACACCCCTAAATCCAGCAATGCCCCGCCTGCCAGTGCCGGGTCGTTCATTCTCCCTACATGGCTGATCAGATAACCCAGATTTGCTGTCAGCATGGTAGGTTCACCGATCATCCCGCCGCTCAGCACTTCCCGAATGGTCTTAAGCATGGGCATATATCTGGTCCACATAGCTTCTGCCAGTAAAATATTCTTTTCCCTGGCCAATGCTGTCAATTCTTCCGCTTGGGCAGCATTGGCGGTAAATGCCTTTTCACATAATACGGCTTTACCGTTTTCCAAACAAAGCTTTGCATGCTGAAAATGTTCCGAATGAGGACTTGCAACATAAATCAAATCCACTTTTTTATCTTTAACCAGTTCTTCATAAGAACCATATACATTCTTGATATTATGATCCTGGGCAAACCGTTCGGCCTTTGCAATATCCCTCGAACCCACTGCATAAAGCTTCACATCCCGCATCTTATTTACGGTTGCCGCCATCGTTCCGGCTATATTACCGGCGCCTAAGATACCCAAATTAATCTTGCCCATAGGTCAACCTCTATTCTACATAATCAGATTTTATATATCCGACTTTTCCTTTGTATTTTACTTTTGTCCAGCCATTGCTTTGCTCAATCATATCCAGCTTATCACCGCCATAAACGGTTCCCAGAACCTCGCCGTCAGTACCGGGGGTACTTCTGACCCTGACACTCTCCTTCACCTTGACTGTTCCGCTGGCAGATACCTGTGATGCTGATTCTGCCGGTGTTGTCTGCTGTGCTTCAGGAGCTTCATTCTGCACTTCCTGTTGGCTGGTAATCTCCAGATACTGGGATTTAATATAAGCATCCCCATCTTTGTATTTTATCCGGCTCCAACCGTTACCTTTTTGTTCCAGGACGGTAAACTCCTGTCCCACCAGAGCCTTATCAAGCCGGTCAGCAGTCTCACTGTCCGAACTACGGATATTTACAACATCGGTAGCCTTAGCAGTCTTAACGGTGGTTATGGAGGGCTGCTCTTCAGACTGACCCGCTTCTGCCGGGGCAGCTGCATCGGTTTCACCCTGAATGGTATCGGCATTGATATCCGGCTGCTCATTCTGCGCCAGAACCACACCCACATCTTCATTAATCTTGCCGGTCATATAAGCAATAAATTCTTCCAATTCCTTATCTGATGCAATTAAGTCATTAAATTCAACTGTTATTTTATTGTTCAGATCCACTACATCATCTTGTAAGCTGACGGCCTTAATGTACTCGTATACATTTTCATCCAGGTCGTTTTTCTTAATAATCATCTTATCGTTTTCTTTTACAACATAATAAGTTTGAAATCCCGGCAGTAAGGTCTCCAAGTCTTTAAACTTAACCTCCACATACACATAAGTAACATAACTGCCTTCGGTTAAGCCAACCTTTGTGTATACTTTTACCGTATCATAATAATCGATATACTTGGACATTTCTTCAATACGGATTTTGGAAAGGTCATCCAAATCCACATCAATTGCTGTAGCGGCTTCAATATCTCCTTCCGCAACTGCTTTATAATAGTTGGTTATTAATTCATTGATCTCGGGATAGCTGTTTTCTTCCAGTGGTATATCCGGAATAGTGATTGATAAATTTACTACTTCCTCTGCATCTGTAGCATTTGCGGCTACAATTTCTGCTTCTTTTTCCAGTTTGGTTCTCTCATTTGCATTTAAAGCAATAACAACCGTTATCAGCACACACACAACGAGAATCAATGGCATTACGATCTTGGTATGATCCAGAATCCAGTCTGCAACCAGACCAATCCGTTCCTTCACGATACCTGCTTTTTTATGATTTGGGCTAGCCATATTTACCTCCGCATATCTGTCTAACAGGGTGATGTAAAATGCACTCGACAGGAATCGAACCTGCATTAAAGGCGTCGGAGGCCTCCGTTCTATCCATTAGACTACGAGTGCAAATCATCCATAATTGTTACAAATTTATTACATCACCCTGAATATAATACCATAAGGTTTCGATATTGTCTAGTCCGAACTGCTTTTTTATTTTGGAATATTTTTCTAAAGCAGTATAATCTCCCCAGTATTACGCTCAAAATAGTATACGGCATAAGCCAGAACTTCTTCCGGATCAACCTGCGTATCGTTAATCTCACTGACCATTTTGAGTAACTCATCTTTGCTCTGACAGCCATCATCAGGAATCATTATTACTTCATGAATGGAACTGGGCAGCAAATATAAATCCGTCATCAGCCCATCGGCAAAGGACTGCAGCAAACGTGGATATAGCATTGCTCCAGCGCCATATAACCTTTCAGAATTACTCAGCACATACATTTTATACCGTTCTTCTGACTGTTTCAGATTCTCATCAATTGCCGTTTCATTTTCAAAAAAATTATCAATTACTTCCGTTACATCTGTTTCTGTCCCCAATTTCTTCTGCAAATTATGAACCAGTAATTCTTTCATAACCTCTTCCATGGTCTGGATGACGGCGGGCTGTTCACGGGGGGTGTTGACAATCGCATCCTGATATAATTCTTCTAATTTTATGTCCCACATCTTCAAATGATTATTATAGATCAAAATCGTTCCATTTCCTCCGAATTGCTCCGAAACATCACAATAAAAAACAATTGCCAAATCATAAAAACGCATAAACGGTATTTCCTTCAGCAATTCTCTATTCTTATGATAATGAATTAATTTATAAAATACCCTGCCCTTCATTTTCTGATAATACTTAAAAAACTCCAGATCCACGTTGATTTCCGACCGGCTGGCATAATAGGTCAGTTCGATTTCTTTGATGATATCTTTCATACTTTTCCCCTCACAATAGGCATAATATTGGTCATTCAGGTAAATAGCAGGGGATATCTCCTGTCCTTTTTTCTTAACGATAATGCCTTCTAAACAAATACCGTTATTCTTATTCACATGGGTCAGGGATATTTCAAACATCTCCCCCATCAAATTCTGTACTTCTTCTTTTACTGTCTTTAAAAAATTATTATATTCCATACTTTTTCCTTCCTTCATAAACTAAAAAGACAACAGAAGTTTCCTCCTATTGCCTTATAAGCTTAGATAGTTAATCCATTAAACTCTGGAGAGATATTCTCCGCTTCTGGTATCAATCTTAATTACGTCATCCTGCTCCACAAATAGCGGCACATACACAGTTGCACCGGTTTCCACAACAGCGGGCTTAGTTGCTCCCGTGGCAGTATCACCTTTAAATCCGGGTTCTGTATCCGTAATCTGCAATTCTACAAACAAGGGCGGTTCAATAGCAAATACACTGCCATTATGACTGCATATTTTCACCATCTCGTTTTCTTTTACGAATTTAAGTGAATCACCTACCGAATCCTGATTCAAACTGATCTGGTCGTAGGACTCCACATCCATAAAATTAAACATTTCGCCATCGGAATATAAATATTGCATATCTTTTCTATCTATACGTGCCTGAGGACACTTTTCAGTCGGTCTGAAAGTTTTCTCAATTACACCGCCGCTAATGACATTTTTTAATTTGGTTCTAACAAAAGCTGCTCCCTTACCCGGTTTAACATGCTGAAATTCAATAATCTGGTAAACACTGTTTTCATATTCAATCGTTATACCATTTCTGAAATCGCCTGCAGAAATCATATTCTGTTTCCTCCTAATTTTTCACCTTATAATCCTTTACCAGTTTATAATAAAAAACCATATATTTCAACCTTTTTTTTATTTTTTTGAGACGAGGTAATCGATGGCCATCAGATATCCGTCCAAACCATGGCCATATATCTGCTTATTACAGGCCGGTTCCGTTACCGAAGTCCGGCGGAATTCTTCCCGTTCCATAATATTGGAAATGTGGACTTCCACCTTGGGCATATCGATAGATGCCAGGGCATCTCTAATCGCATAGCTATAGTGAGTATAAGCCCCGGGATTGATTATCAGTCCTTCGGTTTTATCAAAATAAGCATCCTGGATGCGGTCAATGATCGCCCCCTCGTGGTTGCTTTGAAACACCTCTATTTCCGAATCGGTTTCCTGGCCCTTTTTCCCAATCATTCCCAGCAGGTCATTGTAATCCTGCGCGCCGTATACACCTTTTTCCCTGATTCCCAAAAAGTTAATATTAGGTCCGTTAATCACCAGTATTTTCATTTTTATACACATGCCTCCATAATCTCTTCGATAATCCCATTAACATCCTTTGTCGTTGTATCTATTACGATATCTGCGGCTTCTTCATAAACCGGTTCCCTTTGTTCCAACAGCACTTTGGTTTTTTCTGCAAAATCGCTGCCTGCAAGCAACGGTCTGGTGGTATCTCCAGCCAATCTTTTAAGCACCTCGGTCACCGATGCTTTCAGATAGATTACTCTTCCTAACTGTTTTAACAAAGAACGGTTCTCTTCTCTCATGGGTAAGCCGCCGCCGGTGGCTATAATTTGATTATTTCCTCCGGAAAGCAATTCCCGCAGACATTCTGTTTCCAATTGCCGGAAACAAGCCTCCCCTTCGGCTGCAAATATTTCACTGATCGCGCGCCCCTGCTTTTCTTCAATCAGACTGTCCGTATCCACTATCGGCCGCCCCATTTCCCGGGAAAGCTGCTTCCCGATAGTAGTTTTGCCGCTTCCCATAAATCCAATTAAAATTAAATTATTATTCACCCGTTTTACAAGCCTCCTTTAATTTACTGTAAAGAAGGTCAATATCTTCCTCCGGTACGGTTACTCCGTTCCACAGCTCATAGGCAATAACAGCCTGATACAAAAGCATCTTAAGCCCATTATAAGCCAGCCCTCCTGAAGTCTTTACATACTTCATAAACTGCGTTTCAGCCGGTTTATAGATCAGATCATATCCGGTATGAATCCGGTCATAAAAATCTTTCTCACTTATTACTGCCTTTTCCGTATCAGGATGCAGTCCCACACTGGTTCCCTGAATGGCCAGGAACTTCCTTTGGGGCAGCTTTTTATAGTCTTCCAATGCCATAGCCCTGACACAATCTGTTTCCAATCTCTGATTTACCTCAGCCGCCAGCTGTTCCCCTTTTTCAATGGAGCGATTCAGGATATAGACTGCTTTCGCACCTTTGTCCGCACATAAAAAGGCAACCGCCCGGGAAGCTCCGCCGGCACCCAGCAGGAGAATTTCTTCCCCTTCTATCTTAATACCCTCACTTTTCAGCGCCCGGTACAGGCCTTCCATATCGGTGTTATATCCCCGATAGCCAGTCTCGCCCCGAACCAGGGTATTTACTGCACCGATTTTAGCCGCCAGTGGATCGGTGCTCTCCAGAAAAGGAATAACCTCACTTTTATAGGGAACCGTAACATTCATTCCCAATATATCCAGGGCAAATGCCCCCTGCACTGCCGCCTCTGCCTTGCCTGCTTCTACCAGAAAAGGTACATAAACCATATTATGTCCCAAACCTTTGGCCAAGGCGTTATGAATCAGTGGAGATAAGGTATGAGCCACCGGATTACCAATCAATCCGCACACCTTTGTTTTTCCATCTACTTGCATGATTAAACTCCCTGTAAAAAAATTTTATTTTCTTTTTTACATTTTCTTTTATAAAAAAATAAAACTATTTTTTCCAAATAACGCTTTAAAACAATCTGTATTTCTTCTTTCTTATCAATCGGCTGTACCAGATAGGTATGGATTCCGGTCTTTTTGGCTCCCCACACATCGGTAAAAAGCTGATCGCCCACGAATAAGGTGTTGCTTTGATCGGTTCCCATCAGCTCCATGGCTTTTCGGTAATTTTTCACCGCCGGCTTTCCGGCCCTAAATATATACTGTACCCCAACTGCATCATTAAATGTCTTGACTCTTGGTTCCTTATTATTAGAAAGAAGAACAATCTTATACCCCATCTCCTTCAGCCGTTCGAAAAGCACCAGACATCTTTCGTCAGCCGGTGCGCCATGGGGGACCAGGGTGTTGTCAATATCAAAAATAATGCCCTTAAAGCCATCATTGTGCAGTTTTCCGAATTCTATCAGGTAAGTTGATTTTATATAGTTATGGGGATAAAAACGTTCAAACATGTTAATACCTTTCCTTTCCAAAACCACTTCTTTCATCATAACAAAACACCCTGCCTGCTGGCAAGGTGTTTTTATGTAATAGTTTCTTATTGAAAAATCTTCTTAAAATCCCAGCTTACGAAATACTGCTCCGTCATCACTGTTTTGCAACGCAATATTCTGTGCGCTTCCGACAAAATACTGATACCCTTGTAAAACTTCGTCCTTCTTCATGTCCGAAATGGCTTTCTGCATATCCAAATCTGCTAATCCGCTTTCGCTTCCGATGTATCCAAAGCTCTCTTCCTTATTAAAAGTAAGGGAAATATCCTCTAAGTTGGCGACTCTGCTGCGATTGTCATTTACTAATGTATTATCTTTAGGGATTACCGCATAATCATCTTTACTATCTATCTGTGGCTGTGCGCTGGGATTCTGACTAATATCAAGTTTTGTCTCTTCAACCGGTTTCTGTTTTGGAATTTCCCGGGGAATGTCCCATAATTGGTAATTAGATATTCCATTGATACCCATATTGCACTCACCACCTTTCTCTCATAATTGCTTAACCATAATAATACTATGTAAACCATTGTACATTATATCATAATATAATTTTCCTGATTTTGCAACTGTTTCTGTGTCTTGTGCATAATATATCGTCAAAAAAATGAAAAATTTAACCCTTTTTCGCAAAATTTTCTCTGTTTTTTCCGATTCCGGCCGATTGCAGTAATTTCTGCGTATAATCGGCTTGCGGAGCAAAAAATATCTCTTCTCTGGTTCCTTCTTCACATATTTCTCCGTTTTGCATGATCATGATTCGGTCACACATTTTGTAAACCACCCGCAGGTCATGAGAAATAAACAAAATCGAGAGTCCCATTTCTTCATGCAGTGACAGCAATAAGTCAAGTATTTGTGCCTGAATGGTTACGTCCAGTGCTGATACCGGTTCATCGGCAATCAAAACTCGCGGTTCCAGCATTAGCGCTCCGGCAATACAGATACGCTGCCTTTGACCGCCGGAAAGCTGCCTGGGATATCGATCGGCAAATTTTTCATCCAGGCCCACCTTCTCAAGCATGGCGATCACCTTCGTTTGCCGCTCCGTTTTACTATAGCTGCCTTTCAAGCGCAGGGGTTCTTCTAAAATCCAGCCAATTTTTTTGGCCGGATTCAAGGAACCGTAAGGATCCTGGAAAATCATCTGGGGATGTTCCGAATTATGCACGATCTTTCCGGTACAGTCTTTATTTATTCCTAAAATCGCTTTCACTAATGTGGATTTTCCGCTGCCGCTCTCGCCTACCAGCCCCAGAATTTCTCCTTCCTTCATGGAGAAAGAAACCTGATGCAAAATCTGCCGGCGTTTTTTACGTCCCAGTGTACCGGTGCCGTAATCGGTATAATAAACATTCAGATCTTCCACCGTTATGATGTTTTCACTCATGATGTCATCTCCCTTTGTTCCGGAATCACCGGTATGGCTGCAATCAGTCTTTTGGTATATTCCTGTTCCGGTTTTCTGAAAATCTGTTCAGTTCTTCCGCTTTCCACAATATACCCGCCCTGCATCACAATGACCCGTTCACACAACTGATCGACCAGACTTAAATCATGAGAAATAAATAAAATAGCCGTCCTTTTCTCCCGGTTAATCCGTCTTAACAGTTCAACAATTTGAGCCTGGACTGTCACATCCAGGGCCGTGGTGGGCTCATCGGCAATCAAAAGCTTCGGATCGCAAATCATCGCTGACGCAATCATTACCCTTTGACGCATCCCACCGGAAAGTTCATGGGGATAGCTTGCATACACCCGCTCCGGATTTTCCAGTTCCACATCCTTAAGCATCTGAATGGTCTTTTCATACCGCTCTTCCCTGGATAAGCCAGTGTGTATGCGCAGGGTCTCTTCTACCTGCCAGCCGATTCGTTTCACCGGATTTAAAGAAGACATAGGTTCCTGAAAAACCATCCCGATGTCATTTCCCTGATATTTCCGCAAAACACTTCTGGGACAGGTCAACAGATTGACACCGTCAAAAAGAATTTCACCCTTTTTCTGCATATCCCGGCGGCTGAGCAAACCGGCAATGGCCAATGCACTCATGGATTTTCCTGAACCGGATTCGCCAACGATTCCGATAATCTCCCCAGGATACACCTGCAAATCAAAATCGTACACTACCGTTTCCGGAATCAAATGATCATGAAACTCGATATTTAGATCACACACCTCTAAAAGAGGTTTGTTTTCCTGCATCATCTCCGTCCTCCTTTTAAGCCTTCGCCCATAAGGCTGACTCCCAGGACTGTCAGTATCAATACGATTCCCGGTACCAGAGCACATGCCGGTGCACGGAAAAGAAAAGACTGTGCTTCGGACAGCATCCGTCCCAGGCTGGCATCCGGCGGCTGTACACCGATTCCCAAATAACTCATACCGGCTTCCGCCAATACGGCATTATTAAAACCGATCATTATCGCCGATAGCAGCACCGTTGATGTATTGGGCAGGATATGCACAAACATGATCCGCAGATCACCTGCACCCTGCAGCTTGGCTTCGGCAATATAATCCATATTTTTGTATTTGATAAATTCTCCCCTGACAATCCGGGCAAAGCTGGGGATAAAAGCAATTCCCAATGCAATGATCACATTGTATTTGCCGGTTCCTAAAATACTGATAAAAACCAATGCCAGCAAAATACTGGGAAAAGCGAAAACAGCATCGTTGATTCTCATCAGGATTTCATCAACAATGCCTCCGTAGTAACCGGTAAAAGCTCCCAAAATAATTCCGAAGAAAGTCCCGATCAGAACGGTACTGACCGCAACAAATAAGGTGGTACGGCTTCCTTCCATCACCCGGCTGAGCAAATCTCGGCCAAAATTATCACAGCCTAAGGGATGTTTCAGCGACATACCGGCAAATTTGGCGGCTGCATCCATGGCATCCGGATCATAAGGCGTATAAAAAATACCGACAATCATAAATAACAGTATTATTGCCGTAATCACACTTCCTATTATTAAATTGGTATTTTTTCTATTCTTCTTCATGTCCCACCTAAATCTATTCCACCGTAATCCGGGGGTCAACCAGTCCGTAAATAATATCTACCAAAATATTTACTACCAGCACCAAAAAAGCAATACATATAATAATTGCCATCACTACCGGATAATCCCGATTAGAAATAGAAGTCAGTAAAATCCTGCCCAGTCCGGGAATTCCAAAAACCTGCTCAATAATAATGCTTCCGGCAATCATATCGGCCAGAGCCATTCCCAAAAAGGTAATCAAAGGTATCAACGCATTTTTCAACACATGCCGATACAACACTTCATTGGTGCTGTTTCCTTTGCTGTATGCGGTTCGGACATAATCCTGCTTGGCTTCCTCAATCACCGAGCCGCGTAACAGTTTCACCGCCATAGCCGCTTTTGGTAACGCAATTGCCACTGCCGGAAAGATCAAATAACCGATAAAACCAATCACATTGTCCTTATATGAAACATAACCGCCGGGTGTGAAAAAACGCAAAATCAATCCAAATACAAAGGTAATCATGATTCCCGCAAAAAAAGGCGGGATGGCCATAATGATCTGGTTTATCGCCGTAATTCCCCGGTCTATGGCACTGTCGGCATGCTTGGCCGTATATATCCCCAGAGGTACAGCAATTAACAGAATCATCACAAAAGCCAGAACCGTCAAAGTCAGTGTAATCGGAATTTTATCTGCCACCATGGTACTGACGGGCATCTTGTAGCTGTAGGAAATACCCATATCACCCGTCACAAAGTTTTTCAGCCACCGACCATACTGCACTAAAAAAGGAGCATCCAATCCCAACTCCTTTTGCAGTGCCGCAACCCGCTCAGGGGTAGCCTGGGTCCCCAGCATGGAAGTGGTCGGATCTCCTGATATCAAATGAAAGGACAGGAAAACAAAAAAAGAGACTGCAAATAGAGTAATAATCATTGTCATTATTTTTCTACCTGCATATCTCATTTTTTGTCTCCTGTTCAAATGACTTATTTGTTTGTATCCACAATATACAACTTAGCCATGTCCTGTACATAAAGAGGATAGAACTCATATCCTCCGTATTTTTTGTTTAAAGCTACAAATTCCGGTAAATCCTGAATGTATACGTTAGCTGCCCGTTCCGACAAAATCCGTTGACATTCCTTATAGTAAGCGGTTTTCTCCACATCATCGGTACTGGCTGCAGCTTTGCTGAAGGCCAGATCGTAATCGGCATCGTTGAAGTTAATAAAATTATTGCCGGCTGTACTGGTAAAACGTTCTAATAGCGCTCTGGCAGTCAAGGTGGCGGCATCTACTCCGATCACTGTGGATTGGAATTTTCTTCCGGCATATACGTCACTTAACCAGCTGTCCCACTCAATCAACTCGATTCGGGCTGTCACACCAATGGCTTTAAATTCTTCCACCAATACCTGCGCCGTATCAATATGCTGCTGGTAATTAGAAGGTACCGTTATGGTAAAAGAAAATCCATTGGGATATCCTGCTTCGGCCAGCAGTTCTTTGGCTTTATCCAGATCCTGATTATAAGTATCATTCAGCTCTTCTATATAATATTTGCTAAACGCCGGGAACATACTGCTTCCGATCTCTGTTCCCTTGCCATCCGACACCATGGTCATAATCTCATTTGGATCAATGGCGTAGCACAGTGCCTGACGAACCAATTCATTATCAAAAGGTTCTGCTGCATTATTTAAATATAATGCCTGGACCAGATTCATGGTACCTTCCAGCACTTCAAACCGATCCGATAGCTCTCCGGCCTGAGCTGCGGTCACCCTGACAAACATATCGATGGAACCGCCTTCCAGATCCATTACGAGAGAGTCTGCATTGGCACATACTTTATAGATTACTTTTTCAATATTGGCCTTTTCACCCCAGTAATCTTCAAACTTCTCGGTTACAAAATTTTCCTGCGGTGACCGGGATGCATACTTATACGGCCCGGTTCCGACGGGATTGGTCTCCGGAGTGGTATTTGCCTTGGGAATTATCGCCGTTGTCATGGATGCCAGAAATTCTGTGTCCGGTTCCGCTAAGCTGATATCCACCGTTTTTTCATCGCGGATCTTTACCTCCGCAATATTAGAATACGCCGCTACCAGGGGTTCTCCACTTCCGGTATCGGCGCATTTGTCAATCGAATACTTAACATCCTCTGCCGTAACCGTACTGCCATCGTGAAATTTCACTCCGTCTCGTAAAACAAACGTGTAGGTCTTTCCATCTTCCGATATGGTGTAGTCACTTGCTACTGCAGGGATATAATTACCGTCGCTGGCAGGCTTAACAAGCCCTTCAAATAAATTGAACAATACCTCTTTAGTTCCTGCCGCCACTGCTCTGTGGGGGTCAAGACTGTCCTCAAGATCCTGAGGTATGCCGACGATAATCTGTGAAGAATCATCACCTTTCTTATCACCTGAGCAGGCGCTCAGTGCAACAGCAAGTGTTGTCAACACCATGAACGAAAGGAGTTTCTTCAATCCTCTTCTTTTCATGTGCTGCAATTCCTTCCTAAGATATAAACTATCTTCTTACTATGATTTTTATTTTCGCTTTATTTTATACAAACTTTCATAGAATTGCAACACTTTTTTTATTTTATTCCTCTTTTGTTTTTTCAACCAGCATTTGTTCCATGGACATTGCCAAATCACGCAAGCTGGAGGTATCTTCTGCTACCATCTCCAAATTGGAACTATAAACTCCTGCTGATTCTGACATTACTGCCACTGCACCCTGATTTTCCTCGGTACATTCCCGCATCACATTCACTTTATCCTTAAGGCCTTCAAAGGATCGGTTCACGGAAGCAATACTGTCATTCTGCTCCTCAATATTTTTATGCAGCGTACCAAACTCTGTATTCAACACATCAAAACCATCTTTAACAATCTGTAGTCCGCCTAAAGATTCTTCCATCTTGTCGGTACTTTGATTAAGCTGTTCCATGGTAAGGGTAACCTGCTTTTGCATTTCAACGATAACTTTTTCAACTTCCTCGGAGCACTTCTTGCTGTCTACTGCCAATTCCTGTACATTCG
This sequence comes from Lachnospiraceae bacterium, assembly GCA_031556725.1. Taxonomy (GTDB): domain Bacteria; phylum Bacillota; class Clostridia; order Lachnospirales; family Lachnospiraceae; genus UBA935. Next base: position 72,013 of record JAVBSL010000033.1, on the reverse strand, counting down.
TTGCTACTACCGCAAAGCCGGCGCCGGTCTCCCCTGCTCTTGCCGCTTCAATCGATGCATTCAGTGCCAGCATGGTGGTACTGGAAGCAATGGCTTTCAATTGCTGTATAACATTGGTAATCTGGCCCATCTGGGTTTGTAAAATGCCGAATGTTGCTTCGGTGCCTTCGGTGGATTTCTTTACCGACAGGATTTGGGCATTCATTTGTTCCAAATTAGAACGGTTTTCATCTAATACCTGTTCAAAATGTGTTACTTCCACATTCAACTGATCAACCTGATCCTTAGATGCCTGCATCTGATCCTGTACGGTACCGCAGGTTATAAACACCTCTTCTGCTTCACCTAAAATGCTGTCCGATCCTCGCCTCAATTCATCAGCACTTTGTGTAAAGCGCACATTTGCCTTTTGAATCTCATCAATTCGGGATTGCGTCTTTTCAAAATTATTTTGCAGTTCCTGGTTGATTTCGCTAAGAGATGTAATTAGGGCTTCAGCCTCTTCTGCCCGCACTTGACTGCTTTGGATAAAGGAACGTCCTCGTTTTATGACAAGATATATCATAATCGCTGCCACATTAAAGAGCACAAAACACATGATATATTGGGATAGACTTTCTGCTTTATTGGGATTTATTATATATAGTGCGATCAAAATGATATCGCCTAATATGGTCTGATATTTGGTATATTTAGGTACAAAATACATTCCGGTCATGCCGATTGCCGCTAAGAGTAATATGAAATCATCGCTATAGCACTCTCCGCTATTAATCGAAATAATAAAAATCAAAACCAACAGTGCCAGAGAAACAATCAAGTACTGATTTTCTTTTGTTGCATTCATTTTCTTCATAGTAACTATAATCGCCACAAAAACGGCCAGGCAAGATGCAATTATGATGGTTGCACTCATTGTTCCGCTTATCAGATTTTTAACCAGAAACAAACTCGCTACCCCCAGAGTGGCATATAGCATGATTTTAAATATTTTTTCGTCCTGCATCTGTTCTTTTTTCTTTGTTTCTCTTTTTCCCATTTTATACCTCCTCATAGCCCCATTTGTTAATTTCCCATATAGTATAGCATAACAACTCTTAGGAATTGTAAAATTTACCAAAAAAAGTTTACATATTACTAGATTATCGGTAATTTTCACAGCTATATATCTTTTTTACCATACTTTTTTGTACAAAACCAATAATACACCCAGAGGATGTATCAAAAAAACTGCCGCACGAGTTTCCTCGGCGACAGCTCTCAGATTTCATTTTATTCTATTTACTAATTTTCTTCCTTCGCAGGCGGGAATGCTTTAATCAAAATATTAATCAAAATAACTATAATGGAAATGATCACAAAAATACCTACCATTCCAACTCCCATATATTTTAGTGAACCCAAAAAACTTGCTATATTCATATTGTTTTATCTCCTCTCAAATAAAGAATGACAAAATGATGCCGCCGGCAATAACAGATGCAATCTGTCCCGACACATTGGCTCCTGCTGCATGCATAATCAGTATATTGGTATTATCTTCCTGCATACCCATTTTGTGTACCACCCGGGCTGACATGGGGAAGGCGGAAATACCGGCTGCACCGATCATCGGGTTAATCTTATTCTTACTGAACAAATTGAACAGTTTACCAAGCAGGACACCGCCTACCGTATCGAAAACAAAAGCAAACAATCCCAGACACATGATTAGAATGGTTTCCCACTGTAAAAAGGCTTCGGCCTGTAATTTTACCGAAATGGTAAAGCCTAAAAGCAGGGTGATAATGTTGGCAAAAGAGTTCTGAGCCGTATCGGACAATGAACCTAATACCCCACACTCTCTAATCAGATTACCAAACATCAGGAATCCAACCAGAGCTACTGATTTCGGTGCAAAGACACCGGCAATAATTGTTACAATGATGGGGAATAATATCCGCACGGTCTTGGAAATATTTTTTGCCGTATTGGGCATATGAATCCGCCGTTCTTCTTTGGTGGTAATCAACCGGATTACCGGGGGCTGGATGATCGGCACCAGCGCCATATAAGAATATGCTGCCACCAGAATCGCCGGGGCATATTGTGATTTCAAAAATTGAGATACATAAATCGCTGTGGGGCCGTCAGCCGCACCGATAATCGCAATAGATGCCGCATCCTTAAAATCAAAGCCAAATAAGCTGGCCAGACAAAGCGTCATGAAAATACCGAATTGGGCTGCCGCACCGAAAAAGAATAACTTCGGATTGGACAACAGCGGACCGAAGTCGATCATGGCACCAATACCGATAAACAGCAATAAGGGGAATAATTCGTTGGCAATACCGGCATTGAACAGCACGTCCAGCGGGCCTTCCTCGATAACCCCATTGACCATCTGAGATACTGCTCCCGAAAAGGGCAGGTTAACTAATATTGCACCAAATCCCATGGGCAGCAATAACGCCGGCTCCATATCCTTCTTAATCGCCAGATAAATCAAAATACCACCAATGATCCACATGGCAATCCATTTTACCCAATCCATCGGTGTCGGTTCAATTAAGCTCTTGAGTAATCCTTCTACTACACTTTGCATGTATAACGTCCTCTCTTATCTTTTTTATAGTAAAATATATACTATTATACTGTATCCATTTTTCTCCAAAAAATCAATATAATTCTTGTTAAGATTTCTTAACAGCCAAACTTTGTGGCGGAACATAAAAAGAAGAACCTTGGATGGAAAAGGCTCTTCTTGATTGTTTAGTTTAATACTTTCTTTAATTCGTCCATGAAAGTGTTGATATCTTTAAATTCTCTGTAAACGGAGGCAAACCGGACGTAAGCAACTGCTTCCAGGTCTTTTAATTTGTTCATCACCATCTCACCGATCACACGGCTTTGAATTTCCTTATCTTCCATACTGAAGATCTGGGTTTCCACCTCATCCACTAACTGGTTGATCTGGTTGGCACTTATGGGGCGCTTATGGCAGGCTCGCAAAACTCCTGCTTCAATCTTCGAACGATCATAGGTTTCTCTGTTATTATCCTTCTTGATGATAATCAGCGGTATGGTTTCAATCTTCTCATAAGTTGTGAACCGCTTGTCACATTCATCGCATACACGGCGTCTTCTGATGGAATTATTATCCTCCGCCGGTCTGGAATCAATTACTCTGGTATTTTCATGTCCGCAAAATGGGCATTTCATCGGTATATCTCCCTCCACACTCTATATACCTACATTATATGTCCCATTTTTCATTATGTCAACCATTTTATGGCAGCATTGTCTCCCCACCAAAGCCAACTAACGAAGTCAGCACCCCTCGCTCATACGGTGGTATGAATAATTCATATTCTTCGCCTTGCCATGCAATGCGAAAAGCATAATAAGGTTTGAAAAAAATATTTCCATAATAATTTTGAATCATTTTATATTTTTTATATTTGTCTTTATTATATGGTATCTCTTTCTTCCAACAAGGCACATAAATTTTTTTATTTATCGTTCTTATTCCAAGTATACAAGAAAGCGGTATGCACCACTCATTATATAAATCTGCCATATGTAAAGATTCATTTTTAATATAAGCATAAACTTGAAAATTTTGATAATATATAAAGCCCGCCCCAACATTACTTATTTTTTCTATAACTTTCATTTTACCTTTCTTAATTATGTAGTAAAACATTAAAACCTCAACAACTATAGCCTCTTCTGGTATATTGAGAATCTCTTTTGCCGATTTGTAAATATTTTTAATGTAATTATCTTTGTAATTAACTTCATCCCTATTTTGATTTTTTTTCCTATATTTTTCAACTAAATACAAGATTAGTCCAATAACAGAAAATAGTGCCACAACATAAAATAAAACCGGTGCATTGGCATATGCTTGCTTCAGATTAACTTTTTTCAGAGAACCAATAATTCCAAACAAAAGAAAACAAACTATAGCCAAAGACAGCTCCTTGATTATTTTTAATCCTATCGGTAAAGATGCCTCTTTTTCGATTTTCTCAGTAACACTCGCACATCTATCATAATTTTCTTTTAAAATAGGTAACGTAGAATTGCTATGGAATACTTGGCCTTCAATTTCATTATTATTTCTATCTTCAGTTATATCAATTCCAAATACATATTTCATTTATTATATATCCTCATTGATTACCGTCTTATAAAAATTCCGTTTTATATAGATTACATATTTATATTATATCAACAACAGACTAAAGTATAGTAGTAATTTTGTATGAAAATAAAGCTGAATGATTTTTTTACTCATTCAGCTTTCTGATAAAAGGAATTATTTTATGCTGTCAGATAATTTTTCATCACCTTCAGTGCATTTTTCTCCAACCTGGACACCTGCGCCTGGGATATTCCGATCATATCCGCCACTTCCATCTGGGTCTTCCCCTGAAAGAACCGCAGTCCGATAATCTCATTTTCCCGTTCTCCCAGCCGTTTCATAGCCTCACTCAAGGACAAATGTTCCACCCAGGTTTCTTCCTTATTCTTCTTATCACTGATCTGGTCCATTACATACAAGGTATCCCCGCCATCTGTAAAAATGGGTTCGTACAAGCTCATAGGATTCTGGATGGCATCCAGCGCATACACAATATCTTCCTTGGAAATACCGATTTCCGTGGCAATCTCATTGATCGTTGGCTCCTTCAAATCCCGCTTAATCATATTTTCCTTGGCATAAATTGCCTTATATGCAGTATCCTTCAATGACCGGCTAACCCGAATAGCATTGTTATCCCGCAAAAACCTCCGAATTTCACCAATAATCATCGGCACCGCATAAGTGGAAAATTTTACATTCAACGTGGAATCAAAATTATCAATGGCTTTGATCAAACCGATGCACCCGATCTGAAACAAATCATCGACATTTTCATTGCTGGAAGAAAATCGCTTGATGACACTTAATACCAGCCTTAAGTTACCCTCTATATACTGTTTTCTGGCATCCAGATCACCTTCTTCGATCCTGCCAAAAAGTTCTTCTTTTTCCGCCGCCTTTAAAAGCGGTAATTTTGCTGTATTGACACCGCAAATTTCAACTTTCCCCTGTGCCATGCATATTCCTCCTGATTAATTGTTGTAATTTAATCATTCACCGAATGAATGAAAAATATACATATTTAAAAAGGAGTTGCCTATATGTTATTTTCAGAACTAAAATGCAAAGATGTCATCAACATCAAAAATTGTAAATGCCTGGGAAGAGTAAACGATTTAGAGTTCGACGAATGCAGCGGCCATATCCACACCCTGATTATTTGCAGCCGCAACAAATTCAACACCCTCTTCTGCAACGAGCCCGACATCGTCATCCCCTACAAAGATATCATCCGAATTGGGCCAGATATTATCCTGGTAGATATTGGCAAGCCCTGTTAAAACCGGTAGATAGTGAAGTGCAGGTAGTGAACGAACCCGGGGGCAGGTGAGACTGTCATGATGCAGGCCGTTTCCCCTTACAACGAAATACGCGTTCACGAGAACTCCAGGCAGCCCAAAACCACCGGAATTTTCGGCAGAGGCCTCTATTCCGGCGTGGTCTGCCTTCCGTGTTCTCTTAATGTATTTCTTATGCAACGGGAAAGCCCTTGCATTCATGACAGTCTCACCTGCCCCCGGGTTCGAATCTACGTTACCGCCCTGCGCGCACTAAACACAGCAACTTTACTGGCGGCCACTGCCAGAACCGCAGGACGATAAAGGGGCTGGCTGGGATACTCGGAATCTCCTGTCCCCATCAAAACATCCTTCGCCATGCTTTTGCGCCTGCGGAGATGAGACACTGATCGGAATGGAGCCCCTCTGGGCGAGATTCCGGTCTGCTTAGTGGCTCGTCGCAGTTCTCTGGCGCACAGCATGAAGAAGGATGTTTTGATAGGGACAGGTGATCCGAGTATCCCAGCCCGCCCCTTTATCGTCCTGCGGTTCGTCCCCAGTTCCAGCCCCTAATAGCTTTCCTTGGTGAGTTCCTTCCGCAAGCGTTTCATAATTTTCTTTTCCAGACGTGAAATGTAGGATTGAGAAATGCCTAATAGCTGGGCTACTTCTTTTTGGGTCATTTCATTGCCGTCGGGGGTTCCCAGGCCGAAGCGGAGGTTGATAATGGTCTGCTCACGGTCGGATAATTTTCTGATTGCCTTAAGCAGCAATTTACGTTCCACTTCATTTTCAATGTCTTTATAGATGACATCTTCTTCGGTTCCCAGGATATCGGACAGCAGTAATTCATTGCCGTCCCAATCCACATTCAGGGGTTCGTCTATGGATACTTCCAGTTTTGTTTTGTTGTTGCGGCGCAGGTACATTAAGATTTCATTCTCAATACATCTGGAAGCGTATGTTGCCAGTTTAATGTTCTTTTCCGGGTTAAAGGTGTTAATGGATTTTATTAACCCGATGGTTCCGATAGATATTAAATCTTCTACGCCTACGCCGGTGTTGTCAAACTTCTTTGCTATGTATACCACCAAACGTAAATTATGTTCAATGAGGATGGATTTTGCTTCATCTTCATATTCTGTTCCCAAATCACTGATGATGGCATTTTCCTTATCCAGTTCCAAGGGTGGCGGCAGTACCTCTGTCCCTCCGATATAATGAATATCTCCTTGCTTCATCACTCTGAAACCGGGCTCTCTCCTGTATAATTTAAACTGCACTTTCCCCGGTATCGCTACTTTAAAAACCATTTTTTTCCTCCTTAACAGTTGTTTACTTATTTTCTAATAATTCCGGATGTAATATCATCTGATATCTTTTTCCTGAAGATATCTGCCCCTGGCAGACCCCCACGATTACTTTTTCATAACATACTTTCTGCGCCTCTTGTTCAACGATTAGGCCTGGCAATTCATACCCTTCCATCATCCCGTGACTATTACCGACACTGTGATATGGTATGACTTTCAGCTTTTCCTCCCGCATTAATGGTTTTAACTGTTCCCATATCTTTTCTTCCAGGATAGACACCGGTTTGCCGGTGACCGGCTCTTTTAGTCCGTTCCCGGTATCGATCAGCGCCGTTATCACCACTTCTTTGTCACCGCAGGGGATGAACACCTTGCAAAAAGGATTGGCTTTTCGGCTTCGGTGCTTTTTTCCAACGTAATCCAGTGTACTATAAATGATATAAGCAACTCCCAGCACACACCAGATTTTCCCGCTGTGTCGATTTAAAAAGGAAAAACGCTTTAATAAGAACAGCATGACCCCGCCTAACAAAAAGGCATATACAAACAAATATCCTGTTTCCCTGATAATCCCTCTGACACCTTTTGTGTTAAAAGTAAGCTTTGCCATTCCGACACTGACCGGTATCAACCCGATTAATATTTTACCTGAATAGGATAACGGCAGACAGAGAATGATACAGTATCCCAACGCTCCCACTGCACTTATGGCGATAATCCGACGCCGCGTGGCAGTGCGGTTAAGGGTCTTGGCCGTTAAGGTCAGCAGAAAAATATTCAATATAAAATTTATTAAAAAAATACTGTCAATATAAATCTCATAAAGCACTTTGCTCACCCATTCTTGTCAGGGATGTTTTATTTGTATTGCTTCATTATAAACATTAAGGTCTTGATAATTTGTCAAACCGGCGTCCAACTTGACCGTTATTTATCGCATGAAAACGACAAAAAAAACGCCGCCCTGACGGCGACGTTTTCAAGTCATGATTGTCTTCACATTATTTGTTTTTTTGTAAGAAATCCGGAATCTTTAAGGATTTCTCTTCTACCGTACTTCTTATATCACCCGGCTTATTGATTCCCTGAACTGGTCTGCCCTGTGGCTGGACAGGCTTAGCTTGTCCGCCTCCCGATATCACATTTACACCGGTTTTCGGTATCATACTGCTACCGCCAAGGCTAAAGCCTGATTGTTTAGACGTGGTATATACCGGCTTGTATCCGAAAGAACCTGCTGTCTGTTTTACTATCGGTGCATTTTCATCTTCCAGACCGGTAGCAATAACTGTAATGGTACAGCTATCTGTCTTGCTGGCATCGTACATGGCTCCGAAAATAATATTAACATCTTCTCCTGCCAACTCCTGTACATAACTTGCTGCGTCAGAAGCATCGGCCAAAGTTACATCTCCTGAAACATTAACAATAACATCGGTAGCACCGGATATTTTGGTCTCCAGCAAGGGACTCTCAACCGCCATCTTAACCGCTTCACTGGCCTTATCATCACCCTTGCCAGTACCGATGCCGATATGGGCAATTCCCTTATTCTTCATAACCGTCTGCACATCGGCAAAATCCAGATTGATAATCGCCGGAATATTAATTAAATCGGTGATTCCCTGGACTGCCTGCTGCAACACTTCATCCGCTTTCTTAAGGGCATCCGGCATGGTTGTGCGCCGGTCAACAATTTCTAACAGCTTATCATTGGGAATGACGATTAATGTATCTACATGGTCTTTGATCCGTTCAATTCCGCTCATCGCATTTGTCATACGGGTCTTTGCTTCAAACCGAAAAGGCTTGGTCACAACACCGACAGTTAAAATTCCCATGTCTTTTGCTATTTTCGCCACAACTGGAGTCGCTCCGGTTCCGGTTCCACCGCCCATACCGCATGTAACAAAAACCATGTCTGCGCCTTTTATCGCTGCAGTCACTTCTTCTACGCTTTCTTCTGCGGCTTTCTCACCGATTTCCGGTTTCGCTCCGGCACCCAGACCTTTGGTAAGCTTTTCACCTATCTGCAATAACTTAGATGCCTTACAAAGCTGTAAAGCCTGCTTGTCCGTATTAATCCCGATAAATTCCACACCACTAATATTTTCATCAACCATTCTATTTACAGCATTATTGCCTGCACCGCCAACACCTACTACGATTATCTTGGCTGAAGCTTCAGCATCGTTAGTCTTAATCTCTAACAAGGTAGTTCCTCCTTCATATTCCCCGATTGTCCATATACTCCATCATATAATTATTTCACAAATTTATCAACCACAAATTTGATTTTTTATATCATTTTTTATAAATCCGATTCAAAAATCGTTTCCCTGGTATACTCATCATAATTTTCCATCCGCAAGGTACCGCTCTTTCCTTCCAATTTTGGCAATATATTTTGTAATTCCATAACCTTTTCATCAATATGATAATCATTTCCAATGAATACCTTTACCTCATCAAAGTATAAGGTTATCTCATCATTTGCACTGAAATATATCTTGTCCGCATCCACGCTGTACTTTGTCAACAGCTGCGTCATGTTTAATATTTTAGCAAAGACCTCTTCGTTTTTTACCGGCAGCTTTTCATGTATCACCGCATAACCGAATTCCAAACCGGTCACCTGGGGAATTCCCGGAGTGGTCTGCTGGGAGCTTTCCACCACGATTCCATCCTTATCAAAATAAAGATAATTCCCCATATACTCTACATAACCGGCAATTGCTTTTTCATATACGTTAATCCGGATTGTATCTTTTTCCAAAATGCGAACATCCATTTTTTCGATAAAAGGAATCCCTTCAATACTTTTCTCCTTATATTTCCATGATAAAAATAAGGAATTGTTGCCGTATTTTCCTTCCATGACAATATTCATAATCTGTTCATTTGTATAATGAATATTTCCATCCACATAGATTTTGGTCACCGTATAATTTTTGATAATATACTGATACCCAATCCATAGCCCTACTGAAACAATCAACACTAACATTGCGATAATCAGCAGGCTGCGGTGCTGCCGCAGGAATTCTCCCGGCCTTTCTTTTTGTTTCTTCCTTTTCCTTTTTCCCATGTTACCTTTCAACTTTCTTAGGCTGTATTTATCATCACACCAAGATTTCGGTAGTCCCGGACGATATCCTCATAACCTCTTTCAATAAAGTGACGGTTTTTCACCACTGTTTCCCCTTCCGCCATACATCCGGCAATAACCAGGGCTGCTCCGCCGCGTAGTTCTCTGGCTTTTACGCTGGCACCGGTTAGTCTCTCCACCCCTGTTACGGTGGCCAGATTCCCTTCTGTTTCAATCTGAGCTCCCATTTTCCGAAGTTCTGAAACAATTCTGAAACGATTTTCAAATACCCTTTCACAGATACTGCTTGTTCCCTTTGCTTTGGTCAGCACTGCCAGTAGGGGTGACTGCAAATCGGTAGGAAAAAAAGGATATATTCCTGTTTCCAGATAGGGAACCGTTTTGTGAATTCCTTCCGCCAAAACAGCAATTCCCTTGTCACACACACTAACCTCTGCATCCATGGCTTCCATCAGTTGTATCAGTGCTTTCATATGTTTCACCGGAGCATCTTCCAGAAAAATATGTCCGCCCGCTCCTAATACACTAAGTAAATAAGTGCCCGCTACAATTCTGTCTGCCGGTATCTTATAGCTGGTGGAAAACAATTTGGGCCGGCCGTTAATTATCAGCGTTGTCTTTGCACCGATTTCTTCCTTAATGTCCGCCCCGGCTGCCCTTAAGAATTCACATAAAGCAATTATTTCCGGTTCCGGTGCGGCGTTCTTCAATATTGTAGTACCTTTGGCCATCACTGCTGCTAAGAGAATGTTCTCGGTTGCACCCACACTGGGCATCGGTAATTCGATTACATTGCCTGTAAGTTCCACCGCTGTAGCCGTAAAAAAGTACTCTTCTTCCGTAATCGTCACACCCATCTGCTCCAGTGCCGCAATATGCACATCAATGGGCCGTTCTCCGATCACACACCCCCCCGGATAATTCATGGAAGCTTTTCCGAATCGGCCAAGCATGGCCCCCAGCAGCATAATCGACGAACGCATACCGGTTACTGATTCTCCCCTCATGGTATTTTCTGTTACATGCGCTGCATTGATATACAATGTCCTGTCCCGCCAATGAATTTCACAGCCAATCTCTTCCAGCAGATTCTGCATATGGAAAACATCGGATATCTTGGGACAATTTTCGATAACACTGGTTCCTTCAATCAATAAAGCCGCTGCCATAATCGGCAGAACGGCATTTTTAGACCCCTGAATTTTTGTCTCTCCAAAAAGAGGATTTCCTCCTCTGACATGAATAGCGTCCAAAGCTTCACCTTTCCCTTTCGGTTTAGATTCAATAAAAGACCTATTCTATTTATATGGAGAGTTTATTCAAATGTATCTTGTACTATAAATCTTTCAGCCGGATGCCCTTGGCCACACTTAACACCAAGCCTATTTCAATCATCAAAAACATTACCGATGAACCGCCATAACTGATAAATGGCAGGGAAATTCCGGTATTGGGAATGGTATTGGTTACTACCCCGATGTTCAAAATAACCTGGATGGCGATATGCCCCATAACCCCCACTACCAGCAAGGCTCCAAACAAATCCGGGGCATTATTGGCAATTACCATAAAACGCCAGATCAAAAGTAAAAACATCATAATAACAGCAATTGCTCCGAATAGTCCCAGTTCTTCACAAATGATAGAAAAAATCATATCATTCTGCGCTTCCGGCAAAAAACCCAGTTTCTGCATGCTCTGCCCTAAGCCTTTGCCCAGAACGCCTCCGGAACCAATGGCGTACAACGCCTGGAGGGTCTGAAAGCCCTTGCCCGAAGCATATGCTTCAGGATCCAGCCAGGCCAGAATACGGGCACCACGAAATCCCATGGACTCCGAACCGGCCATGTTGACAATGGCAAATACTCCCAAAGCCGCCACCGCTACGCCGGCTATTCCCAGCAATATAAATCTTTTGTATTCAGGGCTGGCCACAAATAACATCAGCAGGGCAATGCCAAAGATAATAATAGCCGAACTCATATTCTTAGTAATAATCCATACCATCAAGCAAATAGGCACCGGAACCAGCAATACAGTAAAAAAACCTTTTTGACTGCGAATGCCTTTTCCCATTTTACAGATCAGACTGGCCAAAAATAATATCATACCCAGTTTGGCAACTTCCGCTGGCTGTAAGGACAAACTTCCTATGTATAACCATCTTTTGGCTCCATTTCTGACCACACCAAAAGGGATAATCAACAAAATCAGTACGGTAGATACTATGTACGCCAAGGTGGCAAAACGTTCCCAAAAGTGATACGGTACGTTAGCCACAAAAATCATTCCAACTAATCCTACTATTGTTGCAAACAACTGCTTTCGCAGATAAAAAGTAGAATCGCCCAATTCCAGATTGGCTTCATAGGAACTGACCGAATATACCATTATTAGCCCAAAGCCCAATAAAAACAACACAATGAACAATAGAGTGTAGTCAAAATAGCTTTCTTCTTTTTTTCTCGCCAAACCACGTTCTCCTATTCTGCTTTAAAATAATTTCTACTCTTCCAAAGCCAATACAAATTCTTTAAAACAGTTTCCCCGCACTTCATAATTGGGAAACATTCCCCAGCTTGCACAAGCCGGTGAGAGCAATACCGCATCCCCTGTCTGGGCCTGTTCTTTGCATATATTCAGTGCCTCTTCAAAGGTATCTGCCAAAATCACATTGTTGATTCCATGCCTGGCGGCACAACGGGCAATCTTATCCCTGGTTTCTCCCACTAGTATAAACGCTTTTACCTTCCCATTGAATGCTTCTATCCATTCATCATATTCGCTGCCCTTATCATATCCTCCCCCCAGCAGTACCGTGGGTTTTGACATGGCCCTAATTCCTTGAATGGCGGCATCCGGATTAGTTCCCTTGGAATCATTGTAATAATCCACGCCGCCTTTGGTTGCCACAAATTCAATCCGGTGTTCCACTGCCCGAAACTTCTTAACCGTATCTAAAATCACATCCATGGGTACCTGCATGCTGCTGCAAATTGCAATAGCGGCCATAACATTTTCCACATTACAGATGCCCACCAGATTCATCTCATGAATACTCATCAGGCACTGTTCTTTTTGATCTTTTGCAAAATAAATATGTTCATCCTTCAGATAATAGCCATTTTCCAATGCTCTGGCAGAAGAAAAGTAAACCACCCCGGCCGGACACCCAATTCCAAAATCTCTGGTGAATTCATTTTCATAGTTTAAGATACATGTATCCGCAGCAGTTTGGTTTTCAGCAACCTTCTCTTTCATCTTTACGTAACAGTCCATGGTTTTATGCCGATCCAAATGATCCGGCGTGATATTTAAAATGGCTGAAACCTTAGGTGAAAAGGTGCTGATCGTCTCTAATTGAAAGCTGCTGATTTCTGCTACTGTCACTGTCTCTTCCGTTGTTTCCATGGCAATTTCCGTATAGGGCCTGCCGATATTCCCCACCACATAAACTGATGGACAACAGGCTTTCATAATCTCCCCTACCAAGGTGGTGGTGGTGGTCTTACCATTGGTTCCGGTTATGGCGATAACACTGCCTTTCGCACAGGTAAATCCCAGTTCCACTTCACCCCAAATGGGAATCTGATATTCTTTAAGCTTCAGCACCGCTTCCGCTTCCATGGGTACTCCCGGGCTTATAACCGCTACCGGTATCTCGGCAAGTACGTCCTCCGGCAATTCACCTAAAATAATTTCGGCCTTAACGTCCTCCGGTATTTTCACTTTTTCATTAGCATCATATAATATCGGCACGGCACCGATCCGGTTCAAAAGCTTTACTGCTCCGATTCCGCTGATTCCGCTGCCTACTACCAATACCTTTTTTCCAACTAACTGAATATCCATTTAACAATAACCTTCTTTCATTTAAATACCGAGTAATGCCAGCAGGCATAAAATTGCCGTTACGATCGCAAACACGGCAACAACTTTCGTCTCTTTCCAGCCACACAATTCAAAATGATGATGAATGGGCGCCATCTTGAAAACCCGCTTCCCGCCGCTGATCTTAAAATAGGACACCTGGATGATCACCGACAGCACTTCCACCATGTACACCAAACCCACGATCGGTATAAACAATTGCATTTGCGTCATATATGCACTGGCAGCAACAAACCCGCCCAACGCCAGGGAACCCGTATCTCCCATAAATACACTGGCCGGATGTACATTAAACAATAAAAATCCCAGCAAAGCACCTACTACTGCACAGGTAACCGGTGAAATACCGGCATCCATGCCGATGGACACCACCGAGAAAAAGGTGGCCACCAAAACTGTCACACTGCTTGCCAATCCGTCCAGTCCGTCGGTAAAATTCGTCCCATTAACAGTAGCTATCACAATAAAAAATAAAATCGGAATATTTAACAAACCAAAATCCACATATTTCCCAGACACAAAGGGAATTTTCATGGCCATGGAAATATCCAGCCGGCTAATCATATAATAAGCCAAAATACCCGTTACCAGAAGCTGCCCCAGCATCTTTTGCCAAGCCCGCAAACCCATGGACCGTTTTAAAACCACTTTAATATAGTCATCCAGAAAACCAATCAATCCAAATCCCAAAGCGGAAAACAGAATCGGAATAATTCGCGGATAGTCTTTTACATACAACAGCGAAGTTGCTACAATACTAATCAAAATCAGAATTCCGCCCATAGTCGGCGTGCCTGCTTTCTTTAAATGGGTCTGCGGGCCATCATCTCTGACTGTCTGCCCCACCTTCAGCTTTCGCAAAAAAGGGATAATAAAAGGACCCAGTAAAACACTAATTACAAAAGATATAATAACCGGTATTACAATCGTTGTATTCATCTTAATCTTCAACCTTTCCTACAATACCTTAGTCACTCAAAAGAATGACCCTTCAATTATAATCTATTTTATCCAAATAAGGAAGAATATTTTCAAAAAGCTGTCCTATTACCGGTGCCGCCACCTGCCCGCCATAATAAACGCCCTGGGGATTATTGATAATTACAAGAGCCAAAACCTGGGGATTATCCGCCGGTGCAAATCCGATAAATGATGCAATATAGCGGCCGCTTCCTCTGGGCAGGGTCTGGCTGGTTGCGGTTTTGCCGCCGATCCGCTGGCCTTCCACATAGGCGTTCTTTCCGGTTCCGTTTTCCACCACCTGCTCCAAGACTGTTCGCATGGTTTCCGAGGTTTCTGCGGAAACAATATGTTCCGTTGTGGGAAAAGTAAATTTTTCTATTTCTTCCCCTTTCCGGCTTACCGATTTTACAGCAAAATGCGGCGTTACTCTGGTGCCGCCGTTGACAATCGAAGATGCGGTTACCGCCAGTTGAATGGGGGTGATCTGGAAGGATTGGCCGAAAGCCACTGTTGCCAGCTCCACGGCCTTCATATTTTCTTTTTTATGCATAATTGTGGCAGCTTCACCGGGCAGATCAATTCCGGTTTTTTTAAGTAACTCAAACTGCTGAAAATATTTATAAAAATTATCCACTCCCAACCGCATTCCCACAGTTACAAAAACCGGATTACAGCTGTTCATGGCAGCCAGGGTAAAGTCCTGATGCCCATGGCCGGTGGTCTTATGACATCTGATTCGACGATCCTCCACCATAACATATCCCGGGCAGCTGAAGGTGTCTGATAAAGATACCACCCCTTCTTCCAATCCGGCCGCTGCCGTAATGATCTTAAAGGTCGAACCGGGTTCATAAGTATCGTTAATGCAGCCATTTCGCCACATACCGTTTAACTGATTCTGCAGTTCCTCCTGTGACAATGTGGAAGCATCTATGCCATTGTTTAAAGTATAGGGCTGATTTAAATTAAACTCCGGTACATTGGCCATAGCCATAACTTCCCCGTTTTGAGGATTCATTACCAGAATCGAGACGCTGTCAGCCTGCTTATTTTCCATCACCTGATCGGCTAGTTGGGTAGCATAGCTTTGAATGTTCATATCCAGACTGATATACAGGTCATTGCCGCTGATTGGGTCGATCCGCTCTTCCCCCGCGGCATCCAGTTCCACTCCCTTGGCATCGGTTACCGTTAAAATAGTTCCCTCTTTTCCCTTCAAATATTCTTCATAAATAACCTCAAGACCGATGATTCCCTGATTATCCCCACCGGTAAAACCAAGCACCTTAGATGCCAGGGTATCATAGGGGTAATATCTTTTATAATCTTCATCCACCTTTACACCGGCAAGATCATAATCCCTGATCCGGTCACCGGTCTCTTTGTCCACATTGCTTTTGATCCGCTCGATGGCTGAATACTTTTCGACGCGTTTACGGACGTATTCTTCCGTCAGATCCAGTTCCCGGCACAAGACCTTGATAACCTCATCCCGGTTAGTGACCTGATTATAGATAACCGAAACGGTACACACGGTCTTATTATCGGCAATTACCGTTCCTGTGGCGTCGATAATCCGTCCCCTTGCCGCTTTAATGCTGCGTTCTCTTTCGTGAAGCTGTTTCGCCTGCTCGGAATAATAATCAGAGCGAAAAACCATCAAATAGACCAAACGCCCTGTAAACAAAAGAAATATTGCCATACAAAGAAAAAATACCGTTACAATCTTCTTACGATTATAGGTTTTGTTTTTTAGCATAGAAACCTCATAAAAAAGGTATTACTACAATCTATTACCTTTTCCATGAGGTTATTCACGTATCTTTAGAATATCTATTTACGGTGCACCTGTGTCTTCCCCCGCCGGTGGCAATATCTGTTCCGTATTTTCCGTTGCAAAGCTGCCGCCGATAACTGCCCCTGTGACCGGATCTACATAATCTCCGGTGTTGGGGTCTACGGCATAGCCGGTGGCCGGATCAATGGCAAAAGTCTTCCATATTTTTGTTTGTTTACTATCCGATTCTCCGCCCTCTGTATTTTCTGCTTCTCCTTCTGTCCCTTCTCCCTCCGTATCTTCACCCTCTTTTGTTTGATCATCCGGTACTACCGGAGTTATGATTTCCAATTGCAGGGCTTCCAGATCCGCACGTTCTTTTTCGGAAAGTTCTTCGGTCATATATATCTTCAGATAAGGCAATACTTCGGTTAAAATATCCTTCACCAGGTATGTGGCATATTTGGCATCATCCTGTAATCTTACGTTGGGCCGGTCTACTACTACATAAATAGCAATTTGCGGATTGTCTGCCGGAGCATAACCCATAAAAGATACTACATAGTTTATCTTATCTCTGGGTACCGTCTCAGCTGTCCCGGTTTTTCCGCCGATCCGGTATCCTGCCGGTCTGGCTGTCCTGCCGGTACCATCTTCTTCGGATACCACCAGATTACAAAATTCTCTGACGATATCTGAGGTTTCCGGTGAAATCGTCTGTTTTAACAATCTGGGTTCGATATTTTGTACCGTCGCACCGGTAGGGCTGACAATTTTGCTGACCACGTGAGGTTCATAATAATTGCCGCCGTTAACCAGCGAGCAAAAAGCAGTTATCGTCTGGATCATGGTAGTATTAAAGCCCTGGCCAAAGGTACAGGTGGCAAGCTCTGCCGAACGCATATTGGTTTTACCGTACACAAGACTGGCCGTCCTGGCTTCCCCGGCCAGATCAACATTAGTTTTTAGTCCAAAATTGAAAATATGCTGGAAATCAACAAAAGTGTCTTTACCGATAGCCTGACCGATCTTCATCATGCAAACGTTACAGGAAATTTTTACTGCATCGGCAACCGACAGCAGCCCGTCACCATATTTATTATGGCATTTGATGGTATGATCTCCCACATCCAGAGAACCTTCACAATTATAAACTTCATTACCGATGATACTGCCGCTTTCGATGCCCGTGGCTACGGTAAAAGGTTTCGTAACCGAACCCGGTTCATAGGTATCTACAATACAGAAATTTTTCCAAAGGGCATTAAAATTCTGGGAAAGTACACCTTCTTCCATTTCGGCCAGAATTTCTTCGTTGATATAGGCCGTCGGCAAGACTTTCTTTCCGTCAGCATCCACCATGGTCATACCCAACAGGGCATCGGTATTCTTAATATCGTTTAAATCAAAATTAGGATAACTTGCCATGGCCAGAATATTACCGGTGTCCACTTCCATAATAATACAGCCTACATTGTTAGCTCCATTTCCTTCATGGTACTCGTTGGCATGTTTTTCATTGAATTTTTTCAGATATTTTTCTACGATTCCCTGGATATTGGCGTCAATGGTGGTCACAATGCTGTTGCCGTCTACCGCTGCGATGGTGGTCCTCTCCAGTTCGGCATCCTCATTCAAGTAGCCATATTCCCGGCCGGCTGTCCCTGAAAGAATATCATTATAATATTCCTCTAATCCATATAAACCACGGTTATCACTGGTAGTAAAGCCGATCAAATCACAGGCGAGAGTATTGTTTGGATAAGCTCTCTTATACTCCTCTTCAAACCAGATGCCCTTTACCACTTTTCCTTTTTCTGCATCTGCCTGTATTTCCCTGAAGCCGGCTATTTCTTCATAAGTAAGCCGTTTGGCAAGGACATAATACTGAGAAGACGGATTGTCATTTAAGTAAGTTCTGATACTTCCCGTATCGAAACCAAACTGCATCCGCAATGCTTCCAATGTGGGTTCTAAATATTCTTCATTTTCCAATAATGCTTTGGCATCTAATACTACATTATATACTTTTTCACTGATAGCCAGGCTGGTTCCTCTGGAGTCCAGGATTGCCCCGCGTTTATATGGAATTACGGTACTGTCATATCTTTGCTGGGATAATACCTGTTTTTTATACTGATCTCCGCTCTCTCTGGTAATCATGATAAGCCGGGCGGATAACCCCACAAAAGCCAGAAATACTATAATAAATAGTACCACCAGCTTTTTCTGCATTTTTGTTGTAAATTTTTGATTTTTTATCCCCTGGTTCCTGTTAACCTGTTTGTCCACTTAAACACCTGCTTATTCCGGAATATCTGCAACCTGTCTGACGTAATCATCTCCGCTGCTTACAAATCCAATGATTTGACCTTCCTCAGCATAACGCATTCCCAATTCCTGAATGGCTATCCTTTTGATTTCCTCCAAATCAACACTATTAGTTATTCTACTATATTCCTCGTCATTTGCAAGCTTTAAATTATTTAACTGGTTCTCCAATTTGGCAATATGTTTGATACTATTGGTAATATCCGACTGCAAACCGATGTATCCGGTTAAAATAAAACCGGAAATAATCATTGCCGTTACCAGAAAAAGTACATAGCCCATATTCATATGGCGGGCTTTTTCTCTGTTCTTTCTGGTGGCGTTACTGATTTGCCTTCTGGGGGTTTCTTCTATTCTGACAGGGTATCTGTTTGGTGCTGTCTGCAGCTTTCTAACCGTATTGCCCTGCACATATCCTCTTCCTTGAGTCGCTGCCATGATTTATTCCTTTCCTGCTTTTTCAAAAACACGCAGTTTTGCGCTTTTTGCACGCTTATTTACTTGACATTCTTTTTCACTGGGAATGATTGGTTTTCCGGTAATCACCTTACCCATGCTTACTTTCCCGCATACACATACCGGAAAATTAGTGGGACAGGTACAAGGATTCTCACATTTTCTGAAAATTGATTTAACGATCCTGTCCTCCAGCGAATGAAAGGTAATAATACATAACCTTCCGCCCGGATTTAACAGAGTAATCAACTCTTCTACCGATTCCCGCAGCACTTCCAATTCTTTGTTACATTCAATGCGAATCGCCTGAAAGGTTCTTTTGGAAGGATGTCCGCCTTCCGCCCGCATCTTTGCCGGGATTGCATTTCTTATGATTTCATTCAGCTGCCCCGTGGTATTAATGGCATCCGCTGTTCTTTCTCTGACAATGTGCTTTGCAATGTTCTTGGCAAATTTCTCTTCTCCGTAATCTCTGATTACCCGGAACAGATCCATTTCACTATACTCATTTATAATTTCTCTTGCACTGATACTTTGTCTGGTGTCCATCCGCATATCTAATCCGGTGTCGTATTTATAAGAAAACCCTCGTTCCAGTGTATCTAATTGATAGGATGAAACACCCAGATCTAACATCATTCCGTCAATCTTATCAATATGCAATTCCTGGAGAACACTCTTGGTATTCCGGTAGTTATTACGCACAATGGTTACTCTGTCACCAAACTCTGCAAGACGTTCACCGGCTGCCGCAATGGCTGCTTCATCCTGATCGATCCCGATCAGCCGTCCCTTCCCTGACAACTTGGCTGCCACCTGGGAGGCATGTCCGCCGCCGCCTAAGGTACCATCTACATATATACCCTCAGGATTTATCTTCAGTCCTTCGATTGTCTCTTCTAATAAAACAGATGCATGTGAAAACGCCATTCGTACTCTCCTGTTTTTATATTCCCAGTCCCAGCTCCGACATATGCTCCGCAATCTCTTCCATGTCTTGATAATCCGCTGTGCCTTCCCATCTTTCCTTGCTCCAGATTTCAATTCTGCTGGCCACACCGATCAGTACGGCATCTTTATCTATTCCGGCAAAATCTCTCAGTACGTTGGGAATCAGGATTCTTCCCTGCTTGTCCACTTCCACATTAGCCGCACCGGCCAGGAAGAAACGGACAAATTGTCTTGCATCTTTATTGGTTAAAGGTAAGGTTTTCAGCTTTTCTTCAAAAACCTGCCACTCTACATTGTCATACACAAATAAACAACCGTCCAATCCCTTTGTTACCACGAATTCGTCGCCTAAGCTGTCACGAAACTTGGAAGGGATGATCAGTCTGCCTTTTACATCGACTGTATGGTTGTATTCACCCATAAACATCTGCGTATCACCCGTGTCCTTCTACCTGCTGTTCAACCAAAGTAGTCTGCCACCAGTTTCCTGAAGTAATTAACCACTTCCCACCACTTCTCTCCACTTTTTACCACTTTTATACTGATTTTATACTATATTTGCATTTTTGGCAAGCAAAATCAAGCATTTTCTCAAAAAAAATGCGCCTTGCGATTGCTCGCAAAGCGCCATTTTATCAGCTTTTTCAACATGTAGTGGTTTCTATTCACCCGGCCACTATATATAGTTTTATTGTTTACACATTAAATCGGAACAAAATTACATCTCCGTCCTTCACTACGTACTCTTTCCCTTCCATTCCCACCAAACCTTTTTCGCGGGCGGCGGATAGGGAACCATGCACCAGCAGATCTTTATAATTAACTACTTCAGCTTTGATAAAACCACGTTCAAAATCCGTATGAATCTTCCCTGCCGCCTGTGGTGCTTTGGTTCCAATCTTAATAGTCCAGGCTCTTGTTTCATCCTCACCGGCCGTCAGGAAGCTCATCAACCCCAGGAGATGATAGCTGGATTTAATCAGTTTCTCCAATCCGGATTCGGATAAACCGAGATCCTCCAGGAACATGGCTTTTTCATCATCATCCAGTTCGGCTATTTCCTGCTCGATTTGGGCACAGATAACAAAAACTTCGCTTTCATTCTCAGCCGCAAAGGTACGCACCTTCTTAACCTGAGCGTTACCTGCTCCGTCATCAGCCAAGTCATCCTCTGCTACATTGGCTGCAAAAATAACCGGTTTATAGGTAAGGAGATTGTAAGAATCCAGCAATTCCTTTTCATCTTCATCATCCGTTTCATAGCTCCTGGCCAGCTTTCCATCCTCCAGATGTGCTTTGATCTTTTCAAGCAGCTCAGCTTCTTTAACAAGAGTCTTGTCCATCCGGGCGGCTTTTCCGGTTTTGGCAATTCTCCGCTCCAGTATTTCCAAATCCGAGAAAATAAGTTCCAGATTAATGGTTTCAATATCGCGGATGGGGTCTACACTGCCGTCAACATGTACCACATTTTCATCTTCAAAGCAACGTACTACATGAACAATTGCATCTACTTCCCTGATGTTGCTAAGAAATTGATTTCCCAGTCCTTCTCCTTTTGAAGCACCTTTCACCAGTCCGGCAATATCGACAAATTCAATAACTGCCGGTGTCACTTTCTTGGAAACGTACATTTCTCCCAGCTGTTTTAACCGTTTATCCGGCACGGCTACGATTCCCACATTGGGATCGATGGTACAAAAAGGATAATTGGCTGATTCTGCCCCTGCTTTGGTTAACGAGTTAAAGAGGGTGCTTTTCCCCACATTGGGGAGCCCGATGATGCCTAATTTCATATGTATTATTCTCCATTCATATCAATATTCTTATCAATATTTTTTCAATATTTCTTAATTGCTTTTAATTCTTCATACAGTTTCACGTAGTTATTATAACGCAAGCGGCTGATTTTTTCCTGTTCTAAGGCTTCTTTCACACCACATACCGGTTCGCTGATATGGGCACATTCACCAAACTTGCAGTAATCGGCATATTGGGTAAATTCCGGATAAAAATGTTTCAGATCCTCTTTATCCATTTTCCCCAGGGTCAGGGAAGTAAAGCCCGGAGTATCCATAATATACGTGCTTTCGCCCATGGCGAATATTTCCGTGTGTCTGGTGGTGTGTTTACCCCGTTCGATTTTTCTGCTGATTTCGGCGGTTTCCATATGAGCTTCCGGACACAGACAGTTAATCATCGTGGATTTGCCCACACCGCTGGGGCCGGCCACCACCGTGGTTTTGCCCTTTAAAAGCAGACGAACCTCATCCATCCCCTGATTTTCCTCAGCACTCACAAAGAGCACTGTAAATCCGCAGGTCTCATAACTTTTTCGAAGTTCTTCCTGTTCTTCTTTTGTAGCAATATCTTTTTTGTTAAAACAAATAATACAGGGGAGCTGTTGCTTTTCCATGGTTACCAGAAAACGATCCAATAGATTATAGTTGGGGTCCGGCTTCACAATGGCAAAAATAATCATGGCCTGATCAACGTTGGCCACCGCTGGACGAATCAGGGTGCTCTTTCTGGGCAGAATCTCAGTTACATTACCGATCCTGCTGTCTGCCTCCACAATATCTAGCAGCACGTCATCTCCTACCAGGGGTTTGATTCCGTCTTTCCGAAAAATACCCTTGGCCTTGCATTCATAGATTTTTTGATCATCCTCGACGTAAATATAGTAAAATCCTGCAATTCCTTTGATTATCTTTCCCTGCATACAATTCCCTTATTATTGTGCTGTAAATGCGATTTCCCTGCGTACTTCTTTGCTTTCAATAGTTCCTTCGATGGTTTCAACCGTACCGTCATCACGGGTAATGGTCTGAGCTTCTCTGGTATTTATATACTGAAACAGTATTGTTCCGGTGGAAGCCTTTATATTCGTAAAGTTTACCGGTATCGGGAAGGATGTTGTCTGGGTAGACAATAACTGGGTGCCATCTGCCGCAGTAAGTGTCACGGTTACCGATGTTCCCTCTTTATAGTAAGCATCTTCCTGTGCTGTGGGTCCGCTGATACTTCCGCTATAGCTATATAATGCCTCTGCCGGCCCGATACTGACCTGTAAGTCTACAACTGTTCCTTTTTCCACATAATCACCCACGGAATATGCCTGATAGCATACCAATCCCGAAAGTGCCGGATCAGCGTTAGTGGTTTCGGTAACACTGCCCATTTCCAGGCCTGCTTCCTGCAAGATTACCATGGCGTCCATCTCCGTCTGTCCAATCAGATTGGGCATAGGAATCTTGGTGTCTTCTGTTCCAAGGCTAATTTTAATGGTTACGGTGGTACCTGCCGGTGCCTTACTGCCTGATGCCGGATCCTGGCTTAATACATTGCCAAGTTTAATAAATTTATCATATCCTTCTGTCCGATTGACCCGAAAACCGCTTTTCTCTAAGATTGAAGTTGCTTCTGCTTCAGTTTTTCCCACCAGCTCCGGAACCTCAACGCCTTCTGAGCCGGAACTTACCGTCAGAATAACGTTGCTGCCGATGTCCACCATCTCACCCTGCTCTACAGAAGCTTTCATAACAATACCGCTTTCATATTCGGCACTTTCTTTATACTCGATTTCCGGAGTTAAGCCGATACCGATCAAGGTAACTTTTGCTTCCTCCAGCTTCATCCCTACCACTTTGACCATCTCTACTTTTTCTGCTTCTTCAGTCACTTCTTCCGTAGCTTCTTTTTTGTCAAAAAGGCCAAACTGGAACAAACCGAAAGCCCTTCCCACAAGGAATATCACGATACATCCAATCAGGACAGCGGCAACAATCGCTAATACCGTGGTGACCTTTTCCATCTTGGGGTCATAGTCATCATTTTCTTCATCGTCATAATCTTCATCATTTTCTTCATAAGAATAGTAATCATCTTCGTAGTATTCCGGTTCCTCATCCTCGTAATGAGAATATTCATATTGGGCGTCCTCATATGGGAGTTCTTCCTCATACGCATTTCTGCTTCTGGCTGCTTTTATCTGAGCCATCTCCATATGGGAAATTGCTCTGGTGGACGCTTCTTCATCAGGATCAACCAGCTTCACAAAATCTTCATCTGGGTTCATCAGGGATTTCTTCAAATCGGTAATCAATTCACCCATGGACTGATACCGTCTGTCCGGGCTTTTTTGACAGCACTTAAAAACAATCTGCTCCACACTGACCGGTATTTCCGATACGTAGTCCCTTGGCGAAGGCATTTCTTCCTGAATATGTTTAATGGCAATTGCCACTGTTGTTTCACCGTTAAATGCCACCCTGCCGGTAAGCATTTCAAATAATGTAATTCCCAAAGAATAAATATCACTTTTGGCATCGGAAAAACCACCTCTGGCCTGTTCCGGAGAGGTATAATGCACCGATCCCATTACATTGGACGTAATGGTATTGCTGGTGGCGGCCTTGGCAATGCCGAAATCCGTCACTTTAACTTTTCCTTCTTTGGAAATAATGATATTCTGAGGCTTGATATCCCGATGGATAATATGATTATTATGGGCGGCCTCAATGCCCATACATACCTGAATGGCAATGGTAACTGCCTCTTTCACGGAGAGTCTTGCTTTTTTTTCAATATATTTTTTGAGGGTAATCCCTTCAACCAGTTCCATAACAATATAATAAATGCCGTTTCCTTCCCCTACATCGTACACATTCACAATGTTGGGATGGCTTAAGCCGGCGGCGGCCTGTGCTTCTATTCTGAATTTAGAAACAAAATTAGCGTTTTCACTGAATTCCTGCTTCAATACCTTGACTGCGACAAAACGGTTCAGCTTATGGCATTTAGCTTTATAAACATCGGACATACCGCCCGTACCGATTTTCTCCAATATCTCATACCGATCTCCGATTATCATTCCTATTTTTATCATGAACCCTTAGCTCCTATCTTCCTCTGCAAATGGATCAATGATGATGACTGCAATATTGTCTCTTCCACCATTGTCATTGGCCGCCTTTACCAATTCCTCCGCCCTGTTCACCAAACTTCCTTTTTCGTAGAGTATTCTGCCAATCTCTTCATCTTCCAGCATATTGCTTAATCCATCCGAACAAAGCAATACAATATCACCGGAAACCAGTTCTTCATTAAAAAAGTCTACCGCCACGGTGTCTTTGGCTCCTATCGCTCTGGTAATGATATGTTTGTCGGGATGGTTTTTGGCCACTTCTTTATCCAGGCCACCCATCCGCACCATTTCCTCCACCAGTGAATGATCTTTGGTAATCTGCCTGATAGTCCCGCTTTCTCCGTTGGCGATATAAAGCCGGCTGTCTCCCACGTTGGCAATCTGCAGATATTTTCCCATACAGGTAGCCGCTACCACCGTGGTTCCCATACCGTACAGTTCTTCATCAGCTTCTGCCCGTTTACGGATGTCCGTATTGGCCGCCTGAATTGCCTTATCTAAAATCCGAATGGGATTCTTTTCAAAAGACTCTTCAATCTCCGCAATCATCTTTTCAACCGTACATCTGGACGCAAAATCACCTGCATTATGTCCGCCCATGCCGTCCGCAACAATAAAAACATTAGGAAGATTACCTATATTTTCTTGTGATGTATACACAAAGTCCTGATTTAGTTTTCTTTTTTTTCCAATATCAGTCAAAGAAACTGACTCAAGCATTGGTGTGCCTCCCTCCGCATTTGCTCATCAGTCTTCCTTCGAAGCTGTCCGCAAGCGCCGTCTATATCTCTTCCCATTTCCCTTCTAATAGTAACATTAATTCTGTATTTTTCAAGTTTATTTTTAAATTCCTGCACTTTTTTTCCATCCGACGCTGTGAAATCCCGCTCTTTTATAGGGTTTACCGGAATTAAATTAACATGACAGTTTAGGTGGCCGACCAGTTCGGCAAGTTCCCTTGCATCTTCGCTACTATCGTTAATATTGCCCACTAAACTGTATTCAAAGGTCAGTCGCCTGCCGGTTTTTTCAAAATAATATGCACAGGCTTCCATCACTTCCTTAAGGGGATACTTTCTGGCTATAGGCATTAATCTGGCGCGCTTTTCATCAGTGGCAGCATGAAGAGATAAAGCCAGGGTTATTTGCAGATCCTCTTCCGCCAATTGATATATTTTTGGCACAATCCCACAGGTGGAAACGGTAATATTTCTCTGGCTGATGTGTAATCCGTTTTCATCGGTCAGCAGGAGCAGAAAGCGAAGCAGATTATCATAATTATCTAACGGTTCACCCATTCCCATAACCACAACATTTGAAACCCGCTCTTCCGTATATCTGGTTATGGCATATATCTGTTCTAACATCTCACCTGCTGTCAGGGAGCGTTCCAGCCCATCCAGGGTGGAAGCACAAAAGACGCAGCCCATGCGGCATCCCACCTGGGAAGAAATGCACACGGAATTGCCATGCTTATATTTCATCCAGACGCTTTCCACCAGGTTACC
This sequence comes from Lachnospiraceae bacterium, assembly GCA_031556725.1. Classification (GTDB taxonomy): domain Bacteria; phylum Bacillota; class Clostridia; order Lachnospirales; family Lachnospiraceae; genus UBA935. The sequence continues at coordinate 45,381 of JAVBSL010000033.1, read as the reverse complement.
ATCCGCCAAAGCAAATAAAAGCTTCCTGGTACCGTCGCTTGCCGATTCCTGTACCCTTACCTGCTTAAGCAGCGTATAATCATAGCGTTCCTGACAACGCCGGCGCAGTCCCTCGGAAATGTTGCTCATTTCCCCGAATCCTTCTGCCAGCTTCACATGCATCCATTCATAAATTTGTTTTCCGCGAAAAGGCTTTTCACCCAATGCCGCCATATCAGCTTTTAATTCTTCCAAAGTCATGGACTTAATATCTATCATGAATCCGCTCCATCTATGCGCCGCAAACGACATATAAAAAAGCCGTCCGTAGGATCCTTTCCGGGCAACAGCTGCAACATGCCGCCTGGGGCTCTCTCAAAAGCCTCCGTTTGAAAAGGAAACTGCCCGGTAAACCATTCCATCATTTCTTCATTCTCGGTCCTGTTTATGGTACAGGTACTGTAAATCAGCGTTCCGCCCGGTTTAACATACTCCCAGACAACTGACAAAATCTCCCGCTGTAATTCTGCAACCGTTTCTAAATCCGCTGCGGTTATCTTATTCTTAATATCCCGTTTCTTACCGATAATTCCCAAGCCTGAACAGGGAAGATCCGCAAACAAAACATCCGCCTTTCCGATCATGGTTTTATCCTTTATGCGGGCATCGTGCTCTTCTACTTCCACATTGCCAGCCTTCATTCTGGCAACATTTTCTCTGATATAATCTGTTTTGGAGACGCTTAGGTCCCTGGCCTGTACCTTTGCTGCTCTTTCCGCACTATGGAGGGTCTTTCCGCCCGGGGCCGCACATACATCCAGCAAAAAGTCTCCGGGCTTTATTCCGGCCGCTTCCGTCACCAGCATGGAACTCACATCCTGCACCATAAATATCCCATCGGAAAAGCCGGGGAGGTTTTGTACTCCTGATACATTATGTAGTTCATAGGCATAAGAAAGATAGGGGTGAACTTCAGCCTTCACTCCTGTCGCTTCCAGTTCTTTCAGCCAGTTTTCCACTTGTTCTTCATTTAAATCGCTTCTTAACCGGACCGTAACCGGACGAATCGACAGCATGCCCGCAAGGATTGATTCCGTGGTTTCTTTTCCTAATTCATCCAGCCATTTTTGCACCAGCCACTCCGGCATGGAATAAAGAACCGACAGATACCGAAGGGGTTCCCGCTTCTTATCCGGCCACCCAATCTCCTCTTTCTGTCTTACAATATTCCGCAGCACCCCGTTGACATATCCCTGCAGATTGCGAAAGCCTCTCTTTCCGGCTAACTTAACGGCTTCGTTACAGGCTGCACTGTCCGGCACTCCGTCCATGAACAAAATCTGATAAACGCTCATCCGCAATAAGTTCCTGATCAGGGATTTCATTTTATTTACCGGTACTTTGGAAAATTTGTTTAAAACATAATCAATCTGAATCATTCTCTCCAAAGTACCTTCGGTCAGTCTTTTTACGAAGTTCTTATCTTTGCTTTCCCAATAATTATACTTATTCAGCACATCTCTGATTAAAATATGGCTGAATTCGTTTTCTTCGGTAATGGCTAACAGCATATTTAAAACCAATTCGCGTGTATTTTCCTTCAATTAGAACACCTCCAATACCTGCAAACTTTGAGCCGAAGGCCCAATATTTGCAAGCAGAATAAATTCTGCTGTTAAAAATTTATTTTTCACATTAATCCCTGCGTTTTCGGTTTCCGGACAGTATTACCAGCCGCAGGAGCTGTAATATAGATGAAGCGGCGGCGGCTACATAGGTTAAGGCTGCGGCACCTAGAACATGCCGGCAGTCTTCCACCTCATCACTGCCTAATACTCCGTAATCCCCTAACGCATGCAGGGCCCGATTAGAGGCATTGAACTCCACCGGCAGGGTTATAACTTGAAAAATTACGGCTATGGCAAATATCCAAATACCGATATCAATCAATGATATGGTCATATTCATCCCCGGTATGGAAAAATTAAGGCCCAGTATTAATCCCAAAAAGACAATCGGCAGTCCCAGCTTTGATCCAAGATTAGCTGCCGGCACCAATGCCGAACGAAACTTTAGCGGTAAATATCCCTTTTGGTGCTGCATGGCATGCCCGCACTCATGAGCGGCTACCCCGATAGCGGCTACCGAATTGGAATCGTATACCGAATCGGACAGTCTGAGAACCTTTTTAACGGGATCGTAATGATCGGTCAAATCACCCTTTACATGCTGGACGCTGACATCTCTGATTCCGGCTCTGGCTAATATTTTCTCGGCCGCTTCCGCACCGGTAATTCCGGTACGGCTTCTGACCCTGGCATATTTATTAAAAGTACTCTTAACATAAGAGCTGGCCGCGATACAAAGCAGCGCTCCGATAATCACAAAAATATAAGTGGGGTCCATATAATATCCGTACATAATCTATCCTCCTGTTTATCGCTATGCCTTTTCAAATTTTTCTCCGGCAGACACCTTATATCCCAGTAAAAAATCCTTTACCGGCATTCTTTTTTTGCCTTCTATCTGTAATTCCTTAATCTGCAGACCGTCTTCTCCGGTTGCTATCAGAATGGTATCCTTCGTTACTTCCACGATCTCCCCCGGTTCTCCGTGAACCTCCGGCACAACCGATGCTTCCCATACTTTCAGAGTTTTCCCCTTATAAGAAGTATACGCGCTGGGCCATGAGTTTAATCCCCGTACTAATCTTTCAATTTGCTCAGCCGGCATTTCCCATTTGATCCGGCCTTCTTCCTTAGACAGCATGGAGGCATGGCAGGACTCCTCCTCTTTTTGTTTTTCCGGGATAATGCTCCCTGCCGCAAGTTGCTCAAGTGCCTCAACCACCAGCCTGGCACCGGCTGTACTCAATTTATCATGAAGGGAATCCCCAGTTTCGGTTTCCGTAATGGGCACTACACATTTCAGCAGCATGTCTCCGGTATCTATTCCCTTCTCCATCTGCATGACTGTCACACCTGTTTCGGTTTCTCCATCTATGATAGCCCGCTGAATAGGGGCAGCTCCACGGTATTTAGGTAACAGCGAAGCATGGATATTGATACATCCGTAAGGTGGCATCTGTAATATCTCTTCCGACAATATCTGCCCAAACGCCGCAACCACAAAAATATCAGCACCAAATTCCCGCAATTCTTCCACAGCTTCCGCTACTCTGATCTTAGGCGGCTGTAAAACCGGAATATGATGTGCCAGAGCACATTCTTTTACCGGTGAACATTTTACTTCCTTGCCTCTGCCCTTCTGCTTGTCCGGCTGGGTAACCACCGCACACACTTCATGACCGGCTTCTAAAATTGCTTCCAAAGGACCTACCGCAAACTCCGGTGTTCCCATATAAATAACCTTCATAGACTATTAACTCCTTATTCTGTTTCATCATCTTCCAGTTCTTCGTCATCTTCGTATTCTGCTTCGCTGTTATCCCGCAGCTCGCCTTCCACTTTATCTACATAAAGTTTTCCTTCCAGATGATCCACTTCATGACAGATGGCTCGTGCCAGCAATTCGGTTCCCTCCAGTTCAAAAGGCTTCATCTCTTCATCATAAGCCAATACTTTTACATAATTAGGCCGGGTAACGGTACCATGCTTTCCGGGAACACTTAAACAGCCTTCGTTTCCGGTCTGTTCTCCGCTGGTTTCCAATATTCTGGGATTAATCAATACGTGCGGCTCATCGCCGGTTGCATCAATTACCACGATCCGTTTCAAAATTCCCACCTGACACGCTGCCAGTCCCACACCGTCTGCTTCATACATGGTATCTAACATATCTTCGATTAATTCTTTGGTGCGCGGGGTAACTTCTTTGACTTCCTTACAGGTTTTCTCCAGTACCGCATCACCGATTTGTCTTACGTTTCTTATTGCCATTTTGTGCCTGCCTTTCTGCTCCTTTTAATAATTATCCATCGGGTCGAAATCAAATTGAATCGCTTCCCTTTTACTTTCTCTGCTGTTCATTGCTTCTTCAACCAGATCTTTTACCTTTACCAGCTCTTCGTAATCTTTGTGCTTGATGTAAAGAACATATCGGTAAATATCATTGATTTTGGAAACTGCCGCTGCCGCTGGGCCGATTACTCTGACCGGATACTCACCTTTTTTTATTAATCCGGCAAGTTCCTGTCCCAGTTTCGCTCCTTCTTCTTCATCCGCTGCACCAATCAAAATTGCCAGCATATGAGATGCGGGGGGATAAGAAGCCAGTTCCCGATATATGACTTCTTCTTCATAAAACTTTTCATAGTCCTGTTCGGCTGCCCGTATTATGCTGTAATGCTCCGGGCGGTAAGTCTGGATTACCACTTCTCCCGGTTTTTCTCCCCGGCCGGCTCGCCCTGCCGCCTGGGTCAGCAACTGAAAAGTACGTTCACCGGCCCGATAGTCATTGGCATTTAAGGATAAATCCGCCGCCAGAATTCCTACCAGTGTGACGTTGGGAAAATCATGTCCTTTTACGATCATCTGAGTACCGATCAGAATGTCTGCCTGTCCTTCCGAAAAAACCGTTAGAATCTGTTCATAGCTTTCTTTCTTTTTGGTGGTATCGCCATCCATCCGCAAGACCCGTGCCGCCGGCCACATCTTACTGATGTTTTCTTCTATCTGCTGGGTTCCGGCGCGAAAGCCCAGAATATACTTTGAACCGCACTCCGGGCAGGAGGTAACCTCTTTTGTCTCGTAGCCGCAATAATGGCATACCAGTTTTCCCCCCTTATGCCTGGACAGTGATACATCGCAATGGGGGCATTTCATAACATGTCCGCAGGACCGGCAGGAAATAAAACCCGCATAGCCCCGGCGATTTAAGAATAACATTATCTGTTCCCCAGCCGCCAGCCGCTCTGCTATCAGTTCCTGCAGCTGACCACTGAAAATGGAACGGTTCCCTGCTTTTAATTCTTCCCGCAAATCCACTGTATAAACCATCGGAAGGGTTCCGCCGGTGAGACGTTTGGTTAATGTGAATAATCGGTATGTACTTTCCTTAGCCCGAAAGTAAGCTTCCAGTGAGGGGGTTGCCGATCCCAGTACCAAGCTGGCATTTTTTATCCCCGCAAGAAATTCTGCTGTTTCCCTGGCATGGTATCTGGGCATGGACTCACTTTTATAGCTGGGTTCATGCTCCTCATCTATAATGATCATTCCCAAATCGGGGAAGGGAACAAACAGTGCCGAGCGGGGGCCGATAATAATATCAATTTCTCCTCGTCTGGCCCGTTCACATTGATCATATTTTTCTCCCTGGGACAAGGTGGAGTTCATTACCGAAACCCGGTCACCAAACCTTTTATAGAAACGCAGCAGGGTTTGATAGGTTAAGGCTATTTCGGGAATCAGCACGATACATTGCCGCCCCAAAGCCACTACCTGCTCGATCAAAGCCATATATACTTCCGTTTTTCCGCTTCCGGTAATTCCATGAATCAGATAGGTCTTACGGATTCCTTCTGCGTATTCTCCGGTAATTTCATTTACAATTGTTTTTTGCTCTTCGCTTAATTGCTTGGCCTGCTCCTTGGCATCCTCCAGCTTAACCGGATTGCGGTAATAGCTTTCTTCCTTTAGCTGAATAACCCCCTGTTTTTCCAGGCTCTTCATAGTGGCCGGAGAAACATGCAGTTTTCCCGCAATCAATTCGTAGGGCAGGATTTCTTCTACCGCCAATTCAGCCAGGACCCTGGCTTTGGCCGTTTGCTTTTTTCGGATTGCTTCCGTTAAAAGCTCTTCTATCTGTTGTACTTCCGATAATCTGACCACTGATTTTCTGGTTTTCGGTTTAAAAACCTGTTTGGCCGGCAGCACTGTTTTCAGTGCTGCAATCATGGTGGAGCCGTAGGTTTTCTTCATCCATGCGGCCAGTCGGATGGCGTCGGCCGTCATAGCCACACTGTCCGGAACAACTTCAATAATTTCCTTTAACTTATCAGGCGGATACTCAGCCCGGTCCGTTCGCTCCAGTACCACACCGGTACGCAGACGGTTGCCGTTTCCAAAGGGAATACTGACACTCATTCCCGGCTCCAGTATTGCTAACAGCTCATCCGGAACTTTATATTGAAAAGGCCGGTCTACTTTTTCATGGGATATATCCACAATAATATTGGCAAATTTATACTTTTGATTTTCTGTCATAATAATTCCTGTATGATAACTCGTTCATCCATGGGGTATTTCACACCGTTAATCTCCTGGTAATCTTCATGTCCTTTTCCGGCCAGTACGATAATATCACCCGGCTGTCCGTTTTTAAGCACGTAGGCAATGGCTTCTCTGCGATCAATGATTTCTATATATTCACCCTTGGTTTTGCCGATTCCGATTTTAATATCGTTGATGATATCCTGGGGCTGCTCGGTTCTGGGATTATCCGATGTAATAATGGTCAAATCCGCCAGATTGCCGCTGACCTCCCCCATTTCAAACCGGCGAAGTTTGGAACGGTCTCCGCCGCAGCCAAATAAACAGACCAATCGTTTGGGTTCATATTCCTTTAATGCCGTTAATAAGCTTTCCAGTCCCATGGCATTATGGGCGTAATCGATCATCAGGGTAAATTCCTCCGAAACCGGAACCATTTCAATTCTTCCCCGAACATGGGCTTTCAGCAAAGCCTGCCGGATTACCGGAACCGCCACTCCAAAATGCCGGCATACGGCAATGGCTGCCAGGGCGTTATAGACACTGAAGCGTCCCGGGGTTGGTACTTTGGCTTCCATCTGAATCAATCCGCTTACCTGGAAGGTAACACCTAAATCGCCTTTTTCCCGATATAACTGCAAGCTTGATGCCTGGATATCTGCCTTCTGTTCAATGCCATAGCTTTCCATCTCACAAATATGACCGGCCATGACAGCATCACAGTATTTATCGTCTTTATTCACAATGCCCTTTTTGCATTGTTTAAATAACATACTCTTACATGCCAGATATTCTTCAAAATCGGCATGCTCATTGGGGCCGATATGGTCCGGCTCCAAATTGGTAAATATACCAAGGTCAAACATAAATCCGGCTGTCCGGTGAAGCTTAAAGCCCTGAGAAGCTGCCTCCATCACCACCATATCACAGCCTGCATCAGCCATCTCCCTAAAGTACTTCTGAACCAGAAAAGACTCCGGTGTGGTATTTACCGCCGGAATATGCTTATCTCCGATAATAATTTCAATGGTTCCGATCAAACCCACCTTATATCCTGCCTGTTCCAAAATAGACTTGATCAGATAAGTGGTGGTGGTTTTCCCTTTGGTTCCGGTAATGCCGATCACCTTCAGCTCTTCTGCCGGATGCCCAAAATAGGCAGCCGATATCACAGCCATGGCATATCGGGAATCGGTCACTTTAATAATAGTAACATCACTGTTATCAATGGAAATCTCTTTTTCCACCACCAGAACTTTGACACCCTTTTCCACTACCTGGCTGGCGTAAGCATGACCGTCACTGTTGGCTCCGGAAATGCATATGAACAAATCATTCGGTCCTGCCATTCGGGAATCATTTACTACTGCGCTGACACTGCACTGGTCACTGCCCTGGATGCATTCATATTCTAATCCTTTTAATAAATCTCTGCAAATATACATGCTTTAACCTCTTTCCTTTAAATAAGATATCACGAACAGCAAGTTTTTTCAACCGGACCGTTACTGATATGATATGTAAAATGATACGTTCTGAAACATTTTCGATATGATTTATTTTTACTTAATAGTATTTAAGATTTTTATCATAAAATGCTCACACTTTGTACACAATTTGAGTTTATAGTAAATATCAAGATAGTTGTTAACTCACTATCTCCCCCCTCATAAGAAAGCGAAACCTCCGGTAACCCGGAGGTTTTTGCTTTCTTAATATTGTTATTAAATATAGCTTACTTTGATTTCCTGATACAGCTCCTCGGCCTGTTCCATCGGAATTACCGCAATGTCAAGGGTGGTTGCATTGGCTGTGGATATGGCTGCAGCTTTTTTGATAATCTCCTCCGGATCGGCCTCATTTAAGTAGGACATGCAAAAAGAAGCTACTACACTATCACCACACCCGATGGTATTTTTTTGTTTGATTTCCGGAGATTTGGTATATAATACTCTTTCCATGCCTTCAGCGGTATAAAGCAAGCCCTTTTTTCCTAATGAAACCATCACATGGGCAATGCCGTCTTCCACTAACTTTCTGGCTACCAATGCCGCTTCATCGACTCCGCTGATTCGGTGTCCCACAAAGTATTCCAGTTCTTTTAAATTAGGTTTTATCATAAAAGGCTGTGCCTTGATTCCGGCCGCAAGATAGGTACCGCTGGTATCCAGAATCACCTTTTTCCCTTGTTCCTTCGCTAATTGGATCAAGGTCAGATAGATATCCTCCGGAATGCCTTTGGGGACACTGCCGGATAGTATGACCAGTTCACTCTGCCCTATTTTCTGCCTGTAATCTGCAAGGAAACACTCCAGTTCGCCCTGGCTGATTTCCGGGCCGGGTTCCAGAATCTCCGTAACATATCCATCTTCCGCAACAATATTAATGCTGCTCCTGGTTTCTTCCCTAATTGTGGTAAAAGCACCGACTGCCTGGATTTCCTTTATATAAGTTTCGATAAAAGCACCGGTATATCCGCCCAAAAATCCCATTGCTGTTACCGGATGCCCATATTGCCGCAAAATCTTGGCAACATTAATGCCTTTGCCGCCGGCAATATTCCTAACCGACTTCATCCGGTTTACCTGTCCCATAATTAATCCTGTGGTAGTGTACGTTTTGTCCACTGCCGGATTGAGTGTAACTGTTGTAATCATAGTGTTATTCTCCTCATAAGTTTAACAATAATTTTGCATCACAATCTGGATGCTTTCTTTTCCCATATAACTGTTAATGCCGGGATAATAGGTAATACTTATTTCCATTGGCGTTTCCGAGCCACCGGCATATAATGCGGTTGCCTGATCCTTTGAGTAACGGTTTTCCAAAAATATATGAAAGGCTTCCAAATCACCAAAATAAATCATTTCAAATCTTCGGCCTTCTCCATCCGTTATCGTATACTTTCCGACATTTCTATTCTTTCCCATAATGGTTCCCCGTAAAAGACGGATATCCTTCTGGGCAAAAACCGGTTTGGCATTTCCCATACCAAAGGGCTCCAGCTTATCCAGTTCTTTGATAAATTCCCGGCTTACGTAAGACAATGGCATGGGTACATCAATATGGACCGTTTCTTCAAAGTCTTCATCGGTTAAGGAAGTTTTTTTATTTAGGCTTTCCCGCAGCTCCCGGATGTTTTCTTCTTTCATTGAAAGACCGGCAGCCAGCTTATGACCACCATATTTGCTAAAGAGTTCCTTGCATTTGCACATTTCTTCATACATATGATAAGCATCTATGGAGCGGCCGGAACCTTTTATCTCATCTTCCCCCCTGGTCAATACAAAAGTCGGCTTTCCATACCGTTCTCTGATTCGTCCGGCAATAATACCGGCCAGACTTTCATGACAATCGGGAAGATACAGTACTAATACTTTGTCCGCCTTTTCCTCACCTGACTCCACCATTGTAACCGCTGCTTCCACTCCCTTAAGGGTCATTTCTTTGCGGCTCTCATTCAGACTCTTCAAATCAGTCGCAATGGTTATCGCTTCCTTATAGTCCTGTGCGCCAAAAAGAGCCAATGCCCGCTCTGCGGTATCCAATCTTCCGGTAGCATTTAAGCAGGGGCCTAAAATGAATCCAAGGTGATAAGGACTTAAGTTCTTATCCTGAATATGATTCACTTCGATCAGTGCCCGCAAACCTAAATTGGCAGTTTCCCGCATCCGCTCCAATCCATACTTCACCAGTATCCGGTTTTCATCCCTTAATTCCATCACATCACAAACCGTAGCAAAGGCACCAAAGCACCGCAGTTCCTCCTGTAAGACGGTTGGAATGCTTCTATTCATATGGGTAAACAGAGCTTCGATCACCTTAACCGCTACCACGCCGCCGCAAATCTGTTTATAAGGATAGGTACACCCTTCCTGTTTGGGATCCACCACTGCATCTGCCGCCGGCAGCTGGTATATCCGCTTTCCATCCTCCGCTTCTTCAAAGGGAACTTCATGGTGATCGGTAATGATGACCGTCATGCCCTTTTCTTTCGCTGCGGCAATCTGCGGTGCTGCGGCAATTCCGTTGTCACAGGTGATGATGGTATCTACTCCTGCTTCATAGGCCTCCGTAATCAAATTGTCATTTAATCCGTAACCATCCTTCATTCGATGGGGAATCACTGTATCCACCTTCCCCCCCAGTTCCTTAAGTCCTTTTATTAATATGTAGGTGGCACAAATACCATCCACATCATAATCACCGATTACCCGAAGCGCCGCACCTTCTGCAATTTTCCGGGCGATAATGGTTACCGCTCCCTCCATGCCCTTCAGCAAAAAAGGATCATATAAATCATCTACCGTTCCATCAAGGTATTTTCGGATGTCTTCTTTTTCAATAATATCCCTGTTACGGATAATCCTTGCCAATACGGGAGAAATTCCAAATTCCTTCCCAATCTCCTCGAAATCCGCTTTCTTAGCTGCTACAAACCACTTTGCCATCTTAATGCCTTTCCACATCTTTTTTAAACAACGAAATCAAACAGGCTGATTTGGTTTGATTCCGGTAGATCCCCCAGTAAATGCAAACTATCCATCAATTCAATTACCGTCTTGGATACCTTGGTGCGCTGCCGGAAATCGTCTTTTGATAAATACGGCCCAAGCTTAGATGCTTCCACTACCGCATCGGCTGCCTTTTCGCCCAAACCTTCGATACTGTTCAGTGAAGGCATGATTTTCCCATCAATAATCTGGAAATTCCTTGAATGAGCCGTAAAGATATCGATTGGCACAAACTCAAAACCTCTGGCATACATTTCCTGAACGATCTTCATATCTCTATAGGAGTCCTGTTCTTTCTTAGTTAAAGTATCTATTCGCCGCTTATAATCAGCAATAACCCCTTCCAGATGCTTTTGTCCCTGGCACATAATCTCATAGGAAAATGCCGATGCCCGGATGGAAAAAAATGACGCATAATATGCCAATGGGTAATTCACCTTACAATAAGCGATCCGCCAGGCCATCATAACATAAGCTGCCGCATGAGCCTTGGGAAACATATACTTGATTTTTTTGCAGGACCAGATATACCAATCCGGAACCCCGGCGGCCAGCATGGCTTCCTCCCAGTCCGGTTTTAAGCCTTTTCCTTTACGGACACTTTCCATAATCGTAAAAGATAGAGAACTTTCCACTCCGGTATTAATCAGATAGGTCATAATATCATCTCTTGTACAGATGGCGGTGGAAATGGTTGCCTTTCCCTCTTCAATCAAGGTCTGGGCATTGCCAAGCCATACGTCTGTTCCATGGGAAAGTCCGGAAATCCGTACCAAATCCGAAAAGGAAGACGGCTCGGTGTCCATCAGCATCTGGATAACAAATTCCGTACCGAACTCCGGTATTCCCATGGATCCTAACGGGCAGCCGTCAATCTGATCCGGAGTAATGCCTAATGCTTTGGTGCTTCTGAACAGTGACATAACCTGGGGGTCATCCAAAGGAATGGCTACCGGATCAATGCCGGTCAAGTCCTGCAGCATTCTGATCATGGTAGGATCGTCGTGTCCGAGAATATCCAGTTTCAGCAGATTATGATCAATGGAATGATAGTCAAAATGGGTGGTGATAATATCCGTGGTCATATCATTGGCCGGATGCTGTACCGGTGTGAAAGAGTTGATATCCTCACCGATAGGCAGTACTATGATACCCCCCGGATGCTGCCCGGTACTTCTGCGGATACCGGTACAACCGGTGACAATCCGGTTGATTTCACAGGTTCGCTTTCTTTTTCCCCGCTCCTCGTAGTAATTTTTCACATAGCCAAAGGCCGTCTTGTCCGCCAGTGTTCCGATAGTACCAGCCCGGTAAGTCTGTCCGGCGCCAAAGATAACTTCGGTATATTTATGGGCCTTACTTTGATATTCACCGGAAAAGTTAAGGTCAATATCCGGTTCTTTATCGCCCTTGAATCCCAAAAAGGTTTCAAAGGGAATATCAAAGCCGTCTTTTTTCAATGGAGCTCCGCACTCCGGACAGGCTTTATCCGGCATATCGCAGCCGGCTGCACCGGCATACTTACGAACCTCTTCCGATTCAAAATCACTGTAGTGACATTCACTGCAATAGTAATGTGGACTGAGAGGATTTACCTCAGTAATACCGGCCATAGTAGCTACAAAGGAAGATCCTACCGAACCACGGGAGCCTACCAGATAGCCGTCCTCTACCGATTTCCACACCAGTTTTTGGGCAATGATATACATAACCGCAAAACCGTTGGAAATGATTGAATTTAACTCTTTTTCCAGTCTGGCCTGCACAATCGGCGGTAAATTCTCCCCATAGATTTCATGGGCTTTATTAAAACAAATATCTGTTAAGGTCTTATCACTGTCGGGAATAATCGGGGCACATTTATCCGGCCGCACCGGTGCCATTACATCAATCCGGTCTGCTATCAGATTGGTGTTGGTAATCACCACCTCTTCTGCCTTATCGCTTCCCAAATAAGCAAATTCTGCCAGCATTTCCTCTGTGGTACGCAGATATAAGGGTGCCTGATCATCCGCATCGGTAAAACCTTTTCCGGCCATAATAATGCGGCGGTAAACCTCATCCTCCGGATCCAGAAAATGCACATCACAGGTTGCCACTACGGGTTTGTTGAATTCTTCGCCCAATGACACAATTTTACGGTTAATATTCTGAATATCCTCGATTGAATTGATATTACTCTGCTTTTCCGAAACAATCATAAACTGATTGTTTCCGGCCGGCTGAATTTCCAGATAATCATAAAAACTGACAATCCTGGCAATCTCCGTATCCGCCTTATCTTCCAGCAAAGCTCGATATAGTTCGCCCGCTTCACAGGCACTTCCCACGATTAACCCTTCCCGATGCTTTTGCAACAGGCTTTTGGGCACCCGGGGACGCTTACCGTAATAAGTCAGATGAGATTCTGATATTAAGGCATACAGGTTCTCCCGACCGGTATTATTGGCGGCCAAAATAATGGTATGATAGGTCGGCAGTCTTTTCACAATATCCGGGCTGGAAGCCCCCAGGGCATTAATCTTACGTAACGTATCAATGCCTTCTGCTTTCAGCCGTTTAAGAAATTCCACAAATATTTGTGCAGTGGCTTCTGCATCGTCCACAGCCCGATGATGATTTTCCAAAGAGATATGTAAGGTTTTGGCCACGGCATCCAGAGTATGCTTGGCCTGATTGGGCAGCAATATTCTGGCAATGCCTACTGTATCCACATAAGTAAACTCTTTCTTAATACCCAAAAGACGGGATTTTTCCATAATGAAGCCCATGTCGAAGTTAGCATTGTGGGCTACCAAAACGTCGTCCCCGCAAAAAGTTAAAAATTCCGGCAGCACCTCTTCAATAAAAGGTGCATTTACCACCATATCATCATTAATACCGGTCAGTTGCTCGATTGCAAAAGGAATCGGTACATCGGGATTGACAAATGCCGAATACCGCTCTTTCATCTCCCCCTGAGAAATCCGCACCGCCCCGATTTCAATAATCTGATTCTTCACCGGTGAAAATCCGGTAGTTTCAATATCAAATACGACAAAATCCGCTTCCAGATCTTTATCTTTGTCACCGGTAACAATTTCTTTCAAATCATCTGCCAGATAAGCTTCTACCCCATAGATGATCTTAAAGAAGTCCTGCTTATCCGGAGCCGGTAATCCCTGCTCTTTACAGCGGTTCTTCTCCCCATACCATAAATCATCCCACACATGGTTGGCATCGGGGAAAGCCTGCACCACCCCATGATCGGTAATGGCAATCGCCGGATGTCCCCATTTATAAGCCCGTTTAACAATATCTTTTGCTTCGGAAACCCCGTCCATATCACTCATTTTAGTATGGCAATGAAGTTCTACCCGCTTCCGCACACTGTTATCCATCCGGGAAGAAGTAAAATCAGGTATTTTTTTCACACCGGCAATGGAACCGATGGTCAATTCATTATCAAACTTATCAATTAAGGTAACTCCTTTTATCTTAACAAAAGCTCCCTTTTTGATGCCCTGGGTAATCTCCTCCACCTGATCGTTCCGGGCAAACATCTTCACGGTCATGGTATCGGTAAAATCAGTAATGTCAAAAATCAAAATAGTCTTTTCGTTTCTGATTTCTCTGGTATCAAAGGTCAGGATTTTACCTCTGATTACCACTTCACCCATTTCTCCGATAATGTCCTCCATAGACATGGCTTCTTCTTCAAAATCCTTGCCATACAGTACATCCGGATTGTCGGAACGCTTCACCGGGCGCTGCCTCTCTCCTCTTCCTTCAAAACCAAACTTTTCTTTTCCTTTACTGTTACCAAAAACTCCTGTTTTCACTGCTGCCGGAGGCTGTACTGCCATATCGGCTGGCTGTTGTTGGATTGGTACGGCGTCATCATAAGCTGCTGTTTCTTCTCCATCCGGTCCGCTGCCGACCGCTCTGGCTGCGATCTCCGCCACCTGCCGCTTGATTTTCAGCTCATCTTCTTCTTTGTATTTTCCCGCCTTTTTTTCTTTATATGCAGTATGTACCTCCACAGTGAAGCCACAGCGCTCATTATATATTTTCTCTAATATCCGCACCAGCTCGGCTGTTTTCCCTTTGGCTAAAACCGTATCCTCGATAGTTAACATTACCTGATTCTCTGTGGGATAGCTGATATCGGCATTTTTAAACACATTATAGACCATGGGACTATATTCCTTCAGTTCCAGCAAAATACTATCCTGATAAATGTTCATAAATTTTTCCGGATTATACTGGGAAGAGAGCTGATATCTTTCATAAATCTTAATTTCTATGTTCTGGCCGGCAAATAACTGCCGCTTAATCTCTTCTTCTACCTTAAAGATAATGGCCTTTTGAATCAAGTGCTCACAGGAGATATAAACGCGCACAAAATCCTTTCGTTTGGTTGCCGATACCTTTTCCACCGTTACCTGTCCAAACAAATCATGATTACTTTTATCTAATTGCAGTCCCGGAAAAACCTCCCAAAATTGCTTCGCCATAAAACACCTTATCTATTCCAGTTTAATAATTCATCTCGCAGTACACCAAGCAGTTCGCTCTCGGGTACTTTTTTTATAATTTCACCTTTTTTGATTAAAAGGCCTTCGCCTTTTCCGCCGGCAATCCCGATATCGGCTTCCTTCGCTTCACCGGGGCCGTTTACCACGCAGCCCATAACAGCCACCTTTAAATCCAGGGGGATATCTGCCACCATATTCTCTACCTGATTGGCTAATCCGATCAAATCAATACAGGTGCGTCCGCAGGTGGGGCAGGAAACTACTTCTATTCCACCTTTACGCAATCCCAGAGTACGCAGGATGATTTTCGCTGATTTAATTTCTTCCACCGGATCACCGGTTAAGGATACCCGGATGGTGTCACCGATTCCCTGATGCAGGATCAGGCCCAGTCCGATGGAGGACTTAATGTTACCGCTGATAATGGTACCTGACTCGGTAATGCCTACATGAAGAGGATAGCCTGTCACTGCTGCCAGCTTTTCATGGGCTTCCACACACATCATCACATCGGAGGATTTGATGCTGACAACCAGATTGTCATAACCTGCTTCTTCGATCATATGTATCTTATCTAACGCACTTTCCACAATGCCTGCTGCCGTCACGCCATGATATTTTTCCACCAGTTCTTTTTCCAGAGAACCGCTGTTGACCCCTACGCGAATAGGAATCCTCCGCTTCTTAGCTACTGCTACTACCGCCTCCAGGTTTTCCCTGCTGCCGATGTTCCCGGGATTGATACGGATTTTATCAGCACCGTTTTCCATGGCGGCAATGGCCATCCGGTAATCAAAATGAATATCCGCTACCAATGGAATATGGATCTGTTTCTTAATTTCGGCAATGGCACCGGCGGCTTCTGCCGTGGGCACCGTACAGCGGATGATATCACAGCCGGCGGCTTCCAAACGTAGGATCTGAGCCACTGTTGCTTCTACGTCCTCGGTCTTGGTGTTGGTCATGGATTGGATTAAAATCGGATTTCCTCCGCCAATTATTCTATCACCTATAGAAATCACTTTCGTGTGTTGTCTGTGCATACAAATACTCCTTTACCGATTCTAACTTTTATCATTATTTTACATCTATACAGTATAGCACAACCGCCCATTCTTTTCATTATTTTTTCCATGAAATTACAAAATGGGCATCGTTAGATACCCATTCGGTCTTAGTCTTATATAAACAGTGACATATCCGATTCCTCGGCGTTGGCAATCATTGCCGCAGCACCGCCCATCTTTACACCGTCAATCAGTTCTTCTTCCTTAATGCCCATAACATCCATGCTCATGGAACAGGCTACCAGTTCAACTCCGTTTTCCATAGCAAGCTTAATCAAATCTTCAAGACTGTCAACATTTTTGTTTTTCATCACCATCCGAATCATTTTGGCTCCCATACCGCCCATGTTCATCTTGGACAGTCCAAGCTTCTTCGATCCTCGCGGCATCATCATGCCGAACATCCTGGAGATGAAATCTTTAGTAACGCTGACCTTTTTGGGTTTTCTGAGGATATTAAGACCCCAGAAAGTAAAAAACATGCTCACTTTTCTGCCCATAGCCGCCGAAGCATTAGCAATAATGAATGAGGCAATGGCTTTATCCAAATCACCGGAAAAGACGATAATATTTTTATTATCACCACCCCCTGGGGTAACTGCCGCTTCTTCTTTTTGGGCTTTTTGAATCCTGGCGCAGGTAATCCCTTTTTGGCTGTCCATTTCCAGAAATACATTTCCGGTCCGGCGGCAAAAGCCTTCAATGTCACTGCCAAAGGCCGGATCACTGGTGGAAATCTGAATGATATCACCATCACCGGCTTCCTTCAATGCGGCAGATAGTTTTACAATGGGGCCGGGGCATTGCAACCCGCAGGCATCAACAATAACAGTTTTTGTTTCCATACTTACAGTCTCCTTAGCGGTTGGTTGCGGTGTATTCTGTTTCACCGGGGTTCTTTTCCCAAATATGGAATTGTAGAGTCGGAAGCCGCCGCCGACAATCCATGCGTCAAATCCAAGCTGGGTTAAAATCCGGGCCGCTGCATACGCTTTCAGACCAATTTGACAATTCACGTATACTTTCTTATCTTTATCAATTTCACCGATGCGGCTGCGAAGCTCTGCCAGCGGAATGTTTTTGAAGCCTTCGATACTCCTGTTTTCCACTTCAATTGCCGTTCGCACATCAATCAGCGTTACACTGCCGTCACGTGGAAGATCTTTGACATCATGCCAATGTATTTGCTTAACTTTCCCCGTGATCATGTTTTCGATTACGAAGCCTGCCATATTAACCGGGTCTTTGGCCGAACTGTAAGGCGGTGCATAACAAAGCTCCAGTTTAGCCAAATCCGGCGCGGTCATGCCTGCTCTGATGGCGGTAGCCAATACATCTGCGCGTTTATCAACCCCATCATATCCAACAATCTGTGCTCCGAGAATTTTACCGTTAGCAGGGTCAAAAATAGTTTTGATTGCCATATTTACCGCACCGGGATAATATCCTGCATGATTGCCTGAATAAGTAAATACCTTATCGTAAGAAAGCCCAAGCCGCCTGGCGGTTTTTTCATTGATACCGGTTGATGCAACGGTGAGATCAAATACTTTCAGAATAGATGAACCCTGTGTCCCGATATATACACTGTCAATACCGCAAATATTATCTGCTGCAATGCGGCCTTGCTTATTGGCCGGCCCGGCAAGCGGAATATATCCTTTCCCACCGGTAACGCTGTCGGTAATTTCGACTGCATCACCAACGGCATAAACGTCATTTGCTGATGTATGCATGTGAGCATCCACGATAATGGCGCCGCGTTCATTTAGGGCTATGCCTGCTTCTTTGGCAATTCGGGTTTCAGGACGCACACCAATCGCCATAATCAGCATATCTGCTTCAATCTTTTTGTTACTTAACTCAACTGCTAATTTATTACCATCGTCTTGAATTGATTTTACACCGTTACTTAGTTCCAGTATAACCCCTTTACTTTCCATATGCCGATGTACATCGCAGGCCATATCATAATCAATCGGAGCAATAACTTGATCTGCCATTTCCACAAGCGTTACAAAAAGACCGGCACTTTGCAGGTTCTCGGCCATTTCCACCCCAATAAAACCGCCGCCACAGACAATTGCCGTTTGGGGGTTTTGGGTTTCAATAAAATTCTTTATTTTATCGGTATCCGGTATATTTCTAAGGGTAAATATCTTATCCGAGTCACTGCCGGGTATGGATGGCTTCAGTGGCTCTGCGCCCATGGAAAGCACCAGCTTGTCATAGCTTTCCTGATAGGATTCACCTGTCCTTATGTTTTTAACGGTTACGTTCTTTTTTTCCGTATCAATGGCTGTTACTTCACTTAGAGTACGCACATCAATGTTAAATTTATCTACGAAATCCTGCGGTGTCTGCACGGTTAATGCTGCTCTGTTTTTGATCTCGCCACCGATATAATAGGGTAGACCGCAATTGGCGAAGGATACATATTCACCACGTTCAAACATAATAATTTCTGCATTTTCGTCTAACCTTCTAAGCCTCGGGGCTGTGGAAGCACCACCTGCCACACCACCAACAATCAGTACCTTCTGTTTGCTATTCATGATGGATTCCTCCTGAATTCTTTTTCATTAACTTTTGTTAATTATATGTCAAACAAAAATTCTTTACTGTGACTTAGTCACAGTAAAATAAATCGCCTTCTGAGAGATCAGGTTTTGGCATTCAGTCTCTAATTAGCAACCACCATATTAACTATATATTAAATATCTGATTTTCATATTCAATAGTTTTTATATTGCTGCTGTCTGATTTATGAGTAACGATATAATGTGGAACGGTCTCATATTTGCTCCAAAAATGCATCGGAAACAATATCTTTACCGCTGCTGTCCGGTTAAATATCTCCAGCCCTTTCCCACAATCCTCTTCTTGCCGGGGATCTAAGGGGAAGAACGCAACATCTACCGGCAAATCTTTTATTTTATCCATCTCTCTCAAAAATCTTTGTTTCATATCCTGATTATATTTTGCACTTTCTCCCGGCCATGTCCATAAGTTCAAATCGCCGGCATGAAATATCATTTTTCCGGCATAGCTGACCAGAAAGGCCACACCCTCATCGGTAGAGCGCAGGGTTTTAATCTCCAGACCGCCTGACTGCAAATGATAAATTTCATCGGCTCTTACCCGTAAGATTCTTTTTTCATCGGCTTCCTGCAATCCCAGTTTCATCCTTTGGCCTACGGATAAGGGAACGTCCTTGGAAACAATATAGTGTATCACCGGATACTTTTCCCGTAAGCCCCAAATACTGCGGTTATAATGATCACCATGGGCGTGACTGACAAAAACATATAGCGGTTTATCCGAATTAAGTTCCGGTATCGTACCTCTTTCATAATCAAACAGGCAGTAGATATCTTCCCATTCCATCAAAAACCCACTGTGTCCCAAATAAATTACTTTCATCCTTTTTCCTCAATTTTCTCCAATTGTCAAGTTGATCTCACCTACCGAAAAGCTCCCGTCTTTATGGTAGTTCACTGGTGCAGAAGCAATTATTTCATGATAATCCGGCCACGCCCATTCCCATGATGCAAGCCCGGCTTCTGCGGTTAGCATCCACTGCCCCTTGGCTGTTTCTGTAAACTCAATATAATTTCCCCAAATTACTTTTTTAAATGTTTCTGTTTCACTACCGTGAATTGCAGGTAAATGAAGTACCTGTTCTATCGGTTTTCCATCTACTGCAAAATACAGCATCCGGTTTTCGTCTTCCCATGTATCGGTTATCCGGCCAGTAAATCTACTAAAGTCACCTGATCCAAACTGGTTAACACATATATCTTCTTTATTTATTTCAATCATATAGAGCTGGCTGATGAATAATCCGGTACCGGTACCCATTAAGGTATGCAGCGCAATCTCCCTTGTCCCATCTTTATCATAATCCCCATAATATATCTTGGGAAGAATCATTTGCGGAGAAATCCAACCCATATACAATGGAAATATCCTATTACCTTCCCGTAAGACCATCGCCCGTCCACCATACAATCCATAAATAGCAACATCTTCATTTTCTATAAAATCAATCAAAACATACTGATTGTCAAATTTCCACGTTTCACTTTTCTCTCCTCCAACTTCTGTAAGCGCCTTCAATTCCTCGACATCTGCCTGCTCAACATATTCATGAGCTAAAATCTCTTCCTCCAACTCTTCATCACTGACAATGTATGCCGGAAACCAAAATGTTCCTTCATTAAATCCTTCCGGAGGCGTAATACCTTTTCTCATCACATAATTAATATGAGAGCCATCATCAAATGTATACGTAACATAGGTTTGATGATAATCTTCTGCCCTTTTCCGGCTACTTCCCCCTTCCAAGCGGAGCAATAGCGGCAAAGCAGTTTCCGGTTCCAACAAAGGCAAATAAATATCGGCGCCGGATACCATCCCCTGATTCTGTAAGTTTCCGGCAGCACCATTATCCTCCTTATTCATGCTCCATGGCCACCAGTAATAATATTCAGGTTCTCCCATGGCTTCTGCCATTTCCCCATTTTTCACCTTGTCAAAAGAAACCTGCTTCTCGTCTTCTATATGAATCACCCCCTCCTGCCACGTATAGGTGATATAT
The DNA here is from genome assembly GCA_031556725.1 of Lachnospiraceae bacterium. Lineage (GTDB taxonomy): Bacteria > Bacillota > Clostridia > Lachnospirales > Lachnospiraceae > UBA935. Next base: position 24,534 of record JAVBSL010000033.1, on the reverse strand, counting down.
GTTTTATGGATAGTAATGAAATAGTCCGGGTCAACTGTATAAAAAGTCAGTTCGACAACCTGCCCATTTCCTTCTGTTGGTATTTCTTTCTTACCCCAATATTTTACCTCTGCTCCTAAATTTTCCTGCCAATACTGCTGGCAAGCCTCTTCGACTTCCCCCAGCGATTGATAACTCTTAACTGGTTTTTTCAAAAAAAATGATAGCAAAAATATTCCTGCTACCAAAGCAGCAAGACATACCCCCGCTATCATCAGTGTATAAAACAATCGTTTCTTAACTGACCATTTTCGCATATTTGTATTATCCATTTAGTATTCTAATTTCTATCTGTATTTTCTGCCTTCAACTCTTCCGCTTTCGTTTCCTCGGTCTCCGAATCAATTGCAGCGTCTACCGTTTTCAGCATCTTTTCCCATTCTTTTAAGGTATATTCGGCACCACCGATTTGAAATGATTCTTCGGTTTCACCATTTTTTACTTTCTTAAATATTTCCGCTTTCTTCTGGGCTATTGCCTCCATAAAAGAAGTGACGTCTGATTCATTTTTTCCAGCCTTCTCACTTTTATAATTGTCCGCTTGCGGGTGGCTGGATACTGAATTTACTGATGCCATATTTTATTCCTCTCTTACGATTGTTTCATCTGTTATATTTATACATCGGCATAATTATGATAGCCCTTAACCGCTTTTATTCGGTCACAACTTCTTTCTCTGAACCGATTTCCAAATGGTATTTTACAATTCCCAAATCAATATCTGAGTGAACACCTCCGGTAGCCTTCACTTTGATTGTTTCACCCTCCATAGACACCATGAATTTTTGCTGATTTACTGCTGTAGGAGCCAATAATGCCGCTTCCATCCCTTCCCGGAACCAATCCGGCATCTCCCCCGAAACATCACATAGCTGCATCATGGCCTTACTCTTATGTGGTTTTCCCTGATTTACACCATACCCCAGCGAGAGGACACAGACCATCTTTTCCCCATCCCCAATAGATGCCTTACACTTCTTTTTACTGAAGGTCAGAGCTACCCAACAAGTATTCAGCCCCAGTTGCTGTGCCTTCAATGCTATCCGCTCACCATAATAGCCGGCAGTTTCTGCCAGTCGGTTACTCTTTATACCAATCAGGGCAATATAGTTGGCTACTCCTCTAAAACTTCCATAGCGGGCCATCATTCCTCCGAAAGCTTCTTTCTCGCCGGTCACCATCTGGATATGCAGTCCGCTTTCCTGATTGCATTGATCGATTTCACCTTGAAGTTCTGCTATTATTTCCGCCGGAATGGCCTTATCCTGATACTGTCTGACTGAGTGTCTAACTTTAATTGCTCCTTTAATATCCATCACCTTTTCCTCCATAACTGTTATGTAACCATTATACCACTTAAATCCCAAACTCCTGAAATAACTTTTTCTGATATTCCCGGTCATTAGCAGCCTTGTTGAGATCATCCGTGCGAGATGCCTCAATTAAAATACGTATTAATTGATTGACACGCTCTTCACCCAATTCTTTTCCTTCCTCTTTTCCTTCCTCTTTTCCCTCATCTCTTGCCATCCACTCCCGTTCAAATGCCCACATATATCGTTCCCTCCGTTCTTTTGCGCTCTTCACACTGGTAACTATCTTATGTATTTTCTGCAAATCCTCATTGATTACATTTTCTTCGGTTGATTTTTCTATATATCGCAACAATTCCTTTAGTTCCCTGGTCGCGCCAAGCTGGCCTCTGGTATTCAAAAAGATCCGTTTAGCTCCATCGTTCAGATACAGTTCGGGTTTCTCTGCACAAATATGTTCAAAGGTATATATGGCACGGTTTTCACCAAACAGATCAAAGGATGCACAGATAATGATAATCACGTCTCCCAACTCACCAAAGTCTATGCTTGTTTCCAATTGGTTAACATCTATTACTGCCTGATACAGCCTGCTTCGCTTGCGTAAGTCATACTTCTTGCCAGCACCCTGATATTTATTCTGAGCCTGCATTTCAATATCAACAACTGTATCTTCCTGCAAAGAGGCTATTCCTTTTGCAGGTATTGCTTCTGTGAGCACGTCCATGCGAATTGCACGCTTATCTACATCCCCCGGAGTGGCAATCATCTGGGCATTTACATTCTTAATAACCACTTCCTCTCCCAGTACTGTCTTCAGAAAATAGTGAATAAACTCTTTCCCGCATTGCCTGTCTGTAATGATCTCATTCAGTAAAAAATCATCGATGACATTCAGTTCCTCTAAAGTTCTTTTTTCATGCTTTACCGCTTTTGTTTCTTGCATACGTTTCCTTTCCGGAATGTAATTCATTCCTATGACAGGAAACCTCTATAGTAGTACCATATAGTTCCTGCCAATAATTTGATAGTGTTTGAGAATGTTGGCAGAAACTGCCCGATGTACCATCGAAAGGTACAATTGAAACTTCTTGATATTTTTAGACTATACCAACTACTACTACTTGTCAATATCTTTTATTTCAGCACTTTAGCCAATGTTCGTGGAAGAAAACCGCTTCCAGCTTTATTCAATATGCCATTAAAAAAATAATTAACATTTTATATTGACTTTTAAAAAAATCATAATAAAATTGAAAATAATAAAAAATGCAACATATTGTAATAATGTGTTGCATTTTTTCGTTTGCAGATGGAACAAACTCCGAAATCGACCGTATTTCCGAAACCACCAAATTCAACGAAACCTATCTGCTAAAAGGAAGCGGAAAAGGCATAGCCGGTACCAGTACAGAGGTTAAACCTCTTTTATGTGATATAAGTGCGAATACAGTAGCCCTACAAATTAATACATTGGCGGATTTTAAAAATGCATGTTGGCGCAGACAGCACATTAGCCAACCAGAATCGTCTGGAACACACCATCAGCAACCTGGATAACGTTGTGGAAAACACCACCAACACTACCTACACCAACTGCAATAACTCTTCAAACTCACTAATCCGGTAATCAGCCTTCTCATACCCGGCCGCTTCCCCGATTCCTACTGCCTGCATATCCGCCGCTTTTGCAGCATCAATCCCCGCATAGGCATCCTCCACTACCACACACTCCTCCGGAATCATCCCCAGATACTCCGCTGCTTTCAGGAACACCTCCGGATCAGGTTTCGACCGGGTTATATTCGTTCCGTCAGATATGGCATCAAACATCTCCGTAAGTCCCACCCGTCCAAGGATATACCTGGCATTTTTACTGGATGATCCGATGGCCAGCTTGTAACCCTGCTGCCGTAATCTGGTCAGCGTTGCCCTTACCTGTGCCGTCACATCGGCAGGTGTCATGGTCTGCAAAAGTTCCCTGTAAGCTTCATTCTTCTGCTCCGCCAGCTGCTGTTTTCGCTCATCCGTAAGGGGTTCACCCTGATATCTTTCCAAAATGATTTCCAGACTCTCCATGCGGCTGACGCCCCGCAGACGGTTATTAATCTCTTCATCAAAATAAATACCCATTTCATCCGCCATCTGCTTCCAGGCCTGATAGTGAAACCGATCCGTAAACACCAGCACCCCATCCAAATCAAAAATATATGCTTTCATCAATCCCTACCTTCTCTCAAGTATTACTCCGGTAATTTTACCTTATTAATTCGGCAGACAATCGTCCGAACAACTTCAAATATTACCAGTGACAGCATCACCCCCACAGTTACATCACTGGCAAAATGTGCTCCCATCACCACCCTGCTGACGGCGCAGAGAACAATCCAGCTATAACTGAAGGTTTTCATAAGTCTTTCCTTCCCCGCCAGCTTGGGGAGGAAAAACGGAAATAGTCCCAACAGAATCGTACCGGCGGCATTCATGGAATGACCGGAAGGAAACGATGCATATATATTGTCAAATCCGCCCCTGGATGTTATCACATACCAGCGGGTAAATTCTGCGATGGGGTCAGTCATTTCCCGGATACGCATCCGCCCCCAGGCACCCTTAACTACATTCATAATAATAATAACGGCAATAAAATAAAAAATTCCGATTACCGCAAATGTGACGGCCTGTTTCGCCTTTCCTTCCGGCACCAGCCTGGTCAGCAAATAAGCTCCGATCAATACCACTAAGGCAAAGACTATCGCCAGAAACTGCGGTGCCCCCGCAACATTCTCATGAAGATAGTTCCAAGTCATGAATCCACCCATCATGGCAAATAAAACCGCCAGTACAATAAACAAAATTCCTAATAAAATACTTACTGCTTTATTCTTTTTACTGCGAAAACAAAACAATAAAAAAAAGGAAAATACCGTCAGAAAAATAAACGGCAGCTCCCCTACCACTTCAAAAACCCGTCCATATATGTTTTTGGTAAAAAGAAGCTGTGAAATCTGTAAATCTGTAAACGTAAAAATCGACAGGAGAAGTACTCCTATCACTGCCACTGTAGTTTTTTCCTTCATTCTCATACTGCATACCCTCCCTGTTATAAATGCTATATTTTTATATACTCTAAAAATAACTTATTTTTCATTTAGGGTATTGCATATTTGTATTGTTTTTTATATATTTGTCAACTCATATTATGGGTTTAGTGAGGTTCATTTTTTATTATTTACGGCATATACTTATCCATAACTTAGCTTAAGGATGTTGTATGAACCGTAAATTCCTTCCCACCACTCATTATCAATGGAACAATCCCCTTGTTACAGGCACGATCGTACTGACCGTTACCGGCCTGGCAAGCCGGTTCATCGGCTTTTTCTACCGTATTTTTCTATCCCGGATGTTTGGGGCGGAAGGTATGGGTATCTATCAGCTGACCGCTCCCATATTGGCCTTGTCCTTTTCAATTACGGTGGCCGGTATGCAGACCGCCATTTCCAAATTTGTAGCGGGCGAAACCTCTACCCGGGACTATAAATATTCAGCAGAAAATCTGATTGTCGGCTTTATCATCTCCATGCTGCTGTCAGTAGCTTGTACCTGGGGCATTTATCATTATGCGGATTTTCTCGCCACTTCCTTTTTGATGGAACCCAGAACCGCCCCCTTACTTCGGATTATTTCCCTTTCCATTCCCATGGCTACGGTTCATTCCTGTATCAACGGGTATTTTTACGGTGTCCGCAAAACAGCCGTTCCGGCCATGTCACAATTGGCCGAGCAGGTCGTGCGGGTGGGATCGGTTTTTCTGATTTATGAGATTGGCTTAAGCCGGGGGATGACTCCCACCATTAACTTTGCGGTTATTGGCCTTGTTATCGGTGAAAGTGCCGCTATGCTGGTTTCAATTGTAGCCATCCGCCATCGTTTTTACAGCCTGTCTCTGACGAAAGCGCAACTACTATCCGGTAAACATCATTATCTGAAAACCGGTAAACAGCTGCTCAATTTGGCCACACCTTTATCCATCAATCGGATTATCATCAATATGCTACAAAGCGTGGAAGCCATTTTTATCCCTCAGCAGTTGATTGCTTATGGAATGAATAACAGTACTGCTCTTAGTGTGTATGGCGTCCTGACAGGAATGTCCCTGCCTTTAATTCTCTTCCCCTCCGCCATCACCAACTCTATTTGTGTGCTGCTGCTCCCAATGGTATCCGAAGCTGATGCGGCCGCCAACACCGGTGCCATCAAAAAAGCGGTGCGCAAGTCTATTCAACTTGGCACCGCATTGGGAATCATTTGTACAGTTTTCTTTCTGGTCCTGGGAAAACCCATGGGCACACTGCTGTATGAAAGCAGTTTGGCCGGAAGCTTTATTATTACCTTAAGCTTTCTCTGCCCCTTTATGTATATTGCCAGTACCTTAAACAGCATCCTGAATGGATTGGGCAAAACCGGACTGACCTTCACTTACAGCATTATCAGTCTGTTAGCCCGCTTAGGATTTGTCTTCTGGGCCGTACCGGTTTGGGGTATTCAGGGATATCTGTGGGGCTTGCTGGTAAGCCAGTTTCTTCAGACCGGATTGTGTATGTTCGCCGTCAGGAAGTATTATTAAGTGCTTCTCGCAAAATACTATAATTTAAATATTTTAATATCAGCCGACAAACGCTCTGCCAGATCACGCAGTGAAGCCACTTCTCCTTCCATCTCATGCATAGCTGCTGCTAAATCTTCGGCTTCCAAAGATGTTACCTTAGTACTTTGGGCATTCTCTTCCGACAATGCACATAAATCGGCTACCAAACGGACCACACCTTCTCTGGCCTGCTCAATTTCCTGAGACATATCGGAGACCTGACCAACTTCCTGACTGGCGGCCTTGATGCTGACATTTACGGTCTCATAACTGGCCTGCACTTCATTGATCTGCACGTTCTGTGACTGCGCGATTACTTTTACCTGCCCCATTGCCTGTACTGCTTTGGTCGAATTTTCATTTAAGTTCTTAATAATTTCTTCAATCTGTAAGGTTGATTCACTTGATTCTTCAGCCAGTTTCTTAACCTGCTCAGCGACGATAGCAAATCCCCGCCCGGCCTCTCCTGCTCTGGCGGCTTCAATAGTTGCATTCAGAGACAGCATATTTGTTTCATCAGCAATCTCTCTGATCATTTCCAAAACAGTCTCAATCTTCTCTACGTATTCATGAGTAGCATTGGTTTGATCGTATACCCTGTCAATCGCTTCCACCACCCTGGTATTTTCCATATCCAAATCATTAAGCACCTGAACCGTGCTTTGACTGGATTCGTTAATGGCTGCCGTACTGGCATGAAGTTCCGCTACTGATGTAATAGTATTTTCAATCGACTCTCCCATGTGTCCCACATGATTAGATACGCCTTCCATGGAAATAGCCTGCTGTAAGGAAGACTTGGACAGTGCTTCAATTGCCTGATTTATGTTGGAAGTATTCTTAAAGGTATTGCCGACCACTCCTTCAATCTCCTTGGATGCTTCAAAAAGGGTCTCTACCGTATGATTTATATCGCCAATCATTTTTATCAATGTATTCCGCAGCTTACCACTGGCTCTGGCGATTTCTCCAATTTCATCACTGCGCTTCAAATCCCGGTCATCAATATCGGTCTTCAGCTCGCCTAATGACAGTTGTTCCAAATTATGTACGGTACGCATTAATGAATTGGTCATTCCCAATACTATAAAAACGGCTCCTATCAAACAGGGAATAATAATAATCGCAATTATTCCGGCAATGGTAATACTTACACTGGTTGCCTGTTCGTTAATCTGACCTTTTCGGTCTCCGGTAAAGAACATACCGATCACTTCATTGGTTCCCGGCTGTTTCACCGGAACATAATAGCCGTAATAATCCTGACCGCCGATGGGTACTGCCTGGGAAAAATAGAAGTCCTTGCCCTCCTGCAAAATTGCCTTAATAACCGCCTCCCCGGCCTTGGTGCCAATCATCCTTTCCCCCTTATCATCCAGCACGTTGGTTACGATCCGTTCATCTCCATAAAAAAAAGTCGCGTAGATATTGCCGCTTTCGCTAATGGCATCAACCATATCAAAATTTCCTGTAACCTGAAAATCTCCCTTATATACTACCCCGTTTTCATCCCGGGAAAATTGCTCCTCATTCATCGATTCATAAAACTCTCGCCCGGCATTGGCACTAACCTTTAACTGGCTCATCATTTCCCGATCCATTAAATCAGATACTTTGGAACTGCTGATCCACACTGCCCCGATTCCTACTAATAGAGCCGGTGCGAGAACAATACCAATGATTTTTGACCGCAATCCTAATTTCATAATCGATTTCCATCCTTTTATGTGTTTTTTAAATTTTAACATTTATTTACAAAAAAATCCATAATTATATATTGTTTTTGCGTATTTTTCTAAAACCATCATTTTTTCATCAAACATTTCAACAGTGCTTCCGGTGTTGCCGCAAAGCAGGTTCCGCCAGCGTTTCTCTGCTCTTCTCTGGTTCGGAATCCCCATTCTACAGCAATGCAATCCATACCGGCATTCCTTGCTGTCGCGATATCCACCTCCGAATCTCCTACGTAAACGGCTTCCGATGCCCTTACTCCCAACCGTTTTAGTGCTTCATAAACACCATCCGGTGCGGGTTTCTTCGGGCGTTCCGGCGTCTCTCCGATTGCCACTGAAAGATATTCACTGAAATACTGCTCCATCAGGATATCCATTCCCGCCTGATATTTGTTGGATACAATCGCCATCCGGTAATTGCTTTTCTTTAAGTTGCCAAGCATTTCCCTGATGCCCGGGTATAAATCCGTTTTATCATTGCAATGAATCCCGTAATGTGTTTTAAAAGCAGTATATGCCTGCTGAAATAATGGATTTTCCCGGCCCTGGGGTACCGAAAGTTCCATCAGCCGCTCTACCCCATTCCCTACGAACCTTCTGATTTCATCATAAGTTCTTTCCGTCATACCGCATTGCCGCAGAGCCGCATTTACACTATCCTGTAAATCCTCCAGCGTATTCAGCAGGGTGCCGTCCAAATCAAAAATAACCGCCTTATATGTTTTCATACTGTCTGCAACTCACTTTTCACCAATCTTTTTTTCAAAACAAAATAACAAATCAACTGCACAGAAGCCGTCAGTGTCCATGAAATAGGATAGGACAAATATAAAGTATGCAATGACCGGTCAGCAGCAAAAATGGTATATATCCATACAATACGGAAGGCACATGCCCCCAGCAGGGATACCAGCATCGGCACCATCGAATAACCCATACCCCTGATACTGCCTACGATTACATCCATAATACCGCACATGAAATGGAAGGAACAGATCATTGCCATCCGTCCCACCCCATAAGCAATCACTTCCGGGTCTGCCGAGTATAATCCTAACAGCTTGTCTCCCAATAAATATGCACAATTGCCCATTAATCCTCCGGCTAAGGTTACTAAAATCAGGCATTGAATCAATATTTTGTTAATTCGGGCAAATTTCCTTGCACCGATATTTTGTCCGGTAAAGCTGACCGCTGCCTGATGAACCGCATTCATGGTTACATAAACAAAACCTTCAATATTCATACCGGCCGTATTTCCGGCCATGGCTACCGAACCGAAAGAATTTACCGCCGATTGAATCAAAACATTGGAAATCGAAAACACCGATCCCTGAATACCGGCCGGTAAACCAATCCGTAATATTTTCCACACCTTATCCTTGTGCAGCCGCAGTTTTCCCAGATGCAGCCTTATTCCGCCTGCACTTCTCATCAGGCATCTTACCGTCAGAACTGCTGAGATACACTGGGAAATAACCGTTGCAACAGCAACCCCGGCAACGCCCATATGAAAGCCGATAACAAACCATAAATTCAATATTACATTCACAATACCGGCAATCACCAAATAAATCAATGGCCGGCGGGTGTCACCAATGGCCCGCAATACCGCACTGCTAAAGTTAAACAACAGGCTTACAGGCATACCCAAAAAGAAAATCCGCATGTATAATACCGAATGTGAAATAACATCCTCCGGTGTGTCCATTAACAATAACAGCGGCCTGGCCAGAACCACTCCAATAATTGCCAGAAAAATACCGCTCAAAACACTTAGTAAGACCGCCGTATGGACGGTCTCACTAATATCCTTTTCATTCTTTGCACCGATATATCCGGCAATCAATACATTGGCTCCCACTGACATGCCGATAAAAAGATTGGTCAGCAGATTGGTCAAAGAACCGGTGGAACCTACCGCTGCCAGAGCTTCTTTGCCGGCAAACTGCCCTACTACAATCACATCGGCAGCATTAAATAACAGTTGTAAAATTCCTGATAACATCAAGGGAATACTAAACAATAATATCTTACCGAATAACGGCCCATTACACATATCTATTTCATATGACTTGCTTTCACTTCTGCTCATAGCATTTGACCAACATCCTTTTTCATAATATCCTCTGCTGACAGTTCTACAATACCGGCATTACCGACTTTATACTTCTTTACCATATCGGTGAAGGAATCATCATTCAGAAAGCAGCGCAGGGCCATAATCACTGCGCTGTGGCATATTATAATCACATCTGCCGCTTCGGTTTCGATAATCCGCCGAAGGGCCGATATTACCCGCTCCAGCATGTCCTGATAGGATTCGCCATCGGGCGTTCTTTGGTAGCGCCGATTGGTATACCAGTCCTGATAATACTCCGGATCATTGGTTTTCACTTCATCCCAGGTAAGACCTTCCCACTTGCCAAAACAGATTTCCTGCAAACCGGGAAATATATAACTGGGCAGTTCCAGCTTCTTACTGACAATTCCGGCTGTTTCCACTGCCCGCTTCAGAGGGCTGGAATAGACCGCGGCTACCCGCAGATTCTTTTCCTGCAGCATTGCTCCCAATTCCCTGGCTTGTCTTCTCCCTGCTTCATTCAGACCGATATCGGTCTGCCCCTGAATCTGTCCCTTTGTGTTCCAATCAGTCTCACCATGTCTGACTAAATATATTTTCATTTGTAACCGCCTTTATTTCTTTTCTATCCATTCTACACCACTTTCGTAAGAATCTACAAGTCCTTTCTCCATCCGCTTCCTGGACTTACGGATTTCAACTGTCTCAAAAAGAATCGAAAAGTCATAATCTTCCGGATACATATCCTTAGCTGCCGCTTTTAACTGCAGTCTTTTATGATTGTAATATTCTTTCTTTTTCTGAATCTGAACCCCCACTTCGCCCTTTTCGTTGGCCGGTTCGAAGACAATTCCGATCTTTTTTTGGGGATAGACCATAACGCTGTCACCCAATACAAATCGACGTGCTCTTTGACTTTGTAAAACCTTTTCCGGCTTTTTTTGAATCCTTCTTTCCTGCTTGTCTTCTTCCTCCTGCCGGGCATTTGCAAAAAGCACATCTGTCACCACTGGTGTTTTTCCATAAGCGGCTTTCCAAGCCCGCTTAAGCATCTTTTCACTCATACCCATTCGCTTGGCAATATAGAATGCACAGCTTTCTCCGGCCTCGCCGATTTCCAGCGAGTACAGGGGGCTGAGGCTTTCCTTATCAAAAGCCATCCGGGCATTTATAATACCAGCCGTCTCAGCAGCATAATCCTTCACTTCCGGATAGTGCGTGGTGGCAATAAAAAGGCACTTTTTTTCTTTTAGTGCTTCCAGAATGGTGATGGCGATTCCCATGCCCTCTGCCGGGTCGGTACCGCTGCCCAATTCATCCAGCAATACCAGGGATTCTTCATTTACCTGTTTTAGGATACCGATTACATTGGTCATATGGGCGGAAAAGGTAGATAAATTTTCCGTGATGCTTTGCCCATCCCCTACATCACATAACACATTACCCTGCATGGTAAATTCGGCTTCTTCACAAGGTACGTGCAGACCCGACTGGGCCATCATACTGCATAAGCCGACGGTTTTTAAGGCTACCGTTTTACCGCCGGTATTGGGTCCGGTAATAACAATTCCCTTAGTTGTACCTCCCAGTGCTATATTAAGCGGGACGCAGGTTTCTCTGTTTAAAAAGGGATGTCTGCCATTTACAATCTTTATTTTTCCTTCCGTCTGAATGATCGGGGCCCTTCCCTCCATACCGGCACTTAGTTTGCCTTTGGCAAAGGCATAATCCAAAACCTCCATATATTCGGCATTCAGTTTTATTTCTTTGCCAAAGCTATCCACCATTGCGGTTAATTCATATAATACTCTCCGCTCTTCGTTGCTTTCTTCAATCCGCAGTATGTCCAGTTCCTCACGAAATCTGGCAATAGCAGTAGGCTCGATAAAGCAGGTAGCTTTGGTTGCCGACATGTCAATCACACTGCCGTTTACCTGAAATTTGTATTCCTTTTTTACCGGCAGAGTATAGTGTCCGTTTCGTAAGGATACAAAATGTTCGGAGAAGTACTCTTTTTTCCCTTTTAGCATACTCTCCAGTTTCTGCCTGATATGGTTCTCACCCTGTTCGATTTTTCTTCTGATATCCCGCAGCCCGTTGGATGCATGGTCATCTACCCGGCCGCCTCGGATGCAACGTGCAATCTCCTCCCGTACCGGTTCCAGATCTTCCATGGCTGTACCGTAAGCCGTTAAGGTCAGATTTTCTGTAGGGGCAGCCTCTTCACCCTGTTTCAGGTATCTTTTGATTCTGGCGGTAAGTACGGCAAACTGCTCGGTCTGTACCAGTTCTGCAATACTTAGCAGTTCACCTCTTCCCGCCGCATCCACGATTCCACTGATAAAGCCAATCTCACCCAGGGGTATATTGCCTCTGGCATCCAAAAGTATTCTGGCTTCCGTAGTTTCTCTTTGCTTATTTTGCAGTTCTGTTTCTGACAAAAAAGGTTCCAATACATCAAATTTTGCTTTGGCACTTTCGGTCATTGCTAAGTCTTTTAACTGTTGAATAATCTTATCAAATTCTAACATTTCTCTATGGTTAATCATTTTTTTCTCCTATCTGACAAATTATTTATCAAAGGCTATAATCTTACCGCAGGCTATAATGTTCCCTGCTGTCACTTCATCCGCTTCCAATTCCGGCCCTTGATGTATTACTATTATTTTACCGATAATATCTTTTACAAAAAAACGCCCGGTCAGCAGTATTGCAAATGAATATCCGTTTTGTGCAAAAATCGGCGGTAAATCACCTATCCTGAAAGGGGCCGGACAATTCCCCGGATTCAGCTCACTTCCTAAAAGAGTTTCACTATCGGCTCCATTACATGATTCGCTGTCATGGATAGTGACTGCAAATATTTTTTCTTTGCATGCACCTTCGCCTGCGGGCAATCCAAACAAATCCTCATATACCAGCACACCATAATGGGTTTGAAAAAAAAGTGCTGTTCCACCGGTCTCCGGATAGTTTGTGTTTCCTCTGATATCGGCCACCGCCTGAGGATTATCACCTAACATATTTAAATAATACAGTTGTCTGTTTGATGCATAATACATGGTAAACTCCATATTACCTTTTTACTATTATATGCAAATTGTTATATATGGTTTGGCACATTTTTTCGCAATAAAAAAACATGACCAAACAGTCATGTTTTCATGTTCAATACAATATCAAAATGGTATCTTCATGCGGCATGCATCTGCAGGACTAATAAACCGTACTATTTAATTAGCTCAGTTTCTACAAATAACACACGTAACATAAATTACCTCAACTTTCCCTTGGTTTTTCACTTGCAACATTTTTATTATACTGCATTTTAAGTACTTGTCAATAGCCTGAGGCTTATAACTCCGCAATAATTTTATTTTTTCCCTCACTAAATTCATGCCTGAGTTTCCCGGCACTGCTTTGTATTACCTTGGCCGCCAACTGATCCCTGGCATCTGCCAATGCGTCTGCACTGTCACCACCATAGGATACTGTCAGTTCATATGCACTGAGTTTTTCGGAAATATTAATGTTTAATGAACATGCGCTATATTGGGGTACAACAATATGAAGCACCAATTCCTCAGCCAACAGCTGCAGCCGGTTAGCATCTCTTTTACTGATTGCATGACGGAAACAGAAGTTTTCAACCGCTCCCAACATCTCAACATAATCAAAATCACGGTTTGCAATCTCATAGTTAAAGGTATGGATATTGTAAATGAATGTTTTTGTTTTGGGCTTTTGCGGATTGGTAAAAATCTCTGTGGCACTGCCGTCTTCGTAGATTCCCCCTTCATCCATATAAAGTACCCTGCTGGATACATTGCGGGCAAAATCCATTTCATGAGTAACCACCAGCATGGTCATCCCTGATTGAGCCAGATTACGCATAACTGCCATAACCTCGCTTACCATGGTGGGATCCAGAGCACTGGTTGGCTCATCAAATAATATCACTTCCGGTGACATGGCCAGGCAGCGGGCGATGGCAACACGTTGTTTCTGTCCGCCCGAAAGCTGATGGGGATAATATCCGGCACGCTCTGTCAAGCCCACGGTTTTCAATAGACTTAGGGCCTTTTCCTCTGCTTCCGCTTTTGGCATTTTCAACAGCTTAACCGGTCCGGCCGTCAGATTGCCCATAACATCCAGGTGGCTGAACAGGCCGAAGTTTTGAAATACCATACCAAACCGGCATCTTGCCGCATCAATATTTTTTTTATTCAGCTTTTCATTTTCAAAATATACCTCTCCGTCAGTGGGCGGATCCAGAAAATTAATGGCTCGCAGAAAGGTGCTTTTTCCTGTTCCGGAAGGGCCGATGATGGAGATAACTTCCCCTTTTTCGACCTCAAGATTTACATTTTGAAGGATCACCTTATCCCCATATCGTTTTTCAAGATTTCTTACGGAAATAATACTCATCAGGCTGCACCTCCGTTAACTTTTTTTACAAGACGCTTAAATAAATGTACGCAAGTTGATGTCAGGATCAAGTAGATTACTGCCACAAACAACAACGGGAAATAGGCATCATAAGTACGGCTGCGAATGATATCACCGGCACGGGTCAGATCCTGAATCGCAATGTAGCCGACAATTGCCGTAGCTTTGACCAGCTCTACAAATCCGTTTGTATATCCGGGAAGGGCCCGGCGCACCGCCTGGGGAAGGGTAACTGTCATAAACGCCCGGACATTGGAGAAGCCCAGACTTCGTGCTGCTTCAATTTCCACCGGGTCAACCGTATCGATGGCCCCTTTCAGGATTTGCGAGATGCTTGCGCCCCCAACTAATGTAAAGGCAACAATCGCCACCAGGACATTAGATATTTCGCTTTGCCCAAATATAATATAGTATGTAATCATCAACAACACCACCATCGGTGTGCCGTTTATCAGACGGCAGTAAAGGGTCGCCATCAAGCGCACTGCTTTATTTTTACGCATCATGACAAAACAGACAAATCCGCCCAGTATTGTTCCTCCCAATTGCGCCATTAGTGAGATGATTACTGTTACTCCTAAACCATCGACAATCATTTTCCAGCGGTTATCTTTAATCAGGTTTCGCTCGATACCAGTTTTAAGCCACTCCATAAATCCCACTTGCTGCTGTTGTTCACTGCCACCTTGTTTCAAAGCGATTATCCCGCCCTGGTCATCATAAACAGAGTCGGTAAATAAAACGCTTTTTTTACGTTCCTCGGTGATGGATATATCAGCAATCGCAAGGTCAGCTTTGCCGCTTATGATATAAGGTATCATCCCGCCAAATTCCATTTCGGCATACTTAATATCCATACATTCATGGGCCGCAAAACGCTTTACGAGCTCTATACTATATCCCATCAGCTCACCATCAGCTCCGCTATACACAAATGGCAATGCACTGGTGGTGGTTGCAACCTTTAATGTTCCGTTAGCACCTGTTAAGGGAATCTCCGGCATGGTAGTATCCAGATCCGGCACTGTTTCCAACCAACGGTTCTGCATATCATCTAAAGTTCCATCAGCCTTTATTTCGGCAAGAAACAGATTAAACCGGTCGATGAGTTCCTGATTAGTTGATATTGCCCCCATTGGTGCATAAAAAATATCCTTCGGGATTTCCACACACTCCAGATCTTCGTTTCCTTCTATGGCCACAAATACCCGTACTGCTGATAAATCGGTGGTGAACCCCTCAAGCCGGCCTTTACGAATATCTTCTATTCCCGAAGCCATATCCGAATAGCCTATAGGCTGTGCTTCCAGATATTCTTGCGTAATCGCATCCCATACACTGCCGGTCTTCACTCCTACTTTTTGTCCCACAAAATCCTTATAAGTGCGGGAAATTGCAGCATTTGAGGCAACAGCCGCTTCCCCGGATTCTTTTAGGACAAGAATACCGTGCTGCTCATCGCAAAAAGGATCAGAAAACAGTACGCTCTCTTTTCGTTCCTCCGTAATTCCCATATTAGCAAGTCCGATATCTGCTTTCTTGCTGGCAACATAAGGAATCGTGGCACTGAAATCCATGTTGGTAAACTCTACCTGCTTTCCTTCGCAGGCACCAAAACGCAGGGCTAATTCAATACTGAATCCTGATAATTCTCCATCTGCCCCAATAAAGACATAGGGGACGGACTCTGAGCAGGTTGCGACTTTCAAAATACCGTTTTCGCCGGTATTTTCAATTTCCGGAAGGGAGGCATCCAAATCCAGTTCATCACCCAGCCAACGCTCCCGCATATCCGCAAGGGTCCCATCTGCTTCGGATACTGCCAAAAATGCATTAAAACGGTCTATGATATCTTGATCAGATGAAAAACCGCCGATTTGAACCTTGAAAACTTCTTTGGGTACCGCAACTACTTCGAATGTATCATCTCCCAGTTCGTTTGCCATTACCCTTGCTGCCGATAATGCGTGCATAAATCCTGCCATCCGTCCCAAACGAACGTCTTCGGTAGGAGCAGCACTGTCTGCATATTCATGGGGAATGCCGCCTATCTTTTCGGTGGTATTATAGGTAAGGCTTCCGATAATCACCCCGATGTCTTTGCCTGCAAAATCGGTATAACTCCGTACTGATTTTGCACTTTTAGGAACAATCAGTACCCCCTGTGAGAAAATTGACGGATTGCCAAAGCATATGCTTTCCTGGCGTTCTTCCGTAATTGCATATAAGCAGGAACTCATATCAGCCTTTCCGGCAGTTACCTCCGGCAGTATTCCGCCATAGGACATTATCGATACTTCAACCGTCATTCCCAGATGCCTGGCAAAACGGTTTACCATCTCATGATCAAGGCCGACCGGCTCATTGTTGGCATTATAATATGTAAAAGGCGGATAAGTACCGGTATCACATACTCTTAATACCCCATTCTCTCCTGTAAGCTCAATTTGGGGAATGTCCTCATCCGCGGGAAGGGTTGCCCCCAGCCATCGATTTCTGATTTCATCCATGGTTCCATCGGCGATTATTCCGGCTAGCCATTCATTATATTTTTCACTTAACTTTTTATCATAAAAAATCGGCCCCTGTTCATTGTAAAAGATTTCTTTGGGAACCCACAAAAATTCAAAATCCGGATAGTTTCCGGCTGCTATAAGGGGATTAAGATAATTACTGTCCAATAATACCGCATCTACTTTACCCATGCGCAGCGCTTCAAGCATATCTACTACATTGACATACTCCTGCGTCTCCCCTTTAAATGTATCTCGTGCTATTTCGCAATAAACCTCTCCGGTCTGAGCAGCAATTCGCTTGCCGGTATCTATATAGTCCTTATATGTTCCGGTTAGTTCCGCTACCTGTTCCTTCTTGCCGCCAGAGCATGCTGAAAGAAATAGCATCATAAGAAATAATGCGAAATATAGCGTTATCTTTTTTGTCATCTTTCGTCTCCTATCTTAGCCCATAGAGTTTTACAGCCTGCATACACTTCTTCATAAGTCAGGTCAAAATCCCCTGTATACCACGGATCGGCAATATCATGGGGGGATTGGGTGAAATCCAGCAGACGGCTGATTTTGCCGCCAGGGTCACCGCCCAGGATGCGGTGCATATTGGTTATATTTCGGCTGTCCATGCCGATGAGGTAATCATATTTATCGTAGTCGGTGCGCTCTAATTGGACGGCTGTTTTACCGGCTACGGAAATGTTTTCTTTGGCCAGGCGGTTGCGGGTACCGTAGTGGACCGGGTTGCCAAGCTCTTCGGTACTGGTGGCCGCTGAAGCGATGAAGAAGTCAGCGGTGCGGCCTGCTTTGGTTATTATATCTTTCATGACGAACTCGGCCATTGGTGATCTGCATATATTGCCGTGGCAGACAAATAATATTTTAATCATGTTGCTTTTCTCCTTGAAAATCCAGCACTCTTGCTGGTTTATCGGCATTTCTGCGGCATTGATGAATACCCTTATCTTGGTATAAATTTGCTTAATTTGGTATAACTTTTCCATCGAGTGTCATAAAATGTGTCATAAATTCGAAAAACGTATGACACGCACTTTTCAGGGTTTTATCTACCAATTCACAATTTTCTTCATCTCTTCCTCGGCATCTTCAAATTTCACATGGGTATAAGTATTTAAGGTAACACCGATATCACTGTGTCCCATGATATATTGAAGAGTCTTGGGATTCATACCGCTCTTTGCCATATTTGAACAGAACGTGTGCCTACATACATGAGGTGTAATCAAAGGCATCTGTACTTTGTAAATACTATTATATTTTTCTCTGATATGTTGAAAGTACTTTTCCCAATGAAGGGCTACCATCGGCATCTGATTTTTATCCAGATACAGGAATCCAATTTTTCCATCAATCATCGGCTCTACCTTCGGCTTTTGACGATTACCTATAATCTGCTTAAAACATTCATAGACTTCATCGTTCATGGGCACCTGTCTGATCCCGCTCTCCGTTTTAGTATCCTCAATGATATATTCCATATTCCTTTTTCTTTGAAGCTGATGGTCTACATTGATTTTTCTGTTTTCAAAATCAATATCGGAAATCGTCAACCCGACAAATTCGGAAATACGAAGTCCGGTGTGAAAGAGAATATAAATTCCTTCGTAATACTTGCTAAAATGCCGGTCGTTCTTAATAAAATCTAAGAACTGTCTTTCCTGTTTTCTGGTAATCGCTTCTCTGGTTACACTGTCATTCACCACCACCGTACTAAGCTGAAACTCAAAGGGATTCCTACGAATCAAATCATCATCCATCGCCATCTGAAAGGCCGGTCGCACAACTCCTCTGACCGTATGTATGGTACTGTAGCCTCTCCCATCATCTTGCAGCTTGATCAGCCATGCCTTGGCATCCGATAATTTAACTTTGTCAATACGTTGCGCTCCAAAGGCTTCCTTGGCAATAATATTAATCACAAATTTGTAATTAGCCTCGGTATTGTGCCTGACTCCACGCTTCTGTGAAACATATCGCTTAACCAAATCAAGCACTGTTAAATCACCGCCATTTGGCATCAGATTATCACTTAAATCCTTTTGAAGCTGCTTTTCCTTCTCACGCAATGATAAATCCTTACGTTTCCCTTTCGGTGAAGCATCCGCCGCTGTCAACCGCCAGCTATACAAAGCCTTACGATTTCCCAAAGCATCCGTGTACTTATAAACATATCTCCCGTCTTTATCCTGGCTCTCTCCTATCCAAAGTTTACGATTCTTACTATCTCGTCTATCGGACATAATCATTCTCCTTCCTGATTGCCTTTCGGCATTAAAGAAGAGCCAGACTATGACATTAGTAACATAACTATACCATAAACCTGACTCTTTATCTATTGAAATCTTTCATCAACCATGCTTAAATGGCTGTTAAATATTCATCAACATATTGCTCAAATAATCTGCGTTTTATCTGTGGTCTTGATCCATTCCATAAGATAAATCCTGCATCCGGATGTTCATCAATCAACTTCCGTAGCTTCTTATCCCCAATCCGAAAGTACTCCGATGCTTCCTGTACGGAAAGTGTATACTTTCTCCATACCGGAATATCATAGTTTCCTTGATGTTCCACTTTTTCTACCATTCCTGCTTGTACCTACCCCCTTTCATCATATGCTGATAAGAAAAACTGTTGTTTTAGCTTCCATTCGTATTTCATACTGTCAGCGTTCCTGCTGACCTTTAGCTACCTGTTGATTAAATCTACCAACATAGCCTGTGGGCCTCTTCTGCTCAAGATCCTCTCCCACCCTTTAAAGAAGTGTCTTTCCTCGCTCCGCTTAATCTTTATCAAGCCTCCCCGCAAGGACTGTTGGTATGAAATACAGCTTATTTAGTTGTCAAAGTTCTTGTAAATATTTGTTTGTGATGTGCTATAATGCTTATGTAGCCGTTTCCGCCGCTTTTGGGCTTCTGCTGGCTACGTTTCATTGAGTTAATGATAGTAAAAATGGACGGAAAATATCATTGACAGCGGCTTGACCGGAAGTTGACAAAAAATCCATTTACATAAGGGGATTAGAACACTGTGAAAAACCGATTGACTTTTGCCAATGTGGTTGGCATTTTATTAGAAAATAAGAAAAAGACCTATCCGCAGCATAAATTGATAACCGATTTATTTTCCCTATGTCTGCAAGGAGAACGGAATCCTGAAGATGCTGATTTGATTGCTAATGACAATATTATGTACAGCCGCTGGTGCACCGGCACACGTCCGATACCACTGGAAATCATTAGAACCTATGAGGATGATAATGGATGGAATGCGATGGAAAATGATTTTAAGGATTACATTATCCCTAATCTCATCAATGAGCCGCAAACACGCTTCCTACTGGAAAAGCTGCTTATCGAAAGCATTGATACCCTTGGGCAGATAAAAACAGCAGAATTAACTGCTATTGAAGTACCGGCACGGTTTTTTACAGCGGTAATGCGCTATGCCATATTAAATGACCATAGCCACAGCACGCTGTATTCCCCCGACCTGTCAGATACCCTGTTAGGTGGTCGGATTCCATCTTCCACCAGAGAGTTTATTGGCAGGAAGCAGGAATTGTCCGAAGCCATGACTATGCTCCGTAATGCTCCCCTGTTATTCGTAACCGGCATTGCCGGAATCGGAAAAAGTGAATTTGCAAAGACCTTTGCGGAAAAGAATAGAAAGAAATATACCAATATTATCTTCCTGCACTATGCTGGAGATTTAAAGAAATGTATTGCTGAACTGGAATTTGATTGCGATAACGATGATATGACTGAACCGGAGTTGTTTAATGCTCATTTTGCTATCCTCAAAAAGCTACACTCTGACAGCTTGTTGATTATTGATAATTTTAATGTGTTGCCAAAGGATGATGCTTTCTTTAAGGAATTGATTAAGAATGACTTTCAGATACTGATCACCACCAGATGTAAGATAACTTCTTTTGATACATTGGATTTAAAAGAACTGGATAGAGAAAAAGAATTACAGGAATTATTTTACCGCCACTGCCCTTCTGCCAAAAAGGAACCGGATGTGGTGGTGCAGATGATAGATTTGTTGAACGCTCATACTCTTACAGTCTGTCTCGCTGCTCTTTCGCTTTCTGCCAGCGGCATGGAGGCGGAAGAATTACTGGCTGAACTGAAAAGCTGTGGGTTGAATGCTCATATCAGTGAAGAAATTGAATTATACAAAGACGAAGAGTTTACGGAAGCCTTGATGATGGAGCATCTGCGAAAGCTGCTACAGATTAATAAGCTCTCCGAAGCTCAAACTGATATCCTGCGTAATCTTTCTCTGCTCCCGGCCTCCGGGGTGGGTAAATCTACCATCAAGAAATGGTTACGACTTGGCAGCTTGAATGATGTTAATTCTCTTGTCCGTTATGGCTTTGTTAGGGAAGATACGGAAAATAAGAAAGTCAGCCTTCATCCGTTGATACAGGAAGTGACCTGTATTGAAACACTTCCTACTGTTTCCTCTTGCCAGACATTTCTTGATTCTTTACATGATGTATGTATCCGACATGGACAAGATGCCCGCAGACCTGCGGTAGTAATTGGTTGCATGGAAAGTGTTATCGAAAGAATTGCAAATGACACACCGGAAGATTATCTGCTTTTCTTACAGGATGCTTTCCCATTCTTTGAAAAATATGGGATTACCGACTTTATGACAAAATTGGTAGACCGCATTGATTATGTTATGCAGAGCACACCGATTGATACCCCACAGGCAAAGTCTCTATTGCTTGACTACAAGGCTGAATTATTCTTTATCCGTAAAGACTATGCTAATGCTTTAAAGCGCAGAAATAAGGCGATTTCCATTGCCGAATCACTGGTAACAACAAGTGCCGATATTCAGTCTATCAGCCTACTGTCCAATATTTACAATAATACTGCAAATATCTACCTTGTAACCAATAAGCCCAGAGAAGCGGCAGAGTATTTAAAGAAAGCCATGCTGCTTCGCAAGGACTATGCTTACCTGGGGCTTATGGATAATCATGATATGCTCCAGCAGCTAAACAATCTCACGAGCCTGCTGGTTCAGCTAAAAGATTATCAAACTGCTCTATTACTCCATAATTATTATGAAAATCTGGTAGCGAAAAATGAGGGAATGGATTGTCTGGATTATGGCATCTGCCAGTTTCAAAAGGGCTGCCTGCTCCTGAATATAGGTGATTTTAAAAATGGTGAAATCAGCCTTTTGTCCGCAGAGCATATCCTGACCGATAAGTTGGATAAAGATAATGATTATGTTCGCAGTACATATAGTTATCTGAATCGTTTGTATGCCGGTACTGGGAATAGGGATAAAGCATTGGCGTATAAAGCTAAACTGGCAGAGAACAGCTCAAACATTATAAGCATATAAGATAACTTTTATTTATCCTAAAAAGAATCGGAGAATAAAAGACACTCTATATTGTCTTTCATTCTCCGGCTTTGATTACGTACTCTTATTTAAAACTATTATACTTCAGTTCATAACTAACAGGTTCCTATTTCTATAAACATTTCAAAAATCTAATTTATAAATAGAAGGACTGTCACCTTTCAGTTTTTGGGGATTAAGTTGATTTACAGTACGAAAGTTGTGTGCTTGGGTTATGCTTTCTTCTGCTACAAAATAAGCCATACCACCATTGTATTTACACGACATATCATTCTGGAATGAATCCGTTGGAACCAAAGTGATCAGAAAACATATGACGAATTATTTCATGTTCTGTGAAGAAATCCAAGACATGGATTTAACCAATACACTCCAACCCTTATGGCATTGTTTGTGGAACACATTTCAACCTTGTCTGCCGATATCACATCTATGATAAAAAGAAACTGAATGGATGCTGCCCCAAGTTTCATTTATTTAGGCTTTGTTTTAAAATATTTTTTAGGAAAGTTGATTGACATATTTTAGAAAATGAAACATAGTTTTAAAACAGAGAATAAAGTGATCCTTAAGATTTCGTGAGTATTACGGTGAAAAAGTGCACTCTTTTCGGAAAATATCAAACGGTATATCTATTTCGTATTTTACAGCTTCTTCGATATATAAGAATGGTATTCGTACAATATTAATAACTACATTGAAAGCTTAGAGGCGGATTAGGGATTAGGATAATAAAAGTACTTGTAAAGCAAGCCCAGAGATAGTATTATTTTCATAGCAATGACGATTAAAGGGCAGCAGAACTTTTGACTTGTCCGATTGCTGTCAGAGAATGTACTTTCTTTTCACATGGCGAGTCCAACATCGCAAATGGATTTCCATGTAGTAGAATTTTGGGATTTTTTAATACCACGTTTATCGAGAAGAATTATACCATTTTCACCCGGTCTTAAGGTATTCCGGAATAAAAGATAAATTGGAGTGAGGTTGGTTGCGCCTCACAATTCCGCATAAATACTGAATATGTGAGGTTTTGCACATGGCTGTACAGTCAGAATTCATGGAGGTGATTGATACGACAGTGATATATTTTGTTAGGCATGCTGAGTCAAATATGGGTAATCCAGATGACCGTACTCGTGAATTGACAATAAAAGGCTTAGAAGATAGAAAACTGGTTACTCAATTTTTAAATGACAAAAAAATTGATATAGTTTTATCAAGTCCATATAAGAGGGCAATTGACACCGTTAAGGAATTTGCAGATTTACATAAGTTGGAAATTGAACTTATCCTAAATTTTAGAGAACGAAAAGTGAGCAGCGAGTGGATAGAAGATTTCCACACATTTAGCAGAAAACAGTGGCAAGATTTTGATTATAAACTTTCGGATGGAGAAAGCTTAAGAGAAGTACAAAGGAGAAATATAATTGCATTAAAGCAAATTATAGAAAGGCATAAGGAAAAAAATATTGTTGTAGGTAGTCATGGAACGGCATTGAGCACCATTATCAATTATTATGACAACTCATTTCAATACGACGATTTTGAAAGTATTAGAACCTTAATGCCTTGGATTGTAAAATTCACATTTGAAAATAGTAAATGTGTAGAAGTAAGAAAATATAATATACTTTAACGATGTTGGGGCATATTATATTTAACTTCCATTTGACAAAATAAGTTCCTTGAAAATTTACGCAAGCATATGGTCAATATATTTGACACTAGCAAGGAACTTTTTTTAGTACGCTTTATCCTTCAAAATATGGATTTGGATCATAGTATCCTAATCCCTGCACCTTAACCGGAAGAATAGCGCACCTTTTTCCGGAAAAGGAGATCAGGTATTTCCGCTGAATGTTTTTTGCAAGACCATTTCTATTATACAATAAACATGCTGAATTAGTGCAGTGCGATTTGGATAATAAGGCATTTCTGCTTGATAATACTCCATATGGTGGGTCATGTTTTGTCAAAGGGCAGAGCCGCTTTGTGGTGCGTTAGCACCCTTGGATAAATACACATCTTCCATATACTCTAACCAAGGCAGAAAACTGCTGCTGTACTGTCTCTGGAAAGGGGTTCTCTAATTTTAAAAAAGCATGCACTTTTGAATCGGAATGTCCAGTCTTTAGAAACTGACTGTCACTAAACATTTACAAAATCCTTGGATTGACATTATTAAAATTTGGTATGTTGTTAATGCTTAATTCCTTTAACCAAAAGCTACCGTACTTGCCTGTCCGGTAGTTGCCGTATATAATGTCCATGATACTCTATGGAAGGACATAAGAAAGGCACTCCCTTTGATGAATACGTGCTCCAACACATATTC
>JAVBSL010000029.1:0-20228 GCA_031556725.1 Lachnospiraceae bacterium | reverse complement strand
CGCAGTCGATGCAAGTATCTGCACTTATTTCAAACTGTGTATCGCCCTGGCTGATTGCACCAACGGGGCACTGTCCCTCACAAGCTCCGCAGCTTACACAGCTGTCATTGATTACGTATGCCATGATAATATCCTCCTTTATTTGTAAAAATTATGAATTACGCTTAACAATTCCTATCCTATTTTAATATATAACCGCTGTGAATACAAGTAAAATATTAGGTTTATAAGTTGGATGCTTCTTTCCGGCGTTCTTTGATGCCATCTAAGATAATCTGCTTTTTTTCTACTGCCTTATCCTTGTCCATAGCCGGTACGCCTTCCAGTTTATAAGGTATCCCCAACTGTTCGTATTTTACCGTTCCCATAGTATGGTAGGGAAGAACATCCAATGCTTTGATGTTGCGGAACTGACCGATAAAATACCCCAAATCAAACAAATACTTATCATCATCGGTAATACCCGGCACTACCACATGCCGTATCCATACATCAACGCCTTTTTGATCCAGATAAGACACAAATGCCAGAATACCGTCATTTGGCTGGTCGGTTAATTCTTTATGCTGCTCAGGATCGATATGTTTAATATCCAACATTACCAGATCGGTTAATTCCATCAACACATCCAGCTTTTTTATCAGCTCGGTATTTTGTGGTTTGTAGGCAATTCCCGAGGTATCAATACAGGTATGGACCTCTTTTTGCCTGGCAATGGTAAATAAATCAATCAAAAAATCCACTTGCATCAGCGGTTCGCCACCGGTGACCGTAATTCCCCCGCCTTTATAAAACCCCTTATTTCTTTCGTATTGTTCAAAAATCTCAGCCGGCTCCATCATAGTACCGCCTGTCATGGGCCAGGTATCCGGATTATGACAATAAGCACAACGCATGGGACAGCCTTGCAAAAACACCACAAAACGGGTGCCGGGACCATCAACCGTGCCAAAACTTTCTATCGAATGAACTCTGCCTTGCATAATTTTTAATCCTTTCGGTGAAATATTTATAGTATAGAGTATACACCTAAAACAAAAAAAGTACAAACTAACTAAATTTACTTCAAGATCCGGATTTTATATTGATTTTGCGTTGAGCATGGGATAAGATAAATTAACTAAAAAAGCTATAGGGGGAAATACGTATATGAAAACAAAGAGAAATATACTCATCTTTACACTGCTTATTGTATTGACAGCAATGCTGTGCGCATGTGGCGGCAAGGAACAGACAAATGCTGTTGCAACTGATGCAGCTGCTGAGGCAGAACTGGGATTTGATCTTACGGAGGCGCTGACACCTTTTGTCATTGAGACTCAGGGGTGGCCGATAGCTATATGGAATTATGATTATGGAAATGTTGATCTGGATAAAGATTTTTATCTGTTATATTCTGCGAAGGGTTATGTTAATTATGATTCGGCGTCAAAAGAAAATGAAGATTTATGGGGGTACCTGGCTTTTGATGCAGCAGAGCTTCAGACATATGTAAAAGAAGCATTTGGAATAAAGCTGGAAGCACGGGATTATGGTGACTTTAAATTTGATAAGGAAGGCTCCCGCTATCTTTTTCCGGGGAGCGATGCCGGCTATCTTAACATGAAGCTTGAAACAGCATCGGTAAAAAACAATGCGGATGGAACAACGACAGTTAATGCCTGCTATATTTGCTTTGCAGATGCAATTGAAGCAGAGGATATGCGGGAAGCTATGAAGACTTCACATAGTGTGTGGGGAGAAGGGGTGGTGTATGGAATATCATCTTGCCCGGACATTACATTTCGGATGAATGAAGGCTATACATATATACCGGTACAATTGGTAAGCACTAAAAGCCGCAGTAACGATTTCACACAGGCAGTGGGAACTTACCAAATAAAAGAAGACAAAACGGATAAGCTGACATTGAATATTACGGATGTGGAACCGATGGATTGGGGAATGTATAAGGTGACAGCAGTTTTTGATGATGGTACTAAAAGCTATGAGATATCAGGAAACTGGCAACATGCATGGAATACAGTATTTTGTTGGGATCAGGAAAATATGCTGGAAGTAGTCTTGTCCCTTAACGATGATGGCAGCATCTTTGTTTCCACTGTGCCGGAGATAGAAGGAATGAAGCTTAATGGAGTTTACAGTAAATAGGGTATTATTAACGGGCGGACTGGTCATTGCGATCAGTCCTTTTTTGTGCAAAATTAATAATATATATAAAATAATTAACGATAATCGTTAAATATGTATTGACATTCATAAAAACATGCGATATAGTATCAGTAGAAACAAGAATGCGCGCAGTTATAAATTAAAAATTTATGAGAAAAAGGAGATTATAAAGATGAGAGAGACAAATTTAAAAATTCAACAAACAAGTAAAACAGTATTGACGGTGATTAAGATAGTAAGGATTTTCTGTTTTCTGGGAATTATCGGATGTGCAATCGGATCGATAGCTTTGGGGATTTGCCAAAAAGAAGTGGATTCAGCGTTGCAGGATTTAATAGCCAGCGGAAAAGTTTCACTTTATCTGAGCCAGGATAATATTGTCCGCTTCCATATGAATGAAGGAATAATGGTCCAGAGCGTTGCAAGGGAATTGATTAAAAACATTATCCAAGGTATGCTGGCATTAATCTTTATTGCCGTAGTGTTAAGTTTTATTAGCAGGATATTTAAAGTGTTCATGGAGAATTATTCCCCTTTTACGGGCCAGATTTTAAAAGACTTGAAGATTACCTTTATATTAATAACAGTGTTGACCTTAAGCTCCGGGTTGATGATGGGACTAATAATCGGATTTGCACTATACTGTGTTTACCAGATATTTGAATATGGATGTGAGCTGCAGCAACAATCAGATGAGACATTGTAGAAAGAAGGTGACGATATGGCTATAATACTAAGACTGGACAGAATGATGGCAGACCGGAAGATTTCCTTAAACGAATTAGCGGAAAAAGTGGGGATTGCCAATGTAAATTTATCTAATATCAAGACCGGAAAGGTTAGTGCAATTCGATTCACCACCCTGGATGCCATCTGTGATGTGCTGGATTGCCAGCCGGGGGATATTCTGGAATTTGTCAGAAATGCCGAAAAATAGTTGTCTTATTGTTAAGATTACTGTATGATTAAAAAAAATCTGGATAAGGGAACTTAGGTAGAAAAATATGAAAATCAGAAATATTATGTTTGTGATATTAATTGCAATAATGTGTACTGTGCCAATGCAGATTCAGGCAGCAGAACCGGTAGTTGTGGTAATAGACCCGGGCCATGGGGGCGCCAATGAAGGTGCAGTGTACTCAGGAAGAAGGGAAAAGAATCTGAACCTTGTGATAGCCAATGCCATGTATGAGGAACTATTAAAATATGAAGGAATCAGTGTATACCTGACAAGGACAACGGAAGAAGAACTGTCCCTGAAAGAACGGGCTGACTTTGCCGCCCAGGTGAACGCGGATTTTGTGTATAGTATTCATTTAAATGCATCCGCTGATCATCGCCTATTTGGGTCAGAAGTCTGGACATCGGCTTTTGGCACCTACTATGCCGCAGGGCAGACCTTTGGTCAAATTATGGAGGAACAGTTAAGTGAGTTGGGAATATACGAAAGAGGTATAAAGACAAGGCTTAATGATGCAGGAGATGAGGATTACTACGGAATTATCAACCGCAGCAGAGTGCACGGAATAAATGGGGTAATTATCGAACACTGTCATATGGATAATGATCGCGACGACGATTTTTATTCGGACGCTGATAAGCAAAGAGTATTGGGAGTGGCGGATGCTACGGCGGTAGCGAAATACTACGGGTTGAAATCATCCTCTTTAGGCGTGGACTATAGTGGATATCAAAAGGCCAAGGTAAAAGTACCAACTGAAGTGATGGGGCCGGATACAACAGCACCGGAAGTGTGTGCGGCGCGATTGGTCAGCTACGACGGTGTAACAAAGGAAGCAATGATTAATTTGCAGGCCAGTGATTCCAATGGCAAGGTAATCTATTTTGATTACAGTACAGATGGCGGCGCCTCATTTAGTGAATTATGGAAATTTACAGTACCGGATGGCAGTGACAACGGTGATATTAAAATCGATATGGTAGGTTCCGACGGAACGGTAATCTTCAGAGTGATGAACCAATATCAGCGGGTAACGGTCAGCAATAAGGTTGAGGTATACTAAATAAAAAACCCAGCGGAAAATCTTCCGCTGGGTTTTGATTTAGACTAAATTGCTTCGTGGAAAGTACGGGAAATTACATCAGCCTGCTGTTCGGGAGTTAACTTAATGAAGTTAACTGCGTATCCGGAAATACGGATGGTCAGCTGAGGGTAATTTTCAGGATGCTTCTGCGCATCTAAAAGGGTATCTCTGTTTAATACGTTAACATTCAAATGATGTCCGCCTTTTTCGGTATATCCATCTAATAATGAAACAAGGTTGTCAATTTGTGCTGTATTTACATCTGCCATTTCTTAATCCTCCTTCTTTATAGGTGAAGAACGCAAAGCGTTCTTCGAGACGAAATTTAGTTGTACTTAGCATGGTTCTATCATGCGTTAGTACATCTTTTCGTCTTAGTCATCCAATCCCTGATGCAGGGTTGGAACACTGCATGCCAGGGGTGTTCTGGAGCAATCCGTGCACCCCATGGTCTGTACATTTTTGGACTCTTTGCTTTCGTTATTTACTTCTACGTTTACATGACCTACGCCATTGGTAATGCCATTATCCAGCATTTTGACGATGTCATCAATCATTGCATTCTGGTCCATTTTTATACCTCTTATTTGTTCAAATCAATATCCAGGTCGCTGGTGAAGATAACATCTTCTTTACCAAGAGCACCGGGGATAATTGTGAAGGTATTGGAAATACCATCCTGTGAATCCTCGAAAGGCAGCTTGGCTACAGAAGACAGAGAGGCTACGGCACCGTGGGTATCACGTCCGTGCATCGGGTTGGCACCGGGAGCAAAAGGCTGTCCGGCCTTACGTCCGTCAGGTGTTGAGCCGGTAGCTTTACCATAAACAACGTTAGAAGTAATGGTCAAAACTGACATGGTGGGGAAACCGTCTCTGTAAGTGTGATGTCTTCTGATCATGGTCATGAACTTGGAAACCAGGTCATGAGCAATCTCATCTACACGGTCATCATCATTTCCGTATTTCGGGAAATCGCCGGTGGTTTCGAAATCAACGATAATTCCGTCTTCGTCTCTGATGGGTTTAACAGTTGCATATTTGATAGCGGACAGGGAGTCGGCTACAACGGAAAGTCCGGCAATACCGGTAGCGAAGTATCTCTTTACATCTCTGTCGTGAAGAGCCATCTGTGCTCTTTCGTAGCAGTATTTGTCATGCATATAGTGGATAACATTTAAAGTATTTACATATACATCTGCCAGCCACTCCATCATGTCATACAAAGCATCTACTACTTTATCATACTCAAGCACATCGCCTTCGTATTTACGGTATTTCGGTCCAACCTGTTTCTTGGTCTTTTCATCGATACCGCCGTTTAAGGAGTATAACATACATTTAGCAAGGTTAGCACGAGCACCGAAGAACTGCATTTCCTTACCCACTCTCATAGAAGATACACAGCAGGCAATCGCATAATCATCACCGTGAGTTACTCTCATCAGATCGTCATTTTCGTACTGGATGGAAGAGGTCAGGATCGACATTTTTGCACAGTATCTCTTAAAGTTCTCAGGCAGTCTGGTAGACCATAAAACGGTCAGGTTGGGTTCCGGAGCAGCACCTAAGTTGGTTAAGGTGTGCAGGAAACGGAAGGTGGATCTGGTAACCATGTGACGTCCATCAATACCAACACCTGCCAATGATTCGGTTACCCATACAGGGTCACCGGAGAACAGGCCATTGTACTCGGGAGTACGGGCAAATTTGATTAATCTTAACTTCATAATGAAGTGATCGAAGAATTCCTGAATCTGTTCTTCGGTAAAAGTACCGTTAGCCAGATCGCGTTCAGCATATACATCAAGGAAGGTGGAAGTACGTCCTAAGGACATGGCAGCACCATTTTGTTCTTTTACAGCAGACAGGTATCCGAAATAGGTAGCCTGGATAGCTTCCTGTACATTAGCAGAAGGTTTGGAGATATCACAGCCATAAGAAGCAGCCATTTGTTTCATCTGTTTCAGGGCAACGATCTGCTCGCTGAGTTCTTCACGCATACGCATTACATCATCAGTCATAACACGGCCGGTGGAATCTTTCTGAGCTAATTTGTCTTCAATCAGACGGTCAATACCGTACAGAGCGATACGTCTGTAATCACCGATAATACGGCCACGGCCGTAAGCATCGGGACGACCGGTAATAACGTGAGAAGAACGACAAGCTCTCATGTCATCGTTGTAAGCGTCGAAGCAGCCGGCGTTGTGGGTTTTTCTGTGAGTGGAGAAAAACTCGCTGATCTCGGGATCAACTTCATAGCCGTTGTCGGTACAAGCTTTTTCGGCCATTCTGATACCGCCGTAAGGCTGCATGGAACGTTTGAAGGGCTTGTCTGTCTGGAATCCGACGATAGTTTCCTTATCTTTGTTCAGGTAACCGGGTCCGTGGGAAACAATCGTGGAAACAACCTTGGTATCCATATCCAGTACACCGCCGGCTTCTCTTTCCTGTTTGTTCAGGTCTAAAACCTGATCCCATAAATCTTTTGTGTTTTGTGTAGCACCGGCTAAAAAGGAATCATCTCCATCATATGGATGGTAATTTTTCTGGATGAAATCACGCACGTTAATTTCATTTACCCATTTGCCGCCTACAAAATCTGTCCATTCTGGTTTCATTTTGTGTAGCCTCCTAATTTGATATAATTGATTAAATAAATTGTATTAGTATTACATTGCCGAATGGCATCCGTTATTGTTTAATTATATGTTAAAGGTCGTGGCACAGTCAAGGGAAGTAGTGTACTTTTTCGGGTACAAAGCACGAATAATCCATATTATTCCCACTTTATTGAAGGTTTACAATAATCGGGTCACTTTCATAGAGCGGAGTTAAAGGGTCAGCTAAAGAAAAAATGGTAAATGAAACTTCCAATACTTCCATATCTTCAATGTTATTAATTCCCAGAGCGGCCAGTTCATCTATGCTGACACCGGCATTTGCAATCTCCGCTTTACCGGAAAAAATCGGAGAAATCAAAGAAAAGGATACATCATTGCCATTTATGGCAGCATGGCTGACCATAAGGATCAGATCATCCGATGAAGTGTTATCCAGATAAAAATAAAAGGCCCACGTTAAAGGATTATCCAGTGAAAGATTATAGATACTGCTGCTGACATCCTTATAGGCAATCCGTAAGCCGCCCTGTTCATAAAGGAACTCACCCTGGTTGTGGTCATATGCCGGCACATAAGTATCAGCGGCAGAGGTCAGAAGGGTTACCTTATCATTGAAAAGCATGACAGCATCGGCTCCGGCACTGTATTGATAGGTTCCGTCGTATTCTTCAATTGAAAAAAGAACGGTTATTTCAGCAGCGTCTTTTATATGATAATAGTCCATTAAGATTTTGGAAAAGGTTATCACAAAATTAATTTTTTCATTAACCTTTACAATGTTTTCACTAATTTGGGGATAAACCATATATTCATTTATTGATGCATTATAACTATCCATAAAAATATCTTGCGAGTAATGATTGACTGCGGAACAATTAAGCTCCAGCTCGCCTTTTTTGTTATAGCTTAATCCGGTGGCGGTGATTTCGATTCCATTCTGATTGATGAACAGTGTTTCTGCGAGAGTGAGATTGCCGGCGACAGTAATATTGTCGTCCGAAGGTTCACCGATAACGGTACTGACTGCCGGTAATTCAGTAGAAGCTGTTTCGGGTGTTTCTTGACCGCAGCCAATGATTGTGAGTGACAGAATAAATAAAAGTGATAAAAAAAGTTTTTTCATAGCGGTTCCTTTCTGATCGTGTGAGGCGGAAGCTCAGATTCATTATATCAAATAGTGATTTCCTGAACAATATATATAATTACACTTATAAAGTATAATATTTCATTTTTAGGTAAAGCTTGCAAGTAAAGAGACAAAGTATTATACTGAAAACAGTTTTTAATGCAAAGGAGGTTAAGTAAATGGCAGATATTTCTAAGGATATGACAATCGGCGAGATGTTGAATGCTAATCCGAATATAGCACCCATCCTCATGGAAGCCGGCATGCACTGTCTGGGTTGTCCTTCCGCACAGGGAGAGACACTGGAAGAAGCAGCGATGGTTCATGGCCTGGATGTGGCGGAACTGATGGATAAAATTGCAGCATTATAAAAAGACAGCCGGTCAATCGTGAAGATGACCGGCTGTCAGTACGTCCGCAGGCGCACATTAAATTTGTGATAACTCCTGAATTGCTGTATTTTTTACAATGGGTTCGAAATGTTCTTCTAAAAAGGCTTCGGATGCATATACGCTTTTCTCCGGGGAACCATATTCGGAGAGTATATTGCATACTTTGTTGAAGCCGGACGGGGAAAGGCTGCTTTTGGTAATAACCAATACATAACGCTCATCCTGTTGTCTCTTGTAAAGAGAATTCGTGCCCTGATAGATACTGGCCAAAACATGGGACAGGCGAATGACCGTATGCAGGGAGTCAAAAGAATAAATCCGGGTTAGCTCCTGGTTGCCTGATAAAAGGGGTTTCTTATCAAAGGCAGTCTCCTTGGAAACGGATTTGGGCTCAGCGTCGATTACCGAAAGATCTTCCTCATCGGAAGAGTCTGATAAATGGTTATCCTGTATTTTCCGAAATAAGTCCAGAACATCATCGGCACCATCGGCCAGAGACTCCATCATATCATCCAGATCCTCGTTTTCGTCATGAACCGAAGGGGCAAACTTGGAAAAACGCGTATCCAGTTCTTCAGGGTCTTCTACCTTGGTAATAATTAATATGATGCATTCCGAGCTTAAAGGAATAGCCTCTATCATCAGCGGAATGTCTTCTGCTTCAAAACCAAACTCACAAGAAGCCTGCTGCATCATATCGCGAAACAAGCTTTTAGCCTTCTCTGTACCGTAAGCCAATTCACTTAACTTTAATTCGCGATCGGCTAAATCTTCACGGGTAAGAGTGCAGCGAATCTGATGGTCGTTTACTCTTTCTATTTTCATATTTATCACATCCTTACTATATAAGATACTGTTAATTTGTTTTTTGGTGCAAAATTATAAGTATAATACAGCAATCTTAAGTTACACTTTATACATTCATATTATACTTTAAGGGTGTTTTAGTCAATACCACAGAACAGAGTTTAAAGAAATTTAATAATTGTTCCTGATATTGGTAAAAATTTACAAAATATTTTAAAAAGGTATTGATATTTTTGTAAATAATATATATAATACCGATATGAGATGAAGAAAAAGGAAAGAAGTTATGTTCCTTGGACAATCGGTATCGAAGGGAGGATAGACCGATTAATAATTCTTAAATTTTAAACCAGAATCTATATTTTAATATCGTATTCAGCCGTTCGGCACTTTGCGGTATTAGAATAGTCTTACAAGCATACGTGCTTGTCGCGAATGATTTTCAAAATGGTTTTCCTAGTATTTCACTAATAATTCACTATGTTATTCAAATAAAGCAAAAGTAAGCATGATACACGTCCGCATCTCATTTACTATATCTTAGTATCGTCAAACATTTATAAAAGTATAAGCACTTTTATTATGAAATTATGAAATGATTATATTTTCCATGATATATCACGATATCCCAATTCTTTTTGGTCTTATAGGAAATATAATCCCAAGGAGGTATTTTATGACTACATCTGATAAAAATCAACCGACAATTTTATCCCTTTTGGAGTATAACCAGAAAAAGGGAGTTGCGCTATACTTAAACGGCCGTTCGGCAACACCGGATGAGATAGCGAGTCGTTGCGTTAATGAAGAACCTTTATATATGCCTGATTATGTAATGGATGAAGCGGGAATATTAAAGGAAATCAGATATGATGAAATAATATTCGAAAGGTAAGAAAATAAAGTAAAGTGTTGATTATCAGAAGAAGAAGGACCCCAATCCGACGCAGAAATAATCGAAAAATGTAAAAAATGGTAATGACGTAGTAAGGATAGTCTGATATAATATAGGACGATTGGAGGGTTATCAGAATGAAGAAAAAGCTAGTTCCAATAATTATTGCAGTCGTCCTTATTATAGTGGTTGCTATAGTCGGATTAGGAGGTCAGATCTTAGAAAAATATTCCTATTCCAAAGAAAAGGCAGATTTGCCGTCATATTTTAATCTGCAAAGTGAAACGGATATTGCAATCATTTTGCAGGATTCGATAATTGAAGAAAAAGCCAAATTATTGGAGGGTACTTATTATTTTGATTTAGATACCGTTCATAAATATTTTAATGAGCGGTTTTATGAAGATAAAAATGAAAATCTTCTTTTATATACACTTCCCGATGATATCATCCGAACCCAAATCGGAACGGATGTTGTCAGCACGAAAGCCGGAGAGGACAAGCGGGATTACACTGTGGCCAGATATGAGGGAGAGACTCTCTATATCGCAGCAGACTATGTGAAGGAATACACGAACTTTTCTTATGAACCCTTTGAAGATCCTGGAAGAATGCAGGTTTATACAACGTGGGAAGAAAGAAAAGTTGCCAATATTAATAAAGATACAGCAGTCCGGTTAAAAGGCGGTATTAAAAGTGAAATCTTAACCGAGGTGGTTACTGACGATAAGATGATTGTATTGGATCAGATGGAAACCTGGACAAAGGTGAAAACCAGGGATGGTTTTATCGGATATGTGGAAAATAAGAGGTTGACGGAGGCTATTGCTGAACAGCCCATTCCGCTTAATGATTATGAGGAACCGGTATATACCTCGCAGACCAGAGACCATAAGATTAGTCTGGGCTGGCATGTGGTAGCCGGAACAGCAGGAAATGATACTATTTATGAGGTGACAAAGAAGGCCAAGGGTATTAATGTAATTTCACCCACCTGGTTTATGTTAAGTGATAATGAAGGAAACTTTACCAGTTTTGCCAACAAACAGTACGTGGATATCGCCCATGATATGGGACTGGAAGTGTGGGCCCTGGCAGAGAACATTCAGTATAAGAATGAGTTGGATATGCATGATTTATTATCTTCCACATCTAAGCGGGCGGTGTTGATAGACAATCTGATCAGGGAAACATTAAGTATTGGCCTGGATGGAATTAATATAGATTTTGAGGAAATCAGTGCGGACGCAGGAGAACATTTTATTCAGTTTATCAGAGAATTATCGATCCCCTGCCGGGAACATGGACTGGTACTTTCCGTAGATAATTATGTTCCTTATCAATTTAATGACCATTATAACCGCAAAGAACAGGGGATTGTTGCGGACTACGTGATTATCATGGGCTATGATGAGCATTACGCCGGAGGGAATGAAGCCGGAAGCGTGGCTTCCATAGATTATGTGGAAAACGGCATTGCCAAAACGGTAGAGCAGGTGCCGGCTGAGAAAGTAATCAATGCAGTGCCTTTCTACACCAGAATATGGGAGACCACAGGGGGCTCCGTCAGCAGTCAGGCGGTAGGTATGGAAATGGCCGATGAATGGGTTTCTAACCATGCCCTGGAACGGGTTTGGGATGAAGAAACCTGTCAGAATTATTGTGAATACTCTTCCGGTGGAAGCAAATATCAGTCATGGTTAGAAGATGATGAATCGTTAAGAGTAAAGTTTAATGTCATGAAGAATTACGGAATCGGCGGCGTGGCATTCTGGCGTCTGGGATTTGAAAAGGCAAGTGTCTGGGACGTGGTAGCGGAATACCTGAACTAAATTAAAGGCATATAGTGTCCGAGTGTTTCATAATTTATAGGGAAACGGTATAAGAGGCGGACATATGGCAAATATGCAGGGACGGGCACTGAAGATATTAATGGCGGTCATTCTTTTAACTTCCATGTTTTTTGTGGCAAGAGAAGGAGCTGCTTATGTGGATTCTGCACGGGTGGCAACGGA
Source organism: Lachnospiraceae bacterium (assembly GCA_031556725.1). Lineage (GTDB taxonomy): Bacteria > Bacillota > Clostridia > Lachnospirales > Lachnospiraceae > UBA935. Next base: position 8,150 of record JAVBSL010000029.1, on the reverse strand, counting down.
AAAGCTGCCTTGCGTGGTAATTGATGCCGGTCACGGCGGTCGTGACCCCGGCAAAATAGGAATTAACGGAAGCCTGGAAAAAGATATTAATCTGGCTATTGCTCAAAAGTTGAAAATATTTTTGGAAGCAGAAGATATCAGGGTGGTCATGACCAGGGAAACGGATGACGGGCTTTATGATGAAACTGCGTCAAATAAAAAGGTTCAGGATATGAAGGAGCGGCTTGCAGTTATTGAAAAAGAAAAGCCCATACTGGTGGTGAGCATCCATCAAAACAGTTATCCGGAAGAGTATGTACATGGTGCTCAGGTATTTTATTATACTACCAGTACCGTGGGCAAAAATCTGGCAGAAATCATACAAACAAGACTGGTTCGGAGTATGGATCCGGAGAATCGGCGAGTGGCAAAAGGAAATGACAGTTACTATCTGCTGAAAAAGACAGTAGTTCCCATCGTAATTATTGAGTGCGGATTTTTATCCAACAGTCAGGAAGCCGAAAAGCTGAGCACGGCTCTTTATCAGGAGAAGATGGCTTGGTCTGCCCATATGGGAATTATGCAATATATAAATAGTCAAAAATAAAAAAATATGATAAAATAACATGATAAACAGGAGCCGGTTATGGATACGAAAATAGTAACAATTGACGGAACGCTGGCGGATGAGGAAAAGATAAAGAATGCCGGAGCAGTCATAAAAGCAGGCGGACTGGTAGCGTTTCCTACGGAAACTGTATACGGTTTGGGCGGAGATGCATTGAATCCCGACTCAGCCGAAAAAATTTATGCAGCCAAGGGAAGGCCTTCTGATAATCCACTTATTGTACATATCTGTAAGATAGAGGATTTGACAACAATCGCAAAAGAAATTCCCCAGACAGCATATGCCCTGGCAGAACGATTCTGGCCCGGACCATTTACCATGATATTTCATAAGGCGGACTGTGTTCCGGCCAGTACTACCGGCGGACTTGATACGGTAGCGGTTAGGATGCCGGCACATGAAACGGCGATTAAGCTAATCGCATCAGCAGGCGGGTTTGTTGCAGCCCCAAGTGCTAATCTGTCGGGGCGGCCGAGTCCCACCATCGCCCGGTATGTAATGGAAGATATGCAGGGCCGGATTGATATGATATTGGATGGCGGAGAATCGGATATCGGACTGGAGTCCACTATTTTAGATATGACAGCGAAGGTACCGATGATCCTGCGGCCGGGATATGTTACAAAGCAGATGCTTGCGGAAGTTTTGGGTGAGGTGGCGGCAGATCAGACGCTGATGCAGGGAGATACCAAAGAACCGCCTAAAGCACCGGGAATGAAATACCGTCATTATGCGCCTAAAGGAAAGCTGATTATTATAGAAGGAAATGAAGAAAAAGTACTGGCTTATATTAACCGGCAGATTACAAAAGACCGGGCAGCAGGATTGAAAAGCGGTGTAATTGCTACAGCGGCAACGGCGGAGAGTTATCTTGCAGACAGCATTAAGAATGTGGGCAGCAGGGAAAACGAAAGCGCTGTCGCCAAACAGCTTTTTCGCATATTACGAGAGTTTGATGATGAAAAGGTTTCGGTTATTTATGCGGAAGCTTTTGCACGCCGGGGAATGGGACAAGCAATTATGAACAGGCTGCTAAAAGCAGCCGGACATCATGTAATATCAGTTGATCAGGAGGAGAAAAATGATAGCATTGGGTAGTGACCATGGCGGTTATGATTTGAAAATGGCGGTGGCCGAACACTTAGAAAAAAAAGGCATCCCTTATAAGGATTACGGATGCCTGGACAAGCAATCCTGCGATTATCCGGATTTCGGAAAGGCAGCAGCATCGGCCGTTGCAAGCGGAGAATGCGAAAAAGGAATCCTGGTGTGTACCACCGGTATCGGTATCTCTATTACTGCCAATAAAGTTTCCGGAGTACGCTGTGCTTTCTGTACCGACTCTTATCTGGCAAAGATGACCAGGTCCCATAATGATGCCAATATGCTGGCTCTGGGAGGCGGCATTACCGGTGTGAATCTGGCATTGGAAATTGTGGATACTTTTTTGGATACACCTTTTTCGGGAGAGGAAAAGCATCAAAGAAGGATCGATAAAATAGAAAAATAACCAACACAGGAGGAAGAAGCAAGTGGAACACGAAAATGTAATGATTATGGACCATCCGTTGATCCAGCATAAGATTGGGTATATCAGAAGAAAGGACACGGGAACCAAGGACTTTCGGCAGACCATCGGTGAGATTGCCATGCTGATCTGTTATGAGGCCACCAGAAAGCTGAAGCTGGCTGACGTGGAGATTGAAACACCGATCTGCCCAACTACCGCAAAAGAACTGCGTGGTAAAAAACTGGCAATTGTTCCAATTTTGCGAGCCGGACTGGGAATGGTAGATGGTATGTTAACAATGATTCCGGCAGCAAAAGTGGGCCACATCGGACTGTATCGTGATCCGGAAACTTTGAATCCGGTGGAGTATTATTGTAAGCTTCCGGCCGATTGTGCAGAAAGAGAAGTATTTGTTGTGGACCCCATGCTGGCAACCGGCGGATCTTCCGTGGCAGCTATTCAGATGCTAAAGGATAAAGGCTGTAAGAGCATTCACTTTATGTGTATTATCGCAGCCCCGGAAGGCGTCGAAAAAATGCATAAAGAACATCCGGATGTAGATATTTTTGTTGGGGCGATGGATGAAAAATTAAACAGCCACGGTTATATTGTCCCCGGGCTGGGAGATGCCGGAGACCGGATTTTCGGAACCAAATAGTATTGATTCGGGGGCAGACAAATGAAAAGAAAAGACTATATTACGTGGGACGAGTATTTTATGGGAGTGTCCAAGCTTTCGGGAATGCGTTCCAAGGATCCCAGTACCCAGGTGGGTGCCTGCATTGTCAGTGATGGCAATAAGATTTTATCGATGGGATACAACGGTTTTCCCCAGGGGTGTTCGGATGAGGAATTTCCATGGGCCAGAGAGGGAGAAGAGCTGGATACCAAATATCCTTACGTAACCCATAGTGAATTGAATGCAATTTTGAACTATCGCGGCGGAAGCTTAGAAGGGGCAAAGATTTATGTCTCTTTATTTCCATGTAATGAATGTGCCAAGGCTATTATTCAGTCGGGGATTAAAACGATAGTATTCGATAGTGATAAATACGCAGAAAGCGATTCGGTAAGAGCTTCTAAACGAATGCTGGATGCGGCGGGTGTGCGATATTATCAATACGAAAGGACCGGCCGTAAAGTAGAGCTGGATATGTAAAGTTTGCAGGTATTGAAGGAGCATAGTCTATGGAGAAAGGTGTGAACAGGAGAATAATCAATAAAAAAATAATTGCTGTGCTATTGGCAATTATTTTTGCGATATCAGTAACTCCTCAGGTTACTTACGCCACATCTACTCAGGATAAGCTAAATCAGGCAAAGGAAGACCGAAAAAAAACCCAGGATGAACTGGAAGGAAAGAAGGACCAGAAAGAAGATCTGGAGGATAAGAAGACTGAGCTGCAGGGGGCACTGGAAACGCTGGACTCGGAACTTACCCAGGTTAGTAACAATCTGGAACAATTAGAACAGGACATTGCGGAGAAAGAGGCCGAGATCGAACAGACCGGCTTAGAGCTGGAAGAAGCCATCCGAATCAAAGACGAACAGTATGAAGCGATGAAGCTGCGCATTCAGTTTATGTATGAAAGCAGGGATTTTGTCCTTCTGGAAACCTTATTTGCTTCTTCTAATTTTTCGGAATTTTTGAACCGGAATGAATATATTGAACAGCTGGCCGCCTATGATGACAGGAAGCTGGAAGAATTTAAGGAAATTGAGCAGACGGTTGCCGAGAAGGAAGCAGCTTTGATTGTCGAAAAAGAAGAGCTGGATGAACTGCTGGTAAAGGTACAGGCGGAGCAGGCAAGAGTGGCCGGACTGGTCAGCCAGACCAGAGGTACTATTTCTAATTATAAGAATCAGATATTGTTAACAGAGCAGGAAATATTAGCCAATGAACAAAGGATAAAAGAACAGAATGATAATATTGAGCAGCTCCAGAAACAGTTGGAAGAAGAACGGCGTTTGTCCCAGTTGGCAGCCCAGTCGGTTTGGCGCAACATCTCGGATGTTTCATTTGCCGATGGTGACCGTTATCTGCTGGCTAATCTGATTTACTGTGAAGCGGGCAATCAGCCTTATTCCGGTCAGGTGGCAGTGGGTGCAGTAGTTATAAACCGGGTTCTGAGTCCGGTATTTCCGGATACAGTGGTGGGTGTAATTTATCAGAACCGGCAATTTTCACCGGTGGCCAGCGGAAGACTGGCACTGGCTTTAGCGGAGGACCGGGCTACGGTGGCTTGTTATAAAGCGGCGGATGAGGCCATGCAGGGTGCAACTACGGTGGGTAATTGTCTGTTTTTCAGAACACCCATAGAGGGACTTACGGGAATTTCCATCGGCGGACATATCTTCTATTAATAAGAACATGATAAAAGAGCAGCGTCAGCTGCTCTTGCTTTATAGTAAAGTTATTCAGGGACTAACCTCATTTATGTATTGCTGCAGGGAGCCGAACTCTCCGGCGTAGATAATTTCTAAAAGTTTATTAACAGTGCGAAGGCTGTCTTTCAAGGTGTCTTGTGTAATGGAGCCTTCTTCTAAAGCAATAGCCAGTTCATCCAGATCAACCACCTTAACGAAACCGTCGGGATAAATGATGACATCGGCCAAAAGATCGGTGGATATCAGGGTATTGGTATCGAGATTATAATCATATGTCACAATATCACAGTACCAGCACAGAAGAGAATCGTCGCTGCGATAGAATTTGCTTACCTTCAGTCCTTCTTTTAGAAAATAACAGGAAAAACCATGATGTAAATCCTTCTTGGGTTTCAATGCATTCCAAGAGGTCAGGATATAATCTTCGTTGCAGGCAAGAACTACATCATCCTTTAACCGGATACATTCTTCCGGAATAATGCGCTTGCGGTACAAGATGGGGTTTTCCATAATAATCCTCCTTGCCAAGGGGCGGAATTGTGAAATTTGTATATGATGCCATACTACACTTATCTATATTAAAAGTCAAGATGTATAAGCTATATAAAAAAATACAAAATGTAGTGTATTTTTCTAGACATATCAAGAGAAAATAGGTATAATTTAGATTAAGTGTAAAAAAACGGAGGAAACAAAAGACAGGTGAAGTGGGGTAAGAACGTATTTCAGTCAATGGCTATGATCACACAGTTCGGAATCAATATGTTAGTCCCCATTTTTGTATGTTTTTTTATTGGTTATTTTCTGGATAAAAAGCTGGGTACTTCGTTTTGGATGATACTGCTTTTCTTTGTAGGGGCATTGGCGGGATTTCGTAATGTTTATATTTTTGCCAAAAAAATATTTACACAGGAAAGTGAACGGGACAGAAATGGAAAAGATAAAGAAGATTGATCCTACACTGTTGGAGTTGTGCCTTGGAATTTTAATATTTGGTGCTGCTTGTCAGATAACAATTGTATGGTTTTTAATAGATAAGCTGGGATTTAGCCTGGGACTTTGGATGGGTATTTTGCTGGCTGTGGGCTGCGCGGTACATATGTGGTGGTCCATTAACCGATATCTGGATTATGGTATCGATGCATCCAAGGTGGCAGCGAAAGACCATCTGATCCGTTATGGCGTGATCATAATAGTGATGGCAATAATCATGTTAACCGGTGTGGCGCAGCCTTTGGCGGCGTTTCTGGGTTTAATGGGTTTGAAGGTAGCGGCTTATATTCGGCCGATTACTCATAAATTAATAAGGAGGTGAATATATGGGAGGAGGAATCCTGTTATCCGGTGGGGCGGACATCGATTTTATGATTCACGGTGTGTTTTCCTATGAACTATTTGGACAGACCTTATGGATAACAACCACCCATGTGTGTCTGGCGATTGTAATGCTTGTCATTATTGGCTTTAGCATTGCGGCCAACAGAGTAATGAAGCATGCCGAAGAAGTACCATCCGGTTTTCAGAACTTTGTGGAGTTAATCGTGGAAATGCTGGATAAGATGGTCGGAACAGCGATGGGAAAACATGCATCCAAGTTTCGGAATTATATCGGTACTATTTTTATCTTTATCCTGCTGAGCAATATTTCCGGCTTATTCGGGCTTAGGCCGCCCACGGCAGATTACGGCGTTACATTTGCTTTGGGTATTATAACCTTTACCTTGATACATTTTAATGAGTTCAAGTATCAGAAGGTGTCCGGAGTTATTAAAGGGTTGTGCAGTCCGTGGCCGATATGGCTGCCGATTAACATTATCGGTAATGTGGCAGTGCCGATTTCATTATCATTGCGTTTGTTTGCCAATATTTTATCAGGTGCGGTAATGATGGCTTTGATTTATGGATTGCTGTCAAAGGTGGCAATTATCTGGCCGGCAGCACTTCACGTATATTTCGATTTGTTTTCGGGATCGATACAAACCTATGTATTCTGTATGTTGACCATGACATATATATCCAGTGCATGCGATACAGACTAAAGTCCGGCACGGCCGGAATTTACCAATGTAAGTTAATAAATAAAGTATAAAATGCGAAAAGCATAAGGAGGAAAAGAAATGGAATTTAATGAAAACTTTATTTTAGGATGCTCAGCAATCGGTGCAGGTATTGCCGTAATTTCCGGTATCGGAACCGGTATCGGACAGGGTAATGCAGCAGGTATGGCAGCACAGGCAGTAAGCAGAAACCCCAGTATAAAATCAGATATTACCTCTACCATGTTATTGGGACAGGCAGTTGCTGAGACTACTGGTCTTTACGGTTTGCTGATTGCGATGCTGTTGCTGTTTGTTAAGCCTTTACTGCCTTAAGAAGCGGGCCTAAAGCGAGCAGGCTTGCTCTAAAATAATAGGAAAGGAGGCTTATGCCTTGGACGGTATTGTATATAGAGGAGTGATGGCATCAGCGGAAATGAAACCCCGGTTGTTTGACTTGGATTTTCAGCTGCTTGCTGATGCAGCACTGATGATCATAGCGGTTTTTGTGTTGTTCTTAGTAGCATCTTACTTTCTTTTTAATCCAGCCAGAGCCATGCTGGAAAAGCGCCGGAACAAGATCAAGGAAGAATTGGACAGTGCTGCCGGTGATATGGAAGCAGCATCTGCACTGAAAGAAGAATATGAAGGTAAATTAAAAAATATTAATGCCGAAGCGGAAGAAATCTTAAGTGATGCCCGTAAAAGGGGTATTGCCAATGAAAATAAGATTGTTGCCGAAGCAAAGGAAGAAGCGGCAAGAATCATTGAAAGGGCAAGAACAGAAGCGGAATTGGAGAAACAAAAAGCAGCGGATGATGTAAAGAAAGAAATCATTGATATTGCATCCCTGATGGCAGCGAAGGTAGTATCCGCATCGATTAATACCACCATACAGGACAGTCTGGTTAATGAAACATTAAAGGAAATGGGTGAAAGCACATGGCTAAGCTAATTTCAAAAACATACGGAGAAGCATTGTTCGAGCTTGCGGTAGAAGAAGGGAAAATCGATATTTTCCAGGAAGAACTGACAGAGATCCGCAAGATTTTGGATGCCAATCAGGACTATGACCGGTTGATGAACCATCCCAAAATCCTGAAGGAAGAAAAATGCCAAATATTGACCAATGTTTTTAAGGAACGTATTTCTGATGAGTTGATGGGATTTTTGCTTCTGGTGGTAACAAAGGACCGCTATCAGGAAATAGATGCGATCCTTGACTACTTTTTGATGGAAGTTAAGAATCTGAAAGGCATCGGCGTGGCTTATGTAACATGCACAGCGCCATTGAATGAAATTCAAAAAGCGCAAATAGAAGAGCGATTGCTCGAAATTACTTCTTACCGAAAAATGGAAATGCATTTTAAAACCGATGCATCTTTAATCGGTGGGATGGTAATCCGAATCGGAGACAGAGTGGTTGACAGCAGTATCCGGACCAAACTGGACGTACTTAAGAAGCAGCTGTTAAAGATTCAGATTTCATAAAAAATAAGAAAGGTGCGTATAGATTCATGAATTTAAGACCGGAAGAAATCAGTTCTGTGATTAAAGAACAGATTAAAAGATATGCTTCGGAACTTGAAGTGTCCAACGTGGGTACGGT
>JAVBSL010000005.1:0-44200 GCA_031556725.1 Lachnospiraceae bacterium | reverse complement strand
CCGGAAGAACCGAAGGTTCTTCGAGCTCAAATCTCCGATTTGGGCTTTTTTACTGTTTTTTGGTTCGTTTCTTGTTCTTAAATAATTCTTTTTAGAATTTTCAAGGTTGCATTACTATTTATTTGTCAAGGTTCTGTGTTTTGCCACAAATATCGGCAGCGAAAATGAGTATACCATTCGGCATACTCACTTGTCAATGCTAAAACGAAATATTTTTTATAAATATTTTTTTATAAATTTGTGGTGTTAATTCCCTCGCTGCCTCTTACCGCCAATACAATATTATTTATCCCATCGGCACTCTCTTCAGGCACTTCCGCAACCACTACCAATTCTACTGTCTGACCTGCCGGAATTTCGTCTTTATAGGAAGCCATATCGTTTAAAAGCCAAGTCACCAAAGCATTCTTTGTCTGTTCGCCGTTCCATCCGACTTTATATCTCATTCCGCTTTGACTCATGTCTAATAGAAAGTCCGCACCACTGTTATTTGTCACATTAAACTTTAATATTAAAAGTTTATGCTGATTGGATGCGTTTACCACAAATTCCATTATGTCTGTGGGATAGGAGTCACTCACTTCGTATCCTGCATACTGAAAATCAATTCCATCTATCGCCATAATTTCCGATAAAGTTTGCGGCACGGTCAAATCCACCACTTCCGGCTGATCCGGAATATCTGCGACCACCTCGGTATCCTCAGCAGATAATACTTCCTGTGGTTCTCCTGCTTTCGCCAGTGGCTGGTTTTCTTCCGGTTTATTGGCTTCCAGGTCAACCAGACTATGCTCATGTCCCTTATCATACTTTAAGAGCAGTCCGGTTGCATACTCTACCACATGAGCCTCTTCCTCTTCTGTAATCTCCGGATAAGCAACTCCGCAGCCAGTCAAAAGTCCCAACGACACTATAAATGCAACTCCCGGAAAATTAAATTTGGTTCTCCTGTTTACTTTCATCCCCGTCCTCTTTTTCTGCTTCCGGCTCATACTCCGGTGCTTGTAAGAATTCTTCCTTTTGTTCATTCTGATTCTTTTCCAATTGTATATAGATCAATGAAATAGCTAATGTAATCACTCCCACAACCATAAATAAGATTGTTTTATAAAATGATTCCAATTCACTAAAATCATATAGAACCAACTTAATACATACAAACAATGCCAGAACAATACCGCACATTCTCTGTGTCCTATCCTTCAGTTTAAATCCTACCGCTACACAGCCAATGGCGACCAGCATCAGTAATATACTTGTATAAATCGGTGTCCTGAAGCGGATCAAAAAAGCCATACAGGTCAGGTATCCCGCTAATACCAAATATTTTTTCTTAATGTTCATACAAAATTCAGGTGACAGATAAAGGATAATATATATTGCACCGACTACCATCGTAATCGTTCCTGACCAAAAATTTCTGCAAAATACCACTAATAAACTTAATATTCCCAGCACACACAGGTTGGTAATGTTATATGCCATTTCCATCGTTTTTTTCTTATTCTGAAAGTGGAATACTGCTACCAATCCGAGCAATATTGCTGCACTGACCGGATTAAACACATCATACGTAGTATTCAGAGCAACGAACCATATCAGGAACGCAGATATCGTATACTGGTAAAACAGCTCCCATCTTTTGATAAAAAATATACTGCCGACAAAAGCACCAAGTAGTATCCATGCCTGCCACATATCATAATAGCAAAGACCGATTATAAAAGCAAATACTGTAACAATACAATTCATAACCTCGGTTTCTTTATATCGAGTAAAGAATTTTGCAATTACAAACAGCACCAGTACACCGAATAGATTTTCCAGTTTTACCTCGGAACTCAGATATAACAGCAGTGCCACCGCCATAAAATAATAATATTGAATAATCTTTCCGACTCTGTCCTTACTAAATATATAGAAGAAAAGGCATACTGCCAAAATCAAAATCATGGTTATCATTCGATTGTAAATCTGAATACCTGCATTCAATGAATAGAAAAACGTGGGTACACCGACAGTAAATATCGTTGTCATCACACCCAGTACGCCCAGTTCAACACAGAACAAAATCGTATTGTAATCCTTTTTTTCCTGCTTTAAATACACAACATTCAATAATATGACATTTAAAATAATGTAAAAAATAATATATATGGACTCACAGCCGCTTTGAAAAGCTATTACTGCAAGTACAATGGATAGGAAAGTATTAATCCCCATATGTATCAGATGAATCATATTCCTATTTTTTTGATTAGGGAAAAATACACATATCATATTTACCAAAAACAAAGTTCCGACTGCGACCAGGAATTCCAAAGAGGAACTGAATTCACCCATCGATAAGAAACAAATATAACATCCGATAAAACTAATCAGTCTGATACTTGTAGAATCCTTTGTTCTGCTTAAAAGGATCGAAAGGACCGCGATAATAATAATAGCAACTATTGCAATTACACTGTTTATTGTTCTTAAATATAGAAAGTTGATTATTGTCGATGCATACAATCCGCCAATCCCCAGCCCCGTAATACCTCTGGCAAATCGAGGTATTTTCCGATTAATCAGGAATTCTGAAAGCAGAATAATTACGATTGAGAACACATACAGGAAAATACCCTGTGCTAATCCTTCTAAATAATTCAAACCAAAAGTAATAAATGCAATCAATAAGAAAAGTGCTCCTACGACACCCAGCAAACCGGCACCTATCGTAAACTCAAGCGTTGATCCTTTCTTTTCCGGCTTTTTCAACTTTTCCGGTGCCTGCGGCGGTGCTTGCTGCACTACCGGCTGCGGCGCAGCATTTATCTGCTGCATCCGGGTTTGATAAATCAGATAGGTCCGCTCTGCCTCATCAGCAATCTGTTGGGGTGTAGCCTTTTTGCTTTCTAAATCCCGCAGAAGCTGACCCAGGAATTGGCTATAATAAGGGTCCTTCGATATTCCCTGCAATTCAATAATTCGTTTTCTCACTGCTTCTTCATCTGACTGCACCACTTGTGTTTCTTCAGCTTGTTTCTGCTTTTCAAGCTGTTCCATCTCTTCTCTAAGTGCTTGTATTCTTTGATCTAATTCACTGTTCATAATTCGTTACCCTTTCTAACTCAAACCAAAATTCCACTCCGTTATCATGGTTTACTGCCCCATAGTTTTGATTGATTGAATCCATAATTGCTTTTACAATGGATAAACCGACTCCACTGCCGCCATACTCTCTGGTTCTGGCTTTATCTACTTTATAAAATTTATCCCAGATAAATGGCAGATTCTCTTCCGGAATGTTCTCTCCTTCATTAAACACCGATATTCTCACCTTATCATCCTGCGTTACTGCCCTTACTTCTATCATATCACCATCCGTCACATGATTTAGCGCATTGGTAAAATAATTATTTAAAACTTCTTCTATCTTATATTCATCAGCCCAGATAAAAACAGGCTGGGACGGTTCCCAAATCACTTTTATCTCCCGCTGTCTGACCAATATATCGACTGACTGCAGATAATTATCAATCAGCAAAATAATATCAAAGCGTTCTAATGAAACAGGTGTATTCCCAAACTCCAATTCATTCAGTGTTAGCAGCTTCTTTACTACCGTATTCATTTTGGCAGCTTCATCCACAATCACTTCACAATAGTAATTGCGGCTTTCCTGATCATCATTGATATCTTCCGCCAAACCTTCTGCATAACCCTGAATCAGGGCAATGGGTGTTTTCAATTCATGGGAAACATTGGACAAAAATTCCGTCCGCATTTCATCTATCTCGTTTTTACGCTGGATATCACGCAGCAGTTCATTATTGGCACTCTTCAATTCGGAAATGGTCTTTTCAAGGCTCTGAGACAACTCATTGATATTCTGCCCCAAAAGAGCAATTTCGGTTTTGCTGTTACCCTGATACTTCGCTTCAAAATCCAAATCAATCATCCGTTGTGAGATATCTGTTAATTCTTTAATCGGATCGGTAATCTTTTTGGTTACGATGAGAATAATCAGGCTGCTTAAAAATGCTGCACCCAATCCCACATAGGCTAGGAAACGATTGGCCAGCGCCACACTGTCTTTAATTCCTTCTAAGGCACTTCGCATCAAAAAGTAAGTACCATTGTCTAAAATCCCCCACATTTCAATGTATTCTGTCTGGGTCTGATAATCAGTATTAATCCATATTTTATAATTTTCTTCTTCAGCCAGTATTTCATTATAACTGCCGGTGGCACTTTTGAATATATTATCCATCAACCGCCTGGCCATCAGATCGGCATCCATCTGTGCGGTTTTTACGATTTTAGACTCGGCATCCAGAACAATGATACTGATATTGTATTTCCCGCATATTTTCTGTAATTCAATGTCAAATTCTTCGGTACTGATATCGCCGCTGCCGGAAGCATTATTTATTCTTCTATACGCACTCATCAGGACGCTTTGCTTGTCATTAATATAATATTTTTCCAAAAAAGTATTATTAATGAACCAGCATAGTAAAATAGTTCCGGCCATTAAAAAGCAAAAAATTAAAGTGAACTGTTTTCGAATTGAGTATTTCATATTATCTCCCAAAGTTAACACTCCAGTTTATATCCCATACCCCAAATGGTCTTGATCAAATCGCCTTTTTCTCCCATCTTGCTTCTAAGTTTCTTCACATGGGTGTCTATGGTTCTGGCATCACCAAAATAGTCATAATTCCATACACTGTTAAGGATTTTTTCTCTGGACAAGGCAATCCCTTCATTTTCCACAAAATAAGAAAGCAGTTCAAACTCCTTATAACTCAATTCAATCACTTTTCCGTCTATCTCGACACTGTGAGCTTCTTTATTAATAACAATTCCACCGGCTTCCATAATCGCTTCGCCGGTAATCTGATTGGTTCTCCTGAGGATTGCTTCCACCCTTGCCACCAGAATCTTTGGACTAAAAGGCTTCGATATATATTCGTCTACACCCAACTGGAATCCCAACAGTTCATCCCGTTCATCGGACTTGGCTGTAAGCATGATAATCGGAACCCTGGAAAACTCCCGAATCTCCCGGCACACCGACCAACCGTCCATTTTAGGCATCATTATATCCAATATAACCAAAGAAAAATTATTTTGCGCAAAAAAGATATCAACCGCCTGGCTGCCATCTTCCGCCTCCGTAACTTCATATCCGCTTTTAACCAGAAAATCCCTTACCAGCTTGCGCATTCTGCTTTCATCATCTACAACTAATATTTTCACTTTATCCATAAAAACACCAACCTTTCAGCCGTATATTTCAGATTATAACCGAAAAATATGTAAAATCTGTGTTTTTATTCATTTAATTCCATTTCTTTTTCCTTTACTGCCTTTTCTCTTTCCTTCAATTCCTGCTCCCATGCCGAATACTTGTTAATCAACGCCTTTTCATAGTTCAGCATATTGGGATTTTCACTTTTTAAGGTGATATAGAACATTGCCAACACTAGTGCTGCCAAACCAATACTAACAATCACCGCTTTTTGAAATCTTTTTTGATAAGTATCCTTTTCTTCTTTTTTGTTCGTTCGGACTCGCTGTTTCACCACCCCTGTATCCATTCCGACATTATTGAAGCGGCGTGAAAAATCGCTGTAAAGGGGAATGGGTGAAATCTGTGAAGCATCAATCCCCTCCGCAATCATCTGGTTCTGCATTTTTCGAAGATAATCCCATCCCACCGGTGTCTGTACTAATTTGCCGTCCAAAATCTTATTATAAACCGCCAGCATATTTTCCGGCATCTTATAATCCATCTTTTTTTCCAAATATTCTATTTTCTTACATTCCTGTCTGGCCAGTTCCGCATCTTCTTCCGAAGCAAACACAAACCCCGACACCATCAGATCATTTTTATCATCCATATTAACTACCTGAAATCATCTCCGCCGATAACTACATTTTCCCGTTCTTTCTCACTGATCGTCATAAACTGTATTTCTTTAAATCCAAACATACCGGAAAGAATATTAGCCGGAAAGGTTTGAATCGCATTGTTGTATTTAAGTACTGTATCGTTATAGAATTGTCTTGCGTAAGCAATTTTATCCTCCGTTTCCGAAAGTTCCTTCTGGAGTGATAAAAAACCGGAATTAGTTTTAAGTTCAGGATAGCTTTCCGCAACTGCCATAAGTTTTGACAATGCACCTGACAATTCCTTATCTGCATCTATGGTCTCATTCATGTCTCCGGCATTTACAATTCTGTTCCTGGCATTAATAACCGCTTCCAAAGTTGATTTTTCAAAATTTGCCTGACCCTTGATGGTATTAATCAGATTGGGAATCAAGTCGCTTCGGCGTTTCAGCTGCACATCAATCTGGGCCTCCTGATCCTTAACACGATTCCGCAAAACCACAAACTTGTTATACATCCTGATCAAACAGACAAGCAGGATCACAACAACCAGTACAGCAGCAATAATAATATAATTATTCATAAAAACCCTCCCTTGATTTCTATAATAATAACATTTCATTGTTATATTTTCAATAGCAGTGTAACCGTCGTCTGCATATTCAGTATATTTTTAAAATTAAGCGGGATACTGTTTATGAGGTTTTTCAATATTAATTTTTCAGATATAGGAGGATTTTTTTATGGATAAAAATAATTTTGACTTGTCAAAACTGCCACTGCTGGCATTAGATGAAATTCCCACCCCCAAAGCCGATGCAAAAGAAATTACTGCTTTAGTAAAAAATAGCGGGAAAGTTACCGGCTACCAACTTTCCGATGGATCGGTTCTGGATAAAAGCGAGGCTGTTGCATTAGCAAAAGACGGAGGTATTCAGGGCGTCGGTATTGCCAATCGAAAAGGTAATGAATATCTCAAGTCCCTGCCGGACGATGAAGAAAGTAACAATCTTGGCAATCTGCCTTCCATTTAGCCAATAAAATTCTTCATTCTTGCTTCCAGGGAACTCTGAATATCTTCGGTAAATGCATTGGCTGTCATGGCAAGGATCGGAACAGTCAATGCATCTTGCCGATTGTAAAGTAATTGAAAATATGATACATTGAATTTGTACTGTTTATATTTGTGAAGCTGGAATTTGACATAGGAGAAAATAATATGAACAACTCTTCTACTACCGATAACTTTTCCCTTTGGCTTTCTGCATATGATAAGTTGGGAATGCCTGTTTATATTATTAATGAGAGTGATTTCACCTTATTATATCTTAATCAGGCGGCGCAAAAGTCAGTGGGAAATCCGCTTGGACAAGTATGCTATAAAAGTCTCTGCGGACGTGATGTACGCTGTGAAGGATGTCTGGAAACCAACACGCTCGATTCCAATGGCGAATATACATTATCCATGAATCAATATAACCCCCTTACCAAACATTATTATAGTGTTTCCGTATGCCTGATCAACTGGCCGGACGGACGGCTGGCCAGATTATGTATGTCTGTTGAAACTACCGAACTGGTTGAATTGAAACAGCGGCACTGGAGTAAAAAATCTCTGTATTCTATTCACGAAGCTATTATCAATTCCGCTAATATGCTTTTCTTTGCAGTTGATTCTGACTGCCGCATTCTTTATGTTAATGATATGTTTTGCACAATTACCGGGTATCCTCTGAAAATCGGAAATCGACTGCCGGTTGAATCCCTTTATGTACAGGAAGATGTGGATGGTTTTTTTGATCGGGTCTTTCCGCAGGTTTTAGCCGGAAATACCCTGAGCGGTGAGGTTGTTTTACTCAATGCGGAAGGTGAAAAGATCCCTCTGCGTTACTCTTCTTTTCCGGTAAAAGATGAAAATGGTGATATTTTTGCCTATGCCACCATTGGTGAAAATATTTATGAAGAGAAAAAACATCTGCGTTCACTGGAATTTTTATCACAGTTCTCCCTTCCTTTTGCCCGGCCTAATCAGTTTGCCGATTTAATGCACTTTGCCCTAAAACAACTGGAAGAGCTGCTTCATACCGAACGCATTTATCTATATGATATCCATTGGCAGGAGCAGGAACTGGAGTTGACTTATGAGCAGATTCGCTATCATGATTTTGAAAGTACAGTGGGGCGCATTTTCCCCTTTGCCCTGATTCAGGATATCATGGACGGTTTAGCTACTATGCCTTATCTGCTGTATAATGATGTCCGATCCCACTATGACAAATATCCTTATCTGGACTACGGTGCTGTCAGTTCTTTATATATGCCGCTGTCCATTGATGGTAACCTGATGGGCTTTATTAACTTCTTAACCGTGTCAGAACACGCTGATTGGACTCCGGAAGACTGTCACCTTGCACTTACCGCATGTTCAATTATGGCTGGTGCGATTGCCCTTCACAAGGGCGAGGCTTCCTTAAAAAAAGCAACTGCTGAAGCACAAAATGCAAACTATGCCAAAAGCTTGTTCCTTTCCAATATGAGTCATGAAATCAGAACTCCTTTAAATGCAATTATCGGTATGGCTCAGATTACGAAACGGGCAGCTATTGGTGCCAATCCCGATATTGAAAAGTCGATTAATGAAATTCTTTCCGCTTCCGATCATTTATTGTCTTTGCTGAATGACGTTTTGGATATGTCCAAAATCGAATCCGGTAAATTAATCCTTGCCGAAGCACCTTTTCTGCTCTCTTCCGCCATTCGGGATGTCGAATATATTATCGTTCCCAAGAGTGAAGAATCCGGCATTCATTTCTGCATTGATTCCAGTGATCTGACTGATATTATAGTATTGGGTGATAAGCTGCGCCTGAAACAAGTTCTGATTAATTTACTGGGAAATGCAGTGAAATTTACCCCGCAAAATGGAAGTGTTGATTTCGTCATTCGTATATTGGATAAAAATGAGGATAGGATTACCATATCCTTTACTGTAAAGGATACCGGTATCGGTATGAGTAAAACCCAATTATCCAACCTCTTCATTCCTTTTCAGCAGGGACATTCCAATATTGTCGGCCAATATGGCGGTACCGGTTTGGGACTTGCTATCAGCCAGAGCTTTGTCAAGAAAATGGGGGGAATCATTCAGGTTCAGAGCAAACTTGATAACGGCTCGGTCTTTTCTTTCTCCCTGACCTTCCCGTTGACAACATTGGATATGTCGGCAGCCTCCTATACCGCTCCCGACCCTCTTGATTTGACCGGGAAGCATATTTTGATTGCCGAAGATATTGATATTAACCGGGAAATTATCATTGAGTTACTTTCTGATACGAATGCTTTATTTGAAGAAGCAGCCAACGGGGCTGAAGCTCTCTCCATGTTTGCTGCATCTCCGCCGGGATACTACGACTGTATTTTAATGGATATTCAGATGCCCCTTATGGATGGGCATGAAGCAACCCGGCAAATTCGCGCCTTACCACGCGAAGATGCCGGGTATATATCCATTTTTGCCATGACGGCAAATGCTTATCAAGAGGATGTCCTGACTGCCCTTGCCGCCGGAATGAATGCCCATATCGCCAAGCCGGTTTCCATTCAAAAACTAATGCAGTTACTGGAAAACATATAAAATATCAGCTTACAATTTAAATCGGGAAATGGACTCATCCAATCCCATCGCTTCCCTACGCAATTCTTCCGCCTTCACAGTAAGCTGGCCAATGACTTCTGTCTGCTCGCCAAGTGTAGCCGTAACCTCCTGTGTAGATGCTGCCAGCTGCTCAGCCACAGATGAAATATTCTGTATAGAATCCTGAACAGAATCCTTCTCTGTTGTTATTTGCTGCAAATGCTCCAGAGTCATTCTGATTCCTTCAACCAGCTCTGCAACACATTCCTGAATCTGTCCAAACACCTCTATCGTCTGCTGAAGATTACCGGCCTGATCCAAAACCATACGCTCTGCTTTCTTAGCCGACTCCGTTGTCTTCTCGGTAGTATTCCCGATACCAGCTACAATCTCCCGGATTTTATCACCTGATGTTTTAGACTGATCTGCCAGCTTTCTTATTTCTTCCGCGACTACCGCAAATCCTCTTCCGGCTTCACCTGCTCTGGCCGCTTCAATAGAAGCATTTAAAGAAAGAAGATTAGTCTGTCCGGCGATACTGTTGATTACCTCTACGATGGTCTTGATTTCTTCCGAATTCTTCTGTACTTCATCAATATCCTCTACCAGAACTTTTGTCAATTTTACAGTTGAATCACTCTTTGCATTTAACTCATGAACAATATCTTTTCCCTTGGAAACTGCTTCAATTGCTCTGTCAGCAGCTTTTTCCATGCTACTTGTCTGGTTTGTCACAAGGTTTATATTATCCGAAAAGACTATCATCTTATCATTACTGTTTTCAGTTTCTCCAGCCTGTGACTGTACCCCTTGGGCTACCTGATCCATGGTCTGGGATGTATTCTTTATGGATTCATCAATATTCTCGGCACGCATCGAAACATCGGCAGCCATTTCATTAACTTCCATACCGAATTTTTTCATTTCCTGCATTATGGAACGCATACTATCAAGCATCTTATTCAGACTTCGTGACAAAATTCCAAGTTCATCGTTGCGCTTTGTAGAAAAGCTTCCTGCCAAGTCGCCGTCTGCCACTTTAGATATACCCGCAGCCATAGTCTTTACCTCGCGGCTTATGCCTGAAGATATCGCTCCGCCCGTTACAAGAGCTGCCGCTCCGGCAAGGATTACCATAACAATAGTGATATAGCGGATTGTATTAGCCTGGCCCATCAGATTACTTCTTGGAATCAATGCACAAATCATTGCTCCAGTTTTTCCAACCGGGGTTTCAAGATAAACATATTTTGTCCCACCCAGTTCTACTGTTTCACTTACAGGCTCATCGGAGATTTTCGAATCCTCATAAAACTTCTGTCCCGCAAAATAGGTTTCTGTAACTTCCTCATCCTCTTTTCCCTGGATGGAAACAACCTCACGTCCATCCACCGATACCAATGCTCTGATGCTGCCCTCGCCAAAATCCATCTGACTCAGCATATCTTTAACAACACCCATATCTATGTCAAATACCAAATAGGAATCACTCTTGGATATTTTTTGGTAAAAAGCAATTGCATAATTGCTGTCCACACTTGAAAGCGTATCATCTATGTACGTGTGATATCCAAGCCAGGCATTTTTAAGTGTAGAATTATTTACAAAATACTGCCCTTCCAAAGATGCCGCGAAATCTTCATGAGGATTTCCGCTCATAGTCCCCGTCAGTGATGTTAAATGAGATCCCTCCCCCGGAATAACCGTATAACTGTATACATAACTGTTGGTTCCCTTTGCATTTTCAAGCACAGTTCTTGCATCTCGCAAAACATCCATGGACTCGGCATCCTGTTTTTTATAATGTTTTGTATAGTAATCAGCTACATCACCACTTACAATCAACTCCATAGCTTTACTGGATATAGAGTTGCATATAAGATCACAGTAATTCCCAATCGCAGAAACTGTAGACTCCGCCGATTCCTGATACTTGGAAATCATACCGGTCGCTGCTGTGTTATAACATACAACACCGAGCACGATCATCATTACTACCGGCACCAGAAAACCTATTATCAAGGTTTGCATAATGCTTTTCTTTTTCTTTGGTACTGCCGCTTTCTTTTCCTTCTTCATTTTGCCCCTCCATTTTTTCTCCTATTATTATTTAATATAGTTTTTTTCGAAAATGTCAATACTATTTAAACTTTTTATCGTTAATTACATCAACTTAGCAAGAAATGTATATTTAGCAAAAAAAGTAGACTATTCTCACGAATAGTCTACCAAAAGCTTATTACCGGAAACACATAACAAAAAACATTCCTACATACCGCTATTTGTGCGGTTGGACGGGGGTTCGTTTCTCCCTCGTCAAGTGGATTAGGCGGGAGTCGAACCCGCGTCCAAAGACCCATTCCCTGTCCTTCTACTATCATAGTCGCTTATTTCGGGTTACCCCACATTCCCTCCTGTATCAGGAAACCGACACCCCGATACATTCAGTAGCTTCATATTACGCCCTCAGGGGCAAAGCTTAACCTGAGTCGTTTCCTACATAGTCGATGCCCGGTTCTTAACGTGTAGGTGCACTAAGTCGGACAGCTGCCACTAGGCAGCGTAAGCTAAATTATCTTCAGCGTTTATATTTATTGTTGCGATTTGACGCATCGCCTGCGGATAGCTTCTCCAGCTGCAAGGCCCCTGTCGAAACCTTTACTAACCCTTATGAAGGTGAGCTTTGCTCACAGGTGAACATAGTTCACCTTTTTATTGTAGCAAATGTGCTGAGAAAATACAACACATCATACCCAAAATTATCCGCGGATTTTCATTTTTAAATCCTTTTCCGCTTCTCTTTTTTGATCCTTCTTCGCAATATCCTGACGCTTATCATAAAGCTTCTTACCTCTGGCCAGACCAATCTCTACCTTGGCGCGCCCATCTTTAAAGTATACCTGTAAAGGCACCAGGGTATACCCCTTTTCAGCAATATTACCCGTCAATTTATGGATCTGTTGTTTATGAAGCAGCAGCTTTTTCACCCGTAACGGATCCTTATTAAAAAGATTGCCTTTTTCATAAGGACTGACATGCATCCCATACACAAAAATCTCGCCCCGCTCGATTCGGATAAAGGATTCCTTAATACTGCATTTTCCCATTCGAAGAGATTTTACCTCCGTACCGTGCAGAACAATACCGGCTTCATATTTTTCATCAATAAAATAATCATGATAGGCCTTTTTGTTATTGGCCACCAACTTCATCGCTTCCTTTGCCATAGTTCTAGTCCTCGTCTTCATCACAGAGAGAAAAATCAATAGTTCTCTCCCACTTATCGGCATCCTTTACCCGGATTTTTATCTTTTGTCCCAGTTGAAAAGTCCGTCCGGTATCCTTACCCACCATTTCGTATGAATGTTCATCATAACTGTAATAATCTCCTGCCAGAGATGCCACATGGATCATGCCTTCAATAGTATTGGGCAGTTCCACATAAAGACCCCAGCCGGTAATCCCGGAAATAATCCCTTCGTAAACCTCACCGATATGAGCCGCCATATATTCGGTCTTCTTTAATTTATCCACTTCCCGTTCCGCTTCATCAGCACGCCTTTCCCGTTCAGAGGATTGCTTGGCTACCATGGGTAAAATTCCGCGATAATGTTCAATGCGGCTTTCTCCCAAACGTCCCCGCAACTGTTCCTTGATAATACGATGAATCTGCAAATCGGGATACCGGCGAATCGGTGACGTGAAGTGACAGTAATAAGGACAGGCCAATCCAAAATGGCCGGTACAGTCCTCGGAATACTGAGCTCTTTTCATACTTCTTAAAGCCAGGCGGCTGATCATCGCTTCCTGAGGTGTTCCTTCAATCCTTGCCAGCAGTTTTTGTACTTCCTTGGGATGTACTTCATCTTTGGATATTTTAATACTGAATCCAAAATTGTGAATAAACACGCCTAGTTGCTGTATCTTTTCCGGATCCGGATTATCATGGGTCCGGTATACAAAAGGCAACTCTAACCAATAAAAATGCTGGGCTACGGTTTCATTAGCCATCAGCATAAACTCTTCAATAATTTTTGTCGCGGTATTGCTTTCGTAGGGTTTCACATCAATAGGAACACCTTCCGGGGTAAGTGATATCTTGCTTTCCGGAAAATCAAAATCAATGGATCCTCTTTTTTTCCTTTTTTTCCTAAGGATTGCCGCCAGCTCTTCCATCTGAAGAAACATCGGGTAAAAAGTCTTATATTCTTCAATCCGTTCCGGATTTTTATCCTCTAAGATTTCTCTGACTGCATTGTAAGACATCCGCTGATCTACCTTGATGATGCTCTCTGCCAGTTCATAGTCCAGTATCTCCCCCTGAGGTGACAACAGCATAATACAGCTTAAAGCCAGACGATCCACGCCGGCATTGAGGGAACATATTCCATTAGACAAGGCATGAGGCAGCATGGGAATTACCCGATCCACCAGATAAACACTGGTTGCCCGGTTCAATGCCTCCCGGTCTAAGGCGGAATTTTCCTGAACATAGTTGGTCACATCAGCAATATGCACTCCCAACCGGTAATTTTCACCTTCCATGGTAACACTGACGGCATCATCCAGATCCTTGGCATCTTCGCCGTCGATAGTTACCATACATACATCCCGCAAGTCCTTACGGCCTTCCCTGTCAGCATCGGAAACATCTTTGGCAACTCTTTCAGCCTGATTCAGTACTTTTTCTTCAAATTCTTCCGGCAATCCAAAAGCTTTCACAATGGACAGGATATCAACGCCGGGATCATTTACGTGGCCCAGTATTTCCACTACCTGTCCTTCGGGACTTCTTTTGCCATCACCGTAATCGGTCAGTTCCACCACTACTTTATGTCCGTCTACAGCCCCTTTAGAACATCCCGCCGGAATAAAAATGTCACTGGTCATTTTACTGTTATCGGGAATTACAAAGCCAAAATTCTGTGACTTTTCAAATACTCCGATAACCCGGTCAGTGGCATGCTCAATTACTTTAACGATTCGGGCTTCCTGACGCTTGCCATGATGGGAAGAGTCAACTAATTCTACCTGAACAATGTCCTTATGAAAAGCCCCGTTTATCTTTCCTTCCGGAATAAAAAGATCATCTTCCCGACCTTCGATTTCCACAAAGCCGAATCCACGAGAATTGCTGATGAAAGTGCCGGTCATTTCTCCGGATACCTTGCGACTCTTTTCGGTTACAGTTTCCGCTACCGGTTCCGGCTTGCTGTATTTACCCCTTTTGGAAATCTGCACTTTCCCTTCCGACAGCAATTCTTCCAATATCTGTTTCAAAACCGGACGATCTTCCGGTTTCACCTGTAAGAAAACCGCCAGTTCCTTTTCTTTCATGGGAACATACAGGTCTTCCCGTACCAGCTTATATATTAAATTTTTACGTTGATTCATTTCTTCTCTATTCATACCATTCCTATTCTACTGATGTTAAAAAAAGCACCCTTTTACAAGAGTGCTTTTCGTCCGAATCCTAAAAAACATTAAGGTTTAAAACAACCGCAAGAACCAGAAAACCGATGGCCAGATACTTGGTTACCTTTACAAGGGTTCCTTCCATGGAACGGCCTTTGTTCTTACCCCAGTATGTCTCAGCGGCACCGCTGA
Source organism: Lachnospiraceae bacterium (assembly GCA_031556725.1). Taxonomy (GTDB): domain Bacteria; phylum Bacillota; class Clostridia; order Lachnospirales; family Lachnospiraceae; genus UBA935. Next base: position 29,076 of record JAVBSL010000005.1, on the reverse strand, counting down.
TCGATCCCAAACCTGCTGTCTTACCCTCTTGTAATAATACCAGCACTACTAATGCAAGGCATATCAATATAAATACAACTGTTAATATTATTCTTAATACTGCCATAATTACCTCCATGCATAACTGCTCTAATTGCACTTTTTGTGTCAAGCAGTACTCATTGTATCATAAGATCTTGCAGATTACAAGCAAAAAATTTGCTGCAACTATATTTTGAAACTATATTTTGTTAAAAGGCTCTTTATAGCAGGCCACCCGCCCCAGTTCTTCTTCAATTCTCAGCAACCGGTTATATTTTGCCACCCGGTCACTGCGGCAGGGTGCTCCGGTTTTGATCTGTCCGGCATTTACTGCCACTGCCAGGTCAGCAATAAAGGTATCTTCGGTTTCACCCGAACGATGGGATATAACTGCTTTATAGGCATTTTTATGAGCCATTTCAATGGCTTCCATTGCTTCCGATACCGTTCCGATTTGATTTACCTTAACCAGAATCGCATTGGCTGTTTTTAACTTAATTCCGGCATCCAACCGTTTGGTATTGGTTACAAAAAGATCATCGCCCACTAACTGAATCTGATCCCCCAGCCGGGCAGTCAGTTCTTTCCACCCGTCCCAGTCTTCCTCTGCCAGTCCGTCTTCAATAGACACGATGGGAAAACGCCTGACCAGTTCTTCATAATAAGCAATCATCGCCTGAGTATCCCTGATAACCTCCTGCCCGGTCTGCTTACTTTCACCGGGAAAATGATATTTACCTGTTTCTTCATTATATAATTCACTGGAAGCCACGTCCAGAGCAATCTTGATGTCCTGTCCCGGCACATACTTACCGGCAGTAATGGCCTCCATAATCAGTTCTAAAACAGCTGCTGCATCCGGCAGATCCGGTGCAAAACCACCCTCGTCTCCCACTCCGGTGGATAAGCCCCGATGCTCCAATATTTTCTTTAAATTATGATAAATCTCAGCACAGATCCGCAGCCCATCGGCAAAACTCTCCGCCTGTACCGGCATGATCATAAACTCCTGAAAATCCACTGTGTTGGTAGCATGTTTTCCGCCGTTTAAGATATTCATCATGGGAACCGGCATCTGTCTGGTATAAACACCGCCTAAATATTGATATAAGGGAATATAGAGTGCCTCTGCTGCTGCTCTTGCCACTGCCATAGACACTGCAAGAGTTGCATTAGCCCCTAGATTCCCTTTGTTGTCCGTACCGTCCTGTTCGATTAAAATACGGTCTATTTCCACTTGATTCAAGCCATTCTTTCCGGCAATGGCTTCTTTGATCTTAGTATTGATATTTTCTACTGCTTTTCTGACACCCAAACCAAAATATCTTGTTTCGCCGTCACGAAGCTCGACCGCTTCAAACTTGCCCGTGCTGGCACCTGAGGGTACGGCCGCCATACCGAAGTATCGTTGTCCGGTTATGGAATCGCTCAAAATCACTTCCGCTTCCACGGTGGGATTGCCTCTGGAATCCAGTATTTCTCTCCCATGAACCTGTGTAACCTGCATATACTTATTCATCTTAACAACCTCCAATTACAATGTATACCTTTAATATATACTTTTAATAATTGAAGTATTTCCCAAAATGAATTTATTATAACCGAATATTAAAATGTTCGATAAATGCAACGAAGTCTTCTTCCGGCATGGGTTTTGCAAAATAGTATCCCTGCAAGAAGTCAATGCCCATTTCTTCCAGGTATTCTTTCTGAGCTCGCGTCTCGACACCTTCCGCAACGATTTTCATATTCATGCGTTTTACCATGGCAATGGCACTGTTTAAGACGATTTTTCCTTTATCCTCCTGAGTGGCCATATCGATCATGGACTTATCCAGCTTAATCATATCCAAAGGCAAATCCATCAAAGAATCAATATTGGAATAGCCGGTTCCGAAATCATCCAGCGAGAATCTGATTCCCCGTTCATAAAGCTCCAGCATATTTTCCCGCAAACGTCTGGGTGAATTCACCGCCGCCGTTTCGGTTACCTCCAGATTAATTCGGCTGCTGTCGATGCCATAGGTATGCATCATTTCCGATAATCGGTCAGCAAAGTTATCCTGCATACACTGAACCATGGAAAGATTGATTTCAATATACTTTACACCTTTTTTCAGCAAATCATTTTTCTGAATAAAAGAAAAGACTTTCTTAAAGATAATATCTCCCACCGGTAAAATCAAACCGCTCCTTTCCGCAATGGGAATAAACTCCGCCGGTGAAATCATTCCCAGTTCCGGATCCTGTAAACGTACCAATGCTTCGGCTGTTGCAATACTTTCATCATTAACACTGTAAATAGGCTGATAATGCATTTCAAAGCTTTCATTCTCGATAGCCCGGCGAATGGCTCCTTCCACCTCAACCTTGCGCTGTACGAACTGCATATCCACCGCTCTGGCATACAGAAACCATTTATGGGTGGAGTCCAGGGCCCGCAGATAATCCATATAGGAATATATGGTTTCCAAATCGGTTGCATCCTCCGGCAGACGGATTTCGATGAGCCTTGCCGTAATATCGGTTTCTCCGCTCCCATAGTGCCATTTCTCCAGGAAACGATCATCCAGGGAATGCATGATTTCCCGAACGTCCTTTTCATCTTCGCACCGCAGCATAATACCAAACATTTCGCTCCCTAATGAATAGGCATTTCCCGGGAATTGCTGTTCCAGATAAGCGGCTATTTCACACATAATATAATTAGTGGACTCGATACCCATGACCTGCTTCAAAACAGCTACATCCTCTATGTATAGTAAAATCAAATGATTCTTTTGATTATAACGGGTATTTAAGCCGAAATTCTTCTTAAAACACACCGTATTAAATAAGCCTGTTATAGTATCCAGATATTCTTCCGGTTTCTGAATATTCATATAAATTACTAAAATAGCAATAGACACCCCAAAATAAACAATCAGCTGACTGGGAAAGAACATCTGAAAAATACTGGGAATACAAACCATCATTACACAGATACATAAAGTAATCTGCATCTTTACCGGTAGTACATCCCGCAGAGCAGCACAATAAGCCGCCACGTAAACCACATAAATCATAATAAGTATATATATCACAAATTGATAACCACCGCGATGATAAATTCCGTTGCTGTCATAGTAAAACAATGCTTTGGTAAAGGGATTCGTAATCAATATCGCAAACTGCAGCACCATCGGCGTAATCATGCATATCTTGGTTACAATCCCCTCTTCCTTAATGGTACGCTCCATCATTGCCATTACATACAATGCAAAAACAAAGGTCACCAGACCTTGCAGGGAATAGTAAAGATAACTGGTAGTGTATCCCAACCACAAGGGGGTGTTTCGGTAACGTAAAATCCCCCATGCATCGGCGATATCAACAATTGCGCCGCACAATGCCAGAATTGTCAAAACAGTATACAGACCATTCTGGACACTGCGCATTTTCTTCTTGGCAACATGCGTAATCAAAATAATACTTAATAAAATAATTGCGCATATATTATACGTAAAATTATAAGCCATAATGTATCCCCCAAAAGTTCCCTTCTGCTGTAATAATTTAATTACAGAATACCACTTTTTTAACAAAATAACAATAAATAATAATTCTGCCCCTACATAACCTGCTTCCAAAGATAGTATGCTATCATATATATGGTCATTAATGATATGCTTAACCACTGTACCGGCAATTTACATTTAGGATGGGCCGCCAGCCACTCTCCGCCAATCATGAACAATGGAACCGCACAAGCCATATAGCGCCCGGCACTGAGCAGCCAGGTGGCTGAATAAACGCAGATCAGATAGCCGGCAAAATAAATGCTGACGGAAATTCTTTGTCTTTTTATCCCATAAACCAAAGCTGTTATCCCCAATCCGAATAGCAAAAGCTCCGGAATCCACAAAGCCATGCTGATGGACTGGAATCTGGTTGCCACTGCATTCTCCCATATATACTTTATGGTCTGGGGTAAGAACCCAAATCCCTGACTCCAATGCTCCTTCTGATAAATACTGAATTGAAACGGATTGCCGCTGACCCTGGCATTGATTCCCAGATAGATCCAGATGCTCACCAAAGTGCCGATACTGACCATCGAAGCACCGGCTATTATTTCCCGCAGCCGCTTCGCTTTTATCGGTTTATAGGCCGTATAGATTTCCGCCAATGCCGGTAAAATCAGCAAAGCACCCTGTAACCGGGTAAGACCGGAAAGGCAAATAAATATACTTCCCAGAAACCATTTTTGCTTCTTCAGATAATAAAGAGCCCCCATCGAAACAAAAAAGAAAAGTGACTCGGTCATAATGCCGCCAAAGAAAAAAGCAAAAGGAAAAATGCTGATCAAAATCAGTGCATTTCGGGCTGCGTCGGAAGTATGCTCTTCTTCCATCCACAGATACAAGTAACAACACCCCCCGCCATAAGCCATTGTTGAAATTAAGATACCGCATAACGCCAGATTGGGAAGGACCACACTCGAAATTTTCATCAGGAAAGGATACAACGGGAAAAAAACCAGCATCAGATATTGTCCGTTCTCGGTTACCCCGGCGTAGCCGCTGCCGGCAATATTGATATAGTTGGTGGCATCCCACCGGATCCAGCCTTCCAGAAATTCGGCAAGACCGAATCCTTCCTTGTAATCACCGAAAAGAATCATGATACAAAAACTCAAAAAATAAACTGTTATCCGAAAAGCAATGGCTATTCCGGCTATCTTTAATATTTTTTTAGTATTTGGCATTGCTATTTTCTCCCTACATTCATATTGCCAAAATTTTCACAAATTGATATACTCTTATATAGCTAGGAGGTTTTGAAAACTTTGAAACGAATTGATTATACCATTCTTGGTTTGATAACTTTATTATTTACGATCCTGGTTTTTTTCCGTATCGGTAATTCCGATGCGCCGGAAAGCTTTTATACCGCTACCAGTGAAAATCGTGATATCGTACTGGATCTGGGGGAAAATACCGACATCAGCCATATTTCCATCTTTCTGGGTCATTTGAATACCCGGCATTTTTCCATCTCTTCCTATAATGTGGATAATTCCATGTGGGAAATTGTCAATAGCGACGGGATTGCGGAGTCGGTTTTTGCCTGGAATCAAATCAATGTTCCTTACACCCTGCGTTATCTGGGTATTGTTGCCATGGATGATGAGGCGGTTTTAAATGAACTGGTCATCGTTACCGCTGACGGTTTTCCCATCATACCGGTAAATGCCTCCGACTATCCCGAATTATTTGATGAACAGGATACCTTTTCCCCACCGAAAACTTATCTCTCCGGCACCATGTTCGACGAAGTCTATCACGGACGGACGGCTTATGAGTTCATTCACGAACTGACCACTTATGAAACCACCCACCCGCCGCTGGGTAAGAGTCTTATCGCCCTGGGTATCCGTTTGTTTGGCATGAATCCTTTTGGCTGGCGATTTATTACGGCTTTATTCGGTATTTTTATGCTTCCGCTGATTTATCTGTTTGGTAAAGCGCTATTTAAAAATACTTTAGCTGCTACTGCTGTCACCTTGCTGCTGGCAGTGGATTGTATGCATTATGCCCTTTCCCGGATTGCCACTATTGATATTATTGCTGCTTTCTTTATCTTGCTCATGTATGGCCTGCTTTATCTGTTTTTCCTGCAGGACGAAGGAGCCTTTACCGGAAATAAATATCTTTCACTGGGTCTTTGCGGTCTTACCATGGGCCTGGCTGTAGCCACTAAATGGACCGGTGTCTATGCCGGACTAGGACTTGGTTTGCTCTTCTTTTGGTATCTGATCACTCATTTTTCCAAAGAAGTTCCCCGTTTGCTTGGTTTCTGCCTGCTTTTCTTCGTAGTCCTGCCGGTGGGTGTTTACATCCTCTCCTACCTGCCCTTTGTAGGGAATCCGCCTCAAAGTAATCTGTTTCTAACCGTATATGATAATCTGAAATATATGTTTTCGTATCATTCGGAGCTGGAAGCTACCCATTACTACAGCTCTCCGTTTTATGAATGGCCTTATATCAACAAACCGCTGCTCTATGCTACGGATATGGTTACCGACACGAAGGTAAGCTCGGTCAGTTGTATGGGTAATCCGGCCATCTGGTGGTTTGGCATCCCCTGCATCCTATTTTCCATGGTAATGTGGCTGGTAAAGAGCGATAAAAAGGCCGGTTTCCTTGTGATTGCCTACCTGGCCCAGTACCTTCCCTGGTTCTTTATCGGTCGGATCACCTTTATTTATCACTACTTCCCGGCTTCTTTATTTATGATTTTAATGATCGGATACACATTAGACCGCCTGGCCCGCCTGAAACCATTGGGTGTCAAAATAGTCTATGGGTATCTGCTTCTTGCGGCTGTTACTTTTATCATTTTTTTTCCGGTTATATCCGGACTGCCTGCGGATCGGGATTATGAGTTCAAACTCCGCCTGTTACAAGACTGGATCCTGGTTTTGTAAGGTGGTCTGTTTATAAAGATCCATCCCTACCGCGATTACCAGACCCAATTGCAGCAGAGCATGATAAACGGGCAAAAGACCCTCTTTTCCAAATAAATACGGCATATAAGAAATCAACGAGCTCATAATCAGACCAATGGCTATCGGTGCTTTACGGGGACGCAGTATCCCATAAATCACCGCCAATACATCTATCAGCATTCCATAACGTTCATGCATATAGGGCAGACAATAAAGAATTACACAGATGCTGAATAGCGCTGTAGTAATCATCACCTCGCTGTTCATCCGAATCTTCTTTCCATACAGATAATAGGCCAGAAATCCCAACAATAAGAGAGTTACAAAAATCCCTGCCTTACCCAATTCCGGTATAAAATAATCGTTCAGATAGGTCTGTCCGAAAAAAGTATATATATTGGGGTAATTCAATGTAAGCCACGGATAGTAGTCAGTTTGTTCAAAATAAACCCCAATCGAATTCCAGATATCCCGACCCATGATAATCCCCGGTATCGTCAGCACCAGGTATGGTATCGGTAAAACCAGAAAATCCTTTAGCCGAACCCCTGCACCTTTCTTTTCATCTCTTTCCAAAGGGCACAACCACATAATTACATAAAAGGGAAGGATAAATAGGGCCTGTAGTTTAAATGCAAAACCCAGCGACGTCATAAATAAGGCCATACCGCCGTTTCCCTTGCAAAAAAAATAGATACCCAATAGCACAAAAAACGCATAAATAATATCACATTGGCACCAGTAAGAGCCATTTAAAATTACGGTAGGAGCCAGCAGCAAGCCACCCATCCCCATGGTCGCCTTGCGCACCTGACCGGTCAGCTCATAAACAATCAGAAAAACTGCCGCAGCTGCTAAATAGTCAAAAAAAACCGAAACCCCCTTTAATAAATCCAGCGAATCCGCCGGAAAATAAGACAGCAAACTCATGATAATCATGTAGGCCGAAGAGTAATTGGATATTTCTCTGCCCAGCGACGGCCAGCCGCCCAGTTCCCTGATTTCCTCCATCCACGGCCGCAGAAAGCCTGAATAATCACCGGATATACTGGGAAACAGCGAAATCCTTATCCCTAAGGATATGAGCAAAATACAGAGGATGAACAACACATCCAAAAAACGCCACTGTACCTTCCCTATTTTCTTTTCTGCTTTCAAAATTCTATCTAATGCTCGTTCCATGTCCGCTCCCTTATCCTGTTTCTAAATTATAGTATAGCAAAAAACCCACCTCTTTTGAAGTGGGTTTTTGTTTTATCCTTATTCCGGAATATATGCTGTCACTTCCCGAATAAAATTGGGTACCTTATCTTTCAATACCCGATAGGTATAGCTCATACAATCATGTTCATAGGGATTGGTTCCCTTCTTGAAATACACGGTCACTTCAAAGGCGTTATCCAGCAGCTCCCTATACCGGTTGCCATAGCCCCAATATGTGGGCCAGACAAACTCTCCCACTTCCTGGATTTCTCCCAGGGTGGTATAACTTACCGACCGGGTCCTGTTGGGTGCTTCAACAGCAGTAGCTTCACCGCCATAGTAAAGCGCTGTATCGGTTTCCGCTTCTTCCGTATCAAAATTATAGTTAGTAACCACTACCTGTTCCACGTCCTCCTTATTATAGATATCTTCCTGATAAAAACCTAATTCCTTCAAGCAGGCAATAGTCCTTACGCAGTCCTGATAGACGATCAGGGTTTGGTAATTATAAGAGTAATACGATTTTTCACCATTTTTGATTTTATACGCTTCCAGATTGATTTTTCCAATCGGAAGGGTTTGACTGAGGTCATTATAATTAATATATTCCAAATCCTGGCGGTATAGCTCTGTCAGCTTATACATATCATCGGTTGATAACTTATAGGAATAGGGACCGACACTATATCTGGCTGTTACCGTATACTCATTGCTACCTGCCAACCACCGGTCAAAAGAATCGCTCATAATCATAAAAGCACCCTTTTTATATTCGGCACTGCTGACAATTCGGTTCAGTAAAACGTCCGTTTCCGGATTATTGTAATCCAGCCAAATATTTCTTTCTGCCGACCGCCCGTTTTTCAAGCGGTATTTCACCAATATCCACTCGTCAGGATCTTCCTCGGGCTGTATTTCTGCTAATCGGCAGATGGCTTCGGCATCTGTGATAAACATATTTTTATCGGCATAAGCAGCCCCCGACATATAGTTACCGGCTTCATCAATATATTGATTTTCCCCGGTATCCATCACAAAAGCATAACTCTCCAGCTTCTGCGGTTTCGGAATATACGTATCAAATCCGGTCACATCAAAGCGAAATCCCAAAAAGATTACGGTTGCCAATACCACGCAGATTAGAATATCTTTCTTCTTACGAAGGCAGGCTTTGATATCAAATTCATAAATCACTTCCATCAGACAGCAGACGATAGCTGCACTGGCCAAAATAGCAAAGGCAATAAACCACGGACTGCCCGAGGCGGCATTATGTTCATATCCGGAAGTGGTCTGCTTGATTACAAGGGCGGCGGCTAATACTGCCGGCACAACAATTCCGATTTTAATAATCGGTTTGGTAATCTCAAAGGCCATGGCACGGCCGGCCGCTTCGGCCGGTCTTTTCCAATAGCATAGATAGGCAATGATAAAAAACAACAAGCCTAAGAAAACCAATCTGCCAAGGGGTTTCATTGCGTCCGCCCAACTGGCCTGTGTCCAGATTAATGCATATGCACTATAAGGAGACCACCACGCCTGTCCCAGCCGGCTGTTATTGAACAGACCGAGCTTTTCAAAGAAATCTTGCTTATAGGCCAACAGTAAAAACTTTACTACAAACTCATAGCCTTGCAAAACAGCCACCCCAAATATGGTAATTATCGGATGTCCGGTCAGCATAACGGCAATAATCGATAAATTATAAAGACCCAGATATAGCAACAACGTCGTAATCAGAATATTACATATAACATAAAATGTTGCCGCTGTCATTACTCCCTGGGATACCGCAACCAGTATGCCGGCAGCAATGCCCACAAAACTGGGAATTAAATAAATCATAACACCATTAACCCAGATTACAATAAATCTGCTGCTCTTCTTGACCGGCAAGCTGTGATACATATCCACTTTCTTTCGATAATAAAGGTAAGAAAATCCCTGCATGGCGCAAATCACTGCCAACGCTGCTGCTACCAGCATCAGGACAATATTGGAACCGAGAAAGCCATTCACCGCATCTATCAGAATCTGATGCTTTTCAAAATCAGTCACTTGTCTGACCTGCTCAATACCTTCCAGGTAACTCTTTTTACTACTGATAACCAGTGCGGTCCCGGCAATATAGTAAAGCAAAAAGAATAGCCAGGAAATCGCCCAAAGCCAGGTTCTTCTTTTATTATTTTCTCTTAAACTAGCCCAAAATGAGTTTTTTGATGTCATAACCGGCCACCTCCGTTTCACTGATAAATATCTCCTCTAAAGAAAGGGGAATGGATTCAAAAAATACTGTAGTGACCGTTGCAAATACCGCCATCACCTCTTCCCGGCTGCCCCGTACAGTCAATACACTTAGGGATCCCCGCTTTTCATTACGCATGATATCTAAACCATCCAGCACTCTTACTTCATCTTCTGCACTGGCAAATACACATTGTACCTTCTGGATATTGCACTTCATATCTTCCAAATCCTTGGACAGTAAAACGTCACCCTTGTGCAAAAGTCCCACATGGTCACAAATGTCCTCCAGCTCCCGCAGATTGTGGGATGCAATAATCGGAGTAAGTCCGCGCTTTTCCATCTCACTGGCAAAAATACTTTTTACCCCCTGACGCATTACCGGATCCAATCCGTCAAAGGTTTCATCGCAAAGCAGATACTTGGTTCCCGAACAAATGCCGCATACCAGTGCCAACTGCTTTTTCATGCCTTTGGAGTAGGTGTTAATCTTCCTTTTCTTATCCAATTGAAAGTGGCTTAAATAGGTATAAAAGTCAGTCCGTTTGAATTCATCAAAGACACTGCTGTAATACCGTTCCATATCGGCTGCCGTGCTGTTGGAAAAAAAATATGGCTCATCGGCAATGAAGAACACCTTCTTTTTCACCTCGATATTGTCAAAAACCGGCATACTGTCCACAATAATCTCACCACTATCTGCCTTCAGAACCCCAGCCAGCATCCGCAACACGGTACTTTTTCCGGCTCCGTTAGTACCAATCAGACCAAACACGGTATTTTCTTTTACCGTAACACTGACAGCATCCACCGCTTTAATTTTATCAAATGATTTGCTTACGTTCCTAATCTCGATCATGACATCCTCCCATCTTCCAGATACCCTTGAAACTCTTCTCTGGAAATTCCAATTTCCGCTGCTTCCTGATAAATGTTCTGCAGTTTTAAACGGATTTCTTCCTTTTTTCCCTCCAAAAGCTTATCGCTGTAAGCCACAAAATTGCCTCTGCCCTTAACGGCATAAATAAACCCTTGCCGTTCCAGCTCTGCATATGCCTTTTGAATGGTATTGGGATTTATGGATAACTCCATAGCCAGCATCCTGACCGACGGCATTTGCTCATCGGTCTGTATTATTCCCCGCAGGATCAGCTGCTGAAATTTGTCCACAATCTGTTCATAGATCGGTCTTGTATCCTTATAGTCTATGATGATCATACCTGCTCCTTTCGCATACCTTCTGTACTATTACCCTTAATACACCAATGGTAACATTATCCATCCTATGCGTCAACACAGAACACTTATTATTAAGTAATTTTTAAGAATTTAAAAAATCAGATTCAACAAGGGACATAAAAGAATGGGCAAAAAAATCGCCGGCACGTAATTCATAACCCGAAGCTTGGTGATACCCAGCATGTTTAAAGCCAGTCCCATGATAATGATGGAACCGACACAGGTCATTTCATTGATTACCGTTTCATTCAGATAGGGAGAGACCCATTGGGAAAGGAGGGTGATGCTGCCTTGATAAATGAAAACAAAGGCGGAAGCGAACATCACACCGATGCCTAAGGATGAGGCAAAAATAATGGCGGCAACAAAATCCAGCATGGACTTGTTATAAAGCATTTCGTGATTACCCTGGAGACCGCTTTGCAAAGAACCGATGATGGCCATGGCACCAACGCAAAATAAAAGGCTTGCTGTTACAAAACCTTCCGCGATAGATACCCTTCCTTCATTTTTACTGGCAAAACGCTGTTCCAGCCAGCTGCCAAGCTTATTGATCTTACCTTCCAGATCAACGGCTTCACCGATAACCGTGCCGATAACCATGGACAGAATCATAATCAGGGTGTTTTCCCCTTTCAGGGAACCGCTGATCCCCAGGAATAAGGTACAAAGCCCCAGCCCCTTCATCAGCGTATCGGCCATCCTTTCGGGAAGACCTTTTTTTAAGAGCATACCGATGGCGGCACCAATGATGACCGCCACGGTATTTACTATTGTTCCTAACACTACTGTTCCTCTATTTCTGTATTAATAAAGACTTTCCGGTCATTTCTTTGGGTTGTTCCTTACCCATCATCTGAATTAAGGTAGGAATGATATCGGCCAGACAGCCACCCTCTCTTAAGGTGTACGCCGGATCATAATTTACCAAAATGAACGGAACCGGATTGGTGGTATGAGCGGTAAAGGGCTCGCCTGTTTCATAATCCACTAACTGCTCGGCATTGCCATGATCGGCACAAATGAACATTGTTCCGCCAACTTCCTTCACTGCTGCCACTGCTTTGCCTACACATTCGTCTACTGCCTCAACGGCTTTGATAGCTGCCGCTTCCACACCGGTATGACCGACCATATCAGGGTTAGCGAAGTTAATGATAATCACATCATATTTATCTGCCTTAATGGCCTCCACCAGCTTATCGCATACTTCATAAGCACTCATCTGGGGTTTCAAATCATAAGTAGCCACATCCTTGGGGGAATTTACCAAAATACGGTCCTCACCCTGATTAGGCTCTTCTACACCGCCGTTAAAGAAAAAGGTTACATGGGCATACTTCTCGGTTTCAGCGATTCTGGCCTGGGTCATGTTATTGTCAGCCAGCCACTCGCCAAAGGTATTGGTTACCGAAATTTTATGGAACGCCACTTCCTTATTGGGAATCGTGGGATCATAATCGGAAAAGCATACAAAAGTGATATCCAGCCTTCTTTCTCTGGCAAATCCTTTGAAATTGTCATCACAGAAGCTTCTGGTAATCTCTCTGGCACGGTCAGGGCGGAAATTGTAAAAAATAACCGAGTCCTTATCCTGAATGATTGCTAACGGTTTGCCATCCTTTACTACAACAGTGGGTTTTACAAATTCATCGTTTTCTCCGCGGTCATAAGAAGCCTGAATACCGGCCGGGCCGCTTTCGGCAGTAAGACCTTCCCCTTTCGTCAGAGCATCATAGGCCATCTCAACCCGATTATAATTATTATCTCTGTCCATGGCGTAGTAACGTCCCGTTACACTGGCAACTTCACCTGCGCCGATTTCTTTCATCTTGGTTTCCAGTTCTTCCACATACCCTTTACCGCTGGCGGGAGGGGTATCTCTTCCGTCTAAAAAACAGTGCACATATACTTTCGAAAGATTGTTCCGTTTAGCCAGTTCCAGCAAGCCGTAAATATGTGTATTATGGCTATGTACACCGCCGTCTGAGACCAGACCGAACAGATGCAGCGCTGAGTCGTTCTTTTTACAATTTTCTACTGCATCCAGCAGGGCCGGATTTTCAAAAAAGGTACCATCCTGTATTTCCTTGGTGATTCTGGTAAGCTCCTGATATACGATACGGCCGGCACCCATGTTAAGATGTCCAACCTCTGAGTTACCCATCTGACCTTCCGGCAGACCAACGGCCATACCACTGGCATTCCCCTCTACAAAAGGACAATCTGCCATCAAACCATCAATAACCGGCGTACTGGCTTCTTCCACGGCATTGCCCTTACTGTTTTTGTTTAATCCATATCCATCTAAAATCATTAATACGGTTGGTTTCTTCATTCTATAATTTCCTTTCTGACTGTGTGAAACACACTTTATTTCCCTTACGCATTATACACGCTTTCCCAGGGATATGCAATACATCCCTTGGATATGCAACACCTCCCTTAGATACGCAAGACCTCTACACTGCCCCTTTGACTTTTTATTGATATGCCTTGTCCACCTGTATCACAGCAAAATAGCTGTTATCTTGTTTACTGATCTCTTCCTGCAGATACCGGATAACCTCTTCGTCTGTTCTGGTATACTGAAAGGGCACGACAACATCAAAAATAATATTTGTGTGAGTAGGACCGGTAACAATCCGGAAATCATGAAACTGCATACTTTCATCCATTTTCCTGATAATCGCACCCACCTGTTCCTTTAACTGCATGGTAAACTCGTCATCATTGGAAACCGGATCCATATGAATTACCGCATCACACCGAAGCTCCTGCCGCAATTGATGTTCGATCCGGTCAATCATATCATGAAGGGCCAAAATATCACCTTTCGCCGGCACTTCCACATGGACAGACAGCATCACTCGTCCGGGACCGTAATTATGGACCACCAGATCATGAATTCCCAGTACCCCTTCCCCTTCAAACCGTAAAATAATTTCTTCGATTTTATCAACAAATTCCGGTTCCGGGGGCTGTCCCAAAAGGGGGGTGATGGTTTCCTTCGCCGCATTAATCCCGGCAAAAAAGACAAATATCCCGACTCCCACACCGCACCAGCCATCCAACTGAAGGTCAGTTGCGCCGGCAATCAAAGTAGTAATCAGTACCACCGTTGTGGCAATGGTATCACTCATACTGTCGATAGCGGTGGCATCCATGGCCGCACTGCTGATTCGTTTCCCGATCTGCTTATTGTAAAAGGCCATATACAGCTTTACCAAAATGGATACGATCAAGATTCCGATAATCAACGGGCTGCTTTCAATTGCTTCCGGGTGACGGATCTTATCTATCGATGACTTCACCAACTCAAAGGACATAATCAAAATGGCTATCGAAACAAATAGTCCGGCAATATACTCAATCCGCCCATGTCCGAAAGGATGATGCGGATCCGGTTCCTGCCCCGCCATCTTAAATCCTACCAGGGTAATAATCGAAGAACCGGCATCAGATAAGTTATTAAAGGCATCCGCCGTTATGGCAATGGAACCGCTGATCATACCGGCCAGAAATTTTCCGGCAAACAAAAATACATTCAGTATTACCCCTACGATACCGCAAAGAATTCCATAACCTTGCCGTACCTTGGGTACTTCTGTATTCTGATAATCTTTTACTGTCAATTTCACCAATAATGAAACCATTTCTTCATCCTCGTCTTCCTTTTTTAATGCTTTAAAAACCATTTTATGCCACCGACAGGAAAAAGACAATGAAAAAAATTTGTTTTTTTATATTTTGTATTGACAAATATTGGGGATTATCGTATGTTGGTTTAGTAACGATTAACAAAATCACCAGAAAGGAGGCAATGAAAGCGATGACTAAGAAACTTATTTTTACAGATACTGATATGTTTTCAAATATGCATTTACATGAAATTACCTCCCGGGTTTGGAATCATTAATATTCAATTTATTTTTATGAATTTATGGTTTTACGCAAAGTCGCTATGGTAGTTTCCATAGTGGTTTTTTTTGCGTATTTTTATGATTATGAGGAGGTTTTACTTTGAAAAAATTATCAATTTACATATGGGAGCACAAATTTGCCTATATCTTTGCCATTCTTTCGATGGTAATCGCAGTCTCACTGGATATGCTCTCCCCCCAGTTAACCAAGCGGATTATCGACAATGTTATCGTGGGCGGTGAGACCAACCAGCTGACTCCGCTATTGCTGGGACTTTTAATCGTGGGCATTGGCCGATGTATCTTTCAATATACCAAAGAGTATACCTTTGACGTGGTAAGTGCCCATATTTCTTCCGATATGCGGAAAAATCTGTTTAACCATATCCAATCTTTAAGTGCTGATTTCTTTGACAAAATCGGCACCGGTGAGCTGATGTCCCGGGTGAAAGATGATATTGACCGCATTTGGGAAGGTTTATCATACGTAGGCATGCTGATGATCGAGGTGGTGATACATACCTCTATCGTGCTTTTCTGTATGTACAGCCTGAACTGGAAACTGGCGATTCTGCCTACCCTTTGTATGGTGCTGGCGGCTACTATTGCGGTTTCCATGGAACGGAAACTGGGCAGTGTATACGAAGCCATCAGTGAACAAAATGCGGCTTTGAATACCGTTGCCGAAGAAAATCTGGCCGGAGTGCGGACTGTAAAAGCTTTTGCCAGAGAGAAACATGAAATCGGCAAGTTTCTTTCCCACAACAAGCGGTACTATGATTTAAATATGCGGCAGTCTAAGGTATTTGTTACTTATTATCCTTTTCTGTCCCTGATTACCAGACTGCTGCCTTTGACCATTCTGCTTTTGGGCGGTTATCTGGTGATGAAAGACGAAATGACCCTGGGAACCCTGGGTGCCTTCGTAGAATATTCCATGAATATCGTCTGGCCTATGGAGATGTTAGGCTGGCTGACCAATGGTCTATCCTCCGCTTTTGCTTCTAACCGGCGGATCAAAAAGATCTATGCCGAAAAATCCAGCATTACCGAAGTGGAACAGCCTGTTTCGGTAGAGCCGGTAAAAGGTAAGATTGCTTTTTCCCATGTTTCTTTCCATAAGGAAGATATGCATGAAATCCTCCACGACATTTCCTTTACCGTGGAGCCTGGTAAGACCATCGGCATCATGGGTGCCACCGGTGCCGGTAAAAGCTCGATCATCCATCTCCTGCAGCGGCACTACGATGCTACCGGCGGTGATATCTATGTGGATGATGTGAATGTTAAGAATATGTATTTAAAACAGTTACGGGGCGCTATTTCCCTGGTTATGCAGGATGTTTTCCTGTTCTCCGATACGGTTATGGAAAATGTTATCCTGGGGAAACGAGATTATATCGATCTGCAAACCGTTAAGCAGGCTTCCTGGGATGCACAGGCCGGCAGCTTCATCGAAAAGATGGACGGTCAATACGAAACGGTAGTCGGCGAACGGGGCGTGGGATTGTCCGGCGGACAAAAGCAGCGAATCACCATTGCCAGAGCTCTGGCTAAGAAAAACCCAATCCTGGTATTGGATGATTCCACCTCAGCACTGGATATGGAAACCGAGCTGATGATTCAGGAAACCCTGCAGAAATTAGATAAAACCACCAAAATCATTATCGGTCACCGGATCAGTGCCGTCCGTCAGGCGGATGAGATCATTTTCCTGGAAAAAGGCACCATTGCCGAGCGGGGTACCCATGCTTCCTTAATGGAACAAAAAGGACTTTATTACGAAACTTATTTAGCACAATATGGCGGCAGCCTATGTAAGGAGGTGGTGTAAATGCCTATTAATGCTATCAAAGATGACGAGCAAACGGTAGAGGTAGCCAAAACAGTTACGCTGCTTAGGCTGCTCTCTTACCTGCTTGCCTATAAAAAACAAATTTGTCTGGTATTACTGATCATGGCTTACTGCGTATTTGTTTCCCTGGTCAATCCACTGATTATGGAAAAGGCTATTGATGATTATATCCGCCCTAAGGACTTCAGCGGCCTTTATCGATTGTTCGGAATTGCCCTGGTTTTAAATACCATCATGGTGGTGGTGATCCGAATCCGGATGTATGTAATGGCTAAGGTCTGTAACCATGTGCTGGTTACCATCAGGCAGGAATTATATACTCATATTCAAACCCTGGATTTTCACTTTTTTGACAGCCGGCCCACCGGTAAGATTCTGGCCCGTATTATTGGGGACATTAATTCCCTGAAGGATGTGCTGAGTAACTTTATTATTACTTTAATACCGGACTTTATTACCATTATTGCCGTAGTCATTATTATGTTTATTAAAAATCCGGCTTTGGCGGCAGCCTCCTTAAGTACCCTGCCCTTCATGATTGCAGGAATGTGGCTGATCCAGGTTTATTCCCATAAACGCTGGCAGTTACACAGGAAGAAATCTTCCAATCTTAATGCTTTTGTCCATGAAGATCTGGCCGGTATCCGGATCATTCAAAGCTTTACGGCGGAAGCGGAAACCCGTACTACCTTTACCCAGCTGGTCAAGGAACATATGGAATCCTTTATCCGGGCTGTCCGGTTAAATGATGCCTTCGGTTCGGTTATCGATATCTGCTGGGCTGTGGGGTTAATTGCCCTTTACTTTGTGGGCATCCACGTTATCGGCCCCGGTCAGGTTTCCTTAGGTACTTTTATTGCTTTCGGTACTTATATCTCGATGTTCTGGCATCCGATTATGAACTTAAGTAATTTTTACAACCAATTGATTACCAATATTGCCGGTGCGGAACGGATCTTTGAAATTATGGATACCCCTTCGGAAATCACCGATAGCGAAGCTATTAATGAGTTGCCTCCCATTCAGGGAGAAGTGACCTTTAAGGATGTGAGCTTTTCTTATGATGACGAAACCATCGTTTTAGATCATGTGAGCTTCTCTATTAAGCCCGGTGAAACCATTGCTTTGGTGGGACCTACCGGTGCCGGTAAGACTACTATTGTTAACCTGATCAGCCGTTTCTATGATGTGCAGTCAGGCCAGGTATGTATTGACGGTTACGATGTGAAAAAGGTTTCTATTGAAAGCCTGCGGCATCAAATGGGGATCATGACTCAGGATAACTTCCTGTTCTCAGGCACCATTAAGGACAATATCCGCTATGGTAAGCTGGATGCCACCGATAAAGAAGTGGTGGCGGCAGCCAGAGCGGTCAGGGCCCATGACTTTATTATCCAGCTGGATAAGGGCTACGATACGGTCTTATCCGAGCGAGGCGGCGGGCTCTCCATCGGCCAGAAGCAATTACTGGCTTTTGCCCGAACCATGGTATCCGAACCGCGGATTCTCATCCTGGATGAAGCAACCTCCAGTATTGATACCCAAACCGAGCTTTTGGTACAGCAGGGTATCGAATCTTTGTTGGAAGGACGTACTTCTTTTGTTATCGCCCATCGGCTTTCCACCATTCAAAAAGCCGATCGAATTTTTGTTATCGATGAGGGGCACATTGTGGAAGAAGGAAATCATGTACAGCTGAGGGAAAAGAAGGGAATATACTATAATCTACAAAAAGCCCAGATGGGCGAATAAAAGCCGGGGTATTGAACCGCCAAGCGGAGTGGAACCGGCAGTCTTAACATAGGAACCGGCCACAACCCATTATAACGAAATGCGCGTTCCAGAGAACTGCGTCGAGCCTTTAAACTCATCCGAATCTCGCTCAATGGAGCTCCATTCGGATAAAGTCTCAACTCCGTTGTCTCTTAATGCATTTCTTACATAATAGGTTGTGGTCGGTTCCTATGTTAAGACTGCCGGTTCCACTCCGCTTGGCGGTGCTTTACGTTTTAGAATAGCCCTTTACTAATAAAGTTGACGATAAAGATTCAGGTTTTTTTGAAACAAACTTGACAAATCATTTCTCCCCAATTTTTTCATATCTGAAATTGCTTTTTCAAACATACTGAAGAAATCTGCTTTGTCATTTAATTTCATGGAACCTGACTCGGGTGGTAATGAGGTTAGGCTTAGGCTGGTATCTTCGCCACTGTATGCTTGCAGGGCACGCATTTCTACGATTGTGGCGTTAGCGGGATTAATATCCTTTACATAAATTCTCTGTTCGAATTCTTTGCCGTTTTCATCCACTCCCCTGGCTGTTATAACCGGATTTTCTGCGGTGGAATCTTCTGCATATTTCAGCGTATAAGATAAACCGGTGCCGTTTCCGCCGGAATAGAGTGTATCCTTGTCTTTAAAATATACGGTATGGCTATTGTATGTACTTTCGTTATTTACAGTTCTTCTGTCAGTCGGAACTGTTTGCTTTCCATTCGGTCCAAGCAATTGCGCATTCTTTTCTTTTAAGATATCCAGCCATGTTGAGATTTTTTCCATCTCTTCATTAAAGTCCCGGTTCTCCGTAAGCCACTCGTAAAGTCTTTGATAGCTGTCGGCCTTAAATGAAATATACCAGCCATTTGTGTCACCACTGTTATCGCTATATGATATCCCATCAAATCCAATTGAGAGTATACCTTGATTGGTTCGCTCCGCTAATCCCCTGATTTCCAAATCAGCATAAATATATGCTGCATTTTGATCCTTAATGAGGTTCGGGTACTTGTTCATATAGGCTTCCGCCAGCTCATCATATTTTCTCTGATCTTCTGCGGTTTGCAGTAATACTCTGCCGCCTCTTC
The DNA here is from genome assembly GCA_031556725.1 of Lachnospiraceae bacterium. Taxonomy (GTDB): domain Bacteria; phylum Bacillota; class Clostridia; order Lachnospirales; family Lachnospiraceae; genus UBA935. The sequence goes on along the minus strand of JAVBSL010000005.1, from coordinate 9,237 downwards.
CTTCCTCACCATCTCTAAGCAAATACTGAATACCTGTACCGGAATGTTGTTTTAATTGAAATCCTTTCAAGGGTTCTGTCTCAAATTGTTCTTTGCCCATGATGTTTTGCAGGCTTTCCTTCAATTCATCATCAAAAATCATGGCATCATAAGACATGGTTCCATGTTCGGAAATTAAAAACTGCTTTCCTGATTCGGCATCCTGCTTTATTTTTATATCCGAATACTGAAACGCACCATAACGTTCTCCCTGCTTATCATAAATGGTGAATACGCCAAACTCATTGTCCGGAACAATCCGGTAATTCTCAGATTCGTATTCTGTGTAACCTGGCTTTATCTGATTTGCACCTTTTGCTGCTGATGCCTTGTAGATATCCAAAACCGAGTTTTGTGTTTTTGCTTTTTCATCTGTACCATCCGCTTTGTCTGCTGTTGCCGTTATGCTGTTTTTCCACTTATCCCAATCAGTCGTTCCCTGATTGACTTTCTTCCTTTCCGGCGGCTGATAATCAGCTCCGCCCATTTTTCCAATTGTCATATTGGCCTCCTTTCTAACTCCAAAAATCATATTTGTTACTATAAGAAGAATAAGCACTTCCTTTCCCACTATATCGGCTGCTTTGACTATCCATATTAGCCTGGGCATTACTGGAGACTCTTTCCGATATGAAATCGGGCAATTTCCGGCCAAAACACAAATGGAGCTGTGCACACTTTTGATATGCAATCAGCTCCATCCTGATAAATAAAATTTAAATCAATAAGTTGTTTCCCACTCGTGAGCACCACCCCAGTCACCAATCAGATCAGTTGTAATACCCTCTTCGGTTGCTGTTTTGGTTTCAAAGCGATAGTTCATCTGCGGAACATAATCGCCTCCAATTTTAACATTGCTATATAAATAAATGATCTCATAAGTAATATGCGGATAATCGGAACCGTCTGTCGAAGCAGGTTCATAGGAAATCGCTGCCCGCTGAACCCCGGCATCTTCCTGTTTGGCTCCCCATACCTGAATAACTCCGGCTGTTTCCGGGCACTCTACATAATCCAAAAAAGAAAACTGATAACCACTGTCGGTTCTTTGTAACCGCATCTTTTCCCTGCTTACCGGAATATAAGTTTTTCCATACCAATATTCCATAGTCCCGGCAATAAATTCATCTCTTATCGCAAGATAAACCTCACTGTTAATAAATTCTTTGATTGGTTCGAACTCACCGGAATCGAATGCTGCAAATGCCGGGGTAAAAGTGTCCTGAACCCATAACGCCTTATCTAAACAAGTAATTATCTGTTCCACTTCCTGATAATCTTCGATTGTCCTGATTCGATTTAAAAGGTCACGGTATTTAGTGATATGAGAAAGATTAAATACCATAGTATCCATATCCGGAACACTGTACATCCGGATCAAACTCTTAATCTCGTCTTTTCCGGTAGTATCATAAATAGCTGACAAACGTTCCAAAATATCCAGGTATTGCGAAAATCCACAGGTATTATCACAATCCATCGTCGTGCAGAACTGCGTATTCTCTTCTGTACTGTCTGCTGTTTGCAACAATCGCTGACAACAGGCTTCCATCAGGTTAAGGGCATCTGCATTTTCACTGTCTTTTTCTAATACAGTTATACATTTGGAGACGGTATGGAAGGTACAGCTTTGATTGTTGATTTCTTCAACTGCTTCATTTAACATAACCGCACAATAATATTGCAGCAGACCTTCGTCCTGGGTATTTTCCCATCCATCGTATAATATCTGTTCGGCGGATTTCACATCATCACTGGTCAGATAAGCACCGGCCATGGCGCGGTAAGCTTCGACCGATTTCGAATCAATTTCCAATGCCGCCTGATATGAGGCAATCGCTTCTACATAATCTTCTTCTTTTACCAGAACATCTCCGGCTTTTAACTGTTTAGACACCCTCGTCTGGGGCAAATTACTAATAATTGCTGCTCCGCTGCCGGCTACTATCAGCAGCATTGCCGCGATAATTCCGATTTTTTGCATCAAAATTACTTTTTTTCTTCTGCGCCGGCGCTTTACCTTTGCCAAATCCCGCATACCCATTTTTTCCTGCCTGCGTGCTTTTTCCCGCATGCGCATTTCCTCCCGCATACTCATTACGTTTTCCATCCCATGTCTTCTTGCTCTTATTGCTTTTCTCAAAGAAAGGTTTTTCCTCTTTTATCTCGAACAGTTCCTCACCCATTTTCATCTTCATGAAAGCAGCTGCCAGTTCAATCGCTGTAAAGCCATAGGTTTCCATTGCTTTTCCAATTTCGGCAACGGTAGAATCCAGTTCCTGACTATCCATTATCTCCTTGGCTTCCATAATAATTTTGTCGGTTTTAACCGTAGTAATGTCGGCAACTGTAGGTATTTTACGCTCTTTGATTTTGGTATGACAGGCTCGTTCAATATCATGCAGCTTATAAATCTCCCGTCCGCTAACCAGTGTGAAGGAACGTCCCTTCTTTCCGGCCCGGCCGGTACGGCCAATCCGGTGCACATAATATTCAATATCCTCGGGAATGTCGTAGTTGAACACGGCATCTACACCACTGACATCAATTCCTCGGGCCGCCACATCCGTGGCAATTAATATCTGACTGCGCCCGCTTCTGAACAGATTCATAACAGTGTCCCGCTGGTGCTGGGACAAATCTCCATGAAGTCCTTCAGCCTGATAGCCTCGGCCCTTTAACTGTTCCGCCAGCTCATCTACCATTCTTTTAGTATTGCAGAAAATCAACGTCCGCTTAGGCTGATAGTAATCCATCAACCGGCAAAGTACTTCTTCCTTATCTTTTCGCTGAACCCGGTAAAAAGCTTGTTTTACCAGATCTACGGTTATTTCCTTAGGGGTAACCTTAATATATTTGGCATCCGTCTGATAGGTATGGGTAATGTCCAAAATGGCCTGAGGCATGGTGGCTGAAAAAAGTGCCATCTGATGCTCTTCCGGCATATCTGTTAAAATTGTTTCAATATCTTCACGAAATCCCATATTCAGCATTTCGTCTGCTTCATCTAATACAATCATCTTGATTGCACCGGTTTTTATGGTATGTCTCCGCATATGATCCATAACCCGGCCCGGCGTTCCGACTACAATCTGCACGCCCTGGCTTAAAGCTCTGATCTGTTTGGATATGTCTTGTCCGCCGTATATCGGCAAAACTTTAATTCCCTGCATATATTTAGAAAGCTTGCGGATTTCTTCGGCTGCCTGAACTGCTAATTCTCTGGTGGGGCAAAGCACAATTGCCTGAAGCTTCCGGCTGTCCGGGTTAACCATCTGGATCATAGGAATTCCAAAAGCCGCTGTTTTACCGGTTCCGGTCTGGGCTTGCCCTATAATATCACTGCCTTCCAGCAGCACCGGTATGGCCTGCTCCTGAATGGGGGTCATGGTCTCAAATCCCATCCCCTGTACTGCTCTGATAATTCTCTCGTCTACTCCTGATTCCTGATAACTGATTTTTTTTTCTACTCGTTCTTCTACTCGTTCTTCCATTTATTCCTCATTTTCTTTTTTGATTGCTTTTTAGTTTACATAATAAAAGACAACACGCGTATTCCAACTGTGCTGTCTTATAATCACGACCTTGATTAGTATACCTTTTATTCCTTATGAAGTCAAGTCACTTTCATCGCTGCTATTTAAAAACTTTTCTACAATAAACCGCGGTCTTTCCTTGGTTTCCATATATATTTTTCCGATATACTCTCCCACTACCCCCAGGGATAGTAAGATCAGACCGCCGATAGCCCATACCGAAACCATCAGTGTGGTCCAGCCAACGATGGTCTCCCCTTGAAAATGCCGCACGACACTGTATATCAGAATCGCAATGCTGACTAAGAAAATAAAGAACCCTAATCCGGTAATCATTCGAATCGGTTTGGTACTTAGTGAAGTAATTCCCTCAATGGCAAAAGCAATCATTTTTCCGATGGGATACTTACTTTCTCCGGCAAAACGCTCGCCGCGCTCATAGTAAACCATATCACTGGAATATCCTACCATAGGAACAATTCCCCGCAAGAACAAATTAACTTCTTTAAATTCTGCCAACCCTTCAATTGCCCGTTTACTCATCAAGCGATAGTCCGCATGATTAAAAACTGTGGTTGCACCCATATGATTCATAATCCGATAAAATCCTTCGGCCGTCATCTTCTTAAAAAAGCTGTCTTTTGCCCGGCTGCTTCTAACTCCATATACAATATCTGTCCCGGCCAGATATTTATCAATCATTTCATCCATGGCGTTGATATCATCCTGCAAATCGGCATCCATGGAAATTACCAGATCCGCATGGTCCTTCACAGTCATCAGGCCGGCAAGCAAGGCATTTTGATGCCCTCTGTTACAGCTTAAGTTAATACCGCTGTAAAGAACATCTGATTGATGCAGTTCCTGTATCAGTGTCCATGTTTCATCCTTGGAACCATCATTGACAAAAACAACTTTACTGTTTCTAGCAATTTTCCCTTGCTCCATCAAGGTATTCATCTTTTCTTTCAGTCTTCCCGCTGTTTCCCCCAGTACTTCCTGTTCGTTAAAACAGGGAATTACTACATATAATACACGCCCCATAACTTCTCCCTCTATTCTCTAAAGGTAATCATACTTAATAAATACAGTATAACATAATTTTATATAACCTTCTACTGCATTTTATGTACAATATACAAATGTTTCTTTTTTTTATTATTTATGATATCATGGAAAACGAAAGAAAAATTCATATACTTTTGGGTGATATTTTAAAGTGCAGTACCAATATCTATGTTTTGAGGAGCAAAAAAATATGCAATGTAGAAAAAATGATTTTTTTTTATACCTAATAGTGGTTTTCTTTATTGGATTACTTTTAGTCCGTTGCTATTATAGCTTTTGCTGGTCAGATGAAAGCTATTATTTAGCTATGGTTCACCGCCTTTGGATTGGTGAGAGAATGGTGGTGGACGAATGGAACCGAGCACAATTTTATGTACCGCTTTTGTTACCCATTTATAGCCTTTATATGTTTCTTCATGGAAATAATGACGGCGTATACTTGTTTTTTCGGATGATAGCGGTTTTATGGACTGGTGGAATTTCGCTTTATTGTTATTATGCACTTCGTAAAAAACATACAGCTTCTGCCAGCTTGATTTGTGCATTGACATTTCTGCTTTTTTCTCGCGGAAATATTAGTGGAGTTTCGTACTATTGTGTGGTGCTGAACGCATTTATGTGGGCACTGCTGATTATTTATCGGACTGATTTTAGCAGCAGAACACATTTGCGGATGATTATTGCAGGTATATTACTGGCGATCAGTGTTTTGGGTAACCCTTTTTTGACGATTCCATATATACTGGCAATTATTTTTTTGTTAGTTTTTAAGAAATTTAAGAACTATCATATGAGCGTGATATATGTACTGACGGGAATAATAATGAGCGCAGCTGTTTACTTAGGATATCTCTTTTCGACGATAACATTAAATCAATTATTGAAATTCTTACCGCATATTTTAAATGAACCGGAAATGGAAAGTGTGAATCCGCTTATATCAATGGCAAAGTTTGTATTACGAATTCCTTACCGGTATAAATATACGATTGCAATAACAGTTATTTGCATTGCAGTATCAATTATCTATAAAAAACGACATCCGCAAAAAACCGTCTCAGTTTCTTTTATCAAAGTAATGATTTTGCTGAATTTTGCTATTTTTTTAATTAATACAGCACTTTCTTTTGATATGCTGGGTTGTGTGAACTTTGCCTTAATCATTTTTGCGATACAATGTTATCTATTTATACCTAATGTTTGTGAAGAGACTAATAAAATATTATGGTTATTCGTTCTCCCAGGTTTGCTGCTGTCTTTTGCTTTTGAGTTGTCATCGAATACGGGCCTTACTGCACTGACGATTGGTGGAACTATTGTAGGAATTGCAGCAGTATTGGTGATTGAAAATTTTTATTTAGAATATGCAGCTTATCCATGGTTGAAGATTTCACTTGGATTAATTCTGATTATAGCAACCTTACAGTCACTATTTCTACGGGTTTTCAGTGTGTATCGGGATGCACCTATTCAACAATTGGATTATGAGATATCTTCTGGTCCAGCCCGGTATCTGAGAACTACAGAGAACAGTGGAAGGCAATATGACATGTTGTGCTTGGCGATTGACGAACTAATGGCCGATGGTGAGAACCATACAATTCTGTTTAGTCGCATATGTAATTGGGCCTATTTATGCAGTAATAGCAATTACGGAACACCATACCCGTGGCGGGTGAGTGTGAATAGTCCTCGTTTACAGGAGTACTATGCCGCGTGTCCAGATAAAATTCCCGATATCATCTTCATTTTGAACTCGGATTGCGGAGCTTATCAATCGTTTTTGACAGAAGGAAATGAAATTGACACATGTCCAAATCAAGATGAAAAAACCGGATTTTTGCTGGATTATATAAAGGAGCACAGCTATCCGGAGCAGAAGTATGACTTTGGAACGGTTTATAAAAGAGGACGGTGATTCATTAAAGACCGCATGTAACAACCTTTTGTGGATTACCTTTCCACATATTCATGATATCCTGATTCCGTCACTTCCCATCTGGATTCAAAGAACTATTCCATGAAAAAGTCCCATTTCAAAAAAGCCCGTGTTCTAAGTATCTGTTACTTAAAACACGGGCTCAAAATTACTCTATTCAATCAATACATATAATCCGGTACTATTAGTAATTAACGATCTTGCCAAAATCCGGTTTCAATGCTGCACCGCCTACCAGACCACCATCGATATCAGCTTGTGAGAACAATTCTGATGCACTGGCTGCCGATACAGAACCACCATACTGAATACGAATGGCCTCTGCTGTTGCCTGATCATAGATTTCACCGATACATACACGAATAGCTGCACATACTTCCTGAGCCTGCTCGGTAGTAGCTACTTTACCGGTTCCGATTGCCCAGATAGGCTCGTAAGCGATTACTGCTGTCTTCGCCTGATCTGCACTTACATTCAGGAAAGCAATCTTAATCTGCTGGCGAATCCAGTCGATGGTAACACCCTGTTCTCTCTGGGTAAGAGATTCACCACAGCAAACGATAGGCGTAATACCATGTTCAAAAGCTTTTAACACTTTCTTATTTACAGTTTCATCACTCTCAGCAAAGTACTCTCTTCTTTCAGAGTGACCAATAATAACATATTTAACACCAACGTCAGTCAGCATCTTAGGAGAGATTTCCCCAGTATATGCACCACTTTCTTCATAGTACATATTCTCAGCACCGATGGCAATGTTGGAACCTTTTGCTGCTTCTAACGCAGGAATGATATCGATAGCCGGTACACAGAAAACAACATCTGCGTCATCAGTTGCTACCAAAGGTTTTAAAGTATTGATTAATTCTACTGCCTCACTGGGAGTCATGTTCATCTTCCAGTTACCGGCGATAATTTTTCTTCTAGACATTTCTTGTTTCTCCTTCTTATTTGTCGTTAGCTGCTACTACACCGGGAAGTTCTTTTCCTTCAAGGAATTCCAGGGAAGCACCGCCTCCAGTGGAAATATGGGTCATCTTATCACCAAATCCCAGCTGATTTACTGCTGCTGCAGAGTCACCGCCTCCAATAATAGTAGTTGCGTCAGTTTCTGCCAAAGATTCTGCTACGGCAATGGTGCCCTTTGCCAGAATCGGATTTTCGAATACACCCATGGGTCCGTTCCATACTACTGTCTTAGCCGCTTTTACAGCATCTGCATACATCTTAGCGGTTTCAATTCCGATATCCAATCCCATCATATCAGCCGGAATGGCGTCTGCTTTTACTACGGATACTTCAACTGCTGCATCAATCGGATTAGGAAAGTCTTTGGTAATGATGGTATCAACGGGAAGCAGCAGATTTTTGCCTAATTTCTCAGCTTTTTCCATCATTTCATTACAGTAATCAATTTTTTCGTTATCAACTAAAGAGGTTCCGATTTCATATCCTTTTGCTTTTAAGAAGGTATATGCCATACCACCACCGATAATCAGGGTATCACATTTATCCAACAGATTGGAGATAACGTTTAATTTATCAGCAACCTTAGCTCCGCCCAGAATGGCTACGAAAGGTCTTACGGGAGTTTCTACGGCATTTCCCAAAAAATCGATTTCTTTCTGCATCAAATACCCAACTACAGCAGTGTCAACCAGTTCAGCTACACCTACGTTAGAGCAGTGAGCTCTATGAGCGGTACCAAATGCATCGTTTACAAAAACATCACAGATGGAAGCCAAATCCTGTGAAAAAGCTTCACCGTTTTTGGTTTCTTCTACTCTGTAACGAGTATTCTCTAGTAAAATAATGTCTCCATCTTTCATTGCCGCTACTGCAGCTTTAGCATTAGGTCCCACAACTTCCGAATCTGCTGCAAATTTTACTTCCTGTCCTAATAATTCGGTTAATTTAGCTGCAACCGGGGCCAGAGAAAGTTCCGGTTTCGGTTCGCCCTTAGGTTTACCCAAGTGAGAGCAAAGAATTACCTTTCCGCCGTCTGCTACTAATTTCTTGATAGTCGGAAGTGCTGCGGTCAGTCGGTTGATGTCGGTAATTGCACCATCTTTCAGGGGTACATTAAAGTCACATCTGCAAAGTACACGTTTTCCGCTTACATTGATATCATCTACTGATTTTTTGTTTAATCCCATTTCTATTTCCTCCATTTTTAATTTCAAAAAAGGATCCGGTCCAAGGACCGGACCCTATAGGTCTAACCTATTTGCCGATTATGCTAATTCAGCAAAGTATTTGATGGTTCTAACCATCTGGCTGGTGTAGCTGTTTTCATTATCATACCAGGAAACAACCTGTACCTGAGTATTGCCATCTGCCATCGGAGCAACCATGGTCTGAGTAGCATCAAACAGGGAACCGTAGGTAATACCTACAACGTCACCGGATACTAATTCTTCTTCGGTATATCCGAAAGATTCGGTAGCTGCTGCTTTCATAGCTGCATTAATCTGATCTTTGGTTACATTGCCTTTCACTACTGCTACTAAGATAGTGGTAGAACCGGTAGGAGTAGGAACACGCTGTGCGGAACCGATCATTTTACCATTCAGTTCAGGAACAACAAGACCGATTGCTTTAGCTGCACCGGTTGAGTTGGGAACGATGTTGCAAGCTGCTGCACGAGCTCTTCTT
>JAVBSL010000022.1:0-136865 GCA_031556725.1 Lachnospiraceae bacterium | reverse complement strand
GATATCCCCACAGAACTTCCTGGCGTAGATACCAATATTCTTGATCCTCGTGATACTTACGCAAGTGCTGATGAATGGGATGTGAAAGCACAGGATCTGGCACAGAGATTTATTAAGAATTTCTCCAAGTACGAAGGAAATGATGCCGGAAAAGCATTGGTTTCAGCAGGTCCTCAGTTATAAAATTTAATAAATGTCGATTGACATAGATTAACCTGACAATTCCTTTATTTTAAGTGATTAAAGTAATCACGATAAAATAGAGGAATTGTTTTTGTTACAACAAAAACATATTGACAAACACCTATGTGAATGTGTATGATAACACATAGGCAAGCATCTATGTGAGGTGAAACGATGGATAAATATAATGAGAATGTCGGACTATTTAAAGCATTGGCAGATACAAACAGATTAATGATTGTAGATATGCTTTCCTGCGGTGAGCTTTGCGGCTGCAAAATTTTGGAGAAGTTTCAGATTACGCAGCCAACCTTATCCCACCATATGAAAATCCTTTGTGATTGTGGTTTGGTGAATGGGCGCAAAGAGGGAAAATGGATGTATTACTCATTGAATGATGCGAAAGTACAGGAGCTTAAGAATTTCCTGTGCGCGGTTACAGCAAGTACAAAGGAGGAGTTAGAGGATGAATAACAGTAAAGTGAAGGAAGCTATGGAATGTTTTGGGAACGGTTTCAACTGTTCTCAGGCTATTGTATCTACCTACTGTGAGGAATTGGGTCTGGATAAAAAGACAGCTTTGCAGATGGCCAGTGGATTTGGCGCCGGAATGGGCAGACGACAGGAAACCTGCGGAGCAGTAACCGGTGCTTATCTGCTGATAGGTTTAAAGTATGGTAATTCTACAGAGACAGATAATCCGGCGAAGGAGAAAACGTATGCTTGCGTACAGGAATTTACCAGACTATTTGAAGAAAGAAATAATTCGGTAAATTGCCGTACACTTTTAGGTGTTGATTTAATCAATGACGACAGTCAGATTGTAGCAAAGCAATGGAAGACGCTTTGTCCTAAATTGGTCAGGGACGCAGCAGAGATTGTCGAGTGCATTTTATTTTCGGAAAGTGAATGATAAAACCTTATGTATTTTGGTGCCATCCGTGCGGAACTGTGATATAATACCAGTAACATTTTCAGGAAGGAGGATCTATAATGATATGTACATTAATGAATAAAAATAATCCGGTTGTGGAATTAAACATTGATGATGATACTGCAGCAATAGTTAAAGTTATAAAAGCACATAATCTTGATTTCCTCCCAATCGGAATTGATAAGAAAACAGGAATACCAAATAAGAAAGAATTAAATGAATGGTGGTATGGCCGCTCTATTCCGGCAAGCCGTTCGGGAATAAGAGAAGCATTGGAAAAACTGGATGTTTCTCATACAGAACAATTGTTGATTAAGTGCTACGGATTAAGTTTGTCAAATCAATATTGGATGAAGCCAAGTGACAGCAGCCTGACCTGGTCTGATGTAAATTTTTTTGAAAACGATTTTTCTGATGATGTAGGGGATGCTTTATTCGGTAAGTCTGCAAAAGATAAGATGGACCTAATGTCACCATGTAATACATCAGATGGATGGCTTAAGAAGAAATGGAAGATAATAGATGGAAAGCGTTGTCTGATTAAAGCGGGCAGTAATCCGTATATGCAAGAACCTTTAAATGAAGTTTTTGCAACCAGGTTACACAAGCGATTAGGATTTGAAAATTTTGCTGCATATTCACTTTTATGGGAGAACAAGGTGCCATATAGCATATGCGATAATTTTATTACTACGGATACAGAATTGGTAAATGCCGTTAGTATTAATAAGACAATAAAGAAAAGAAGCCAGAATTCACCATATAATCATTTTATGGAGGCATGTGGAACATTAGGTATCCCGGATATGCAAAGGTTTATCGATTATATGCTAGTATTTGATTACCTGATGGCAAATACAGACAGACACTTCGGAAATTTTGGCGCAATTAGAAATGTAGAAACACTGGAGTGGATTGGCCCGGCTCCGATTTTTGACAGTGGTACAAGTTTGTGGCAGGATAAGTTGACTAAAACAATAAGACCATTAGAGGCGATAGAGTCAAAACCGTTTTACGCAAATGAGTCCAAACAATTGGAACTTGTAACGAATTTAGATTGGATACCGTTTGAAGAATTAAAAAAAATACAAACAGATATTCAGGAGATTTTTTCGGAGTCAGAGTTTATGGATGAAGAGAGAATTGAAGTGATAAGCAATGCTGTTATTGATAGGGTGGAAGAACTTCAAACAATAGTATTATTACAGAAATCACAGATTACATTAAACAGCTTATGATGAAGGCTAAGACCATTGCACAGGCGTGTTTTGGTCTTTTTCTCAAAATTACCGGAGTGGATGTATGGTTGTTATGAAAAAGGTGGTGCGATTAGAGTGAAATTAGAAATTAGATACAGACAAGCACAAATGGAAGATTTGGATGGTATCGCCGAACTTGTTAAAAATGCGATTGTTGAAATGGAAAGTAACGGAATTATGCAATGGGATGAATTATATCCGACAAATGAAGATTTCCAAAGGGATATATGTCGGAAACAATTGTATATAGGTTCTGTTAATAATCAAATTGCCGTAGTTTTTGCATTAAACAAGGAAAGCGATGAAGAATACCAAAACGGTAGATGGGAAGAACCGGAGAGACCTTTTTATGTTTTACATAGATTGTGTGTGAATCCTAAATTTCAAAACAATGGTGTGGCAAAAAGCACAATTAGTTATATTGAAGACAAGTTGATAAGAGAGGGAATAGAAGCTATCAGATTAGATGCATTTTCATTAAATCCTTACGCACTCAAGTTATACGGTAATTGCGGATATAAAGAAGTTGGAATGGCAGAGTGGCGAAAGGGAACATTTTATCTTATGGAAAAGTATTTGGAGGAGAAACAAAATGAAAAGAGCATATTATGTACAGGAGATTGCTGATAATTATTTGAAAAATGTAGTGGATGATCCGGTTTCGATGAAAGTACATGCCCGCTTTCTCGGCGGTCTGGATCAGGAACAGTTTCAAGGAGGTTTTCTGTCTTTAGCGGATTTGAAATAGACGGTTTGCAGAAAACAGTAAAGAAAGAAGACCTTATCACGGTGTCCTATATTGACAATCGGGCTTTGGTGGTGGCGTTAAAAGCCATGGCCGATGCCTTGCTGGAGTTGAACAAAGGAAATATCAGACAATCTAAGAATTATTTTTATATGATGCATTCCGGAATTTTGGAGAATGAAAAGGTTAAGGAACCTAAGCTGACGGTAGAATCCATTTATCACGCTGTGGATTCCGAAAAAGCCCGGATTGCTGCCGCATTACATGAATTTGTAGCAGGTGAGACCAGACAAACCTTGCGAATGGGCGGATTCATGCGTAATGACTGGTCTTGCGTTTATACCAGCAAGAAGACCAAAAAGGTATTGATGAGTTTCCTTGTGGAACAGGAACTTTCTTATTAAAAAAGTCGGTTGAAAAAATGTAGCGAAAATACAAAAAGTCGTTGCAATTTTTGTATATGTGTATAATTAAATTATAACTTCATGGTGAGGCTGCTAAACCTACCGCTATGGGCTGTGGGGACGATACATTAATAGGCAGAATTTTTATAGGTGTCTCTTTTCTATAGATGAGAATAAAAATAATAATACCGCAGCCAAAAGTACCCCCAATCCGTTATTCAATATTGCTGCCTGCTTTTCAATATCAATTATAGCTACGGCATAATCAGAAGAGACTTTTTCCTTAATCGCATTTCACCACTCACAGCATCTATGCCTACTAAAGGGAAAAAATGTTTTCCGGTTGCGGTTGGCAGCATGTTTCCCAAAAATCTGGATACATCAAGGTCTGTTTCCACAAACAACCCATTCTTAATGTTTGCAGAATCACAGGTGATTTGGATATTTTTCAAGTTGTTCCTGATAACAAGACCATTAACCGTATTCCGGATACCAAATAAAAACATTATGATAGCGAAGACGCTGATTATCCCAATATTAATTCTGTATTTTTTCAAATACCCACCTCGGTTGTTTTCGGTGCATTCTTCAGCACATCAGGCAAGGTACTCCTGATAATCAAAGTTAAATATTCAACAGCTTTTTCCCGTGATATTTTTTCCTTCTCATGAAACCAGGAAACGACCCAACCGGCGACGGCGTCAGTATATAAACAGCAAAGGAAGTTTTTAAAGTCTTCGGCAACAGATAAACCTAATTCTTTTTCAACGCCATTAATTAAGCCCTTCATGATCTTTAAAAAATCGTTACCAAAAAAATTCTTTAATTGTTCCCGCCCCATGCTATCGTAAGCACAGTTCAAAATGTGGGCATTGGATTCTACATAGTCCATAACAAAATAGATGGCGTCTTCGTAATCCACAAGCAGATCGAACTGCTTGACAACCTCGATTGCTTCCTGCTCCAACATCCACTTTAACAAAGCATAGATATCCTCAAAATGATAATAAAAAGTCTTTCGGTTCACATCACAATCAGTAATGATCTCGCTGACAGTGATTTTCCCGAGAGGCTTTTTTTCCATATATTTTCTTAAAGAGGCAGCAAGTGCCATTCTTGTCTTCAGTGTTGCTTCTTCGTGTTTCATAAGCCAACCCCCTTTTGCATTTATTATACACCTGTCCGGTAAAAGCACAACCAACAGTTTATGGTCATTTACCCATCAATCCATATGGTTTTGTCCGTATTTCCCCAAAAGGGTGCGTTTTGACCGTTTATTTTGAAGTCTATTATTGCTACAATCCAGTAGTGAAAGGAAGGGAGAACGTTATGAAAGAGCGAAAGTATAATATTGAAATGACCGTTCCTATTGGAATCCGATATGGAACCTTATCCTTTACGGAAGAAAACGGTATACTGTGCGGCATGCTAGAACTATTTAGGCATAGCGAGCCCTTTGAAGGAACTCTGGGAGAGGATGACACCATAGAATTTGTTGGGAAAATGGTAACTTTGCGCCACACCTTTTGCTATAAAGCGAAAGGCAAAATCATAAATACCAAAATTGAACTGGAGGTTTGGGGAGAACGTAATCACTTCTTCATCTCCGGTGAGGAGGTTCAGATATGAAAAAGTTTTATGACCGGATTGTAAATCATCCTCGGATTATATTGATTTGTTTTGCGGTATGTTTCATTGTGGGTCTATGCTGTAAGCCTTTTATCACGGTTAATTATAATATGATTGATTATTTGCCGGCAAACAGTGCCTCCACATTGGCAATGAACAAAATGGAAGCAGAATATGAGGGGGGTATCCCTAATGCCCGGGTAATGGTAAAAAATGTTACGATTCCCCAGGCATTGGAGTACAAAGCGAAGTTGCAAGGGGTTGAGGGGGCGCTGGATGTCACCTGGCTTGATGATGCGGTTAATGTGACCCAGCCTCTTGAATTTATAGATACGGACACATTAGAAACTTACTATAAAGGCAGTAATGCACTTTTTTCAATAACCATCGATGAAGAGAAGCAGATTGCGGCAGTGGATGAGATTCGCGCCATTATCGGAGATGAAAATGCCATATCCGGCAGTGCTGTTTCCAGTGCGGTGGCAACTACCAGTACAGTATCGGAAATCCCGATTATTGCGGTAGTCGGTGTCCTTTTTGCATTGCTGGTACTGCTTTTAACAACGACCTCCTGGGCAGAACCTTTTATTGCCCTGATGGGTCTTGGTGTGGCGGTTATTATCAATGCCGGCAGCAATTTGATGTTTGGCGAAATTTCCTTTGTTACAAATTCGGCCGGTAATATTTTACAGCTTGCTGTATCATTGGATTATTCGGTATTCCTGCTACATCGTTTTGCAGAGTGCCGCACCCAAACAGCTGATCCGAAAGAGGCAATGGTAGAGGCACTGTGCGGTTCGACTACCTCGATCCTTTCCAGCGGACTGACTACGGTAATCGGCTTTCTGGCACTATGCCTGATGCGTTTTCGAATCGGTCCCGATTTGGGTCTTGCGCTTGCCAAAGGAATTGCCATTAGCCTTGTTACGGTATTTATCTTTATGCCGGTATTTATTCTGGCCACTTATAAATGGATAGACAAAACAAAACATCGCAGCTTCCTGCCGTCCTTTAGAGGTTTCGGTAAAACTGTATGCAAGATAATGATTCCCATGGTGGGCATTTTTGCAATTTTGATTGTACCCAGCTATCTGGCGTCCAATTCTAACAGTTTTTATTATGGCTCATCGCATATTTTTGGAGAGAAAACACAGTACGGAGCTGATACCGCCCAAATCGAAGAAGCTTTTGGAAAAAATGATACCTATGTGCTTCTGATACCAAAAGGCAGTACCGCCACCCAAAAGGCTTTATCCGATGAGCTTCATCGGCTGTCGCAGGTAAAGAGTATTCTTTCCTATGTGGATACAGTAGGCAGTGAAATCCCGGAACAATATCTGGACAATGCCACGCTGTCCAAGCTGAACTCTGAAAATTATACCCGCATGGTTATTACTGCAGATGTGGATTTTGAGGGCAAAGAGGCTTTTTCCCTGATTGAAAAAGTTCGTGATGCGGCAGAGGAATATTATCCGGATGAATGGCAGCTTTTGGGCGAAGGTGTTGCAATCCTGGATTTGAAGGATACGGTCACAGCCGATATGTTGAAAGTTAATTTGCTGGCCATCGGTGCGGTATTTGTAGTACTGCTCCTGACCATGCAATCCATTTCGCTGCCGGTGATTTTGGTACTGGGTATTGAGACGGCAATATGGATCAATCTTTCCATTCCGTATTTTGCGGATAACGGCATTTTTTATATGGTTTATCTGATTATCAGTTCGATTCAGCTGGGCGCCACGGTGGATTATGCTATTTTGTTTACCGACCGCTATAAAGAGTATCGGCAGGAACTGGATAAGAAACAGGCGATTATTACTACCATTTCCACTGTTACAGTGTCGATTATGACTTCGGCAAGTGTTTTGACAGTGGTTGGTTTCCTGCTTGGTTTTGTGTCATCACACGGTATTTTAGCACAGCTTGGTACCTTCCTGGGCTATGGCACACTTTGCTCTCTGGCAATTGTGTTATTTGTCTTGCCGGGAATGCTTTATCTTTTTGACGGCATTATTCAGAAAACTACTCGCGGAGTAAAATTTTTGAAAAGAGAAAAGGAGATTATGAAATGAAACATATAAAAAAATGGACCGCTCTTGTTTTGGCAATGGTTTTACTTTGTACGATGTCTGCATCCGCATTTGCAGCAGGCGTACCCAGTGAAAAGGAAGAAGTTATTTATATTATTACAGATGCAAAGGGTGATGTGGAAAGTGTAAATGCCGTCAATATTTTCGGCAGCGGCAGCATTACCGATTATGGCACCTATTCGGCGGTAAAAATGCTGACCACAAATGATGAAATTACCCAAAGCGGCGATACCATAACTTTTTCCACCGCTGCGAATAAGGCTTACTATCAGGGCACCCTGGAGAATGTGCAGATTCCATGGAATATTTCCATTCGTTATTTCCTCGGAGGTAAGGAGTACTCTGCTTCCGAAATTGCCGGAAAGAGCGGGGACCTGGAAATCAGGTTTGCCATTACCGAGAACAAAAAGTATAGCGGTGACTTCTTTGAAAATTATGCACTGCAGGCAACGGTAGTGTTGGATACCGACAGTTGTAAAAATATCGTGGCAGCAGATGCAACCATAGCCAATGTGGGGGCAAATAAACAGCTTGCTTACACAATCCTTCCCGGTAAAGGTATGGAAACGACTATCCGGACAACGGTAGAGGATTTTACGATGGAGGCCATTTCCATCAATGCAATTCAGCTTAACCTGAATGTGGAAATCGACGATGCAACATTGATGGAAAAGGTGGACGAACTGATCGATGCCACAAAGAAGCTGAATGACGGTTCAAAGGATTTAACCAGCGGAACGACGGAACTGAAAGCGGGAAGCAACACCTTAAAGGATGGTGTGGGCAGTTTAAACAGCGGTGCCAAAGAGCTGGATGACGGCATTGAGGCCCTGCAAGCAGGGGTTGCCACTATGCAAGGCGGCCTGACTGAGCTTTCCAGCCATTCCCCAGACCTTAAAAACGGATCGGCCGATGTATTGGCAGCGTTAAGTTTAATCCAAAGTAATTTAAACGGGATATCAACAGATACTTCTCAGATTGTGAAAATTACCGAAGCATCAAGTGCGGTAAAGCAGGGCATCAATAACCTGTATGATGGTGTTTCGTTATTGCAGCAGAATCTGGGGTATACCCAGTATAAAGCAGCGATGGCCGAAAACGGCCTGGATATTGATACATTAATGGCAGGAAATGTTCAGGCAGTCAGTTCCATTTCCGCACAAATTAACGATTTGCAGCAAGCCTTATCGCAGATTGAAAACATTCCCGGCTATGAGGCACAAGCGGAAACGCTGAATCAGCAGATTGCCAGTCTGCAAAGTATTGTTCCGCTGCTGATGGGGAACAGTGCCGCCATGGGAGGAACGGAAGCTTATCTGAATACCCTGGCCGGCGGCGTAAATGATTTGCAGAGTGGTGTCGCTGAACTGAAGACCCAATATGAGGAATTTGATAAGGCTATTTCAACCCTGGCCGGTGAACTGACAAAGCTGACGGCCGGAATGTCTGAACTGTCCGCCGGCATCAATACGCTGGTTTCAAAATATTCGGAACTGAATACGGGAATCAGTGATTATACCGATGGTGTTGCCAGTATTGTTGCCGGATACAGCGAACTTACCGATGGTGTTTCCAATCTGGCGGCCGGCAGTAAAAAGCTGTTTTCCGGTGTCGGAGAACTGTCTGCCGGTGCAAATGATTTATATAATGGGGTGATCGAACTTTGTGATGGTGCCGGAGAACTGTCGGAGGGCACTACAAAGCTTTACGAGAATACCGAAAATATGGATACTCAGGTACAGGAAGAGATTGATACCATCTTAGCTTCTCTGGGCGGTGATAATGTGGAGCCAACCTCCTTTGTATCCAATAAAAATACCAACGTGAAGGCGGTGCAGTTTGTAATAAAGACCGCTTCAATTGAAAAATCAGAGGTCGTATCGGAGGATAAGGCAGTTGCGGCGCCCCTCACTTTCTGGCAGAAGCTGTTACGGTTATTTGGTGTGAAATAGGTGCACGGAACCCCTTCCACACGAATAAACTAAACTGAGAATAAAAATGCGTTGCTATTCGAGCAGCTCGCAGGAGTTTATATGGACAATATCAGTATCAATGATAAAGCAACAGCAGAAGCAGGAATACCTTTTGATAATATAAAGTGGTATGATATTGCGGGTCAGCCTTTTGGCGCTGCCGCAGGATTTAATGTTATTGTATTTAAGGATGCCAATAATATTATCGACGTTGAAGGACCGGTAGCAATCGGGGGAAGCTTCTACAGTACAAGAGGATTAAGCGTTGGCTTTGCCGGGAGAGAGGAGAAAGCAGTCCGATACTCGCCGAATTTAGTAAGGTTTTTAGCAGGCAGCAATGTATCCATGACCGGACCGCTGGTAGTGGTGGGTCATGTGGTTGCCGGCGGCGGGTTCCGCGCAGACAGAGGAAGTACTTATTTAATCGGAAAAAGTGATAAAGGTAATCAGATGCAGGAACTAAAGTTTTTGTATCAGGCCAATGGCGGCAGTCAGTATTGGACACCATCGGATAAGGGCGATCACTATGTGATTCCCAGCTATGATGTACCGAGATATATACCGGCAAGCAGGATAAATGCTGACATAACCGGCTTTTTTAATGATGCCGGGAAAAGCATTGAAAACTATAAAGACTGTATTGAAAGTTTGATGCCCAACGGAACAGTGGTGGACAATAATTACGAATGGATTTTGCGGGGCAATGACCCGGTTCAGAATGTATTCCTTATTAATGCAGGACCAAATGGATTGATCAACAAAGGAATCCGGGCGGAAGTTCCGGCGGGAAGTACCGTAATTGTAAGACTGAGAACAGGAGTTAATGCGCATTTACAATATGGTGTTTATGGAGAGCGGGATAAAACAAATCGGACCCTATATGTGTTTGAGGATGCCACTAATATTTACATGGAAAAGTCCTCGGATATCTGGGGCAGTATCCTGGCACCCCAGGCCATGTTCCATGCCCACCCCACCGGCGGTCACGTAAGCGGTAACGCTGCCTTGGGAGCTTTTGCGGTAAGTGCTGCCAGCGGCTTTGAATTTCACTATTTTCCTTTTGCCGGAGGAGTGGTTTGCCGGGCGGCAGCACCTGCGCCAGCCCCTGCAACTCCGGTTCCGGTGGTTCCGCCCCCGGTGATACCGATGCCTGTGACACCGACTCCTGTGCTGCCGCCCCCCGTCGCACCGGCGCAGGAGGCTCCGCAGGTGTGCCCCGTCTGCCCCACACCGGAGCCATGTCCGGCGTGTCCTGTACAGCAGCCATGTCCCACACCGGAGCCCTGCCCAGCCTGCCCTGTACCGTTGCCATGCCCAATACCGGAGCCGTGTCCGGCATGTCCTGTACCGTTGCCATGTCCAATACCGGAACCGTGTCCCGCATGCCCGGTCTGTCCGGTTTGTCCGCCCTGCCCGAAACCGGAAAAGGTGTATATTCGCGTTCCGGTTCCCATGCCGGCAGAATGTCAAGTCTGTCCGCCCTGCCCGGAATGTCAGGTGAAAGCAGGTACTATAACGGGATGTATTAAGGGCTGTTGCTGCAACAATTACCATGTTTGGGATGTGAAGCTCTACAAGAGACACAGAGGCCAGGATACTATTTTTAGCAGTGTGGAAATATGTGGCTGCGGTGATTTTGAATTTAGCGTTCCCTTTGAAGGCTGTTATGTCTTGAAAGTAAGAAAAACATCCGGTAATTGCTGTAGGTCATGCCGGTGTAAAGCAACTGTTATTTTAAATAATATCGGTGTAGAACGTTTTATGATGGAATAGTTTTGGTTGACTTCCAACAAAAAGTCCAGTAAACTAATTGTAGATTTTAACGGAAAGGTGGTGATGAGTATGAAACAATCAAAGTATGCATTTGAAACAATTAAAATAGAGAATATCTATGCTCTTTTGGCAAGAGAAAACCGCCAGCTTTCGTTTAACTTTGCTGCTTTAAGGGAGAAGTCTGCCCTTTTTTCAAAAAAAGATTGTTTTGAATGCCTGTCGCCACATAGAATAGCGGGATGATCCGCTTCCTTTATGTTTAGTGCCCTGTGCAGTCAAAACGTCTGTACAGGGTATTTTTATGTCTAAATTTAAAGGAGATTATTAATTATGATTGATATAGCAGTAAATGAATTAAACAAATATTTTGGTGCGAACCATGTCATAAAGGGTATTACATTTGAAATATACAGCGGTGAAAAAGTCGGTCTGTTAGGTAAAAACGGTTCCGGTAAAACAACCTTGTTTAAGATATTTACCGGTGAAGAACCCTATGAAAGCGGAAGCGTGGCCAAAGCATCCGGTAAAAAAGTTGAGATGCTGGCGCAGATGCCGGTGTTTGGAGAAAACCATACAGCAGAAGATATTCTGCGCTCATCGTTTCAGGAAGTGTCGGATGTTTATACGGCCATGAAAAAAATCGAAGGTGATGCAAACCCGACGGTTTTGGCCCGTTACGGCCGTCTGATGGAAGAATATGAGCGGCTGGGTGGCTATGAAACAGAAGTAAAACTGGATAAAGTATGCAACGGTATGAACATTAATGAGGAAATGAGAAAAAGCAATTTCAATCAATTAAGCGGCGGTGAGAAAACCCGGGTGAATTTGGCCAGGATCCTTTTGCGGGACTGCGACATTCTCTTGCTTGATGAACCCACCAATCATCTGGATCTGGCTTCCCTTGAATGGTTGGAACAGTTTCTGCGGGAATACCGGGGCACGGTTGTGGTTATTTCCCATGACAGGGTTTTCCTGGACAATGTAATTACCCGGGTAATCGAAATCGATGGTGGAAAAGCCGATTTTTATAAAGGTAATTACAGTTTTTATATTGTTGAAAGAGAGCAGAGGCTGTTAAGCAGGAAGGAACAATTTGAACAGCAGCAGAAAAAAATCAATCAGCTGGAAACTGCGGCTAAAAGACTCCATGACTGGGGGCGGCGGGCCGATAACGAAGCTCTTCATAAGCGGGCGTTTGCCATTGAGAAGCGCATTGAAAAAATGGATAAAATAGACAGGCCGGCGAGGGAAAGGGCGTTAACCGCAGAGTTTGACAGTGGCGGTCATGTGGCCAAGGAATTAGTTTCCATTGATTCGGTATGCAAAAACTACGGATCAAAAGCCCTGTTAAAGGATTTGGATTTACAAATATACCGAAATGACTGCATTGCCCTGGCAGGAGCAAACGGCTGCGGGAAATCCACTCTTTTAAAAATGATCATGAATGAGGAATCGTGTGACAGTGGGGTGATTAAGATGAGCGTAAATGTGAAACCTGCTTATATGCCTCAGATTATTACATTTGCCAATGAAGATGCCACTGTTTTGGATACACTGCGTTCAGAGATCAGCGTATCGGAAGAAAGGGCCAGAAGTATTTTAGCCGGTTTTCACTTTAGAGCCGTTGATGTGATGAAAAAAGTGAATACGCTTTCCGGCGGTGAAAAAAGCCGGCTGAAACTTTGCCTGATGATGCAGCATGATGTTAATTTTCTGTTGCTTGACGAACCTACCAATCATCTCGATATCGCATCAAGAGAATGGATTGAAAAGGCATTAACCGATTTTGAAGGTACGATGCTGTTTGTTTCTCATGACCGGTATTTTTTAAATAAATTTGCAGACAAAGTTTGGAGCATCAATAGCGGCATGGTTACCGAAGGCTATCGAATATGACAAAAAGCACAAAGAACAGTTGTTCTATATGGCTTTTTGTGCTAAGATGGGAGGTGATACAGTACTGGTGGCCAAGTGGTATAGGAAATGGATGAATTCGCAAACAACAAAACATATAAAGCGCAGAAGATCCCGGGGCAAATAACGCTGTTTGACAATAATCAGGGATTTGCTGAAATTGAGATCGATACCGGCAAAACAGTAACCGCTTCGGTTTCGATACCAATCCCGCAAAGCATTCCGAATACAAATGATCCTATCAGGATCGTCTTTAACGATATGCGGAAAATAGCAAGAGATAATTATGTTTCTTCTTTTTCTGCGCAATCCCAATTTTACAATAAGCGCATCCAGCATAATAATTCGATTACCTTTTATAAGCAGGGAATGTTCATGAAGGATTTTACGGATGATTATGAAGGTGCGGTTCCTTTTTCAGCTTACTTTTCCAATTATCAGCTGATGAGCTATGAGCAGTTCAGGACCTATTTCACATGGCGGACCCGGGTCCGCAAAGGTGAAATAACCAACACCTCT
This sequence comes from Lachnospiraceae bacterium, assembly GCA_031556725.1. Taxonomy (GTDB): domain Bacteria; phylum Bacillota; class Clostridia; order Lachnospirales; family Lachnospiraceae; genus UBA935. The sequence continues at coordinate 123,442 of JAVBSL010000022.1, read as the reverse complement.
TTGTCATATGCATTTGTTTACATTTATGAACTGCTTAATAATATTGGTGCGGCTTATCCGGAAGACGGGTTAAACAAGCTTATGACTTTTTGGACTGCTTTTCGAGAGTATGATCACAAAATAGATAAATATATATTGAAATGGCTTAAGGACTATCATATTTTTTATGATTTGGCCACGCCTTTTCAAACCTTTATCTATGAAAAGGACATTTATATGCATTATCCCAAGGTGCTGCAGTATCAATCGAACAGTGAGGACAACTTTGAATTATTTTGCAGTATATCCAAGTACGATATCAGGCAGTCAGCTTTTTATCAGTCCTATGAGGGAGAAAAAAGTGATTTTATTCCTAACTGTTTTCAATGTGTCATAGAAAAGGTCCGAAATGAATTTCAGAGGGCTTACCTGGGCTTTGATCAAATACTTTTTTATACCACCCCGAAATCAACGGTATGGCCGCCGTTCGAGGGTGCCTTGTTTTATCCGTGGTTTCGTTCGCCTGACCGGACGGTGGTCCTTTCGGATAAGGAAATCTATAGATGCAGTCAGGGGAAATGGTCATTTAGTACCACCATAGTGATGGAAAAAGGCAAACAATTAGCAGGCTACATCATGAAGCAGATGGAGTCGGCCTTAAGACAGGCGGTTGATTACAAATTTAAACTGACCGCCAATATCAGCATGATAAAAGGCCCCATCGTTCCCACTCTGGAAGCCCATGAGGTTTCCCTTGAAAAGACGATTAATGATGCGGTTCTTGCGTATTACAAGGAACAGAACAAGATTGTGGTTACGGTGAATGAAAAGGCTTTAAGCCAGATTCGAAAGGAAGCCATCAATACCCAGGAAAAACTGATAGTACCGGAGGCGGAAGAACCGGTTATCAGCGGGGAATCACATACCCAGCCGTTTGATACAATAGTGATGATTCCATCAGCTGTACCAGCCCCGTCAGATGGGTGGGCAGAGTTTCGGCATACATTAACGCAGACAGAGTTTGATGCGCTTTCCCTAGTTCTTAAGGAGGGTGATATCGGACAGTTTGCGAAAGAACAATATATCATGTTAGAGGTATTAGTTGACAGCATCAATGAAAAGGCAGCAGATACTGTTGGCGACAATGTGCTGGAGCTGGATGACAGTATTATGATTTATGAAGAATATAAAGAAGTAATCAGAGAAATGGTGAAAAACAATGGAAAATAAAGTACCGGCAAGAATTGCCAATATACTAATCAATGCCTTAAAAGGCGGAGTGGTGCCCCGTGTGGGATTGGAATATATTACCGTGGGACGTGCCCAGGAAATCTCGGCTATCCTGCATGATATCGAATTGATTCAGGAGGGCAGTGCCTCTTTTCGTTTTATTGTGGGCAAATACGGCAGCGGGAAAAGCTTTTTGCTGCAAACCATTCGGAATTATGCCACGGCAAAGGGGTTTGCTGTCGTGGATGCGGATCTGTCGCCGGAACGGCGTTTTGCCGGAACCAAAGGGCAGGGGCTTGCCACCTATAAAGAGCTGATTCAAAATCTTTCCACCAAATCAAAACCCGACGGCGGTGCATTGCCGCTGATTTTGGAAAAGTGGATATCCGGGATTCAGGCGGCTGTTAAGGTGGAGTCTGATGCAGAGGGTGAGGAATTTGACCGCCTGGTGGAAAAGCAGATTTATGCCGTAGCCGGTTCTTTGGAAGGAATGGTGAACGGTTTTGAATTTGCCAGGGCAATTGCGTTGTATTGGCAGGCTTACCGGGGGGATGATGCAGCCGGGAAATCCAATGTATTAAAGTGGTTTCGGGGGGAATATACCACCCGCAGGGAAGCCAAAGAGGACTTGGGGATTAACTTCATTGTTACCGATGAAACCTGGTATGATTTCCTGAAAATCTTTGCCGCTTTTTTAGTAGGAGCTGGATACAAGGGATTACTGGTAATCATTGATGAACTGGTTAATATTTTCAAAATCCCCAATTCCATTACCAGACAGAACAATTATGAAAAAATTTTGACCATGTATAATGATGTTTTACAGGGAAAAGCCAAGCATATCGGTTTTTTGATGGGCGGCACACCGCAATGTATTGAGGACAAATACAAAGGTGTTTACAGTTATGAAGCATTACGTTCCCGCCTGTCGGAAGGCCACTTCGCCACAGAGGATATGAAGGATTTAACAGCCCCGATTATCCGTCTGCAGATGCTGACCCAGGAGGAAATGTATGTTTTAGTGGAAAAGATACAGTCTATCCATGCACAGTTATATCAGTATGAGCCGATTATGAAGCATGAAGACTTTCTTTACTTTCTCACCGTAGAATATAACCGGGTGGGTGCCGAGACACATATTACGCCCCGGGAGATTATCCGTGACTTCATCGAATTGATTAATATTCTGCATCAAAATCCCCAGAAAAGTATCGGGGAGATATTAGGCAGCAACAGCTTTGAGATGGCTAAGGGTGGTTTGAACGAAGAGGAAATACACAGTGATTTTCAGGAGTTCGAAATATAGATTACAAATGGGAATGAGGGAAATACATGGATACTTTTTACAGACTGGCGCCTTTCATACAGGACTTTATCTATCAAAATAAATGGGAAGAACTGCGGGGAATACAGATTGCCGCCTGCGAGGTTATCTTTGACAGTGATGATAACCTGCTGTTATCTTCCGGAACGGCTTCGGGTAAAACCGAAGCAGCTTTTTTGCCTGTACTGACAGATTTATATGAGCGGCCCTCCCGTTCGGTGGGAGTTATGTATATTTCACCGCTAAAAGCCCTGATTAATGACCAGTTCAAGCGCTTGGAGCAGTTGCTTATAGATTCCAACATTTCGGTCTGCAAATGGCATGGTGATGCCTCACAGACGCAAAAAAATAAACTGATGAATCACCCGGAAGGCATCATTCAGATTACGCCGGAATCACTGGAAAGCCTGATTACCAATAAGCGCGGGGCCTGCATCAGTATGTTTGCGGATCTGCGTTACATCATCATAGATGAGGTTCACCAGTTTATGCGGGATGTCCGCGGTGTGCAGTTACTTTGTGTGCTGGAACGATTGCAGAAGCTGACCGGTGTGGTGCCCAGACGGATCGGATTGTCGGCCACCCTGGGGGATGTATCACTGGCGCAAACCTGGCTGAATACCGGAACGGAACGGGTATGTGCGGCACCGATAACAGAAGAAGGCAAGAAGCGTGTGAAGCTGCATGTGGAGCGTTTTGTAAACACATCGGAGGAATCGGCCTGGGCGGGCAAGGACAGCAGTGATAATACCCTTTCGGAAGCGGGTAATATTGGGGAAAGAGAGCATTACGAATATTTATTTCAGATGACTCTGGATAAAAAGACCATTGTTTTTACCAACAGCCGGGAAGAAACTGAGTTAGTTATTGCCAACTTAAAAGAAATCGCTTTAAAGCATAAAGCTCCGGATGTATACCGGGTCCATCATGGAAATGTGTCCGCTTTGTTGCGGGAAAATACTGAAGATGAGATGAAAGCGGCAGATGAGAAGATCGTCACCGGCGCAACCGTAACCTTAGAGCTTGGTATTGATATCGGTTCTTTGGATCAGGCGGTACAAATCGGTGCGCCCTACTCTGTGTCCAGCTTTGCCCAGCGTTTAGGGCGTTGCGGACGCCGCGGACAGGTACCGCAGTTATTGTTTACTTTTGTGGAAGATGTAAAAATCAACCCCGGCGATACCTTAGGGCCGATTAACTGGGATTTCATCCGAACCATTGCCATTATTGAACTGTATACAAAAGATCATTGGATAGAGCCCATCTATCCTCATAATCATGCTTATAATTTGCTGTATCATCAGACCATGAGTTATTTGAAGAGTAATGGGGAACTTTCTCCGGCCGGTCTTGCCCAGGTCATTCTGTCATTAGGATGCTTTAAGCATATCTCCCAGGAGGATTACAAGCAATTGCTTGGCCACTTGATAAACATCGAGCATTTACAGCGCACCGAGCGGGGGGGCCTGGTGATTGGCCGGGAAGGTGAAAAGATTGTCAACAGCTTTCATTTTCTCACGGTTTTTTTATCAACGGAATATTTTTTGGTAAAAGATGAAAACCGCACCATCGGTACGGTGGATAAAATTTATCCGGTGGGTATTCACTTTGCTTTGGCGGGAATGACGTGGGAAACGGTTGATGTAAATACAAATGCCAAGGTTATTTTCGTAAAAAGCGTTCCGGGTATTTCGGTAGTTGACTGGGATGTGGATTTTGATGCGGAACTGCATACCGTCCTGGTCCGTAAGATGCGCAGTATCCTGTTGGGGGAGCCGGGATATCCTTACCTGAGCGAACGCTGTCATACGCGGTTGGTAGAAATCCAATACATTGTCAGGAACAGCGGCATTTTGGATAATCTGGTAACACCGCTCTCAGACATCAAATATGCGGTTTTCCCATGGATTGGGACCAGACAGCTTCTGACCCTGCATTATGCGTTGAAGGGGCGGAAAATTAAAAGCAGGCTGCCCTGGATGACCAGTGTATATCTGGAAGTTAACTTTCATGGCAGTCAGGCGGAACTGGAAGAGATTATCCGTGATATTTTAATATCTGATCTGGATTTGTATGAACTCCCGCTACCGGAAGACGTACAGGTGAGAGGAAAGTATAATGAATTTATTCCTTTAAATTTATTGCGTAAGCAGTTTATCGAGGATTATCTGGATTTTGAAGGACTGAAAAGAGATATATTGAAGGGAAAAGAATAATATGATTAAGAATATTGTATTTGATATAGGAAATGTCTTGTCAGGATTTATTTGGGAGGATTTTTATAAGAGTTTTGGATTTTCGGAAGATATTTTTGAAAGACTGGCGGCGGCAACCGTGCGGAACCGCTTATGGTATGAGCTTGATCAGGGTACCATGAGTACAGAAGAGATAATACGAGGATTTAAAGAATTTGATCCTTCCATTGAGAAAGAAATAGATATGGTGTTTGCGGATGTCAAGGGAATGGTATCCAGATATGACTATGCCGGTCCATGGATTGAAGAACTGAAAAAAAGAGGCTACATGATTTATATTATATCAAATGTTTCAGAAAAGGTGGTACAGGATTGTAAAGAGGCACTAACATTTCTGGATATGGTAGATGGAGCTGTTTTATCTTATCAGGAAAAGGTGCAAAAACCGGATAAGGAAATATACAGGATTTTTTTGGAACGCTATGATTTAAACCCGCAGGAATGTCTTTTTTTAGATGATCAGGAGCGCAATATAGAAGCGGCGGCAGAGCTTGGAATAAGGGGGATTGTGTTCCGGAATCAGGTGCAGGCAAGGGAAGAGATAGAAAAAAATGTTAATGCTAGTCACAATGCATAATTCACTAAAAAAAATATTCAGGAATTAGGTAAATACTCACATACTTTATAAAAAAAATGAGATAGTGGTGATTTGAAATAGTATTTGTTATAAAATGTTCGTATAACAATACAGCGAGGTGAAGCCTATGGACTTGACGAAAGAACAGATACAAACGATGACGGAAGGAAAAATGCTATTTAGTAATGCCATGATTAATTTTTTAATGGTGCATTCTTCTTTGATGATTTATGCCACGAACTTAAATCTTGCTGATATTGCAAAAGAATCAGAGGAATTAAAAATACAAATTAAGAGTATTGATGAAATTTCAAAGGAGATTGCCCAGATTTCCGCTAAGACTCAAATGCTGTCCATCAATGCTTCTATCGAAGCGGCCAGAGCAGGCAGTGCGGGCAAGGGGTTTGCCGTAGTAGCAAAGGAAGTAGGGGAACTTTCCAAGCAGACCAAGATGTCTACGACCAGGGTCAATGAAGTAAATAAGCGCACTTATAAAGAAGCGGAAGATACCGAAATGGAAATCAGAAAAGTGCAAAGTGAACTGGATAAGTTTGATGAGTCCAATGCGACGTTGAGTAAAGAGATAAGCCAAAGGATTAAGATTGAAGAAAAAGAGTATATTGTTTCCCTGTTGGCCAAGCGTTTGGAGAATCATGCAGACTTCTTAAGGAATGTGCTGAACAATGCAGGCAAGTTGGAAACGGTTGTGGATCATCATAACTGTGCATTTGGAAAGTGGTATGATGCAAATAAGAGCAAATACAGTGATATGCGTGAATATACACAAATGGAAAGTATCCATGCACAGTTCCATCTGCTTGCCAGAGAGTTCAATGAAACCATGGAAGTAAGTACGATATTAAAGCTGGTAGATGTTTCCCATAAGATTTTATTCTGCTTTTTAGAGTTAGTGGATGCTTTTGAAACCAGAGCCGTTAAGAACCCGGAACGATATTTATAATTGTTTAAAAACACCGATTTGTGATATGATATCACAGAAAGGTGTTTTTTTAATACAAAAATAAGTGGAGGAGCGAGAGGAGAAAACGGGCCGATGTTTGTCTATGAAACGATTACCGGGAGGTCAATTCCGGAAGGAAAAGAATGGTCAGTTAACGAAGAAGGGCTTTACTTTATACATTGTAATCCTTCACAGGTAGAAAAGCTGCAGCCGATTTTTGATTTTGATCCAGGTACGTTGATCGATTGTATGAATTTTGATGAAAGTATTCGTATGAACAGCTATCCGGAATATGATTTTATCAGCATGATATATTTTAAATTGATCGGATCGGAGATATGCCTTAGTGAAATTAATATGTATGTGGGCAAAAACTATATTGTGCTAATCTCTTCGGATACAGATAATGTTTCAGCGGATTTACTTGAAAAAATCAAGATCCGGATTAAGGAGGTTTCTTTCGAAAAACAGCAGATGAATAAGCTGTATTATCTTATTTTTGACATTTTGCTTACTGATCTGTCGGATACCATGGAACAGGTTGAGGATGAAATTAATCTGATTGAGAGAAAGATAATCGGAAATTTTGCCAAGTCTTATTTACAGCTGATTGCAGATATCCGCAGTAATACTTATATGATAAAGAAACAGCTTCGGCCATTGCTTTATATTGGGGATCAGTTGATTGTAAATGATAATCAGCTGATTGAAAAGGATAATATGCGATATTTTAAAAATATCGATACCAGAATTAACAAAATATATGATTTTTCTTTGAGCTTACAGGAGTATGCCAATGAACTGCTGCATATATATGAATCCCAGATGAGCACTTATACCAATAATATTATTAACAAGCTTACGATCCTGACTTTATTTTTTGGGCCGCTTACGGTAATAACCGGTATTTACGGGATGAATTTTACCAATATGCCCGAGCTGCAGTGGTCGTTTGGATATCCTATGGCAATAAGCAGCATGGTAATTGTCAGTCTGATTATTTATATTATTCTGAAAATAAAAAAATGGCTGTAGTGAAACAGCCATTTTTTAATGAACAATTTTATTCATTCAGTCTGAATTTATTTACCAGAGATACTAATTCATCAGAGGTGTGTTGTGTTTGTTTCATATTGTCCACAATGGTGCTGGCATTCATGGAAATGTCAGTCGTCTGTTCGGCCACAACAGTAGTGGTCCGGGCTCCTTCCTGAGCAGCGGCAGCGACTTCATTGATGGCTCTCATCAATACCTGTACCGAAGCCAGAAGCTCTTCGGAGGTGGCACTCAAATCACTGGTCAGATCGCTTACATAGATAGCATCGGTAGTATAGGAATCAGCGGTTGATAACATATCGTTATAATCTTTGGTAACATCGTTGGCAACGAAGTTAAGCAGATTGGTAGAACTGCTTGCCAAAGCGTTGACAGCCGCCATAACTACTTTGGTGATGGCCTGGATCTGAGTAACGGTGTTTTTGGAGTTGTCAGCCAAAGCACTGATTTCATTGGCAACTACAGCAAATCCTCTTCCGGCTTCACCGGCTCTGGCGGCTTCAATCGAAGCATTCAAAGCTAACAGAGTGGTTTGGCTGGTAATACCTAAGATGGCATCGGCCAGAGCATTGATTTCATCAACAGCCTTGGAGTCCTCCAGCGCTTTTTCCAGGGTGACTTTAATTTCATTAAACACCTCATTGGATTTCTGGATGGATTCATTTACATTCTTGCCAAGTTCAGTGGCTCTTGTATGTATTTCACCGGATTTAGTAGCGCCTTCTTCAGCTTTTTCAGCTACTGTTTCAACGGCTCTTTCGATTTCAGCGGCAGTAGCGTTCATTTCTTCCGCAGATGCACCGGTTTCTTCCATACTGGCACTGAGCTCTTCAGTGGCAGCAGAGGTGTCATTGATGCGGTCATTCAAAGTATTCAGAGTTTCGTTGGTGGAAGTTACCTGACCACCCAAATCATCGCTTGAATTCTTAATGCCGGAAACGGTGGAAATCAGTCCCTGCTTCATGTCCTCAATATTGTTAGCCAGCATACCGATTTCATCCTTTTGTGCCAGAAAACGTTCGGCAAGTGTGGCACGTAAATCACCATCGGCAATTTTTTCGGCAACATCGCGTACAGCATTCAGCGGTTTTGTAATGACACTGGCCATTAACAAGCCCACCAGAACAGCCAGGATGGCGGATATAACCAGAATCGTAATAGTTAATAATGTACTGCTTTCAAATTCAGCTTGAGCAATATCCACGTTATTTTGAGCATCATGTTCGTTATAAGCGATGGTATCGTCAATTAGATCTTGAACGATCTGACAAGCAGGATCGACGGTTTCGTCATTATAAGCATTTGCCTGGGTATAGTCACCGCTTTTTACCATTTCAACCAGATTATTCCGAAGAACGCGGTAATCGGCAAGAGCTTTCTCCATTTGATCGTAAAGAGCCTGATCCTCATCCGTTACGATGGATGTTTTGTATTCGGCCATTGCATTATTATTGATGGTCGCATATTTATCGATTTCGGCCAGCACACTGTCCAGCTTTGTAGCATTGGCGGCATTTACCAGCTTTTGCGTAATTTGGCGGACATCACTGAGACCGGCATTAAATGTTTCGATTACAACAGTGGATTTGTAGTTGTTTTCATAAACAAAGTTATTGGCTTCATTAATTGAACTCATTCCGCGGATACCCAGAATACCAACGGCAGCCATGGCAATAATCAGTAAAAAGAATGAACCTAAAAATTTTACTTTAACCTTCATATTATATAATATTTTCATCTAGCACCTCCATGCACACATTTTTCAAATAACCTTATCCTAATAATATGTTTTTTGTCTTTTTTAAGCAATAAATAAGAAACCATCTTAACATTGTCTTAACACGAGTAGTGATTTGTCACAACACTGGAAAAAAAAGAAATAAAAAAATTGTTAAGCATGCCTAACCGTTTTTATAAGAAAAGGACAATGGAAACAAATACCATTGCCCTTTTCTGTAAATTTTGATGCTTAATCAGCTAATTTAAATTTATTAACCAGGGCTACCAGCTCGTCAGAGGTATGCTGGGTCTGTTTCATGTTTTCCACGATAGTAGAAGCATTGACGGAGATGTCGGTAGTCTGCTCAGCCACAACAGTGGTGGTCTTGGCACCATCCTGAGCCGCCATGGATACTTCGTTAATGGCTCTCATCAATACCTGTACCGAAGCCAGAAGCTCTTCCGAGGTGGCACTTAAGTCACTGGTCAGATCGCTTACATAGACAGCGTCGGTGGTATAGGAATCAGCGGTTGATAACATATCGTTATAATCTTTGGTAACATCGTTGGCAACGAAGTTAAGCAGATTGGTAGAACTGCTTGCCAAAGCGTTGACAGCCGCCATAACTACTTTGGTGATGGCCTGAATCTGAGTAACGGTGTTTTTGGAGTTATCGGCCAAAGCACTGATTTCGTTGGCAACAACAGCAAATCCCTTACCTGCTTCACCGGCTCTGGCAGCTTCGATAGAAGCATTCAGGGCTAACAGGGTGGTCTGGCTGGTAATACCCAGGATGGCATCGGCCAGAGCATTGATTTCGTCAACAGCTTTGGAATCTTCCAGAGCTTTTTCCAAAGTAATCTTGATTTCATTAAATACTGAATTTGATTTTTCAATCGAGGCGTTAACATTTTTACCAAGCTCAGAAGCACGTTTATGGATATCGCCTGATTGTGTGGCACCTTCTTCAGCTTTTTCGGCAACCGTTTCAACAGCTCTTTCGATTTCAGCAGCAGTGGCATTCATTTCTTCTGCTGAGGCACCGGTTTCTTCCATACTGGCACTGAGTTCTTCGGTAGCAGCCGAAGTATCGGTGATACGATCATTCAATACAGACAAGGTCTGGTTAGTAGAAGATACCTGATCGCCCAGATCGTGTGTGGAACCTTTGATACCGGAAACGGTAACAATCAAACCTTGCTTCATATCTTCTATATTATTGGCCAGCATACCGATTTCATCTTTTTGCTTCAGATACCGCGGAGCTATCTCAGCGGTGAGATCGCCATCAGCAATCTTTGCAGCCACATCACGGACAGAATTTAAAGGCTTGGTAATGATACCGGCCATAAAGACTCCTAACAGAACAGCAGCAATAGCGGCGATGATAACAACAGCTACGGTTTCCGTAACACTGGTAGTAAAGGAAGCGCTTGCGTCATCTACATTTTTCTGTGCATCTTTTAGATTAAATGCTACCAATGCATCAATATCAGCCTGCACGATATCAGCCAAAAGACGGGTGTTGTCGGTATTATAGGCCGAGGCTTCGGCATAATTACCTTCCTGGGCAAGGGCAATGGCATGAGTACGGGATTCGCGGTATGTAGCCAGGTCCTTCTCGTAAGCTTCAAATAGCGCCCGGTCTTCCTCTTCCACCAGAGAATCTCTATACTGATCCGTATAAATGTTCGTGGTAGCACCAATAGCACTCAGCTTTTCCATATTGGCATCAAAATCATCCTTAAAGTTTTCCAATACAAGTCGCTGAGTAATAAGACGTACATCGCTCAAACTGTTGTTGATTGTTTGAATGGCGACTGTCGATTGAAAATTGTTTTCATAAATAAACGTGTTCGAGTCGTTAATACTGCGCATGGAAATGATTCCCAACACACCCACCAGTATCATAGCAGCAATCAGAACAATAAATGATCCTAAAAATTTTGTTTTTACTTTTGCATTATATAGCAATCGCATAATTTCTTCCTCCTTTTGCGAAATAAGATATTGTTATAATCATATAATATTTTGCGAAATATAGTCAATGTACAGCAAAGTTTTTCAACATAATAACAATAAAAAAAGTCAAAATGTTTAATAAAAAAAAATAAAAAGATTTTTTTTTAATTTTATTATTACAAATTGGTAAAAATGAACAAAATAAATGGTTTTAATTGGACATAAGTCATAAAAAAACAAGTGAATCCGAAGATTCACCTGTTTGGCAATATTAACAAGATATTATTTACAGTTTGAATTTATTGACTAATTCAACTAAGGTATCGGAGGTCTGCTGTGTTTCTTCCATATTTCCGACGATAGTGGAAGCATTGGTGGAAATGTCACTGGTCTGTTCAGCCACCACGGTAGTGGTCCGGGCTCCTTCCTGGGCGGCCATGGATACTTCGTTGATGGCTCTCATCATTACCTGTACAGAAGCCAGAAGTTCTTCTGAGGTAGCACTCAGGTCACTGGTCAGGTCGCTGACATAGACAGCATCAGTGGTATAGGAATCAGCGGTTGCCAGCATATCGTTATAATCTTTGGTAACATCATTGGCGACAAAGTTCAATAAATTAGTAGAGTTGGCGGCCAATGCATTAACGGCTGCCATAACAACTTTGGTAATGGCCTGAATCTGGGTCACGGTATTCTTGGAGTTATCGGCCAGGGCACTGATTTCATTGGCAACCACGGCAAATCCTTTACCGGCTTCTCCGGCTCTGGCCGCTTCAATGGAAGCATTCAGGGCCAACAGAGTGGTCTGACTGGTAATGCCCAGGATGGCATCAGCCAGAGCATTGATTTCATCAACTGCTTTGGAATCTTCCAAAGCTTTTTCCAGGCTAACCTTAATTTCATTAAATACGGAGTTTGATTTTTCGATGGAAGCATTAACATCTTTTCCTAATTGGGAAGCGCGGCTATGTATTTCACCGGATTTATTGGCCCCTTCTTCGGCCTTCTCGGCAACGGTTTCCACCGCCCGTTCGATTTCTGCGGCAGTAGCATTCATTTCTTCGGCCGAAGCACCGGTTTCTTCCATGCTGGCACTGAGTTCTTCGGTAGCCGCCGAAGTATCGGTAATCCGGTCATTTAAGACGCCGAGAGTCTGATTGGTAGAAATGACTTGCTGACCCAAGGAATTGGTGGAATCCATAATGCCGGAAACGGTAGTGACTAACCCTTTCTTCATATTATCAATATTGTTGGCAAGCATACCGATTTCATCTTTTTGCGCAATATAACGGGCCGGAATTTCCACCGTCAGGTCACCATCGGCAATTTTTTCAGCCACATCACGGACGGAGTTCAATGGCTTGGTAATCAGACTGGAGATAAAGAAACCAAGAGCAATGGCAACAACAACGGCGATAACTATGATAATGATAGTTTCAGTGAGGCTTGAAATATAATCATTATTTGCTTCGTTAACACTTGCCTCGGCGGCATGATCGTTATAATCGATCAGGGTATCAATGGCATCTTGAGTAGCATTGGCAATGGGCAGCACCACATTGGTATTGTAGCTTTCAGCTTCATCATAGAGCCCCTGCCTGGCCAGATCCATAACCTTGTTGCGCTCGGCCAGATAGCTGGTGATGTTTTTTTCGAATTCGGCATAAAGTGCCGCATCTTCATCATCGATAATGGTAGATTTGTAATAATCCATCTCCGCCAGACACAGAGTATCGGTATCACTAATGTTTTGTTCATAGGTTGCCATATCATTGGCATATTTCTCCAGCGTCATGCAGAGTGTATAACGGCGGACATCACTGAGACCGTTGTTGATAACCTGCATGGCCGAAGACGATTTGAAGTTGTTTTGATAAATTGAAGTGTTGGCATCATTTATGCCGCTCATGGAAATCATCGACATGACACCGATCAGAATCATGGCAGCGATCAGAATAAAAAAAGCCCCCAACAGCTTTACCCTCAGTTTCAAATTGTACAAAATTCGCATATATTCTTCCTCCTTTTCCCAAGTAACTTAATATTTACTATAACATATTTTGTTAGATTAGGGAATTTTAAAAGGGAAATTTTGTAAAAATTATCTAAAAAAAAACCATTTATGTTTTGAAAAACGATTATAAAAAGCGTAATTCGAAAAAAAATATATAAAAATTGTTTAATTCTAACAAAAAGTCAAAATGATAATTTGTTAAAATTACATAAAAAAGGAAGCAGAACCACAGGTCTGCTTCCTGAAAAAACAACCAAAACAATTATAATTTGAATTTATCAACCAAAGAAACCAACTGAGTGGAAGTGTTTTGGGTCTGCTTCATGTTCTCCACGATGGTGGAAGCATTTACCGAAATATCCGTGATCTGCTCGGCCACTACAGTAGTGGTCCGGGCACCTTCCTGGGCGGCGGCCGATACTTCGCTGATGGCTCTCATCAAGATCTGTACGGAAGCCAGCAGCTCTTCGGAGGTAGCATTTAAGTCACTGGTCATATCACTTACATAAACAGCATCGGTGGTATAGGAATCAGCGGCTGCCAGCATATCCTTGTAATCCTTCATAACATCATCGGAAACAAAGTTCAGCAGATTCGTAGAGCTGTTTGCCAGTGCATTGACAGCACTCATGACCACTTTGGTGATGTTTTGGATCTGAGTCACGGTATTTTTGGAGTTGTCGGCCAAAGCACTGATCTCATTGGCAACTACAGCAAATCCTCTTCCGGCTTCTCCGGCTCTGGCCGCTTCGATGGAAGCATTCAGGGCTAACAGGGTGGTCTGGCTGGTAATACCAAGAATGGCATCGGCCAGGGCATTGATTTCATCCACAGCCTTGGAGTCTTCCAGAGCTTTTTCCAGGGTAGTCTTAATTTCATTAAAGACATTATTAGACTTATCGATGGAAATGTTAACATTTTTACCCAACTCTGAGGCACGTTTGTGAATTTCACCGGACTTATTGGCCCCTTCTTCGGCCTTTTCGGCAACGTTTTCCACAGCACGTTCGATTTCGGCAGCCGTAGCATTCATTTCCTGGGCGGAAGCACCGGTTTCTTCCATGCCGGCACTCAGTTCCTCAGTAGCGGCGGAAGTATCGGTAATGCGGTCATTCAGGATACTCAGGGTGTCGTTGGTAGAAGTGACCTGCTGGCCCAGATCATTGGTGGAATCCTTAATACCGGAGACGGTATTGATCAACCCCAGTTTCATGGATTCGATATTATTGGCCAATACACCGACTTCATCCTTTTGTTTCAGATAGCGTTCCGGTATTACCGAAGTTAAGTCGCCGTCGGCAATTTTTTCCGAAACTGTGCATACGACATTTATTGGTTTGGTAATGGTCGAAGACATAAAAATACCTAAGATTACGGCAGCCACCGAAACAACCACAACAATAACAACGGTAGCGGTGGTGCTGGAGGCATAGTTGGCATCGGCAATATCAACACTGTTTTGAGCATCCTGCAGATTGAACTCGATCAATTGAGAGACATCTTGCTGGACGATGGTAACCAGGGGAATAACAGTATTGGTATTATAATCATCGGCTTCATCAAATTTACCTTCCTGTGCCAGTGCAATGACATTGGCTCTTTCGGTCCGGTAATTGGCAATATCGGTTTTGAATTCATTAAAAAGTTTGCTATCTTCATCTGAATTCAATAAGGCTTCATAATTATTCAAGGCTTCGGTAGTAGAAGCGGCAATGGTGTCCAGATGTTTAATATTCTTATCCAGATCGGCAGCATATTTGGCGGTAACGATTTTCTGAGTATATAATCGCACCTCATTCATATTACTGTTAATAGTTTCTACATAAGTAGTTGATATGAAGTTGTTTCCGTAAATGGTGTTATTGGAGTCATTGATGGTTCCCATATTGGCGATACCTAAGACACCGATCACGATCATTGCGGCAATCAGGATGAAAAAAGAACCTAAAAATTTGACTGATAGTTTTGCGTTGTAAATTATTCTCATATGCTGCCTCCTTGGGTTATGTATAAATAGATTTCTTAGTGAATTTAACTTATTTTATTCCTCGGGAAATCAAGCGTCAATAAAATATTTTGTGAATGGTAAAAATGGCGAAAATATAAAAAAGACTGCCCGATTTTAAGGCAGTCTTTTGATATTTTGCACAAAAATGACTAAATAACTAATTAATTTTAAATTTATGAACCAAAGAAACCAGCTCATTAGAGATATTTTGTGTTTCATGCATGGTCCTGACAATGGACGATGCATTTGAAGATACGTCGGTAGTCTGTTCTGCAACGATGGTGGTGGCCTTGGCTCCTTCCTGTGCGGCAATGGACACCTGATTGATGGAAGTCATGATGGCATTAATGGAAGCAAGAAGTTCCTCAGCGGTGGCATTCAGGTCGCTGGTCATATCACTGATAAAGAGAGCGTCAGTGTTGTAGGATTCAGCAGCCGACAGCATATCCTTGTAATCATCCATAACATCAGAAGCAACGAAGTGAAGCAGATCGTTGGAATTACTGGCCAGATTATTCACAGCACTCATAACCAGCTTGGTGATGCCCTGAATCTGCGTCACAGTATTTTTAGAGTTATCAGCCAGGGCACTGATCTCATTGGCAACTACGGCAAAGCCACGGCCGGCCTCTCCGGCACGGGCAGCTTCGATGGAAGCATTCAGGGCCAGCAGGGTAGTTTGACTGGTGATTTCCAAAATGGCATCGGCCAGGGCATTGATCTCATCAACAGCCTTGGAATCTTCCAGAGCCTTTTCCAAACCGGCTTTAAGCTGACCGAAAATCTGATCGGACTTTTGGATAGAAGCTTTTACATTTACCTCCAGCTCGGCAGCCCGGGTATGAATCTCACCGGATTTAATCGCACCGTCTTCAGCCTTGGTAGCAACAGTTTCCACCGCTTCAGCAATTTCGCTGGAAGTGGATTCCATTTCGGCCGCAGAAGCACCGGTTTCTTCCATTGTCGCACTTAGCTGTTCGCTGGCCTGGGAAGTGCTTGCAAGGCGGTCATTCAGGATATCAAGGGTCGTATTGGTAGAAGTAACATGTTCTCCCAGACTATTTGAGGAAGTAATAATTCCGCTTACAGTAATCAACAGGCTTTCTTTCATATCGTTAATAGTATTGGCTAAAATACCGATTTCGTCCTTTTGCTCCAGATAACGGGTAGGAATCTCGGCAGTCAGATCGCCATCAGCAATCTGGCGGGCTGTTTTGCGTACTATATTCAGCGGATTGGTAATAACATAGGAAATGATGACTCCCATCAGAATCGATAAAACCGGTGCCACAATCATAATAATGATAATAAGCGTAATAGCAGCATTATAATCGTTGGTTGCTTCTCCTACATTGGCCTCAGCATCGGAAAAATTAAAAGTAACCATCGCTTCGGCACAATCCTGTACCTTCTGTACCAATGGCTCGGTAACGGTATTGTTGTGGAGGGCAGCATTTTTAAAGTCACCGGCCCGGGCATATTCTAAGACCGTAGCACGTTCGTCGCGGTAAGTAGCCAGTGCCTCCTGCAGTTTATTATACAGTATTTCATCTTCTTCAACTGCCAGACACTCTTTATACTGAGCCAGAAGTTCATTGTCGGTTTGCACCAGTTCGGCAATCAAGGCAGCATTTGCTTCCACATCGGCAGCCAGGTCTTCACTGGCCAGCTTCTGGGTATACAACCGGATCAGGCTTAAGTTGTTGGTGACACTCTGGATGTAAGAAGTGGATTTGTAGTTATTTTCATACACAAAAAGATTGGCAACATAAATTTGATTCAGTTTAGAATAGGAAAAGGTACCGACGATGATCAAAATCAATACGATTACAATAAAGGATGTCAGTAATTTAACTCTGACTTTAGCATTATATAGCAGTTTCATTTAAACATTTCCTCCTGAGTTTATTCAATGATGTTAATAAGTTGATAATAAGCAAACGCTATTTCCATAGTCAAGCAATTAAAAAATTTTCAGCATTTTTGTTAAAAATTATTTTAAACTTTTCAAAATTCTTTGGTAGTAGTATACTAAACATTAACAGCTTTGCCATAATTAGGAAAGGACAGTGCCGGAACGAAATGAAAGAAAGAAGACACAGAGGGGGCCGGGTTTTGATATGGTTATTATTTTTTGCCCTGGTGGGCGGTATCTGCTATTTATCCTTTCAAAACGGAGAAGTGTCGAAGCAGCTTGGAAACGATCTGTGGGACTGGCTGGAAGCAAAGACCGGCAGCTATTTGCAGAAAAATATAGAGGATGCTGCCTTAAAATATATAATGCGGCAACTGGGAAGAGGGTTACTGTTTTTTGCACTGGGAATAGTTACCACTGCGGCAATGAACCTTTCTTTTCCCCGAATTAACTGGTTTTTTAAAAGTGTGATCATTATTTCTTTTTTGGGTGTGATTTCTTATGTTACGGAAAAGATGAAGATTTATATTGCCAGCAGACACTATGCGCCGTTCGAAATGGCCATCAGTTTTATCGCCGGCATGAGCGGTTTTGTACTGATGGCAATCCTGATTGCATTTTTCCGTATTTTATTGGGGAGTCCGAAAAAAATAAAAAAAAATAACAGCAGGAGGATGATAAAATGAAAAGCAGTATTACAAGGGAAGAAGCGATGGCACTGTTAAAGGAGCATAATAAGGAGCCTTTTCATATTCTGCATGCTTTGACGGTGGAGGGAGTCATGCGTTATTACGCCAGAGAACTGGGATATGCCGATGAAGAAGAATATTGGGGACTGGTGGGACTCCTTCATGATATTGATTTTGAGGAGTATCCGGAGGAGCATTGTAAAAAGGCACCGGAGCTGCTGCGGGCCGGAAACGTGGGAGAGGATATGATATACTCTATCTGTTCGCATGGATATGGAATCTGTGTAGATGTGGAGCCAAAGCATCAGATGGAGAAGGTTTTATTTGCCGCCGATGAATTGACCGGTTTGATTGGGGCGGCAGCCAGAATGCGTCCCTCTAAAAGTGTTATGGATATGGAAGTTTCCAGTCTGAAAAAGAAATTTAAAGATAAGAAATTTGCAGCCGGCTGTTCCCGTGATATTATCCTTGACGGTGCGGCCATGTTAGGCTGGGAATTGGACGAGCTTCTGGAAAGAACGATTCTTGCCATGCGGGATTGTGAAGAACAGGTGAACCAGTCATGGACGTAAAAAAATTAATGGAATTTATGCATATAGCTGAAAAGCTGAAATGTAATACCAGGCATTCCTGGACCAGTTCAGGGCGGCAGGAAAGCGTTGCAGAGCATAGCTGGCGGTTGTCCTTACTGGCCTATTTTGTAAAAGAGGAATTTCCGGAAGCGGATAGTGTCAAAATAATATTGATGTGTCTGTTCCATGATATGGGGGAAGCAGTCACCGGTGATATTCCTTCTTTTTACAAGCGCGAGATGGATGAGCAGACTGAAGAAAATGCGGTGGCGGAACTGTTAAATGGTTTGCCGGAGCCTTATCGGAAAGAGTTGATGGATTTATTTGCGGAAATGAAAGCGATGAAGACGCTGGAAGCGAAAATATATAAAGGACTGGATAAACTGGAGGCTGTTTTGCAGCATAACGAAGCAGATATATCAACCTGGCTGCCGTTAGAATATGATTTGAATCTTACTTATGGCGCGGAATATGTGGCATTTTCCGACTATTTGAAACAGCTGCGGAAGGCAATGAATGAAGAAACCATTCAAAAGATTAAGGATTCCCTGCAAAAAGCCGATATAAAGTACGAAGAGAAGTTCTAAGGGGCATAAATGCCGCCTAAGAACTTCTAAAGCTTCGTACAGAAGAATGCCCCAAGGGTCATTCTTCAAAATCGCATGATATCACAAGGAGGTGTAATCATGAATATATCGGGAATCAGCTTATCCAACGCATATCCATTATTTGATTACGGAAAGATAAGTATTACCGGAAGCAAGGCACCGGTAAAGCCGGAAAAAACTGCTGTAAAAAGTGAAGTGGATTTTATGGTGGAACAATTTAAAGAGAATAATAATCCGGTTACAAAAAAGATAAATCAGATTATGGGGAAATTTATGGGAGGACAGGAGCTGACGCCGGCAGAACTGGACTTTTTGGCTAAAAATGCTCCGGATTGTTATCAGACCGTGCAGGAAGTAATGGCTGAGCGGCAGCAGCTGGAAATGAAGCTGGAAGCCGCTGAAAGCAAATTAGAAGTACTACAGGTATATACCGATGCCCTGGCTATGGTAAAGGAAACTAAGGGAACCGGTGAAGTGGAAAAGCAAAATGCCATTAAAACGCTTGCCCGGGTAAACCAATTAGGGGATGCTTTTGGCGGGTTCGTGGCCAGTCCTGAATATGCTGAGCTACCGGATGAAGGAGACATAGCGGAAGAAATCAGCGAAGCTGTGGAAGAGATGATGGAAGATACCGAACCGGCAGCAGAGCAGATGTCAGAAGAGGCTGATATGCCGGAAGAAATCGATACATCGGATGGATCCGGTACATCGGAAGAAGCATCCTTGCCTGAGGAAGAGGAAACTGCCGAGGCAGCCAGGCCCGAAGGCAAAGAGCACGAAAAGAAGAGCAAAATTAAGGAAGAGGATAAGCATCTCCGGCGGGTCGTAACAGACTCTTCGCCAATAGATATTGAATTCAGGAGAAAAGTTCACGATTTATATAAGAGCAATATGAACAGAAGCAATGGACAAAACTAAAAAATGAAGCAGACTGGCGGGTCGGCTTCATTTTTTATGGTGAAGTTATTATTTATGCTCAGGAAGATACTGCTTCAGCAGCGCTGGTAAAGATGGATGCTTCAGGATATCCGTATAAAGGCGTGCGGTAGGTGGTGACATCATCACCAAACATGCGGAAATACACATATTGTGAGGTCATATTGATTTTAGTATAGTTGCCTTCGGCCACAACTTCCGGGTTGCTGCCATCGATACTCATTCGAATCAGGGCCGGCTCCGAGGTATCGTTTTTCTGATAGTAAATCAATCCGCTGCCCACATTATAAGTATCTACCCGGTCTTCCGTAAGAATTTGGATGATATTTTCCGCTAAAGAATAGCGGCACAGGCGGTAATTGCTGGCCTGATCCATATAATAAACGTAGCCGTCCAAATAAACAGGATTATAAATATTGCCCTGTAAAAGAGTGCTGATAGTATCATTCCCAGTGTTGAGCCCATATAAATAATGGTCATCCTGTGTACCGGCAAAATAAATGATGCCGTTGTGATAAGAGGAAGGGTTGATGACATAGTCGGCGATTTCAATATTTTCGGATTTATCGGTTTTCATTTTATAAAGTCTGGTATATTCTTTGTTGTTATAATTTTGATAATATACATAATTTCCGCACAGTGTGGCGGTGATTACCGGATTGTTCCTCAAACAGGTGGAGGAAGAACCGTTGGTTTTACTACGGTATAGTCCCAGCGAAGGACGTATATATCCCAATCCGCTGCCGCCGCTTTGGGTACTGTTCAAGCAATAGTAAAGATACTTGCCGCCGGCATTGATGGAAAAAACCTGTGAGTTATTTAATTTCCGCATATCCGACTCATCACTGTTCATGGAATAGAGACAGCCGTTGTCATAGCTGTTGGCAAAGTAAACTTTTCCCTCCGATTCACAAAACAGGCCATCATTATAAAGGTTACCGCCGGTATTGCCGGCCAGGTTAGGGTCGTTTGCCGGAATACGTTTTAAAAGCAGAGCTAAAACGCATAAAACAGCCAGTATAAGGAAAATAATTGATAAAACAATAATAGATTTTTTATTCATAAAGCCCTCCCTTATGTAAATAAGTATAACTTTTGGGGTTGTAAAAAGCAAGTAAATTGAAGGTAAAAATAAGCTTATGGGTTGCTATAGTTTTACAGATAGTATAAAATAAATGACAAACAAAGAAATGGACAGGAAAAAGATGGATTTAGCAAATTTACGAGAACAAATTGATGCAATTGACAGCCGGATCGTGGAATTATATGAAGATCGGATGGCAATTTCCAGGCAGGTGGCGGAATTTAAGATTGAAACCGGTAAGAAGGTATTTGATAAAGCCAGGGAAGAGGAAAAAATCCGCAGTGTTAAGAGCATGACTCATAATGATTTCAATAGCCACGGCATCGAGGAGCTGTTTGAACAGATCATGGCCATGAGCCGCAAATTGCAGTATCAGCTGTTAGCAGAAAACGGAAGTATCGGAAAGCTGCCTTTTATCGGAGTGGATTCCTTAGAGGCCGGAAAGGCCAGAGTGGTCTTTCAGGGAGCAGACGGTGCTTATTCACAGGCGGCTATGGAGCAATATTTCGGAGCAGAGATCAATAGTTTTCATGTGGATACTTTCAGGGATGCCATGTGTGCTATTGAGGAGGGCAGTGCTGATTTTGCGGTGTTGCCGATTGAGAACTCCACCGCCGGAATTGTCAGTGAGATTTATGACTTACTGGTGGAATTTGAAAATTATATAGTGGGAGAGCAGATTATTCGAATCGAACACTGTCTCCTGGGGCTGCCCGGAACGAAATTGGAGGACATTAAGACAGTATATTCCCATCCCCAGTCGCTGATGCAGTCGGCCAAATATCTGAATCAATACCCCCAGTGGCAGCAGATCAGTATGCAAAACAATGCCTTTGCCACACGCAAGGTTAAAGAAGACGGTGACCCCAGCCAGGCGGCCATTGCCGGTGAGCATGCCGGGCGGATATACGGTCTGGAGGTACTGAAGAAGGGGGTCAATCAGTCAGAATCCAACTCCACCCGGTTCATTATCGTAACCAATCAGAAGATATTTTTAAAAGAAGCGAAGAAAGTCAGTATTTGTTTTGAGGTGGCCCATGCAAGCGGTTCGCTGTATCATATGCTGTCACATTTTATTTATAATAATCTGAATATGAATCGTATCGAGAGCCGTCCCATCGAAGGCCGGAATTGGGAATATCGGTTTTTCATTGATTTTGATGGAAACCTGGCGGACAGTGCGGTTAAAAATGCTCTGCGCGGATTACGGGACGAAGCGCGCAATATGAAAATACTGGGAAATTATTAGAGGATAGTGTGAAAAATAAATTTTTCACAGCGGAATTTATTCCGTTTGCAAATATTGTGCCGGCGGCCCAAAGTTTGCAGGTATCGGAAAGGCATGACTATTAAGATGAAGATGCGGGAACAGGAACTGATCATATATAAAAATTTGGAGTACGACGGAAAGCTTCTCTGCAATATGGCGTGGGTCATGGAACACTATAATAAAGCGGAGCAAAAGGTGCAGGCAGTAGAACTTCTCTACCAGAGTATCCATGAACTGTTGGAGTTGGCCGGTAATCATGGATTTTATGGTAATCTGTGGCATTGCTACCTGACCAATCTACTGGTCAACAATGAAAATAGCTATAGCAAAGCCTGTGAGATCAGAGGAAATGTGGCAGGTACCATAAACCAGGCGGCGGCTCACGACATTGCTGTTTTTAAAGAATTTTTTGATTATGACTTTGCCCCGATGGTAAAGGAATTACAGGCTGATATTCTTTTGACGGTGTTAGCGTACCAAAGTCCCAGTGAAGACAGCAAGGTATATAACAGCCGCATCAGGGACCGGATATGTGCATTAGCGGTGCAGTTTAAGGAGAACCGGACAGCCGAAGAAATGAAGGATGCCTTAACACATTTTTATATGGAGTATGGTGTGGGTAAATTTGGACTGCATAAAGCATTCCGGGTAGTCCATGATGAAGCGGGGGTGCAGATTGTACCCATTACCAATATAGCTCATGTTTACCTGAGTGATCTGGTGGGCTATGAAATTCCGAAAAAGAAATTAATTGATAATA
This sequence comes from Lachnospiraceae bacterium, assembly GCA_031556725.1. Classification (GTDB taxonomy): domain Bacteria; phylum Bacillota; class Clostridia; order Lachnospirales; family Lachnospiraceae; genus UBA935. The sequence continues at coordinate 100,522 of JAVBSL010000022.1, read as the reverse complement.
CCGAAGCTTTTGTAAGCGGAAAGCGGGCTAACAACTGTCTGTTGTTTGGTGAAGCCGGAACCGGGAAGTCGTCAAGTATCAAGGGAATCGTCAATGAATATTATGACCGGGGCTTACGGATCATTGAGATATATAAGCATCAATTTCAGGACTTGAATGATATTATCGGGCAAATTAAGAACCGGAACTATAAATTTATTATTTATATGGATGATTTGAGTTTTGAGGATTACGAAATAGAGTATAAGTACCTGAAGGCTGTGATAGAGGGCGGGTTGGAGAAGAAACCGACTAATGTGCTGATCTATGCAACGTCTAACCGCAGACATCTGGTCAGAGAGAAGTTCGCGGATAAAGAAGACCGCCGGGATGACCTTCATAAAGGTGATACTGTCCAGGAAAAACTGTCTTTGGCAGCGCGGTTTGGGGTTAGCATTTATTTCAGCGCACCTGACCGGAAGGAATTTCAGAATATTGTTAAAGTACTGGCGGAAAAATATCATATTCAAATGAAGGAAGAAGACTTAATGCAGGAAGCCAATCGATGGGAAATGTATCATGGCGGGTTGTCCGGCAGAACAGCACAGCAATTTATTGACTATCTGTTAGGGAGGGAATGACCGTGTCAGTCAAAACTTTTGCAGCCATCGATGTGGGCTCTTATGAAATATCCATGAAAATTTTTGAAGTATCGCAAAAGAACGGTATGCGGGAGATTGACCATATCAGACATGGCATTGATATGGGAACCGAAACCTATACAACCGGTAAGCTGAGCTATGAGCGGGTTGATGAACTGTGCCGGATTCTGCGGGACTATAAAGATATTATGTCCGGTTATCGGGTTGAAGAATATAAGGCTTACGGTACAAGTGCCATCAGGGAAGCTGAGAATACGATTATTTTGTTAGATCAAATAAGACTTCGGACCGGAATTAAGGTGGAGGTACTGAGCAATTCCGCCCAGCGGTTTTTACATTATAAATCCGTAGCATGGAAAGAAGAAGGCTTTGAAAGTATTATTCAAAAGGGAACAGCCATCGTAGACATCGGCGGGGGAAGTATCCAGATATCCCTGTTCGATAAGGATACTTTGGTGTCCACCCAGAATATGCGTTTAGGCGTACTTCGTCTGCAGGACCGGCTGAATCATTTGAATGTCGTACCTTCCCAGTATGAGTCTTTACTAAATGAAATTGTGGATACGCAGATGCAGGTATACAAGAAATTATATCTGAAGGATCGGGAAATAGAAAATGTTATTGTGGTAGACGATTATATATCGGAAATCGTGTTGAAACGGAAAGGCAGTGAATCAGGCAGGGGATATGCGGATAAGAATCTGGTAGAGGGATTTTTAGAGGTGTTTCGAACCAAAAACACCTCTGAACTGGCCAGAAGACTGGATCTTCCGGAGGAAAATATGAAACCGCTGTTTATTTCCGGAGTATTGCTTTTAAATATTATGGAGACTATGGGGGCGGAGCATATCTGGGCCCCGGGAACAACTTTATGTGATGGGGTTGCTTACGAGTATGCGGAAAAGCATCGGATTATAGCTGCCAAACATGATTTTGAACAGGATATCATTGCCTGTGCCCAAAATATCAGCAAGCGATACCGGGGTAACAAACGACGGGCTGAAACGTTGGAAGCGATAGCCCTGACAATCTTTGACAGCATGCGAAAAGTACATGGTTTAGGAAAACGGGAGCGGTTGCTTTTGCAGCTTTCCACCCTGCTTCACGATTGTGGCAAATATATCAGTATGGTCAACCTGGGAGAATGTTCTTATAGTATTATCATGGCTACCGAGATTATCGGGCTTTCACATGTTGAACGGGAAATCATTGCCAACGTGGTAAAGTATAATCACCTGGATTTTGATTATTATGAAAACATCGGACAACATATGGATATAGATCAGCCAACCTATCTGATAATTGCCAAGCTGACAGCAATCCTGCGGGTTGCCAATGGCCTTGACCGCAGTCATAAGCAAAAATTTAAAGAATTTAAAGCTGTTTTAAAGGAAGAAAAACTGGTACTCACTGTGGATACGGTTGAGGACATCACACTGGAAAAAGGCTTATTTGAAATGCGGGCCAACTTCTTTGAAGAAGTATACAGCATTCGTCCTGTCATCAGACAGAAAAGACATTATTAGAAGGAGAAGAATTCATGGATACTAAATTCAGCAACCGGGAGCTAAGTTGGCTGTTATTTAATAAGAGGGTGTTGAGTGAGGCCAAGGATAAGCAAAATCCGTTGTTTGAAAGGCTGAAGTTTTTAAGCATTACAGCTTCTAATCTGGATGAGTTCTTCATGATCCGGGTAGCGGCGCTGAAGGATATGGTCAGTGCAGACTATGCCAAACCGGATATTGCCGGAATGAAACCCATTCAACAGTTAAGGGAAATTAACCAGTCAGCCCATGATCTGGTAAACCAGCAATACAATACTTATAACCGTTCGCTGCTACCGCAATTAAAGCAAAACGGACTGCGGGTGGTGGAAAAACACGAGCACTTAACCAAACAGGAAGCCGAATATGCAGACCGATATTTTGAAGAAAATATCTATCCTGTTCTGACACCCATGGCGGTTGATTCCTCCAGACCATTTCCGTTAATCAGGAATAAATCGCTGAACATCGGGGCTTTGCTCAGTAAGAAGAATCAGGAGGGTGAGCTGGAGTTTGCAACAGTGCAGGTTCCCAGTGTGCTTTCCAGAATAGTAACCATTCCGGCAAATGATAAAGAAACGGTGGTTATCTTACTTGAAGAGATTATTGAAAGGAATATTCATAAGCTATTCCTCAATTATGACATTGTTTGTGCTCATCATTTTCGAATCATGAGAAATGCGGATTTGAATATCGAAGAGGACGATACGGAAGATTTGCTAAAGGAAATCGAAAAGCAAATAAAGAAAAGGCAGTGGGGGCAGGCAATCCGGCTGGAAGTAGAAGCGTCAATCGATCCGCGGCTCTTAAAAATTATTGAAGAGGAACTGGCGATTAAAGAGGAGGATATCTATCGAATTGACGGACCTCTGGATTTGACTTTTCTGATGAAAATGTATGGAATATCCGGTTTTGATCATTTGAAAGAGCAGGGCTATGCCAAGCCGGTACCGGTTCCGGGCCTGTCTGCAGAGACAGATATTTTCAGCAGTATCAGAGAACAGGATATTTTGATGTATCATCCCTTTCAAGAGTTTTTGCCGGTATTGGAGTTTATCAGACAGGCGGCGGTTGATCCGGAGGTGCTGGCAATCAAGCAGACTCTTTACCGGGTCAGTGGCAATTCACCGATTATTGCCGCCCTGGCGCAAGCCGCTGAGAATGGCAAACAGGTTACGGTGCTGGTAGAGCTGAAAGCAAGATTTGATGAAGAAAATAATATTGTCTGGGCCAAGCAGCTTGAAAAATCCGGTTGTCATGTTATCTATGGGTTGGTAGGACTAAAGACCCACTGTAAGATTACTTTGGTAGTGAGACGGGAAGAAGACGGTATTCGCCGGTATGTCCATCTGGGCACCGGTAATTATAATGATGCCACCGCCAAGCTATATACGGATTTGGGATTGCTGACCTGTTCGGCGACGATCGGCGAGGACGCAACGGCAGTATTTAATATGCTTTCGGGCTATTCAGAGCCTCTTAGCTGGAACAAACTGTCACTGGCACCGCTTTGGATGAAGGATCGTTTTCTCTATTTGATTGACAGAGAGCGGAGAAATGCCCAAAATGGCCGTCCGTCACGGATTATTGCAAAGGTCAATTCTTTATGTGATAAGGACATTATCGAAGCCTTATATAGTGCAGCGGCAGCCGGAACCCAGATTGATCTGATCGTGCGGGGAATATGCTGTCTGAGGGTGGGACTGCCGGAGATCGGTGACCGCATTACCGTTCGTTCGATTGTGGGAAACTTCTTAGAACATAGCCGGATATTCTTTTTTGAAAATGACGGTCATCCGGAATATTATTGCGCCAGTGCCGACTGGATGCCCAGGAATCTGGAACGCCGGGTGGAAATCATGTTCCCCATTGAGCAGCCTAAGCTGAGGGAAAAGATTATGTATATCCTGGAAACATTGCTGGAGGATACGGTTAAGGCTCATTGCCTGACTCCTGAGGGAACTTATGAGAAGGTAGATAAACGGGGAAAAGTAATCTTAAATTCACAGCAGGAATTTTGCCGGATGGCAGCAGAGATGATTAGTGAAGAAGAAGCAATTGGAAACAGCAGGGTATTTATACCCAAAACACATCAGGAGGACACACTATGAAAGTATTATTTATCGGCGGGACCGGCACTATCAGTACTGCCAATTCCAGGCAATTACTGGAACAGGGGCATGAGCTTTTTTTACTGAACCGCGGTTCCCGCAATAAGATGTTTGCGGAATATGAAAATATTACCGAAATCAAAGCGGATATCAATGATGAGGCGACTGTGGCGGAACATATCCGGGATCTGGAGTTTGATGCGGTAGCGGATTTCATTGCTTTTACGCCGGAACAGTTAGAGCGGGATTACCGCTTATTTGCCGGAAAGACCAGACAGTTTCTTTTTATCAGTTCGGCATCGGCTTATCAGAAGCCGTTATCGGATTATCGGATTACTGAAAGCACCCCGCTAATCAATCCTTATTGGGAGTACTCCAGAAATAAGATTGCCGGTGAAGAATATTTGATGAAGATGTATCGGGAAAATGGATTTCCGATTACCATTGTGCGCCCCAGCCATACCTATAATGAGAGATCTGTGCCGTTAGGGGTACATGGTGATAAAGGCAGTTTTCAGGTGGTAAAGCGGATGATGGAAGGGAAACCGGTGATTATTCATGGGGATGGTACTTCTTTATGGACCATGACCCATAACAGTGACTTTGCACAGGGATTTATCGGTTTGCTGGGCAATATTCATGCATTGGGTGAAGCGGTGCAGATTACTTCCGATGAGACCTTGACCTGGAATCAGATTTATCAGTCTATTGCAGATGCATTGGGCGTGGAGCTGCATCCCTGCTATGTGTCTTCGGACTTTTTGGCAAGATGCAGTGATTATGATTTTGAGGGTGGCTTGATTGGTGATAAGGCCAATTCGGTGGTCTTTGACAATAGTAAGCTGAAAAGACTGGTTCCCGGATTTACGGCTAAGAAGAGGTTTGATCAGGGTGTGAAGGAAACTATTGATTATGTGCTGTCTCATCCGGAGCTGCAGGTGGAAGATGCAGAATTTGACAGCTGGTGTGACCGGGTGGTTGCGGCGCTGGATGGAGCTGTGGCTGCTATCAGGTAGGTTGTGGAGTGCAGGCTGTGGAGTGCAGGTTGTGGAGAAGGAGCAGCGCCTCGGTCTGGTTTTCCGGCAGGGTTTGGCACAGTCGGTTCTGCTCATACTCAAATTTGTTTGATTTCTAATTGATATTTTTTATAACTTAATACGAGTCTTAAATCAGCAAAACTCCTCCCTTTGGTAACAAAGTTAAACTCGTCGAACAGTTGCTGATTGTAAGACTGCCGTTATATAAAATATCAATAAGAAATCAATACAAATTGTTCATAAATCGCATAACCGATTGTGCCAAGCTCCTTGCCGGAAAGCCAGACCGAGGCGCTGCTCCTTTTTGCCAACGTTGTGAAAAACCAAAAGCTGGGGAAAGCAAGCACTAGGGCAAGAAGAACTGAGAAGATAAAAACAGGGAAGAAAAAACAGAGAAGATAAGTGAAAAGGAAAAAAAAGTGAGATGGCAATTGAGAAGGTTAGGGCTTATTTTGAGAGGTATGGAATGGCGGAGCGGATTATGGAGTTTGAGCAGTCCAGTGCTACGGTGGAGTTGGCGGCCCGGGCGGTTGGGTGTGAGCCGGCTAGGATTGGGAAAACGATGTCGTTTCGGTTGGGGGAGAGAGTGCTTTTGATTATGACAGCGGGGGATGCCAAGATTGATAATGGGAAGTATAAGACGGAGTTTGGCGGGAAAGCGGTGATGCTTAAGCTGGATGAAGTGGAACCGCTGATTGGCCATGATGTGGGCGGGGTTTGCCCTTTTGGGATCAATAGCGGGGTAGAGGTTTATCTGGATGAGTCACTGAGACGGTTTGAGATGGTGTATCCGGCGGCAGGTAGTGATAATAGTGCGATTGGGTTGAATATGCAGGAATTGGAAGAGTATTCAGGGAGCTTGGGATGGATTGATGTCTGTAAATATTGAGGGTTTAAGAGAGTGTAAAATAAAGGGGCTATCATTTTTGATAGCCCCTTTAACTTTAATATTAACTATGATATTTGACGCAATTTCTCGCTATGACTGGCAACTACTGCTTTTAGAATATCTAAATCTGCCAGTGCTGATTCAATTTTATCAGCATAGTCCTTGTAGCGGTTATAAGTAGATGTATAGCAAGATTCAATGGTGCTTAATCTTGGAACGACATTGTTTTCGAGTAAATCAACTTCAATTCGCTTTAATCGCTCTTCCATGGGGGTTAATCGAGCATCTAATTTTTTATCCAATAGATTGGAGATTGCAAGTAAATCTTCATTTGTTAATGCCATAGGTAATCACCGTCCTTGTAGCAATATTCTAGCATACAAAGGAAATGAAGTCTATAAATTTTTGTTAAATTTATTTCAAATCCATGGCAATCACTTGCATAATTCTTTTAATAAAAACTTCTTTTTTTTCAAAGCCATTTTTTTCAAAAAGCGATATTATTTCTTCCGGAGAATAGAATTTTACATCGCCTGCCTTAGAAAACTTTACAAATGGATTGCATAAGATACGTAGTAACTTGGGCAGGTAAACTTCAGCAATATATATTGTACCCGTGGTCTTCATTACTCTAGTTACTTCAGTCGCAAATTTTTCGACATCCGGAAAATGATGAAAAGCGGCACATACGGTGACTACATTCATAGATTGATCCTTATATGGTAAGGCGTCGCATCCGGCAACTTGAAATTCCATTGATGGATTTATTTTCTTTGCATTGTAAATCATCTTGTTTGAAATATCAGTGCCAAAACCGTGAAAGGTAACCCCCTGTTTATGGAACTGTTCCAGCAATCGGCCATTTCCGCATGCTACATCCAAAACATAATCATTTTTTGAAATGGAAACCATCTTCAGTAAGGCATTTTTTAGTTTCACAGTAAATTTGCCGTCAAAAGTATTATCATAATTGTCTGCTTTTTTATCGTAACTCTTTATAGAACGTTTCTCGAATTTATTCATTTTCTTTTTACCCTCCATTACACTTTTTTAATTATAACAAACGGGTGTGAACAAGTATAGCTCTATTATTGTTTGGCAAGCAATTTGGCCTGAAGTGTAACTCTTGTGCAGTTTCGGTACAGTTTGTGGTAATAAAATTTATTGACATAAAAAGTATTTTGATTTACTCTTGAAGAGTGAATTATCTTGAGAAAATCTAATTATCTATTAACAGGCGATTTCAGCCAATTTTCAAAAGGAAAAAAAAATAATAAACTTAGCAAGGCAGCCGATAGGGTGCACAATCCACTGTTTTCAGGTCTTGGGGAAAGGAGTGGTTGCTTATGAGTACATACGAAGAATTTATGATAATCCTGACCATTGGTTTATTAATAGTAGCAATTCTGAATATGAAAAGTAAGAAATAGCGCCCCCGCTCTGACAAAGTAAGGCGCTATTTCTTAATATCTTAGTCTTATTTGCCGGAAACGGATAGGTTTGAGCTATCGTGTCGGCTGTCTTGTTAAGTATATTATACCATTTCGTTAATAAAAAACAATACTTTTACAATAGAAAAATATACTCTACATTTTTGACCGAAATCATACTTGTATATACGTATGCACAAGTATATAATGAGCTTACTATGAAAAATTGATTTTGGAGGAAGGTAATGCCTAACGATAAAGGGAAACCTAAGTACTATGTATTAATGGAACAACTAAAGCGGGATATTCTGGAAGGCAGGATTCAGACGGGAGATAAGATCCCTTCGGAAAATGAATTGGCCGACAGTTATCAGATCAGCCGCCATACCGTCAGAAAAGCCCTGTCAATTTTGGAAAATGAGCAGTTGATTGAAGCAGTTCATGGGAAAGGGACCTTTTGTTCCTACCGGATTGAAAACAAAGGGAATTCCCACAATATTGCGGTCGTGACTACGTATATTTCCGACTATATATTTCCCCGGCTGATTCAGGGGATGGATCATGTGCTGACGGAAAACGGTTACAGTATTATTTTGAAGAATACAGGCAACAGCCAGAAAAATGAAGCCAAAGCACTACAGGATATTTTAACCAAAAATATTGACGGGCTGATTATCGAGCCCAGCAAAAGTGAGATTTATTGCCGGCATATGTCTCTTTATGAGAGCTTTGATACCATGCAGATTCCATACATTTTTATTCAGGGAACTTACCCTCAGATGAAGGAGAAGCCAAATATTATTATGGATGATGCAGAGGGCGGTTATCTGCTGACCAAACATTTGCTGGAATGGGGGCACCGGAATATTGTCGGTATCTTTAAAGTGGACGATGTGCAGGGCACAGCGCGTCAAAAGGGCTATATCAAAGCTTTGAAGGAAGCAGGGGTGGCTTATGATCCGGATAAAGTGATTTTATTCCACACGGAAGACCGGGAAAAGAAGCCGGCAGCGATGATTGAAGAATTTATCAGGCAGGGGATACCGATGGATGGTATTGTCTGTTACAATGACCAGACGGCACTGGAAGTTATCCGGGTTCTGCAAGGGCAGGGACTGCGTGTGCCGGAAGATATCTCCGTGACCGGTTATGACAATTCCTTTATGGCAGTAAACGGCCCGATCAGGCTGACGACCATTTCTCATCCCCAGGAAAAACTGGGAGAGATGGCAGCGGAGCTGCTGCTTGAAAAACTGCGGGGGATAAGCGAAAAGGACAGCAAGGTATCTAGAATTATTCAGCCGGAACTGGTAATCGGTGATTCTACAATTAAAAGATAAAAAACAAGTTGTATATATGTGCATACAAGTTGTAATATTTTACTTAGGAAACTATATAATCATTTTTCTAAGGAGGATATTATACATGGTAGCAAAAAAATACAAATTTTGGTTTTGTACCGGATCACAGGACCTTTATGGGGAGGAGTGCCTTAAGAATGTGGCGGAGCATTCACAAAAGATTGTGGAAGAACTGAACAAGTGCGGGAAACTGCCTTTTGAGGTGATCTGGAAGCCCACGTTGATCGATCAGGCATCTATCAGAAGAACCTTTAATGAGGCTAATAATGATAGCGAGTGTGCCGGTGTAATTACCTGGATGCATACCTTTTCACCAGCCAAGATGTGGATCATCGGCTTACAGGAATACAAGAAGCCTTTATGTCATTTGCATACCCAGTTTAATGAAGAAATCCCTTATGACACCATTGATATGGACTTTATGAATGAAAACCAGTCCGCTCATGGTGACCGGGAATATGGTCATATTGTCAGCCGGATGGGAATCGAGAGAAAGATTATCGTGGGACATTGGGCCAACGCCAGGGTACAGGAGCAATTGGGAAGTTTTATGCGGACTGCAGTCGGGGTGATGGAATCCTCCCATATCAGAGTTTGCCGAATTGCTGACAATATGCGTAACGTAGCTGTTACCGAAGGTGATAAAGTGGAAGCACAGGTGAAGTTCGGCTGGGAGATCGATGCTTATCCGGTGAATGAGATCGAAGAATATGTTGCGGCGGTTTCCAAAGGTGAGGTTGATGCTTTAGTCGAAGAATATTATAATAAATATGAAATACTGCTGGAAGGCAGGGATGCTATAGAGTTTAAAGAACATGTGGCAGTACAGGCCGGAATTGAAATCGGCTTTGAAAGATTCTTAGTAGAAAAAGATTATGGTGCCATCGTCACTCACTTTGGTGATCTGGGTGCTTTGAAGCAGTTACCCGGATTGGCCATCCAGAGATTGATGGAAAAAGGATATGGCTTTGGCGGGGAAGGAGACTGGAAGACCGCAGCCATGGTTCGGCTGATGAAGATTATGGCAGAAGGAACCCCTAATGCCAAGGGCACTTCTTTTATGGAAGACTATACTTACAATTTTGTACCCGGTAAAGAAGGGATTTTACAGGCGCATATGCTGGAAGTATGCCCTACAGTTGCAGACGGCCCCATTTTCATTAAGTGCAAGCCCCTTTCCATGGGTGACAGGGAAGATCCGGCTCGTTTGGTATTTACCTCCAAGACCGGTCCGGCAGTAGCAACTTCTTTGATTGATCTTGGTAACCGTTTCCGCTTGATCATTAATGCAGTGGATTGTAAAAAATGTGAGAAACCCATGCCGAATCTTCCGGTTGCAACGGCTTTCTGGACTCCGGAACCGAATCTGGAAATCGGTGCACAGGCGTGGATACTGGCCGGCGGTGCACACCATACGGCTTTTTCCTATGATCTTAGTGTGGAACAGATGGTAGACTGGGCCGATATGATGGGAGTTGAAAGCGTGGTAATTGATAAGAATACCAACATTCGTGATTTCAAGAATGAATTAAGATGGAATTCCATCGCATACAAATAAAAAGACGAAAAGTTATACTAAGGCGCAAAATACTGCGCCTAAGCATAACTAAGTTTCGTCTGGAAGAACGCAGAGCGTTCTTCAATAAAACAAAAACAGGAGGTATCATGATGGGTGATGTTAATGTAATTAGGGGTGCGATTGAGGCGGGTAAGACAGCTCTGGGGATCGAACTTGGTTCCACCAGAATCAAGGCAGTGCTGGTAGGTGAGGACAATAGTCCGATTGCTTCCGGCGGTTATGACTGGGAGAACCGTTATGAGAATAATGTTTGGACTTACAGTCTGGAGGATATCTGGCAGGGACTGCAGCAGTGTTACAGTGCCATGGCGGTGGAAGTAAAGGGAAAATACGGAGTTACGTTAAGAACTGTTGGTTCCATCGGACTTAGTGCCATGATGCATGGCTATATGGTTTTTGACAAGGAAGGAGAGCTATTAGTCCCCTTCCGGACCTGGCGGAATACCATTACCGAAGAAGCTTCCAAGATTCTGACCGAAAATTTTCAATATAATATTCCCCAAAGATGGAGTGTAGCCCATCTTTACCAGGCGATTCTGAATAAAGAAGAACACGTGGGAAGGATTGACCAGATAACCACATTGGCTGGCTATATTCACTGGAAATTAACCGGAGAAAAGGCTCTTGGTGTGGGTGAGGCCTCGGGTATGTTCCCCATTGTGGCCAATACGAAAGAATTTAATAAACAGATGATCGATAAGTTTGACCAACTGGCAGTAGACTGTCATTATCCATGGAAGCTGGGAGAAATTTTGCCAAATGTATTGATGGCCGGGGAAAATGCCGGTAGCCTTACCGCGGAAGGAGCTAAACTTCTGGATGTATCCGGTGAATTACAGGCGGGTATACCGCTTTGCCCTCCGGAGGGTGATGCCGGAACCGGTATGGTGGCCACCAACTCAGTGGCTAAACGGACCGGCAATGTATCAGCCGGAACCAGTGTTTTTGCTATGATCGTATTGGAAGATGAATTGAAAAAAGTGTATCCGGAAATTGATTTGGTTACTACCCCCACGGGGAATCTGGTAGGTATGGTACATTGCAATAACTGCACTTCTGATTTAAATGCCTGGGTGGCATTATTTAAAGAATTTGCCCAGTGCTTAGGGATCGAAGTGGACCGCAATAAGGTATTTGAAACCCTTTATTATAAAGCCCTTGAAGGAGACGTTGATTGCGGTGGATTACTGGCATACAACTATTTTTCCGGTGAGCATATTACCGGATTCGAAGAAGGACGGCCGCTTTTTGTCCGCACGCCGGACAGCAAGTTCAATCTGGCTAACTTTATGAGAACTCATTTATTTACTTCTTTGGGAGCACTGAAAGTAGGCCTGGACATCTTGCTGAAGGAAGAAGAGGTTAAGGTGGACCGCATCTATGGACATGGCGGTTTGTTTAAAACCCAAGGTGTCGGTCAGGGCTTTATGGCAGCAGCCATGAATTCGCCGGTTTCTCTGATGGAAACAGCCGGTGAAGGCGGAGCTTGGGGAAGTGCCTTGTTAGCATCATATATGTTGAATAAAGAGGATTGCGAAACTCTGGATGATTTCCTCACCGGGAAAGTATTTGTTGGCGATACCGGCAGTGAGATGCAGCCTGATCCCAAAGATGTGGAAAGCTTTGATCTGTTTATTGAACGCTATAAAAAAGGCCTGCCCATCGAAAGAGCGGCCGTTGATTTTCTGAACTAATCCGAAGGAGGCAGATAAATGTTAGAAGAACTGAAAAGAGAAGTATATGAAGCCAATATGGAGTTACCCAAATACGGTCTGGTGACTTTTACATGGGGCAACGTCAGTGCCATTGACCGGGAAAAAGGACTTTTCGTAATCAAACCCAGTGGTGTGGATTATGATAAGCTGACTCCCCAAGATATGGTAGTTGTGGATCTGGAAGGAAATCGGGTGGAAGGAAAATACAATCCCTCCTCCGATACCGCTACCCATCTGGAAATATATAAGGCTTTTCCCGAAGTAGGCGGCGTGGTGCATACTCATTCTTCCTATGCTACCAGTTGGGCCCAGGCCGGACGGAGTATTCCCTGCTACGGAACCACCCATGCGGATTATATGTATGGTGAGATTCCCTGCGTGCGGTGCCTGACCAAAGAGGAAATTGAGGGTGACTATGAAAAAAACACCGGGCTTTTGATTGTCAGCGAGTTTAAGCGGATGGAAAAAGACCCCAAGGCCGTTCCCGCAGTTCTTTGCAAGAATCATGGCCCTTTTGCCTGGGGCAAAAATGCCACCGAAGCAGTACACAATGCAGTAGTATTGGAAGAGGTGGCGAAGATGGCCTACCGTGCGGAAACCATTAATAAAGATATTCAGCCGGCCCCATACGAGTTACAGGATAAGCACTATTACAGGAAGCATGGAGATAATGCTTATTACGGACAGTAAAGCATTTCTATTGCGATAAAACGTATTTAAAAATATTGTTTTACGATAACTGCTGTGCTATAATAAAAACACTAATAAAATTCAGGAGGATAATAAATGAAAAAAATTCTTAGTGCAATATTAACAGTGTCTGTAGCAGCAGGTTTGTTTGCAGGTGTAGGAAGCATGGAGGTAAAAGCAGCTGCGTACTCTGTTGCAACAGCAAATTCAGAGAGTGATGTTGAGCTAATCAAACAGAATGGTGAAATGCGGGCACCTGAAGCTATAGCTTATATAGGAAGCAATGTTTCACCTGTAACAGGTGATATTGTTTGGTGCTGGTATGATGATTCGAATTCTTTTTATAATTATCTGAAATATGATACAAGTCGTGTTCCAAACGGTTGGGAGCCAATATCATGTACTTCAGCGACATTAACTGAAACATTTAACGGAGCTGCTACTAATTACTTATTAGGTGTTGACAATCCGGCAATTGGAGGAAGTACACCTGACCCAATTACACCAGCAACGTCACCTTCAAAGCACGAACACAACTACACATGGACAACCGTTCAGGAAGTAACAGCAGACCGGGATGGAATCGAAGAATACAGATGTTCGTGTGGTAATGTAAAGGAAAGAGATATCATTCCGGTAGCGGAATACATTGTAAAAGGCCTTTGCGGTGCAATTAAAAATGCACCGGTAAATGGGACGGCAACCTATGATTCCCTGAAGATATATTGCATTACTGACAAGATCATTAAGCAGATGGCAGAACGTTCGGATGTTACAACCGTAATTACTTTTGAGTATGAAGGAATAAAATACCAGATGACAGTTCCGGCAGGAACAGATTTTACATCAGTATTAACAGATGAAGAGTATTTCTATGGTTATTTTGGATTTGCAGCTAAAGTTGGAGCAACAATTTCAACGCTTTAATAACGAATCGAGCATGTAAAATCTTCATCATTTTATGGATTATCTTCACCTATTTATTGCACTCACGCCCCGCCTATACTATTATTAGGAGTAGTAGTATAGGGAGGGGCTATATTTATGCAAAAGAAGATTCTATTTATTTTGACAGGATTTATTATGGCAATACTGTTTACGGCATGTACAAGAAGTGCGGACGAAGGGGAGCGGGACGATCGCATCACTGTGCGTCTGGCAGCGCCACAAAATGCATTGATTGAAGATTTTGACACCAATGAATACAAGCTGTGGCTGGAAGAAGAGACCGGCCTTAAGCTGGAGATGGTCTGGCTGCCGGAGAAGGATGCCGAGCAGATGGTCATATTGGCCCTGGCCACCGGAGAGGACTTGCCGGATGCCTATATCGGTTTTGGCAGTCACAATATTTTTAAGCAGCCGAATCTGCAAACCTATATTGACTCTGGAGCAATCATTTCGCTGACGGATTATATTGAAGAATATGGTGTAAATACGAAGAAGACGTATGAATTGCTGGATGCATTTTATGTGCAGGAGCTGATGACCCAGAGTGATGGGAATATTTACTTTATGCCGGGTTTTTCCTATTCAATGATTACCCGGTATTCACAAATCCTCTGGCTGAATCAGGGATGGCTGGATGCCCTTGGTCTCAGTCGGCCGACTACTACCGAGGAGTTATATGAGGTATTGGTTGCATTTCGGGACAAGGACCCTAATGGAAATGGTATTCAGGATGAGATTCCGCTCTGCGGAACGGAAGCCGCCTATTCCAAGCAGGTCTATGATAATCTGATGAATGCATTTATCTACAACGATCCGAAGAACTCACGGCTTTACGTAGAAAACGGCGAAGTACTTTTTGCACCAATCACTGATGCCTGGCGGGAAGGACTGATCTACTTAAATCGTCTCTGTACGGAAGGCTTGCTGTCACCTCTTAGCTTCACCCAGAGCGATCAGCAGATGATTCAGATGGCCAACGATTCCCGTGATATTTTAGGTGGTTTTACCGTTTCGGGTTTTACCTATACGGTTAATCAGTCATCACCGGAAGTGATTGCCCGCTATCAAGCAGTTGCACCATTGGCCGGACCGGAGGGAGTGCAGTATTGCACATTAAGTTTTCCGCTGCCCAAGCCCAACGGTGTTATTACCTCTGCTTGTGAGCATCCCGAGGAAGTATTTAAACTGTTTGATCTGATGGTAAGTGAGGAAGCGGCTACCAAACGGTTAGGAACCCAGGGAGTGGACTGGGATTATGCCAAAGAGGGTGAGCTTAGTATAGCAAATAAACCTGCCGATATTCGTATCGTAAATCAGCTTTGGAAGGCCAAACAGAACAAGCATCTGATGGAGCTTGAACCATATGTGCAATCGCCCTATGTAGAAAAGTCAATTGTAGATGAAAATGGAACAGATGGTGAGGTTATCAATATGCAGGCACGATTTTTGTATGAACCTTACGAACCGGAAGATCGTGTTCTGACATTAATTTTTCAACCGGAAGAAATGGTGGAGCTATATGAGATAAGAGGCTCCATAGATACCCATATCAAAAGCGGTTTTGAGGATTTTATAACCGGCAAGAAAGATATTCATAATGATGCAGTGTGGAAAGCGTATAAAGCGGAATTTTATGAAATCGGATTAGAGAAGTTTCTCACTGCCGCCCAAAAATCTTATGAACAATTAAAATAAATATAAATAAAAGAGAAGCATCAAGCTTATGGAAGAAACCCATCCATGAGCTTGTTTTTTTTTGTGAGAAATGAATATCCTCACATATCTTTGTAATATCTTCATCACTTGTTCTAAAACCATTGAAAACCTTACTCAAAATAAGTATATTTAGCTCGGATAACTAATAAAAAAACTATGATATTGTGAGGATAATAAGCTGATGGTAAGTTATGCATCTTTGAGTAAAAACGGTTCCCGGGAAATAAATGAAGATAGTATTGCAACCCGCAGTAAGCCAGCGGAACAATATTTTTTTGTTCTTGCAGATGGACTGGGGGGGCATGGACAGGGCGAGGTGGCTTCGGCCATGGCAGTGGAAGGAGCCTGTGCTGTTTTTAGTGAGAACCAATCAAATAGTGAGGAAATGCTGAGAGAGTGTATGAAGCAGGCTCAAAGCAGTATCCGTGAGGAAATAAAACGGCAGGGATTAAAGGATGAATTGAAGACTACCTTAAATCTGCTTTATATGGATGGGGTAAATGCCAGATGGGCTCATGTAGGGGACTCACGTCTTTACCTATTCAAAAAAAGCAAATATATACTACGGACGTTAGATCATAGTGTACCACAGATGCTGGTCAGCCAAGGCGAGATCAGAGAGCAGGATATTCGGAACCATGAGGATCGGAACCGATTGATCCGGGTGCTGGGGATGGAACAGGAAATTCCCCGCTTTGATTTGTCAGAGCCGCTCAGGCTGGAGGACGGAATGGTATTTCTGCTTTGTAGTGATGGGTTCTGGGAACTGATTGAAGAAAAGGATATGATGAAATATCTAAAGCGGGCCAATACACCGGAAGAATGGTTGCAGGCAATGGAACAGACAGTGTTAAGAAACGGACATGATCGAAATATGGATAATTATTCAGCAATTGCTGTATTTGTTTAAGTGAGAAGGGAGAAGCGGCATGGGAGTGGTGCGGTGCAACGAAGGCCATTTTTATGATAATGAGAAGTTTGAGGAATGTCCGATTTGTAAAAGCGGCGGGCTGCCCGAGAAACCGGAACAGCGGGAAGTTACTTTTGCCAAGATGCCCTTAAAGGGATCACCGACGCAGGGAAAGCCGGCGGAACGGCAACTAATGGAGTTTGCCCTTCAGAATAGAAAGAATGATGAAAGAACGGTAGGGGTGTTTCGCACCGGCAAGGGAATGGACCCGGTGGTTGGTTGGCTGGTCTGTATGGAAGGTAAAGAAAAGGGCAGAGATTTCCGGCTTCATGCAGGACGCAACTATGTGGGACGTACTATTCGGATGGATATTGCATTGGTGGATGATGAGAGTATTACCAGAGAAAACCATTGCTCCATTGTTTATGAACCCAATAAAGCACTTACCTTTATCATCAAAGGCGAAGGGGAACTGGTGGAAGTGAATGGGAAAAGGCTTTCGGATTCGGTCACATTGATCGGTGAAGAGGAAATCGTGATAGGTAGATCCACCTTTATATTTATTCCATTTTGCAGGGAGGGAAGAAAGTGGTAAGGATAAAACGGAAATTACCGATACTGATACTTTTGTTCTTACTGTTGTTTTCATTGCGGGTTGGGGCAGCAGAACAGATCAGAATCGAACAGGTGCAGACCAATCTTCCGGAGGTAGTGGCCTATTTTTACATAGCCGAAGAAACGGCAGACCAGGTGCTGGTAAAAGCTACTTTGGGTTATCGGGAACTGACGACAGAAGAAGTCAGAAGAATCAATAAGAACCAGGATGCAACCCATTATTATTTTCTGGTGGATTGCTCCACTTCTACAAGGAAGGAACAGCTTGCAGCAGTAAAACAGGCAGTTACGGAAGCGGCAGCTAAGATAGGACCCAATGATAAGGTGACATTGGTGTCCTTTGGACTATCAACAGAAGTGCTGTTGCATGGAGAAACGGATGTTGAAGTGATTACATCGGCAGTGGAAGGTCTGGCCGCAGATCAGAAGGGCACGGTATTCTTTGATGCCCTGGCAGAAACCATTGCTTTGGCCAATAAGGAAGAAGACCCAACGGTCAGAAAGCTTGCTTTTATCTTTTCTGATTCCGTGGATGTTAATACCGGTGGCTATACGAAAGAAGAAATCAGTACCATGTTAGAGACCATGAGCCTGCCATTTTATGCTTTTGGTTTTGATACCGGCTCCAAGGAGGGACTGGATCAGTTTGGAGCAGTGGCCAGACAAAGTGGCGGAACCATTCAGATTGTTTCCCATGGGACTTTGCCGGAAACCTTTCAGCAGGTATGGGAAGAAACAGAAACCGCTTTTGTAGCGGTGCTGAAAGCAGAGAATAATGTGATTACCGAAAGCAACCAGGAGTTTACATTGGAGGTCACAGGAACAGGGGA
Source organism: Lachnospiraceae bacterium (assembly GCA_031556725.1). Lineage (GTDB taxonomy): Bacteria > Bacillota > Clostridia > Lachnospirales > Lachnospiraceae > UBA935. The sequence goes on along the minus strand of JAVBSL010000022.1, from coordinate 82,506 downwards.
GAAGGCACAGTTGCGGCTGCCCTTACGATTGTGGATACCGGATGCGGTTAAACCACAGATTATATCGGTGGAACAACAGGGCGAACAGAGCATTCGCGTGGTATTTAGCGAAGGGGTAAAGAATGCTGATATGGTGCAAAATTATCGGATTACCGATGAGAGCGGCAACGCTTTTGCCATTTATAGCGTAGCCTATGAAGCCGATGACTTTACGGCAGATTTACTTTTAGGAGAGGTATTCTACAGCGGCCAGGCGACCCTTACCTGCACAGGAATCACAGATATCTCCATGGAAGAGAACGGCGTAGAAGGGGAGAAAAGTTTTTCTTTTGCCGGACTGGAAAAGGTAAGTGAAACGGAGATTATCAAAGAAACCCAGATAATCGAAGGGGATGGTATGGGTGCGGCATGGTTTGTATTGACGATCATCGTTGTGGCCATAATTGCCGGAATTGTGATAGCCAGGATCAGGAAAAACGGTGGTCTGGTAGTTCGGGATGGAAAGGTGCATTTTAAGGATGCGGTAGTGCTGGAGGAACAGGTAGTAGGCGGTGAAGAGGTTCAGGTTCATTTCGTGGCTGTGGACCTGCCCAAGATTCGCTTGGACGTTATCATGGGAAATGGGGAAAGCCGGACAATCAGCATTCCCATCAATAAGTCCCTGTTTGTTGGCCGAAGTGAAATCTGTGAGGTGCGGTTTGATGACCGGGATATGTCCAGACAGCATTTCGTAATTGAAGAAAATGATGGAAATTATTTTATCAGCAATTTAAGCGAGACTAATGGCACTCGTCTGAATGGAGTAGCATTGTCCAATCAGCGTCCTTTGTATGATGGGGACCGGATTGAGGCCGGAAATGAAATTATTGTTTTTTATAGAAATACAATTTGAGAGGTGTAAAGGGAAGAGATGAGTCAGGATTATAGTTCGATATGTCCGAATTGTTTTAAAGCGGAGTTTCAAGAAAAGTGCGGGCACTGTGGATACATAGCGATCCATCAGATGGAAAATCATATGCTGCTGACACCGGGTACCACCCTTGGTAACAGGTATTTGTTGGGGCGGACGCTGGGTGCAGGTGGTTTTGGTGTTACGTATCTGGCAAAGGACTTAAATAATGGTCAGTTGATAGCAGTCAAAGAATACCTGCCGGCGGTTTTGGCGGTCAGAGACCCAGAGACGAAGCAGGTCTATCCCAGCAGTCGGGAAAGTCAGGAGACCTTTACTCATGGGATTTCGGTGTTTCAGAAAGAGGCTGACGTACTGCGAAAGTTTATCGGAAATCAAGCAGTTGTGCAGATACAGGACTTTTTAACCGAAAATGGAACAGCTTATTTTACCATGGAATTTTTAGATGGTGTTAATTTAAAGGCTTTAACCATCAGTCTTGGCGGTTCTTTGCCGGTTACCATGGTGTTGGAAATCCTGGAGAATATCTCAGCAGCCTTAGAGGCTGTGCATCAGCAGGGATTGCTTCACCGGGATATCAGTCCGGAGAATATCTTTATTACTAAGACCGGATTCAGCAAATTAATTGATTTTGGGGCTACCAGATTTTTTGTAGGTGAGCGAAGCAGGAGTTTGTCGGTTATTTTAAAGCCGGGTTTTGCACCCCCTGAACAGTACTCCAGCAAGGGAAACCAAGGTCCCTGGACAGATATCTATGCTTTGTCGGCAACCATCTATTATGTACTTACCGGTCAAAATATTCCTGATGCACCCGATCGAATCGGCGGACGGCAGATGATACCGATCCAGGAATTGGTACCTTCTTTGCCCACATCGGTGTGCAAGGCAATTAATATGGGGCTGGAGTTGGATTACCGGAATCGACCGCAAACGATGCAGGAATTTCTGGCACTTCTGCAGGAGGAACCCTTAGCAAAAATGGTTGCACCAATCCCGGTTAGTCGGATCAAAGGGATTCCCTATATTCAGATGCTGAAAAGCGGTGGAGAAGGAGATAAATGGATTTTGCCTAAAAATATGAAAATGATTGTGGGGCGATCCAGTGAGCAGTGCAATATTATTTTGGAGGATGCCAGTGTGAGCAGAATTCATTGTACGGTTACTTATGACGAAGACAGTAACTGCTTTTATCTGGAAGATCTATCCAGCAACGGTACTTTTATGGGATGTGAGAGGCTGGAGAAAAACAGGGCATATTCGTTAGCCCCGGGGGATATTTTTTCAATTACATTGAGCGGATGTGCGATGCAGGTAGGATTAAACTAAGTATGAAGAAGGAGTTTTTCATGTTTTTTAGCAAAATAGGAAATAAGAAAAAGCAAGACATAGAGGTGGAAGTAGAAGTAGAAGTCCCACAGCCTGATGAGAATATTCAAAAAACAGCTGAGGTAACAGTAGCTATCGAAAAGTATAGCACGGCGGCGGCCAGTCATATCGGCACAAGAGAGTACCAGCAGGATGCTCTTTATGCATCCGGTTCCCGGGGAAAGTATGCTTATGGGGTACTATGTGACGGCATGGGAGGAATGGAAGCAGGGGAGAAGGCCAGCAGCGATGTGGTGGAATATCTGGCTAATCAGTTGGAGCTGTGGACGGAAGAAAAAGCCGTTCCGGAGTTGTATCAGCAGGCTATCGTTCATGCAAATGAGATGATTCTTGGTCGCTATTGTCAAGATGGACATTCTACAGGGACAACACTGGTATCCGCATTTATGCATGGAGAAAATTTGTTTTGGGCATCGGTGGGGGACAGCCGGATATACATTATTCGGGAAGAAGAGATTGTTCAGATGACCAGGGATCATAATTATGCGTTGGAGCTGGCAGTTTTGGTAGCAGCGGGTAATATGACACCGGAAGAGGCGGCGGCCGATCCGCAAAAGGAAGCCTTGATCAGTTATATAGGTGCACCGGAACTTTCGCTGATAGACATCAATCAGCAGCCATTTCTCTTAAAGGCCGGGGATCAGGTACTTCTGTGCAGTGATGGTCTGACAAAATCACTGTCTGATGAAAAGATACTGGAGCAGGTACTAAGCTGCAAAGGTGATATCAAGGAGGCGGCGAGAAACCTCCCACTTATGGCCTTCGATGAAGGAAATGGAACAAAAGACAATACGTCGGTGATATTAATGCGGTATCAGGGGTAATCCGGACTGCTTAATAATAAAAAAGAATAGGAGAAGAAGGTATGAATCTGGTTAAATGTAACAACGGTCATTTTTATGATAGTGAGCGGTACGGAAGCTGCCCCCATTGTAATGACTCATCAGGAAGAAACGACAATATGACAGTGCCGATGATGCGGGGACAGTCCGGTGATGCGGTAACAGTAGCAATGAGCGGAAGCGGCAGCGGAGGGGGCGAAATGACAGCAGCATTGTCTCAGGCTCCGGTATCTGTACCGGCACCCGCTGCTAAGAGTTCTTTACAGGAGGCAGTGCAATCAGCCAGTGCCAGTGGGGTAAATGTGGAAGCAGCCAGTGACAAAACGGTTGGATTTTTCTCCCACACAATGGGCAAGGAACCGGTAACCGGTTGGCTGGTGTGTGTCGTAGGAGAGCATTTCGGAGAGGACTTTAAGCTGAAATCCGGCCGTAACTTTATTGGTCGTTCGGCCGCAATGGATGTGCCCATAACCAAGGACACAACCGTTTCCAGAGAGCGGCATGCCATTGTTGTTTATGAGCCCAAGGGCAATCTCTTTATCGTTCAGCCGGGAGATAGCAAAGAGCTGTGCTACTTAAATGACGAGGTGGTATTGTCACCCAGAGAAATCAAGATTCATGATCGGCTGCTGGTGGGTAAAACGGAATTGATGTTTATCCCTTGCTGCACGGCAGTATTCCAGTGGGATCAGGTAAAACCGGAAAAAACAAAGGAAAATGAGGAGGTATAAAAATGGATTTAAATAGTATTTTGGGAATGACGGACTCCCTTGGAGCCTTGAGCGGTACACTGGGAAGTATTCTTAATGTAGTTGCTTTTGTAGGTAATATAATAGGATTTATCATATTTGCAATTTTGGGTGTTACATATGCTCTGAACGGATTTCAAAATATGCATATCGGCAGAAAAGCCGGGTTGGATAAGGATTGGATGCCTTTTGTCCCTTTTGCCCACACAATCTATCGTTTGCAGATGGTCAATGAGCAGTGGTGGAAGATGTTCTTCCTGGAATTCTCATGGCTGTATGGCGGTATCGTATATATGATCATCAATGCCATCAGTAATGGAAAATGGCAGACCTTCGGCATCATTGTGCTGGTATTTTATGCCGGTTGCTGTATTGCATACCGCATCTACTATCGGTGGAAATTTTACAAGGCTTTTAATGTACAGCCGGTATTGTGTTTACTTTTCCTGTCCATCTGGTTCCCCTTCGTAAGAGTTTTTGATCTGTTTATTGCTTTTACCGATAATTTTTCTTTTTCCGGTGATGGAATGTCTCAGACAGTCTCCGGTACGGCACGCTCGGTTGTAAATGTCAGAGATGGCGGCGGTCAGAACATGGGTCAGGGAAAAGCTGAGGGTGGTTCGGTAACCGGAATGAGCGGTATGTATACCGGTCAGACCCTGCCGTTAATGCCCAAAGATGAGATGGTTATTGGCCGGGATAATGCCTTGTGTAATCTGATTATCGATCAGAGTGCTGATAAGGTCAGCCGGAAGCATTGTGGTGTGATTTTTGATCCGGTACGGAATGTTTACCAGGTTACTGATTATTCCAGCAACGGAACCTTCCAGGAGGGCGGTAACCGTCTGGTAGCCAATGCTCCCACAACCATGCAAAGAGGAACTGTAATCTCATTAGGCAGCAGAGAGAACCGCTTCCGCCTGAACTAAAGGTGGATGTGACGGAGGTTATTTAAATGAATTTAGATGGTATCTGCCTCAATTGCTTTTCTGTAAGAGGGGAATATGAGGTCTGTCCTTATTGTGGCTATATGGCAGGAACTGTTCCGAGAGAGGCTTATCTGCTCTCTCCCGGAACGGTTCTGATCGACCGGTATATTATCGGAACGATTCTGGGAATCGGTGGCTTCGGCGTTACCTATAAGGTATGGGATACAAAGCTGAGTACGGTGATGGCAATCAAGGAGTTCTATCCGGGTGGATTGGTAAACCGTATTCCGGGAGAGAGCAATGTTATGCTCTTTTCCGGTGAGAAGCAGCAAAGCTTTACCACCCAGAAGGAGCGTTTTCTGGATGAAGCGCGTAATATGGCCAAATTTACCGGGGATCAGCATATTGTTAATGTCTTTGATTTTTTTGAGGCAAATAATACGGCTTATATCGTCATGGAGCATCTGGTGGGTTTAACCCTGAAGGCGTACATGGCGGAAAATGGCGGAAGACTTCCGGCGGATGAGGCAGTGTCCATTACCCTGGATTTATTAAAGGCGGTAAAAAATATTCATGATAAGGGGATTATCCATCGGGATATCAGTCCGGATAATATCTTTATTATGGAGGATGGCAGGGTAAAGCTTTTAGACTTTGGTGCGGCTCGTTTTGCAGAGAAAGAAAGTTCGGAGTTAACTCAGGCCATTGTCATTAAGATGGGATATGCGCCCCCGGAGCAGTACCGCTCCAACATGAAGCAGGGGGTATGGACCGACATCTATGCCATCGGTGCTACCTTATATAAGATGCTGACGGGGGTAACACCGGAAGAGTCGGTTGACCGGATGGAAAAGGATACCCTGAAGCGGCCGTCACAGTGTGGAGTTATGATCCAGAATGTGGGTGGTACCAAGGACTCGTTGGATAAAACGATTATGAAGGCCATGGCTTTGAAACCGGAGCTGCGATTTAAGAGTGTTGATCAAATGGCGGCGGCTCTGGAGAACCGTACCAGTGTGGATTTTCCGGAAGAAGAGTTAAAAAAGCGCAAAAGAATGCGAGCAGTCATGGTGATTTTGGCGGTGGCAGCAATGCTGGGAATGGGGTCCTATATCGGTTACACCGGAGCCAATTCCAGTGTGGAAACCCTGGCCAGTATCGAGATAACCGGTGGTGAGATTACGGTCAATATCTCTGCCGATGACGTGAATGGCAGTGCTTATTATCAACTGGCGGAGTCTTTCAGTGCGCAGTACCCGGAGTACCGCGTTCGTATTCAGGAGTCAGATACCTATAATGGCGCAACCCTTTATCAGGATTCCGGACAGAATATGAAGGGAGCGGACCTGACATTGCTTTTGGACTCGTTGAACCCAAAAGAGTATTGGTTCCTGGAAAATTACGATCAAATATATGAAGATAAGGATCGGATTCCGATTGGATTTGATTTTTTAACCGTGTATGCGGATCAGATCGCCTTAGGCGATGCAGGGATTACCATACCGGCCAAAATAAAGAGCAGTGATGAATTGTCAGAGCTGTATCAGAGTGCCGGTGAGAGTATCTGGATCGGCGTAGGCAGTGAACTGCGGTCGGTGCAGGCGATGTGGCCGGGATATTATGAAGTAATTCCCTGTCTGCAGTCAGGTCAGGAGTTGGGTGCACTGCAAGCGGAGTGGAGTGTGAGTGCTTCTGCAAGCGAGACTGAACAGCAGATTGCAATGTTATTTTTACACTTTCTATTGAGTGATTATGCACAAAATTATTTATTTGTTCAAAACGATTCCTATTTACCGCTTAATAAGAATGCTTTGGAACAGTATCTGAAAATCAATGCTGACTTCTCCTTTTTATCAGGAGATATCGGAAAGATGAAGATATACAGTGAAAAAGACAGCGATGAGGTGGTTAATTACGTGAAGTAGCAGAAATGCCATTCGGCAGGTAATAGAAAGGCATGGTTATTCATATGCAAAGATGTGCAGGCTGTATGGCTGAAATAAATGATTGGGAAGAGAACTGTCCTCAGTGTGGATATGTGAAAGGTACGCCTCCGAAGGAAGCTTATCATATGCCCCCGGAGACAGTCCTCCATGCCCGCTATATTATTGGGCGGGTTTTAGGTTATGGTGGATTTGGGGTCACATATATCGGCTGGGATGCCCAGCTGGAGCGGAAGGTGGCGGTAAAAGAATTTTTACCGTCTACTTTTGCTACGCGAATGCCGGGATATACCGAAGTGACAGTGTATGGGGGCGAAGCAACGGAGCAGTTTGAAGCAGGCTTGTCTCGCTTTGTAGATGAAGCAAAAAGACTGGCAAAATTTAATGGTATCCCGGGAATCGTGGATATCTATGATACTTTCGTGGAAAATAACACGGCCTATATCGTGATGGAATTCTTACAGGGACAGGATGTGAAGGAGATCATCAATGCCAATGGCCGGATGGAATATGAAGATGCAAGGGAAATTGTGCTAAAGATATGCGATACGCTTGAACCAGTTCATCAGGAAGGGATCATCCACCGGGATATCTCACCGGATAATATCTATGTGACAGTAGATGGGAAGATTAAGCTCCTGGATTTTGGTGCGTCCAGATATGCCACCAGTATAAATTCCAAGAGCTTGTCGGTTATTTTGAAAGCTGGATATGCACCGGAGGAGCAGTACCGCAGCCGGGGCGATCAGGGTCCCTGGTCGGATGTCTATGCCTTAGCCGCTTCTTTTTATAAGATGCTTACCGGAGAGACACCCGAGGATGCTATGGAGCGAGCCATCAGGGATGAATTAAGGGAACCCTCCAAGCTGGGAGCAGTGCTGCCCAAATCGGCAGAAAATGCCATTATGAATGCTTTGAATATCCGTAAAGAAGACCGCACCCAGAGTGCAGCAGCATTTAAAGAAGCTTTATTGCAGGATGGGGTGGAACGGGTAAAGGTAAAACAGCGAAAACAGGATAGCGGCAGTATGCCTAAATGGGGAAAGGTTTTATTAGGCGGCTCAGCAGGCTTGCTGTTATTATTTGGTTTGCTGACGGTAACTGGAGTAGTCGATCTGGGACAGGGAAATCTCCTGAAGGATACTTTTGGTTCGGCAGTGCCAGCCGGTCATGTTAATGCGCCTGGAATCGTTAATCAGGTTGAGAGCAAAGCCCAGAAGATGGTCAAGGACGCCGGATTGGATTATCTGATCGTGGGTACCGAGTATAGCGATAAGATTGAAAAAGGAAAGATACTCTCTCAGGATCCGCTTCCGGGCAGAATTATTGCATTAGGTGAGCAGATCGGGGTACGGATCAGCGGCGGCAGCTTGGCGGAAGCACAGGCAAACGGTGAAATGGAAGTACCGGATTTGACCTATAAAACGGCGGGGGAGGCGTTGCATTTGTTAGAAGAGGCGGATATATGGACATATGTCAAATTCGAGTATAGTGATACCATTGCCGCCGGACTGGTAACCAGATTTGATAGTATAGAGGAAAAATATGAAGAAAATACGTATATGTCCAATTACCTTTATATCAGTGCCGGACGTGATGACGCAGATAACAAAAACGGAGAGATGCGAGCTGCCTACGTGGGAGCAGATGGCTACGCTACTTGTATGCTCGAAGTAGCAATTGCATCAATGGAATTGACAGATAATGACGAAAATATAATACAGTTTGAGAGCTATGTTCAGTACTCACTGGATCAAGGTCAATCATGGAATTATCTAAAAGATAAGAATGATCAAAGAATGCTGGGCTGGGTTGATAATTATGGGTATGAAGGCGGAAATACAGAAATGTCCACTATTTTCATTTCAATTGAGGAATGGATTAGATCATCAGGAGAGGATTTGATCGGAAAAGAAATTAATTTGAAAGTAGAACGATGGGAAGCCGATGGAGATAAGCAGATGGTGGATACCCTTGAGGTGCCGCAAACCTTGATGCTTGAAGAGACAGAAGAGGTAATAGAGGTGAATGGAGTGCAGAAGCTTTCATCGGAAGAAATCGAAGTAGCGGCAGAAGAGGACTACCAGCTAAGGAACCGTCTGGACTACATCCAGACCGAGGAGTTTGCCGTATATAAGCTGACTGGAAACATTGAGAAGGGTCGGCAGTATCTTTGTACTTTGGGGGGGCGCTCCTTTTATAGGGCAGATTGTATAAAGGAAGGAGAGCTGCTCCTGATGGAAGAGTGGCCGAAATCACAGTTAGGAATAGAGTTATCTATATTGGAAATGGTTGATTCAAAAAAGAAAGAAAAGGGAATGTTTTATACCCTTACTTCTCCAACAACAGAGTTTATATACAGTTGGAGTACAAATCAGTTTCTGCCGGAAATCAACGGTAAGAATATAGAAGAGGCGACGTCGCAGATAAGAAGAAGCTTTGGTGAAGATATTTCTATATATGAAAATAATTATTACAGTAATAAAGTTCCGGAAGGAAAAGTTATAGACTATTCTTTATGGGACAATCATATCGAAATACGGTGCAGTATGGGTAAAGACCCGTGGAGCAATACGGCAGAGGCGGAGGCAGAATCAGAATCAGAGATTGCAATAGAGTAAAAAACAAAGAAAATGGAAAGAACGGGAGGAACAAGATGATTAGATGTGCCGGTTGTATGGCTGAAATAGAAGATTGGGAAATAAACTGTCCCCAGTGTGGATATGTGAAAGGTACCCCTCCCAGAGAAGCCTATCATATGCCACCGGAGACAGTCCTCCACGCCCGCTATATTATTGGGCGGGTGTTAGGATATGGTGGATTTGGGGTTACCTATATCGGCTGGGATGCCCAGTTGGAGAGAAAGGTGGCGGTGAAGGAATTCCTGCCGTCTACTTTTGCTACAAGAATGCCCGGATATACCGAGGTAACTGTCTATGGTGGTGAAGCCACGGAACAGTTTGAAGCCGGACTGTCCCGCTTTGTAGATGAAGCTAAGCGATTGGCCAAGTTCAACGGTATCCCGGGAATCGTAGATATCTATGATACCTTCGTGGAAAATAACACGGCTTATATTGTGATGGAATTCTTACAGGGACAGGATGTGAAGGAGATCATCTCCGCCAATGGCCGGATGGAATATGAAGATGCCAGAGAAATCATCCTACATATATGCGATACCTTGGAACCGGTTCATCAGGAAGGGATTATTCACCGGGATATCTCACCGGATAACATCTATGTGACAGTAGATGGGAAGATCAAGCTCCTGGATTTCGGTGCCTCCAGATATGCTACCAGTATAAACTCCAAGAGCTTATCAGTTATTCTGAAAGCCGGCTATGCACCGGAGGAACAGTACCGCAGCCGAGGAGATCAGGGTCCCTGGTCGGATGTGTATGCCTTGGCCGCTTCTTTTTATAAGATGCTTACTGGGGAGACACCGGAAGATGCCATGGAGCGGGCCATCAGGGATGAGCTAAGGGAACCCACCAAGTTAGGAGCAGTGCTGCCTAAATCCGCAGAGAATGCTATTATGAATGCTTTAAATATCCGTAAGGAGGACAGAACCCAGAGTGCAGCAGCATTCAAGGAAGCTTTGTTACAGGATGGGGTAGAGCGGATAAAGGTCAAACAGCGAAAACAGGATAGCGGTAGTATGCCCGGCTGGGGAAAGGCCTTATTAGGCAGTGCGGCAGGCTTGTTGCTACTATTTGGTTTACTGACCGTAACCGGCGTGATGGATTTTGGTCAGGGAAATCTCCTTAAGGACACTTTCGGCTCAGCCGTCCCAGCCGGCTTTGTTAATGCCCCTGGAATCGTTAATCAGATTGAGAGCAAGGCACAGAAAATGGTCAAGGATGCCGGACTGGATTACCTGATCGTGGGTACTGAGTATAGCGATAAGATTGAAAAGGGAAAGATACTCTCTCAGGATCCGCTGCCGGGCAGGATTATTGCTTTGGGCGAACAGATTGGAGTACGGATCAGCGGCGGAAGTTTAGCAGAAGCTCAGGAAAACAGTGAAATGGAAGTACCCGATTTAACTTATAAGACAGTTGGGGAGGCCATGTATTTAATAGAGCAGGCAGGTAAATCTGCAAGAATTTATTTTGAGTATAGTGATACCATTGCTGCCGGACTGGTAACCAGGTTTGAAAGTGAAGTAAGAGAAAACGGAAATACTTACCATAGCCTTTACATCAGCATCGGACGTGATGATGCTGATGCCCAAACAGGAGAAATGCGAGCCGCCTACATAGATAAATCTTCTCCCGCCGTTCTTTTGGCAGCAATTGCTTCTATGGAATGTACAGATGATGAAGAGAGCAGACGAAAGTTTGAGTGCTTTGTACAATATTCTCTGGATCAAGGTGTAACATGGAATTATCTAAAGGATTATGGTGGTGGAAAGGCAAGGACTATTGTTAATAACTACCGTGATGGTCAGACCGACAGGAGTCATGTACTTATTCCGATTGAGGAATGGATCAGGAAATCGGATGCTGATTTAGCCGGAAAAGAAATTAAGATAAAAATAGAACGCGTGAGAGCTGGCGGAGGTGAACAGCTTGTGGATACCTTGGAAGTACCGCAAACCTTGATGATTAAAGAGACGGAAGATGCGGTCGAGGTGACGGGAATGCAGGAACTTTCGGAGGTGGAGATAAAGGCAGCAGCGAAAGAAAATGAAGATATACAGCGTAGCCTACAATCAAATCCAGATGTTCATGTATATAAATTAACCGGAAACTTTAAAGCAGGTCAGAATTATGCTTGTATTATTGGAGGAACGCACAGTACACAGGTAAACAGTTATAACGCGGGAGAATTACTCATACCAACCAGTTTCCAGAAAAACCAGGCTGGGACAGAGGTGGTTATCTGGGAATTGATAGAGGAGGAATGGACAGAGGGTGGTATGCTTTGCATGACTACTTCTCCAACAACAAGAACGGTATATAGCTGGAATACCGACCGATGTCTTCCTGATATTATCGGTGAAGACGAGGATTTGGCATGGGAGGTGATTAAGGAAATCCTAGGAGAGAGTATTAAAATAGATAGAATGCCCTGCTATAGTGATACAATTCCAGAAGGAAAAGTTTCCAATTATCATTTTTATGATGAATATTTCACTTGTTGTGTCAGCATGGGTAAGGAGCCGGATTGGAATACAGAGGGACCTGCGATGGAACAAATGGAAATGGAAAGGGCGGAAGAAGCAAGATGATTCGATGCGCAGGCTGTATGGCCGAAATAAATGAATGGGAAGAGATTTGTCCCCAGTGTGGATATGTGAAAGGTACTCCACCCAAGGAGGCCTATCATATGCCAACCGAGTCCATTCTCCGTGCTCGCTACATTATCGGGCGGGTCTTAGGTTATGGTGGTTTTGGAGTTACTTATATCGGCTGGGATGCGGAGCTTATGCGGAAGGTGGCAGTGAAGGAATTCCTGCCCTCCATGCTGGCCACCCGGATGCCCGGTGATACCGGGGTAACGGTTTACGGTGGGGAGGCTACCGAGCAGTTTGAAGCCGGGATTCTGGGATTTACAGAGGAAGCCAAGCGGCTTGCAGCTTTTAACGGAATGCCTGGAGTGGTGGCCATCTATGATACCTTTGTGGAGAATAATACCGCTTATATTATCATGGAATTCCTGGAAGGTCAGGATGTGAAGGAAATCATCCAGGCTAACGGAAGTCTCCCCTATGAGATGGCCACAGAGATCGTTCTGTCGGTATGTGATGCGCTGATTCAGATTCATAAAGCGGGGATTATCCACCGGGATATTTCCCCAGATAATATCTACATAACCTCCGGAGGTTCGGTCAAGCTCATCGACTTCGGGGCGGCGCGATATGAGACCTCTCGTAACTCCAAGAGCCTTTCGGTAATCTTAAAGTCCGGCTATGCTCCGGAGGAGCAATACCGCAGCCGGGGCAATCAGGGGCCATGGTCGGATGTGTATGCTCTTGCGGCAACCTTTTACAAGATGCTCACCGGAGTCACCCCGCCGGATTCCATGGAGCGGGCCATCAACGATGAGATAAAGGAACCCTCCAAGCTGGGAGCTGAGTTGCCTGAGGCGGTAGAAAATAGTATTTTGAATGCTTTGATGGTCAAGAGTGAGAACAGAACCCAAAGTGTAGCTGAGTTCAGAGAGGCTCTTTCCAGTGACCAGGTGGAACGGATCAAAGTAAAGAAAGCTAAGAGTGACAGCGGCAGCCTTCCCAAGTGGGGCAAGACGATCATCATCGGCGGACTCTTATTATTACTGCTGCTGGGCCTTTTAACCGGCAGCGGAGTAATTGGTGGAGACAACTTTTTGGCTGATACTTTTGGCTCTTCTTTAAAGGAAGGAAGTGTCAATGCCCCCGGAGTGGTGAACCAAAGCCAGGGGGCCGCTAAGAAGATGTTGGAGGAAGCTGGGCTAAAAATCCTGGTGGTAGGCAAGGAATATAGCGATAAGATTGAAAAGGATAAGGTACTGTCGCAAACTCCTCTGCCGGGCCGTTCCATTTCCATCGGCGAGACCGTGGAGGTGGTAATCTGTGGCGGAACCGCCGAAGAAATCGTGGCTGAAGGAGAGCTTCCGGATGTGATTTTCGAGGAAGCCCAGGCAGCAGTTGAAAAGCTGAAGCAGATTGCCGGTTTGCAGATTGCCAGACAGTTTGTCTACAATGAGGACATTAAACGAGGTTTGGTTATTGATGCCGAAGAACGGTTAGATGATAATGGTCGCCGGGAGGTTCTCTTAACGATCAGCTTAGGTTCCGCAGAACTGAATGGCGAATATGGTATTCATGGTGTGAATTATATGGAAGTAGAAGTGGCTGTGGATATGCTGCTGATCAATTATGTGAAACCCCTAAAGGATGAGGATTCCTTTGGCTTAATCTTTGAATGCCAGGGAACAAATGGGGAATGGGCGGCATTAGAAGGCTTTGAAACAGACTATCAGCGGGATTCTTTTACCCTACGAACCAAGAGTGAAGCACAGGAATTGGCATCCAGCGATATCTTGATCAGCCAGACCAGAAAACAGACCCAGGCGCAGTCTTCTCCTCTTCGTGCCACCACCTATGGACTTTCTAATACCGAAGGAGAAGCTTATGAATATCCTTATCTGATTACAGTTATTAATGTGGAAAAGGATAACCCTTCGGAATATCCGGGGGTAACGGTTAGTGGCGTAGAAGAGATATCCTGGGCAGAAGTGGAGGAAGAAGTCTATTCCTTAGCCTATGATGATTATGGTAAGACAGGCATCTGTTTATACCGGATATCCGGTAGTTTTGCCAGTGGAAAGGGGTACTATCTTTTTGAAGGAGAAGCCAGACAGGGTCAGAATCGCCGGATTCAGTGCAGTAAGGATGGCGAGCTGGTGGTTTCTACCGCCAAACCCTTTGATGGCAGCACCGTTTTGGCACGATTCATTCCTTTATATGGTGCCGGACAGGATGGGGAACATAACTACTGGATGCAGACCGGAGCGGTGTTTACCGTGGATGCCACCAGTATGATGTCAGAAAAAGCGGGAAATCTCAAGGGTATGTCAGTATTCGATGCCGTGGCGGTGATCGCTGAGGAAGCAGGAGTCTATCGTTACCATATTCCTACCAGGTTTAGCTTTGTATATGATGATGAGATCGAAAGAGGATGTATTATCGAATATTATCTGGAACAAGATGGAACCGGCGGCGAAGTATATCTGTTCAATATGGTTATCAGTAACGGTAAAAAGGGTCAGGCGGATCAGGATATGATCGTACCGGTCCAGTGGCGGCCCGGATCACAGGGTGAAAAAGGTACATATGCAGCGCTGCGGTATTTTACCTTGCCGGCGGAAGGAAATGCAGGAAGCTTTGAGGGCATGACCTATGAGGAGGTTTCCAATGATCAGGGACAGACCTGGCATGGCTCGCATGAAATGGGCGGGCAGGGAGGAAGTATGTCGCTGATACGGGGTGATGGCCTTTCACCGGATACTTTTTACAATGATGAAGCGATTTTCTTTATTGATTTGCTTGCGGAGGAGTTGGCTGAGAGAGGCATAATTACCATGGGTGATGACCTGCTGGTGCGTCTGTCGGTAGGAGAACCGGGAAGCAATAAGAATGGGGAAGTAATGACAATGGAAGTGGCTAAAATAGAAAGGTAAAAAAACATGAAAAAAATAATAATTATTTTATTCACCACAGTATTGGCGGTTTGTACCTGCGGATGCGGAAGTCTGCTTAAAGAGGTAATAGTAAGTTCGCTGGAGAGTACGGAAGAAGAACATGTAGATGAGGAGTATCAGGAGGAAGAAGTCTTGGTATTGCCGAAGGAGTCAGAAACCCCGGATGCTCTGGGAGGATCAGATGATCAGTCGGTGGCGGTGAAGGATTCGGAAACACTGCTGATGCCGGAAGGTTTTTTTGATCCCACAATTGACCGTATCGAGGTTAGCAGCCAGTGGGATAACGCCCACGAAGGGCACTGCGCCGTAGATGGGAATGACGAAACTGACTGGATAACGGAAGAAGGGGAGACTGAAGATGCCTGGATTAAAATTTATTTTACAGAAAAATTTATGGTAACGGATATCCTTCTTACAAATAAGCTTTTCGAGTACGCTCATATTCAAGCGTTTGAACTTGAGTTTGATGACGGCACAACGGAAATCTGTGATGTGCGTGTGCCGGATGCGTACGACTGGTCTATATCGATTGCCCCTCATCCAACTTCATGGATTAAGTTGAAAGTGTTGAGCGCATATGAGGGAATATGGTTTGACCAATTGGCGCTATCGGAAATAAGATACTTTTATAATTCGGACTCCATGTTCATCGGGCAGTCCGGAGATAATGGAACCGCTGCAGGGGATTTGTGGGAATCCATCGGACCGGGGGAAGATACCTCCGGCTATATACCGGAATGGTGGACATGGACACCTACCGGCTATGATGCCCAGGACTATGACGATCCAAAATATCGGGCCGGGAAGTGGGTTTCAGCCGATGGACAGGTGGTCTTATATCTGGACTGGAGCGATAGTATGGATTACTTTTCATATGGTTTGTATGATCGTGGCGTTGGGGGGGCAGAGGGCACTGCTGAAGTTTTTTACACATACGATAATGGCTTTCCAGAAGTACTGTATGCCCAGGATCTGGAGATGGAAGTAGGTAAGCTCTTTGAGATAATAGACGATAAAGTGATGAAGCTGACCCAGGATGATATGGGAATATATGTAGATACCCTTTATCTGAAAAAAGGGAAATACTCATTTTATGAATAATTAGTCAAAGTCATCCAAGATTGCCGGCAGACGAATTGTTACGGTAGTACCGATATTATGAGTACTGCTGATTTCGATTCCGAAGTCGGCACCGTATTGAAGTTCGATACGCTTTTGGATATTTGCCAGTGCAACACCCTGTAATTCGGGATCTAGAAAATCATCGTTCTCTTTGACGGTAATTTTCTGTAAAAGATTATCCAGTTGTGCAGGCAGCATACCGGCACCGTTGTCCGTAATGGTGAAAACAAGTTCGCTATTATCAAGCTTACCGACAATTAGTAGACGGCATTGATCGGTCTTACTTTGAAGGCCATGGGTCAGTGCGTTTTCAACAATTGGCTGCAAAATCAAACCGGGCATGCAGTAGTCAGACAAGCGGTCATCAACCTCATATTCTACTATAAACTTTTCATTATGGCGGATGTTCATAAGGGAAATATATTGCTCCAGTGCTTCCATTTCAGCAAAAATATTAGTAGGAGCGTCTCCGGCATGCATATGTTTCAGTAAGTAGCCCAATCCCGAAACCGAGCGCTGTGTTTTTACCACTTCACCACGTTCGGCGAGAGCTTGAATACTGGTCAAGGCGTTCACAACGAAATGGGCATCGATTTGTCGGTTTAAGAGACCCATGTGATAACTTTCGGTTCGGTTGAGCATAGCATTTACACCATCTACAAGTTCATCAAACTCAGTTCGCCCAGTGGCCGGCAAGCGTCCCCTGCCGGTATTTATTTTGCTGACATCCTGCAGTATTGCCGACATTGGTCTGATCATGCCGGTCAGTAGATAACGGTACATAAGGGCAAAGGTAAGCATAAACAAAGTAATCATCGCTAAGGAAATTACAAAAAATGTATTTCTGGCAGTTCTTGCGGTGTCTCCGCGGACACAGGCGGCAACCTGAAGTCCCGTGTCAGCAATGTCAGCAAAAATAACAGAACTATATTGATTATCAAGATCATCAGCATCAGTTCCTTCCAGGCTGGTGAGATTAGAAAGCAGTACTTTGTTATGGAGGATAACCGCAGTGTCAACATCAGTATGATGATCGGTTTCCAAGAGTCGGCGGGTTTTGGCGAGACCGGTTAGGATGATAATGTTACCGATGCGCATAGGGGGCTGTGCTTTAGCGGAGAGTACAGGACCTGCATGACAAAAGTACAAAGTGTCGTCAAGTCCTACCACGGTGAAAACTGATCCGGAATCCTTAAAGGAATCATAAAGCAGTTCGCAGGAAGCATTACTGGTGCTGCCGCTAAAACGGTAATATTGCCCCTGACTATTGATAAGAATCAAACTATCGGAGCCGGAAATCGGATAGGCAATTTTTTCAATCACTTCTGAAACAGACGTTGCCCTTTCATAGTAGAGAGTAACGTCCTGTTCACACAAAAAATCCTGAACAGAAGTAGATCCCGCAATAGTAGCGGAAGCCTGTTTCATATTATTAAATTCATCACTGATTTGTAACAGAATAGCATTGGCGGTTAAGTTGGCATTCTCCGTAGCCTGCTTTTTGATTGTTGAAGTTGCAATGGAGTGATAAGAAAACCATAGAAGTAAAATTAAAGCAACTTGTACGGAAAGTACTGCAAAAAACCGTCCCTGTAACGATAATTTTTTCATTGTGCTTCATCCTCCCGAAAACCAGAAGGTGTCTGGTGATAAAAGTCACGAAAAACCCGACAAAAATAGAAGTAATCGCGATAGCCGCAAAGTACAGCGATTTCTTTTACCGGTTTTTCACTCTGCTTAAGCAGGCGGGCAGCCTGCCACATTCGAATGGTGGTAATATAGGATACAAAAGTAGTGTCAAGATGACGGGCAAACAGATTACAGATATAGTTAGGATTCAGACCGAAGCGATTGCTGAGGGAATCCAGGGTATGCTTTTGGGAAAGATTATCATTTAAATATAGTAGAATCCGGTTTAACTCAGGTGAGCCGGTCTGGGTGACTTGTTTAGGTGCGGATTCTTTTGCAGCTAACCGCAGGGCAAGCTTCACCAGCACATTGGCCAGATCGTGCTCCGATACCGGTTTGAGCAAATAATCAAAGCCGCTGTTTTTAAAAAAGGTACGCACATCCTGAAATTCACCAAAGGCACTGAAAAGCACAAATTCACAGTAGAATTCGCGTTTTTTGAGGGACTCCATTAATTCGATACCGGATAGTCCGGGCATTCTCAAGTCGGTAAAAACCACATCCGGCTGCAGATGTAGGATTTCTTCAACAGCAGCCTGCGGAGTGGAGGATTTTCCGATGATTTGATAGCCGCACTCTAAAAATAGCGGATTATGTGCAAGCATATCCAATATAATCGGTTCATCATCCATTAAAAACACAGTATACATGCGGACCCCTCCTATATGCATATTATAATACCTTTATGCATAAAAAGAAACATGTAAAATCCTCACTACCTATGGATTATCTTCACATTTCCAAAAAGTTAAATAGGGACTACCGAAAAATTAAAAGAAATGCTAAAATATATAGAGGGTATAAGAGTGGCGGATGTTAGGGTAAAGAGGTGAGGATATGAAAAAATTCAATGATCCTGCGATGATGGGTACATTGCTCCACGAAACGATGATTGGATTGTGGAAGGTCGAGATGGATGAGGGAAAAGAACCCAGGATGTATGCCAACGAAACCATGTTGGAATTATTGGGTCTAGATGGAATGCCATCTCCGGAAGAATGCTTTAAGAGATGGGACAGTAATATTCCGGAGGAGTATTATGCAAAGGTCCAAAAGGGCATGGAGGATATGAAGACCAGTGTCCTTGCGGAAGTGCAGTATCCGTGGATGCATCCAAAGCTGGGGAAGATATTTATTCGCTGCGGTGGCATGCGGGATTATGATTATACTGAAGGCATCTGTATTCGCGGATATCACCAGAACATTTCGGATACAGCGATATTGAGGGAAGAAAAAGAGCAGCTACAAGAATGGAATCAGGAGATACTGGGTGCTCTTAATAATATTTTCTATGCCATCTACCGGGTGGAGTTTCAAAGCGGAATAGTCCGGCCGGTGCGTTTACAGCAGGATATGTATAGTAATATAGCGGATATTGATAAAGACTTATCCTACGAAGAATTTTTGGAAATTGTCATAAAGAAGTATTTTCATCCCAGTGATTACCGAAAATATCTTAAGGAAATGACAATAGAGCATTTTGAAGAAATTATGGACGGCGGAGAAAACCGTTTTGGCGGAGAGTATCGCAGAAAAGTTAAGGGCGGATACAAGTGGGTTAGCTGTTCCATTTTCATGTGGAAACAGGATAATGGAAAAGACGGTGCCATTCTGGCGTTTCAGGATATTAATAAGCAAAAGCAGCAGGAAGAAAAACAAAAGGATGCCCTTTGGGAGGCATATGTTTTGGCTAAGAATGCCAATTACGCCAAAAGTGATTTTTTATCCAGGATGTCCCATGACATCAGGACGCCGCTAAATGCCATTATCGGAATGACCACATTGTTAAGAAGTAATGCGGATAATGCGGAAAAAGTCAAAGAATATGTTGAAAAGGTAGAAGTATCCGGAAAGCTGCTTTTGGAGCTGGTTAATGAAGTGCTGGATATGGGCAAAATAGAAAGCGGAAAACTGGAGTTAAACAGGGTACCTTTCAAAATATCCGAATTTTGTAAAGGTATTCAGACGGTAATCAGTCCCTCCATAGAAAGTAAGAAACAGCAGTTTGATATCTTCTGTAAGGAAATCAAGCATGATCATGTAATCGGTGATACAAGCCGGCTGCAGCAGGTGTTCATCAACATTTTATCCAATGCCGGTAAATATACACCGGAAGGCGGGAAGATTGCCGTAACCATTGAGGAGAAGGATATATTTCTGTCAGGGTATCAGCGTTATGAGATACAGTTTGAGGACAACGGCATTGGCATGGAGGAAAGCTTTGTAAACAAGATTTTTGAGCCCTTCAGCCGGGCAGATGATTCAAGGATCAGCCAAATCAGCGGCACTGGGCTGGGTATGGCAATTACCCAAAGCATTGTCCAGGTAATGAACGGCAGCATCGAAGTAAAAAGCACTGTTTCAAAGGGGACATGTGTGACCGTTGTCATAGATCTGGAACTGCAAAAATATGAAGAAATTAAAGAAGAAACCGGAAATGATGGAATCGAGCAGCAGATTAACGGACAGTTTATTGGGAAAAAGATTTTATTAGCGGAGGACAACCCTATTAATCGGGAGATGATCCAGGAAATTCTGGAGTTGAC
Organism: Lachnospiraceae bacterium; assembly: GCA_031556725.1. GTDB lineage: Bacteria > Bacillota > Clostridia > Lachnospirales > Lachnospiraceae > UBA935. The sequence continues at coordinate 62,203 of JAVBSL010000022.1, read as the reverse complement.
CGGTGTAAAAGTAGATACGGCTCAGGATGGAAAAGAGGCGGTGTTGAAATTTATGACATCTGCAGTCAGAGAGTATGATTTGATTCTGATGGATGTTAAAATGCCCATCATGGATGGTTATGAAGCGGCCGGTGCAATCCGGGGAATGGAGCGGGAGGATGCCGCGGATATTCCGATTTTTGCAATTACAGCCAATGCCTTCCCGGAAGATGTGGCGATGGCCAAAGGGGTAGGGATGAACGAACACATAACCAAACCCATAGATATAGAAGCACTTATCAAAGTTATGAAAAAATATATTTGAACAACGAAAGGATAGACTAGAAATGAGTAAGATCAGAACCAGATTTGCCCCAAGCCCTACCGGAAGGATGCACGTAGGTAATTTACGTTCGGCATTGTATGAGTATTTAATCGCCAAACATGATCAGGGAGATTTCCTGATTAGAATAGAGGATACCGACCGGGAACGATTTGTGGAAGGGGCAGTGGAAATCATCTACCGCACCCTGGAAAGAGCAGGCATCTTATATGATGAAGGACCGGACAAGGATAAGGGCTACGGACCTTATGTGCAAAGTGAGCGGCAGGCTCAGGGGATTTATTTAAAATATGCCAGAGAGCTTATTGATAAGGGCGAGGCTTACTATTGTTTTTGTGACAAAGAGCGGCTGGAAACGCTGAAAACAGAAATTGTGGAAGGTAAGGAAATCAGCATTTATGACAAACACTGCCTGAGTCTTTCTAAAGAAGAGGTGGCAGAAAAACTGGCAGCAGGTACCCCCTATGTAATCCGCCAGAACAATCCGCAGACCGGAACCACCACCTTTCATGATGAATTATATGGCGATATTACCGTAGATAACAGCGAACTGGATGATATGATCCTGATCAAGTCCGATGGATACCCCACCTATAATTTTGCCAATGTGGTAGATGACCATCTGATGGAAATCACTCATGTAGTGCGGGGAAATGAATATTTATCATCTTCACCAAAATATAACCGCCTATATCAGGCTTTCGGATGGGAAGTGCCGACCTATGTGCACCTTCCGCTGATTACCAATGAAGAGCATAAGAAATTAAGCAAGCGAAGCGGTCACTCTTCCTTTGAGGATTTGTTGGAACAGGGATTTTTGCCGGAGGCAATCGTGAATTATATTGCTCTCTTAGGCTGGAGTCCGGAAAGCAACGAAGAAATCTTTACCATGGAAGAACTGATCAAACAATTTGACTATCACCGCATTTCCAAGTCTCCGGCGGTATTTGACGTGGGTAAATTAAAGTGGATGAATGGAGAATATATAAAGGCCATGGAGTTTGAGCCTTTTTATGAAATGGCTTTGCCGGTAATCAAGCAGACGATTACCAAAGATGTGGACTATAAAAAAATTGCTGAAATGGTGAAAACCAGAATAGAGCTATGTTCCGACATTCCTGATTTAATTGATTTCTTTGAAGTATTGCCGGAGTATGATACCGAGATGTATACCCATAAGAAAATGAAAACCACCGGGGAAAGCGCGCTGGAAGTACTGCAGGAGATATTACCCATACTGGAAGCTCAGACCGATTACAGCAATGATGCCCTATATGAAACAATAGTCAAGTTTGTAGAGCAGAAAGAGTGCAAGAACGGCTATGTGATGTGGCCCATTCGGACAGCAGTTTCCGGCAAGCAGATGACCCCTGCAGGAGCAACAGAAGTTATGGAAATACTGGGAAAAGAAGAATCTCTTGCCCGAATCAGGGAAGGAATAAGATTGTTGGAGAAGTAATAGATAGAATCTGAAAAAACTCCAAATAAATATAAATAATTTCATATGCGAAGAAACCTTCTTATGATAAAGTATTGATAGAATACTTTTGACAGGAAGGTTTTTTATTATGAAGTTTAAGGTTATGGGAGTTTTGATAGTGATATTTTTTCTCTCCGGCTGTGGAAATGCGACAATAGCTAATGAGAGCGAAAGCTATATAAATAGGGAAGATATCATGACAATCTGGGCATGGGATGAAAATTTTAATATTCAGGCTGCCAACATGGCCATTGAAAAATATCAGCAGACTCATGAGGATGCCAGGATCGAAGTGGTATCCATGTCTCAGGAGGAAGCAGTGGCAAGACTAAAATCAGCTATTGTATCGGGAGCCGATAACCTTCTGCCGGACATTGTATTAGTCGAGGATTATCGTATCCAGCATTTTTTGAAGAGCTATGAAGAAGAATTTGCCGACTTAAGTGAGATTGTCCATGATGATGACTTTGCTTCTTATAAAATGGGCATCAATCAGATTAATGGCAAGATTTACGGTGTGCCTTTTGACAGCGGGGTAGTGGGATTGTTCTATCGGGTGGATTATATTGAGGCAGCAGGCTACCGGGAAGAAGACATGGAAAATCTTACCTGGGAGGAGTACATTGCCATCGGTAAGGCGGTAAAAAGGGCTACCGGTAAGGATATGCTGGCTTTGAATCCCAGTGATTTGCCGATTATCAGGATGATGCTTCAAAGTGCGGGAAAGTGGTATTGTGATAAAAATGGTGAAGTGTATATTGCCAATAACCAGGCCCTGGAGGGTGCCATTGGTGTATATATGGACATTGTGGAGGCGGAAATCGCCAGGCCCATTAGTGACTGGAGCCAGTTCATCGGCACATTCCAGTCAGGCCAGGTAGCCAGTGTGGTTTCCGGAGCATGGATATCTTCCACCATTCTGGAAAACGAAGAGCAAAGCGGTTTATGGCGGGTAACCAGACTGCCGGCAATGACCGATCAGACCGGTTCGCAGAATGCTTCATCGGTGGGCGGCAGCGGCTGGTATGTGATGGAGAACAGCAGACACAAAGCCCAGGCAAAACAGTTTTTAAAAGAAACCTTTGTTTTGGATAAGGATTTAATCAATCAACTGGTGGAAGCGATTAATCTGGTAAGTACCTTGCGCAGCGCAGAGGATAGTGAGAATTATCAAAAAGGCGTGGATTTTTATGGCGGTCAAAGGATTTTTTCGGATTTTATTGAATGGACATATGAGATTCCTACGGTTAACTATGGAGCTGATACTTATGGCATAGAGGGGTATGTGGCAGAGGCTATCCAGGCGATTTTGGCCGGTGGGGACATTAAAGAAACCCTGCGGGAATATCAGAAACTGTATCTGCAGGATGCGAATTGACAGGGAGCATAAAGGAGGGTTTTTTGTGCAGGAGGATAGAGTATATTGCAAACTGCTGGTTTTGGACGATGAATATGTAATGCGGCAGGGCATTAAGCATATGATCGAATGGGAGACCGAAGGGTTTAAGATCGTCGGAGAAGCCTCAAACGGGGAGGATGGGCTTTTGATGGTGGAGGAATTGCGGCCGGACATCGTACTGGTGGATATTGTCATGCCGGTAATGGATGGGATTGCTTTTTCAGCAGCCATGCAGCAAAGATATCCGAAGATAAAAATAATTATTTTAAGCAGCTATGATAAATTCGAGTACGTAAAGCAGGCTTTGTTAAATGGTGCCACCGACTATATCTTGAAGCCCTCACTGACACCGGAGTCTTTATTGGAGGTACTGATCAAAACAGTAAAGACCATACCGAACCTGCAGTTGATCAAGGACAAAGAACTGTCCATGCCGGATAAATTAAATCGATTGCTTGGCGGATACGAGGCAGGTATTACCGAGGATAGTTTTCGAATGGCATTTCCCCATACCAGATTCCGGTTTTTGGGTGCTAATTTGGGAATCCTGTGCGGTGGTTATAGAGAACGGGAGCATGAAATCCGCCGCAGTCTGGAAAATTACTTTGAGGCAAAGAATGAATATGTGGCCAGAGTACTTTGGATTAAGGAAGAAATCTGCTGTGTTCTGTTAAATTACCGGATTAAGGATGAAGACCGGATGTGGCAGGAGGTTTTGGACGGAATTGCCCGGGTGAAAGAGTATGATCCCTCCACTTTCTGGATATATGGTCAAAGCTTTACCGAGCTGGAAAAATGTAAAGAGCGGTATGAAAATCTTATTTCCTATACGGGAGCCAGGTTTTATCATAAGGAGGAGGCAATCTGCCGGGAAGAGAAGCTGAAAACTTCGGCACCGCCGGAAAAGTTTGATTATGAGAAATACGCCGGTTTTTTAAAATTTCAGGATTTTTCCGCAGCTCTTAACTTACTCGGTGACCATGTGGAAAATCTTTGCCGGAATCAGACCGAAGAATATCTTTTGAAGAATGTAACCAAGAATCTGCTTTATAATTTTCTGGTGGAATGGGAAAAAGAAGATCATGGCCAGAGCCGGAAGAAAACGGAGTATTTTCAGGAGATTGATAACTGTATCTATGCCGAAACCTTCAGACAGATATTCGGTGGAATCGTAGAAGAACTGACCAGTGAAAGCAAAGCTAATTTTAATAAAGAAAAGAATATTGCCGAGATATGCCAATATATCCGGGAGCATTATGCGGAAAATTTGGAGCTGGTTCAATTGGCCAGGCAATTCAATTATAATTACAATTATCTTTCCACCTATTTTAATCAGCAGGTGGCAGAAGGATTTTCCGGTTATCTTAACAATATTCGGATTGAACGGGCTTGTGATTTATTGAACAACACCCCTCATTCCATTGCCCAGATCAGCGAAATGGTGGGATATTCCGACCACAGCTATTTTTGCCGGGTATTTAAAAACAGTAAAGGTAGAACTCCATCACAATGGCGAAGAAAATCAATTATCAAGAAATAAAGAACAAATACTTTAACAGTCTCTTTTTTAAACTGGCCCTTACTTCGGTGATTGGCAGTTTGTTTTTGGCGTTATGTTTGTTTTCCCTTAATATGAAAATGTCGCAGGATATTTTTGTGGATGTCTTTGCCGACTCCCAAACCAAGATATTCAGCCAGATCGAAGATGCTTTTTATCAGTTTTATGTGGATGTGGCAGAGATTAGTGCAGATGTGGAAAGCAGTGAGAAGCTGGCAGCTTTCCTGACCGGTGAACAGGTCAGTACGGCGGAAGAACTGGGAGCGATTTATGCCATGCAGAAGCAGGTGAATCAGATGAAGATAAAAGAGTATGATAATCTGACGCTTTTGATTGCCGGTATGAATGGCAAAAGCTATATGTGTGGCCGGGCTGACCGCCTGAACGCATCTTTGGACGAAATAGAAGCAATGGATTTTACCCAGAAGGCCGCATCACGCAAAGGCGAATTGATTTGTCAGTATGTGCCTTATGGTTTTACCGATTCAGCCCAGAATGAACCGGTAGTGATATGGTGCCGAACCATTCAGAATAAAGCTGATGGTGCTATCATCGGCTATACCTACCTGATTATGAAAGAAGCCGATATGCGGAAGAAATATGATTATTTTGTATCAGGTACCGGTGATATTATCGTTCTCAATCAGGATAAAGAGGTGGTATCCACCAATAACAGCATCTATCTGGAATTAGGTAAAGAGCAGGGAGCGGAGTTGGAACAGATGGTATTGGAAGCCAACCAGATGGGTTTGGTCAGACAGTTTACCAATACCAATTTAACCATTGTTGGTTTGTTGAACCCGGCCAAAGCCTTTTTTGTCAGATATGATCTGATCTTAAACATATTGTTGGTAGCCTTGATTACTGCTGTAATCATCAGCGTTATTTTTATTCTGGTGCGCCGCCAGACCAGACCCCTTTATAAGCTGGCTGATGCCATGGGAAGCCAAAAGAACGGAATTTCCAACCAATTAATCGAACTGGAAGGAACCACCGAAATCAAGGAACTCTCCCAAACCTATAATGAAATGATTACCGACCTGAATCGCTATATTGAAAAGATCATGGAAACCGAAAAGGACAAGCGATCCGCCGAACTCCATGCCCTCCAGATGCAGATAAATCCCCACTATATCTACAACACCCTGGCCAGTATCAAATGGATGATCCTCCAAGGCAATGCCGGAGAAGCCACCGCCGCAATCGATGCTTTTATTGCCTTGCTGCGCAATACAATAAGCAACGTAGACGAATTCATCTCTTTAGAACAAGAAATCATCAATGTGAAGAACTATTGCCTGATTAACCAAAAACGTTATGGGGATAAGGTGCAGGTAGAGTTTTATATTCAGGAAGACTGTGAAGCCTGTATGCTTCCCAAACTGATTCTCCAACCTTTTATCGAAAATGCCTTCTTTCATGCTTTTCCTCAGGAACGCCGAGGCCGTATCCATGTTTTTGCCCATCGAAATGCTGACCTCCTTATTATCGAAATTGCTGATGACGGCATCGGTATGGAACAGAGCCAGGTAGACCAGATGCTTACCAAACATGAAACCAGAGAACATTTTACCGGCATTGGTATCAAAAACGTAGACGAACGGATTAAGATCATATATGGAGTCGAGTACGGCCTCCACATCGAAAGCAAAAAAGCCGACGGCACCACCATCACCATCAAAATACCCATCAAGGATATCGCAGAGCCAATAAAGTAGAAGGGAAGGATACTCCGGCAAGGCAACCCGGGGATAAGCATAGCGCCTCACCACGGCTCAGAAAAAGCGGCTGCCCCTCAACCATAAAATTCACGTCAGATGCTGCGCTCAAAAGCACTCCGCTGAGCCCATAGCCGACAAAATCTCGTTCAGGGGAACTCCATTTTGCCTGGTCTCAGCTCCGGGTCGCTTAAGGCATCTTCTGTGATATTTTATGGTTGAGGGGCAGCCGCTTTTTCTGAGCCGTGGTGAGGCGCTATGCTTATCCCCGGGTTGCCTTGCCGGAGTATCCTTCCTCACAGCCCCCTACCCCTGCCCTCCGAAAATAATCCAAATACCTAAAAATAATCCAAAGAACCCGATAAAAGATATTACCGGTTGCATGAAAATAGTGCAAATCAAGGTGAACTATCTATTATCGGGTTTTTCTTTTGCCATGGTAAAGTAAGGTCATAACAAGACAGCCGGAAAAACCGGGTACAATAAGGAGGTATTTTGATTTATGAAAAAGAAACTATTGGCAGTATTTATGACCGTGGCAATGATTGCATCCCTGACCGCATGCGGCAGCAGCGATAAAGCCACAAGTGGAAGTGCCGCAACAACTGAAAACAAAACAACCGAGGCAGCAAAAACCGAAACTGCAGCTGCGCCGGCAGCTGAGACAGAAGGCGTACAGAAATTAACCGTATGGTGCTGGGATCCTTCTTTTAACATCAACGCGATGGAAAAAGCAGCAGCCATTTATGGCGTAAGCCATCCTAACTTTGAGCTGGAAGTAGTAGAAACCCCCTGGGCCGACGTTCAGACCAAATTAACCACCGCAGCAACCAGCGGAAACTTAAGCACATTACCGGATATTATCTTAATGCAGGACGGCGCTTTCCAGAAAAACGTTATCAGCTATCCTGATGCATTTGTTGATTTGACCAATACCGGTATTGATTATTCACAATTTTCCGCAGGTAAAGTTGGTTTCTCAACTGTAAGCGGTAAAAACTACGGTGTACCTTTTGACAATGGTGCAGTTATTGCCTGCTATCGCAGCGATATCCTGGCAGAAGCAGGATATACCGTATCAGATTTTGAAAATATTTCCTGGAGTGAATACCTTGAAAAAGGTAAAGTTGTATTGGAAAAAACCGGCAAACCCTTACTTTCCTGTGTAGGCGGTGAGTCAGACGTTATCGTTATGATGTTACAGTCAGCCGGCGGCAGCTTCTTTGATGAAAACGGTGATGCGGTTATTACCGACAATGCTGTTTTAAAAGAAGTAATGGAAACCTATGCAGAAATGGTAAAAGCAGGCGTACTTATCGAAGTAAATGACTGGGATCAGTATATCGGTTCGATTAATAACTCTACCGTAGCAGGCACCATCAACGGATGCTGGATCATGGCTTCTATCCAGGCAGCAGCCGATCAGTCAGGTAACTGGGCAGTAACCAATATGCCTAAATTAGCTACCGCAGCTACCGCAACCAACTATGCTAACCAGGGCGGCTCCAGTTGGGCAGTTACCGGCAATTGTCAAAACGTAGAATTAGCAGCGGACTTCCTGGGAAGTACCTTCGGCGGCAGTGTGGAATTCTATGAAAGTATTCTGGAAACCGGAGCGATTGCTTGCTACTTACCGGCCGGACAGTGTGCAATGTATGGCGAAGAAAGTGTCTTTTTCAGCAATGATACCGTATATGAAAAAATCGTTGATTTCGCAGGAAAGATTCCGGCTTGCAACACCGGTGTATACTTCTATGAGGCAAGAGATGCAGTAGCAACCGCTATTACCAATATTGTTTCAGGTGCAGATATCAACAACGAATTAGGCGTAGCACAGGATACTGTAAACTTTGCAATGGGCAAATAGGAAACTACTATGAAAAAGAAAAAAATCACTCTTAGTATGAAACATAATTTAACCGGCTGGGCGTTTTTAGCGCCCGCCGCTGCCTTGATCGTAGTCATGAACTTTTGGCCCATGATTAAAGCACTGTTTCTGTCTTTTACCACCGGAATCGGATTACAGAAGGAATGGGCAGGACTATACAACTACACCAGAATGTTTAAGGATACCATTTTTATTCAGTCATTGAAGAACAATTTCTTCTATTTGATCATACAGGTTCCGATTATGCTGATTCTGGCGTTGGTTCTGGCGTCCATGTTAAACAGTAAGGATTTGAAATTCAAAGGGTTTTTCCGCACGGCAATCTTTTTGCCCTGTGCCACCTCTTTGGTTTCCTATGCCATTATCTTTCGATCTCTGTTTGCGGTAGACGGCTTTGTAAATACAATATTGATCAAACTGGGATTCCTGCATACAGGTTATAATTTTCTGGGGCATCCATTCAGTGCCAAGGTAATTATTATTATCGCATTGATATGGCGTTGGACGGGATATAACATGGTATTTTATCTGTCCGGTCTGCAAAATATTGAATATTCGGTTTACGAAGCAGCTAAGATTGATGGCGCTTCTCCCTTTCAGGCTTTCAGAAAGATTACCGTGCCGCTTTTGAAACCGACCATTTTACTGACCGCCATTATGTCCACCAACGGAACCTTACAGTTGTTCGATGAGTCGGTGAACCTGACCAACGGCGGACCGGCCAATGCCACCATAACCATGTCTCACTATATTTACAATATGTCCTTTAAATATGTGCCCAACTTCGGTTATGCCGCAGCCATGTCCTATATCATTTTGATATTAGTAGCGGTGCTGGCATTCGTGCAGATGAAAGTAGGTGATAAGCGTGACTAAGGTCAGAAAATTTTGTCAATATGGATTTTTAACGGTGGTTTCGCTTTTGTCCATCTTTCCGCTATACTGGATGGTCATTGCGGCTACCAACACAAGTGTCGATGTGATCAGAGGAAGATTGCTTCCGGGTACTTACTTATTTGAAAATATCCGAAATCTGCTGGCGGTCCAAAACGTCGGCGGGGCACTGTTCAACTCATTTAAATATGCAATTGTTTTAACGCTTCTCTCATTGGTAGTCTGCTCCCTGGCGGGCTACGGATTTGAGATATATCATGACCGGGGAAAAGATACGGTTATGTCGGTAATCCTGTTAGCCATGATGGTGCCGTTTGCGGCCACACTGATTCCTTTGTTTCAGATGTTTTCCAAAGCAAACCTGCTGAACACCGCCCTGGGATTTGTATTACCTACTATATCAACACCATTTTTAATTATGATGTTCAGGCAAAGTGCCCGGTCTTTTCCCCATGATATTATTGAAGCAGCCAGAATAGACGGTTTAAATGAACTTACTATCTTCTTTAAAATGTTTATTCCCACCATGCGCTCCACTTATGCGGCAGCCATGACCATTACCTTTATGAATGCCTGGAACAGTTACTTGTGGCCAAAGGTAATCATGTTAGATTCTAAGAGCATTACCATGCCCATGCTGGTGGCCAACCTGACCGAAGGCTACTTCACCGATTACGGAATGTTAATGGCAGCAGTGGTAATCTGTACCATCCCCACCGTAATCATCTTCTTTCTATTACAGAAGAGCTTTGCGGAAGGTATCACCGGAGCTGTTAAGTAATAAAAAAATAACACCTTTTTAAAAATAAGGTCATTATATTGAAAAATTCATCCTCCTATAATGTAGATATAACAAACAAGTTAATTGTTTACACATTATAAGGAGGATATTTTTTATGAAATTCAAAAAGTTAACAGCACTTGTACTTGCAGGAATTATGACCCTTTCTCTGGCAGCATGCGGAAAAAGCGAAACACCTGCAGCATCTACAGACACAAAAAGTGAAACCAAAACAGAAACCGCAGCAACCGATGCAGTTGTAGAAACCCCTACCGGTCTGGAAGGTAAAGTCGTAGTTTGGACCCTGGCAGCTGACCTTGAGCAATTTGCAGAACGTTTTATGGAATTTAATCCCGGTGTTGAAGTGGAAACCGTTATTATTGCACCTGCTGATTACCCTACCAAGGTTCAGGCAGCTTTACTGGGCGGTGAAACCGAGCCGGATATCATCGTTGGTGAACCACAGATGTTAGGTAATATGTATGACGCAAAATTCTTTGAAGATTTGGATCAGGCTCCTTACAATGCACAGCAGTATGCAGGTAAGATCGTTGATTATGTTTGGGAAGTCGGCCAGGATGCACAGGGTGTCCAGAGAGCAATAAGTTATCAGATCACTCCTGCCGGAATGTTCTACCGCAGGGATATTGCAACGAAAGTATTTGGTACAGAAGATCCCGCTGAAATAGGAAAATTATTTAAGGATTATCCCACCGTTTTGGAAACTGCTAAAACTTTGAAAAATGCAGGATACACCATTTTTGCTTCTGACGGAGAATTGAATTACTTCTCAGGTGACTCGGCATGGGTTGTGGACGGAGCATTAAATATAGCTCAGTCAAGATATGACTATATGGATCTGGCTGTATCTCTTTATCAGAATGATTATACCGCATTTGCTGCACAGTGGACTGCACCCTGGTGGCAAGCTATGGGTGGTCCGGTTCCGATTCTTACAGCAGCAACACAGTGGGGAACTGATGATATGAACGTTTGGGATGCTGAATCCTTTAACGCAGCAACAGAAGGTATGGATACAACAGAAGTATTTGCATTTGGTCTTCCTACCTGGGGAGCTTTGCTCTTAAGAGATAACACTGGTGGTGAAGAAGGAACAGCAGGTAAATGGGGCGTTTGCAGCGGACCTTGCTCTGGTTTTGGTGGTGGTACCTGGATTGGAATCAGCAGCAATAGTGAAAGAAAAGAACTGGCATGGGAATTCTTGAAATTCTGTACCTTGAATGAAGATACTTTGGAATGGTGGATCAACAAGTCGGAAGGCGATGTAGTTTCTTACGTTTCCGTATTGGAAAAACACAAAGATGATGCCAATGAAGTGTATGGCGGACAGAATTTGAACGCATTGTGGCTGGAGCAGTCAGCAGGTATCGATTATTCTAAGGTAACCAAATATGATCAGGCTATCGGTGATGCTTGGGGAGCAGCTATTTCCGCAATCAAAACAGGTGAAAAAGATAAAGAAGCAGCAATTGCAGAATTCTATGATAAAGTAGCAGCAACTTATCCGGATATTACAATTAACAAATAAGGAATAGAGCAAGGTGGAGGTAAAACAAAATGACAAATGTCAAACCTTTGACAAAGAAAAAGAAGAGAGATGTTAATAATGTTGCTTACCTGTTTGTTTTACCCTTCGTTGTTGTCTTCCTGATATTTAGTGTATATCCGGTACTAAGGACACTGTATTTAAGCTTTACCAGTTTTCCTGGCTATGGTGATCCGGTATGGGTAGGGATTGACAACTACGTAAGAGTACTCAAAGACAAATACTTCTGGGCAGCTCTATGGAATACCGTAAGAATCTGGGGGGTAAATATTGTATTACAGTTAGGTATTGCCTTCCTTCTCACCATAGTATTCAGTGACATGAAATATCGAATGCGGGGGCTTAGTATCTTCAGAGCATTTTACTATCTCCCCAACCTGATTGCCGCAACTTCAGTGTCCTTCCTGTTCCAAACCCTTTTGGACTGGAGATACGGAACCTTGAATCAGATCCTGGCCAAGGTAGGAAATATTCCTCCCATCCAGTGGTTGGAATCGCCTCACATCGCACCATATACTGTGGCTATTATTAATGCCTGGATGTGGTTTGGTAATTCCTTCATCGTCTTGATGGCCGGTGTGCAGGGTATTCCCAAGGATTACTACGAAGCAGCAGCAATCGACGGAGCAGGCCGGTGGAAGGTATTTGGAAGGATTACCCTTCCCCTGCTGAAACCCATCCTGATCTATGTATCCATAACCTCATTAATCGGCGGCTTGCAGATGTTCGATATACCGCACCTGATTTCGCAGAAGAATGCGTCCATTCATGACGGCGTGCTCAATACAGTGGTTATGTACTTATACAAATTCGGTTTTACTACCTTCCAGGTGGGATATGCAGGCGCAATCGCTTATGCCCTGTTCCTGATTATTTTAACAGTATCTATTTTGCAGTTTAAATTTATGGGCAATAAGGAGGATTAATGATGGCTACGAAAATAAAGAAAAGCATTCTCTATATTCTGTTATTGGCCTTAGGACTCCTCTGCATCATGCCATTTATGTTGATGATGGTAAACGCCACCAGAAGCGGCCGTGAGATTATGTCCTCATTTACATTGATACCGGGCCATTCTCTTAAGGAAAACTGGGCGAAAGTATTTGGCTATTTCAATCTCTTTCAAGGTTACTGGAACAGCTTAAAGGTGGCTGTTCCGGCAACCCTCCTTACAGCCTACTTCTCATCCATAACCGCTTATACTTTGGCAATCTACAAATTTAAAGGAAGAAACCTGATCTTCGGTACCATCATTATTTTCATGATGATCCCCGGTCAGCTTGGATTACTGGGTTTTTACAATCTGGTAAGTACGCTGAAATTAGTCAACTCATACATTCCGTTGATCGTTCCGGCCATTGCCGCTCCCGGTATCGTGTTCTTCTTAAGACAGTATGTATTAGCCGTTTTATCACCGACTTTGCTGGAAGCGGCCAGAATAGACGGAGCAGGGGAGTTACATATCTTCCACAGAATCGTACTTCCGATTATGGCTCCGGGTATTGCGACCATGTCCATCGGCGCATTTATCGGCAATTGGAATAACTACCTGTTACCTTTGATCATCCTGACCAAACCGAAGAAGTTTACCCTTCCGGTTATGATCGCATCTTTAAGCGCATCACAGGATATTGCAACCAATCAGGGAGCAACCTATCTGGCAGTGGCCATTTCGGTAATCCCAATCCTGATCGTATTCGCATTCTGCTCCAAGTACATGATCAGCAGCATTACAGCCGGCAGTGTAAAGGAGTAGGAATAAAACTTAAAAGAAAGATGAGCGTCTATGGCTTGCAGCCTTGACCCATCTTTCTTTTTTTTATATAATACAATAGAACTGATAATGCGGAAGAGGATATGACATGATGAGATATAGAGATTTAAGTAAGGAAAGTAAAAAGAGAATCAGAATTACGGTTTTTGCGTATCTTCTCTTTTTTGTCACACTTTTGATAGGATTTTCAGCATCATTGCTAAATCAGAAAATGCATGCAGAGGACGGATGGGATGATTATCTGGAGGATACCGATGAGCAGAAACAGATCGTCGAAAACTTAAGTAAAGATGCGGTGTGCGTTACTGTGGGGACTTATGTTGAGAATCTTCGGGAGCTCAATATTCAGGACTGCTATTATCGGGTTGAGTTTATTGTGTGGTTTAAATGGACCGGAGATGTAGAACTGAATCCGGCAGAAAATATGCGGATATATAAGGGATTAGAGAACCGGAAGGTTATATTGGATGAAATTCATGATGGGGATCAGCATTACCAGCGGGTAGGAATGGATGTGACAGTTTCCAAGAATTTTGAATCCATGCGCTTTCCGCTGGATTCCCAGCAGATGCGTTTTTACATCGAGTCAACGGCACCGGTACAGGAGGTTATTTTCGTACCGGATTATGAAAATAGTGGTTTGAATCGAAACATATCTATTTCCGGCTATGAATTTCTGCGGAACGATATCGGCGCAGTGACTTATACATATGACAGTACGCAGGGGAATCCGAAGCTGGAGGAAAGTGAGCATAATTCAGAAATTATAACGGCCTTTGAAATAAACCGGAAGGATTTCGGATTGTATTTTAAATGCTTTATAGCGTTATATGCAACGATAATGTGGATGTTTATAATGCTCTTTATCTGTATCTATCATCACGTAGACACGATTGGGATAGTACCGGCAGCAATTTTTGGAACGGTGACCAATATAGTGGTTGGATCGAACCTGGTGCCGGATGCATTGGAAATCGGATTGTTAGAGTATGTGACCATCTGGGGAATTGTTACTATTATCGGAAATGCAATTGCGATTATCCATATAAATTATGTGCGTAATTATATGAATTCAGAAGAGATAAGCGGCAAGGAATATGCGAAAATTTATGGAAGAATCATGTTCTATCTGATGCTTATTATTGCAGTCACAGGTCAGCTGCTATTACCGATTTGTGCTTATATGTTTTAGGCTATAGGCTATAAAATAAAAAAGGGAAGAAGGATTTGAAGTGGAAGCACTCCGGATGAGAAAGCAAACGACTATCTATGCAGGAATGATTGTGGTCTTTTTACTGTCAGCCATCGGCTGCGGTTCACCAAAGGAAATAGGAGAATCAGTAGAAGAACCGGTGACAGAGGCAGTAACCTTTGACTGGTATATTAATTACTCCTGGTATGGTACCCCTTGGGGAGATAACATGGTATCCAAGGCAATTACGGAAGAAACCGGGGTAGATATTAATTTTATAGTACCTATGGGGAGTGCAGTGGAAAAGTTTAATTCTTTCATTGCGTCTGATACTCTGCCGGATATTATCACTTTAGGGTGGTGGGAAACCCAGATTGATGAGATGATCAGCAGAGAATTGGTCTATCCGCTGAATGAGCTGGCAGACCAATATGATCCGTATTTTTGGAAAGTGGCGGATGAAACGGTGGTGGAATGGTATACCAAGGAGGATGGTAATCTGTATTGCTACCCCAATTCCTTTTATGTTCCCACTGATTATGATAAATATGATAATATTGGCTCCCAACAGACTTTTTTAGTCAGAAAAGATATCTACGAAGCCATCGGCAGCCCTGATATGACTACTCCTGAAGGGTTTCAGGCAGCAGTAAAGGCCGCCACAAGCCAGTTTCCGCTGATCGACGGACAACCGATCATTCCCATCGGTGCCCATGCCTTTAATGAAACAGGTTGCGTTTCGTTCGATACCTATTTACAGAATTTTTTGGCAATTCCATATGAAAAAGACGGTAAATATTATGACCGCTTTACCGATGAAGAATATATCAGATGGCTGAAAACTTTTCGTGAATTGGGAGCCGAAGGGTATCTGAAAGAAGATATTTTTATCGATCAGAGAACCCAGATGGAAGAGAAAGTAGCTGCCGGCAGATATTTTTGTATGATCTATCAGCGTACCGATCTGGAAAATCAGCAGAAGGTATTATATGCTAAAGACCCTGATAAAATCTATATGGCCGTGGATGGGCCTAAGAATTCCCTGGGCGAAGGCCATGTACTGCCGGGAGCAGGGATCAATGGCTGGACGGTGACATTAATTTCCAGGAAGTGTGCCCAGCCGGAAAGGGCAATTCAGTTTTTATCCTATCTGATGAGCGAGGAAGGTCAGAAGATGGTCTATCTCGGTGTCGAGGGTGACATGTATGAGATGGTGGACGGCAAACCGGTAATCAAGAAAGAAGTCAATGACCTGATGAGCGCCAACCGCAGTGAATATGACCGGATATACGGTGGAAATGATGCATACTGGATGATGCAGAATAATGTGATGCAGCTGCAGTGGAGTCCGCCACTGACACCCCCCATTGGACAGTTGGAGGAGTGGACCTATCCCTACACCCAATATATGGGACAGTATGAAACTAATTTTGACAGCAATTCACAGGCCGGAAATGCCGATACAAAGATTAAAAAGTTATGGAGTACGGTATTACCGCAGTTGCTGTTGGCACCGACGGAAGATGAGTTTGACCGTATTTTTGCCGATTATATAAGTGCACGGGAGCAGTTGGGATTTGAAAGTACCAAAGCAGAAAGCACGCGCCAAATGCAGGAAGCAAAGAAAAAGTTAGGAATCCGATAAAAGATGAAAAAATGGAAGAAGCTGCTCTTGGGACTCAGGCTGAATGTAAAGTTTACAATTGTAATCGTACTCTTTGTTTTGATACCGATTGTTTTCTTTTCCATGTTCCTGTTTACCAATATGGAGAATAACTCGGTAAATGAGAAACTGAATGCCATGGAATACCGGATGGGCAAGAGCTATGATCAGATTTTAAAGAATGTTGATGCCATTAATATGTCCACACAGTTTTTCTTAAGTGATACGGCGTTAATGAGTTATCTGTCATCAATCGGCAGGGGCGAAGAGCGGTCTCCGCAGGAGTTGATGGATTTTTATACGCAGAATATCTCCTCTTTGGAACGGATGGTAAACAGCAATCCGTACCTCTATCAGATCAGGGTTTATGTAGACAGCCCCACGATGCAGGAAATGATGCCGATTCTTTATCGGGAAGAGCGGATGAAGCGGCTGACATGGTCAGATGACAGTGTCCTGGAAGGCTGGAAGTTTAATTACAATGATACCTTATTTGATGCAGCGTTTATGAGCGGCGATAAGAAGATCGTATCCCTAGTGACCGAGGTGGAGGATTACCGGGAAGGTCAGGTGGGAATGCTGGAAGTGGCGATGTTCATGGAAAACATGTTTCCCGGTGTGTACGAGCCGGAGAGCAGCGTTTGGAGCTGCTTTGTAGATCAGGATGGCAACATTTATTATAATGAAAACACCAAAGAAGATGTTACATCCTATCTGGATGCGGTAATGGAACAGGCGGCTGCGGAACAAGAAGCGGAAACGGTTCGGTATATCCATCTGGGCGGCGAGCCGATGGTGTTGGGGATTACTCCGGTAAAAGAAATGTCCGGTACCTTGTTTTGCTTTGAAAGCTTGAAAAACGAACTGGGAAATATTTACCAGTTAAGAAATACCTTTGTGGCCATTGCTGTTTTAATTGTTGCGGTATTGATTGTTTTAATTAATTTTATTGTTAAAAATCTGCTCCATCAGTTTTACGATATCCTGCATTCCATCCGGGAAGTACAAAAAGGCGATCTGGATGTGGTGATTACCGACTGCGGTCCCGATGAGATGGGAGAACTGGGAACCCAGATCAATACCATGTTAAGGCATATCAAGCAATTGATCGAGGACAACGTAAACCGGGAGATACTGGCCAGAAACTCCGAGATCCGGGCCCTGCAGAATCAGATCAATGCGCATTTTATCTATAATGTTTTGGAATCCATCAAAATGATGGCTGAAATCGATGAAAAATATGAAATTTCCGATGCGGTCACCGCTCTGGGAAAGCTGCTGCGCTACAGTATGCGGTGGAGCTCCGATTATGTGACGGTAAATGAAGAACTGGAGTATATAAAGAACTATCTGACCCTGATCAATTTGCGTTTTGATTACGAAATTATTTTGTCGGTTAAGATGCCGGAAAGTGTCAAATGCCAGAGAATTCCCAAGATGTCCCTGCAGCCGATCATTGAAAATGCAATTTACCATGGAATTGAGCAACTGGCCGAGGACACCAGCATATATGTAAAAGGGATAGTTGACGGCACCGATTGCATTATCGAAATAACCGATGCCGGAAAAGGTATGAGTGAAGAGGAAGTGCAGCAGCTTTACCGGAAGATTAGCGGTGAAATAGAAACGAATGGCGGCAGCGGTAACGGTATCGGTCTGAAAAATGTTCAGGATCGCATTAAAATGGGATTTGGCGAACAGTACGGAATCGAGATTCTTTCAAAACTGGGTTGCTATACAAAAATCATGGTGCGAATTCCCATGAGTGTTACCAAATGGAATTAGGCGGAGGGATATTGATATGAAAACCATACTGGTAGTAGAAGATGAAAAAATGATCCGTCAGGGATTGGTAGTGATGATCAAGCGCTCCGGGGTACCGGTCCGGGAAGTTCTGGAAGCAGCCAATGGCGTTGCGGCCTTGGAATTATTACAGACAAATCAGGTGGATGTGATATTTACCGATATCAGAATGCCTAAGATGGACGGCATCCAATTGGTCAAAGAAGTACAAACGCTGCCTGATCCCCCCATTGTGGTAGCAGTCAGCGGTTATGATGAATTCAGCTATGCGGTGGAGATGCTTCGCTCCGGTGTTCGGGAATATATATTAAAACCGGTGGAACGGGATAAGGTCAAGGCAATTTTACAAATGCTGGAGGAAGAGCTTGCGGAAAAAGCCGAGAAAGAGCAGGGAAGCCGGTTTATCGGTTTCCAGCAGTTGAAATATCTGATGCTCAATGATAATATTACAGTGGAAGAAACCGAAAACCTGATGAAACAATACAGTGCTTCTTTCTTTCAGGGGGACTATGTGGTCTGCTGTACCAATAATACGGCCGGTTCACTGACTTCAGGGGAACATTATATTTATTTGAGTGATGTGGAGTCCCATGAATTGTATATATTAGAGGAAAGCAGCAAGGATGCTTTGGTTGAACAAAAACTGGGGGAACGTTTTGTGGGTATCAGCGGCATCCATCAAGGACTGGAAGAATTAAAACAGGCTTATTTGGAAGCGGTAGAAGCAAGACGGAAAGCTTTTTGGCATGAAAAAAGGATTATTATTTGGGTTCCCGAAACCGGCGAAAGAGATGAAGAAGTTAAAGCAAGCGAGATGGGGCTGCTGGTTCAGCAGTTGGGAACGGATAAGGAGGAAGCTTCCCGCCGGCAGATTGCCGATTTGTTTCATAACGGAAAAAGAGGAAATCATTCTCCGGCATATATGGAAACCAGTATAGAGCTGCTTATTGATCAACTGTTGGAAACTTATGGCAATGTGGTGGGGGTCGGCCAGGAAGAAGCAAATGGATTTTATCGGATCTATGAATATGAGTGTGCTGACCGGCTGGAGCGGGGACTTAATGAGTGGATTGGCAGGTTAAGTGAGAAACTGCATACGGAATTTGATGATTATAAGAATAAGCAGAAGATTCAGCAGGCGATTCTTTATATTAAAGAAAATTACCATACGGATGTAAATATGGCAGTGGTTTCTAATACCATTTCCATGAATTATTCACTGTTTTCTTATGCATTCAAACAATATACCGGCAGCAAGTTTGTAGATTATATCAAGGATTTAAGGATACAGGAGGCCAAGAGGCTTCTGGAAACAACGGAAATGCGGGTTAATGAAATCAGTCAAAAGGTAGGATATGATAACGAAAAACATTTTATGAAAACTTTTAAAAGTGTCTGCGGAGTGTCACCTACCGAGTACCGTAAAAATATGTTATATAAAGGAAACTGAGAAAATGATACAATTAATTGCTTCGGATGTGGATGGGACACTGATTAAGGATTCAACGCCTAATCTGTATCCGGAAATGGTATCGGCCATAAAAGAACTGAAGAAAAAAGGCATTTATTTTTGTGCAGCCAGCGGCCGTCAGTATGATAGTATTCGTAATGTTTTTAAAGAAGTCAGTGATGATATTATTTATATTGCGGAAAACGGTGCTCAGATTAAATATCAGGGAAAAGATATTTCGGTAATACCGATGCAGCGAAATTATGTGGAAGAGATTATTATGCAGCTTCGCGAATACTATAGTACCTGTGATATTGTGGTATCAACAGTTAATGGTAGTCTGTTGGAAAGTAAAAACAATGCTTTTATTGATTTACTGACCTATGGGTACCACAATAAATTTCGATTGGTAGAGGATGTTCTTAAGGTAGAGGAAGAGATTATTAAAATAGCAATCTACCAGGAGGAAAGTATCAGGGAACTGGGAGAAGGTATATTGGTTCCAGACTGGCAAGGCAAGGTGAAGGTCTGTATGGCCGGTGAAGAATGGGTGGACTTTATGGATTTATCGGTAGATAAGGGAAATGCGATCGGATTTTTACAGGATTACTTGGGTATTACTAAGGAAGAAACGATGGCTTTTGGCGATAATAATAATGATATTGGTATGATGCACGCGGCCGGATACAGCTATGCTGTGGAAAATGCCAGAGAAGAAGTAAAAGAAGCGGCAAAATTTCTTTGCCCGTCTTATTTAGATAAAGGTGTATATCAAGTAATAAAAAGTGTAGTACTATAATATAAATCCAAAAGGAGGGAAAGCCATGAATGAATTTGATGATGTAGTATTAAGTTGTTTTTTGAAAAAACAGGGACAATTGTTTTCGGAGCCGGTAGTTGAAAATCTGGAAGAAGCCGAGGCTTTTCTGGAGGAATGCATGGCCGTGGTCGTGGATTCCGCGGAAGAAGTCTGGGAATACTTTGAGGAAGAAGGGTTGGATATGGAAGGCGCTACTTCAGATGAAATATTGGAGGCAGAAGAAGTCTTTGCAATAGGTGACGGACGCTTCCTAATCGTCCAGGGGTAACGGTAGCCGAAGCCGAAACCGTGAGAAACCGGCAGGGTCTAATAAATAGCCGTACCGAAGTTCTTATCATATTACAGCGAAATGCGCGTTCCGGAGAACTGCAACGAGCCTTTAAGCGCATTCGAATCTCGCTCAGAGGAGCTCCATTCGAATAAAGTCTCGTTTCCGTTGTCACTTCATGCATTTCTTATGTAATACGATAAGAACTTTGGTTCGGTTATTTTATTAGGCCCTGCCGGTTTCTCACGGCTTCGGCGATAGCTTCCGGGAGGGTAAAAGCACCGGCTTCGATAATTGTTTTTGCTTGTTGGGACATTTGGGGATGGTGGTTAAGGAGATAGCGGGGAATGATGTTTGTGTCAATCAGTTTTTGCATATTTTTCTAATAAGGCTCTTTCATAGGCGCCTTCCTCTCTTGTAATATGTAAATTGTAATCCGAAAATCCATACCTGAATTTCGGATTACAATTTACATATCAATAGTATATGCCAAATTACGCAAAATATTATTTATACAGTTTAAATTAGAGAAATTAAGGCATGGGCAAGGCCATCGTGGTTGTTGTCCCCGGCGGTTACTATGGTAGCCGCTTTTTTGACGGCTTCGGAGCCGTTTTGCATGGCAATGGAATAGCCGGCGGACTGGATCATGGAGAGGTCGTTTTCCTGATCTCCGGCGGCTACGGTTAAAACGATCGGGATATTAAGAAGCTCGCAGAGCTTTTGTAAGGCAGCGCCTTTTCCGGAAGCGGCGGGGAAGATTTCCAGGTAGTATTTGCTGGAGAACATCAGGGCGATATCTTCACCGGCATAAGACTTTATGGAATCGCGAAAATGTTCCAGGCGGCTGTGATCATTTATTTCCACGGCAATACATTTGCAGGGGCCTTCGGTCAATTGAGTAAGGACATCATCAGCAATGATGACGGGAGTTTTGATGGCATGCTGATAGTAAGCCAATTCTTCGCTGGCATCGGGGGAGATGATATGGGTATCGGAGTAGGTGTGGCAATGAACGCCCTGTTTTTTGGCTTCCGCCATGATATATTTCACCTGTTCCAGAGAAAGGGAAACTTTATATAGGGTTTCCTTTTTATCGCAATCATAGATTTGACCGCCGTTATAGCCAATCAAAAGCATTCCGGGGTAGTTTAGTTCCAGGGCATTTTTGACATCATTTACACTGTTGATGTCCCGGCCGGAGCAGAGCACCAGACGGTGACCGGCGGCACACCAGGCATCCAGCATTTCTCTGGTATAGGAGCTGATTTGCTTTTGGTCGTTTAATAAAGTACCGTCAAGATCGGTAAAAAGGATCTTATGAGGGCGATAATCCTGGGGATTTTCCTGTCTTTTATGCAGTTCCTGCTGTAAGTCCGCAAGAACACTTTCCGGGATAAAGAGTTTGCCGTAACCGTTACCCAGATCAAGACCAGGTTTGGTGTCACCATGAAAATCACTTCCGCCGCTGATGCAGAGATGATATTTGGCGGCTAATTTTCGGATCTGCCGTTCTTCGGAAGGGGAATGGGAACAATAAACAGCTTCAATTCCGGCCAGGCCGACGGCAGTCAATCCGCTGACCAGTTTGTTCAGTCTTGCATCACTCATATGATAGAGGACGGGGTGAGCCAGAACAGGCAGACCGCCGGCTTTTAAGATGATTTCCACCGCCCGGAAGGGGGTAATCTTTTTGCGCGGGACAAAACAGGGTCCTCTGTCCCCGATGTATCGTTCAAAAGCTTCTTTGTGGTATTTGGTGTAACCGTGATTAAGGAGATAAGCGGCATAGTGCGAACGGGTGATGACACAATCGGGAAATTCTTTGGTCAGCTTCTCAAAAGTAATGTCAATCCCGGCATCCTGCAGCTTATCGCACATCTCTTTATTGCGGTTGGTCCGGCTGTTGACAAAATGCTCCAGTCGTTCCTTGAAAAAGGGGTTATTGTGATCAATAAACAATCCCACAATATGAACGTCGATTCCTTCATATTCGGAAGAAAATTCAATTCCGGGAATTACGGTAATGTTTTTATTTTCTGCTGCGGCAAGGGCTTCATCAATACCGTCCACAGTGTCGTGGTCGGTCAGGGCAATTGCGGCAAGTCCTTTTTTAACGGCATATTCCACCAGCTCGGTGGGGGACAAGGTCCCGTCCGATTTGGTGGAATGTACATGCAGGTCAACTGTGTTCATAATTATTCCTAATTTTCATCTTCATCATTTTTGTTAGTGTAGACAGTACGCTTTCTGGCCATTTCATCACTTGCCAGGTATTCGTCATAAGTGGTGATCTTGTCAATTAAAGTGCCGTCCGGCAGTATTTCCATGATGCGGTTGGCCGTAGTTTCCACGAACTGGTGATCATGGCAGGCGAATAATGCGACGCCGGGGAATTTGATCAGACCGTTGTTTAAGGCTGTAATGGACTCCATATCCAAATGGTTGGTAGGCTCATCCAGAAGCAGGCAGTTGGCACCGCTGATCATCATTTTGGAAAGCAGACAGCGCACCTTTTCACCACCGGAGAGAATTTTCACTTTTTTTACTCCGTCTTCTCCGGCAAAAAGCATCCGGCCTAAGAAACCGCGAACATAAGTAACATCTTTGATGGCAGAGTAGCCGGTCAGCCAATCCACTATAGTTAAGTCGTTGTCGAATTCTTCGGTACTGTCCTTGGGAAAATAAGCCTGTGAAGTGGTAATGCCCCACTTAAAGCTGCCCTCATCAGGTTCTAACTCGCCTACCAGAATCTTGAATAAGGTAGTGATGGCAAGTTCATTACCGCCCACAAAAGCGATTTTATCATCATGCCCGACCATAAAGGTAAGGTTATCTAAGATCTTTTCCCCATCGATGGTTTTGGAAAGGCCTTCAACGGAAAGCACTTCGTTACCGATTTCACGCTCGGGACGGAAGTCGATGTAAGGATATTTGCGGCTGGAAGGACGGATGTCATCCAGTTCGATTTTTTCCAAAGCCCGCTTACGGGAAGTAGCCTGCTTGGATTTGGAAGCATTGGCCGAGAAACGGGTGATAAATTCCTGCAGCTCTTTGATCTTTTCTTCTTTTTTCTTATTGGCTTCCTTCATCTGTTTGACCAGCAACTGGCTGGACTCGTACCAGAAATCATAGTTTCCGGCATAAAGCTGAATCTTGCCATAGTCGATATCGGCAGTATAGGTACAGACTTTATTTAAGAAATAACGGTCATGGGAAACCACGATAACAGTATTTTCAAAATTAATCAGAAATTCTTCCAACCAGGCGATGGCATCCAGATCCAAATGGTTAGTAGGCTCATCCAGCAGCAAAATATCCGGATTGCCGAATAAAGCTTTGGCTAACAACACTTTAACCTTTTCACTGCCGTTCAATCCACCCATGGTGGCATAATGCAGATCGGTACCGACGCCCAGGCCGTTTAACAGCATGGCAGCATTGGATTCGGCTTCCCAGCCATCCATTTCAGCGAATTCACCTTCCAGCTCGCTGGCGCGGATACCGTCTTCATCGGTAAAATCTTCTTTGGCATAGATGGCGTCCTTTTCCTTCATAATCTGGAACAAACGCTCATTACCCATGATGACAACATCCATAACGGTATATTCGTCATACTTGAAGTGATCCTGCTCCAGAACCGAAAGACGCTGGCCGGGAGTGATGACAATATCGCCCTTAGTGGTTTCCAGTTTACCGGAAAGGATCTTTAAGAAGGTGGACTTGCCGGCACCGTTGGCACCGATCAGACCATAACAGTTACCTTCGGTAAATTTAATATTAACATCTTCGAACAGGGCCTTTTTGCCGATGCGAAGAGTTACGTTATTTGCACTTATCATAAAAACTTGTCTCCTTTAATATAGAAATAATAACCTACAATTACCTATTCTATAAGGTATAGCTATATTTTGCAAGCCTGTATAGGAAAAAACTTACATAAATTTTATAGTTATTTGTTTAATAAAATGATATGATAGTAAAAGAAAAAAGAAAGGATAACCTAAATTCATGAAATTAAATTACAAACGCACAGTTCTAATCGGTCTGGCCTTCATGTCCATATCAGCCTTCTGGCAGATGTATGACAGCATCATCCCCCTTATTTTGAAGCATACTTTTCATTTGGGAGAGACGGTTACCGGAGCAGTAATGGCTCTGGATAATGTGTTGGCCATCTTTTTATTGCCGTTGTTTGGAAGCCTGTCGGATAAGACGGAAACCAAAATCGGAAAAAGAATGCCTTTTGTGGTAGGCGGTACGGTTTTATCGGTGATTTTCCTATTATTACTGCCGGTTGCTGATCGCCAGGCCAATTTAATCTTTTTTGTTGTTACCTTATTCTTGCTCTTGCTGTCAATGGGAACTTACCGTTCTCCGGCAGTAGCGCTGATGCCGGATCTAACCCCCAACAGTTTGCGTAGTAAGGGAAATGCGGTTATCAATCTGATGGGTGCCGTAGGCGGTGTTTATACCCTGGTTATGATCAAGATATTGGTGGGAAAAGGTGAAAGTCCGGATTATATGCCGCTATTTATCAGTATCATTGCGGTTATGATCATCAGTGTGGGTATCCTATTTATAACTATTAAAGAAAAAGCGGTTAAAGCGAAAGTACGGAGGGAAGTAGAAGAATACGAAGAAAAAACCGGTGAAAAACTGGAAGTAAATATTGAAGTTGATGAAGCTGCACAGCAGGAGATGTCCAAGATTCCTATGGAGAAGGCGGTAAAACGCAGTATGATTTTTCTCCTGGTTTCCATTTTCCTGTGGTTTACAGCTTACAATGCTGTAACTACGGCTTTTTCCAGATATGCCGGGGCGGTATGGAAACTGGAAGGCGGCGGTTTTGCCGATTGCTTACTGGTAGCTACCATAACAGCGATTATCAGCTTTATTCCCATCGGAAATCTGGCCAGCAAAATCGGCCGGAAGAAAACCATTTTGGGCGGTATTGTCTTAATGACGGTTTGCTATCTACTGGCAGCCTTATTCGGACAGTATCATCCGGTAATGAATGTGTTCTTTGGCTTGATCGGAGTCGGCTGGGCAGCCATTAATGTGAATTCTTATCCCATGATCGTGGAGATGAGCAAAGGTTATGATATCGGTAAGTTTACCGGTACGTACTATATCTTTTCCATGGCAGCACAGATTTTCACCCCGATTTTTTCGGGATTTTTATTGGAAAATGTGTCCTACCGGACCTTATTCCCCTATGCGGTGGTATTTTCAATATTGGCTTTTGTGACCATGCTTCAGGTGCATCATGGGGACAGTAAACCTCTAAAGAAAGTCAGTGCATTAGAAAATTTTGATGTGGAGGACTAAAAAACATGTTCTTTATTATACTAGTGAGTGGAGTGGTAATTCTTTTTCTGCTGTATTTGCTGGCCATAATGCCAAGAATGATTCATAAGCCGGACCACTCGGCTCTGGATGGTGTGCTGTATGCTCATCGGGGACTACATGATAATCAAAGTGAGGCACCGGAAAACTCTATGGCAGCTTTTCGGAAAGCCGTGGAAGCCGGTTACGGAATTGAGCTGGATTTGCAGCTGAGCAAGGACGGAAAGGTTATCATTTTTCATGACACAACATTAGAACGGGTCTGTGGCGTCACGGGCAAGGTATCTGACTATACCTATGAAGAATTACAGGAATTTCGATTATGCGGTACGGAAGAGCGGATTCCTCTGTTTTGCGAATTATTAAAATTGGTGGATGGTAAGGTGCCACTGGTGGTGGAATTAAAGGTAGAATGGCGGGATACGGCGGTTTGTCCGGCAGCGGATAAGCAGCTGCGGGAGTACAAGGGGGCTTATTGCATTGAATCCTTTAATCCCCTGGCCCTGCTTTGGTATAAGAAAAATCATAAGGAAGTATTCAGAGGGCAGTTGGCCGATAAATTTACCAGGAGTGCAGAGTATCAGGGTATCTTATATGGATTATTGGAGAATCTGCTGCTGAACTGGATTACCAGACCGGATTTTATTGCATACAATCATCACTATGCAAATGGCATATCCAGACGGCTGTGCCGAGGATTATATAAAAATATTGCTGTGGCATGGACCATCAAGAGTGAAGAAGAGCTGGAAAAGGCTAAGGAGTCATTTGACCTGTTTATTTTTGACAGTTTTATTCCGTCTAAATCAGATAGTAAGTAGGAAAGCAATATTTTGGGTGTACAAATTAACAACATATGATATAATTGAATATACAAAATTTACCTGTTAGTCAGACACCGGTATAAAAGAATAATGCGAGGGAGAAAACAATATGACGAAGTGGGTGTATTCATTTGAAGAAGGCAGTGCGGATATGCGCAATCTGCTGGGTGGAAAAGGAGCTAATTTAGCCGAGATGACCAACCTGGGATTGCCGATACCACAAGGCTTTACGGTAACAACAGAAGCTTGTACCGACTATTACAACAAAGGCAAGACCATTACAGAGGAAGTAAAAGATCAAATTTTTACAGCATTGGCCGAACTGGAGAAAAAGCAGGACAAGTTATTCGGTGACACCGGCAATCCGCTTTTGGTTTCAGTGCGTTCAGGATCCAGAGCATCGATGCCCGGTATGATGGACACGATTCTTAATCTGGGATTAAATGATGTATCGGTGGAAGGTTTTGCAGCCAAATCCGGAAATGCCAGATTTGCCTATGATTCCTACAGACGGTTTATCCAGATGTTTTCGGATGTGGTTATGGAAGTACCCAAGTCTTTCTTTGAAAGAATATTGGATGAGATCAAAGAGTCCAAGGGTGTGCAGTTTGACACCGATCTGACTGCTGATGATATGAAAGAAATCAGTCAGAGATTTAAACAGATTTATAAAGATAATAAGGGAGAAGAATTTCCCCAGGATCCTAAGGTGCAGTTGATGGAAGCGGTGAAAGCCGTATTCCGCTCATGGGATAATGAACGAGCTATCGTATACCGCCGGATGAATGATATCCCCGGTGATTGGGGAACAGCAGTTAATGTGCAGGCCATGGTATTCGGAAATATGGGTAATACTTCCGGAACCGGCGTTGCTTTTACCCGTAATCCTTCTACCGGAGCCAAAGGCATTTACGGAGAATATCTGATCAATGCCCAAGGTGAAGACGTAGTAGCCGGTATCAGAACCCCTCAGCCCATTACCAAGCTGGCCGAGGATATGCCTGAATGCTATGCAAAATTTATTGAAATATCGACGAAATTAGAAAATCATTACCGCGATATGCAGGATATGGAATTTACCATTGAAGACGGCAAACTATTCTTCCTGCAGACCAGAAGCGGCAAGCGGACAGCACCCGCAGCCCTGCAGATTGCCTGTGATTTGGTAGACGAAGGCATGATCACGGAAGAAGAAGCCGTTATGAGAATCGAAGCCAAGGCTCTGGATCAGTTATTACATCCTACCTTTGATCCGGAAGCACTGAAGAATGGTACTATTATCGGACAGGCTCTGCCGGCATCTCCCGGAGCAGCAGCAGGAAAGGTGTATTTCACCGCCAATGATGCGAAAGAAGCCCATGAGAAAGGTGCAAGAGTTATCCTGGTTCGTCTGGAAACATCACCGGAAGATATTGAAGGTATGCATGCATCACAAGGTATCCTTACCGTTCGCGGTGGTATGACCTCTCATGCAGCAGTAGTAGCCCGCGGAATGGGTACAGCCTGTGTGTGTGGCTGCGGTGAGATTTCCATTAATGAAGAAGAAAAAGTATTTGAACTGGGCGGTCATACCTATCATGAAGGAGATTATATTTCTCTGGATGGTTCCACCGGAAAGATTTATGATGGCGATATTAATACGGTAGAAGCCGGTATCGATGGTAACTTCGGCAGAATTATGGAATGGGCCGACAGACATCGTGTGTTAAAGGTAAGAACCAATGCGGATACACCTGAAGATGCATTAAATGCCATCAAATACGGAGCAGAAGGGATTGGCTTATGCCGGACAGAGCATATGTTCTTTGACCCTGACCGGATTTCGAAGATCCGTCAGATGATTCTGGCACGCACCGTAGAAGCAAGAGAAAAAGCGTTGAATGCCTTGATTCCTTTCCAAAAGGGAGATTTCAAGGGAATTTATGAAGTGATGGAAGGCAGACCGGTTACCATTCGTTTCTTAGATCCGCCTCTTCATGAGTTCGTTCCTACCGATGAGGGCGATATTGCAGCTCTGGCGGAAGAAATGGGAATGACGGCAGAAGAAGTAAAAGAAGTATGTAACTCTCTACATGAATTCAACCCCATGATGGGACATCGCGGATGCCGTCTGGCTGTAACTTATCCGGAAATTGCCAGAATGCAGACCCGTGCGGTGATGGAAGCAGCCATCGAAGTAAAGAATGAAAAAGGCTATGATATTGAACCGGAAATCATGATTCCTTTGGTTGGAGAAAAGAAAGAATTGAAGTTTGTTAAGGATATTGTTGTGGAAACCGCAGAATTGGTGAAGAAGGAAAAGAATTCCGATATTACTTATCATGTAGGTACCATGATCGAAATCCCCAGAGCAGCACTTTTAGCCAATGAGATTGCCGAAGAAGCCGAATTCTTCTCCTTCGGAACTAACGATTTGACCCAGATGACCTTTGGTTTCTCCAGGGATGATACCGGTAAATTCATTAATGATTATTATAAGAGTAAAATTTATGAATCAGATCCTTTTGCCAGATTGGATCAGAACGGCGTTGGTCAGTTGGTACAGATGGCAGCTGAAAAGGGACGCAGTGTGAAAGCAGACCTGAAATTGGGAATCTGCGGCGAGCACGGCGGTGATCCTTCTTCTGTGGAGTTTTGCCATAAGGTAGGACTTAACTATGTATCCTGTTCACCTTTCCGGGTACCGATTGCCAGATTGGCGGCGGCACAGGCAGCCCTGGGCGAAAAGAGGGGTTAGGACAACAGAGGCTGAAAAGATATTGTCTTAACAATCACATTTTAATGTGAAAATTGTTTATTTGGGAAGCGGAGCGAAAACCGCTTCCCTTGCTTTTTATAGACCATTAGTAGAGCTTATAGCGAAAATTTTTTGAGCGTAAGAAATACTAATGGTCTTTTTTGTTGGCAAAAGAAAGACAACAGCAATAAACAATGCGTGGACGGGCCGTGAGTTAGAAAGACAAATCAATTCACTTCTTTACGAACGACTTCTAATGAGCAATGACAAGGAGTCCTTACTTTCCGTGGCAAGAAAAGAACGTATTCCAGAAAAACCAATAGAAATAATTAAAGATCCGATGTATTTAGAGTTTCTTGGACATTAAATAATAAATATGATGTACATATATCACGTGAATTTACGATGGGGAGAGCAATCAATAAATAAAAGCATGACCATATATGAGGGATTTGAAAAAAATGAAATGGATTTAAAGGCTATGAAAACTTGCCACTTTCTCTGTTCTATGCTTTATTGCCCATAACTTAATTTATATTTAGAATGACATGCTTTGCAAACGATTTCGCATTTATACTCATCAAAATTTTTTGTCAAAATAGTAACTAAAGGTGAATTATCCTCAGGGCAACACAAACGATTTTTGATTGTTGTCAACTGATTGTCGCATGTCTCTGCTGATTCGGTATCATCAAAATCAAAGGTTACACTTCCACAGTTCCCACATTTGCATTTATAGTCAAATTTAAAAGAGTCGTATGTAACATAACACAAATACCCTATTGTTTTATTACAGCCATTACAATACATCCAGCCGCCGTAGTTACATGCAATTTTAGTTTTATGTAGTTCGTTATGTTTCAGAATTCTTGACATAAACACCCCCCTATGCCTTTTGAATGGTATTCATATGTTCTGACTGTAATATATGATGTAAAAAGTCCTTAACAGTCTGTGGGGAGCGGTACTTAGGTAACTGTGCAAAGACAAGAGATTGTGTATCCATTTCTTCCATGGCTTGGGTATACTCCTCTGTAATTGCTGCATCAACTTTTGCAAGCTGTGAATATTCTAAATTGGTAGGATTTAAGCGGTGGCTTTCAATCGCATATCCAATACGCTTTTGGCAATTGCATTTTTCCGATCCTGCAAGACCGCAATATTGTTTTAAAAATTCTGCCATTTTTTTGCGGATACGAGAAAGACGTTTACGGTATGCTTCCGGTGTGATATCCAGTATTTCAGCGCATATCTTGCTATCGACTTTGAACATAATACCAAGCACATAGATAAGTCGGCTGTCTGGATCAAAGCATTGCAACATAACATTTGTACAAGACATCTTAAGTTCTTGCGCTAATAGTTCATCATCCACTCCGCACTTTGCATTAAAATTGTTTGCCCCAAACCCAGCTTCAATATCCGCACCATAAAACTCAAAGCTAAGTGGCGGCATTTTTGAAAACATCGACTTTTTATAATTTATAAGATGGTTTGCTGCGATTCTATATACCCAAGTGGAAAAAGAACTTTTATGTTCAAATGACTTTAGTCCTGTAATAATACGGATATAGATTTCCTGTGAAGCGTCTTCGGCATCATGGGGATTGCCGAGCATACGCAAAGAAAGGTTATAAACCATGTCTTGCACACTGCTCAGTAATTCCTCCAATGCGTTCTTATCGCCATTTACTGCAAGATTAATTGTCTCTTTTTTATTTTCCATAATAAATTTTCCTTTCGATTTTGACTTTTACCTAATTAGACAATCCGCCTGTATGGGTTGTGACAGAAAATATGAAAAAAATAAAGTTAATTCTTTTTATTTTTACAGTACAACCACAATATCTACTTAATTATATCTTAGGCGAAAATCAAAAACAAGACAGATTGCGCTCTACAACAGCATACCATTTACTTTTTCAAAAAATCAGAACATAAAGTCTAAAAACACACGTTCCTGGAAGTTTTATGATGAACATATTCACAAATAAACTTACAAGAATTGAATACAAAAGGAGCAAGATTTGTCCAATCCAATGAATTGATTTTTCATTTGGTTTGTGATACATTTATATAACATAAAACATACAATTTTCTTCATGCACTTAATATGGGTGAATTGTCAAAGAATTTAGGAATTTATTAGGTGTAATATGACTTTTAAGGATATTGATTTTTCTGATGTAGACAGGATTTGTCGCATCGCGGACATAAAAGGGTTCTCATCCTGTCAGTACTCGGGTGTTGGATTGTGGTATTATGCATCCAAATATAAAACGTGTGTAGCTTATGGCGAGGATGGTTTTATATATATCAGGCAGGAGCGGCCGGGGCTGGGTACTGTATACCTTGTGCCATTAGGAAGCGGTAATCTGCGGATGGCTATGTACAATCTTTCCGCTTACAACCGTCGTGTTTCGAATGGTGAAGAGATGTATATTTGGGGTATCACCGATGAAAACAAAGACGAGTTTTTAAGCGCTGTGCCCAATGCTGTGCTGATTCCTGACAGGGACTGGGCGGAGTATATATACGGGACGCATAATCTTGAGCATTTCCCCGGTAAAGCGCTGCATAGACAACGCAACCGGCTCAATTGTTTTATGTCCGACTTTCACGATAGATATACCTTTGAGCAGGTATCTGAAAATAACCTTGATGAGCTTTGGGAATTTCAATGTACCCACCTTAACGACATTCAAAAAATCAAAACTACGCAGGAAATGGATGCGTTATATCAGGAGCATGATCTCATCCGCAATGTATTGCCCCATTATCGGGAGCTGTCACTTATCGGCGGTCTGCTGCGAGTGGACGAGTCCATTGTAGCATATGGTTTCGGTGCGGCAGTTAGCAACCAAACATTTGATTATCTATGCGAAAAGTCATCGTATCAGGTACGTGGTTCCGCCTTAATGATGCAAAGTGAACTGATTCGCAACCTGCTAACAGGCTTTTCTTTCGTCAACAGAGAAGAAGATTTGGGGTTAGATGGGCTTCGGCAGGCAAAACAGCGCCTTAGACCGTCAGTTCTGCTAATGAAATACACCTCTGTCGTGACGAGGATTTAATTATAAAGCTTAAGCTTGAGTAATACGAATTAAAAACTATTAGGAGTGTGCTGCCTTGAATATGCGCTCAGCCGATTTAATCAACAAAAAGTTTAAGGAATATCTTTTACCCACGTTTCTGATGATAGTGGTGCTGTCATTGAGCTTTGTTGTTGACGGAATAATTGTTTCCATGCTGATAGGACCTCGTGCTTTGGCGGCGGTCAATCTTTGCAGCCCGATTGTACTGTTTGTAAATGCAATTAATATGCTTGTCAATGTGGGCTCCACAACGCAGGCATCTATTGAAACCAGTAAAATGAACAGGCAGGGGGCAACGAAAATATTCACACTGAACATTGTGACAGCGCTTATAATTTGGGCGGCTGTTGCTTTGTTTTGCGGCGGTCTGTTCTTTAATAATATTGTTGATGTACTTGCAGGTAATTCCGAACTTAGCCTTATGGTTGCAGAGTATTTTAGGATAAATGTAGTATTCATTGGATTTATGTTTATTACGCCTGCGGTGGTTGCCTATATCCGTCAGGATGGAAACCCCAAAAAAGCTGCTAATATATTGATTTTTGTCAACATCTTGAACGTGATACTGGATTATTCTCTAATTAAATTCTTTGACATGGGTGTAAAGGGTGCCGCAATCGCAACAGTCAGCTCATATTTTTGTGGTTTTTTATTTTGCATTCCTTATCTCTTTTCAAAAAACGCAAGTTACAGCTTAGTAAAGCTTAAGCTCCGTGATTTTGCAAAGCTTAAAGATGTATTTGGATCGGGAGCACCCCTATCAATCATTAATATTCTTTTATTTATTCAATTGATTTTAATGAACAAACTCGCTCTGACGAATTTTGGCGAGGCGGGTGCCGTTGCGGTTGCCGTGGGAAATAGTTGCTTCCAATTTGCCGCCTTGGTAGTTCAGGGTTCGACAAATGTCATAAATCCGCTTGTTTCTGCTCTTCATGGATCAGAAGACAATTATGGCATAAAGAGAACGATGAAGATGGCGATAAATATTTCGCTTGTGATAGCAGCATCATTTATTGCATTTTTTTGGCTGTTTCCCCACACGGTTTGCTCCATCTTCGGAATATTGGATACAAGCGCGGAAACCATCGCAATGGCTACATCTAATTTGAAAATTGCATCGCTGTACTTACCTCTTTCAGCAATTAATTTTAGCTTGCTATGCCTGTATCAGTCCACAGATAGGAAAAGTCTGGCGATTTGGACATCTATAACTCAGGGGACCATTGTTCTGCCTGTTATGCTTCTAATGACCAAAACCTTTGGTTCTAACGGACTATGGAGTTCAAGGGCGATCGGACAGCTTTTGGCATTTTTCATAATATTTGCGCTCGTACAGTATTATGGAAAAAAAGAAGGAGCGACAGGCTTGCTGCTTAATAAAGCCTCATCATATGATAAAACGTTGGACATAACGATAAACGCTGCTATAGAAGACGCTGTCGGACTTTCGGAAGAGATTGTTGAGTTTTGTACGGACAACGGTATTTCCGGCAAAACAGCGACTACGCTGGGAATTGCAATCGAAGAGATGGCGGTTAATACGGCAAGATATGGCTACAAAGATGTCAAGAATCCCAAGATAGATATCAGGGTTTTTATAAATGAAACTAAGGTGATATTATGCTTTCGGGATTCGGGGGAATTATTTAACCCTCTTGATTATGTCGCAGAAAAAGGCGAAGGAGATAATGTAACTGCAAACGGTATCGGGCTTGTAAAGTTGCTTGCAAGCGATATCGGCTACACGAGGACACTGGGTTTTAATAATTTGGTGATAAAAATTAATCGACAGGAGGCTAACATATGTTAACATTAGAAGAAATATTACAATCCAGTATTGCAAAAGGAAAGGTGTACTATGAGCGTCTTATGGAGGAGTGCAAAAATCCGCTGGAGGTATCAACTGCCACACTGATGGCTCAGCTGCGTAAAAGCGAGAACACCGATTATGGCAGGAAATATAATTTTAAGGACATAAAGACTGTTGAGGATTACAAGGTTAATGTTCCTTTTTCTACCCATGATAATTATAAAGACTACATACAAGAATTTCTAAACGGGGATGAAAACGCAAAGCTTGGCTTCTATGATGGCAAGC
This sequence comes from Lachnospiraceae bacterium, assembly GCA_031556725.1. Lineage (GTDB taxonomy): Bacteria > Bacillota > Clostridia > Lachnospirales > Lachnospiraceae > UBA935. Next base: position 27,520 of record JAVBSL010000022.1, on the reverse strand, counting down.
TGGTATGTATGGCTTTAAGCTCCGGCTCCACAGGAGAATATAAGAAAATTCCCGTTTCAATGGAAGAAATAAAAAAAACAGCGGATATCAACAATCTGCACAAATACCTGCAATACGAAACTCACCCGCATAAGCCGATTAAACGTGCAAGGGGGGTAAGCACGATTGTCAATCAGTTCATACAAAGATATCCCAATGGTTTGAGGGGCGGTGCTGTTTCAGGCTTTATGCTTGAGGCTGTTGGCAGAGATTACTGCAGAGCTACGTTTACAACCCCAAGTGAAAGTATTTTTTATGAATCCATTAAAATTGACAATTCCTATATCCGCATTCGATATGGCCTTATGGAGCGGGATATTTCAGTGATTTCAGCAACGTTTTCACCCGTATTGTTTTACATGATTATATATTTGCTGAACAACAGAGAAATAATACTTAACGACATTGAACTGGGTACAATCGACGAGAGTATAAAAATGCCTGCTGATTTGCGTGAGGAACTGTTGAAGGAACTGCGCCCTGACCCCGAAAGGGCAAAGGAGCTTAGGGATATTTTTGAAAGCTGCACAGATGATAATTATGACGGCATTATGTCAAGAGTATGGCCGAATCTTAGGGTTATTTTGACGATTGGTTCGGCAACCTTTAAGCCGTTCACCGAGAAGCTATTAAGATTTTTTGATGAGAAGGTGTGCTTCGACTATTTTCTTTATGGTGCATCAGAGGGGATATTTGCAACGACAACAACACTTGATGATGAAAAATGTGTGCTTATCCCAAGTGCTTCGTTCCTTGAGTTTATACCAATAGAAAATGTTGATGACGATAAGCCTGAAACCCTGCTTATAAATGAAATTGAAATTGGCAAGGAATATGAAATTGTTATTACAAACCTGTCGGGCTTTTTCCGATACCGCATCGGGGACGTGGTTAGGGTTGAGGGTAAGGTTCATGACACTCCGCAAATTGTGTTTTCGTACCGCTTGAAACAGCTTGCGAATATGTGCGGAGAAAAAACAAACGAGAAGCATATGCGTGCCGCAATACGCGAACTCGAGAAGTGGCTGGGAGTTCCGGTTTATGAGTATGCGCTGTATCCCGATACAAGTGTTACTCCGATGCGATATGTATTCTTACTGGAAGTCCGTAACCCTGTTAACAGAAGTCCGGAAGAAATCGGGGAATATTTGCATGAGCAGCTGCGGCTGGCAAATAACGATATTGCATATTGTGAAGATGATGGCGAAATGGGCAGGACAAAGGTTAACCTTGTGCAGCCGGAGACGTTCATGCTATACGATGAAATGAGGATTTATAGAGGTACTCCGAGCAATCAAATTAAGCCAGTCAGAATAATTGATACAGAGGAAAAGAAAAAGTTTTTCTTTGGACTTTTGCAAAAATAATAATAAAGGAAATATGCGGGGCAAAGAGAGGTTAGGAATTGTTTATTTGGGAAGCGGAATAAAAACCGCTTCCCTTTCTTTTCACTTTGGGATTGTATAAATGATGTGCTTTGTGCTACAATATGACTAATACGGAATTTGATTCAGAATTGGTCGAAGAGAGGGCGATAGATATGAAATATATCCATAGAACAATTGAAGATATCATTGATAAATCTTCAAAGACTTTTAAAGCAGTACTTGTCACAGGTGCAAGACAAACCGGCAAATCTACAATAATAAAGACAATGTATCCAGATAGAAAAGAGATTACATTTGATGATCCTTTTATGGAGGATCAAGCTAAAAACAATCCGGATATGTTTATGATGATGAATGAACCACCCATATTTATTGATGAGATACAGTATGTCCCTTCCTTATTTAGATATATCAAAATGATATGTGATCAAAATGAAGAAAATGGATTATTCTTTCTTTCGGGATCGCAACCTTCTAAATTAATGAATATGGTTTCAGACTCTATTGCTGGAAGGATTGCGATTGTGGAGCTGGCGCCATTGTCATTACGGGAAATACTAAGATGTACATGTACTAATCCATTTTTGCCAACATTTGATTATTTGAAAATAAGAAAGGAAAATGCAAAAAATCCAGGAAACATATGGGATATTATACATCGCGGTGGTTATCCTGCATTACAAGATACTGCGGTTGATTGGTCTTTATTTTTCGCAAGTTATATTAAAACTTATCTGGAGCGTGATGTAAGAGAGTTGGCGGCAGTTCAAGACCTGGTTAGTTTTCGGAGATTTATGATTGCATGTGCGGCTAGAACAGGTCAAATGCTGAATTATTCAAACATTGCAGACGAGATCGGGAAAGATGCTAATACAATTAAGAGCTGGATTTCAATATTGGAATCTTCCGGCATCATTTATATATTAGAACCATTTTCATCTAATGTGTTAAAACGAGCTATTAAAACACCCAAGATCTATTTTAGAGATACAGGTCTTGCTGCATATCTATCAAGGTGGTTGACGGCTGAAACCCTGGCAAATGGTGCAATGAGTGGAGCTTTTTTTGAGACATTTGTGATATCGGAAATTCTAAAAAGTTACTCTAATTGTGGGATGGATTATCGCTATTTTGTATCCTATTATAGAGGGAAAGATAAGAAAAAGATCAAGAAGAATGGGGAGATCGTAACAGAAGAGGCAGAAATCGATTTTATTATTGAACAAGATGGTGTTCTCTATCCAATTGAAATCAAACAAAATAGTAAGGTGACGGCAGATATGACTTCTGCCTTCCAAATACTGGATAATATACCGGAAAAGAAGCGCGGAATGGGGGCTGTAATATGTATGTGCCCAGCACCGGGAGCATTGAGGGAGAATATTTTACAGATTCCTTATTGGTATATATAGAGCGGTCCGGTCAGCTGTTTTGCCGGAAGGCTAAAAAAGAATTCCCCGCCACATCCATGACGGGGAATTACTTAAAGGGAGCATGTTACTTCCGAAAACCATTCATGTACTCGCCATGAGCAGCAATTAATTCATCACACATGGCTTTAATATCAGCAATATTCAGCTCGGCGGCAGTATGCGGATCAAGCATTGCAGCCTGATAAATGTAATTACGGTCTTTGGTTACGGCAGCTTCAATAGTCAGCAGCTGGACATTGATATTTGTCATGTTCATGGCGGCTAACTGTACCGGCAACCTTCCAACATGGCAGGGGGTGACACCACTGCCGTCAACCAGACAGGGAACTTCAACGCAGGCGTCCCCGGGGAGGTTGTCAATTAAGCCATTATTTAAGACATTTCCGCCGATTTTATATGGTTTGTTGGTAACCACTGCCTCCATAATATAAGAGGCATATTCGTGGGATCGTTCATGGGTAATTTTGCCATTGTTCAGGATGTCATTCCGTTCTTTTTCCCAGCCCTTGATCTGACTGATGCAGCGGCGAGGGTATTCATCCAGAGGAATGTTAAACTGTTCAATCATATCCGGGTACTTGCTTTTAATAAACCATGGGTTATATTCACTGTTATGTTCACTGGACTCTGTGCAGTAATATCCCAGATGATTTATGTATTCATAACGAACCATGTCATCGTGCTTTTCGGCAGCATTTTTCTGCCGGGCACGTTTTTTGATTTCCGGATATAAGTCATTTCCGTCCTTATCCTGAAGCTTTAAAAGCCAGGCCATATGATTGATCCCGGCGATCAGCTCGGTACGTCCGTCCAGTTTGTCTTCCATATCAAGACCCTTCAGCAGTGTCTCCGAACAAACCTGAACGCTATGGCAAAGACCAACGGTTTTGATTTTGGTATATCGTTGCATATAGCCTGTAAGCATGGCCATCGGATTGGTGTAATTTAAGAAAAGGGTATCCGGACAAACCTCTTCCATATCTTTTGCAAAATCGGCCATTACGGGAATGGTACGAAGAGCCCGCATGATTCCGCCGATGCCTAAGGTGTCGGCAATTGTTTGGCGCAGACCGAATTTTTTGGGAATTTCAAAGTCAATGATCGTACAGGGATCATAGCCGCCAACCTGAATGGCATTAACAACAAAAGTAGCATTGCGAAGAGCTTCCCTGCGGTTTTCCGCACCCAGATAAGTTTTAATTGCTGCCCGTCCCTGATTCACATTCTGATTGATGGCGGAAAGAATCAGTTTGGAATCATCCAGACGGCCGCTATCGATGTCATAAAGAGCAATTTCAGCGTCACAAAGAGCAGGAGTGCACATACAGTCGCCAAGAACATTTCTGGCAAAGATTGTGCTGCCGGCACCAAGAAAAGTAATTTTTATCATTATTATAATCCTCCGCATCAATTTTTTTCTTGTATATTTACACGGTTATTATATAATTGTATTAGGCGGGAAGATAGTAGATTTGTTTCGAAATGAATTGTCAAAATGTTGTCTACTGGAGAGTGCAAGAATGAAGATTTTTTATTGTGGAAAGGAAGACTGTGAACCGGGACATGCTTTTGGTCCGGCGGTCAGGGCCCATTATCTGATCCATTTTGTGTCGAAGGGAAAAGGTATTTATAATACAAAAAGGAAAAGCTACCAGGTAAAGGCCGGAGAAGCCTTTTTGATCCGCCCGGGGGAAGTGACTTATTATGAGGCGGATGGGGAAGAACCGTGGAGCTACGCATGGATTGCTTTTAATGGTGAGGAAGCGGAAGAAATCCTGAACCGGCACAATTTCAGTGAAATGCACCTGATCTCCCAAATTGCCAAAGGTGAGAGGATTTTTTCTTTCCTGAATGATATGGCAGCTCTTTTTGAAACCTCCGGTTATGATGAAAAGGAGCTTCTGGGTTATTTTTATTTGATTATCTCCTGCATGGAACGTGAAGTTAAAAGCAAAGAAAAGAATTACGATAAGGGATATTTTGAGAAAGCCATAGAGTATATTCATCATAATTACAGCTATGATATCAGTATTGCCGATGTGGCCAGACATGTGGGAATAGACAGGACTTATCTGTATCGGATTTTCATGCGTTATAAAGAGATATCTCCTAAACAGTATCTGATCAATTATCGTCTTCTGGCAGCAAAAGAAATGCTTCGCAATACAAAATATAATGTAACGGAAGTAGCGCTGTCTTCCGGCTTCCATGATTCCTCTTCTTTTTGCAAGTGCTTTCAGCAGAAGGAATCAATGACACCATTGCAGTATCGAAAGGAGTTATCTATATGAATCATTCTTACAAACGTAACCGCTATACCTTTGGGCTGGGAACCATCGGCAGGGATATGGTCTATTCTCTGATCAGTATGTATCTGATGTTCTATCTCACCGATGTGATCAATATCCCCACCAGCGTTTTATGGTGGATTACCGGGATTATTTTGGCAGCCCGGGTTTTTGATGCCTGCAACGACCCGATCATGGGGCTGATCGTGGACAATACCCATACCCGGTATGGCAAATTCAAGCCATGGATTGCGCTGGGGACGGCATTATCGGGCATTTTTACGATCCTGCTTTTTACTGATTTTCATTTAAGCGGTACGGCCTTTATTGTTTTATTTACCATCCTGTATCTGGTCTGGGGTATCAGCTTCACCATCAATGACATTTCTTACTGGTCGATGCTGCCGTCTCTCAGCCTGCTGCAGACGGAGCGCGAAAAAATTGGTTCGATTGCCCGTATCTGTGCCAATGTAGGGCTTTTCTTTGTGGTAGCCGGAATCATTCCGATCACTTCCGCATGGGGGGAATCCCTGGGCAGCCTGCAAAAAGGTTATCTGGCTTTTTCCATACTGGTAGTGTTCATTATGTGGATCGGACAGATGATCACCCTGTTTGGTGTTCGTGAATCTCATCAGATTAAAGAACAGAAGCAGCATACTTCTCTGCGGGAACTGATTTCTGTTATTATCAAAAACGATCAGCTTTCAATTACGGCAGTTTCCATGGCATTGTTTATGATCGGATATATGACCACCACCAGCTTTGGCATTTACTTTTTTAAATATGCATACGGCAATGAGGATATGTATTCGGTCTTTGCCGTGATCCTGGGGGTCTCGCAGATATCCGCATTATCGGTCTTTCCATTGCTGGGCAAGCGGCTGGAACGTAAGACCCTGTACCGCATTTCAGTTTTGCTGGTATTGATCGGTTATGTTTTGTTTTTCTTTTCACCCAATACGAGTATGATGATGATCGGTGTTTCCGGTATCCTGATTTTTGTGGGTCAGGCTTTTCTCCAAATTATGATGCTGATGTTCCTGGCTGATTCCGTGGATTACGGCCACTGGAAGCTGGGAAAACGTAACGATTCCATTTCCTTCTCCCTGCAGCCCTTTATCAACAAAATGGGCGGGGCGGTAGCCAGCGGGATCGTAGGTGTCACCATTATCATATCCGGCATCAAGGATGCGCCTTCCGCTGCGGAAGTTACGGCGGTTGGGTTGTTACTCATGAAGGCTGCCATGTTGTTGCTGCCTTTGCTCTGCATTTTACTTAGCTATTTCTTATATAACAAAAAATATATAATTGACCGGAAACTGCATGAACAGATATTGAAGGATCTGGCTGAGCGCGGTGAACTTAAGACGGAAGAAGATTAAGATGGGAGTTTTAAAATGTATACTTTAAAAAGCAAACTGCGGGATTTGTACGACAATCCCGCAGGATATGATATTATCAGTAAAATTTTGCTGCAGGCCGGTCTTCCCCGGAAACTGGTCTTCAATCCGCTGACCGGTGCGCTGCCCCTGTCCTTCCTTTACCGGCTGACAGAGAAAAAAATCGGGAGCGGTTTTTTTGATACACTGCTTGCGCTTTTGAATCAGTCCAGGGACTCTCTGGGCAATGCTCCCCATGAAGATGCTCCGGCCTGGTGGAAGGAAGCGGTGTTCTATCAGATTTATCCCCGCAGCTTTATGGATGGGAATGGCGATGGCATCGGAGATCTTCCGGGGATCATTGCCAGGCTGGATTATTTAAAGGATCTGGGAGTGAATGCTGTCTGGCTCTCCCCAATCTATGATTCACCCGGAGATGACAATGGCTATGATATCCGGGATTATCGGAAGATTGATGCGCAATTCGGTACCATGGAAGATTTTGATATATTACTGAAAGAGCTTCATGACCGGGGGATGCGTCTGGTAATGGATTTGGTGGTGAATCACACTTCTGATGAACACCACTGGTTTCAGGAAGCTTTGCATGATCCTGATTCCAAATACAGAGATTATTATTTCTTGCAAAAAAAGCCCAACAACTGGACTTCTTTTTTCAGCGGCAGTGCCTGGAACTCTTACCCGGAGCAGGATCTGTGGGGACTTCATCTTTTTTCCCGTAAGCAGATGGACCTGAACTGGGATAATCCCGGCCTCCGTGCCGATATCTACGAAATGATCCGCTGGTGGCTGGAAAAAGGGGTGGACGGTTTCCGGCTGGATGTGATCAATTATATTTCCAAGGCCCAGGGGCTTCCCGAGGGTGATCCATTTGTCGGAACACTGATGGGCTTTACCGGCATCGAGCACTATTTTTATGGACCTAAGCTGCATCAGTATCTGCGGGAAATGCAGAAAGAGGCTTTTGCTCCTTTTGAAGCTTTTTCGGTGGGTGAGACTCCCGGCATCGGAATGAAGATGGGAAAGCTTCTTACTGATCCCAGACGGGGAGAGCTGGATATGATGTTTTCATTTGACCATTTGGAGACCAGCGGACATGCCCGTTTTGATATCTATGAGTATGACTTGAATTATTATAAGGAATATATAACGGATTGGATGGAACATTATGCGGATACATCATGGATGTCGCTTTTTTATGATAATCATGACAATCCGCGGATGCTGTCTAAAGTAGACCATACTCACCAATACCGGCAGACACTGGCGAAACTGCTGGGCATGATTCAGATGACCCTGAAAGGAACCCCGTTTTTGTTTCAGGGACAGGAGCTGGGCATGGTAAATAAGCAGTTTAAGAATATTGAAGATTTACGGGACGTGGAAAGTATCAATAAATACTGGGAACTTTGTCTGGAGATGCCCACAGAGGAAGCTTTCCGGCGTATCCTGGCCGGCAGCCGGGATCATGCCCGCACACCGGTACAATGGACAGCCGCTGAAGGCTGCGGCTTTACCAAAGGGCAGCCGTGGCTTGGCAGTGATGGGGATGAGGTTACATGTAATGCGGAAGAACAGCAAAAAGACCCGGATTCGGTGTTAGCTTTTTACCGCTCATTGATTGCTTTACGGAAAGAAACTCCGGCTTTTATTTACGGTGATATTCATTTCACTCATAAAAAGAAGGAAAAGCTGTTATCTTATACCCGCAGTCTTAACGGCGAGACCTTTTATGCGGTCTTCAATCTGGGAGCGGCTAAGATGCCTTTGCCCGGTGATATAAAGGGAGAATCGATATTGAGCAATTATCCTGAAAACTATCTGAAGCTTCGGGCTTATGAAGGACGGATCTACCGTTTATAAAAATCCTGACAGAGCGGATTTTCTGCTTAGTGATGATTGTTAAAGTGCAAATGAAAAATGGTGAAATGAGTTGAAACTGCGAATGAAAAATGTTACTATGTGTAATATATGGAAGAGGAGCATACACAAATGGAACGTTTGCTTATGAAAGAGCTTCAGCGATGGAAGAATAAAAGAAATAGAAAACCGTTGATTATTAGAGGAGCAAGACAGGTTGGAAAAACCTGGATTATGAAAGAATTTGGAAAGCTATATTTTGAAAATGTAGTTTACATCAGCTTTGATAATAATGCGCATATGAAGAATATTTTTGAGATGGATTATGATATTCCGCGTATTATTTCAGCATTGAAAATTGAAGGCGGTAAACAGATTAACCCGGAAAATACTCTTTTAATTTTTGATGAGATTCAGGAAGTCCCCAAGGCTTTAACCGCATTAAAGTATTTTTGTGAGAATGCACCTGAATATACCATTGTTGCGGCGGGTTCCCTGCTTGGAGTCGCATTACATGAAGGAACATCATTTCCGGTTGGTAAAGTGGATTTTTTAACACTGTACCCTCTTAATTTTAGCGAATTTCTGCTGGCATTGGAACAGGAAGACCTGGCGGCACTAGCCTCTGCCGGGGATTATGAAATGATCAATGCATTTTCAGCTAAATACATCGATTATCTGAGAAAATACTATTATATTGGGGGAATGCCGGAAGTTGTTGCAACTTATATTGAGACGGATGATTTAGTGGAGGTTCGAAAGATACAACAACAATTATTACTTTATTATGCGAATGACTTTTCGAAACATGCACCAAAAGAAACTGTTCCAAGAATTCAGATGGTTTGGAATTCGATTCCGATGCAGTTGTCAAAGGAAAATCGGAAATTTATCTATGGTGCTATCAGAGAGGGGGCAAGAGCCAAGGACTTTGAACTGGCTATTCAATGGCTTGAAGATTGTGGTTTGGTTCATAAGAATTACCGTGTCAGCAAGCCGGGGATGCCTTTGATTTCTTATATGGATATGTCAGCGTTTAAGATATACATGCTTGATGTGGGACTATTGGGGGCAAGAGGGGATTTGGATGCGGTAACCTTGCTTGAGGGAAATGCAATCTTCAGTGAATTTAAGGGAGCATTGACAGAACAATTTGTAGCGCAGGAGCTTAAGGCGTCAGGTAGTGAATTATATTATTATAATGCTGAGAATTCTAAGGGGGAAGTAGATTTTATCATACAAAAGTCCGGAAAGATTATTCCGATAGAAGTAAAGGCAGAAGAAAATTTACAGGCAAAAAGTTTACGGGCATTATGCCAGAAGTATCAGCTAACCGATGCAATTCGTAGCTCTATGTCAAACTATCGAGAACAGGATTGGATGATCAATGTTCCGTTATATATTCTAGCAAGTTTTATTTATGGTAATAAATAGAGAATAAAAAATTTATAGCCGAGGTATAGAAATGGAGCAACTTGATCGAGTAGAGGCTGTCCAGAGAATGCAGGATTATATTGAAAAGAATATCCACGAACCGATAACTTTGCGCAGTTTGTCAATTGATGCAGGATATTCCCCTTTTTACTGTGCAAGAATTTTCAAAGAATTAACCGGGAAATCACCTTTTGAATATATCCGCACCCGCAGACTTACCCATGCCGCCTTAAAGCTTCGGGATGAAAAGGTCAGGGTTATTGACGTGGCACTGGATTTCGTATTTGATTCTCACGAAGGTTTTACCAGGGCTTTTTCGAAGGAATTTGGAATTACCCCCTATAAGTACAGTAAGAACCCGCCGCCAATCAGGCTTTTTCTGCCGGTACCTATTCGAGACGAGTATCTCTACTTTTTGAGAGGAGAAAAAATAATGGAGCGAAAAGAATCAAATAACACGGTTTTTGTTCAGGTGATCGAACGTCCTTTAAGAAAACTTATTTTAAAAAGAGGCATTAATGCGGGAGATTACTTTGCATATTGCGAGGAGATCGGCTGTGACATCTGGGGAATCCTGTGCAGTGTGAAAGAAGCACTATATGAGCCCATCGGCATGTGGCTTCCGGAAAACTTAAGGGTGCCCGGTACTTCCCAATATGCCCAGGGGGTCGAAGTGCCTGCCGACTATTGCGGAGTAGTACCGGAAGGATTTGAACTGATTATCCTGCCGCCATGTAAAATGATGATATTCCAGGGACCGCCTTTTGAAGACGAACATTTTGATGAAGCGATTTCGGATATCTGGGCAGCAATGAAAACATATAACCCCGAACTTTACGGTTTTGAGTGGGCAGATGAGGATGCTCCGAGGTTTCAACTGGAACCCCAGGGATACCGGGGATATATTGAAGCACGTCCTGTTCGTTAAAAAGGTAACTGCGGGATACTATTTTTTTGAAAATTCTGTATGCAGAGGATACAGGGAATGACTACAAAAATGGTTTGACTGCTCTGTGCGTTGATCAAATGTTCCGCAAGCAAAGTCAAGATTGAATCCATCTTTTTATTTATACTGAAAAGAAACTTAGTATGCGGAGGTTAACAAATGGATTCATTCATCGAGATAAGAGGAGCAAGAGAAAATAATCTTAAAAACATTTCATTGCGGATACCCAAGAATAAGTTAGTAGTATTCACCGGGCTTTCCGGGAGCGGGAAATCAACGCTTGCCTTAGATACCCTGCAAAAAGAATGTCAGCGGCAGTATATGGAATCTATGGGAATGGTAACGGATTTTATCAGTAAGCCCAAGGTTGACGCGATCATAGGATTATCCCCATCCATCAGCATTGACCAAAGGAATAATAACCGCAATCCCCGTTCAACGGTGGGAACAGTTACAGAGGTCTTTACTTATTTACGAATATTGTTCGCAAAGCTTGGCGTTAGGAATTGCCCACATTGCGGTGAATTGATACGCCAGCCTTTTGAAACGGATATGGAAGCAGCCATGATGGCCTGCCCGGCCTGTGGTGAAAAAGTGCCGGAGCTGTCAATGAGCCACTTTTCTTTTAACAAACCGGAGGGTGCCTGTCCGGAATGCAAAGGGCTTGGGGTAGTCAATACTCCTGATCTTGAACAGCTTCTAAATGTTGATTCGAGCATTAACGATGGCGCAATTCGCATTTGGGATAAGTTCTATATTGACAGATATTCGGAATCCATTGAAAGTGCGGGCAGCTTTTACGGGTTTGAGATTAGTGCCAATGATCCGCTGAAAAGCTATGGTCAGGTACAGATGGATTTTTTACTGTATGGTGCATTAAGCCCGCAGTTTTGCAGACATTTTCCCGATGTTAAGCCACCTAAAACAGTTCCGGAAGGGCGGTTTGAAGGTGTTATTACCAATATTGAAAGGCGGCATTCGGAGGTGAAGAACGGTTCCGGAGATAAACTAAGCAGTATTTTTCACCAAAGGATTTGCCCTGAATGTAATGGAGTGCGCTTGCGAAAGGAAAGTATTGCCGTAACTGTCGGAGGCATCAATATTATTGAACTTTGTCAAAAGTCTCTGGACGATGTTTTGGATTGGATTAAGAAGTTACCTTCATGTACGGCACCGGATGCATTGCTGATTGCAAGGCCCGTAATTGATGATCTGGAACAGCGGATCAAAAGGCTGCTGGATGTGGGAGTAGGTTATCTGAATATGGAACGCGCTGCGGTTACACTTTCAGCGGGGGAAGCACAGCGGCTGAGACTGGCTTCACTTTTAGGCAGCGGCCTGACGGGGGTTTTATATGTTCTGGACGAACCAACCACCGGTCTTCATGCCCGGGATACCAAAAGGCTGATTGAGGTATTTAAAAAGCTTCGGGATTTGGGGAATACGGTACTGATAATTGAGCATGATCTTGAGATTATGCAGGCTGCCGATTATATTGTGGACTTTGGCCCGGGAGCCGGAAAGAACGGCGGCGAGATCGTTGCAGCAGGTACAACCGATGACGTTGCAGCTTGTGAGCTTTCCGTAACGGGGCGATACCTTTCCGGTACGAACAAGATCGGTGTTCCTGAGAAAAGACGATCTGGCAACGGAAAATTCATTTCCATACATAATGCAAAGAAACACAATTTAAAAAATATCAACGTGGACTTGCCGCTGGGAATGCTTGTTTCTTTGACAGGCGTATCCGGGAGCGGAAAATCCACCCTGCTGTTCGACATACTTGGCCGGGAAGCCGAGATTTATTTCGGCCATTTGAAAGAAAAGCCCGAGCACTTACAAATAGGCGGCTTTGAAAATGTCAGCGATATTATCACCATCGACCAATCTCCAATCGGCAAAACAAGCCGCTCCAATGCGGCCACCTATACCGATGTTTTCACCTATATCAGAGATTTGTATGCCTCATTGCCGGAAGCAAAAAAGAAGAAGTTTCAGCCGAAGCACTTCTCATTTAATGTGCCCGGGGGCAGATGTGAAAAATGCGAGGGCAATGGAGAACTTAGCATAAGCATGCACTTCCTGCCGGATGTTCAGGTAAAATGTCCTGTTTGCCACGGAAAAAGATTTCAGAAAAGCATATTAGAAGTGAAATACAAAGGGTTCAGCATATCGGATGTTCTGCAAATGACGATTGCGGAAGCGGCAGGTGTGTTTGGCGAGATTTGGCCCATTATGGACCGGTTATCCGTGCTGCAGAAAGTCGGACTGGGGTATTTAGGCCTTGGACAATCCGCAACAACCTTGTCAGGTGGCGAGGCACAGCGGATTAAATTGGCAAAAGAGCTGGGAAAGCGAACTAACGGGCATACCCTCTACCTTCTGGACGAACCCACAACCGGGCTTCATCCCCACGATGTTAAAAAGTTAATTACCCTGTTGAATGAATTGGTGGGACAGGGAAATACCGTAATTACTGTAGAACACGATCTGGATGTTATCGCAATGTCTGATTGGATGATTGACTTCGGGCCTGAGGGTGGTGATGCGGGAGGCGAAATTATCGCCCAGGGGACGCCGGAGGAGGTAATGAAAATAAGTCACTCTCAAACCGGTACATGTTTAAAAACGATATTGATATGAAACTTTTTTCATTATATACTGTTATCAAAGGGCAAGAAAATAGAGGAGGGAATGAAATGTGGAATAACAAAATGAAGGCTGTTACCTTCAGCTATGATGACGGAGTGTGCCAGGACAAGCGATTAGTAGGACTTTTCAATCAATATCAGCTGAAAGCAACCTTTAATCTGAACAGTGGAATCCAGTCCGGTGCCGGCAGCTTTGAAAAAAATGGTATTGTGATAAAAAGAATGAATATCAAAGGACTTAAGGAACTGTATGCGGGGCATGAAATCGCTGCTCACGGCCTGACTCATGCATCACTTACAAAAGTGGATGAGGAGACCGTTTATAATGAAATAATGTATGATAAAATAAATCTTGAGAACATCTTTGAATGTAAGGTGGCGGGCATGGCTTATGCTTACGGGACATACAATGAGCAGGTCAAAAGGATTCTGGGGGATTGCGGAATCCGGTATGCCCGAACGGTAAATGCAACTAATCATTTTGAGGTATCTCCTGACCTTTTGGAGCTGCAACCAACCTGCCATCATGCGGACGAAGGGATTTTTGAAACCATTGACCGTTTTATCCGGTTAAAGGCAGACAGGCCGCAAATCCTTTATATTTGGGGACACAGCTATGAATTTGATTGTGAGAACAACTGGGAACAGATAGAAAAAATCGCAAAACTGGTTTCTCAAAAAGACGATATTTTCTACGGAACAAACGCAGAAGTGCTTTTAGGATAAACTCTTCTTTTTCCAATATAATTTGTAAGGCATAACACAATTTAAGATTAAGAGGGAATAAAGCAGATGGACGCGTGCATAATCAGTAAAAAGTCAATTAATACCGAGAGGCAGACGGAAATTGATTGGTTGAAAATATTTGCAATATTTTTCATGGTTATTATCCATGTATATGAGGAGTTAAGTATCATCAATCATGATATTATGCCGGATAGTGCGTTTCGAATAATAATAGAATTTTTGGGTGGACCCCTTGCAGCACCTGTTTTTATGTTTTCGATGGGCATTGGCATGGTATATACGAAGAATGCTTCGGCCGAAGCATTTGCCAAACGCGGGATCAAGCTGCTGGTGCTGGGTTATCTTTCTATTCAGTCCAAAGTGCTTCAATGTGTATTGGGTTTATTTTTTTATACAAATGCCAGCATATCCAGTTTCCCGATGTTTTACTAATTTGTGTTTTTTGTGAAGTGAAATATCAAAGTTAAATTGATTTATGCTTTACCCAAGTTAACATATTTGATATAATAATTATTACTTTAATCAGTAAAAATGTTAACCAGAATGGAAAAGCAAATGGAAAAGAATAACACGAAGAAATCGCTGGCTGGAATAATTGGCTTGATAGGTGCTTCTTTAATAGTACTTCTTCTAATCGTATACATTGGATTTGGTTTGTTTTTTAACAGCCACTTCTTTTTCGGAACCAGAATGGAGAGCATCGAGTGTTCGCTTAGAACAGTAGAAGAGGCACAGGAAGAAATTTCAAAGGAAAGCGGTAGCTATACCCTGGAAATTATCGGACGGGACGGTGTTTCAGAGACAATCGGCGTAGAAGAAATCGGTTTGGTTTTGATTTTTGACAGCAGTTTAGCAGATATGATAGAAGGACAGAATGGTTTTCTGTGGCCGCGGTTTTTGTTTCAGAATGAGACCATAGAAGTTCCGGTGGCAATTGAATACTCAGAGGATGCCTTAAAAACATTATTTGACCAATTTCAATTTTTTGACCGATCGGTGGTTAGGGCGCCGAAGAATGCTTACATAGGTGAATTTGATAAAGAAAGCAAACAGTATCCCATCATAGCAGAGGACAAAGGAACAGTTTTAAACAAAAAATTGACCTATCAAATGATAAAAGAGGCAATCGACAATCTGGATCATCAAATTGATCTGGATGAATTAGGGTGTTACATCCAGCCGGAAATTACTGCCGATTCTCCAGAACTTCTGAGAGAGCAGCAGATGCTGAATAAACTGACCGGTGTGGTAATTACTTATCAATTTGATGAAGAGCAGGAAATTGTGGATGGCCAGTTGATCGTAGACTGGATCATAAAGGATGAGCAGGGGAACTATTCGATTGATGCTGATCCGGTCAGAGAATATATTAATGGATTGGCCAGAAAGTATGATACGTTCGGACAAACCAGAAAATTTCACACTTCCCGGGGTGAAATAATTACCATGAGCGGAGGAAGCTATGGCTGGTGGATGAACCGGCCGGGTGAAACCCAGGAGCTGATAGAAAGAATTATTGCCGGGGAGTCAGGGCCAAAGGAGATAAATTATTATGGCCGGGCGGTCCGGTATGGCCCAAATGATATCGGTGATTCTTATGTGGAGATAGATTTGACAAATCAGTACCTTTATCTTTATATTAATGGTGAGATTATTCTTGAGTCAGATTTTGTTTCCGGATGTGTTATCAGAGGATTTAATACTCCAACCGGAGTATATGGGCTGACTTATAAGGAAAGAGATGCAACGCTGAACGGCGAGAATTATTCAACTCCCGTAACATATTGGATGCCTTTTAACGGAAATGTGGGGATGCATGATGCCGGATGGCGGAGAGAATTTGGCGGCGAAGTTTTTGTGACTAACGGTTCCCACGGATGTATAAATCTCCCTCCGGAAAAAGCAAAGGAAATCTATGGTTATGTGGATAAAGGATTCCCGGTAATTGTTTATGGCGGATATGCCGGGATAATAAGTCCCCCGGAAGAACCACCTGCTCAGCCGACAGAAGTGCAAGTGCCTGAGGCACTTTTACCCCAAATTTTTATACCCGAGGAAACAGAATAATATGAATAACAAAAATGATTTACTTTTGAATTTGGATAAGCTGCATACGACGGATTTAGGTGTTGTAAGAATTAAAAAGAATCTTTCTTTAGATACCGATGATGTTGTAGGCTGGTGCAGGAATATAATCAATAATCCCAATACCACCATAGCCAGAAAAGGTAAAAACTGGTATTCAAGTTTAGAAGGAT
Organism: Lachnospiraceae bacterium; assembly: GCA_031556725.1. Lineage (GTDB taxonomy): Bacteria > Bacillota > Clostridia > Lachnospirales > Lachnospiraceae > UBA935. Next base: position 11,076 of record JAVBSL010000022.1, on the reverse strand, counting down.
GCGTTATAACAGTAAATGCTCATAGCTATACAATTATAACCGCTCATAAGATAAAACTTTTTAGATAAGAAAACACATGTTTCCTACAGGATAATCCATGTACATTACCGGTTCCATTTTATACAGTAAGGATAGAACGACAATTACACTATACCTTCAGCAGAATGGAATCCGAAAATGAACAATGTAGTATTGATGACTAACTATATTATGGGGAAAATGCGCCGCATTTATTTTATGTCCCTGCCGGAAACCCGCCGTGACTATAAAAAAAGCAGAATCTGTTTCACTGTGGGAGATTCGGCGGCTCAGACCATTGTACAATTGGCGGGCGGTACGTTTCTGGTTACTCTGATGGGGGCATTGGGTATCAGTGACGGAAATATGGGTATCATCGCTTCGGTAGGAAGTCTGGCCGCTATTGCCCAGATTATTTCCATGAAGCTTTCCACTCAGTTAAAGAAAAATAAATTATTTGTATGCCTTACTGTTCTGCAGAAATTTTGGCTGGCCTTTATCTTTTTTATTCCATTGATGAATCTCGCGGCAGGGGTGAAAAAGTGGATAATGGTAGCAGCCTATTGTTTTGCCCAGGTTTGCATCCAGGTAGGCACTCCGGCAACGGTGGACTGGATTGCCAGCTTGATTCCCCCAAAACTTCGGGGCCGTTACTTTGCAAAAAAAGATTCCGTGGCAGTATTTGTGGTAGTTACGGTTATGCTGATTATGGGAATCTTAATTGATGTGGTGAAACACCGTGATCTGAAAATTGCGTTTGTAATCCTGGGAGTGTCGATTGCAATACTGGTTCTTATCAATGTAATCTCCTTTTCCAAAATGAAGGAGCCAAGAATGGCATTGGTGAATAGCCAGGGAAAAGAAATCCATGGGCAATTGGTTAAGAGAAGCGGGCAGATTGACTCCAACAAATATAAAATCAAATTGCTCAAAGAAACGGTGGCAGCATTCGGGAATGCCGGATTCAGGAAAGCTTTGATTTTAAACTGTCTTTGGATATCAGCTTTTTTCGGGGCATCACCGTTTAACGCAAGCTATCAGATCAAAGACTTGTCCCTGCCTTATACCTACATTATGATACTGTCGTTTGTTACCAGTATGCTGCGGGTCTATCTTACTCCCAAAGCCGGCCGGCTGGCAGACCGTATCGGCATGGCAAGAGTGATGAGATGGGCATTAACGGCGATGGGGTTTCATTTTACCATGATGATGCTGTCCAGGCCGGGAAATGCATATGTGATGGCTGCCGGCGCCGCACTTTTCTCGTCATTGGGATGGGTTTTTGTCGGTATCGGTATGTTGGGGATTCAGTTGGAATTATTGGATGACAGGAAACGGATCGTGCAGTACGCCCTGCTTTCCATTATATCCGGCATTTACGGTTTTGGTATTTCTTTTTTGGCAGGCAAGGCAATTAATCTTTTACAGGCGATGGAGTTGTCCATTGGGGAATATCAGATATATGCACAACAGATAACGAATTTTGGCGGAATAATATTTACTGCACTGACAGTGCTGTATCTTTATACTAAAATAGAAAACCATTTTGGTTATTGAATGCGACATATGATTTTAGCCCATTAGGCACCAGATAAAGCTGAGATTATAATGGTGACAACATGAAAAAAAGAAAAATGGGAAAAGGAATATTGCTTCTTATTACAATCCTTTCAGCAGGGACGATATTATCATGCGGAAAGCCGACTGAAATATTAACAAATGAAATTAATACAGCAGATATTGTTCAAGAGTTGCCGGCGGATGAAGAAAAAGCTACAGAAATTCCCAAGCAGGAAGTGGAAGTGGTTATAAACGAACTGGATGAGGCAAGAGAGGCTGGAAAGAGTGTTGAAAATATTTTTTTCTTTGACTCATATATGCATAAAGGTACAGATGAGAACAGGTACGTTACTGCACTTGGCAGCATGGAATATAGTGAAAGCGAACGAGCTGCTTTTATCAAAAATTATCTTCAATCATGGGATATGTATAAGGAAAAACCAGATGGGGTAGTTAATGGTGCAGAAAAGTCGCAGGTAGATTATTATCTTGATGAAAGCAAAAGAATGACTTGTTTTGTCGTACATATGTGGTTCGATAGCTGGGTGGATTATGAGGGTGAAGTACATGATCCTTATGAAATAACCTATTGCGCAGCAGTTGCCTGGGAAGAGTTGGAGATGCAGGGAAGTCTTTCATATGAGAGTGATGAAAAAGGAAAAGTAATTGCCGAAAGCCTATATGGTGTAAGCGGGGATTGCATTGCTGATATTTCTTATGAATATATGCCGGGAATTGTTTTCCCTTTTATCGTGACTTATCAAAGTAAGGAAGAGAAGGATTACGATATTGAGAAACTGCTAAACCGTAATAATAAATTTTGGCTTTATCGGGATTGGGCAGAAACAGATAAAATGGGAGTAGTTAGAAAGTATAAAAGAGATATAAAGGAAGGATATGAATATGATGCAGATATCCTTTGCACTTATAATAAAGCCGGGCGGCTCGAGGCTTTTTTGGAGCAATTGAGTGATTTTGATATTGAAATGGAATGCGAGGAAGAGAATTCCGGTGAAATTTTATTTCGCTACAATAATAACAATTTGGATACCATCGATTATCATTTTTGTATGTTCTCTCATGGAACGTGGGACAGTAGTGGTAAAATTCATTTTGATGAACAAAACCGGATGGTATACCGGGAATGTTATGTTACTCATGGGACCCACTACTGGGTTTATCTCTATGAGGAAGATGAAGTCCGGCCAAAGGCTATCATTTATATGTGCAAGCAGCCATATAGCTGGAAGGATGATGGATCAGCATATGATGTGGAAATGTCGGCCTACTTTTTTACTCCTGAATTGCCCTGATAGTGATTTCAGAAATAACATCAATGATTTCATCGTCGCTAAACTGATGACGGTGTTCGGTATAAGCGTAATACCCGCCCAGGATTTGGTGGGTAAGCAGAATATTAAACCGAACATCGTCCTTTTTTTGTGGTTCCATTTTAAAGATATATTCCTTTAATGCCTGCTCAATACTTTGGGGAAGGATATGGGAACGGGAACCGGAAAATAGAATATCGATAATATTTTGCTGTGCATGAAAGGAAAACAGAAGCTCTTCCATAAACTGCTTATGATTGGATAGGAAATATTCCGGATGCGGAATGTCCGTTAATATGCTTTGAACCGTTTCTTTTTCCAGAGTATCGGATAAATCATAGATATCTTTGTAATGCAAATAAAAGGTTGCCTTACTTATTTCAGCAAGCTCAGCCAACTCTTTAATGGTGATTCGTTCTAAAGGTTTTTGATGCCTTAATTGAAGAAAGGCATTGATAATGCTTCGTTTTGTTTTAATTTCACGTTTATCCATAGATGCGATCCTTGCCGTTTTTTGTAATTCGTCTATTAATTGACTGTTTGCATAAAATGCAAATAGAAAACATAATCATTCTTTGTTAATGTAATCATAGTACATTAATGGACGGCAGTCAATTATCGAAAGGAATAATTATTAATATGGATATGTATGGATTTTATACCGGAAAAGAATTTAACGCCTATGAATATTTAGGAGGACATATTACGGAGGGAGGTGCAACCTTTCGTACTTTTGCGCCCAATGCTGCGGGCGTATGCATCCGATATGGTGAGAGCAATAAAGAAGTACCGATGCATGCGGTTTATGATGGGAATTTTTATGAAGTTACCTTATCGGATCTGGAAGTCGGTACCAGCTATGAATATCGCATATACAAGCGTGACGGAAGCTATATCGACCATTGTGATCCCTATGGTTTTGGGATGGAACTGCGTCCGTTACATAAGTCTATTTTTCGCTGCTTGTCAGATTATACATTTCAGGATGAAAAGTGGATGAAGCAAAGAAAGCAGAAAGGGTTCGGCTATAATGATCCTCTTAATATTTATGAGATGCATCTTGGTTCCTGGCGAAAAGAGTCTGATGAGGTGACCGACTGGTACCGTTATGATGAGCTTGCCGAACCATTGATTACATATTTGCAGGACAGCGGTTATAACTATGTGGAATTTCTGCCCATTTGTGAGCATCCCTGTGATGAAAGCTGGGGATATCAGAATACAAGCTTTTTTGCACCCACCAGCCGTTATGGAACGGCAGCGGATTTAAAGAAGCTGATTGATTTGCTTCACCGGAATAATATTGGAGTAATCCTTGATTTTGTGCCGGTGCATTTTGCCATTGATGATTATGCATTGGCAGGGTATGACGGCAGCGCCTTATATGAATATCCCCATAATGACGTGGGGATCAGTGAGTGGGGGAGCTATAATTTTATGCACTCACGAGGTGAGGTGCGGAGTTTTCTGCAGTCAGCAGCTAATTATTGGCTGAAGGAATATCATTTTGACGGATTACGCATGGATGCCATCAGCCGAATTATCTATTGGCAGGGTGACGAGCGACGCGGTGAAAACAAAAATGCTGTTGATTTTATAAAGGTCATGAATAAAGGTTTGAAAGAAATCAATCCAAACTGCCTTTTAATAGCAGAGGACTCAACCAATTATCCAAGAGTAACCGCCCCTGTTGATGAGGGCGGCCTGGGATTTGATTATAAATGGGATATGGGCTGGATGCATGACACGTTGGAATACTTTCAACTGCCGCCGGAAAAGCGAACGGAGCATTATCATAAACTTACTTTTTCGATGATGTACTTTTATAATGAAAAATATCTTTTGCCATATTCCCATGATGAGGTTGTTCACGGAAAAGCAACAATTTTGCAAAAAATGAATGGGCAATATGAAGAGAAGTTTCCCCAGGCAAGAGCCATGTATATGTATATGATGGTGCATCCCGGCAAAAAGTTAAATTTCATGGGAAATGAAATCGGCCAGCTGCGGGAATGGGATGAACGGCGGGAACAAGATTGGGAGATTCTCAAATATCCTAATCACGACTCGTTTTATCAGTATATGAAACAGTTAAATAAGATTTATTTATCCTATCCGGCGTTATCGGAAGGGGATTATGAAAGAGATGGATTCAGGTGGCTGGACTGCCATCAGGAATCCAGATGCCTATATGCCATTGAACGGGGATATGAAGAGGAAAGGATTATCGGGATTTTTAATTTTGGCGATCATTTACAGCGGGATTACTTTTTTGAGATTCCCGATGCTGATAATATGCGAGTAATATTAAACAGTGACTGGGAGCAATTTGGCGGAAATACATCTGGGGATAGCAAGATTTATGACGGAACATTACCGCCATTTTCCGGAGTTCTGTTAGCCATCCGCTATCGAATATCCCCACACTTCCGGGCAATATCTAAACGATGCGATCAGGATGTTCACTTTTAAGACATTGACAGTCTCCTCGCCGAAAATACCGAGAAACTTTCCGGTTGTACATTCCGCCACGATGCTCTCAATCTTCTCCTGAGACAAACCGGTGTTTTTCACCAGAGCCGGAATCTGAATCGAAGCAGCTGCCGGGCTTATATGCGGATCAAGGCCGGAGCCGGAGGCTGTCAGCAGGTCAGTGGGAATATCCTCCCGCTTTACAGATGGATTCGCCTCTAAGAAGGCCGCAATGTCAGCTTCCACACGCTTTACAAGTTCGGGATTTGATGGTGCGTAGTTTTTCGATCCGGAGTCAACACCGGCATAGTCGCCGTTGTTTTTGTCTTCCTGCGTGTAGGTGTTATACTCCACCGCTGAAGGACGGCATTTCATAAACCGTGCATCGGCGAAATTCTGTCCGATAAGTTTCGAGCCAACAACCTGACCGTTTATTTCAATTAAGCTGCCATTCGCCTGATGGGGAAATATTACCTGACTGATGCCGGTCATCAGCAGCGGATAGCCAAACCCGCAAATTACCATCAAGGTTAGCGTAACTAAAACCGGCTTTTTGATTGCGTTTAGAATTGCTTTCATGAGAAGAACCTCCTTTTTGCTACATCCCGAGCGGCGACAGTATCGGTGTAATCGCCAAATCGATCAGCTTGATGCCTGCGAACGGCGCAATGATACCGCCAAGGCCATAGACCAGCATGTTGTGCCGGAGCATTTTTTCAGAACGCTGCGGCTTATATTTGACACCTTTCATTGCCAGCGGGATCAGGCAGGGAATAATGATGGCGTTGAAGATCAGTGCGGACAAAATAGCGCTTGAGGGTGTGGAAAGCGCCATAATATTTAACACGTCCATCTGCGGGATGACCGCCATGAACATGGCCGGGATAATGGCGAAGTATTTGGCGATATCGTTGGCGATGCTAAATGTGGTCAGGGAGCCGCGGGTGATGAGAAGCTGCTTACCGATTTCCACAACGTCTAATATTTTTGTGGGGTCGGAATCGAGATCGACCATGTTGGCCGCTTCCTTTGCGGCAGTGGTGCCGCTGTTCATGGCAATGCCCACGTTGGCCTGAGCCAGAGCCGGAGCGTCGTTGGTGCCGTCACCGGTCATGGCGACGATCTTACCTTTGGCCTGTTCCTCCTTGATGACCTCAATTTTGTCCTCAGGCTTACACTCAGCGATGAAGCTGTCCACGCCTGCCTCCTGTGCGATGGTTGCGGCAGTCAACGGGTTATCGCCCGTACACATGACAGTCTTAATACCGATGGCGCGCAGCCGTGCGAACCGCTCCACAAGCCCATCCTTGATGGTATCTTTGAGGTAAATAACGCCCAGAATCCGTGTGTTCACGCACACGACCAGCGGTGTGCCGCCCAGTTTGGAACTATCTTTAACCTGAGTATCCAGATCCTTTGGGATAGAGCCGCCAAGGACCTGCACATGTTTTAATATAGCGTCACAAGCGCCTTTGCGAATCTTTGTTCCATCGGGGAGGTCTACACCGCTCATGCGGGTCTGCGCCGTAAATTCCATAAATTCTGTTCCCATCTGAATTTCCTGATGTGTCCCGCTCAGGCGTTCCCCCAACTCCACGATGGACTTGCCTTCGGGCGTATTGTCCGGCAGCGAACTAAGTACTGCGTATTTTATCAACTCCGGCTCCATCGTGATTCCAACGGGGATGAATTTTGCGGCCATACGGTTGCCGTAGGTGATGGTGCCGGTTTTGTCGAGGATCATGGTGTCCACATCACCGCAGGCTTCCACCGCCTTGCCCGACATTGCGATGACGTTGAAACGCGTCACACGATCCATACCCGCAATTCCGATGGCCGACAGCAACCCGCCGATTGTGGTCGGAATCAGGCATACGGTCAGGGCAATCAATGTGGAAACCGGCAATCGGACGCCGGTGTATACGGCAATGGGATGCAGCGTAACAATAACAATCAGAAAGATGATAGTCAGGCTGACCAGCAGCGTGTTCAGTGCGATTTCGTTGGGGGTCTTTTCGCGCGACGCACCCTCTACCATTGATATCATCTTGTCAATAAAGGATTCGCCGGGATTGGAGGTAATTTCAATCTTGAGCCAGTCGCTGACTACAGTGGTGCCGCCGGTCACCGAGGCAAAGTCTTCGCCACACTCCTTAAGAACAGGTGCGGATTCGCCTGTTATGGCAGATTCATCCACCGAGGCGACACCGTCGATGACTTCGCCATCATTGGGAATCAGCTCCCCGGCTTTGACAAGCACGATGTCGCCTTTTTTCAGCGCGCCTGCGCTGATGATGGTTTCCGCGCAATTCTTATCAATTAAGCGAGCGGTCATATCCTTCTGTGTCTTTTTTAGGCTTTGAGCCTGCGCCTTGCCACGGCCTTCTGCCACGGCTTCCGCAAAGTTGGCGAATAGAATGGTGATCAGTAGTATGGCGGATACGACGGCATTATACAGCACGAGGTTAGAGCCTTCGTCCCCGAACAGTCCCGGCATAACGCAGAGCAGCAACGTTACCGCAAATCCGATTTCAACCACAAACATGACGGGGTTTTTCATCATATACCATGGATTTAACTTTTTGAACGCGCCAGCGATTGATGATTTCACGATGTCTCCGGTGATAAACTTTGTTGTTTCCTTGCTCATTGATAGTCCCCCTTAACCCATCAGGGTCAGATGTTCCGCAACCGGTCCGAGTACCAGCGCCGGGAAGAAAGTCAGTGCTGCAAATACCACCACTACCATCAGCAGCGCTACCGCAAAAGTGGGTGTACTGGTTTTCAGTGTTCCAACCGATTCGCTGACCGCCAATTTCTGCATCAATGAACCTGCTATGGCAAGCTGGAGCACAATGATAGTGTAACGTCCAAAGAACATGACAAGCCCGGTTGAGAGGTTCCAGAACAGCGTATTGTCCGCAAGCCCCTCGAAGCCGGAGCCGTTGTTTGCAGCGGAAGAAGCATATTCGTACAGCACCTGCGTAAGCCCGTGGTAACCGGGATTGCTTATACCCGCAAGCCCGGCAGGAATTGTTACCGCCAGCGCCGTAAAGGCCAGAATCAACAGCGGGTGGATAATGATACCCAACGCCGTGAGCTTCATCTCCCTGCCCTCGATCTTTTTGCCGAGGTATTCCGGCGTGCGCCCGATCATCAGGCCGCAGATGAACACAGCGAGAATGGCATACAAGATCATGTTCATTAATCCCACGCCCTTGCCTCCGAACACGAGGTTCAGCATCATGTTGACAAGCGGCACCGCACCGCCGATGGGCGTCAGCGTATCGTGCATATTATTGACAGAGCCGGTGGTAAAGGCCGTGGTGGCAGTGGTGAACAGGGAGGATTGCGCGATGCCGAACCGCGTTTCCTTGCCCTCCATGTTGCCCATATCCTGATTGAGCCCGGCTTGTTCAAGCAGCGGGTTCCCCGTACTTTCCACCCAAAAGCAAACGATAACACCTGTCACAAACAGGATGGACATGACCGCGATGACCGGCTTTGCCTCTTTTCCGATCCAGATGCGTTTGGTTTTTATGTTTTCAGCTTCCTGTTTGCGGTTTTCGACCATATGTCCGAACGCCACCACACAGGAACCGGGGAGCAACATCATGGCCAGCATCTCAAGCAAGTTGGTAATGACATTAGGATTTTCAAAGGGCGAAGCGGAGTTGGCTCCGAAGAACCCGCCGCCGTTGGTGCCCAGGTGCTTGATACTCTCCAGCGCAGCCACCGGCCCCATCGCGATGTCCTGATAGGTACCCTCTATAGTCTGCACCGTGATATTGGGAGACAGGTTTTGCGGCACACCCTGTGATACGAGAACAAGCCCCGACACAATGGAGAGCGGCAGCAGAACGCGAGTGATGATGCGGATCATATCGACGTAAAAGTTACCCATCGTTTTAGCTTTGCCTGCAAGACCACGCAAAAATGCCATGCACACTGCGTAGCCGGAGGCCGCTGAGGCAAACATCATAAAGGTGATGACCATCATCTGGCTCAGATAAGAAAGCCCGGATTCCCCGGAATAGTGCTGGAGATTGGTGTTGGTCATAAAGCTGATGATGGTATTAAAGCTGAGGTCTGGTGCCATGCCATCGATGCCGTTAGGGTTAAATATGTGCAGCGCCTGTATCCGCAGGATCAGATAGCCCGCCAGTACCATAACCGCATTGGTTACAAGCATCGAAACGGCATACTTTTTCCAGCTCATTTCAGCTTTGTCCACACCGCATATGCGGTAAATTGCGCCGTCAACCCGGTCAAGCACCGGATCGGCAAAGGTGCGCTTGCCTGCCGCGATGTGGTAAAGATATTTGCCCATCGGCAGGATGAGGGAAAAGAAAAACAACAAGAATAATACTATTTGCAACATAATTATGACCCTGCCTTTCCGTCAGATTTTTTCGCCGTTATCAATTCCAAAGTACTCAATCGGAGTAATCATCTTCAGGTACGCGAAGCATACGGTAGCCTACACCGATATGTGTCTGGATTATTTTTGTTTGCTTGGGGTTCCTCTCAATTTTTTTACGCAACGTCGCCATAAAAACGCGTAGAGCAGGGATATCGCTCATATAGCTGCCCCAAATCTCTTTCAGGATGGCGTTGTGGGTCAAAACCTTGCCCACGTTTTTTGCCAGTAGGCAGAGCAACTTGTATTCAATAGGTGTCAAGTGAATTTCCACGCTATCCAGAAAGGCGCAGCCCGCAGCGTAATCAATTTTAAGATTCCCATTTGTAAAGATACTGGAATCTTTTAAGAGCTTTTCACTGTCATAGCGCACGCGGCGAAGGCTCACACGAATTCGTGCCAAAAGCTCCTCTACACTGAATGGTTTGGTTAGGTAATCATCTGCACCGGCATCAAGAGCATCTATTTTGTCTTTGTCCTCGCTGCGAGCACTGACGACGATGATGGGCGTGTTTGTCCATTCCCGCACCTTCTTGATGATATCTATGCCGTCCATATCCGGCAGGCCTAAATCCAGCATTATGATGTCCGGCTGGCTGGAAACGGCCTCAAGAATGGAACCTTCACCAGTCTCGGCCGTGTGATACTGATACCCCTGTGTATCGAGAGTGGTGGTAATCAACTTACGCACGGCTTTGTCATCCTCCACCACCAAAATCATGGGCTTATTCATGGAACTGCACCTCCTCCGCCTGTAAAGTAAAACCGAAAGTCGAACCTTTAGGAATATTATCTTTTACGTAGATATCGCCTTCATGTGCGCCAATGATAGCTTTGCATAGGTAGAGCCCCAACCCCAATCCGCGCCGTCCGTCACCGCGCGCATTATCCGCAGTATAGAACATATCGAATAACTTGGTTTTTGCTTCATCACTGATGCCGGGACCGTCGTCGGAGACCTCCATACGGACTATTTCGTTGTCCAAGATAGCTGAAACTGTAATGTTTGAGCCCGTCTGTGTATATTTTATTGCGTTGTCGACCATGTTGACGATGACCTGTACAACGAGTCTTGCGTCCATTCTGGCCATCAGTAGTTCATCACTTACGACAGTCTTAATATGATGCTCCTCGCTTTTACGACTGATATGTAAGAGTGCCTCCTCCATGACATCAGACAAGAGTTCCGGCCGCATATTGAGGCTGACGCTGCCAGTTTCGATCCGGGTTATTGCAAGCAAGTTTTCCACTAAGTTGTTCAGCCAAATGGAATCA